>NZ_JANFNH010000009.1 GCF_024436055.1 Streptantibioticus rubrisoli | reverse complement strand
GAACGGGCCGGTCGGTTCGGCGTTGTCGAGCCGGGTCATCTGGTCGAGGACGAACCGGGTGGCGGCGGACCACAAGGCGATCAGTCTGTCGCTGCGGAGGTCCTGCTCGGTAGTCGACAGGCGGGCCTCGCCCGGGTTGCCCGCGGCCGTCTTGGTCACCACCTGGCCGTCTGAGAGCACGACCACGGTGGTGCTGTACGGCGCGTCCATCCCCACCACGACGTAGCCATGGCTGGCCAGGTCCTCGGCCAGGGTGGTGTAGTCGGTGGCCAGGGCACCGATGCCGGATCTCATGCGACCTCGGGCGGCGTGCCCTGGAAGCCGGAGTCGATGCCGTTGTAGCCGATCCAGCAGATGAACAGCGCGCTGACGGTGATGGCGGTCCAGCGCAGCCACACCGGCGCGGCGCCCTTGACGATGAACCAGCATGCGGCGCGCAGCCACTTCCTGCGCATCGGCCCGGCCTCCGCCACGGCGGCCTCGGCGAGCATGGCCCGCCCCAACTCCTGCCGCCTGGTCGGTAGGAACCGCAGGCCCGCCTCAGCGGCGCGCCCCACCCGGTCCCCGGTCATGACTGGCCGTCCGCGAGTCGAGTGCGGTAGCCGACCGTCTTGGGGGGCGTCACCGGCTCGGCGGCCAGGTTCGCCGCGTGGACCGCTCCCTCGGTGCTGAGCCGGTACAGGTGTCGGCGCGGTCGGCCGGTGGGCGGGTCCTGCTCCCACTGGCTCTCCAGCAGCCCCCGGTCCGTCAACCGGGCGAGGATCGGGTACAGGGTTCCGGGCGCCAGACCGGTCTCGCTGGCGATGTCGTAGCCGTACCGCCAGGTCTGCCCCCCGGCCCGCAGCGCCCGGAAAACCAGTCTTGTCTGCGCGGAGTCACGTCGAGTTGGCATGAGCAAAACTCTATATAGGTAGACTTCCTCCCGGCAAGGGTGTCGAGCAGGTCAACGTGAACCTGGACCGCGGCCACGACAGCGACAAGTCCCGTACCCCCTGGCAGAGTTCGGCTTCACCGGCGAGATCGCCCGCAAGGGCCTGCCCGCCCCATCCAGGCCAGCAAGCGCTGAGGGGTCGAACGCGGGCACGCGTGGATGAACGGCTCCGGCATGCTGCGGCGCGCACCGAAAGACGCGGCCGCATCGTGGACTTCTACCTCTACCTGTCCGCCGCGACGGTCACGCTGCGCATGCCCATCCGCCGCGCGGCCCCGCGCTACCGCTGGGACAACCGGCCCACCAACCGGCGCCTCAGGTAACGCCTACTGCCGGACCCTCTCAGCGCTTCAGTTGGCGACCACGCGCGAGTGAAGCAGGCTGCGTAGGGGGCGACCCGGCAGCATCAGCTCACAGGCTTCGAGTCTGTCTCGGCGGGGCCGACGCGTGGCCCGTGCTGGAGCATGGGCGCCTATTGGCCATTCGCCCTGCGCGACTTTCGAGCGCAGATGGCAGCCGGTGCTGCACGGTGCGCCCGGGCATCCCATCGGATACGGTGACGGCGCCGTTGCGCCAGTGTCGGCAGACCAGTGGCTACCGCTTGACCCGACCCCGCAATGGCAACACCGCCAGGCAATACCAACACCACCAGTAGGAGCAGGAACGGCTCCAGCAGCCAGGAGGCGACGTTTGGACTTTCCGACGGCGGTTTGCCGCGACCGCAGTGTTGGGCAGGGTGGCAAGTAGAGGCTGATTGTGATCCTCTTGGCCAGGTGATGGACAGGTCGGCGAGTTCGGCGCTGCACAGGCTGACGGCTCCCGCGCGGGCCGAGTCGGACACGACGGGGGGCTCTTTGGTGGGGAGTTGGCGCCCGCAGACGCCGACGGTCTCGTCGTCCAGCATCGAGTGGCGTTGGATCGCTTGGCCCAAGCGGGCCTGGGTCCGGCCGGGTTCGCGCTTGAGGTGTTTGCGATCTCGCTCGGTCCGGCCGCGCAGCCCGTACATCTGATGATTCCGGCTTGTCATGTCGGCGGGCGGCAGCGGCCAGTTTTCAGGGCGTGGCATCGCGGCAGCGTCGGGTGACATGGCGTCAACGGCCCCGATTGGAGGGGGAGGTGTATCGCATCTGCCGGATGGTCTGCGATGGTGTGCGGGCTTTGCCCCGTCGCGGTCATGAGTGGGGTGTTCGGATCGGCAGGCACTCGTGGCAGGGTGGGAGTCGGCTGGTGAGGCATGGTGTGCGGCGCGGGCAGCAGCGGGTCGATCCGCCGGTCGTTGAACCACTCGTGATCCCACGGGAACCGGGACACACAGCAGTTGTGCGCATGGCAGACAAGAAGGTCACCGAAAGCAGGCCGGGCCGTCTTCAAGTCGGCCTGGCGCAGGGGAAACAGAAGGCCGCTGATTCTGGGCTGCCCACCGGTCGGATGCAGGACCGCATCCTCCCCCTGTCTCAAGAAGCCAAGATCCGGAACACCATCTACCGATCCCGGCGAAGCACCGCAGTTCCACCGGACGCGGTGGGCGTGTGACCGGCCAGTCGGCGCCCGCGCTGCTGCCGCTATCGCTGCGCGCGCGGCTCGGGCTGATCGCGGCCCTCGCCACGCTGGTGGTCGTCGTGCTCGGTGTCCGGTACGCCGGTCAGAGCGAGCCCAGCAGGGTGGACAGGTGGATCATCCAGCCGACGGCGGACAGTGTGCGGCCGCCGTGGCGGCGCTTCGCTGTGGTCCTGGACTTCTTGGGGCAACCCGCCGGAGCGGTGATGCTGGTCGTGGCCACAGTGATGGGCTGCCTGCTGCTTCGGCGTCCTCGCGCAGCGGTGCTCGTCGTTGCGGGCGCCGCCATGGCCGTGGGGACGGCGTCGCTGCTCAAGCATCTGGTGGGACGCACCATCCACGGCGGCGGCAACCTGTCCTATCCGAGCGGGCACACCGCCTTCCTCACCGCGCTGGCCCTTGTGCTGGCGCTGCTCGCGACCGGCCGGTTCGGCCTCGGCAGGACGGTCGGCACGTCACTCGTGCTCGCCGCGGCGCTGGGTGCCGGGGCCGCCATGGGCTGGGCGCAGGTGGCCCTGGGCGCGCACTACCCGACCGACGTCCTCGGCGGCTGGTGCACCGCGCTGGCGGTGGTACCGGCGACCGCGTGGCTGGTCGACCGGATGGCTGACCGGCTGGTCGATCGGATGGCCGAGGCCGGTCGGCGGGAGCGTCGCTGACGTCACGTCACGCCAAGCGGCGGAATACGGGCTTCACCGGTCGTCCGGCCAGGTACGGGGTGGGGTCAGCGGCGTCCAGTGCTTTCCGGTACACCGCACATGCCTGGGCCACCACGTCGACGGTGCGATCGATGTCGGCGTCGTCGAGCGCGCTGCTCACCACGAACGACGGGGCCAGCACACCGCCCGCGAGAAGCCAGCGCAGGAACAGGGTGCGGTACCGCTGTGACGGCTGCCGGTTCTCGTCGAGGGTGGCGAAGACCAGGTTGCTGGCCCGTCCCCGGACGACGACGTGGTCTCCGACGCCCATGGCTGCCGCGGCGTCGCGAACCCCCGCGGCCAACCGCTCGCCGAGGGCGTGCAGCCGCGCGGTGACGCCCTCTTCGACGTAGGTGGTGAGCACGGCCATCGCGGCTGCCAGGGAGTGCGTTTCCGCACCGTGCGTGGTGGACAGCAGGAACACCCGGTCGCCGCGGTGACGCAGCCCGCCCCGCTCCATCAGATCGCGGCGCCCGGCCAGCGCGGAGACGGCGAACCCGTTGCCCAGCGCCTTGCCGAACGTGGAGAGGTCGGGCACGACGCCGTACAGGCCCTGGGCGCCCGCCTCGGACCAGCGGAAGCCGGTGATCATCTCATCGAAGATCAGTACGCAGCCGTGCCGGTCGGCCAGCTCGCGCAGCCCGGCGAGGTACCCGGGAGTGGGGTCTCCCCCGCTCGAACTAAGTGGAGAGCTTGGGGAAGGCTCGGTGTGGGTGGCGGGTTCGAGGATCAGGCAGGCGACCTCGTCCTGGTACCGGGTGAGCAGTTCCTCCGTGGCGGCCAGGTCCCCGTAGGGGAACGCCACGGTGAGCTCGTTGGTCGCCGCCGGAACACCGGCGGACATCGGCGTGGTGCCGATGAACCAGTCGTCGACGGAGAAGAACGGATGGTCGGCGCAGATGGCCACCCGCGGGCGCCCGGTGGCGGCGCGTGCGAGGCGTACCGCGGCGGTGGTGGCGTCGGAGCCGTTCTTCGCGAACTTCACCATCTCGGCGGTCGGCACCGTGGCCAGGAAGCGTTCCGCGGCTTCGACCTCCACGATGGACGGCCGGACGAAGTTGCTGCCGCGGTCGAGTTCCCGCCGCACCGCCTCGATCACGCGCGGGTGGGCGTGGCCGAGGCTGACGGACCGCAGGCCGGAGCCGTACTCGATGTAGCGGTTGCCGTCGATGTCCCACACGTGGGCACCGCGGCCGTGACTGATGACCGGGGCCAGGTTCTCGGGGTACTGGTCGTCGCCCTTGGCGTAGGTGTGCGCGCCGCCGGGGACCAGGGCGTGCAGCCGCTCGTTCGCCATCCGCGACCGGGGCAGGAGGAACCCGCCTGCGTCTTCGGTGTCCACTCCGACCTCAACTCTCCTGTTGCCGCAGGACCTCGGCGAGGCTCGGCGCCTCCCGGTCCCGTGGGGACATCGATATGACCGGCAGCGGCCAGGCAATGGCGAGCTCCGGGTCGTCGAAGGCGATCGTCACGTCCTCGGCCGGATCGTGCGGGCGGTCGATCCGGTACGAGACGTCGGCGGTTTTGGTCAGCGCCTGGAAGCCGTGGGCGCATCCCGCCGGGATGTACAAGGTCATCTGCGTGTCGTCGGACAGCTCGAAGAAGGCCCGGCCCAGGTATGTCGGCGAGTCCGTCCGCAGGTCCACGACGACGTCGAAGATCTTCCCGTACGAGCAGCGCACCAGCTTGGCCTCGCCAGCGCCGGAGCGCAGGTGCAGGCCGCGCAGCACGCCTCGGGCCGAGCGGGACACGCTGTCTTGGACGAAGGCGTGCGGGTCGAGGCCCACCGAGCGGACCGCGTCGGCGTCGAAGGTGCGGCAGAAGAAGCCGCGCTCGTCGGCGTGCGGCGTCGGCTCGAAGAGGTACGCTCCGGCGATCTCCGGGACTTCGGTCGCTTTCACGGGGCCTCCTGCCGGGCGTGGGTTCGGGCGTGGTCGGCCGCCGGGAACAGGGCCGTGGTCAAGGCGGTGAACTGGCGCTCGAGGTGCCGGACGGCGGCCAGGTTCCGCTCGGTGAGGGTCTGCCGCAGCTGTGCCGATTGCTGCTCCAGCGCCCGGAACTGCTCCAGCAACCGGTCGGCGTCGACCTCGCGAGCCGGGTGGCAGTACTCGCCGAGGCCCATCCGCGCCATGAGCGCGTCGCTCTTCGCCGCATAGCAGAGTGCGAGCGTCGGCGTGCCGACCTTCAACGCGCAGACCAGGTTGTGGTAGCGGATCGCCACCACGGTGTCGGCAGCCGCCGTCTCCTTCATCAGGTCGGCCAGCGACGCCACGTCGGCAGCCGAGACCAGCGGTGAGTCCACCGCGTCGAGGACCGCGGCGGCCACCGGCGCGTCGACCCGGTCTCCGGTGAGCAGCCGGACCGGCCTGCCGTCCTCGACCAGTGCGTGGACGAACCGAATCGTCCCGTCGAGGTAGCGCCGGTGGATCTCCTCGGCGCGGGCGCGGTCGTCGTTGCTCCCGTGGAAGGCCATGACGCCGACGCAGACTGTGCCCGGCGGACCCGAGGGCGCGCTCGCCGGCGGCGTCGGCAGGCAGAACGCGAGGTCCGGGTAGACCTCGTCGCGTGCGGTGTCCACGCCCATCCTCCGCATCGCCTCGCGGGACGGGGTGTCCCGGTACGACCGGTACACGGCCAGCCGAGCCGACCAGCGCACCAGGGCCCGGGTCGGCCGGTTGCCGATCGCGGCGGCGCCGACGCTGACCAGCGCGACCCGGGCGCGAAAGAGCCGACCGGACGCGCAGAGCAGGAACAGGGAGTACGGGAAGCCCCACGGCCGCAGCGGCAGCGTGGCCTCCAGGACGCCCATGCCCGGCACGATCACCACGTCGTGCCGTCGCACCCAGGCGGCGGTGCGGAAGGCGT
This sequence comes from Streptantibioticus rubrisoli, assembly GCF_024436055.1. Classification (GTDB taxonomy): domain Bacteria; phylum Actinomycetota; class Actinomycetes; order Streptomycetales; family Streptomycetaceae; genus Streptantibioticus_A; species Streptantibioticus_A rubrisoli. The sequence goes on along the minus strand of NZ_JANFNH010000009.1, from coordinate 147,851 downwards.
CGACGAGTTTGCCCAGACCCTTGGCCGCGATCGCGGCCACACGCGACGCGGTCCGGTACTCCCCGCGATACCAGTGCAGCCGCGTCGCGGGGATCTGGTACCGGGTCGAGACGACCTCGGGTCCGCCGCACAGCGCGTCCACGATCGCCTCCGGGTGCTCGGCGCGCAGGTACCCGAGCACGGCCTCGAGCGACCCGTCGTTGCCGAGGTTTCCGGAGCCGAGCAGGCCGAACACCCCGACGCGCACCGTGGGTTCGTTCGCAGGCTTCATGCCTGCCTCCCCTCACGGCCGGCGACGAGGGCGTTGACGCAGACCGTGAGCTCGGCCGGGTCGACCGGGGCGCGGTCCTCGACCCGCTCGCCCGCGCCCGGCCGGACCCGGCTGGTCATCCATGCGGCCAGGTGGCGGTAGCACGCGCGCCGGTCGGCCGGGGACAGCGGAGCCCGCCCGATCGCCGCGACGAAGCCCCAGACGTACTCGGCGAGCAGCCGGGGTGTCGGGTGCAGTGGGCCTGCCCGGCGCGGGTCCAGGTTGACGCACCGGGAGCGCTTGGAAGGGTTCGCCCGCTCGGCGCGGGTGGGGTGGTCGCGGCGGAAGTACAGCAGCTCCGGCACCTGGTGGAAGGGCCCGTGCAGGGCGATCTCGGCGACGAACGTGCGGTCGGCGTGGTGGTAGCTGTCGTGCGGCTTCACCCGGCGCAGCACGTCGGCCCGCATCACCCCGTAGAAGTCGTCACCGCCGGGCTCGAACAGCATGCTGCGGAAGCGCTCCGGCGCGTGCGGCGAGTCGGTGGCGAGCCCGTACTCGTACGGGACCTTCACCTGGCCGCCGCCGTCGATGACCGCCTGGCCGGAGTGCGCGAGCACGACGTCCGGCCGCTCGTCCAGCGCCTGGACGCAGCGCTTGAGCAGGTCCCGGGCGTACAGGTCGTCGTGCGAGGCCCACTTGAACAGTTCGCCGCGGCACTCGGTGAACACGTGGTTGTGGTTCGGCGCGGCACCGATGTTCCGGGGCAGCCGGATGTACCGGATGCGCGAGTCCCGCGCGGCGTAATCGCGGCAGATGTCTCGCGTCCCGTCGGTCGAGGCGTTGTCGGAGATGACCAGCTCGAAGTCCTCGTAGGTCTGGCCGAGCAGGGCGTCGAGCGATTCGGCGAGGTACTCCTCGCCGTTGTACACGGGCAGGCCGATGCTCAACCGGGGATGGGCGGTCATGGCGTCCTCACTTCGCGGATGGGGATGTGGTGGCGTTCGCGCAGGGCGGACCGCAGTTGCAGCCACCACACGGCCGAGCCGCCGACGGTCGCGGCGGCGACGCCCCAGGCCGAGCCGACCGTGCCGCCGACGGCCGCACCGCCGAGCCCGCCGATGACATAGCAGGTGGAGGCGGAAAGCTGGCAGCGCAGGCTGCGCCGCGCCGCGGCGAGCGCGCGCAGCCCGGCCGCCGCGCCAGTGCCGAGGCCGGCGCCCGCGACGCCGAGCGTGACCGGCACGATGAGCTTCGAGGCGAAGTGCCACACGTCGCCGAGCACGAGCTCGCCGAACCGGTCCGGCATCAGCAGCAGGGCCCCGCCCCACAGCAGTGCGGCGACGGCTTGCCCGCCGCCCAGCACGAGGCAGAACGCGCCAAGGCGGTGCGGGGCCCGCCGCAGCACCTGTGCGGCCTCCGCGACCGTGACCAGGGAAAGCCCCATCAGCACAGCCATGAACGGGCCGAGCAGGAGCTCGGCGCCCCGGACCACACCCACCGCGCTGACCCCGACGATCGCGCCGAGCCCGTACGCCCGCAGCTGGCTTGCGCCGCTGACGCCGACGTTCTCGACCAGGTACCGGTAGCCCAGGTCACGGTGCTCGCGAAGCCACTCGCGCGCTCCGGTCATCCGGGGCCGGATGCCGGACTGGAAGCAGCCGTACCCCGCGGCTACCGCGGCGGATCCGCCCCAGGCGAGCACGAAAGCGGCCACGCTGCCCACGCGGGCCGCCAGCACCATGGCCGGGACGAGCGCGACGCCCCACACCAGGTCGTTGACGAACGCCTTCCGCCCGGTACCGGCGGCGAAGAACGCGAACCGCCAGGCGTCCTGCAGCAGCAGCCCCGGCACCATGACGCCGAGGCCGGCGAACGCGGACCCCACACGGCCGCCGACAGCAAGGCCGACCATCAGACACGCCGCGCCGATGACCCCGCCGACGCCGAGCGCGGTACCCGACGAGCGGGCCACCGCCCCGCGCCAGGACACGTCCGACACGCCGCTGAAGCGCACCACGAGCGGATCGGTGGCAAGGCCGCGGGAGACGCTGAGCACCACGCCGTAGGTCACCCAGGCCAGGCTGAACACGCCGAACGCGGTCACCCCCAGCGAGCGGGCCACGTAGACGCCCACCACGAAGTTGGACAAGCTGGAGGCCGCCTGGTCGGCAAGTCCCCAGGACAGCCGGCCGGCTATGGCACGTCTGGCCGGGCCTGTCGGTGCCGTCGTCTTCTCCCCCTGGGCGGACATCGCCGTCATGCCTTGACCAGCCCGGCGCCGTGCAGGGCGTCGGCCGCGGCGGCGACGGTGTCGAACGGCAGCCCGGACCGGTCAGCGACGTCCAGCAGACTGTGCTCGCCGTCGGAGAGACTGAGTACCCAGAGCATGGCCATCTCGGCCTGCTTCGCGTCGCTGCGGCCGCCGAGCGAGTCGTACAACCCGCGTCGCCCCAACTGCGGTTCGCCGTAGGGGCTGAGGTTGACGTACCGCCGGTTTCGGTCGAGGACGGCGAATGCCTCGCGGCAGACGGCGAGCGTGTCCGCCATCGCCTCCGGGGAGACGAAGTCCAGGTTGTCCGCCGAGGTGTGGTACTCGGGGTAGCGGGCGTACGGTGTCCGGCTGAGCGAGCCCACGCCGAGATCGAACCCGGGCGAGCAGAACTGCCGCTCGTCGTAGCCGTACGGAGTGAACACGGCGATGTGGTGCGGGCGTTCGGACGCGCGCAGCACGTGCCGCATCACCCGGTCGATCTCCGCGTCGCCGCGCCTGCTCTGCTTGTACGTCAGTTGGCCCGGGTCGCCCGCGCAGGCCAGCACCAGCCCGTGCTTGACCCGCTCCACCCGCTCGGCGTTGCGGGCCAGCCAGGTGATCGCCCCGATGGTGCCGGGCACGAAGAGGAACCGGTAGGTGTAGTACGGCGTCCGCTCGGCCAGCGCACGGGCCAGGAACGTCGCCACCGCGATGCCGGCCAGGTTGTCGTTGGCCAGCGACGGGTGGCAGACGTGGCAGGAGACGATCACCTCGTCAGGAACCCGGCCCGGGACCACATGCTCGGCGTAGGTGAGGTGGCCGTCCGCGAGTGTGGAGTCGATGCGTACCTCGTACTCGCCGTCCGGCAACGCGTCCAGGGTCTCCTGGGCCAGGCAGAACCCCCATTCCGGCTGGTAGTAGCTGGTGCGGTACGGCACCCAGGACGGCTGGTCCGGCAGGGTGTGCAGGTGCGCGCGAAGCTCGGCCAGCGGCATGGTCGCCGACACCGGCACGCTGTAGCCGAGCACGTGCAGGCTGGACGCGGCGAAGTCGACGATCCGGTTTCCGGCGGTGTCGGCGATGTACGCGTCGCGGATGTTCCACTCCTGCGGCACCGTCCAGTCGAGCACCTGGGTCCCGGTCGGCACCTCGTGCACCCGCAGCGGGACGTACTCGCCGACGATCTCCAAGGTGGCGCGCACACCGTCGCCGGTGATGCTCCGGCACAGCGGGTACAGCCGCGCCACCAGCGCGTGCATCGCTTCGCCGGGCGCGGTCATCGGCGCCACCGCAGGGTGTCGTCGACGGCGCCGGTGTCGGACGCCGCGCGCAGCACGGCAAGCCGGGTGAAGCGTTGCTCGAAGTCCTCCCGGGTCAGTCCGTGTTTCCGGTAGGCGTCGGCGAGTTCGAGCGCGCCCCGCTTCACCGTCCACTCGCAGTCGAAGCCGGGTATCGCGGCGCGGAACCGGGAGAAGTCCACGCGGTACGACCGCGGATCGGCGCCGGTCTCTGCGGTGATCACCACCTTCGCGCCGGGCACCGCCTCGGCGACCTGCTCAGCGATCTCGGCGACCGTGACGTTGTTGATCTCGCTGCCGATGTTGAACGCTTGGTCGTGTACCGCTTCGCGCGGCGCGGTCAGCGCGGCCGTGAAGGCCCGTGCGATGTCGGCGGCGTGCACCAGCGGGCGCCAGGGGGTGCCGTCGGAGAGCACCAGGACCTCGCCGGTCAGGAGTGCGTGGCCCACCAGGTTGTTCAGCACGATGTCGGCGCGCAGCCGGGGTGAATAGCCGAAGGCGGTGGCGTTGCGCATGAACACCGGGCTGAAGTCGCCGTCGGCCAGCACGTGCAGGTCGTCCTCCACCCGCACCTTGGACTCCGCGTACGGCGTCACCGGGCGCAGCGGGGCATCCTCGGCCACCAGACCGCCGCCACCGGCGGCGCCGTAGACCGAGCACGTCGACGCGTACAGGAAGCGCCGCACTCCGGCGTCGCGGGCCAGCCGGGCCAGCCGCACGGACGCGTGGTGGTTGATGTCGTAGGTGAGCTCCGGCGCCAGCGAGCCGAGGGGGTCGTTGGACAGCGCGGCCAGGTGGATCACGGCGTCCACCCCGGCCACGTGTTCGGCCGTGACGTCGCGCAGGTCCACCCGCTGCCCCGGAGCGTCCGCGGGCGGCGGGCCAAGGACGCAGTCGGCGAACAGGCCGGCGTCCAGACCGACGACCTCGTGCCCGGCGGCCGCGAGGACAGGGGCCATCACGGTGCCCAGGTAGCCCTGGTGCCCGGTCAGCAGTACGCGCAAGGTTCAATCCCCCAAGGTGAGAGCGAGTTTGGTGACGGCGAACGCCTCGGCGTAGCGCGCGTGGCATTCGATACCGCGGATCCGGGCGAGACCGAGGAAGACCTCGCGGTCGTACCAGGGCCGGTGCCGCTGCGAGGGGTAGTGCTCGTGCAGCAGCCGCACCTTCTGTTCGGCGATCTCCGGCGCCAGCGGCTGGTACGCCGACGGACGGCCGAGATCGCCGTCCCACTTGACGATCTCGTAGCCGAGCACGAGGTGGTCGCGGAACGCGGTGGGTATCAGCTGCGCCAGGCCGCGGTGATCCTGGTGCGCGTCATCGGTCCGCGGAGCCAGCACGAGATCCGGCTCGGTCCCCGCGCGCAGTTCCTCGACCGCGGCCTTGGCCTCCTCCCAGTAGGCGGGCAGTCGGCCATCGGGCAGTTTGTGCACGGTCAGGCGCAGTTCGGCGCCCGGGCAGAAGGCGGCGAGCGCGGCCTGCTCCTCCTGCTCCCGCTCGCTGCCCCCGCCGGAGAGCACCAGCGCGTCGACGCGGATGCCAGGGCGCGCGAGGCACAGCGTCAGCAGCGTGCCGCCAGCGCCGATGGCGATGTCGTCGCAGTGCGCGCCCACCGCGACGATCCGCTCCAGGCGTCCGGCCCCGAGCCGGATCACGCGCGCACCCCCGCGCCGTCCTCTTCCCACACGGCCCACGGGCGGTCGCCGCGGGCGTAGGCGGCGTCGAGCGCGGCCCGCTCCTTCACGGTGTCGGTCGGCTTCCAGAAGCCGCGGTGCTGGTGCGCCACCAGGCGCCCCTGCTTGGCCAGTTGGGCGCATCCGTCGGCGACCAGGTCCCCGTTCTCCGGTATGTGGTCGAAGACCTCCTGGCGGAGCACGAAGTAGCCGCCGTTCTCCCACAGCGGCAGTTCGCTCACCGCGGTGATGCCCCCCACCAGGCCGTCCTCGCCCAAATCCACGCAGTGGAACGAGGACTGCGGCGGCACCACCATCATCGACGCACCGGCGTCGCGCCGCGCGAACCGGTCGATCATCTCCGGCAGCGGGGCGTCGGTGAGCACGTCGGCGTAGTTGGCGAGGAACATCTCGTCGCCAGCCAGGTGGTGCCGCACCCGGCGCAGCCGCTCCCCGATCGGTGACTCGATGCCGGTCTGTGCGAACGTGATCGTCCAGTCGGCGATGTCGGTGGACAGCAGCTCGGTCCGCCCGCCGCGCAGCACGAAGTCGTTGGACGTCGTCTCCTCGTACTTGAGGAAGTAGTTCTTGATGTGGTGCGCCCCGTAGCCGAGACACAGGATGAACTCCGTGTGCCCGAAGTGCGCGTAGTAGCGCATGACATGCCAGATCAGCGGTCGCGGGCCGACCATCGCCATCGGCTTGGGCACGTCGTCGAAGGCACCCTCGCGCATCCGCATCCCGTAACCGCCGCAGAACAGAACGACCTTCATGACTTGACCTCGACAATGCTCAGTTCGGGGATGGGGAAGACCAGCCGGCCGCCCCAGTCGTGCACGAAGGACAGCTGCTCGACCAGTTCGGCCCGCAGGTTCCACGGCAGGACGAGGACGTAGTCCGGTCGGTCGGCGGCGATCCGCTCGGGCGGCAGGATCGGGATGCGGGTGCCCGGGGTGAACCTGCCATGCTTGTAGGGGTTGCGGTCGACCGTGTACGCGAGCAGGTCGGGCCGGATGCCGCAGTGGTTGAGCAGGGTGTTGCCCTTGCCCGGGGCGCCGTAGCCGACCACCGTCTCACCGCGCTCGGCCGCCTCGATCAGGAACCGCAGCAGGTCCCGGCGCACCTTGGCCACCCGAGCGGAGAACTCGGTGTACCCGGACAGCTCCTGCAGCCCGGCGGCCTTCTCCCGGTCCAGCACGTCGGCCACCCTTCCCCAGGCTCTCGGCTCCGTCGGCTCACCGGCCACCTCGACCGGCCGGGCCCACAGCCGGATGGAGCCGCCGTGCGTGGGCAGCAACTCGACGTCCACGAGGGCGAGTCCGCCGCCGGCAAGGGCTCGGATCGCGGACGCGACCGTGTAGTACTGGAAGTGCTCGTGGTAGATCGTGTCGTACTGGTTGTCCTCGACCAGGGTCAGCAGGTGCTGCACCTCTATGGAGACCCACCCGTCGTCGGCGACCAGGGCGCGCAGCCCCTGGGTGAACCCGACCACGTCGGGGATGTGCGCGTACACGTTGTTGGCCACGACCAGGTTCGCCGGGCCGTGTTCGGCACGGACGGCCGCCCCGGTGGCCGGGCTCAGGAACTCCGTGAGCGTGGGCACGCCCGCCTCCCGCGCCGCGGCGCCGACGTTCACCGACGGCTCGATGCCGAGGCAGCGGATCCCCCGGTCCACCACGTGCCTCAGCAGGTACCCGTCGTTGCTCGCGACCTCGACCACGAAGGCGTCGGTGCCCAGACCCAGCCGCGCTGCGGTGTCGGCGACGAACGTGCGCGCGTGCTCCACCCAGGAGGTCGAGAAGGAGGAGAAGTACGCGTACTCGCTGAACGTCTCCTCCGGCGTGATCAGCGGCGGGATCTGCGCGAGCCAGCAGTCGGTGCAGACCCGCAGGTGCAGCGGGTACGCGGGCTCCGGCTGGTCCAGTTGGTCCGCGGCGAGAAAGCTCTCACATGGTGGCGTCGCCCCAAGGTCGACGACGCTCGCCAGTGTCGCCGAGCCGCAGAGTCGGCATCGTGTCATTGACTGCCCCCCATTGATTCCGACCGAGCCGCGATCGCGGTGCGGTACTCATCCACCAGGCGCTCAAGGCCGACGGCCGGGCTGAAGCCCTGCTCGTAACGGCGCCGGGCCGCCTGGCCCATCTCCCGGTTGCGCGCCGGATCGGCCGTGATCCGGCGCAGGCAGGACGCGAGCGAGACGGGCTCGCCCGGCCGGTGCAGCAGCCCGGTCACTTCGTCCTCGACGAGTTCGACGAAGGCGCCGTGACCTGCGGCGACGGCCGGGACGCCCGCCGCCATCGCCTCCACCACCACCAGGCCGAACGCCTCCAGCCACGTCGAGGGGGCCACCACGGCCACCGACCGCGCGACGGCCATCCGGCACTCCTGCGGGCCCAACAGGCCGGCGTACCGCACGTCGTCGCGGCCCGCCGCCCAGGCGGTCACCTCGCGCTCCAGTGGCCCCGCGCCCGCGACCACGAGCGGCACGCCCACACCGCCGCTCGCCGCGATCTCGTCCCACGCGGCCATGAGCAGCCGCACGCCCTTGGCCTGCGCGAGCCGGCCGAGATAGAGCACATGCTCGCCGGCGTCGGCTCGGCAAGTGCCCGGCTCCGGCACGAAGTTGTGCTTCACCACCAGCCGCTCGGGCGGCATTCCCGCCCGCACCAGGACGTCGCGCTGCGCCGCGGAGATGCACAGGAACCGCTGCACGCCGGACCACCACCGCCGCCGGTTGACCGACAGGCTGACCGCGAGCGGCACCGTCGCAAGCCGGGAGTTCCGGTAACAGCCGTGCCGGACGGCGGGCAGCGGTGCGGAGCCGACGCACTCGGTGCACGGTCGGCCGTCCCGCTGCAGCGTGCCGGGCGGGCAGATCTGGGTGTAGTTGTGCAGCGTGGCGACGGCGGGCACTTTGGCGTCGGCGCAGGCGGCGAGGACCGCGGGCGACAGGAGCGGGAAGACGTTGTGGACGTGCACCACGTCCGGTCGCTCGGCGCGCAGTCGGGCGGTGAGCTCCGCGCGGACCGCCGGGTTCCAGGGCACGAGGAGCGGCACCGCGGCCTTGGCGAGGAGGGACCGGGCGGCGATGTCGTCGCTGCGCCGCTCGAACACCTCGACCTGGTGGCCTGCCGCGCGCAGCAGTCCCACCTCCTGTTCGACGACCTTGTTCTCCCCGCTCGGCTGCGCCGAGGAGTAGTGGTTGTGCACCACGAGGACGTGCATGCTCAGGTCAACTCCGGTCTGCGGGCTCAGTGTGTGATGGGTCGTCGAGGAACTTCGGGCGTCGGGAAGGGCGTGGCCGCGGCGGGTGCCGCGAGCAGTGCGGCGGCGACGGCCAGATGCAGCAGATACGGCGAGGCGTCGCCGAGTCCGGCCTCGGTGTACGACGCGATCGCGCAGTAGCTGATCAGGAAGATCGCGCAGGCCCTCTGCAGTGACGGTGGCCGCAGCAGCGCGACGCCGCCAAGGACGATGATGATCACCGCCACGAGGGCGACACCGATCAGACCCTGCTCGTTGTAAACGGCCAGCCAGCTGTTGTCGATCGGCAGTCCGCCGAACGACTTGTCGCCCAGGCCAACGCCGAAGAACTGCTCCACGGTCGACCGGGGTGCTGCCAGCAGGGCGTCCCAGACCTTGGCCCGACCGGTGAGGCTGGAGAAGTTCTCCTTGCTCTGCCCGCGCAGGAACCACGCCTGAAGCACGGAGCCGAGCGCCACCGCGGCCACCGCGGCGCACAGCACCGCCCAGGTGAAGAACCGGCGGGCGGCGGCGCTGGTCAGGATGAGCGAGCCGATCGCCAACGCAAGGCCGATGAGCAGGCCGAGCGTGGCCGTGCGGGTATGGGTCAACGCGAGCAGGACGAGTGACGGCACGATGACCACGGCCGCGCTGGTCCTGTCGGTCCGCCGGTCCAGGACGAGCAGCACGGTGAGTCCGGTGATCACCGCGGCGTACTGTCCGATCTGCGGGGGGGTGAGCGGCCACAACGCGCCGACCAGCCGCCCGCCGTAGAGCTCGGGCATGGCCGCGCCCGGCGAGGCGACCAGGCCGGCGGCCACTGTCCCGAGCACCGCGAAGTACATCCGGATGTGGTGCCGGACGAAGGTCAGGCTGCCGTTCCACCAGCGGCTGACCAGCCACAGCGTGCCCACGAAGAGGGTCAGCCGGAAGCACCGGAACAGCGCGCCGAGCCCCGACTCCAGCTGCGCACTGGAGATCACGCTCGACACCAGCAGCACAGTGAGCAGGAACAGCAAGGCGCTGGGTCGGACACGCAGCCGGAGATTGAGTGCGAGCGCCAGCGCGAACGCTAAGGCCAGCGCGCCCATGGTGACCAACTGGATGACGGAGCGGGGCAGCGGAATGATGGTCTTCGCCCCGGCGGAGCCGAGCGTGTTGAGGACGAGCAGCCCCCAGACCGTCCCGACGACCTTCGGCGTGTGGTCCGCGCCCATCTCAACCACCGTCCACTGCGCGGAAGGTGCTGTCCGCGTCCTGCTGGTACGGCGTGCTCTGCCACTGCCCGGAGTCGAGTATCCGGCTCGGGTCGTGGGCGACGAATTTCCATGGTCCGACGTAGACGTTGTCGTGCCAGCGGTTGTGCTGCTTGAGGGTGATCGCCTCGGCCACCCGCTCGCCCTGGTACGGCGACCAGTCCGGATAGGTGCCGTAGTTGGCCAGCACCGCCATGCGGTCGCACTCCACCGTGCAGTCGACGACGGACTTGTCGAGCACGAAGCGGTTGTCGTGGATGTCCACCCGCTGGGTCTTCCACCGGCAGTCGGCGTAGAGCGGTGCGGTGGCGATGGCTGGCTGTGCGCAGCGGTCGGTGTTCTTCACCAGCAAGGTGCAGTCACCGGACGAGGTGTTGGCCGGGCTGTGGCAGAACCGGTCGGCGTTTTCCCACAGGGTGATCCCGGACCAGTTGTTCTCCAGCACGTTCCGGTAGATCTCGATCTTGTCGGTGCGGGCTGGGATCCGTGGTTCGCCGCCGGACTCGGACAGGTAGATGGTCGCGAACGGGAAGGTGTCGCCGCTGTCGGCGTACTTGCGGCCCTCGACCCAGTTGTTCCGCCGGAACGTGTTGTTTCGGATGACCGCGTTGTAGCTGGTCTCGTAGATCAGCGCGGCACCGTCGTTGGCCTCGAGCACGTTGCCCTCGATGCGGAAGTCGTTGTTGTTGGTGTCCGCCCACAACCCGGCTCCGCGGTTGTCGTGCACCCAGTTGCCGCGTACGTCGGCGCCGTTGACGGCCCAGAACTTCACGCCTCCGGTGCAGCCGCAGCCCGGCTTGCGCCGCTCCCAGTCGCCGGTGTTGTTGCCCACGATCTCGTTGCCCTCGACCACCAGGTCGCTGATACGGCCGGTGGTCTTGTAGGCGTTCATGCCGTACTGGCCGTTGCCGCGCAGGCAGTTGGCGAGGACCCGCTGGCGGGCACCGGCCATCAGCCCGGCGCCGGAGTTGTACTGGATGGTGGCGTGCTCGATCACCCATCCGTCGGCCGAGTCATGGTTGACCACGCCCTCGTCCTGTGGCGCGACGAAACCCTGCACGCTCAGGTAGCGGATGGTGACATTGCGGGCGGTGCCGCCGAACGCGTACTGGTTGGTCTTCCGGCCGTCGAGCACCGCGCCCGGCGCGCCGAGGTAGCTGTCCCCCTCCTTGGGGATCACCTGGGCGTAGCGGTCCGGCTCGAGCCTGTGCGTGCCCGGTCGAAGCCAGAACGTGGTGTTCGGCGGGCTGCTCTTGGTCTTCGCCGCCAGGTCACCGGCCACCGCGGGGTCGACCGTCACCGCGCCCGTTGGCGCCTTGGCCGGCCCGGCCGCGGGCCTGGCGCACACCCGGGCCACAGGCATGGATGTGGGTGTGGATGGCGCAGCGGTCGGCTTCTCCCGGCCGCTCGGCGTGCCCTGACAGCCGGTCACCGCCAGCAGGGCAAGCGTCAGCAGTGCCGCCGCCCACGCCCAGTGCCGCCTCTTGATCCCCACGCGTCCCCCTAGCCGCGGAACCTGAGCACGGTGGTGAAGCCCTCCGCGCCGTCGGCGAAGCCGGTACCGACCAGTGTGGTGGCGGGTTCCTTGCGCCCGAATCCGGCGGAGTACCAGCCCAGCGGCGGCTGGGTCTCGCCGCGATGAGCCCGCCAGGAGAGCTGCCCGGGCAGGTCGAGCACCGCAAAGCGGTCCTCGCCGTCCCGGGTCCAGGTGAGCACGGCCTGGTTCCCCACGAGGTCCGCGGCGATCGCCGGGCCGAGGTGGAACGCCAGCCGCACGGTCCGGCGCGGGCCGCGCACCTCGTCGACCACCCTCAGCTCCTGGCTCGCGGCCGTCAGCTCCACCCAGCGGCGGTGTACGCAGGACGGGTAACCGTCGTGCTCGGCACACCAGCGGGCCACACCATCCCCGGAGGTGTCCACGGCCAGGACCCGGCTGCGGGCATGCCGGGTCCACAGGAAGGGGCCGCCGGAGACGGACTGGTCACCGCTGTCCAGTTGCAGGGTGTTGTGGCCGAGGGTCGACCGGAAGTACTGCCGCCACTCGGGCTGCCCGTGGTAGCAGTACGTCCCCGGGTCGGCGAGCACGTCGACCCCGTCGTGCCGGACCTCCACGGACAGCGCGTCGGCATGGGCATGCGCGGCGATGGACAGGAAGCCGTGCGGACCACCGTCGCAGCGGCACCAGATCTCCTCCGGACCACGCAGGATGGTCATGCCAGCGTCGGCGAAATGCGCCGGTCGGCTTGCCGGGCGGGTCACGGCCGGTGCGGTTCCACCTTTCGCGTACGGCTTGATGAGCGCGGCCAGCAGCGGGGTGCGCACATCGGTGCCGGTCACTACCGGCCACCAGCCGAGCCGACCGAACACGGCGTCGCCGGTGGCCAGCAGCGAGGCCCGGCGGTCGGTGCCCGCGCCGTCCACGACCAGACCGTGCCCGTCGTCCGCGTCCCCCTGTCGCGGCGGCCGTAACCGGCTGTCCACGACGGCCGCGAGCGCGTCGGTCATCCGCAGCAGCACAAGACGGATCGACGTAGGGACCGGCGTGCCTGCGGCATCCGCCTCGGCCACCGCGGCCAGGCCGAGCTCAAGGACCAGTCCGTGATACTCGGTGGCCAACTCGCGGTTGAGGCCGGAGCCGAAGGTGTTGCTGCGCAGATGCCGCTCCAGCGACCGCAGCGCGTCGGCCCGCCAACGTGCCGAGGTGGGGAACCACCCGAACGCGCAGGCTGCGGCGAACTGCCCGGCGGCCTCGGCGATGACGTGGTTGTTCGCCGACGACCCCCGGCTGGGGAAGGCGGCCAGCCAGCGCTGGTGGTGCCAGATCTGGTTCAGCGCCACCGGGTTGTCCTCGAAAAGACCGGCCGCGCCCGGCCAGCCGTCGAGCAGCCTGCGGATCCACACCCAGGAAAGGAGGCGGATCCCCAGCTCGATGCCGCTGGTCCAGTGCACTCCGCGCAGCGGCGCGTTGGCCGCCCACCACGACCGCAGGTGCTCGGCCACTCGTTCGGCGTACCGCTCGTTCCCGGTGATCGCGTAGGCGGCGGCGAGCACGGTGAGGTACTGGTGCCGGGACAGCTCCCAGATCTGCTTGATGTCCCCGACCTCGTCCTCGTTCCGGTACGGCACGTCGAAGGCGTAGCCCCCCGGAGCCCGGCGCCCGGTCTTTGGGTCGTACCACCAGTCCGGGTCGGCCAGGTCGTCGCGGACCACCCCGAAATACCCGGCGTTCCCCGCCATCAGCCGGTCCGCCTCGGCGATCAGACGTTTCGCGGCGTCCGGAGGTATCGCGGCGATCGTCCCGGCGGGCAGTACCGCGGTGAACCGGGCGCCGGTCACACGCGGGCTCTGCGGCCGCGCCGACCGCCACCGACGCCTGCGCACCGCGTCGCCCACCCGGCCGCCGACCTCCCGCGGTCCCATCCGGGACAGCCGCCGCAGGTACCAGCCCGGACTCCCCGACCTCACAGTCATCGCGCCCTCGCCAACGTCACCGGCGCGCCCCCGGCCAAGCCGGCCTGCACGGCGAGGGTGGCCGCCGTGGTGGCGACCAGCGACTCCAGCGGCACCGGCATCGGCCCGCCGGTCCGCACGGCCTTGATGAACGCTGCCAGTTCGGCGGACTGGCCCTTGTCCCGGGCCTTGGGCAGCCGCGAACTGACCCACCGCTTGCGGCGGCCGTCGTAGACAGAGGCACGGACGAAGTCGTCGAGCCGCAGCACCTTGCCGTCCGCGACCAGGTCCAGCGTCTCCTTGGGGAAGCCGGGCGCGCCGGTGGTGACGTAGCTGATGGTGGCGGTGGATCCGTCCGGGTAGCGCAGCACGACCTGCAGGTCCTCGTGGCCGGACGTGGCGACCGCGTACAGCGAGACCGGGTCGGCCGCGAGCAACCAGCTCGCCGTGTCGATGAAGTGGCCGCCCTCGCCGGTGAACCGCGAGCCCTCGGTGCCCTGTTGGAGGTACCAGCTGCCATGCTGCAGTCGACCCGCGTTGACCAGGTAGCGCAGGCTCGCCGGACCGGTCCGGGCGCTGAACCGCTTCCTGCCCTCGTTCAGCAGGGGCGCGAACCGGCGGTTGAAGCCCACCTGCAGCCGGTCGTTGCCGGACTCCTCCACCGCCGCGAGCACGCCCGCCAGCTCGTCCTCGGTGAGGGCCAGGGGCTTCTCCACGAACACCGTCTTGCCAGCCAGCAGCGCCTTCCGGGCCAGTTCGGCGTGCGAGCTGTGCCGAGTGACCACGAACACCGCGTCGATGGACCCGTCGCCGAGCACGGCGTCGAGATCGGTGGTCGCCTCGGCGAAGCCGAACTTCCGCTTCGCGTTGGCCGCGGACAGGGCCGTCGTGGTAACGACTGTCGACAACATGACGCCGTCGCGCTCTGCCAGGTGCGGCAGCAGCATCGACGTCGCGTAGTTTCCCGCGCCGACGAACGCAAGCCGCACCGGCACGTTGGCAGACCGGGCCGGAGTGGGCGCTCCGCCGCTGGGTCTGTTCACCGCGGGTACGGCCACTGCCGGGGCCTGCGCTTCCCCGGCTTCCCGGGCGTGTTCGGGGTATCGGAACAGCACAGCCACGGCCTTCAAGTCGCCGTCCTTCAGGCGCTGGTACGTCTCGACGGCGTCATCGAAGGCGGCGATGTGGGAAACCAAGGGCTCCACGTCGACGCTGCCGCGGGCGAGGAGATCGAGGAAGCACGCCAGGTTGCGGCGCTCGGTCCAGCGCACATAGCCGATCGGGTAGTCCCGCCCCTCCAGCTCGTACTCCGGGTCGTAGCGCCCGGGGCCGTAACTGCGGGAGAACCGTACGTCGAGCTCTTTCTCGTAGTACGCGTTCCACGGCAGGTCCAGGCGGCACTTGCCGATGTCGACGACCCGGCCGCGGTCCCGGCAGAGCCTGGCGGCCAGCTCGACGGGCTGGTTGCTGCCGCCACCGGCGGCCAGATACACCTGGTCCACGCCGTGCCCGCCAGTGAGCTCCGCGACAGCGGCTTCCACGGCGGCGGACGCGGGTTCACCGCAGGCCGCGGCGCCCAGGCGCTCCGCGAGCTCGCAGCGCACCGGGTCGGGGTCGACCCCGACGACGCGGACTCCCGAGGCGGCGAGGAGCTGCACCACCAGCTGCCCGATCAGGCCGAGGCCGATGACCAGCGCCACGTCGCCCAGTTGTGGCTCGCCGCGGCGGACGCCCTGCAACGCGATCGACCCGACGGTGCCGAAGGCCGCGTGCCGCGGCGCGAGGCCGTCCGGCACCGGGGCGTACAGGTTCTTCGGCACCCAGTTCAGCTCGGCGTGCAACGCGTGCTCATTACCGGCGCAGGCCACGAGGTCGCCGACCTTCACATCGTCGATCCCGGCGCCGACCTGCTCGACCACCCCGCACAGCGAGTAGCCCAGCGGCGTGTAGGAGTCCAGCTTGCCCATCACCTTGCGGTAAGTGGCGGGGATCCCGTTGGTGGCCACGCTCTGCATGACCTTGGCCACCTGGTCTGGACGGGAGCGGGCCTTGCCCAGCATCGACATGCCAGCCTCGGACACCTTCATGAGCTCGGTCCCGGTGGATATCAACGAGTAGGCGCTGCGGACGAGCACACCGCCCGGCTTGCACCCCGGCACCGGAACGTCGAGGACCGCCAGCTCGCCGCTCTTGTAGTTCTGAACAACCTGCTTCACCCGAACTCCTCTGATTCCTAAGCCGTTAACCGAGTGCTCTGGCCGGACCCAGAGGTCGCGTCGCGATACCAGTACTCGAGGGTCAGCACATGCCACAGATGCTTGGAGAAGTCCCGCTGCCCGGCGGCGTCCTCGGCGACGAGCCGCGCCAGCGCTTCGCGGCGCAGGAACCCGGAACGGACGAGCTCGCCGTCGTTGACCACCTCGCGCACCAGCGGTGCCAGATCCCGGCTCATCCAGGCGCGCAGCGGGGCGCTGAACAGGCCCTTGGGCCGGTACACGATCTCCCGGGGGAGGATCGAGACGGCCGCCTCCTTGAGGACGGCCTTGCCCTGCCGTCCGACGATCTTGCGATCGCCGGGCACGGCGAACGCCGCCTTGACGACCTCGACGTCCACATACGGCACCCGCACCTCGGTCGACGCGGCCATGCTCGACCGGTCCGTGTACGTGAGGTTCAGGCCCGGCAGGAACATCCGGGCGTCGCCCAGGCACATGCGGTTGACGAAGTCGTCGAGGTCGTTGTCCTGGTAGATGTCCGTATGTTCGGCGAGCACGTCCTCGACCGTCCCGGCCAGGTCCGGATCGAGCAGGGCGAGCAGCTCGTTCTGGTCGTACATGGTGTAGCTGCGCCGGAACGCGGTCTCCTCCGGCAGATCGGCGAAGGAGAGGAACCGCTTGGCGAATCGCACCGACCGGTACCCCCGGCGGGCCGAGGCGACCGGCAGCCGGTCCACGGCCGCGGACACGCCGCGTCGTAGGGGTCGCGGGACGCGCTGGTAGCGCAGCGCGATCAGGTTGGCCAGGTGCTTGCGGTATCCGGCGAACAGCTCGTCGGCGCCCATCCCCGAGAGCATCACCTTGACCCCGGCCTCCCGGGCGGCCGAGCAGATCAGGAACGTGTTGATCGCGGCGGGGTCGCCGATCGGCTCGTCCAGGTGGTACGTCATCCGCGGCAGCAGGTCGAGCACGTTGGGAGCGATCTCGATCTCGTGCAGGTCGACACCGAACCGCTCGGCCACCCGCCGGGCGTAGCGCAGGTCGTCCGGCATCGCCTCGAACTTGGCGTCCTCGGCGCGGAACCCGATCGTGTAAGCGGAGATCCCTGGCTGGTGGCGGGCCGCCAGCGCGGTCAGGTAGCTGGAGTCGAGTCCGCCGGAGAGGAAGGTCGCCACGGGTACGTCGGAGAGCAGGTGGCGCCGAGTCGACTCCTCGACAATCGCGGCTATGTCCGGCTGTTCGCCGGTCCGGGTCCGCTCCCGGCCCTCGGCGGCGACGTCCTTCAGGTTCCAGAACCGGCCGCGCTCCGCACGGCCGTCGGGCCGGCACCTCAGCCAGCTCCCCGGCGGCAGCTTCTGTACTTCGCGGAACGCGCACCGTGAGTCCGGCACCCAGTAGTACAGCAGTGAGGCCACCAGCGCCGCATGGTCCACCTCCAGCGGCCCGCCGGTCGCGGCGGCGAGCGCCTTCAGCTCGGAGGCGAACACCAGTCCCTCGCCGCGCCGGAGCAGGAACAGCGGCTTGATACCGAGCTGGTCGCGGGCGAGCACCAGCTCACCGGTGCGCTCGTCGAAGATCCCGAACGCGAACATGCCGCGCAGCCGGGGCAGACAGTCGGTGCCCCAGCGCCGCCAGGCCTCAAGGAGCACCTCGGTGTCGGAGCTACCGCGGAAGCGCACTCCGGCGGCTGCCAACTCGGCGCGCAGCTCGGGCGCGTTGTACAGCTCGCCGTTGTACGTCAAGGCGAGGCCGCCCGAGACCATCGGCTGGGCGCCGGTCCCGGACAGGTCGATGATGGCCAGTCGGCGGTGCCCGAGGTGCACTTCGCCGTCACCGGCGGGGTGGCTGTACCGGCCCGCCCCGTCCGGACCGCGGTGGGCGAGGGTATCGGTGAGCCGGTCGGTCACGACCTTCCCGTCCGGCCATCGGTACGCGCCTGCGATGCCACACATGTCCTACCGCGCCTCCTGGTCGCTGTCCGGGACTCGTGCGGCCCACATCGGCAGCCGCTCGGTCCGCACCTGGCCCGTCCCGTTCTGTCGAGCCAGCCGCTCGCTATGGCCCCGCAGCGCGATGTGCAGCCCGTCCCACAGCGTGCCGTCGGTCCGGTCACGCGGATCGGGGTCGATCAGCACCACACCGATCACCGGAATGCGCTGGTCCGTGAGCTGCCGCGCCACGGTGTGCAGCCATGCGGCGCTGCCGTGCCCGGCACGCACGACGAGCACGGTCTGGGTGCCGAGGTACTGCAGGTCGGTCCACGTGGTGCCGGGTGCGACCGAGCCGACGCCGAGCAGGCGCTCTTGAGGCGACACTGCCGCGGCACGCTCGCCGCTGACCACCGTCGGGTCACCTGGCTTCGGGCGGCGGCCTGCCAGCTGCGGGCCGGGCAGGCCGTCGACGATGGCCACCGGCCCCTGCGCCGCTAGAGCTCGGGCGACGTCCAGGGCGATCACGCACGTGTTGCGCGCACAGCCCAGTTCCAGCAGCGACACCGGTTCCGCACAGTCGCGCACGGTGCGGGCCAGGGTCCCGGTGAGCCGTTCGCGTGCCGCCCGGGTCCGTCGGCGCTGCCACCTCCTCCCCGACCGCGAGGACGCGCGGGGCAGCTCCGCGATGACCGAGGCGCCCAGGTGCGCCGCGATGTCCCGGCGCAGCACGGGGCGGTCCGCCACCACCGAGCCGACCGCGGCCAGCGCGAGCCCGAGGACGAGCCCGAGGGTGAGCCCCATCGCGGCGTCGGTGGCAGCGGCCTTGGGCAGGGAGTGCCGCACCGCACGCGGGGCGTCCACGATCTGCGTACCGGCGATGACCTTGGGCGTGCCGGTGCGCGCCTCCGCGGCGCGCTGGTCGAAATCGGTGATCCGCGAGTTGAGTTCGGCCCGGCGGGCGAAGAGCGATTCGATGCTCGCCGACGCCTTCGGGTTGCTGTTCAGCGGCAGGTCGCCGATCGCCTTGTTGACCTGGGCGAGCTCGTCGCGCATCCGGTCACGCTGGTCGAGCAGGGCCTTGGCCTCGGCATTCGCGGCTTCCTGCATCCGCCTCATGTGGTCCGCGACGAACGCGTCGGCCAGCGCCTTGGCCCGGGCCACCGCTTCGGCGTCGCTGTCGCCGGTGACATCGATCTGCAGCAGGTTGTTGGTCAGCCCGGTACCCCGGTAGTCCCGCATGAAGTCCTCAGGTTTTTCCGGTGACTTGAGGGATTGCAGGGCGGCACCGGCGACCCGCGTGGTCTGCAGCAGCGCGACGTCGGTGCGGATCAGCGTTCCGGTGTCGTTCGGCTGGTCCTCCGCATGCGCGACCAGCACCTTGGTCACCGCGCTCGGCGGCGGCGGCATCAAGGCCGCCACCGCCGCGCCGACGAGCAGGCCAAGCAGCGCCAGGGCGCACCACAGGCGGCGGCGTCTGCGCACCGCCACCACCAGCGCCTGCAGGTCGAGGAGCGGAACGGCGGCCGACGACTGCGAAGTCGTGCTCGTCGTCACGCTGAACCTCCCGTCGCGTGGCCGCGCACCGCGAGCGCCAAAGTGGCGTCGTCCGGAAGTTGGCCAGCAGACCGCGTGGGGTCGGCCTGGACCGTGTGGGCGACGACGAAGCCGACGACCTCGTGCCCGCCGTCCGCGCACGCCTCGGCGATGCCGACGAGCTCCTGCGCGGTCCAGCTGCCCGCGCTGAGGACCACCAGAGCACCGGACTCGGTGTCGCGGTCCGGCACCATCGGCCGCTCCACCGACACCTCCACCACTCGCAGCAGCGGACCGCTCTTGGCCTCGGCGACGAGCTGGCCCGCGGCCCGGCAGGCGATCTCGTCGCCGTCCGGTACGACGACCAACAGCCGCCGGGCGCCCGGCAGTCGGTCCCTCAGGTGAGCGCACACCCGCCGGTAGCGAAGCCGTCTGCCGGCCTTGTCGCCGGACTTCTGCGGGGCCGGTAGGTCCCACCGGGTGTCGACGCCGAGGAGTCTGCGGATCCGGGCTCGTACGCCCCCGCCTTCCGGCCGGTGAGCGCGCCGTTCACCGGGCACGTCGACGGTGCCCAGGAGCGTCGAGCCCAGCGCCGCGGCGATCTCCGGTTCGCTGCGCAGTCGGCGGTTCATCCGTGCGGCGACGAGATGGCCGATGACCGCGAGCAGGAAGAACAGCAGCGCTCCGGCGCCGACGAGCTGCGTCCTCGTCGGCGGTGCCTCGCCGGTCGGCCGGGCGGCCGGGCCCATGACGACCATGCCTGCCTTGTTGGCCGCCGGGTTGGCCTGGGCCAGCTTCTTCATGGCGTCCTCCAGCGAGGTGCGCAGGTTCTCTAGCGCGGTGCGGGCCTGCACGCTCTCCACGGTCTGTCCCGGATCGGCCGCCTTGGCGAGGTCGGTGATGCGGCGGTTGGTCTCCTCCACCTTCTGCCGCAGCGCATCGGCTCCCGTAGCCGCTTCGGTGTCGGTGCCGCCGCCCGCGATCTGCGCGGCGAATGCCACGAATTGCTGGGCCACTTGGTCGGAGAGCTGCTGCGCGCGCTCCGGGGTGTCGGCCGTGCCCGAGATCGTGATGATGTTCCCGTCGGCGGCCTTGGCGCTCACCCGGTCCCGCAGTTGCGTGCCGCTGACGCCGGACCAGTGGAGAGCGGCGGCCGCGCGGTCGACCACCGCCGAACTGGTGGCGATGTCCACCTGGGTCAGCAGCTCGCGCTCCTCCCACAGCCCCGGCAGCAGTACCGATGCCGACGCGGTGTATCGCGACGGGAACGCCACCACCGAGGTGCCGTAGCCGACGAGTGCGCCCGCCATGGCCAGGACGGCGAGAAGTCGCCACCTGCGACGGAGTATCCGCCCGATCATGACGAGGCGGATCGTGTCATCGCTCAACGGCGCTGCCTCTTCCTTGTGCGGACCGGGTCGCCTGCCGACACCGCAGTGCGGTCACGGCACGCGGCGGCGTAGGCGGCGAGCAGCGATGCCTGCGAGTTCCGCCAGGAAAGGTGCCCGCTGATCCGCTCTTGGCCGATCTTGCCCATCCGGGCCCGCTTCTGCGAATCGTCCAGCAACTCCGAGATGAGCTTGGCGAATTGGGCCTCGTCGTTGGCGGGCGCGTAGACGGCGGCGGCACCGGCGGAGACGCGCGCCTCCTTCAGGTCGAACGAGACGATCGGCCGACCCATCGCCATGTACTCCAGGACCTTGTTCATGGTCGACACGTCGTTGAGCGGATTGCGCGGGTCGGGGGACAGACACACGTCCGCGGTGGACAGGTAGCGCACCAGATCGGCGTCCGGAACGCGCCCGGTGAACCGCACCTGCTCCGAGAGCCCGAGCCGCCGGGACAACTCCACCATCGCGTCGAAGGCGTCGCCGGAGCCGACGAACGCCGCGTGCCAGTCGGTCCGCCCGAACTCGTCGCGCAGCGTCGCAAGGGCGCGCAGGGCGTAGTCGACGCCGTCCTGCGGGCCCATGACGCCGAGGTAGCACAGCAGATGAGGCTTGCCCAGCTTCAACTCCGGCTGGGGCGGCACGGGTTGGAACCGGTCGATCTGTGGCGCGCTGCGCACCACGAAGACGTCCGCCGGCCGCCGACCGCCACGGCGCACCGCGACGTCCCAGTAGCTCTCGTTCGTGGCGAGCACGATGTCCGCGGCCCGGTAGGTCCACCGTTCCAGCGCGCACACGGCGCGGTAGAGCAGATCCTCGCCGCGGTCGAACCGGGACAGGTACAGCTCGGGTACCAGGTCGTGCTGGTCGAAGATGAACCGCGCGCCGCGCCGCTTCAGCCACAGTGCCGTCAGGAACAGCAGGTCGGGCGGGTTGCAGGCGTGGACCACGTCGACCGGGCCGACCTTGCGGGCCAGCCGGGCCGTGTGCCACAACGCCGATCCGTACTCCCGCAGGTAGCCGGCCGGTCCTCCGGTGGCCGCGCGCAACGGGTAGCGGTGGATCCGCACCCCGTCGATCTCCGCCTCCGGCTCCGTGTCCCGCTGGCTTCCCCGGGGACAGATGACGTGCACCGTCCAGCCCGCGTCGCGCAGCGTCGTGCACTCCTGCCACACCCGCCGGTCGAACGGCACCGACAGGTTCTCCACCAGGACCAGCACGCGCCGGCCCGACCCGTCACCGCTTTTCCCGTTACCAAGCAAGGCCCATGTACCCCGGTTCGGCCTGGCGCGCCTCGGCGTCGGGGAGTCGGATGAGGTCGACGATCACCGGGCCGTCGCCATGCGGCAGTGCTGAGAGGACGGCCGGATCCCTGGTCCCGACCAGGCACACCTCGGCGTGCTCGAGCACCTCGTCGACGGAGTCGGCGAGCAGCTGCGCGAGGTGCGGCAGCCGGGTCTCGATGTACTCGCGGTTCGCGCCGATCAGCCGGGAGAGGCTCACGTTGGCGTCGTGGATCCGCAGGTCGTACCCCTTGCCGTGAAGCCTCTCCGCCAGCTCCAGGAGCGGGCTCTCGCGGAGGTCGTCGGTGCCGGGTTTGAAGGACAGACCGAACAGGCCCACCCGGCGCTTGCCGGTGCGCTCGACCAGCTCCACCGCGCGCTGCAGATGTGCGGAGTTGGAGGTCAGCACGTGGGCGAGGATGGGCACCGAGACGTCGGCCCGCTGCGCCGCGTGGACCAGACTGCGCAGGTCCTTGGGCAGGCAGGAGCCACCGAAGGCGAAGCCGGGACGCAGGTAGGCGGGGCTGATGTTCAGCTTGCGGTCGGCCAGGAACACGTCCATCACCTGGTGCGAGTCCACCCCGAGCGCCTGGCACACCGCGCCCAGCTCGTTCGCGAAGCCGATCTTGAGGCCGTGGAACGCGTTGTCCGCGTATTTGATCGCCTCGGCGGTTGGGACCGGCACTCGGAACACCTCGCCGGGCAAGCCGTCGTACAGCGCCACCACCGCGTCGCCGCTTGCCGGGTCGAGCTCGCCGATGACGGTCTTGGGCGGGTCGAAGAAGTCCCGCACGCTCGTGCCCTCGCGCAAGAACTCCGGGTTGACCGCGACCCCGAAGTCCACCCCGGCCGTGCCGCCGACGTTCTTCTCCAGGATCGGTACCAGCAGGTTCAGGCACGTGCCCGGGAGCATGGTGCTGCGGAACACGACGGTGTGCCGTCCGCCCCGCTCGGCCAGCGCGGCGCCGATCTGCTCGGTGACCCGCTCCAAGTACGTGGTGCACAGGCTGCCGTTGGGCTCCGACGGGGTGCCCACGCAGACCAGCGACACCGCGCTGCCCGTGATCGCCTCGCGCACGTCGCCGGTGGCCCGTAACGCTCCGGTCCGCACGACCTCGGCGGTGAGCTCGCCGATCCGCTCCTCGACCACCGGGGCCCTGCCGTCGTTGACCAGGTCGACCTTCACCTGGTTCACGTCCACCCCGATGACCTCGTGACCCATGCTGGCCAGGCACGCGGCCGACACGCAGCCCACATAGCCGAGCCCGAAGACGCTGACTCTCATGACCCGTTCCTCCCCCCAGGCAGGCCCTCCCGGCCTGCGGTCCGCGCGCTGGCCGGATGACCCCCGCGCATCAGTAGGCCCCCTGGCCGTAGAGCACCGCACGCAGCGTCTTCCACAAGATCACTGTGTCCAGGGCGAGCGACCAGTCCTCCACGTACCGCAGGTCGAGACGGACCGCCTCCTCCCACGGCAGGTCGCTACGCCCGCTGATCTGCCACAGGCCGGTGAGCCCGGGCTTGACCAGCAGCCGCCGCCGGATGTCCGGGCCGTACGCGGCGGACTCCTCCGGCAACGGAGGCCGGGGACCGACGAGCGACATCGATCCGGTGAGCACGTTGAACAGCTGCGGGAGCTCGTCGAGCGAGTACCGGCGCAGCACCGATCCCACCCGGGTCACCCGTGGATCCCGGCGGAGCTTGAACAGCAGCCCCGCGCCCTCGTTGCGGTCGGCCAGCTCGGCACGCGCCCCGTGGGCCCCGGCGACCATGGTGCGGAACTTCAGAATGGTGAACTCGCGGCCGTCCTTGCCGACCCTGCGCTGCCGGTACAACACCCCACCCCGGCTGTCCCCCGCCACGAGCAGTCCGACGAGCACCATCAGCGGCGCGAACAGCACCAGCAGGATCGCCGCGCCCACCCGGTCGACGACCTCCTTGATCGCCCGGCGCGCCCCGGTGAAGGTCGGCATGCTGACGCGCAGCAGCGGGATCCCCAGCACGGCGTCGACGTGCAGCCGCGGGCCGGCCACCTCCATCAGCACGGGCGCCACGACCATCTCGGCATCGCTGCCTTCGAGGTTCCAGGCCAGCCGCTGCAGCCGGTCCGGTGTCCAGTGTGGGTCCGGTGTGACCGCGACGACACGGTAGCCGTCGTGTCGGACGTGCTTGGCGACGTCCGCCAGCCGGCCGACGACCGGCACTCCATCCAGTTGGTCACCGTCGAGCCCGAGACCGTCCGTCGTGCACGCTCCGTCCACCCGCCATCCGAGGTGCGGCGACTTGCGGGTTCGGATGATCAGGTCGCGCACGGTGTCCGGGCTCCCGGCAGCGAGCACCGGTCTAAGACACCGCCCTTCCTTCCGCTGTTTGTGCAGCGAGAGGCGGAGCAAATACCGCGCGGTCGTGGTGACGAGCGCGATCGCGGGAATCGCGACAAAGATCCAGAGCTTGATGTTGCGCGAGGCGAGGGCGATCCCCCCGAGCGCAAGTACGACGGTCGCCGTGAACAGTGAGCGTCCGAGCCGCCGGAATTCCTCGGCGCCCTGGCCGAGCAGGGCCGGAGCCCACGCCCGGCTCACCGCAAGCGCTCCCAGCACCAGCAGCTGCGTGCCGAAAGCGAGAATTCCCCACTTCTCGTGCCAGTTGGCTGCGTCCCGGGCCCCGAAGAAGTTGCCGATCGCCGCCACCACCAAGGCGGTGGCCACGGTATCGCTGATGATCACGGTACGGCGGTACCGCTGCTCCCAATCGTTCGCGGGCTGGCTGGTTGCCCCATTCGCCAGACGCCCACGCGCCGACGAAAAAGGGTCGGCTAATCCCCCCTGCTGCACAAGACCCCCCGGTCCTCAGTGGTACGACGTGTTCGCCCAACACTGATTTCTCGCCTGGGAGGCACCCCCTGCCCCCGGCGCATGACATCCCGGTATTGCGGCGCTACTTGAACAACCCAACCTGGCGGCAGCGGACTCGCAGGTGCTGCCAGACTCTCGAAGTGCGCGGGAGCCCGTCGAAAGCTCGGGTGCTCCCCGCACCCAAGGCCCTCTCTCGGGCTCCAAGCATTGATCAAGCCCCCGTCTGGCGCCGGGCACGAGACTGCTGGCTATTTGTGGCGCCAGACGTATAGATCATCATTGGTCGCTTCATGCCCGAACGACTGAAGCACCGTCAATCTAGACCATCGGAGCCAATATGAAGAGAGGATGTGTGGAATTTGTGTTCACCTGCTGGACCGACCGGTGATCGTCTATGGGTGCCTTGCCGCCACCGCCCGCTTCAGCAGCTCGTCCGGTCCGATGGTGTCCTCAACGTCGTTGCAGTTAGCCGACGTTGGCGCTGCCAGGGCCCCCGTGGTTTGCAGCCGCTGATCTGCTCGAGGCCGGTCCAGTGACCGGGAGTTGGCCAGGCGGTTCAGGGTGACCTGGATGTCGGCGAGCCGCTGACGACCGGCGTTGGCTTAAAACAGCCGACACGCGCTGGCCTCCAAGGGTCCCGGCGGCGACCGCTGCAACTGCGCCGACTGGAGACGGTGTTGGATGCAGACCCGGCTGCGTTCGGCTGGCCTGACCAGTGCTGGACGCTGACGAGGATCGCCGAAGTCGTGCGCCGCCGGTTCGGCATCGAGTACCCCCTGACCGGGCTACCGGCGAAGGGGTCGGGCGCGGTCGGACGCTCATCCAGTCGCCGAGGGCCGTGCGGTCCAGAAGTAGGGGGCCATCAAGGCGCGGTCCACCGTGATGGTGCTGCGGTCCAGTAGCCATGGCCGCCAGGCCGATCCCTTGAAGTAGACCAGGACGGTTTCGTCTTCTCCGTACCGGTCTTCTCCCATCCACGCTAAGACGCCGCAGTCGATCCAACTGGTCATGCCTGGCAACATAATTGGCGCCACTGACATACCAGCACACGAAGCCGCCACTGAACGCACTTGCCTCATCTGGCTTTGTTCATGACTACCGCTCGTGAACAAAGCCAGCCCGTCGATCTATGCCGACGTCAAAGGCCCTTCAGGACACGATCAAGCGCCGACCGGCCTGCGGGCCCCCAGTTCGGTTTGCCACCGGGCAGGCCGCGGTCCCCGGCCTGGCCCATCAGCATCAGGAACAGGCTCTTCACCGCGGCCAGCCCGCGGGCACGCCGGATCGCCCCCTCGTCCGCCTGCGCGTACTCCTCGAAAAACCGTGCAGCCGAGCCCTCGGGAAGCAGCACCCACGCGGCCGCGAGGTCCCATGCCGGGTCGCCGGCGAAGACGTCGCCGAAGTCGACCACGCCCGCCAGCGTCCCGTCCGCGACGACGACATTCGCGGGATGCAGATCACCGTGCACCCACACCGGCGGGTCCGCCCACCCAGGCGCCCCCACCGCGTCGTCCCAGACAGCACGGATGTCTTCGGGGGCAAAGGCATCATCGAGGTCTACGGCCTGCAGAAAGTCCTCGAAGCCGTCCGCGCATTCCTTGGGGTGACCGCCGCGGTCCGTGGCGTGAGGCGCGTCGGCGGGCGCCTGCACATGCAGCGCCTTGAGGAAGGCCGCCAGCATGTCGGCCGCGTGGCCGCCGCGGGTGATCGAGCCGTGGTCCAGCGGCGTGCCTTCAACCCATGTCATGACGGTCCAGATCTTGGGGAAGCGCTCGGACGGCGCACCGTCCCGGACGGGGACAGGGATCGGAAGCGGCAGACGCGAAGCCAGGGTCGGCAGCCACCGGCGCTCCTTGAGCTGCAGATCGGGGCGCTTGTCCATCCGCTGCATCCGGACGGCCAACTCGTCCCCGAGGCGCCACATCTGGTTGCCCCAGCCGCCCGCCACCTCGCGGATCGGCAGCTCGGCCAGGTCTGGATGCTGGTCCCGCAGCAGATCGCGGACCAGATCCTCGCTGATCTCAATCTCAGATTCGATCATGCGCAGCCACAGTACTTGAGGCAGGCGAAGCCGACCTTACCCTTTGAGAGTTCCAGCTCCCCGGCTGGATCTCCCAAGTTCTCTGAAGACCCTGCCGATAAGCGCCGCAGGCCGCACCCCGTCCCCCCGGAAGTGCTCGGCTGCGCCAACTCTCGCGCGCATCCGCCAACTGAAGCGCCAAGCTCGGCGGTCATCTCATAGAACAGGAGTGAGAGGCGAAGGAGTTGGTTACTTCCAGGACAATGCCTTGTCCAGGGACTTGCTGATCCGTGAGGCTGTGTCCTGCACGGCGACGAGCGCCAGCACACCAGCGACGATCAGCGTTCAGCGCGTGCTGGATGCTGCAGCAGGCGCCACAGAAGCATCCTGCGTGACTGTTCTGTCGCAGGGAAGTTGTACCGTGGATCTTGCCGTGAGATGCAGACCTGCCAGGCTGGTTGGGAATCCCGCCGGGCCGCGCTCTTAATAGAGTGGGCTGGCCATGCTCGAGAGGCGTGCAGGCTGGGCGAGCAGCGGTCTTGTGTATCACTTCCTCAGCCGCCCTATCATCCGGATTCTCGCGCGAGGGTCTTCAGTTACGCGGCAAACCGGTCGAGCGATGGCAGGAAGCCGACTTTCGCTTCTGCGCTGCGGAACGCCTCGCGGCCGTTGCGGTGGCCGACACCCCTCGAACACCGGCGAAGCTTGCGCTGAACATGACGTACAGGCTGTGAATCCGCCGGGCCCGTCAGCCGCTACGCTCTGCGCGGTCCCCGGACGGCGAGGCATGACCGCGCACGATCGAGCCCCGCAGGCTGGTCAGGCATCCGCCGTGCGATAGCCGAGGAGCTCTGCCAGCTCCGTCATCCGGCGGCACATCTCCGCTGGCAGGCCCCAGGCGGGGTCGAAGGCCACGGGGCCGGGGTCGGGGACCGCGCGCAGGGCCGGGTGGTACATGAAGACCGCGTCGCCGCCCAGGAGCCGGCCAGACTCGCCGCGGCCCGCGTACTCCCATCTCTCGGTGTGCAGCATCCGGGTGAGCACGGCGTCGTCGTAGGGCAGGTCAAGCCAGTCGAGGATCCTGGGCAGCCAGGTTCGGGGTTCGCGCAGCAGGTTCTCGGCGGTCACCCGCAGCCAGCGCTCGGCGGGCAGCGCGGAGAGCGTCCGCACCGTGCGGCTGTGGCCGAGGTACCAGGTGGAGGCGGCGGCGACTATCACCTGGCGTCGGCTGTGAAAGTGCGTCAGGTCCTGCCAATGGCGATGCATCGAGCGCTGGGTGGCTTCCGGATGCCTGGTCAGGTGGAGGAACCGGGCCCTCGGGTAGGCAGCCAGGCAAGCGGCCACCGCCTGGTCGCTGCCGATCGTGTCCGGCGACTTCTCCAGCCCGATCCGCGGGGCCACCTCGGCGAGCAGGTGGTCGAACAGCCGGGTGACCGGCCAGCCGGCGTGTCCGTGCAGCCACGCGCGAGCGCGGTCGATCGCCGCGTCCGACTGACTGCCCTCGTGCACCTGGGCGAGGGCCCGCAACGGTCCGCTCTGCCGTGCCTCGACGTAGCGGCGGTCCAGGTCGGGCGCGCGCTGCCCCTCGGTGAGGAGTTCGCCGACCGTGGTCAGGGGGAAGAGCAGCAGTTCGGGGAAGCCGTAGATGCCGGGGTGGCCGGCCAGCAGCGCTAGGCATACTGTCGAGTACGAGCGTGGCGGAGCGAGCATGAAGACCGGCTCGGGCCGCTGCGGGCCGGTCATGCCGGCCGTCCTTTCGCGTCGGCGTCCGCCGCGTGCTCGTAGCCGAGCACCAGGGTGAAGAGATGCCGGAACCGGTGGTCAAGCCGACTCGCCTCCGCGCTCACCGCTCGCTGTGCACCGCCGAAGACCGCTCCCGCCAGCCCGGCGCAGACCGCCGAGAGCCAGGCGGCGTATCCCAGGCTTGCCGCGCGCATAAGCAGCGTGCCGTAGCCGCCGCCATCGCGCCCTGCGGCGCTGATGTCGCCGCAGATCAGCAGGATCGCCGGTGCGGGCGCGTACTCGGCCCGCAGATCAGCCAGCCAGGGCGGGTTGCCCAGCGGGCCCTCCGACTGCGGCACGAAGGGAACCGCCTGGTGGTGCAGCCCCGTCGCCAAACCCTGGACCGCGAAGGCGGCGGTCAGCACGGTGAAGTCGACCGTACCGTGCAACCGGGCAGGCCAGAGGGTGGACTCGGCCCGGTACCCGTCCTCGATCGCGGCGGACAGGGCCGCCGGGGCAACTGGCCGGCCCGCGAACTGCCGCACGGACCGGCGCTGCCGCACCGCGTCCCCCAACTCTGACGACCACTCGGCACTGCCGGGCACCGGCGAGCCGGCTGGCACCCGGACCGGCTGTGGGAGTGGCCCCCGGCCCTGCCGCAGGGCGTCCGCGATCGTCCGGCTTGGCTCACCGATCGGTACGAGTGGCATCACCGCTCCTGCGGGGTGCGAAGGGTCACGAGGGCGGTGACGAGTTCGCGGTCGGAGTGCAGCTCCAGCAACTCGGCCAGGTCCGCGCGCCAGGCCGGGGCGAAGACGGCGGCCAGCCCCTGCTCGGCGGCGGCCACTGCAAGGGAGACTGCGGCGCAGCCGGCGTCCAGGTGCGCCAGGCGGTGGGCGAACCGGCCGTACTTGGCTCCCAGCCTGCCCACCGAGGCGACCAGCACGACCACCGCCCGCACGCCCTCGGCCGGCAACCCGCTGTCCGCCAAACAGGCCTCCATCGACACCGGTTCGGCGTGCACCGCCACCGCCTCGTCGCTCTGGTCGTCGTAGCGCACCACCGCGCCCGGGAGATCGAACAAGCCGTCCTCGGCGATTACATATGCCTCGACCGAGCCCAGGTTTCCGCCGCTGGCCGTCCACCGGGCCAGTGGTTGGCCCTCGCTGGGCCGGCGGCCGGCTGTCCTGCGCAGGATCGCCGCGATCGCTGACAGCAAGGGTGCGGGGTGCGCTGAGTCCGAGGGGCGATCTGAAGGCAGCGCCCGGCGCGGCGACAGTGGGAAATCAGGCCGAGACCGCTGCAACTGCGCGTACCGCTCCTGGTCGGCTCGGGCTACCCGGCCGGCCGATGCCAGTCGGCGCGGCGGGCGTTCCATCTGCCACTCGTAGATGTGGGCTGGGCCGAAGGAGCCCCCGCCAGCCGCCGACCCCAGACAGCGGGCGCAGTCAGGGTACGGAGTGACGAGCAGCTGTTCGCGAGCCAAGCCGAGTACGTCGACGGTGGTCATGGTGCGGAACGCGGTGGGCTCGGTGAGGCCGGCGAGCACGGCGAGCACTTGGTCTGCCGCCAGCGCGGCCAGCAGGGCGTGGGCGAGCGCCTCCGGCCGCCCGTTCGGCGCCGCGAGTGGTGCTGGGGCCGCCACTGCCGCGTGGAACTCCTGCAAGCCACGGTGGAAGCAGTCGGGGCAGGCCGTGAAGCCATCGAGGAAGAGCGGGCCGAACTGGACGACCCCGGTGTCGACCGCACAGCGCAGGACGGGCGTGGCCGTGGGCGCGCAAACGGTGACCAGCTCCCTGAGAGGTGCAGCGCGGTCCTCGTCGTCGAAGACCACCACTAGCTGCGAGCGGTCCGCGGTAAGCAGTCGGGACAGGCCGTGCGCCGTGGATGCGGGGTGGGACAGGCGGGTGAGGCGGCCTACGCCCACCTCGGCGAGGTCGTCGGCGAGCAGGTCGGCGGCCGGGGAGCGGCCCACGATGACTGCGGCACTGCCGGCCAGCACGTGCACCACCTCTTCAGCACTGCGGTGGCCGACGACTGCGCCGAGAGTGCGGGACAGGTAGTCGCGCACATGGCCGGGCGCAGCAAGCGGCCGCGTCGGCTGGGGCGACACGTACTCCAGCAGGCCGCACTCGTCGAGCAGCTCGACCACCTGCTCGACGACGGGCGCGGTCAAGCCTGCGGCGGCGGCGAGTGCGCGAGTGTCCCTACGGCCGTCCAGCAGCGGGAGCAGGGGCAACAGGGCCGTGCTGACGGACTTGCCGGTGAAGCTGTGGCGCCGGACCGCTCCGTCGATCACCAGGGTGTCGCTGGCGGTCGCCACCGCCAGGCTCTGACAGAACCGGGGCCCCGGGCCGCTCATCGCTCCTCCCCTACGGCCAACTCGGGCACTGGCACGGTCGGCGCCAGTGGCGAGCGGCCGAGGCGTTCGAGCACCGGCCCGATCCTTTCGACCGGGCCAGCCCCCTCACCTGGCCCGCAGCGTCGGCAGTCGTGGCACGGGACCACCCGTGACAGGTGCAGCCGCTGATCGAACAGGTTCAGCTCCCGGACCTCACCGACCGCCGCCATGCCCGCTGCCGCCAGGTCCGCCGCGAGGGCGGCGGCCATCCTGGCCTGGTAGGGGAGGTAGCCGCGCGGCCCGAGCCCGGAGTCGCCTTCGTAGGCTGCGTGCAGCAGCGAGGTGGTGCGGTGCTCCGCGTCGTGCTGCAACTGCCGCCGCCTGAAACAGCGGTAGCAGGGCGCGCACGGCGGCTGAACCAGTGGGCCCACCCTCAGTACGGGGTGGTCCAGCACCACCGGCAGCCACGCCGTGCCGTTGCGGAAGGCGTACTGGTCGGCCAGCTCGCAGGCGCCCGCGACCGGCCGCCATGCGGCGAGCGCCACCAGTGCGGCGGGACGCTGAAAGGCAGCCGCGAGGTCTGCCACCCGCCGCGCCTCCTCGCCCCGTCCCTCAGTCAGGACATCAACCAGGAAGTCGGCGGTGCGGACACCGAATTCCCCGACGCCCAGGACAGCGACCGGGGCCGGACCCCTTCCGTTCACGCCAGCGGATGCGGCCACAGGTTCTGTTCCTCCTCGTTTCGGTTGGGGTATCCCAGCGCCGGCGGCAGTGCGGACAGCCGCGGGTGCGCTCGGAACTGGGCCAGCGGCGCCAGCGAGAGCGGCTGGAGGTCGGGGATCACCACGCTGACCGCGGTCAGGCCCACCGCCGCGAGTTCTCGCGGGGTGCGGTCGACGGCCAGCACCTGCATGCCCAGCCCGGTGAGCGTGCTGACGAGCCGTTCGAGCATGGTGGCCGGATCCCTCGGCCAGGGGACGTGCTCGCTGCGTGGACGCCGTGCGGCACCGTCAACCAGGAAGTCGAACGCCGCCCGGCGCTCCGCCCGCCCCATGAAGCGCGCGCCGTGGTCCACGTTGGCGAAGTCCGCCGGGCTGTCCGGCACCGGATCCTCGCTGGTGTAGATGGCGCGGACGGTGGTCGCCTCCAGCAACGCCTTCTCTGCGGCCTCCACGATCGTGCGGCCGGTGCCGCAGCCCATCGTTTGGTGGGCCCGTGGGTCGTGGTGCGCGACCTGTAGGCAGCACACCGTGGGCAGGCCGACATCGGTGGTGGCGTCGAAGAGGTAGCTGTCCAGGAAATGCCGCGCGCCCCAGGAGAGCAGGTGGTCCAACTGCTCGGACCGGGCATTCTCGACGATCAGCGGCAGCGGCAGGCACTGCAACCAGGCGACGGCCGCCGCATCCCGCTCGACCACCTCGCACACCCCTTGGACCAGGGCCTCGGTCGGGTCGGTGTGTACGGCGTAGCCGGTCGACAGCCTATAGACGAACGCCTCTTCGGGGCGCACGTCCCGCAACGCGTAGCAGGCCATCACGGCAGGCACCCAGGTGCGCTCGCCGGTGGCGAGATCGAAGCCGAGCACCCAGCGGATGGCTGCATCTGCGTCGAACGGCCGCACCGGGCACCGTGGGTGGCCATACTCACGCGGCGAGCAACGGGCGATCCGCCAGGTGTCCAAGGTAGGGCCGTCCAGCTCGCCGGCCCGGGCCCAGACCACGGTCTCGCGCAGGAAGTCGCCGGCGGCGTACCGCTCGGCCGCCTCCGCGACGGCGATCAGCCGACCCAGCGCGGTGTCGTCCAGCACCCGCCCGCAACCGTCACCGCTCTCCGGGCGGCGACTCGCGGGCGGCACCCCGGGCGCCCTGCCGCCGCCCAACGCCACGTAGTTGGCGAGCCTGGCGAGGCCGCGCGGCGAGCGGAGCCGCCGCACTGCGGAAACCACCCCGAACGGCGAGACCAGCTGTTCCAGCGCCCCAGACGGCGGATCCGTCCGACCGTCGTCAGCCATGGGCGGTGCGCTGTCCACCGGCGCGGTCGCGGCCCATCGAGCCGCGGAGGGCAACACCATGGGCCATCCTCCCCCATCGGTCGGGTCGTGCAGGCGGTGGCGGAGGCTCACCCTTCGGGCATCGACTGCTCTGGCGCCGCACACGAGATGCAGGCCGTGCACCCGCTACAGATGGCGCCGTTGCTGGTCCCGCAGCCGAGGTTGCAGGGCGAGGTGTAGTTCGGCCCGTCGTACATCTCCGCCGCCAACTCCTCCCAGGTCAACGTGGTTACGTCGGTCACGGTGAGGTCGAGCGGTGCACTGGCGAGCGTTTCCTCGATGGGCATGAGCGCCTCCCGCGCTGTCGATGGTGCCGGTCGTGAGCCCCGGCTGACCTGGCCCAGCATGGCTGCACCGGTTGTGTCGGTCCACGCAGAAGCACTGGCAGCTTCGCCGGGCACGGGCCTGCCAGGTGTCCTGAGTCCTTGATGGGTCGCCGTTCAGCTTGCGGGACGCCCCGGGCGGGACCTGGCCGAACTGGTGTTGCCGGATCACGACCGGCAGGTGCTGGGGGCAGGCGTGCCGGACCAATAGACGCCGCACGCCTTGGCGTTGAGGGCCCACGGGCACGGATGTGGCGGGCTCTCGGCCTGTAGCCGCACCAGGCTGAGTGGCTCAGGAGAAGCTGGCCTGGCGCGAGATGCTGCGCCGCCAGTCCTCTCGCCGCATCGTCGTCGAGCACGCCAATGCCGAGATGCGCCAGTGGCGACCGCTGTAGCGCTACACCGGACGCCCCGAGGACTACGCGCAGACGCACCGCGCGATCGCGGGCCTGGTCTCCGATCGTGCCCGCAAGGCGAGCCACCCGACCCGTCCACCGCACCGAACTGGTACTCGCCCGGTAGGTCACCTGTTGATCAACCACCAGCCGAACCGCCGGGCCAGCATGCCGCAATCCCAAGCGCCGACGGAGTCGTAAGCGCTCCGCTGGAAGCGCCGCAAGGTGCCGTCGATCGGCTGCGGCACCATCGTGGCTGGTCGCGCAGGTCCCCCCGGCCCCTTCAAGGCGCCGCCGAGCCGCAGCGGACTTCGCCCGGCTTGCTTAGAACGCCGTCAGTTCGGCGAGGCTCGGGCGGTGCCGGGCCAGCAGGTATACAGGCCGCGCGGCGGCCACCGCCCGCGACACCGACCCCAGACCGCGATCCAGGGCGTGCAGTTCCAGTTCCTCGTCGTCGGAGACTCCCCACCGCTCGGCCAGCCAGGCGACGATCCGCCGTTCGTTCAGCGTCTCCAGCCCGAACCGCGACTCCAGTTCCCTGGCCTGCCTATTGACCTGGTCCGCCGCCGTGACCACCCTGCGTGCCGCCGCGAATTCGGAGCTTTCGCGCAGCGCGGCCAAGGCGCCCATGTCGTCGATGATTCCTGGTTCGATCCGGAAACTGCGGATCAGGAACCGCTCCACCTGCTCGTGACGATCGAGCGACCCCCGCTCCGCTTTGGTCAGCCAGTCGGCCAGGAAGTCGAAGTCCGCCACCGAGTCCAGTGGCGGATACAGGCCGCGATGCGTTCCGTGGGCGACCGCCGCTCGGGCTGGATCCGGCTCCTGAGCATCCGCACACTCGCGGCGGCAGTCCTGGGCCAACCGGCCGAGCGCGAAACGCCGATAGGCGTCCGGATAGGAGGGGTCCAGGATCTGGCAGGCCCTCAGCAGCGCGAGGTCGGAGACCCAGCCGTGCCCATCGCCGGTGTCCGTGCCGACGGCCAGCAGCTGCCAGGAGTAGAGGAAGCTGGTGCGGGTCAGCGGCGGCGCTGGCTGACCCGAGCCCTCGGGCTCCGCCCGCAGCGCTTCGACCAGGAGGAGTGCGTCCTCGCGTTTGACGTCAACCAGGTGCTCGTCGCAGTAGGCGCCGAGCGCGTGCGCCGCCGCCGTTTCCAACCCGCAGGAACGGGCGGCCGATTCGACGGCCTGGCAGGTCCGCAGCGGGTAGGGGGAGCGGGCGAGCCGTTCGATAACCGCCTCCCGCAGAGCGGTGCTGAGCAATCCCCGCCGCTCCGCACGGGCCAACGTGGCCCGCAGACAGACCAGTGGGATCGAACCGGCCCGGTATCCGCTGTCGGCGTCGCCGTGCGCGAGTGTCACCTCGTCGTCGGCCGTCAGGGCACCGGTCTGGAAGTCTCGGTAGATCCCGCCGATCCCGATCATCCCGAAGCGGTGCAGTTCCGCCGCGCGTAGCGCGCCCATACTAGCCGCCCCCAGCACACGGACACCCGCCGAGAGCACCGCGAGAATCTCCTTGTGCCGCACCGTCCGGGTCTGGTGGAAATAACCGTCAACGATGCCCACGGCGTCGCCAGGGCGCAGCGGCAGCCGCAGTAGGTCGCCGGCTGCCACCGGCGGTAACACCTCGATCGGGCTGTCCCCCACCACCTGCCGCGCATCGGGCAGGCTGGGTCCGCTGAACAGGAAGCGTCGCATCGAATCCCCTCTCAGACCAGGTCCGCGTCGAACAGCAGCCGCGGGCAGACCACCCGCACCACTGGAATGCCCACGTCCGCACGGGTGTGGTCGACCACCAGCGGGTCCCGGCCGGTGGACCGGTGCACCTGGGCGGCCACCAGGCCCAGGTCGTCCGCCAGCGTCGGCTGACAGAGCGTGGGCAGGTCCCGGTAGGAGACTCGCTCCGCGAGGTTGAACATGCTCTCCAGGTCGGGAGCTGCCGTACGACCGGCCCGGACGGCAGCGGCCCGGTGGTACGCCTCTGCGGACATGTCGTCGCGCGAGCCCGCGATGGTGGTGACCCGGGACTGCACCGCCTCGGTTAGTGCTCGGCACAGCGCGACGTCCCGGTCCAGGTGCGCCCCCATGCCCAGGAAGAGTTCGGGGAACGGCTCGCTGGTGATCCGAGCCCGTAGGCAGGGCAGGCCGAGCGGGCTCTCCAGCACTTCGATGACCACTTGGACGCCTCTGCCCGCCACCTGCTCGATCAACTGCCGCGCGCTCCCCTCGACACTGTCCAGGTCCAGCACCCGCGGGGCGGGGCCGGGGCCGGTGCGGACCAGGGAGTCGCGCTCGATGGTCTCGTACAGGCCGTGCAGCACCGCTTCATCGAAGGTGTTGCCGCTCGCTAGCCCGTTGCTGGACGCCAGGAACAGCTGCGGCGCCCAGACATCGCGAACCCGGCCGTCCAGGCGCAGGTACTGGGCCGGAATCAGCGAGGGGCCGCCGCTGACCAGGTGCCGCGCGGAACTCCATCCCAGCCGCACCGCCGGGTTCAAATGGTTGCGTGATCGCAGGCCCGCCAACTCGTCGACGGCATACTCGAGTTCGCCCTCGACCTCTCCGACCGTCGCGGTGTGCTCGCCGGGCCCCAGCCGCTCTGCGTGCCACAGCTCGATGGCCTCCATGACCGCTGAGACCTCGGCGAGCGCCGGGGTCAGCCCTTTGCCCTGCGCCACCGACAGCAGGTAGGAGTTCGGCCGGACCGCCTGGTACACCGGTACGCCGGTGTCGTCCAGCCAGGTCACATCCGCCACCCTGGTCACGCCCAGGTAGCCCAGTAGCGGCCGGAGACGCCGAAGGGTCTCTTCGGGTGGGCAGACCCGGTGGGTGCCTTCGAGGTGTGTCTTCTTCGACGGCTCCGCGCCGTCGGACCCGCTGTGCGCTGCTCCCATGTCCCCTCCGCGCGGGGATTGCCCCGCGTTGCCTGATGGTGTGTCACTTCTTCTGGCTGCGATCCGCTGGTCGGACGGTCGTGCGGTCAACGCCCGGGCGCACCGCCCCCGTCACGACTGAACAACTGCAGCGCCTCCGTCGCCGTCTGCTCGGGGTCGGCCGCGGCCAGATGCGCCGCCAGGCCCTCGCGC
This sequence comes from Streptantibioticus rubrisoli, assembly GCF_024436055.1. Lineage (GTDB taxonomy): Bacteria > Actinomycetota > Actinomycetes > Streptomycetales > Streptomycetaceae > Streptantibioticus_A > Streptantibioticus_A rubrisoli. Next base: position 111,287 of record NZ_JANFNH010000009.1, on the reverse strand, counting down.
ACCAGCCGGACCAGCTCGGCCGACCGCGGGCCCGCTTCGGCGCACAGCCGCCGCCCTTCGGTGCTGGCCGCGAACGTGGCGAGGTACACGTCGAGCAGATGGCGGGTGGACGGCGCTTCGACGTTCACCGACAGGTGCAGTGACTCGGTGGACCTGGCCAAGGCGTAGTGGGCGCAACCGTGCGGCACATAGAGCACCTCACCGGGGCGCAGCGTCACGTCAAGGCGCCCGTCAGGTGGCAGTTCCGGGGTCGGGCAGAACGCAGGGTCGCCCAGCGTGGTGTGGCTCATCGCACCGACCGCCCAGTCCTTCTCACCCTCGACCTGGATGACGAAGACATGAGCGCCGTCCATGTGCGCGGTGATCACCGGCGCCTCGCCCGGTGGGCTGAGGAAGGCCACGGCGCGCAGCAGGCCAGGCAGTCCCGGGGCCAGGGCCGCCACCAGCTCCCGGGTGGGCCGGTGCCACTGCTCGACATTGTTGAGTTGGAGCGTGGCGCCGTGGTCGAAGGCGTGGCGCACGGCCGCGGCGTTCGGCGGAGCGTGGCCGCCGCTTGCCCGCTCAGCGGCGACCGCCGGTGCTGCGTCGCCGGGCGCGAAGACCCGCAGGTAGGGCGGGAGCAACAGGCCGCAGTCGATTTCCGCCCAGATCTCGGTCGAGCTGATGAGCCCGGTGAGGGGAGTCCGCGGGGTACGGACGACGGCGGCGCGGGCCCAGTACCGGGCGAAGAACTCCTCGCTGTCGTCGACCAGGCCCTCGACGGCCGCCTCGTCGGTCACGGCTGCCTCCAACGGATCGGCGGGGTCGGGGGTCGCCGGTGCGCGCGCCGACGGGCCAGGGCAAGCGCCTGCGCCAGCCACCGGCCCTCTGATAGCTCGGCGACGGCCGCGCGCAGCCGGTCTCGAACCTCCACCGAGCGCCGCTCGGCAGCGATGAGGTGGTGACGCAGGATCAGGTCCGGGTTGTTCTGTACGACGTGCCGACGCACCACGGCGACCAGATCCGCGACGGTGGGTGTGATGAAGTCCAAGGCCAGGTGGAGGCTGGATTCGTCGAGTGCCCGATGGCGAGCCCGCCGTCCGGCAGGCAGGTAGAGGAGGTCTCCCGGATTTTGGACGGAATCTGACGATACATCGGGCACCGGCGCATCTGCCTGCCAGCGCAGTCGTCCGCCGAGTTGGACCACCAGGCTGCCCGCGCTCTGCTCGACGCCCTGCGTACCCTGCTGCCATGGTGCGCGCAACACCGCCCGCGCGGTCACCGCGAACGGCACCATAGCCTCCAGTTCCGCTTCGAGTTCGCGGGTGGGCCGATGCCAGTCGGCGAGGTGCCGCAGCTCCAGGTCAACGCCCTTCGCCTGGAGCGCTCGGACGGCTTCGGGGTCCACGAAGCCGTCCAGCGTTGCTCCCACGCACTGCCTCCGCTGGGTGTACGAGGCGATCGGGACGGGCCGTCCGGCGCTTTCGAGGACCAGGTAGGGCCAGCGCAGCAGGCTCACCTCCAGCTTTTCCCCGATGTCCGCCTCAGTGAGGAAGGCATCCGGCTCGCAGCAGGCCCGAAAGACGGCCGCCTGGTCAGTGGTGTCGCCCAAGGTGATTCGACCCGAACTGATCAGTGCGGCGAGCGGATGCGACACCGTCGCCCTCCCCTCTCCTGGAACGGCGGAGGCCGTGGCGGCCCTGGCACTCGGCGGTGGTCCATCCTCTGCTGTCGACTCGCAGTCAGTCCACGAAGAACGACTAGCAGCTTGCGCCCTCGGCCGACGGTCCGTCCGGTGACGGGGAGTCGATTGCGGCGCGCTGACAGGCGCCGCGTGTCGGGAGTCGCGCCAGCGCCAGCCGGCGCTCCTGCTCGGTCAGCAACCGCTGGGCGATCCCCCTCGCGTACTGCTGCACCAGGTCGTGCATGCGGTAGTAGCCAGGATGCGGCTCGGTGAGCAGATTCACGGCCAGCAGGGGGCCGATCCACCGACGTACGGTCTCCGGGGCCACACCCAGCAACGCCGCGACGACCATCGCCGTAGCGCGACCGGCTGGCAGCAACCCGAGGAGGGCCAGCGCCCGGGCGCTAGGCGCGGCCAGCGAGCGGTAGGAGGCGTCCAGGGCGGCCGGGACACCCGGGTCGTCCTCCACCCCGAGGACAGTCAGGTCGTCGGCAGCCAACCTGGCCAGCACCGTGCGCGGACCGTCTTCGGCCTGGCGCGCTTCCCCGGCCTGCTGCCCCAGGCGGGCCGCCGCCATCCGCAGGGCCAGCGGCAGGTGGCCGCAGCGTTCGGCGAGCCGGGCGGTCTCTGGTGCCGTCGAGAGACCCGGCGCACCCGCGAGTTCGCCGATCAGCCTGGTGGCCGCACTCGGCGCGAGGACTTCCACGGCCAGCGCTCGGGCGCCGTCCCGGGCTACCAGGCCAGCCAGTCGGCGCCGGCTGGTCACGATCACCAGGCAGTTCCCGTCGCCGGGCAACAGCGGCCGCACCTGCTGGGAGGAGATGGCGTCGTCCAGCACTATCAGAGTTCGGGAACCGGCCAGTCGACTGCGGTAGCGGACCACTGCTTCGTCAAGATTCTGAATGGACACCCGGTCGGCACCCTCGATCATCGTCAGCGCCCGCCACACGGCCTGCTGAGGCGTCACCGCCGATCCTTCCGGGTCGTAGCCGTGCAGGTCGATGAAGAGCTGGCCGTCCGGGAACTGCGTGCTGACCCGGTGGGCGAAAGCCACGGCCAGCGCGGTCTTCCCCACACCAGCCATCCCGGTCAGTACCACCGGAAGGCACGGCGCGGTCGTCGCGGTCGCGGTCAACACGGCCAAGTCGTCCTCACGCCCCACGAACGGCTGGGCCGCCCTCGGCAGCGCGCGTGGCAGCGCCGCTGCCCGCGCACTCGCTCCGACGGGCTCCCGTTCCCGCTCCTCGTCCGCTGCCGACCCCCAGTGCAGCTCCCGTGCTGCCGCGAGCAACGCGGCCCGCTCCGCTCGCGCGAGGCGTAGCGCCTGCGCCAGCCGCTCGACGGTGGCGCTACGCGGACGGGCGACCCGGCCGCGTTCCAGATCGGTGATGGTGCGGATACTGACCCCGCTGCGGTCGGCCAGCTCCTCTTGCGTCAGCCGCGCCCGCCGTCGATAGCATCGAACCCACTCACCAAAGGAGTCCATCTGCTCCCCCCATCAGCCCTGACTTCCCTGGTTCTCTCGCTCCGGCCACGCAGGGGGTGACGCCTATGACGCGGCCAGCCACAGGGCCGTGTCCAGTCGAATCGAACTGGCCATCCGTCAGTCCCCCGTCATGGTGGTGCCATCGCTACACGCACGCGGCAATGAGCCCGCGCTGTCGCCATACCAATGCGGTTCCAAGGGTGCGCACTTCTTCCAGCGCGGCGAGGCGAGCACTGACCGCGTCGGTCCCCTCGGCCGTGTGATCGAGGTCGCGCCCCGGGCGGATGATCTATCGGCATCCGCAATGCCGACCACGCGCACGCACCTCTCGTCTCCAACGGGCTACCGCATGAGTGCTCGTCGCCCTCAACCACACGAACCTCGCCCCCAGTTCGTGACCGACATGTCAAACGCGGTGCACCGACCGCCCCTGGATTGCGGCACAGGCCCGCCCCGGGCGCGACGGAGCACGCCACGAGGCAGGGAAGTATTCAGAAGCAGCCGCCGTCGCACTGGTACTCCCAGAAGGTTCCGCATCCTCCGTGACAGTGACAGTCGCAATCCGAACAGTCGAGGCAGCAGACGCAAGCGCCGTTGTCGCACCAGTCGCTTATGCAACTGCACGCGCAGTCACTGGAGTTCACGGACTCCGGTGATGGGGCCGGGCCGCCCAAGGTCGCCAGCAGCATGCGTCCCTCGGTCTTGCCGAACGCCGCGATGGCCGCCAGACGCAGACCCTCCAGCCTGCGGTGGAGTGACGTATCCATGGTCGCGGCGAAGGCCGACTCCTGATGCGCCATCCGCTCTGCCTGGTCGACGACATGCAGTTGATCGGCACTCATGGACGGGTGCGACGCGCGATAACGGTGCAGGTGCTCCAACCACAGACGACTGCGGTCCGGGGCGGGTAGCTCCGTGTAGATGGCCTTGCGGTGGGCGAGGTCATGCGCGGCGAAGTCGGTGTAGCGCCGCGGAAGCACACCCTTGTGGGCTTGGACCCACTGCTCGGCCGCGGTGGGGGGCATGGATCGGGCCACGGCCGTGGTGGCCCGCCCACTGAGCAGTGCCGCGACAGCGCCGACACCAGCCAGCCGGAGGAATTGTCCCCGCCCGATGCCCTTGCCGCCGGACTCACCGCGTTCCGCTGTCTGTCCACGCAGTTCGCCCAGGGCGGCGAGCAGACGCCAGGTGAAGCGCGGGCCCAGCCGTACGGCGAGCCGCGGTGCGACCGCCAGTCCGGTCCAGGCCCGTACTTGGTCGGCGCCCACCTGGATCAGCGTTGGGGCCGGAGGAGCGTCCTTGCCGAGGGCCTGCGCGCGCCAGGCCTGTACGTCGGGATGGGACAGCGGCATGACATCGAGCCTCCCGCCGCCACTGCGCTTGACCCGCTCGGCCACCTTCCTGCACTGGCAACAGGAGGCGTCGAACGCCAGAACCCACCGATTGGACAACCGAACCATGAGTACTCCTTCCACAGGATCTGCGACCCGCGGACGATCGGGCTTCGTTTGCCGCACCGTCACAGGGCCGGATCTTCCGGCAGGTGAAGTCGCCGCTGTTCCACAGGAGTGTGATGCGCTTATGCCGCAGGCGACTTGCATGAATGCGACGCTGGTCCGGAATGGCCGGATCGGTCACTTGCCACGCCCCGCCAGCCGTCGGATCGCCACGCACCGGGCGTTGCCGCCCGAGTTGACTGGTGTCGGTGCGGCTATGGCGCAGCACCGACACCTCGCCTCAGCGTTGCCACGCCACCGTATTGCAGGTCTCGCATGGCTCAAGACCGCCATGAGCAGCAGACTGGATCTGGTGGAAATGCTGCGCATTCGCCGCCTTTCTTGCATCGTGGAAGAGCCGCGGGGCCTGTCTGGGCACTTGCGCGATCCGGACTCCCGTCCGTGAGACACAGGAGAGGAAGGCGGAGGTAAGGCATGTCTGCGCCAAGGCCTGCTCACTACAGCCAGAATGGTCCTGGCTGGGCCAAATCACGGCAAGCAGTTCGGCCTTGACCGAACAGTGCAGCTCGCAGAGCCGTCTGCCATCCCTACACCAGGGGGGAACCTGTGCTTCGCGTGTACTTCACACTGGAGGACCTGCTGCGGGTCACTCTTGCAACGGAGCCGGCGCCGTTGATGGAATTGGGGCTTGCCACGGCGATGCTGCAGCGACCGGGCACCGACCCTGTCTTAGGCCGGTGGCGGCAGCGCACGCTGCGGATCTTCCCGCGTTCCGCACGGCCGCTGTTGGAGCTCATACCACCGACCGGGAAGGGGCCGTTGTTCCTCGACCCTCTGAGCCAGGGGCTGGACGAGGGCCTTGATCTGGTCCGATCAAGCTCTCCCTCCTTCGTCCGGGCCGACTTGGCCCGCCTTTGCAAGGCCGGTCGCCCGCAGACCTGGTGGATCACTCGCCTCGCCCACCAGGACCGAGATGCCTGGCAGCTCCTTGAGGACGCCGTACGCTCCGGTCATGCCAGCCTCCTGGCCCCTGCCTGGCACCGGATCGCTTCGGCCTTCGACGCCGAGCAGGCGTGGCGTGCCCACATCCTTGCCCAGCACGGGATCCAAGCGACTCTGACCAGTCTCGCCTGCGGGATCCGCTGGGCCGGAACCGTCATGGAGATCGTCTCCCCCGAGGAACGTGAGATCCACCTGGCCGGGCGCGGCATCACCCTGCTGCCTTCTGTGTTCTGGACCGGCCGGCCCTTGGTCGGCGTTTATCCGCGAGGTCCTGCGGTGTTCGTCTATCCGGCCATCACTCCCCTGACGCTGCTGCCCGAACCGTCCACCGCCGATCCGGTAGCCGTCCTTCTTGGGAGTACCCGCGCCGCGGTCCTTGCTCTGCTCACCCGGGAGCGCACCACCACGGACGTGGCACGCGAGCTCGGCATCAGCAAGTCCTCTGCCTCCGAACACACCAAGGCACTGCGGCATGCCCGCCTGGTCGTCAGCAAACGTGAAGGCCAAGCGGTCTGGCACACCTGCACGCTGCTCGGCCTCGGACTCCTCAATCAGAGCGGTGCCATCAATGAAGCCACAAAGTCGCCGCCGCCACTGATCGGTTGAGTGGTCGGCTCGAACGACTTCGGACTGCGCTGTTGCGCAGCCGTATTCAGTCGGGAAGGGGAGCCGTGAGCCGTCGGGACTTGGCCCAAGGCCGGATAGCTGCCGGTTTTGCACTGGCGGCAAGGGGGTTGGGCGTCAGATCGAAACGTGGACAACGGGTCGCGTTGATCGGATAGTCCGCCAGGATTGCTGATCGCCGAGGAGTCCCGTTGCCCGCATGTCAGCCTTCGACGTCGGCGGGAAGATCCGGAAGATCGACGTCACGGCCGCCGACACAAAAGCTTGGACCAGACAATGAAGATTGACGTGGTCAGCGGCTCGCGCACGGCGCTGGCCGACGGCAAGATCCTGGTCGGAGACGACACGGCCCGGGCGCTCGGCTGGAAGGCCGGAGACTCGGTCCACGCGAGCTACCGCGATGACACAAAGGGCGAGGTGACCATCGGACCTTTGCCCACAACATGTTCCTCAACCCCGTCGTGATCTCCGACAGGCTCCTGGCCCCGTATGTCCACCCAACCGGAGATCCGGCAGGTCCTGGTCAAGGTCGCAGGCGGCCCAAACGCCAAGAGCGACCAGGCCATCAGCGACAGCCTCGGCGACAACCCGGCCATCGTGGTGATGGACCATCAAGGCATTCGCAACACCTTCGGCGGCACGCTCGTCCAGGGTGCTCTCCATCCTGTACGGGCTGCTGAGCATGTCGCTGATCATCGCGGCACTCGGCGTGGTCAACACCCTCGCGCTGTCCGTCTTCGAACGCCGCGGCGAGATCGGCATGCTGCGGGCGATCGGCCTGGAACGTACCCGTGTCAAGAGCATGATCCGACTGGAAGCGGTCGTCATCTCCCTCTTCGACGCGGTCAACGGTGTAGCGCTCGGCGTGTTCATCGCTTGGGCCATCGCCCAAACGGGCAACAGGCCTCTGGTGCTGGTGCTTTCGTGGACACGGATCACGAACATCCTCGCTCTGGCAGCCGTGGTGGGCGTCCTCGCGGCGGTGTGGCCCGCACGGCTGGCGACCCGGCTGGTCGTCCTAGAAGCGATCAAGACGGAGTGAGACCGCATGCCACCGTGGGACCCGAGTTCACCGGGTCCCACAGCCGTGGTGGTCCGCGCTGGGGCGAGCCACTCCGGCGAGTCGCGCACATCCCCAGCTGCCCCGCAGGGCTAACCGCACTGCCGCGAAGACAGCAGGACCACAAGACGAGGCAAGTGCCGTCTCTGCGGCAGCGGGACCCGGGTGGCGGTGCCAGTACTCACCACCAGCCGGGTCAGGGGGCTCCCGAGCGCCGCTTAACCGTCGAACCCAGGAGAAGGAACATCCAGAAGGGGCTATTCGAGTGAGAGACCACCATGCCTCGGGCATATGACCACGCGCATTGGCGATAATGACGCCAAGTGAGACAAAACAGATGGTTTCTCATGGTGTGTCGGCCTGTTGTCCCGTCACGTCTAGCGCGGTGCGGACTCAGCAGCGCCGTTATCGCTGTCCGGGCTGTGACGGCCCGCCCAACACTGCTGCAGGAGGAATGCTCATGAAGCGCAAACTCTGTCCGACCCTCGGTCGCGTCGCGGCGCTGGCCGCAGCCACGGCCGCTGGCATGCTGCCGGTGACGGCTTTCGCGGCGCCGGCCCAACCGGCTCCGGCGCCATTGCTGACGGTCCAGAAGTCTCACACACAGCCATTCCAACAAGGAGGGAACGGCCAGTACTCGATCACGGTGACGAACATTGGCAATGCGGCCACCACTGGTGATCCGGTCACCGTCACCGACACGCTGCCTTCCGGCCTCACCCTGAACGGCAGCGCCAGCGGCACTGGCTGGACCTGTACAAACACGAGCAGCACTCTGCTCGTGTGCACGAGCACCACCTCCGTGGCCCCCATGACCGCCTTCCCGGACATCACGGTCCCGGTCACGATCGACCCGCATGCGCCAAGAGCAGTCCTGAACAACGTGACCGCGACCGGCGGCGGCGACCCCGTGGAGCACAGTTACACGGACCTCACCCTCATCCAGCCCACCGCGTCTGGTTGCCGCCCGTGGTCGTGGCGATGGGACGAATGCGGCTGATCCCCTCCTTCCCTCGCCGCAGTGGACACAGTGCGCTGACGGGGACTGGCCACTGTTCACGCCAGACCATCCCCGGCGGTGCAACGCATCGCGCGTCTAGGGAGAGCACAGGCCCTGGAGCCAGGACACCCAGGGCCTGCCGCTGGTAGGCCCAAGGCGAACCCACGTAAGCGCAACGACAATTCCCTCCTCACGTCACGATGCTGCAGCACCGCCGCGCGTGCCTTGCGGCGGTGCCGACTGCCCCGCATCAGTACCAGCCGCACCACTCCGCGCCCGCAGCAACCGCACGACCGCGAGACGCGGCAAAGCCCGCCAAGACCATGGAGAAGCGCCCGATCACGGCCACAGCCGGTGTTGTTGGTCGCGCTCTTCTGCGCCTCGCGGGCCCAACGGGCCGCGAACAGCGGGGCCCTACTGGCGGGGTTCCTCAGCGGCCTGGACAGCGGGCAGTGGACCGGCTGGGAAGCCGAGCAGGTCGGCGCCGCCGCACTCCATCTCGCCACGGGCTTCTTCTGCGGCCTGGCGGACCGGGAGAAGCTGCTGGCACCGGAAAACCGGCAGGCCCTGCTCGTGCACAAGGGGAAGTCGTTCATCGAGGCGCACCTGTCGGAGCCCGACCTGTCGCCGCAACTGGTATCCGATGCTCATGGCATCTCGGTGCGCTACCTGCACCACCTGTTCCGCGAGGAGAGGCACACCGTCAGTGCCTTCATCCGGGAACGGCGGCTGGAGCGCTGCCGCGCCGACCTGACGGCCCCTGGACTGACCGGGCTTGCGATCGGAGCGATCGGCGCACGCTGGGGGTTCACGGACCCGGCCGTCTTCAGCCGGGCATTCATGACGGCCTATGGAACGCCCCGGGCGAGTACCGCAAGCGTGCCAGCCTCGCGTGGGGACGTAGCGGAGACTGTAGGAGCTCTAAACCGCGTGTGCAGGCTAGGACTCACGGGCAGACGGCAGCGCGGACAGCGAGGGTGACGCCTTCGGGCGCTCCTGCAGCTCGATGAGATGTAGGAGCTGTCTTGAGGATGTTTGTGAGACCCAATTGAGCAGTCCGTGGTGGCCCAACGGGGTCACTGTGCGGTCGCGGTGGCCGTGCGGTGGGTGAGCGCGCCCAGGAAAAGCAGACTGACCGTGGCGATCAGCGCATAGCCGGTGAGCGTGCCGATGCTGTCCCAGGCCGCGTGCAGCACCACCGCGAGGACGAAGACCAGGCCGAAGCGCAGCCAGCGTCCCGTGCGAAAGGCGATCCACAGCGCCGCCGCGGTCGCGCCCGTCCAGGCCATGTGGCCGGCCGGGGCGAGCAGGCCGCGCAGCAGCAGGACGTTGTCCAGCGTGATGAGGCTGCCGTGGCTGCGTACCAGCGCGACGAAGGCATAGCCCATGGTCTCCAGCGCGGCGAAGCCAGCCCCGGAGGCGACGCCGACCAGCACGCCGTCGGCCGGCCTGCGGTAGCGGGTGAACACCACGATGGCGAGCGGCACCACCAGCTTGGCAGCCTCTTCGATCACCGCCACGGCCAGCATCGGCAGCACACCCAGCCTGCGCAGCGTGTCGTACTCCAGCAGACCCGCGGTCACGGTGCCGATCACCCCGCCGAGCAGGGCGGCGGTGAACACCACTCCCGCTGGCACGTCGTAGGGCAGCCGCCGCTCCGCGACGAACAGCACGAAGGCGACCGGCACCACAGCAGCGCCCAGCAGGATCACCGAGGGCACGAAGTTGGGGTTGGCCGTGTCCACCATGACCCGCTCGTCCACGACGAACAGCGCTATCCCAATGGTCAGCGCTCCGAGCCAACCCAGGCGTGCAACAGGCGGCACCTTGTGCCTCCTCCCGACCGTGGTGCCCGGCCTTCGGGCACGTCACCTGGTGCCCCTACCCCGACGAGGCGGCCGCATGGGGGCTCGCCGGGCCCGCGAAGAGAGCCGGGGAGCCGGGTTGTTGAGCAAGCCTGCCTGGTGTGTCTCCAGGGCACGGCCGGAAGTACGCCCTCACAGTCGTGCCGCTGTGGGTCTTCGCCGCCGTGCCGAGTTCTCTTCCTGCACAGCTCAGGCGGTGAGAGCGTCCGGCTACGGCTTGGCTTGGAAGCGTGAGTCGGCTGCCATGGCGGCGAGTGCGCTGGTGGCGGTGGGATCGTTGGCAAGGTTGTAGTCGCAGGCGTTGTTCTGGCCGTGGGCGTCCCAGTACATCTCGGATCGGATGCTGGGGTGGGCGGTGATGTAGGAAGCCATGGCCTTGATGAAGTCGGCGCGCGTCCGCGCGGTGTGATATGGGACGCTGCCCCATTCGGCGATGAAGACTGGCAGATTGCCGTGCCGGGCCGCGAACGACACCGCCTGGCTGAAGAGCTGTGCGGGTTGCTCGGGCTTACCGGTGGCGGCGTAGGTGTCGGTAAAAGGGTGCTTGCGGCAGTCGGCGGCATTGTAGCCGTCCACCCCGACGACATCGACGTTGCCGGCTCCGGGCCAGTAGCGAGAGGCCCTCGCCGGGGCGTATGCGCCTTGGGTGAGTATCAGCGCCCAGTGGATCCTGCCGCCGTCCTGCCAGTTGACCTTCAGGTCGGTGGCGAGAGAGTGGATGTGATCCCACGCCTTGACGAAGTCGGCCGGCCTCTCCCCGTTGATGAGGTCGGCTTCGTGGTTGAACGTCACGTAGATGGCACCGAGGTGGTGGTCGACAGCGGCCTGGTCGACCTTGGTCAGGAATGATCTGATTGCCGAGTCCTGCGCGCCGGAGGCGATCGAGGTCCACTCGCCCTTTCCGAAGCTGGTCAGCAAGGCCGCGCCCTGGTTCAGGGCCTGGGTGTCCTCGGCAGAGGGGAAGTCGTCGTGCGCCAGCTCGTGATAAGTGCGCACGATCGCGAGCTTCGGCCCCACCAACGGCTGGTGCAGCAGGCTCTTGTTCCCCCCGAACAGCACTGACGATGATCCGCCGGGCGCCGACCATGAAGCGGACGCGTCCGGGGTGGAGGGCGTCGAGCGGCCGGAGCAGCCGGTCAGCAGCGTGACGAAAGTGGCGGCCAAGACCCACGGCCGGCCGGCGAGTCGCCTCAGCGGTGTCATGTGCTGGGACGCTAGTCAGCCATTTTGTGGATTCCTTGTGCTGCGGCCCGTCAGGCCTGGAGCCTCCTCGCACCGGTCCGAGCCTTCCATTCGATTCCGCGCTGGCGCGTCTGCCCTCTGCCCCTCCCCCGCCTGCTGCCTGCCGCCGCAGTCGGAATCCCGCCAGGCTCAACGACGACCGACCGGATCGTGAAAACGGAGCAGTCCGCGGCCGCCGACCCCGGCGTACCGTGCCGTTCACCGCTCAGTGGTGAGCCGCCGCACGGCTGGGGTCGACCCAGTCCGCACCGCGCCGGACAGACAGTGTGGCCGTACACCAGGGCGAGTACGGCCGTACGCCTCAGGGCGGACAGGGGCCAGGCACCCGCTTCCGCCCCTCGGCGCCGGTGAGCGGGCCGCGCTGGGCTCGGCCGCGCTGCTGGGGCATCCGCCCAAGGATGTGGCGGGCCGCGCACTGCGGTGGCAGCGGCATCTCGTCGAACTTCTGCCCGGCCTGCCGCCGGACGGCCCGGCAGGCGCTCGGCCCCGGCATGAGTACGATCCTGCCGCCCGCACGCTGGCGGAACGTGAGCGGGCCCAAGCGGCTGAACTGGCCGCGCTGGGTGAGGAGATCAGCGCGCGGACCGTCAAGCGTAAGTGCAGCGTCACAGACGGCGGTCCGGCCGACCTGCACCGCCTCAGTCCTCGCCTTCGCCCGCCGCATCCGGCGCCAGTGCCGCGACCGGCACACACACGAGCGGAAGACCGCCGTCACTTTCGCCCGCGGCATCAGCAGCCCGCCGCACCCACAACACAACCACAGCCCGCTCTCGCGGTCTTCGACCGCGACCAGCCTCAACCTCGCATCTCTCTGCCCGTGCGGCCACCGTACGGAGCGCGAGTGGCCGCCGGGAGTCCCCGCGGGAAGTGGACGTCAGCCGAGTTCGCCCTGCTCAGGCAGCGCTATGTGTGTGAGGATGATTTCACCGATTCGTCGGGGCAGTCCAGGAGAGAAGAAAGCGTGTCCCATGCCGGGGATCGCGTGCAGGTGGGCGTGCGGAATTTGCTCGGCGAGGGCTTGGCCGTGAGCCAGCGGGCGCAGGGGGTCTTCCGTCCCGTGGACGACCAGTGTCGCAGCCTTGATTGAGGAGAGCGGGACACGTCGGTCGTCGGTCATCTGACGTCTGGCCAGGTCGTGGTTGAAAGCCGCGGCATGGTCGCTGGCTCGGTCATAGGAGGCCTCAACAAATCGGCGTGCAGCGGGCTCGTCGAACGGCAGGACACTGCCGTTCAGTACACGCCAGGTCTCCAGGTTGGCAGTCACGAATTCCTGCCGAGTGGTCTGGGGTAGAGTCGCCCGCCACGCGAGGTGTTGCAGAAGGCGGGGCGCGGCCGGTGGCAGGTCGTCGGGATCTGGCGCCTGACCTGCCAAGGCGCGCGCCCAGGCAGGGCCTGCGTTGTGTCCCATCGGACCAGTCATAATCGCGGCCAGGGTCAGCACCCGCTGCGGGCGATGCACGGCCAGCCATTGAGCGATCGCGCCGCCGAGCGACGCTCCGACGATATGCGCGCCAGCGATTCCGTGGCCGTTCAGCACGGCTATCGCGTCGGCGGCCATATCTGCCAGCGTGTAGGGACTTGCGGCGAAGTCCACGCAGGTGGACCGCCCGGTGTCCCGATGGTCGAAGCGGATCACCTGCAGCCCACCGGCCACGAGTACCTCTACCAGCTGATCTGGCCACCCAATGCCTGGAGCGGAGGTGCCCATGATGAGCAGCACCGCCGGGGCCTTCGGGTCACCATACCGCTCAGTCCACAGCCGTAATTCACCGGACCTGACAAACGATTCTTCAGATTCAACCACGGCCCCAAATATAGCGAATACACAACCCACTTTCATGTTTCGATTTTTCAAGAATTAACTGATATAATGTCAGCAGATTGCCGCCGGGGGCCATCGTCACCATCGCAGATGCCAGTCCTGGCAGTTGCCGCGATGTCAAGGTCGTCGCGGGACTCTGGGCTGGCGCAGGCGGGCAGGTCGACGCACTGGGACATCCACCCGCCACTTCGGCGGGTCCACACGGACAACCATGCTGATGACGCATAGACGATGACTCTGACCGTGGAGCGCCCTCCCCCACCTGGCCCGGCGGAGTACCAGCCGACACCCCTGTCGCGACAGCCACGCGAAACACCCCTAGTTGCCGTTCGGTTGGGCGTCCACCGACGGACAACCCAACGACAAGAAGAGGCACCATCGCACTACGTAACGCTGTGACCTGCGGAAAGAGGTTGTGACACAGCTTCTGAACTTATTCTTTATGGTCCGATCCGGCCACGTTGGGCGATGGTCTCGGGTCGTCTTACGGTTTCGCTTACGTCGTAGCGGGTGGCGGGGTACCGGTTCTTCGAGCCAAGAGGTCTGCCGGGGCCAGGCCAGTTGGGTTCGGCCCACGGGCCGGACAAGGCAGGTTCGGGCGGAGGTTCCTGAACCCTCGGCGGACCCGGGCGGGGGTGAGCCGCCCGGGCTCGACCGGCTTCTCCCAAGGGCGGCGGAGATCCGCGGCCAGCAGGCCGGCGAGGCGAAGTTGCGTGTGGGCCGAGTAGGTGTTTTGAACCACAGGATCCGAGGGCCGGACGGCGTTGACAAGGAATCAGGTGGTGGCCAGCAGGAGGTTCTCTCCGCTTGACGGGCGAAGGCCGTCGGTCCGGTCGGCGAAGTATCGCTCGGCGAGCGAAGTCCCCGGTACGTGCCGGGCGTCTTTGAAGCCGGCTCCGCGCGCCAGTGCCAGCATCTCCTGCGGGGTGTAGAAGCTGATGAACGGCGTTCCAGACGATCGCGCGCCTTCCTCGCTCGCCCGGAGGCCGCGGCGGTCGGCGCCGTCGACAAGTTCGGTCGGCAGCAGGAATGTCATGGCGAGCGTTGAGCCGGGTGCGAGCCCGGTGATCTGACGCAGGGTGGCAGCGGTGGCGTCTTTGGTGAGGTACATGGTGACGCCGGTGGAGACGATGACCGCTGGTCGGCCGGGATCGAAGCCGGCAGCGGTCAGCTTCTTCAGCCAGTCTTCACTCGCCTCGAAGTCGACCGGCACCAGGTGCAGCCAGTCGGGGATGCCGTAGCCGAGTTCGACAAGGCGGCGGCGCTTCCATGCCTGGGTGACGGGCTGGTCGATCTCGAAGATCTGAAGGCGGGAGGCGAGTTCCGGCTTGCGTTGGGCGAAGGTGTCCAGGCCGGCTCCCAGGATGACGTACTGGGTCACGCCCCGGTCGGCCTGCTCAGCGATCAGATCCTCGATGAAACGAGCGCGGGCAACGATGGCTGCCCGGAACCCGCTGGTGGCCTGCGGGTCCATGTCCGAGCGGTCGCGCCACTCGTCGCCGGGGGCCACCAGTTGCAGGCCGATGTCGTCCTCGACCACATGCGGGGGCGGGTCGACCTGGAGGTGCATCGCCCGCCAGAGGGCGGTTCGCACTGCGGTGTTGTCCGGTTCCTCTATCTGCTCGTGCGCCATGGTGTTCCCCCTTGGCCGTAGTCAGTTCTTGGCGGGAGCCTGGAGGCTCCACAGGCGCCCGTCGGGGTCGCGGACGGTCATCTCCTTGGTCCTGTAATGGGTGTCCTCGAACGGCGTGACCACCTCGACGACAGGATCGGGACGGAACGCGTCTGCGTCCGGCGCCTTCAGCACGATCCGTGTCTGGGGCTCTTGGTCCTCGGGTACCTCGGCGATGAACACGTAGGGACCGTCGCCGTTGCGGAGCTGGCCGGAGTTGTGGTCCGTCGCGAACTCCAGCTCGTAGCCCAGCTCCTGGAAGAACTTTGCCGTCTTGCCCCAGTTGTGCGTCGTCAGGAACACGGCCTCGATTCCTTCGGTCGTCATGTCAGGTCTCCTTGTTGGGCGATTGCTGCCTGTTTGCGTGGGCGTCGTCGAGGTAGGCGCGCAGCGCGTCAGCGACGAGCGCCGACAACGACATGCCCGACTCGATGGCGCGGTACTTGACCTGCTTGATCAGCCCGATCGGCAGGTACACGTTGAACTGCTTGACTTCCTCATCACTCACAAAGCGAATGCTAGCATCCTAGCAAGCTAGATCATCGTGTGTACCGATACCTCAAACCAAACCGAGCCGGTTCAGGACGTCGGTGTCGACCTCTTCGTCCAACTGTCCGTGCGGGGGCCCTTGCGGGTCAGGCGCCGGGTCATCATGGTGTTGGGTGACCAGTTCAGGTGGGCTTCGGCGTGTTGGGGCAGGCGTTCGTAGTCGCATGCCGTTGCGGCGGGCGTTCATGCACCAGCCGATCGTGCGCTCGACTTTCCAGCGACGGGGCAGGACGACGAAGCGGTAGGTGGTCACCCCGGCCCGATTCCATCTGCGGCGAAACCCATAAACCGTCTCCCACGGGGAGAATCCGCAGTCAAAGCCCGCCCCTTCGCGCCGCTGTCCACGATGTGGTCAAGGACAGGTCAGGGCTGGTCTGCTGCGGCCTCCTGTCGACTACGAGCGGATCTGGACGTGGTCCCTTGTCAGCCCCGTTTCCTCCTGGCGACCGGTTCCGCCGCAGGATGATGTGGCACTGGGAGACTTCACAGGACGAACGCCGCCGTGGCGGGCAGCGTCCAGGTCGTCACGTGCAGGTAGCCGCCCGGCTGGCGCGGGTCCAGGAAGTCGTACGGGTACCAGTGGGCGAACGGCCCGCGCAGCAGCGAGTACGCGAGATACACCAACGGGAAGGCCAGCCACGGCAGTCCACGCACCCAGCTGATCGGGCGGGCGGGCGGCCCCGCCAACCAGTCGGCCAGCGCCACCACCGGCATCACCGCGTGCATCACAAGTGGACGCCGTTGAGGCGGTGTTCGCCCGCGCGGTCACCAGTCACGCAGTCGGTTGACGGCAAGCACGTGAAGACCAAGAGTGCCGACGGGCTTGGGTGGGTGCGCTCCACCCACCCGCCTGCCCGGCAGCACGCCTAGCCTGGTCCACATGGACGCGGACAACAGACTCGGTGACTATCTGCGTGCCCGCCGCGCCATGACCATGCCGCGGGACGTCGGGTTCCCCGACCACAGTTCGCGGCGGGTGCCTGGTTTGCGGCGGGACGAAATAGCGCTACTCGCCGGGGTGAGCACGGACTACTACATCCGGCTCGAACAGGGCCGCGAGCGGCATCCGTCCGAGCAGGTGCTCCAGGCGATCGCTCGGGCGCTGCGCCTCGACGATGACGCGGCTGCCCATCTGTTCCGGCTGGGCCTGCCCACCACATGGCCGTCTGCGCAGTCGACCACGACGGTCAGCCCGGACCTACGTCGACTGATGGACGGTATGCGTGACGTGCCCGCCTTCGTGGTCGGCTCGGCCCAGGACGTCCTTGCCGCCAACGCGTTGGCCCGCGAGCTGTACCGCGGTTTCGCCCGTTTCGACAACCTGCTTCGGATGATCTTCCTGGACCCCTTCGCCCGGGAGTTCTACGGAGACTGGGACAAGGCGGCAGGCATAGCCGTGAACAACCTGCGCGCGTCGTCGGCGCGGTTTCCCGATGACGAGCACATCGGGCGCGTCGTGGGCGAACTCAGCGTGCACAGCCCCGCGTTCGCGACCTTGTGGGCGCGCTACGAGATCCGCCCGCGCACGCACGAGGACAAGCACTTCCGCCATCCGCACGTAGGTGACCTGTACCTGCACTTCGAAGCGCTGGCCGTCACCAGTGCCCCCGGTCAACACCTGTCCGTCTACAGCGCCGAACCCGCAAGCGCCAGCAGCGATGCACTGGTCCTGCTGCGCCGACTGGCCGAGCAGCGTGCGGCTTCGCCCGAACACGAAACCATGTCAGAGGGAGAGAACGCACACTCATGACCGATTCGATTGCCCAGGTCGCCGGAAGCTTCGAGATCGCCGGCAAGAAGGTCGCCCGTCTCGGCTTCGGCGCCATGCGGCTCACAGGCTTGGGCGTGTGGGGTGAACCCGACGACCGTGATGAATGCATCCGCGTGGTCCGCCGTGCCGTCGAACTCGGCGTCCAGTTGATCGACACCGCGGATTCCTACGGGCCGCACGTCAGCGAGGAGATCATCCGGGAAGCCATCCACCCCTACCCGGACGACGTGCTGATCGCCACCAAGGCCGGTCTCACCCGCAACGGGCCCGATGTTCTCATGACCGATCAGGGACCGGTGCGCCTCGGTCCCAAGGCCTGGCCGCCCGTGGGGCGTCCGGAGTACCTGCGCCAACAGGCCGAGATGAGCCTTCGGCGCCTCGGCCTGGACCACATCGACCTGTTCCAGTTGCACCGCGTCGACCCCAAGGTCCCACTGGAGGACCAGGTCGGCGAGCTGAAGAACCTCCAGGAGGAAGGCAAGATCGTCGCGATCGGCCTGTCCCAGGTGACCGTCGACCAGATCAGGCAGGCGCGCCGGATCGCCGCCATCGCCACCGTACAGAACCGCTACAACCTCACCGACCGCTCCGCCACCGACGTCCTCGACTACTGCACCCGCGAGGGCATCGGCTTCATCCCCTGGGCACCGGTGGGCGCGGGCGAACTCGCCAAGCCGGGCGGACGGGTCGACCGCATCGCCTCCGCGCACGGGGCCACCTCGTCCCAGGTCGCACTGGCCTGGCTGCTCGCCCACCGCGAAGTCGTGCTGCCCATTCCCGGTACCTCGAAGGTCGCTCACCTGGAAGACAACCTCATAGCGGCGAAACTGACCCTGAGCGCCCAGGAGATCGACGAGCTCACCGACGCCGCATGACCTTCCCCGACCGCCAGGCCGCCTGCCCGTGTCCGCCTTCTTCCGAAAGGACTCCCATCGATGCTGCTGCCCGCTGATCAGGCAGGTCAAGGGCGGACAGTGGTGCTGCTCCACGCCCGCCCCACGGACCGGACCATGTGGAGCGCGCACTTGCCCCTGCTCGCCGAGGCTGGAGTTCGCGCGATCGCCCTGGACCTGCCCGGCCAGGGTGAAGCAATCATGCAAGACCAGCCCAAGGTCGTGCCATGGACGGACGTCCTCGACACACTCGACCACCTCGGAATCGACCGCTTCGTGCTGGCCGGAAACTCGCTCGGCGCGCTGGTGTCACTCCAGGTCGCGGTGACGGCCCGCGACCGGGTCGACGGTCTGGTCCTGGTGGGCTACCGACCGCACGATCAGGAGCCCTCCGAGCGTCTCCAAACCGCCTGGGACCGCGAACGAACCGCGCTCGAAGCCGATGACATCGACGCTGCCGTACAAGCAGGGCTCGAGGCATGGACCTTCGAGCACGCGAGCGACGAAGTGAAAGCGCACGCGGCCCGCATGCTGCGCAACCAACTACAGGCGCGGATCGCCCATGGCGAGCCCCACCAGGCCGAGGACCCGCTCAGCCAAGACCCGCACGCGCTGCGCAGTCTCCGCCTCCCGGCGCTGGTGGCCGTCGGTGAGCACGACATGCCCGACTTCTTCCGCGGTGGGGAGGACCTGGCCCATAACCTGGCCTCGGGCGACCTCGTAGTCATCCCCGGAGCAGGGCACCTCGCACCACTGGAGCAGCCCGCGGCCTTCTGCGCACTGCTGTTGGACTTCTTGGACCGCGTTCCCACACGAGCAGTTCGCCGAACTTCGGGCGCTTAAGCGGATGGAGACGGCTGGAGGTGCCGGCCTCCTCCTCGAAGACAACCGGGTCCTCGATCCCGGCCTCGCCGAGGAACGAGGTTGTCGGTCGACTGCCGGTCGGTCAACACCCGCTCATAGACCAGAAAATGGCCACGTTCTTCCTCGCCCCTGGCGGCGCATCGGCCCCTAGCTGTCAGCAAACCCTCGCATCAACCGCCATCGGATCTCATTCGATCCGGGCCGTCGGCAGGCCGCGAAGGCCTGGGTTCATTGGACGCCAGGCATGCCTGTCTTCATTCGATCGTTTACCGACGGGGCAACGCTCATGGGACGGGGTGGGTGTTGGCGAGCAGTCGGGTTTCGGCGGTCGCTCGTTCCCCCTGTCGCCAGGTTCCGGGTGGTTGTCCGTGGTGGCGGCGGAAGGCGGCGGCGAAGGCGAAGGGTGAGCCGTAGCCGACTGCGTCGGCGATCTGGGGCAGGGTGAGATCGTCGGCGCGCAGGTGGTCCCGGTCGACGGTCATGCGCCATTCGGTCAGGTACTGCATGGGGGCCTGACCGAGTGCCTCCCGGAACACCCGTGCGAAGGCGGCCCGGGACAGGCCGCTGATTGCGGCGAGTTCGAGGACCGTCCACGGGTGAGCCGCATTCTCGTGCATGGCCCGGAGTGCGGCGGCAAGGCGCGGGTCCGCGGCTGCCCGGTACCAGCGGGGTGCGGTCGCGCTGCGGCGGAAGTGGCAGCGGATGGCCAGGATGAGAAGCATCCAGGAGGCGATCCAGGACGATCTGCTGGGCGAGTTCGTTCCGGACCAGTTCGCGGGAGAGCAAAGTGATCACGTCCCGCAGGGGATCGTCGTCGGCCGCCGAGAGGGTCAGGACCTGGGGCAGGGCGTCAAGGAGTCCGCTGCCGACCTCGCCGGAGAACTGGTAGGCGCCGCACAGGAACACCATGGCCTGCGAGTTGTCCTCGGGGCTCGTCCGAGCGTGGCGGACCCGGAACTCCTCCGGCTCCAGGCATGCGGCACCCGGCTCATGCCCGATGTAGTGGTGCGGCCCGCCGCGCACCAGCGTGACGCTCTCCTTGGCCACCTCCGCGTTGGCGGCCCCGACGGCGGCGCCTGGTCAACGGCCCGTCAGGGCCTCCGTTTCGGCGGCGTAGAGGTGGGCGGGATCGAATCCCATACCAGTGAAGTGGCCGGCGAGTTCGAGCGAGAGCTCGCCGTGGAGGCGGGTCCAGAAGGTCAGGGCGCGGCGGAGTGCTGACGGCGGGGCAGGGTGCGGTCCGGCCCAAGCCCGGTGCTCGGCCAGGTGCGGATCGAGCGGGGACGGGGGTGTGTCGGGCAGTTGCTCAGCGGCGCAGGCATCGAGGAGGACGGCCATGATCTCGGAGGTGATTCGCGTGGTGTCTTCAGGCGCCTGGTATCCGGGCACGGGGGTGCCGTATACGAGGAAGTAGCGCTGGGGGTCCTCCAGAGCCCATCCGCGCAGGGCGTGCGCCAGGTCGCCGAGGTCCGCGCCTGCCTCGGCGCGGGTGCGGAAGGTGTCGGCCAGGCTGCGGTAGGCGTCTTTGACGAGTTCGGTGATCAGCTCGTCGCGGTTGGCGAAGTACCGGTACAGGGCCGGTCCGCTCATGCCCATCTGCTTGGCGATGGCGTTGACGGAGAGGGCGGAAGCCCCGGCGGCGGCGATCTGCGTCCAGGCGTGCTGCTTGATCTCCTCCCGTACCTGGGTGCGGTACCGCTCCCTCGGAGTCCTCGTGTCCGGGTCGATCACGACCTGCCTCCCGTTCTCCAGAAACCGGTTCGTTAGAGGATATCACCCACGTTATTGACCCTCACCGCGGCGGTAGTTACAACTTATAACGAACGCGAAAGCTCCTATCGAGAAGAGGAGGGCGGTCATGGGCAGCGAACACCTCGTCCAGGTCGTTCTGCCGGGCATCGTGGCCCCGGAAGGCTTGAAGATCCGCCAAGCAGCCGTGCCGAGCGCCGGTCGGGGACAGATCGTGATCGCCATGGAGGCGACCGGTGTGTCGTTCGCCGAGCAGCAGATGCGTCGCGGGCGGTACTACGACCAGCCGCCGTTCCCGTTCGTGCCCGGCTACGACCTGGTGGGTCGGGTGCTGGCGACCGGCCTCGGCGTCGATCCGGATCTGGCCGGTCGGCGGGTGGCCGCACTGGTGAAGGTCGGTGGGTGGGCCAGTCACGTGGTCCTCGACGCCAAGGACGCGGTCGAGGTCCCGGACGGCCTCACGGCGGCGGAGGCCGAGACCGTGGTGGTCAATGGGATCACCGCCTGGCAGATGCTGCACCGCAAGGCCCGAGTGCGCGCCGGACAGACCGTCCTGGTGCACGGCGCCAGCGGCGGCGTGGGCTCGGTCCTGGTCCAACTCGCCCACGCCGCGGGCGCGAAGGTGATCGGCACGGCTTCCGCCCGGCACCACGACGCCCTACGGGAGTTGGACGTCATCCCGGTCGACTACCGCGCCGACGACGTGCCGGGCCGGGTCCGGGAGTTGGCACCCGGTGGGGTGGACGCCGTCTTCGACCACCTCGGCGGCCGAAGTGTCACCGACTCCTGGCACCTGCTCGCCCCCGGCGGCACCCTTGTCGCCTACGGCAGCGCCTCCACCCGCGACGACACCGGGTCCAAGCAGTGGCCCGTGCTCAAGATCCTCGGCCGCGTCTGGCTGTGGAACACGCTGCGGCCCAACGGCCGTCGCGCCTACTTCTACAACATCTGGGCCGGGCGGGCCCTGAGCAAGGACCGCTTCCGTGCCCGGCTGCGGGCCGACCTCACCGAGGTCTTCGCCGCCGTCCGCCGCGGCGACGTCACAGCCCGCATCGCCGCCCAACTGCCGCTCACCAGGGCCGCCGAGGCACTGCGGCTAGCGGAGTCCGGCACCGTCACCGGCAAGGTGGTCCTGACCCCCTGACGCGCACCAACCCTGGGATGTAGCCGCCCGTCGGCCACCAGACGAATCCGACCACAGCGCCCGCCTCAGCCGGAAACCCACGGTGCGCATCGCCCGTGTCCGAACAAGACGACCACCGTGCCGAAGAGCCAGACAACCGAAGGCGCGGCCGCGCGCAGCGTCCCCGGCCGCGTTCCGTGATCCCCCGTCGGTCTGCCCGTCGGAACTTCCTCCGAGCCGTTCCAGGGCCGCCGCACCGCCACAGCCGGTGTGGCGGTGCGAAACGACCCACTCATTCAGCCACCTGACATGCCATCACCCAGGAACAACATCACCATGAAGCTTGCTTCACCCCGCGCCGTGACCGCGCTGATCTGCACCGCGGCCGTCTCCGCCGCACTCGGCAGCACCGCCTTCGCCGCGCAGCCCGCCGACCAACACCTGCCGGGGATCGTCACCGACTGGGCCGCCGCCTGGAACGGCACCGCCCCCGGCGCACTCGGCGCCCTGTTCACCACCGACGGCACCTACACCGACCAAGCGGTGGAGGGCAGCTTCCACGGCCGCCAGGAGATCTCCGGGTGGAGGGCCCGCGCCGACAACGTCATCGACAACGTCCACGTCACCGTACGCACCGTCCACCGCGACGGCGGCCACATCACCATCGAGGCCGTCTACTCCGGCCACCTCAAAGGCGCACCCAAGCCCTTCGGCGTGCCGATGGCCGCCCTTCTCGACCTCGACAGCCGCCAACACATCACCTCCGACCAGGACACTATCCCCGCAGCAGCGCCTGGAGTTGGCCCACTGGCAGCGAGCCTGGGTCGAGGCATGGAAGGCCTCGCGGCAGAACCAGTACGCCATCGCCGCGTAGTTGTTGCCCCGCCGCGCGATCGGCGGGGCAACCCCCCGAGCAGCCAGCAGCGGGGACAACGGCCACGCTACGCCCGGGGTCTGACAACGGACGGCGCGAGCACACGGCGATGCCACGGTTCTCCCGAACTGTCCCACCGCTCATGGTTGGTAGCCTCACGGAATGACTGCGACATTCGACGAAGCCGTCCGCGCCCGGCTGCAAGCCCCCAACATCTGGTACGTCGGAACCGTGTTCGCCGACGGGGCACCGCAGGTCAGCCCTATGTGGGTGGATCTGGAGGGCGAGGAAGAGCTGACGTTCAACACCTCGGTTGGGCGGGTGAAGGAGGAAAACCTGCGCCGCGATCCCCGCGTCTATCTCTCGCACGCGGACACCACCGATCCCTTCGACCGAGTGCAGATCAGTGGTGTGGTGGCCCGCTTCATCGAGGGTGAGGAGGCGCACGACCGGATGGACCGGCTGGCCCGCAAGTATCTGGGCAGCGAGCGCTTCGAGTGGATCATGCCGGGGGAACAGCGGGTCGCGGTGATCGTGCGCCCGGTCAAGGTGCGGCACATCGTCGGGGTGGAGCGGTTCCGGCCCGGCGGCCCCGTCCCGGCTCCCTGACCGGCACACCGGTCGGCTGTGTCGGGGTTGAGGCGTCGCGAGGACTTGCCGCATTCCCAGCAGCAGCCGACTCCGGCCATGACGGTGTCGTAGCGTGCCTGGACGATCTGGCCGCACGGCAGGTGCTTGCACCGCCACGCCGTGCCCGCTCCCGGATGCGCTTCCAAGGGCTGCCCTTGGCACGCATACGTGCGGCGCGCTCCTTGGGCGTGGCGATCCGGGCTGAGGCAGCCCGCGCACCGCAGGTATGGCATGGCCCGACATCCCCGTTGGCCACCCGGCCCAGCCGTGGTGTGCACACGTTTCCGCACCGCGTGCAGCGGCACCAGCGCCTACGCAGAGGCGGTCCGTACCGCAGCCCCGGAAGCGGTCCAGATCGCAGACCGTTTCCACCTCTGGCTCAACTTGTACAAGACGGTCAAGAAGTGCGTCGTTGCCCATCGCCGCTGCCTCGCCCCGATCGAGGACGAGGCCAGGTCGAGGCAGCAGAACCACCGGCTGGATCGCCGGTAGTTCAAGGCAAGCGGGCGGCGAACGCCCGGCGCCACTTCGCAGCGGTGCACGAGATGTACGACCAGGGCGTCGCGATCCAGGTGATCGCCGAGAGGCTGCGAATGGACCGCAAGACGGTGGGCAAGTACGCGCACGCCGCCACCGTCGAGGACGGTCCTGTCCCCGCCGCCCCGGCGTCACTCGCCGCTGCAGGCATGCGCCGAGTACCTCAACATGCGCTGGCAGGAGGGATGTACTGACGGCGGCCGACTGTTCCGTGAGATCCAGGAACGCGGCTACCGGGGCAGCAGCCGCCGTGTCCGGCGCTGGCCCGAACCGCTTCGCTCGGCAGGGTCCCCGACACCCAAGAGGTCTGAGGCACCCACCGTCCGGCAGGTCACCGGCTGACTCACCCGCCACCCCGACAACCTCAGCTCTGGCCAGCAGCTCCGCCTCAAACTCGCGCTCACCCGCTGCCCCGAACTCACCGATCCGCGCAGGCGCATCCAGGGTTTCGCGGCGATTATGACGAACCTCAATGGCCAACTGCTGCCTCGCTGGAGGGGTATCGGCGAAGCCGCTTCCACCCTTCAGGCGCGGCACGGCGGCCGACCGACAAAGATTTTCGCGAATTGGCGTATGACGCTGGTCACTTGACTGCGCGCGCCATGCGGCATCGCCGCCCCGAGACACTCGTCGCTCTGCGTGATGGCCGATGTCAAGGAACACGTTGAGATCCTGTTTCTCATCCTCAGGGGCTTGGTAACGTTGGGAAGATGGGGCTATGACTCCGGAAGAGGCCCGACGAGCGGTGAACCGGTCGCGGGAGGAAGTGCTGGTGGCTGAGGCCGTATCAGTTGCCGGGGGGTGGCGGTTCCTCTCGGTCGACAGCGCCGGCGTCGAGGACGGCACATCGTCCAGCCTGACCTTCGGCATCCGCAGCGCCGATACCGATGGCCGTATGCGCGACCTAAGTGCTCATCCGGACGCGCTCAACTCGCCCAGCTTGCTGGGTGGTCACCGGCGGACCTTCCGGGAGAGCATGCGGTGTGGGCCCCGGACTCCCAGCTCTGCCCCCCGGGGGAAAGTAGCTATGTGTGATGCTCATGCCGTGCCGCCCCAGGCTGGCTGGGCCTACGACCAGATCCACTGGTCACCGTAGAAGGGAACGCCATGGTGAAGCTCAAGACTGCAAGCGGCGACCGTCCCCGCCGCGAGTTGCCCTACCGCACGTCGCCGCCGCCCAAGACGTGGCCGGACCGCGAAGACCTCGATCCATCCAGCGCCGACGCGTACGTGTGCGAGTTTCCCCCCGAGGAGGAAGGAACGAAGGAGGCGGAAGGTCCGGATGGGGGCGATAAGTGATTCTGTGCGAGTCCCGTGAACCGACCGGATGAAGTGTGCATGACCCCCTACCGTTGAGCCGGAAGTCACAACTGACTCAAGGGGGACAACATGCACAAAAGCATGCGCAGGATAGCGGCATTGTCCGCTTCCACGCTCGCGGTTCTGGGCCTGGGGGTAGGGGTCGCCGAACCGTCTGCTGCTGGGACCGCAGCCAAGCCGCCGACATCGCTGCCGACCAAGGTCCAGCACGAACTGGATGCGATCAAGGCCAAGGGCGGCCACATCGACAAGATCACGGTCACGCCCTACACCAAAAAGGGCCAGGCCACCGCCGCCACCCGCCCCGTCGACCAGGTATCCCCCGCGCAGTTGCCGACCGGTTGCGGCCTGTACGTCTATATCTACAACATCGGAACCGACGTCTACAGCTCCAACCTCACCGCGTGCCTCACTCCCCAGCCCAACATCGACATGCTCTCCCAGATCGGCGAGGACTACTGGGTCCTGTGGTTCCACGAGTACGACACCGTCGCCAACGACGAGAAGTCTCAGGCCGAGACCGACAACCTGGCCCTGGACGTCGAGTACGACTGCTCCGGCGACGGCACCCACGACTTCCAGACCGTCACCGAAGGCACCATCCTGGCCAACGACGGCACCTACACCGCCCAGGCGTACGACGACGTCTCCCAGGTCAAGTGCGGCTGACAGTCCACGTAGACAATCCGGTTGAGGGCGGGTGCCGTGGGGCATCGGCCCTCGATATTTGTCGGTGTGCTGTGACGGCGCGAGGCGGGAACAGTTGCTTGAGCCAGGCCAGCAGCAGTTCACGTGCTGCTACTCCAGTTGGGCTGGCTAGTCGTTCCGGTTACTAAGCGGTGCGCCCTCCCCTGCGCATGGTGCGGCGCACCCGCTGTCCGCCTCGCGTACGTGGGCGCAATTCTAATCAACTTTGCCGAATTTGCCTGCTTTCCAAGGTCATTGGCACTGGCTGATCGGGCATCGGAGGTCCGCGGAGGCGGGGCGCTGTACGGCAGGATGGCGGGATGGTGGAACGCGTGGCGGTGCTATCCGATATCCATGGGGTGCTCCCCGCCCTGGCGGCCGTGCTAGCGGAGCCTGATGTCGCTGCCGCGGACCGGATCGTGCTCACCGGGGATCTGGCGGCCGGGCCGCAGCCGGTGGCGGTGCTGGACCGGCTGGCCGAACTCGGCGACCGGGCGCTGTGGCTGGGCGGCAACGCCGACCGGGAGTTGGTGGAGTACCGGCGCGGGCAGCGCGCCGACATTCCCGATCCGATCGCGACCTGGGCTGCGGAGCAGTTGCGCGAGGACCAGGTCGAGCTCCTGGACTCGCTGCCCTCGAGCATCGCGCTGGACGTCGACGGCGTTGGGCGAGTGCTGTTCTGCCACGCCACCCCGCGGGACGACGAGGAGGTCGTGCTCGTCGACTCTTCCTCCGCGCGGTGGGGTGAGGTGCTCGACGGCTGCGACCCGTCGGCCGAAACGGTCGTGTGCGGACACACGCATATGCCGTTCGTCCGGCTCACCCACGGCCGACTGGTCGTCAATCCCGGCAGCGTCGGCATGTCCTATGGCCGTGTTGGGGCGCACTGGGCCCTGCTGGGCCCCGGCGTACAACTGCGCCGCACCGGGTACGACACGGCAGCCGCCGCCGAGGCCGTCCGGGCCGACTGCGGCTATCCGGACATCGCCGAGTGGACCGACTACTTCTTGCAGGCCCGAGCGAGCGCCGAGGAGGCCTTGGCGGTCTTCGGCCCCCGGGACGGCCGCGGATGAGTCACCGGCGCCCGCCCAGGTTGGTCAGCCGATCGGCGCTTGCTTGGCCGCTGTGCGTCGTGCGGCGTTCGCGACGGCGGTGAGTGTGGCGGTGAGCACTGATTGGTCTCGTCCGGCGGCCCAGTGGGTGCCATCGGCGTTGCGGTACTTCAGCAGTGTCAGGGCATCGCTGTCGTTGCCCGTGGACAGCGAGGTCTGGTTCAAGGAGACGACATCGATATGGATCCCGAACTCGGCCAGGGTAGCGGTGCATGCCTGGACCGGGCCGATCCCGTGGTGGTTGCGGACGTGCTCGGTGTTGTCGACTCGCACGGTCATCTTCGTCGTCGGTTCGGTGGCTGAGCCGCTGGTCTCCAGGTCGATGAAGTCGACTGAGGTGGCGTTCTCAGTGTCGTCAGGTAGGTCTGCTCGAAGAGCTTGAACAGCTGCTCGGCGGTGGCTTCCAGACCGGTGGCGTCGGTGTGCTGTTGGACGCGGCGCGCGAAGTCGATCTGCAGGCGACGGGGCAGGGTGAGGCCGCACTCGCTCTGCAGGAGGTAGGCGATGCCGCCCTTGCCGGACTGGGAGTTGACCGTGATGACCGCGTCGTAACTGCGGCCGATGTCGGCCGGGCCGATGGGCAGGTACGGCACCCGCCACTCCAACTCGCGCTCGTCGACACCTGTTGCCTTTGCGCGGGCGCGGTGCTCCGCGAAGCCCTTGTTGATCGCGTCTTGGTGGGTTCCGCTGAACGCAGCGTGCACCAGGTCGCCAACGTAAGGGTGTCGTGGGTGAATCTCGATACGGGTGCAGTACTCGACAGCGACGCTGCTCCTCGAGCGCATTCGCGGCGGCGAATGGGCGCTGGGGGCCAAGCTGCCTGGCGAGACAACCCTCGGACCGCAACTGGGTGTCGGGCGGTCCACTGTGCGCGAAGCCATCCGCCAACTCGCCGGGAAGGGCGTCCTGGAGTCCCGCCAAGGCGCCGGGGTCTTTGTCATCGCCCTAGATGTTCCTGATCAATGGGACGATGTCCTCAAGCGCAGCGACATCGTCGCCGTCATCGAGGCCCGGATCGCCATCGAGTCAGCAGCCGCCGCCCTGGCCGCCCAGCGCCGCACCCCGACAGACCTCCGCGCTCTGCGCCGTGCCCTCGACCAGCGGGCTGGCGCCTACGGGAGCATCGACACCCTCGTCGATGCGGACACAGCGTTCCACCGGCACGTCGTGGTAGCAGCTCACAACGAGATCCTGACCGGGCAAGCCATCGAGAACTCGTCGACGCCATCGCCCGCAAGGATCCATCGGCCGCCGCCACGAACGCCCGGGAACATCTCAGCGCACTCAAGGCAGGGCTCGCCTGACATGTTTACAGTCCAGGAAGTCGGTGCCCCACAACAGCAGTCCGGGCGCCGTTCGATAGCTGGAACGACCAAAGGAAACCTGCCCTTACAGCTATCCCCCCTCCCCCGCCACTCCCCAACTCCCAGGCATTTACGAGGTAGTCGGTGTTGATGTCGATGCCCGCCGCGTAGGGCAGCAGGCGCTCTTCATCGAAGAGGGTGGCTACGTCTCGCACCCACTGGTATGCCTCTTCGTCCATGAACCCCTTGGTCCAGCCCTGAGCGACGGGGTGCTCGGCCGGTGCTTCGCGTCTGTTCGGCGTACAAGGCCGGATGAAGTCGCCCTTGGCCTGTCACATGCCGCCCTTACGCACCTCTTGGCGTTCGACCACGATCATGGCTGCATCATCGCCGAGGCGTCCGCCGACATAGGTGAGAAGGTCGTCGCGGATGCGGTCGAGAAGCTCTGCCGGATGGTTGTGGGGTCGGGTGGCGAGCCGTGCGGCGAGGGGATAAAACGCACCGAGACCGTTGCGGGCTTCGATGACACCGTCGGTGTAGAGCAGGAGCGCCTCGTCGGCACGCATGCTGAAAGTGTCGACGTGGTAGGTGACTTTCGTCAGCTGGGCCAGACCCAGCGGTGGTGCAGGGTGGCTGGCTTCCATAGGGACAATGTCGTTCGCCCGCAGGAGCAGGGGCGAAGGGTGCCCACACGTGACGCTACGAACGACGGGCTCACAGTCAGGGATTTCGAGGATGGTCGCGGTGACGAACGACTCCCCGGGCTGCTCGGGTTCGATGGCCCCGGGTGTGTTGCTGCGGACGCTCCGGTCCAGGTAAGTCGCAAGCTCCGGCAGAGTGCCCTGCCGACGGGCTGCGTCACGGAACACGCCGATGATCAAGGCAGCATCGCCGACCGCGGTCAGACCCTTGCCGCGCACGTCGCCAATGATCAATCGTGTCCCGGTGGTCGTGCGCACCGCGGCGTAAAGATCTCCGCCAATGTGCGCTTCGTCCTCGGCTGCCAGATAGAGCGAGGCCAGGCGGAGCGGGCCAAGGCGGTCGGGCAGGGGAGGCAGTACAGCCAGTTGCGCGGCCTCGGAAACCGTTCGTACCTGGATCATCTCTCGCTGATGCCGCTTCGACAGGTATCGGGCGATCGTGCTGAAAGCCGAGGCCACGATCAGTGCTGCCATCTGCGGCGGGGACGCTGACTGACGCACCACGTAAATGGCCACCAGGGCCGCCACAGCCGCGACGGAGACCAGCCCGGTGAGCCGGGGACTGGCATACCAGGCGGTGATGACAGGCACCACGATCAGGAGATCGCCCAGGTGGAGGGAGCCGGGAAACGGTAGATCGATGAGTGTGATCGCCAGGATAAGGAGAAATGGCACCGCCATCAGAGCGGGATGTGGCTGTCGTGCGGCAGAGGAGCTGGCGAGCAACCGACCGTTCGAGGTCCCTCGCCATCCCTGTTGTGCCACACGCAGCGTTATCTCCACCAAACCCTCCGTACCGGAGGTGCCTGTCCGAACAAAATGCGCCACTTCCAGATACAGATAAGGATACTCACGGTAGTTGCCGGCTGCCGGGTGACAGATGTTTCCGAAAACCAGGTCGAACGAATGCGGGCGTAGCGGCAGTGTCAGGGCCGTCGAACCTCCCGAGTGGGGTGGTCGGTGATCGGGTGTAGGCTCCGCTGCTTCGTCAGCAGTGAGCCCTGTGGAAGCGTTGGAAGCCGCGTGCACTGCCTCCCCGGGGGGCGCCGGGATCGGGGCCGTGCTCACCAGCGTCAGGATGCCGCGGATGAACGCGGTGATGGAACGCTGGATAGCGACATGCCGACGGGAACTGCTCGACCGCGCATTGATCTGGAACCAGCACCATCTCGTCAACGCACCAGGCGAGTTCGAGACCCACGACAACACTGACCGCCCTCACCGCGCTCCCAATCCCGGCTCACGCCCTGAGAGCACGGCCCGCACCGATTAACGATCCCGACCCAGATCGCCCAACTCAAAATGCGCCGACGCGACCGACTCGGCGGAACCCTCCGCGAGAACCCTCCGCGAGTACCGACATACAGCGTGACCAGCGTGGATGCACTTTTCGGCACCCGCAGCAGCCCCGAGCCGACTTGGCAGGACTTCTCGGTCTCCCGGTCGCTATCGCCAGGACCGCGTACGGCTGTGATCCGTCGGTGTGGGGTGCAGGCGCCGGGACTCGCTGCTTGACGGCTACTGCGGTCTGATCCAGCCGTACGAACGCTCGACGGCCCGCTTCCAGTTGTCGTATTCCGTCTCCCGCCGAGCGGAGTCCATCGTGGGCAGCCACTGACCAGCCCGGTGCCAGTTGCGGCGCAGGCCTTCCAGGTCCGGCCAGTAGCCGACGGCGAGCCCGGCAGCGTAGGCGGCGCCGAGGGAGACGGTCTCCGAGACCATGGGCCGTACCACGGGGACATCGAGCACATCGGCCACGAACTGCATCAGCAGGTTGTTGGCCGTCATACCACCGTCGACCTTCAGCTCCTTCAACGCGCGGGGCGCGTCGGCGTTCATGGCGTCGACGACCTCCCGGGTCTGCCAGCCGGTGGCTTCCAGCACGGCACGGGCGAGGTGGCCCTTGGTGATGTATGCCGTGAGGCCGACGATGACGCCGCGGGCATCGCTGCGCCAATGAGGCGCGAACAGTCCGGAGAAGGCGGGAACGATATAGCAGCCGCCGTTGTCTTCGACGGTGCGGGCCAAGGTCTCGATCTCCGGCGCGCTGTTGATCAGCCCCAAGCGGTCACGGAACCACTGGACCAACGAGCCGGTGACGGCGATCGGCCCCTCCAGAGCGTAGACCGTCGGTTCGTCCGTGACCTTGTAGCCCACCGTGGTGAGCAGTCCGTGCCGGGACCGCACGAGATCGGTGCCGGTGTTGAGCAACAGGAAGCTGCCGGTTCCATAGGTGCACTTGGCCTCCCCGGGGGCGAAGCAGGTCTGCCCGAACAACGCCGCCTGCTGGTCGCCGAGGGCGGCGCCGATGCGGACGTCCGGCAGCAGCGCATGGGCTACGCCGTAGGACTCTATGGAGGGGCGGATCTCCGGCAGCATCGGGCGGGGCACGCCGAAATGCGCCAACAACTCGTCGTCCCAGGTCAGTGTGCGGATGTCCATGAGCATGGTGCGGCTGGCGTTGGTGGCGTCCGTGATGTGCAGTCCGCCGTCGGGGCCGCCGGTGAGGTTCCAGATCAGCCAGCTCTCCATCGTGCCGAACAGCACTTCGCCGCTTTGGGCGCGCTCGCGCAGGCCGTCGACGTGATCGAAGAGCCAGCGGATCCGCGGCGCGGAGAAGTAGGTCGTGGGAGAGAGGCCGCAGTGCTCGATGAAGAAGTCGTCACCGGTCTCTCGCCGCAGTTCCTCGACGAGTGCGTCGGTGCGGGTGTCCTGCCAGACGATGGCATTGCCCACGGGAACTCCCGTCCGGCGGTCCCAGAGCACGGTCGTCTCACGCTGGTTGGCGATGCCGATCGCCGCTACCTGGTCGGGCCTGACGCCGCCGTTGTCGAGAGCGCGCGGCACCACGCGCTGCAGATTGGACCAGATCTCGATGGCGTCGTGCTCCACCCAGCCGGGCTTGGGGAAGTGCTGCCGGTGTTCCTTCTGCGCGACCGACACGAGCCGTCCCCGGTGGTCGAAGAGGATGCACCGGGTGGACATGGTGCCCTGGTCGATGGAGATCACATAGCGTTCAACCATGGCCGGGCCTGCCTTTAGGACATATTCGGGGAGGGCACGGGGGTCACCAGCGGGCCGCACCGAGATCTCGGGAGATCGCCCGTGCGGCATTGCGTGTCAGGCCGACGAGGGACGCATGGGGGTGGCCCTTGCTGTCGCAGATGCTTTCTACGGGGCCGGACACGCCGACAGCGCCCACCACCAGGCCGCCCTGCCCGCGGATCGGCGCCGCGATGTCTGCTTCACCCATGATCATTTCTTGGACCGCGGCGGCCCACCCGGCATCTCGCGTCTCGGTGATCGCCCGGTTGAGCTGCTGAGAGGAGACGAGTGTGTGCCGGGTGTAGGCCTCCGGTTCGGCTTCCACAAGCGGTTCCAGGGATGCGGCTCCATACGCCAGCAATACCTTTCCGAGAGCGCTGGCATGCAGCGGCAGCAGGGAGCCCACGTCCAGTGTCTGGAACGTGTCATCGGGACGGAAGACATGGTGGACGATCAGCACCTTGCCTTCGAGCGGCACGCCGAGGCGTACAGCCGCCCCGCTACGGGCGGCGAGGGCATCGGCCCAGTTGATGGAACGGGACCGCAGTTCGTTGACATCGAGATAGCTGGTTCCCAGATGCAGCAGCGCCGCGCCAAGCTGGTACTTGCCGGTCGCCTCGTCCTGCTCGACGAAGTCGACACTCTGCAAGGTGCGCAGGATGCCGTGGGTGGTGCCCTTCGCCAGGCCCAGTGAGGCCGCCACCTCGCCCAGGCCGAGCCGACCGGGGCCCCCGGCGAGCAGGCGCAGGATCGCCGCCGCCCGTTCGATCGACTGCACCGGGCCAGCCATGTCGCGATCGTAGCTCTCGGTTAGGGAACTCAGCCTGTTGACCAGGGGGTCGGTCGCGGCGGTGCTGATGGCGGCCTGAAAAGTCATTCACCATCGCACCAAAGCGTTCGGTAATGCCGACCGCCATTCGTTGACTGCGGCAGGCAGGGCCCATAGCGTCCGTATTAGTACAAGTGCTCAGCAAAGTGGGCATGGCCCCCGGTGGCCGTTCGGCGGGAGGCCGAGGCCGGTCCGAGGGGTGAGGTCAAGGGGCGATCGGTACAGGCGGGTAACCGGCAGTGCTCCCGGAGGAGGAGAAGTGGCGGACCAGCTGAGAAACCCAGAGGTCGGCGGCGTACCGCCGGAGGACCTCTGCAAGCACGCGGCGCAGGAGCCTCCACCCGGGTTCGGGCTTGTCGAACAGGTTCATCATGTGCCTCTCACCGGAGCGCGCGGTCGAGGCATGGGCACCATCAGGACGGCAGTCGTGAACGTTTCCGGGGAGGCGGCCGCAGCGACGCCCAGCGGGAGCGTCGGCCATCTCCTCCCGGTACCGCACATCCGCGAGGCTGTCGCAACCGTGCGGCGACGGGCGCACGCCCTCCTCGCCGACTGGGGCCTGCCGAGCGGCAGCCTGGAGGACGCGCTCCTGGTGATCTCGGAACTGATCACGAACGCGATCCTGCACGCCCTGCCCCCGGCTGTCCTGAGGCTGTGCTGGAGTGAGATCGCGGGATGTCCCGTCCTGCGCATCGAAGTCACCGATGGCGGATCGGTGCCTCGCCCCCGACGACGGCCTCAGGAGGCGGTCGCGCCCGACGAACACGGACGCGGCCTCTGCATCGTCACCGCACTGTCGGTACGCTGTGGCACCCACGTCAGGCCTGGCGGCGTCGTGCGGTGGGCGGACCTGCCGGTGTCCTGACTGCCTTCCCGGATCGAGCCGTATGCGTGCCGGAAACTGCGTCGTCCCCATCGAAGTTGAGGTTCGGCGTCACGATCTGCCGTACGGCAGGCGGCGGGTGGCGGGCTTGGGTGCATAGCCGTTACGGGCGGCGCCTGGCCGACGCGCCATGCGGCGGCCGGGGCGTGGTGATCGGGCTGTCGGTGCGTCGGCTGTTCTGCGACAACCGCGAGTGTCGGCGGGTGACCTTCGCCGAGCAGGTCAGGGGCTGGCCTGTCGCTACGGCCGCCGGACGCCTGGCATGCAGTGGTTGCTCCGAAGTCAACCAGTATGCAGCCGAGTTGGCGGTCGAGACAGCACTGGACTCGCCTTCATGAGCGAGTTTCCCCGTCTCCCTGGCTCACGTTGGCCGATACTGACTGGCTGGTGGAGGCTGCGTTGGCGGTCGGAGCCGACCGCGGTGTCCCGCCGTTGGCGGTGGCCGTGTCGGCTCACTAGCTGTACTGCCCTGAGAGGTTGGGGACGCGGCTGGCGGGTAGTTGGCCGTTGAGTGCGGTGTGTCTGCGGTGGTGATTGTAGGTGTGCGGCCACTGCGGGAAGGCGTCGCGTCGTTCCTGTTCTGACCGGTGAAGGGCGAGCGTAGGCCCTTTCTTCGAGCAGGGTGCGGTTGAAGCGTTCGACCTTGCCGTTGGTCTGGGGCCGGTAGGCCCGGGTGCGCTTGTGTGTGATCCCGGCTGCGGTCACGAGCGGGCTTTGCGGCCCGCGGCCCAGCCGAGGACTTTGTGCCCGCCGCCGTCGGGGATGTTGCCGAGCTTCTTGATGTCCACGTGCACCAACTCGCCGAGCCTGTCGCGTTCGTAGCGGCGTATGACATGGCCGGTGCCCCGGTGCAGGTGGGTGAGGCGGGCCAGGCCACGTCGGGTCAGCAGGCGGTGCACGGTGGAGGGCACCAGCCGTAGCAGGCCCGCCATACGGGCTGGCCCTCAGCGGCGCAGCACCGCGGACCTTTGATGATGCGTCGCTCGGTGCGGGTCGGGGTCCGGCGGGGGCTGGTGCGCGGGCGGCTGGAGCGGTCGGCCATGCCCGCCTGGCCGAACGCACGGTAGCGGACAGGCCCACCGCTGCGCCGTGGCCACGGAAACGGCGCCAGAACCTTGGCTGGAGTCTTCGCCCGCACCGGTCAACGCCTCCTGGCACTGACGGCTGCTCTCTGGCGCAACTGGACCACCGGAGCCCCAGTCAAACGCTCGTTGATCGCATACGACCACTGAGGACATCGGACTCAATCATCTAGGGCGGATTCCATCCTGGCTTGCGCAGGCCGCCAGCCAGAGGGCGGTGTCGTCACCCGCACCGCCGAACCGAGAAAGGTCGATCGACAACATCGGCGCGCTCGCGTCGAACATTGCGCTGAGGTCCCCGTGACCAAGCGCCACAGTGCGTGAGCGAGATCCTGCGCAGTCGGCCCCGTACGCCCCTCTTCCTCGCCGAGCGCGGAATCCAGAAGCTGGGCGTTGCCACGGGCGTGGGCGATCCCACCGCGCCCTCGGTCTCGATCAGGCACTAACCGCGTCCCAGCCTCGCGGCCCACGAAGCACCCGGTCCTGAGCCGTTCGTCCCCCGTTCGGTGACGCTCGGCCTCTCCCGGGGCACGGATGTGGAGCGACCATGGAAAGGGACCGGGGCAGCCGGGCCCGCGCTTCCCGGAGGGAGATCTCGTTGATCGCCCCAAACATGATGAACGACGCACGCGTGGCGGAGTTGGTGCGTGAAGCGACTGCCGCCCCCTCCATGCACAACGCCCAGCCCTGGCGGTTCCGCTACTCACGCGGAAGCCGTTGCTTCCGCCTGTACGCGGATTTCGAGCGCGCGTTGACGGAGTCCGACCCCGATGCTCGCGCCCTCCACCTGGGATGCGGCGCGGCACTGTTCAACCTGCGAGTTGCCGCCGCCGACGCCGCCTGCCACCCGGACGTCAGGCTCCTACCCGACCCGGGTGACACAGCGCTGCTGGCGACCGTGCGGCTGACCGACCCCCGCGGCGATGACAGCGCCCTGGCGCTGCTCCACCCGGCGATCCCCGAGCGGCACACCAGCCGGTACCCCTTCGCGGAGACCGAGATACCCGCCAGCCTGCGCACTGCCTTGACCGAGGCCGCCCGCCAGGAGGGGGCCGCGCTGTCCTTCCCTTCCTCCTGGCACCTGCGCTGGGTGGAGGAGCTGGCCGAAGAGGCCAGGGCGCGCGATCTCACCGACCGCGACCGGGAGGCGGAGTTGAAGCGGTGGACCCGCCTCGGGACCTCCGAGGCGGACACGGCCACCGACGGCGTGCCGGACTACGCCTTCGGGCCACGGCAGCGCGGGGGCAGGGCGCCCATGCGTGACTTCTCCGGCGGCAGACCGACCGCCGACTTCGGATCGACCCCCTTCGAGAACGATCCCCACCTGGTCCTGCTGAGCACCGACGGCGACCGACCCGAGGACTGGCTGCGCGGGGGCCAGGCCATGGAACGCGTCCTGCTCCTGGCCACCCTGGAGGGGCTGGCCACATCGTTCTCCACCGAGGCCCTCGAATGGCCCGACCTGCGGTGGCCCCTGCGGGATCCGGTTTCGGGGACGGGTTATGTGCAGACGATGCTTCGTCTGGGGTACGGCCCGAAGGGCCCCACAGTGCCGCGCAGGCCCGTGCGGGACGTCCTGATCATCGAGGACTAGGGAGGAGTCTTTCGGCGGAGGCCGCCCGTGCCCTGGGGCTCGTCGACCACGCCGCCGGTCGGTTGGCCGCCCGGCTCACGGATTCGGGGTGCGGCGGCGTTGCAGCCAGCGGCGCGCTTCGTCGGCGCCCCACACGATCACCGGGTACGGCAGCAGGATCAGCAGGTCGTGGCCGGGCAGAGCGGCGGTTCCGAGCAGGGCTTGCAGGGGTGGGGTGTAGACGCACACGGCGGCGAGCCCGAGTTCGGCGACGATGCCGGCGAGCAGGTAGGGATTCCTAATGCTGTTTGTCAAGCTGCCGGTGCGATGGGTGGGGCAGGCTCGTAGCACCGCCCGTCGCGCAGGAGGGCCCACAGGACGTTGACCCGGCGTCGGGCGAGGGCGAGAACCGCCTGGGTGTGACGTTTGCCCTCGGCTCGCTTGCGTTGGTAAAAGCGCCTGGAGTCCTCGCAGTAGCGGATGCTGAGCAACGCCGAGGTGTAGAAGACGCGCTGGAGGCGGCGGTTGTATCGCTGCGGGCGCTTCAGATTACCGCTGATCTTGCCTGAATCGCGGGGCACCGGTGCGACACCGCCGAAGCCGGCGAGGCGGTCGGGGGTGCCAAAAGCGGTCATGTCGCCGCCGGTGGCGGCCAGGAACTCGGCGCCGAGGATGATGCCCAGGCCGGGCATGCTGGTGATCACCTCGAAGGTGTGGTGGTCGCGAAACCGAGCCTCGATCTGCCTGTCGAGCTCGGCCACCTGCTCGTTGAGGGTCATCACCTCCTTCGCAAGTGTGTGGACCATCTGGGCGGCCAGCTTCTCGCCGGGCAGACTGGTGTGCTGGCGTTCGGCGGCTTCAATGGCTGTCTGGGCGAGCCTGTCGGCACGGGTGACCTTGCGGTTACGCAGCCAGGTCTCCAGCCGTCGGGCGCCGATCCTGCGCAGGGCAGCTGGGGCCTGATACCCCATCAGCAAGATGAGCGGACCGGCGTTACTGAGATCCAGTGCGCGCTCCAAGCTCGGGAAGATGCCCGTGAGTTGAGCGCGGAGGCGGTTGATGGCCCGGGTGCGATCGGCCACCAGGTCCATACGCCGCGCGGTGAGGATCTTGAGGTCGGTGACGGTGTCGTCGCTGGTCCGTAAGGGGTGCAGGTCGCGGCGGACGCGAATCTGGTCGGCGATGACGGCGGCGTCTTTGGCGTCGGTCTTGCCTTCGCCGCGGTAGCTCTCGGAAGCGCGGTGGATGGCCCGGCCGGAGATGTAGTGCAGTGGTTGGTTGTGGTTGAGGAGGACCGTGATGGCCAGGGCGGCCGCGCCGTCGGCCAGGTCAATGCCCCATGTCACGTCGTCGCCCAGAGCCAGGACGTCGGCGAGGAGTTCGAGCAGTTCCGGTTCGTCGTTGGCGACGCGTCGTGACAGCAGCCGACAGCCGCTCTCGTTGATCGCGACGCAGTGGTGGTGGGTTTTACCTGCGTCGATGCCGGCCCAGATCGCGGCCATGTAGTGCCTCCGTGCGGTGTGCTGCTGGTACCTCCCACGGACGACCTCGCTGTCGATTCCCTACGGAGCGATCATTCGCAATTCCTAATTGGCAGCCGAGTCGTCGTGGGGCGTCGGGCGGCCAATCCGGGGTAGCCACGAACGGCAGAAGCGTGAGAGCCACACCCGACACCCCTGGGTGGGTCAACCATACGAAGGGCTCACCGCGTCCCGCAGAACAACGTAGGGAAGCATGACAGTTCCGCCAACGCCTCCTGCCGAGCATCGTGATGCAGCAGACTCATCCTCACGGCCTTCGTGCTGGACGTGTGTGTTCCTTGGTCGGAGCACATGTTCAGACGAAGGCCGCTTCCATGTACGGCAGTTACCGGACCGAGTGATCAAGTTCGACGCACCATTCGACGTCGGACGTTAAAGATCAAGCTAGCGGCCGACCACCCGACGGTGCCGACCGGGTTCACCGGTCGGCACCGTTCGGTTTGCGAGGAAAACACCTTGCTACCGCTCTGTTAAGAGATCATTGAATGCCGTCGGCACACGTTCCGCCACGGATAGTTTCCACGGGAAAGGTCCTTGACGCAGGCATGCCATCACATAGTGGGCATGTCCCCCCTCAAAGGAATCCCGAATGCGCTTACCGCACACGGAACGACGTGACGCTCCCCCCACCGCGTCCACGCGGCGGGACTCACCCGGCGTCGACCTGGAACTCGTCATACCCGCCTACAACGAGGAGCACCGACTCGCCGGAACCCTCCTGGCGTTGGCCGACCATCTGCGCCGACTCCCGTTGCGCGCCGCCCTACGGGTGATCGACAACGGCAGCAGCGACCGCACCGCCGAGTGCGCCGACCGGATCGCCGCCCGCGGTGTACCGGTGACCGTCACCGGCTGCTCACGCCGCGGCAAGGGCGCGGCGGTGGCCCGCGGCATGGTCACGACCCGGGCCCGCTGGGTCGGCTTCTGCGACGCCGACCTCGCCACTCCGGCGGCCGCCATCGACGACGCGCTTTCCCTGCTCCAGGACGGACGCCAGGTGGTGATCGGCTCCCGGCGCTGCGCCGGCGCCGAGTTGAGGGTACGTCAGCCGCTGGTACGGCGGGTCGGCGGCGCCGGGTTCCGGCTGCTGACCCGCCGGCTGTCCGGCCCGATCGCCGACACCCAGTGCGGCTTCAAGTTCTTCGAGGCGCGGGCCGCCCGCCGGATCTTCGCGGACATCACCACCGTAGGCTTCGCCTTCGACCTCGAAGTCATCGCCCGCGCCCGCGCGATGGGGCTGACGCTGGAGGAGTTCCCGGTGGCCTGGAGCGACCAGGAGGGCTCCAGCTTCCGGCCGTTGGCCGACGGCCGCCGGGTGGCCCGCGAGTTATGGCGGCTGCACCGCGCGCTGGCCGGCTTCCGGCCGGTACCCGAGGCGGTGCGGTGAGCCAGCCGACCGCGGTCGCCGAGCCGCGCACCAGGACACTGACGGACGCCTTCCCCGGCGTCACCGAATGGCAGGGCCGCCATGTGGTGCTCTGCAACTGGCGGGACGGATCGCATCCGCAGGCCGGGGGCGCCGAACTGTACTGCGAGGAGGTCGCCGCCGAACTGCACCGCGCGGGAGTGCGCGTCACCTACCTCACCGCGCGCCCGCCCGGCGCCGCCCGGCGCGAGCGCACCCGGTACGGCACGGTGGTGCGCGGCGGCGGACGGTTCACCGTCTACCCGTTCGTACTGCTGTGGCTGCTGTTCCACCGCGCCCGGGTGGACGGTGTGATCGACTCGCAGAACGGCATCCCGTTCTTCACCCCGCTCGCGCTGCGCCGCCGCACCCCGGTCGTGCTGCTGATCCACCATGTGCACCAGGACCAGTTCGGGGCCTGGTTCCCCCGGCCGCTGGCCGCGCTCGGCCGCTGGCTGGAGAACCGGGGCAGCCGCCTGGTGTACGGTCGGCGCGCCGTCAGCGCCGTCTCCCCGTCCTCCCGCGCCGAGATCCGCGCCCGGCTCTCGCTGCCGGGACCGGTGTACCTGGCCCCCTGCGGGCAACCGGCGCCCGACCCCGCCCCGCAACCGCGGGCGCTGTGCCGGGACAGGGCGCCGCGCGTGGTGTGCGTCGGCCGCCTGGTACGGCAAAAGCGCGTCGACCGCCTGCTGCGCGCCGTGCCCGCCCTGCAACGGGAGCTGCCCGGCGTGCGGTTGCACCTGGTCGGCGACGGCGAGGCGCGGCCGGAACTGGAGACGCTGGCCGCCCGACTGGGCGTCACCGACGCCGTGGTCTTCCACGGCCGGGTCTCCCGGCGCAAGCGCGACGAACTGGTGGCCTCCGCCTGGATCACCGCCACCGCCTCGACGAGCGAGGGCTGGGGCCTGTCCGTCATGGAGGCCGCCGCCGCGGGCGTGCCCGCCGTGGCGTACGCGGTCCCCGGCCTGCGGGACACCGTACGGCCGAGCGTCACCGGCTGGTTGGTGGAACCGGACGCCGACTTGGCCCCCGCCCTGCTGGACGCGCTGCGCGCGGTGCGGGCCCCGGAGCGGGCCGAGGAGTGGGCCGCGCGCTGCCGCGAGTGGGCCGGGCGGTTCGGCTGGGACGCCACCGCCGGGCATCTGCTCGCCGCGCTCACCGCCGAACGGCAGCGGCTGTCGCACCAGGTGCCGCAGCGCAGAACCGTCACCGACGCCTGCGCCGTGGTCCGGCTGTCCGCCGCCGCGCTCGCCCGTGCCGACCTGTGCGCACTGCGCGCCACCGATCTGGTGGACCACCGCGGGCCACACGCCGCGCTGCTGCTGGTCGGGGCCGACGAACAGGACGCCGAGGCGGTAATCGCCCGTATCGCGCCAACCGCCGCCGCGCGCGGCGCGGTTGACATCCGGCTGGCCCGGCACGGCGACGCCCTGGGCTGGCGGCACCACCCACCGGTACGCCCGGCCCGGCGGCCCTCCCCCGCCGTACCGGACCACGCCGGAGGGCGACTCGCCCACTGGGCGGCGGCGTTGGCGGGAGTGTTCGCGCTGGCGCTCGGCCTGCGGCTGGCGTTCATCCAGCGCTCGTACGACCTGTTCGTGGACGAGATCACCTATGTCACCGTCGGCCGCGACCTGGCCACCGGAGACGGCCTGACCCTCTACGGCCACCCCTTCAACCTGCACCCTCCGGCGTTCTTCGGGCTGCTCGCCGCGGTCATCAAGGCGGTTGGCGGCCACGGCGACACGCTGCGGCTGGCGCTGGCGCTGCGGCCGGTGGACGCGGTGGCCGGCGCGCTGACGGCGGTCGCCGTCACCGCGCTGCTGCGGCGCACGGTACGGCCGGCGATCGCGCTGGCCGCCGGGCTGCTGCTGGCCTGCGACCCGTTCCTCAACCGCTTCGACAGCAGGTTGATGTTGGAGGCGCCGGCCACCGCCGCCGCGGCGCTGGGCGTGCTGGTGCTCGCCCGCACCCCGGCGACCCGGCGCGCCCGGCTGGGCACCGCGGTGCTCGCCGGGCTGCTGTTCGCGCTGTCCATCACCACCAAGGAGTTGTACGCGCTGGTCACCCTGCTGCCGCTGGCGGTCCTGGCGTTCAGCGCCCGCGGCCCGGTCCGGCGGTTGCGGCTGACCGCGGTCGCCACCACGCTGGCGGGTTACGGGGTCTATGTGGCGGCCACCGCCGCCACCGGTGGCTGGTCGGCGTGGTGGACCCAGAAGACGGCCGGGCTCGCGCGTGCCGTGGGCACCCGGCAGATCACCGGCTTCAACCGGCCCACCGTCGCCGCCCCGGCCGGCCTCGGCCATCGACTGCTCGCCAATCTGGGGCAGTTCGGCGTGCCCTACGCTCTGATCGCGGCCGGCGGCTGCGCCACCGTCTGGCTGCTGCTGCGCCGCACCAGGCGGCCGTGGCTGTTCACCGGCCGGCCGGCCCGCTCGGTGGTCACCGCGTGGGCGGCGGGAGCGCTGTTCTTCCTGCTGTACGCCATCGGCTTCGGCACGCTCGAGGAGCAGATGTTCTACCCGCTCGTCGTCACCAGCACGGCGGCGCTGGCGCTCGCCGTGGACCTGGCGCTGCCGGCGGCCCGCTCCGCCGCGACGGCGGCCAGCCTCCGCGGCGCCGCCCGGCGGTCCGAAACCACCGCGCCCCCGGCCGGGTTGCGCCGCGCGGTCGCCGTGCTCACCGCGCTCGCCCTGGCCGTCGACGCCTGGACCTGGGCGGTGGTGCACACCCGACACGACGACGCCTACCTCCGCACCCTCGCCTGGACCCGTACCCACATCCCGCCGGGCAGCACCGTGGACGCCACCGAGGGCAGTGCCCAGTTCCTGATGCCCGGGGTGAGACTGGGCGGTTGGGACACGCTGGGCGCGCTCCAGCGCGGCCACGCCGACTATCTGCTGCTGTCCACCCAACTCGTCGCCCAGGGCTACACCCCGCTCGACTTGGCCCTGACCCGCCAACTCGACCGGCGCGCGAGGTTGTTGCACACCGAGTCCGGGGCCACCAACGGCCAGTTGCGGGTGTACGACGTACGCGCGCTCACCGGTGGGTCCGGAGGGAAGGGCGGTCGCCGATGAGCACGGTTGCGTCAACTCCCCGGCTGGATCGTGGCGCCGCGCTGCTGACCGCCGCCACCGTACTGGTCGGCGCCGCGAACTACGGTCTGT
Organism: Streptantibioticus rubrisoli; assembly: GCF_024436055.1. Taxonomy (GTDB): domain Bacteria; phylum Actinomycetota; class Actinomycetes; order Streptomycetales; family Streptomycetaceae; genus Streptantibioticus_A; species Streptantibioticus_A rubrisoli. Next base: position 68,752 of record NZ_JANFNH010000009.1, on the reverse strand, counting down.
CACTGCTCCTGGTACGGCTGCTGCCGCCGTCCGCGTACGCCGGTTACGCCGCGGTGTCCTCGGTGCTGCTGACCGTCGGCACGCTGGCGTCCGCCACGGTGCCCTGGGTGCTCGCCCGCGAGGTGGCGGTGAGCGCGGCGGGCAGCGCACGGCGGCGGCAGTCGCTGCGCTGCTGTCTGCGGCTCAGCCTCGGGCTGTCGGTGGTGTGCGCGGCGGCGGCCTGTGCGGCGGTCAGCCGGTACGCCGGACCGGCGCTGCTGGCGGTGCTCGCCACCGCCTGCGTACTGATCATGCTGCTGGCCGCAGCGGCCGGCTACCTCCAGGGCCGGCAGGACTTCGGCCGCCTTGGCGCACTGCGGGTGGCCGAGGTGGCGGTGCGGGTCGCGGTCGCGGTGGCCGCGGCGGCGCTCGGCTGGGGCAGCACCGGGGTGATCGGCGCCTTCGCGGTCGGCGCCGGGGTGGCCGCGACCGCCGGGCTGCTGGCGATGCGCCGTGACCTGGTCGGGCCGCGTGGCGCCGGGCACGACGGTCACGCGGAGCGGCGGCGGCACGAGTTGTGGCGGCAGGCCGCCGCGATCAGCGGTATCCAGACCCTGGTCTCGGTGCTGCTCACCCTGGATGTGCTGGTCGCCGCCGCGGTGCGCGGCGCGGCGGCGGACCTGGCCACCTACCAGGCGCTGCTGGTGCTCGCCCGGGTGCCGCTGTTCCTGGCCACCGCGCTGGCCATGGTGGTCTTCCCCCGCCTCGCGGCGGCCCGCCCGGCGGGCGCCGGCCGGGCGGCGAGTGCCGACTTCCGCCGGATACTGCGGCTGCACTGGATCACCGCGGTGGCGGTCACCGCCGTGGTGGCGGCCTGCCCGCCAACGGTGTTGGGCCTGCTGCTGCCCGCGCGGTACGCGTCCGCCGCCGGGCTGCTGCTGCCGCTGGGCCTGGCCGGGCTGGCCGCGGCGACCGTCAACCTGCTCACCACGCTGTTCCAGGCGTGGGGTCCGGTGCGACCGGTACTGACGCTGCTCGGCGGCGTCTGCCTGGTGGGCGCGGGCTGGTTCGCCGCCGCGTCGGGGGATCCGCGGGCGCTGGCTTGGTCGGCGGCGGCCGTCTTCGGCACGGCCGCGCTGCTGGTGCTCGCGCTGGTGCGCCGCCGGGTCAGCGGGCTCGGCCCGGCCACCGGTGCCACGGCCGCCCTGGTGGCGGGCGCGGCGGCGTGGGGCGCGCTGACCGCGCTGCGCTCCCGGCCGGTGCTGTGGGGCTGCGCCGCCGTCGCCGTGTGCGCCCTGGCCGCTGTCGCGGTACGGCCGCGTCGGCGCGGGCCCGGACCGTACCGGGTGCTGCACCTGGGGTTCGAGGATCCACGGCAACCCGGCGCGGGCGGCGGCTCGGTGCGCACCCATGAGGTCAACCGGCGGCTGGCCGCCCGTGGTATCGAGGTCACCGTCGCCTGCGCCCGCTGGCCGGGCGCCGCACCGGCGGTGGTCGACGGGGTGCGGTACCTGCCGTTCGGGCCGCGCCTGGGGCCGCTGGGGCGGGTGCGGTTCGTCGGCCAACTCGGTTACTTCGCCGCCGTGTTGTGCGGGCTGTGGCTGCTGGTGCGGCGCACCGCCCCGGACGTGGTGGTGGAGGACTTCGCCGCGCCATTCTCCTCGCTGTGCGTACCGTATCTGACCGGCCGCCCGGTGGTCGGCGTGGTGCAGTGGCTGTTCGCCCGGGACAAGTCCCGTCAGTACAAGCTGCCGTTCGCGGTGGTGGAGCGGCTCGGCGTGGCCTCGCACCGGCGGCTGGTCGCGGTCAGCGAGGATCTGGCCGATGAGTTGCGCCGCCGCAATCCGGCCGCCTCGGTGACGGCGGTACCCAACGGGTTGGAACCGGCCGCGTTCCATCACCGGGGCCCCGGCGACCGCCGCGACCTGCTCTTCCTCGGTCGTCTCGAGATCGCCCAGAAGGGCCTCGACCTGCTGCTCCGCGCCTTCGCCGAGGCCGCGCCGCACCTGGACGCACGGCTGCGGATCGCCGGCGACGGGCCGGACGAGGCACAACTGCGCGCGCTGGCCGATGAGTTGGGCATCGCTGACCGGGTGGACTGGCTGGGCCGAGTGAGCGGCGCCGCCCGCTTCGACCTGCTGGCCGATGCCCGGCTGGTGTGCATGCCGAGCCGCTATGAGACGTTCGGCATGGTCGCCGCGGAGGCACTGGCCACCGGCACCCCGGTGCTGGCCTACGACATACCGTGTCTGCGCGCGCTGGTCGGCGAACGGGTGGGGGTACGGGTGCCCGCGGGTGATGTCGGCGGCTACGCGAAGGCGCTGGCCGAGTTGGCGGCGGACCCAGAGCGCTGCGCGGCGCTGGGCGCCGCCGGCCCGGCCAGCGTTCGCCATCTGGACTGGGACCGCATCGCGCGGGCCCAACTCGCCGTCTACCGGGCCGCGTCGGGGCCGGTCGACGACGAACCGCTGGACACCCGGCGGCAGTTGCGCCATCTGCTGCGGGACCGGGGCCGCCGCCCGGGCCGGGCCCTGCTGATCGGCAACTACGGCAACGGCAACACCGGCGACGAGTCCATCCTGTTCAGGCTCGCCGAACTCGCCGGGGAGCGGCGGCGGCGGTTGACGGTGGTCAGCCGCAATCCCGGCGCCGTCGCCCGGCTGCACCGGCTGGCCGCCGTGCGGACCACGTCCCTGCTTGCGGTACGCGCCTTCCTGCGCGCGGACGCCATCGCGGTGGGCGGCGGCGGGATGTTCGGGCGCGGGCTGCCGCCACTGGTGCGGGTGCTGCCCGCGGTGCTGCTGGCGGCCAGGCTGCTCGGCAAGGAGGTGCACATCGTGGCGATCGGCGCGTATCCCGACACTCCCCAACCGACGCGCTGGCTGCTCCAGTCGGCCTGCCGCCATGCCACCGCGGTGACGGTCCGCGACACCGGCACCCGGCGGTTGCTGTCCTCGGGACCGGCCCGCTGGGTGCGTCCGGCGCTGGTGCCGGATCCGGCCGCGTCGCTGGCCGCGGCACCGGCCGAGCGGGTGCGGGAGGCGACCGGGGTGGATCCGGCCACCCGGCCGCTGCTGGTGAGCCTGAAGCCGATGCCCGATCCGCGGACCCGGGAACGGGTCGCGACGGCGGTCGCGGACGCGCTACGGGAGTGGGACGACGACCGTCCGGTGGTCTTCTTGTGCCTGTCCGACCGCGGCGACTACGGACTGGGCACCGCGCTGGGCGACGCGGCGCTGTCGGCCGAGGTGGCGCGGCGCTCCGGCCTCGGCGCCCGGGCCGCGTTGGCCGGTCCCGGTCTGCATCCGGCCGTCGCCAAGGGCTTGGTGCGCGCGGCGAGCGGCATCGTGGCGATGCGGTTGCACGCCCAGATCTACGCGGTGGCCGAGCGGACCGAGTTGTTCGGCATCTCCTTCGAGCCGAAGTCCGACGCCTGGTTGGCGGCGTCGGGCTTGCCGGCGCACCGTGCGGAGTCGCTGGAGACGGCCGCGGTGGCGCGCTGGCTGGCCGAGTTGCCGTCGGCGGACGGTCAGTTCACGGAGCGCCGGGCGCGGAACGCGGACACCGCGTCGGCGTAGTCGGTCAGGGTGAGCCCGGCTCGGCCGGAGAGCAGGTCGGGCTCGCCCATCCACATCATTCCGGCCAGCCGCAGCGCGCGGACCCGGGACAGGCACAGCCGCAAGGCGTCCCGCGGCGCCTGACGGGTGGCGTTCTGCCCGGTGTTCTCCCCGGCCAACGGCACTCCGACGGCGGCGGTCAGCCCGGCCAGGTACTCGGCCGGGCTGACCAGTTGCGGGGTGCGGCCGCCGGAGGGCGCGTCCAGCCAGGTGGTGTACGCCAGGGCGCGGGCGCGGTAGGCGCCGAGGGCTCGGACCTGACCGTCCCAGGCCAGTCCGGAGGACAACATTCCGCCCCGCTCGGCCTGGCTGCGCCCATCGAGGTCGTCGTCGACCGCGGCGGCCACCTGGCCGGGACGCAACCCCCAACCGGGCAGCAGCAGTTGGAGTTGGGCCTTGGGGAAGGAGGCGGCGGTGACGCGCAGCAGCCAGCGCTCGTAGTCGGTCAACGCGCCCAGGTAGTCCAGCACCGAACGCTCCGCCTCCGCCCTGCCGCCCCGGCCCGGCCGCCAGCCGGGTACCGGTGCGGTGCCGCGCGCGTCGGAGTCGAAGTACCAGATGGCGTCGTGGTGTCCGGCGCCGTCGTCGGCGGGCGGATAGCGCAGCTCGCCGCTGAGCAGGCCGCCGACCCGTACCGCGGTGAAGGCGGCGCCGCCGAAGTCGGCCGCGATCCGACGCAGATAGTCGCCCTCGGCGGAGCGGACCGCGGTGTCGAAGACGGCGTTCGCCACCGCGGTCCCGTCGACGGCGGAGCCGAACCACCGCACGCCGTACTGGTCGCGGAACCGGGTCGCGCCCGGGAGCGCGAACACCCACGGCGGCGGATGGTGCAGCCCCGGGTCGAGCACGGCCCCGATGCCCTCCGCCCGCAACTTCCCTACCAGCTTGGCGGCTTGGGCCACGTAGCCGGGGTCCGCCCGGCCCGGCCGTGGCTCGTAGCGGCTCCAGTCCAGCCCGACGACCGCCCGGTCCAGCCCCTTGCCGGCCAGCGGTTCCGCTGACGCCCGGCCGACCTGCAGCACCCCGAACCAGGGTGCGCCGCCCGGCGGTCGCCGTTCGCGGGGTACGGACCAGAGGGCGGTCACCAGCAGGACGAGGCCGAGGAGCACGGCCAAGACCGCCGGTAACGGACGCGGCATCCTCGGAGCATGCACATGCCGACTCTACCTAGGAGTTGTCGTCAAATGATCTCGGGTGGTGGATCATGGTCGGGTGATACGTCGCCATGAACTGTCCGATGTGGAGCGGGAGTTCGTCCGGCCGCCGCTTCCCGTGTCGTTGCGTGGCCGGAAGCGGTTGGATGACCGGATGGCCCTCAATGGGACCGTGTGGAAGTTCGGTACCGGGGTGGCTTGGCGAGGCGTGCCCGAGCGGTACGGGCCGTGGACCACACTGCACACCCGTTTGCGCCGGTGGGCCAAGGACGGCACGTTCGAGCGGATGCTCCAAGCGGCGCAGGCCCAGGCGGATGCGGCCGCAGACATCGACTGGCTGGTGTCGGCCGATTCCACGATCGTGCGGGCCCACCACCATGCCGCCGGAGCCCGAAAAGGGGGCGCCGGGCACGGGGACGTTCGCGAGGCGGCCTGACCAGCACGATTCATCTGGCCCGCGATGCCTCCGGCCGTCCGCTCGCCTTGGTGGTCACGGGCGGCCACACCCACGATTGCACCCAGTTCGCCACGGTGATGGACGCGATTCGAGTACCCCGCATCGGTCCGGGTCGGCCCAGGACCAGACCGGCCCACGCCATCGGCGACAACGGGTACAGCTCGAAGGCGATCCGCACCTGGCTGCGTCGGCGGGGCATCACTCACACGATCCCCGAGCGGGCCGACCAGGTCCGAAACCACTTGCGGCGCGGCAGCCGTGGCGGTCGGCCCCCAGTGTTCGACCGGCAGATCTACAAGCGGCGCAATGTGGTGGAACGGTGCTTCAACCGGCTGAAGCAGTGGCGCGGTATCGCGACTTGCTACGACAAGACCGTCGAGTCCTACCAGGCAGCCGCCACCTTGGCATCCCTGCTGATGTGGGCGTGACATTTGACGACAACTCCTAGGCGCCGCCGTAGTCGTCGAGCTGGTACTCCAGGCGTGCCTCGACGCTGACGACGCCGTCCACGCCCCGGCACTCATCAGCGGGATGAGGCTGCGGCGTTCGACGGTGCCGGTCAAGGTCACCTGTCCGTCGAGGACGTTGACGGTGACATCGGTTCGCGCCAGCCGCAGCGGACCCGGGGGCCGACCACGACGTCTCCCATCCAGATGCCGGTGATCATGGCTGCCTCCTGCGCCCATCGCCCCGCCAGCACGCGGTCCGCCGTGCTTCGGTGGCCCATCGGCGACGGACGAAGTCCTCATGTTCAGCCTGCTCCAAGGCAAGGTCCGCTGCCGCCAGCACTTCCGTCAGCTGGGGGATCCAGTGGCGGCGCAAGGCCCGCACCCGCTGGCGGGTGCGAGCCACTTCGGCGCCGACGAGGCGGGTGGCGGCGCGGGCCACCGCGTACTCGGCGGCTGCGCGCACCGCATCCTGGTAGGCCCGCTGTGCGTGCGCCAAAGCGGTGTTTCGGGGCAACGGCTCGGTGGCGGCACGGACCGCAGCGGCGTAGGAGACCGCGGCGGGGTGGCGCACGCCCATGGATGTGGCCCACTCGACGTCGACCTGCGCGGCGGCAGCCGGGCACGCCATGTCCAGGGCGCGTTCTCCGCTCAGCAGGAGGCCGCGCAGCGACCACTGCTCCGCTTCGCGTGACCGCTCGTGCCAGGCCCGCGTGGCCGCCCCCTCGGAGTCCAGCCTGCGTTGGTGTTCGGCGCGCAGAACGCGTAGCTTGCGCTCCAGCAGGTCGGCGCCGCGGTTCGCGGCGTCGAGCTTGCGGCGCAGGCGCAGGCGTCCGGCCCGGCCAGGTGGCACGCGGCGTGTCGTGGTCATCCGTCCTGCTCCTTCGCCTCCGGCGAATGGTGTGCGTCGATCAGTTCGGTCGGCAGCATGGCGAGTTGGCTGCGCGGCAGGGTGAGCAGCACCTGCCAGGCGCGCTCCAGCGCCTCGTCGAGAGGGCGTGCCTCGTCCATTCGTTGCGCCATGAAGTGGTGTAGGAAGCGGTCGGCGAGGTCCAGGTAGCGGGTGTCGGTCGCGCTCAGCGCCGAGCGCCCGACCAGGTCGGCCAGCTCGCGGACCTGTCGGGCGCGGGCGAGGGCGGCGAGCAACTGTGCGGCAACGTCAAGGTGGTCGGCGCGCGTGCGGCCGGGTCCGGCTCCCTTGCGCATCAGTCGGGACAAGGAGGACAGCGCGTCCACCGGCGGATAGACACCCTGTGCGTGGGCCTCGTGCCACAGCACGATCTGACCTTCGGTGATGTAGCCGGTCAGGTCCGGGACCGGGTGGGTGATGTCGTTGGCGGGCATGGTCAGCACAGGCAGGACGGTGACGGAACCGGGCCGCCCCCGGATCCGGCCGCAGCGTTCGTACAGCGAGGCCAGGTCGCTGTACAGGTAGCCGGGATAGGCGCGCCGGGCGGGGACCTCCCCTCGGGCTGCGGAGACCTCGCGCAGCGCCTCCGCGTACGCGGTCATGTCGGTCATGACCACCAAGGCGTGCCTGCCCTCCTCGTACGCGAGGTACTCGGCGACGGTGAGCGCCAGGCGAGGGGCCAGGATCCGCTCGATCACCGGGTCGTCCGCGGTGTTGAGCAGCAGGACGAGTTCACCCGCGGCGGACCGCTCCTCCAAGGCGTCCCGGATGAACGTCGCATCGGCGTGGGTGAGTCCCATCCCGGCGAAGACCACGCTGAACGGCTCTCCCCGCACGGTGGACTGGGCCGCGATCTGCGTCGCCAGTTCGAGATGCGGCAGCCCCGCCGCGGAGAACACAGGCAGCTTCTGGCCGCGCACCAGAGTGGTGAGCGCGTCGACGACACCCACGCCGGTCAGTACCGGGTCGCCGGGCGGCTCGCGGCGCACCGGGTTGATGGGGCTGCCGCCGACCGCGGCGCTGGTGGGTCCGAAAACCGGTGGCCCACCGTCGACGGGCTCCCCGCGCCCGTTGCAGACCCGCCCGAGCCATCCCGGTCCCACCGGTACGCGCAGCGGCGCTCCCGCGAAGGACACGCGGACGCGTTCCGGGTCCATGCCGGAGGTGTCCTCCAGCACCTGCACGACGGCCAGGTCGCGGTTGACCTCCAGCACCAGCCCATGGCGTCGCTCGCCGGACTCGCCAACATCGCAGTCGATCCGTACGAACTCGTCCCAGCCGACCCCCGCGACGCCCCCGATCACCACGAGCGGGCCGCGCAACTCCCTGACATCGGTGTACTCGATTTCGCCGATCGCCGTCATCGCAGTTCCCGAAGCCGGGCGAGCACCGCGTCCCGCCGTTCCGCCACGGCCGCTGCCTCGTGTGGACCGGTCTCCTCACGGACGCGGATCACGGGGGCGAAGTCGACTTCCTCCAGGGTGGCCGCCGGGATGCCGGAGTCGACCAGTCCACGGCATTCCTCGACCACCGCGAGCACGGCGTCGACCAGTGCCGCGGTCTTCTCCTGGGCGCAGTAGGCGTCCCGCGCTGACAGGGCGCTCTGCTGGAGCACGCCCTCACGCATCAGCCGACCGGCGAGCACGCTGACGCGTTCCTGGTCGGGCAGGGCCGTGATGCCGACCAGGTCGACGAGATCGGCCAGCCGGTCCGCCTCGGCCAGCAGCGCCGCGACGTGGCCGCGGCGCTCCGCCTGGGCCGGGTCAGCCAGCACGGTTGCGTCGCGGGAGAAGGAGCCCGACCAGGAGATCGCCGGGTAGTGGCGGGCGTAGGCCAGGTCCCGGTCGAGGGCCCACAGGCAGCGTACGAACCGTTCGGTGTGTGCCGTGACCGGTTCGGTCATGTCGCCGCCGGGTGGGGAGACCGCGCCGATCACCGTGACGGAACCCTGCGCACCACCGAGGGTCGTTACCGCGGCGGCCCGTTCGTAGAAGGCGGCGATCGCTGAGGCGAGCCCGGCGGGGTACCCCTCCTCCGCGGGCAACTCGCCCGTGCGGGAGGCGAATTCGCGCAGTGCCTCGGCCCAGCGGGAGGTGGAGTCGGCGATCACGACGACGTCCAGCCCCATGTCCCTGAAGTACTCGGCGACCGTGGCGCCGGTGTGGACGCTGGCCTCGCGGGCCATCATCGGCATGTTGGAGGTGTTGGCGATGGTCACCGTCCGGTCGGCGAGCCGTCCTCCGGTACGCGGGTCCTCCAGGGCGGACAGCTCGGTGATCACGTCCGCCATCTCGTTGCCGCGCTCGCCACAGCCGACGTAGACGATGACGTCGGCGTCGCACCACTTGGCGATCTGCTGGAGCAGCATGGTCTTCCCCGTGCCGAAGCCGCCGGGCACCGCGACCGTGCTTCCTCGGGCAACCGGGAACAGCAGGTCGATGGCGCGCTGGCCGGTGCTCAGGGGGGCGTCCGCGGTGACACGTTCGCGGGCCGGCCGTGGGCGGCGGATCGGCCAACTCGTGCCCATCTTGATCTCCGTACCGTCCACCACCGCCAGTACCGCGTCGCCCGGGTAGCGTCCCTCGGCGGCGAGGCGGCTGACCCGCCCGTGGCACCCCGGTGGCACGAGAACGCGGACGGGCACCGGTCCGGCCGCGCGGATCTCGCCGACCACCGTCCCCTCGGTCACCTGCTGCTGGCCGACCGCGCGGGGGATGAACCACCACGAGTGTGCCGCGCCGTGTCCCTCGTGGGCGCCGGGCAGCAGCCAGTCGCCGCTGTCGGACAGCGGGCGCAGCAGGCCGTCGTAGATCCCGCCCAGCAGTTCGGGCCCCAACCGCACTGACAGTGGTCGGCCCAGCGGGCGGGCCCGGTGCCCGGGAGCCAGCCCTCCGGTGTGCTCGTACGCCTGGACGGTGACCACGTTTCCGCTGACCGCCACCACCTCTCCAGGCAGCCCGGCCTCGCCGAGGGACACCAGGTCGTACATCGCGGTGCCGCCCACGTACTCCAACTCGACGAGCGGCCCGGCCACGCGCAGCACGCGGCACTCCCGGGCACTGTCCGTGCCGCTCACGGTGCCCACAAGACCTCCACCTCGGAGCCGAGCCGCTCCAGCGCCCTCCCGGCCAGAGCGTCCAGCGTGAGGTCGACACGGCGACCGGGAGCGGTGGCCACCACACCGCCGTCAGGATGCTCGGTCACCGAGATGTCGTCGCCGAGGAGCCGACGGGCCTGTGCCACCAACTCGTCGCGCACGCAGGGGTATTCCGATTCAGCCCGCAGTCGCCGGACTCCTTGCGTCGCCTGTTCGCGCAGGTCGTCGTAGGCCGCGCGCTGGGCGGCCAGTTCGCGGGCCCGCACGGTGCGGCGCGCCCGCACGCGGAGCGCAGCCCCGTCTGCCAGGCCGTCAGCGGTGCCCTGGCGGCGGGCTTCGTCGAGGATCGCCGTCGCCCGCGCCCGGGCTTCGTCGAGGACCGCGGCGGCAGCCCGGCGGGCTTCGGCGAGCACCGTTTCGGCGTCCTTCCGGGCAGCGCGCAGCAACGCGTCGCGCACCGGTTCCAACGCGGCAGATCGCTTGGTGCCGGGCGCCGTCATACCGGCATCACCGCGGTCAACGGTCGCACACCGTCCAGCACTTCGGGGCCCAGGGCGTCGGCGGCGGTGGGCGTGACGATCACGAGCGTGACGTCCGGCGGTAGGGCGGCCCATGCTTCGCGCACACGTTCGGGGTCCTCGGCGGGCAGGACGCTGACACCTGCCAGGGCCAGTGGGGCCACCTTGGTCCGCTCGCCGATAGCGGCCACCGTGCCCATGGTCAGGACTTTCCGATCAGGATGATCGCGACGACCAGGCCGTAGATGGCGATGCCCTCCGCGAGTCCGACGATGACCATCGCGCGCCCGAACATCTCCGGCCGCTCACTCATCACCGCCAGCGCCGCCGCCCCGGTGTACGCGACCGCGATGGCCGCCCCGATCGACGATCCGGCGACCGCGATGGCGGCACCGATCAGCGCGGCCGAGCCGGAGCCCGAGGTGCGGGCGGTCGCGACTGCGGGAGCCGCGTGGGCGCCGCCACCGTTCAGCGCGACGATCAGCAACACCAGCGCACCACCGACGAGAAGCGCGTTGGCGGCGAGGATCCACCGCAGCGCCGTCCTTCCGCACCGGCGGATCAGCCACCGGCTCGCGCAGAAGACAGCGACCAGCATGGGCAGGGCGATCAGCCAGGTGGTCACGGTGTCACCTCCGTGCGCTGGACGGGCACGTGCCAGGGACGGAACGGGCGTCCCTGGGCCTCGAAGACCCGGGAGAACAGCTCGTAGAACTCCAGCCGCAGCGCCTGCACTCCGGCCACCAACGCCCCCAGCGCGAACGCGACGGCGTTGCCGACCACGAACAGCAGTACCGCTGCGACCAGCGCGCCGGGTCCTCCATGGGCCAGCGCCGTGGTGCCGTGCCACACGATCTGGCCGATGGCGGCGTGAGTGAGGCCGAAGGCCGCGAGCCGCGCGAAGGAGACGAGGTTGGAGCCGATCCGCACCACCGTGTCGAAGAGTTGAACACCCGTCTGGACCGTCCCGGCGAATCCACCACCCGAGGCCACGAACATCCCGGTCCCGGCAAGCCCCAGACCGCACGCCGCGATCGCCGCCCCGGCCATCGTGATCGCACCGCCGTGCAGGTACACCCCGGCGGCGGCCAGGGCGAGCCCGAGGAACAGGCCAGAGCCGGCGATTCCGGAAGCCGCGTAGAGAGCGGTGGACGGGCCGCCCTCCCGCCAGCGGTTGACGGTCCCGGCCGCGTAGGCCAAAGCGAGCAGGAGACCGCCGAACGCCACCGCGCTCGCCAACAACCGCTTTGGCTGGTCCAACGGGTCCAGCCACAACACCGGCAGCACGCCCGTCGGCCCGAAGAACTCGCCGTAGGCGATACCGGCCAGCACGCTCGCGAGCCCAGCGCCAGCCACCAACGGCCACATGCCGTGCAGCGACGCCAGACGCCGGGGGAGGCGCAAATAGAGCAGGAGCGCGGCCAGGAGCAGCAACAGACCGTGTCCGGCATCGCCGAACATCACACCGAACATCACCAGGTAGACGATGCCCGCGGGCCAGCTGGGGGCGATGTCGCGGTACGGCACGGTCCCGTAAGTCGTCACCAACTGACTGAACGATCGGCCGGGGGCTCCGCTCGCGCGCATCAAAGTGGGCGGGTCGACGCCGCGTGGCACCTTCAACGGAACGAGCACGCCCCCGACGTAGGCAAGCCGCTCCGCCAGCCGGGGCGCCTCGTCCGCCGGACACCAGCCGGCGAGTGCGGCGGTGGCACCGCGCACCACCGCGCTGTCCGCACGCTCCTCCAGCTGTGCCTCGCCGGCCAGCAGTTCCGCGCGGCCCGCTCGTTCCAAGGACGTCAGGTCCGGCGCGGCGGCGCTCAGGACGGCCTCGGCGGGTTCGGTCCGAAGCCGTCGAAGGCGCAGTGTCGCGCCTCGCGCACCGTGGCCCGGACCATCGATCCGGTCGATCTCCACGCAGCCCGCGTCGGCGATCAGGACCAGGGTCTCCCGCAGTGCGGCGTGCGGCGCGACGATCGCCACGCGTCGCATGCGCACCGGTGTCATAACCTCAGACCAGGGCATCGAACGCCTCCATGGGCTGGCCACCGCGTGCGGCCACCTCAAGGGCGGCCCGCACCCGCCAGGCGTCCGTCGAGAGCACCGCGACGGCGCCCACCACGCAGGAGGCGTCGAACCGCGAGCCACGCAGCAGCTCGAACCCGTCCTGCTCAAGCCGGGCCCACCAGTGCGCTTCAGCCCTCCACAGGCCGTCCACATCAGCAATGTCCCGCACCGCCCACTGTGCGGTGTGCGGCAGGCGTTCCCGGAATTCCGGGAAGGACCGGGCGGCCATGGCAGTCGGCCCCAGAAGACGGCTGGCCCGCCGGGCCGTGGGCCCGGTGAGCTCGCGGGCGCCGACGAACAGCTCCCGGGCGACCAGCAGGGCGGCGCGGCCCGCGGCCCAGCGCGCGGCGGACGGCACCGCCGAAGCGCTGCGGCTGGCGGCCGCGATCCGCATCCCGGTGGCCACCTCCGCGGGCGCGGAGCCTCCCGGATCACCCCATGCCGAAGCGGTGAGCGCGGCCCGCAACTCGTCAGCGCCACCGGTCCTCGCCAACCGGGGCCAGGCAGTGGCCAGCGCGCCGAGCCGGTACGGCTCGGGCGTGAGTTCACCGGACAGCGAGCGGAGGTGGTCCTCGACGTTGGAGATCTCGAATCCGGCTGCGAGCAACCGGATCGCGGCCACGCCTTCGCGCGGCTGCCACCCCGCGAGTACCCGCAAATGCCACAGCAGTGCCGCCGTGACCGCCCGCTGCGCCTCTTCCGGCACGGCACCCGCCCGCAGGTACTTCCGGTAGGGCGTGGCCATCAGGTGCCGCAGGGCTTCGCCGATACTCCCGGCCGCCGCGACCTGCCGGGCGCCGGAGGCGCCCACCCGTCGCGGCACCATGGCCCTGGCCCGGGTCACCCCGGCGACCCATCCGGCGCCCACCGGGGCCTCCCCTCCGCGTCAGGGCCGGAACCTTCGAGGCCGTGGCGGACCTCCGCCACGACAAGGTCGACCAGGCCGGGCATGCGTTCTCGCGCCCTTCGGCGTAGCGCCGTGACAGCGCGATCTCCCGACGCCAGCAGCTCGGCGGCCTCGCGCTCGGCCGCGGCACGCGTCTGAGCCGCGGTCTCCTGCCATAGTGAGGCGGCCCGCTCCTGGGCTTCGGCGACGAGCCGCGCTGCCCGCAGGTCGCCGTCACGGCGGATCCGCCGGGCCTCCTCGGCCGCCGATTCCCGGATGGTCCGCGCTTCGGTCTCGGCCTCCTCCAACAGGGCCAGGGGCGGTGCCAGCTCGGCGGCCAGCTCCGCGGAGCGGTCGGCGGGAACGCCGGTGGCCGTAGGCCCGGGAGCGCTGGCCGGACGGAACCGCATCAGGAAATCCCTGAACCCAGCCATGAGAGACCTCCTAACGGTGAGCCTCTGCTCCAGCCGTCCCCTTCCAGACTCCCGTACGACCAGTCACCTGTCGTCCGGAGACGCGAGCTTTCTCGCGCATTGGTGCTTGTGGTCAGGATTTGGGTGTCGCCCAGGGTGGTGGCGCGAGACTGCCCTCGAAGGCAGGTCGCGAAGTCGCGACGCATGCCGCGGGAGGTCACGATGAGCCAGCACGAGCCCCATGCCGCGCGGGCGCAAGCAGGTAGAACGGTTCCCGATCGCAAGCGGCGCCCCGACGAGGCACACCAGCAGCAGACGCTGCTGCGCTACCCGCGCCCGCGTTGAGAACCAAACGGCGCGTCCGAGCAGCCGACACCCGTACCTGAGTGTCGGAACGCCTCCATGAGTACCGACACACCGTCTGGCATGGATGTGCTTTCCGGCACCCACAGTGGTCGCTCATATCAGGCGGGCTCTCCCAATTGGACGGATATCTTGGCGAGTTGGGCGAGGCGCCGCTCCAGGGTGGGGTGGGTGGAGAAGAGGTTGTACAGGGTCGCTCCGTCGCCGAGGGCGGGGGTGAAGAAGAAGGCGTTGAACGGCTGGGCGGTGCGCAGATCCTCCGTCGGGATGCGGGCGATGTCGCCGCTGACCTTCGTCAGTGCGGAGGCGAGTGCCGAGGGCCGGGCGGTGAGGGTCGCGGCGGCGCGGTCGGCGGCGAGTTCGCGGTAGCGGGACAGGGCCCGGATGAGCAGGAAGCTGATCGCATACACGACTGCGGAGACCGTCATGATCAGGGCGAGAAGGAGCGCGGTGTTCTGGTCGTTGCGCCGTCCGCCGAAGAGTTCGGAGTAGAAGGCGAAGCGGACGAGCAGTCCGGCGAGTACGCCGAGGAACGAGGCGATGGTGATCACGGCCACGTCGCGGTGGGCGACGTGGGAGAGTTCGTGGGCGAGGACGCCTTCCAACTCCTCGGTCTCCAGGCGCCGCAGCAGGCCCGTGGTGACACACAGCACCGCATGGTCGGCGTTGCGGCCGGTGGCGAAGGCGTTCGGCATGTCCACATGGGAGATGGCGATCCGTGGCTTGGGCATGTCGGCCGTGGCGCACAGGCGGTCGACCACACCGTGCAGGCGGGGCTGTTCCTGGGCGCTCACCTCCTGGGCGTGCATGGCGAGCAGGGCGATCTTGTCGGAGTACCAGTACTGGGCGGCCAGCAGTCCTGCGGCGATGACGACGACCAGGATCCAGGACTTGAGCAGGGCGACGAGCACCGCGACGAAGGCGACGTACAGCAGCCCGAGCAGGAACATGGTGATCAGCATGCGTACGGTCAGCTGCCGGTCGGGGCGGAAACGGGTATGTGTGGCGCTCATCGCGACGTGGACTCCGCTTCTGGTGGTTCCTGTGACGGCCCTGCCGCGGATGCCGCGGGCTTTTCCCCGGCTTCCAGGGACGGCGGGGACGCGGAGGTCTTCAACTGCGCCCTCATCCGGGCCAGTTCCGCCTCGATGCCATGGCCTTCGGTGGCGGCGTCCAGTTGCGCCCGGATGTCATCGCGGCCTGCGGGGAGGGTGGCGTCCTCCAGGCCGCCGGAGTCGATCAGCTCGTCCAGTGCGCTGGCGCGGGCCTGCAGTTGCTGGGTCTTGTCCTCGGCCCGTTGCATGGCCATGCCGACGTCGCCCATCTCTTCGGAGATGCCGGTCCCGTCCGTACCCCCTGGGCATGTCAGCGGGGCGGGCACGGAGGGCTGCCGGGCTGGGGTGGCCGTGCGCGGCCACGGCAGGGGTCGCCACCACGGCGGGGGACGGCGGCGCGGTAGGGAGGGACCGGCCCGCTGGCGGCGGCGCAGTGCCCGCTTCGTCATGGCTGTCGCCTCCCTCAGACGGGTCGGCATCCGAAGCAGTGGCAGCGGGCCCGCACTCGTGGAAGGGTTCCGCTTCAGGTTCCATCTTGCGCCCGAAACCCGCGCTCCGTAGGGTCTCACGGCCTCGGGACCAGGCGGCCGAGCTCGCCGGGCGCGTTTCGGTACTCGCGGCGCGGGACCTCCCGCGTCCAAGAAGCGCGCCGGTGTTCCGTTGGCGATCCCCGACCACGGCACGGCGGCGCCGGGCTGGAACCCCGGGACCTCATGGTCGTCGGCTCCCGAGGCCGTGGCGGTTTCCACGGCCTCGCCCTGGGCTCGGTCAGCCACGCTCTCCTGAAGTTCTCCCAGTGCCCCCTCGCGGTCGTCCGCCCACAGCCCTGACCGAGGGCCCGCACCGACGTAGGAGCGCTGTGCGAGCGTCTGGAGGCAAGCCCTGCGACGGGGCAGTCAGCGAACGGGAGTCGTGCGTCACCGGGGAGACCGTCACCGCCGTAGCCCAAGCCGCTGCTGCTGAGCGCCGTAGTGCCAGCTCATCCGTGCGGAAGGACGGCCACCGGGCAGTAGGCGTGGTGCAGGACCGCGTGCGTGACGCGGCCGAGGGGAGCGCCGTGCGGATGGGCGGGGTTACGGGCGCCGACCACGAGAAGGGCGGCACCGGCGGAGGCGTCGACCAACGCTCTCGCCGGGGACGGTAGCTGCACCGCCTCGGCGCTCACCGCGAGGTTCGGGAACTCGGCCCGCACGGAGTCGACGACGCGCTCACTTGACGAAGCGGCCGCCGCTCCCGCCGCCCATACCGCGTCGGGCACCGGCACCGCGCTCTCCAGGTTGTGCACGAGCGTCCACCCGCTCACCAGGTGCAGCGAAGCCTTCCACCGCCCCGCGGTCTGTGCCGCGAAACGCACCACGTCAAGGTCAGCCTCGTCGCGTACCCCGACCACGACCCGCCCCGCCGTCCGATCCGCTGTGCCTCGGATGACGGCCACCGGTCCGCTGGCGTGACCTGCCACTTTCAGCCCGACCGACCCCAGCAGCAGCGCTGCGAATCCGCCGAGTCCTCGCGAGCCGACCACGATCGTGGTGGCGTCATCGGCGGCATGCAGCAGGCCCGCCCAGGGGCGCTTCCCGCTGACCTCGGTGCTCACCCGCAGATCGGGCGCTCGGTCGCAGGCCAGTTTCACTGCCGCATCCAGAATCTCGCGGGGCGCCTGGAGCACCAGCCGGGCGGTGTCGGCGGCGTTCAGCCCACTGCCCCAGTCGTCAACGCCGGTGGCGTGCACGATGTGCAGCGGCTGATTCCGGACGGCGGCCTCCTGCGCGGCCCACGCCACCGCCGCCGCGGCGTCGTCCGAGCCGTCGGTGCCCACCACGACGGGACCGTCCGCCCACTTCTCGACGCTGCGCGTGTCCATGAGGGCCTCCTCGTGCCCAACGGTTCGCTGACGCCTCTGCCCCCACCACGCTCTCACCGTCTCCGACAGGTACGCCACCGGCGGGCCGCAGCCTTCGGCGGGCGGACGTTTCGCGGCCGCGCTCAGGATTGGCGTGCCCGCGTACCAAGTGGCTGGTGGCCGCGTGGCGGCAAAGGGGCGGAGGCGGCGATCGACCAGTGGACGGTGTCGGTTCTGGAGCGATGCAGGGCGCACACCGGCGTGGTGGAGATGCTTCTCAAAGGTCCCCAGACCCGGTAGGCGGTGCGCGCCCCTCGACGATCGCGCGGTAGCGGGTTCATGGCACGTACTCCGCACGGATTCGGACGCCGGGTGGCCGCGCGGGTCAGGAACCGGGGTTGATGTGGGAAGACGCGTTGTCGCCGCACCGGCCTGCCTCCACCCTGACGTGCCCGCATCCTCGGTGAACCACCTGGCCCCTGGGCTGACAGTCTGCGAGGAGTCCGACCGTGGTCCACCGAGAGGTATGAAAAAGGCACGTCTTCCCCTGGCCGCGGGCACCGATGGGTACGGACCTCGTGCACGCCCTGGGCTTCTACCTCCCCGCCCACCGCCACCAGGGCTGTGGGCGCCGAAGAAATCTCCGCGCAGGCAGCCGGTCGCTGGGATGACCGGCGACGACCGCTATCACTCGTTCGGCGCACACCGGTCGCCGCGGAACGCAGGTTCGGATTCGATGGCATCGAGCCCCTGTCCTGGGCGGATCCGCTGTGCTGATGGGCGGTCGCGGGTCATGAGCCGCTGGCCGCCGATGCACTGGTGCCGCTATTGCGCACTGGTCTGAGCCGAGGCGTGGAGGAGACCCATGATCAGCAGGCGGAATGTCCTTCACGCTGGTCTGGTAGGCGGAGCGTCTTACCTTCTCGTCCCGGGCAAGACAATGGCACGGGCGGTGCCCACGGAAGCGGGAGTCCTCGACCCGTCGGAGATAGACAAGTACGTTGCCGAACTGGCGATACCTCCGGTCATGCCACTGGACAGCCGGGCTGGCGCGGACGTATACACCGTCGGCGTCCGGCAGTTCCGGCAGCAAGTACTTCCCTTGGGCTGGCCGACCACAACGGTGTGGGGGTACGGATCGACCCGACATCCGGACACGTTCCACTACCCTGCCTACACCATCGAAGCCCGGTACGGCCAACCAGTCCAGGTCAGGTGGGTCAATCAGCTGGTCGATGCGCACGGCAGGTATTTGCGACACCTGTTGCCCGTCGATCCCACACTGCACTGGGCGAACCCACCCGGCGGCGCGAAGCGGCGTGACTCACGCCCGATGTTCACCTCGACCCCCGGACTCTACGAGGGGCCGGTGCCCATTGTGACCCACCTGCACGGCGGGGCGAACACAGAAGAGAGCGACGGATACGCCGAGGCGTGGTACCTGCCCGACGCGCGCGACATTCCCCGCGGTTACGCGCGGGTCGGATCCTTCTATGACGAGTTCGCGACGAAGTCCGTGGCGCAGTTCGGTGTGCCCTGGGAGCCGGGCGAGGCCGTCTTCCACTACGCCAACCGCAACCGGGCATCGACCCTGTGGTTTCACGACCACACCCTGGGCGTGACCCGGCTGAACGTGTACGCCGGCATGTCGGGTTTCTACCTGCTGCGCGGTGGGCCGTCGGATCTGGAAGCAGGCATCCTGCCCGAGCCCGCGCCCAGGCTCGGCGACCCGCCCGGCACGCACTACTACGAGATCCCGATCGTCATCCAGGACCGTTCGTTCCGCACCGGCGGGGGCCTGTTCTACCCATCCAGCCGGGCACTCTTCGACGGGTTCAAAGGACCCTATGCTCCCGACAGCGACATCGCCCCGACCTGGAACCCCGAACACTTCGGCAACACGATGGTCACCAACGGCAGGACCTGGCCGGTCTTGTCCGTGGAACCACGCCGGTACCGGCTCCGCTTCCTCAACGGCTGCAACACACGTGCCCTGATCCTGAAGATCGTCACTGACCCGCTGGCGCACAGGCCGGTACCAGCAAAGCTTGCCCTGTGGCAGGTGGGTAGCGACGGAGGGTTCCTGCCCACCCCTACTCAGCGCGAGCAACTTCTGCTCGCACCGGCCGAACGTGCCGATATCGTCGTCGACTTCACCTCCCTCCCGGTCGGCACAGAGCTGTACCTGATCAACGAAGGGCCAGATGCCGTGTTCTCAGGCGGCACGGTCGGGACCGACTACCCCGCGGCGAACCCTAAGACCACCGGCCAGGTCATGAAGTTCGTGGTCAAGCCGCTCGTCACAGCGGACACCTCGACGCCGCCCGCACGGCTCACCCTGCCGCGCTTCGAGCCGCTGGGCATGGCCCAGCACACCCGACGGGTCTGTCTCAACGAGTTGGCCTCGGCCCGCCTTCCGGGCGTGCGCCCGCGTGAGGTGATGCTCGGCACCTTCGGCGCGCAGGGCAAACCGATACCACTGGGATGGGCCGACCCGATCACCGAGAACCCCGCCGCGGGGTCGACGGAGATCTGGGAGCTCCACAACCTGACGGCGGACGCTCACCCCATTCACATCCACGAGGTCCAGTTCCAGGTCATAGACCGGCAAACACTCCCGGTGGGCGTCCGCAGGCCGCCGGATGCGGGGGAGCGTGGTCTCAAGGACACCGTCCTCGCCTATCCACACGAGATAACACGGGTGAAGGTGTACTTCGGCCAGGCAGGCCGGTACATGTGGCACTGCCACATCCTGGAACACGAGGACAACGAAATGATGCGGCCCTTCCGCGTCGGCCCGGCCTGACACTCGGTCAGGAGACGGTAGTTCAACGTCCACCGTACTTGGCGGATTGTCGCTTCGCGGTGCATGGCAAGGATCATCGCCCAGAGGTCTTCTCGTAACCGTGTTGGCTGACCTGCGTTGTTCTGGTCGTGCGGGTGGCCTCCGCCCAACGCCGTGCGTCTGTCGAGGTGTTCACCGGGCTGCGCCGCGGCAGTTCCAGCGCTGGTGAAGGCCGTCCACCGGGCCGGGGGTCAGGCTCTCGACGCGGGCCGAGCCGGTCGCCCGTGGTCGCTGTCCTTGGAAGACGGCGCACACTGAGCGAGTTTGGCACGCTGGCGTCGACGTGTAGGGGCGCTCGCCGAGACTGGGCGGGCCCACGCCACCCGGAGCCGCAGGTCGTTGTTCAGCGGCGGATGAGGCCGAGGTCGGTGGCGGTGGCGACGGCGGCGGTGCGTGAGTCGACGCTGAGTTTGGCGTAAATGCGGACCAGGTGTGATTTGACGGTGCCTTCGGTGAGGTGGAGCCGGGCGCCGATGGCTTGGTTGGAGAGGCCGTCGGCGACCAGGGCGAGGACCTCGGTCTCGCGCCGGGTCAGGGCGGTGCCGGGAGCGCGAAGCCGGTTCATGAGCCGGTCGGCGACGGCCGGGGCCAGGGTGGTGCGTCCAGCGGCGGCGGTGCGAACGGCGGCGGCCAGGCTCTCGGGCGGGGCGTCCTTGAGGAGGTAGCCGATGGCACCGGCCTCGATGGCGGGAAGGGTGTCGGCGTCGGAGTCGTAGGTGGTGACGATCAGAACGCGGGGGGCGCCAGGTCGGGCGGTGATCGCGGCGGTGGCCTCCGCACCGTTCAAGCCCCTGCCGAACTGGAGGTCCATCAGCACGACGCCGATGTCGCCCTCGGCGGTGCGGGCGACGGCGGCCTCACGGCGCCAGAGCAGGTCCAGTCGCGTCTTCTCGCCGTGCGCGGGGATGCGGTCGGTCGCCGACAGGGCGGAGATCCCGTGCAAGGCGGCCCACAGCAGTTCGGCACGTGCCTCGCGTTGCACGGTCTTCTGGGGCAGCGCCTCCACGAAGGCGTCGAAGGCGGCACGCAGCGCTGCGGGTGTCTCCTCGCTGGCGAACTTCAGCTGTGTGGGCATTACGAACATCGCCTGGTAGAGGGCCGGGTGTTCGACGGCGAAGCGCAAGTAGGCCCGGCACACGGCGCGCACGCCGTGCTTCGGATCGCGCCCTCGGGCGGCGGCTCGGGCATGGCGCAGCAGCTCGGCCAGCTCGGCGAAGCCCTCCTCGGCGACGGCCGCGACGATGGCGTCCTTGCCCTTGAAGTGGCTGTAGAGCACGGGCTGGCTGTACTCCACGCGCTCGGCGAGGCGGCGGGTGGTGACCGCCTCCCAGCCCTCGGCCTCGGCCAACTCGCGTGCCGTGGCGAGGATCAGGCGGTGGCGCTGGGCGCGCTCCCGCTCGCGGCGATTCCGGGTGCTTCGACGGGTGGAACTCCTGGAAGAACTCCTGGAAGCGGCCGTCACCCGGGAACAGTTGTTATCAAGGCCCACGTCAAACGGACTTCTCTGGTGGGAAGCCACTGCGAATGGCTGCGTCCCCGAGTGGTGACCGTTCCAGGGCGGCGTCCCGTCGCTGACGATGTGCAGGGCACCGCACCGAACGGCCTGCGCGGCATCGTCCAGCCCCTTGCTGGTGAGCGCGCACGAGTCGTGGAGTCTATCGCGACGACCCCGTTCAGATCCCCGTCAAGCGTCGGTTGCCTGTTCCTCGGCTCGGGGAGCCGTAGCACCAGCGCGAGCGCCCTGGTCAGGAAAGGTTCTCCTCGATGGCCGCGATGTATCGCTTGATCGAGTGGTCCCGGACGCCCGCCGACGCGGGCGCGAACGGGTCTGCGGTCATGCCCTTGGCCCGGTCCGTCAGACCACCCAACAGCCCCATGGACTCGTGCACCTTGCCACCGGAGTCGATGTACCGCAACGCGTCGACGTGGGTGTAGACGGGCTCTGGCGGGAGCTGCGGCACGATGTCGTTGTTGTTGACGAAGCGGTACGTGCGGTTCTTGAAGCCCTTGTTGTAGGCGGCGGCCAAGGTCCGGTCGCAGGTGCGCGGCTGGCCGAAGGTGTAGACGCCGTCCGCCTGCAGCCGCGGATCCTCCAGGTACAACCGAGCTCCGGCCAGCATCGCCAACGCACCACCCAGACTGTGCCCGGTGAACCACACCGTCTGGCCGTTGGTACGCAGTTCCGCCAGTGTCTCCTTCAGCCCCGGGAAGACAGATTCCAGCGCTTCCCCGAAGCCGTAGTGGATGTATCCGGTCTTGCCCGGCCCGGGCCAAGGAGGAGTGTTCGCGTCCGAAAGCCAGTCGCGAATCTGCTCCGGCTCCGTGCCGCGAAACGCGGTGACGATCATGTGGTCGCTGGCGGCCGTGAACGCCTGCGTGTCTTCCAAGGGGAACGGCGGAGTGAACCGCGTGTGGTGGTGACGCACCTGATCGAAGCCCCAAGCACCCATCTGCGCCTCGATAGTGGCCTCGTCCTTGTACGCCGCATCCGATGCCTGGGCCAACCAGTAGGCGACCGGAAGGCTGTAACCGGACCTAGCGTGGTGATCGATCGCGGACGGCGCAGACATAGTTGGACCCCTTTCGCTCCGCCTGCCGTGCAGACGGCTCTCCCATACGGACTGACGGGTCCTTCGTATACGCAGCCGTGCGCCATTGGGCCGTCGCCAACCCCGGCCTCCCCCGAACGGCCACATCGACGACGGGTCGGCAACCGGGGCGGGTGGCTCTGTTCAAGCAGGCGGTGGGGTGGCTGCGGCGGCGCGACGGGTGCTTCTGACGGGTGTTGGCTTTCGGGGGGCGCCCCTTCCGGAAGACGACTGACGAAGGCGCTTGCCCCGCGCGGTGATGGCTTCCTATGGGGTTTCGCTGAAGAGCACGCGCCAATACGGTGGTCCGGTGATGTCGATCAAAAAGTTCCAAGTCACGTTCGACTGCGCAGAACCTGAGCGCCTCGCTCGTTTCTGGTGCGAGGTGTTGGGGTACGTCGTACCGCCGCCGCCCGAGGGGTTTGCCACCTGGGACGAGTTCAAGCGCTCGCAGCCATCTGAGCAACAGGGCGCATGGTTTGCCTGCGTTGACCCCTCAGGCGTGGGTCCGCGACTGTACTTCCAGCGCGTGCCTGAAGGTAAGGCCGCCAAGAACCGGCTGCATCTTGACGTGCGGGTCGGCACCGGACTCGTGGGTGAAGAGCGCCTCGCCGCACTTGAGGCCGAGTGCGCACGGCTGGTTCCGCTCGGGGCCGTACACGTGCAAACGCTGTATGACGGCCATGATTCGTGCATTCCGATGCTGGACATCGAGGGCAACGAGTTCTGCATCGACTGAGATGTGACCCTCTCCGATGCGTCCGTCTTGGTCCGGCTGGACCGGGACGGACCGGACTCTCCGGGATCACTGGCCGCCCTGGAAGGGATACCCCCGCAAGCCATGTCGACCACGCTCGCCGCACCGGAGCAGCGCGGCCTGGTCAGCCGCGCAGTGGACCCGTCCGAGGGCCGTCGAGCGGTGGATGACAATCAGGCAGGCAGACCCGCACGGTGGTGGCCGATCGGCGATCAGTGACCGTACGGCTTCTGGCAGACGCCGCCGAACGGGAGTTGAGTCCCGCCGACCGCCAACGGCTGCTCGCCGTACTGCCGTTCCTCGACCGGATCGCGGAGCGGCTGTGAGCACGGCAACTGCGCCCTCCTCGTGATGAATGTGCAGCAGAGCATCGTGGAACGCGTCGACGACAGCATCGAATATCTGTCGCGCCTGCGCAGGGCAATCAGCGCCGTCCACGCGGCCGACCTCCCGGCGATCTACCTGGTAGTCAGGTTCCGCACTGGCCACCCGGAAGTCAGCGGCCGCAACAGGGCGTTCAGCACCCTCTCACAGTTCGGTGGGTTCGCCCCGGGGCGCCCCGGGCACCGACTGGCGTTCCGCCAGAACGGGCGGTTCATCCGGCGGACGCTCGTACGGTGACTTCCGCGGCAGCGAACGAGTGGCCCGCCGCCGATCCGTGGCGGGCCATCCGTTCGTCGGGCCGGTGAGTGGCCGTCAGCCGAGCCTCGGAGCCTTGGCGCTCCAGGCGGTGACGGCGAGGGTGCCGTTGTCCACGTCCTGGTTGAAGGCGACCGTGCTGTGGGCGTTGCTGCCGGTCGGGGAGATCTGGAGGTACTTGGCGTGCGCGGTGTGCGCTCCGGTGTGGGTCCACACCAGGTCGGCCCAGGCGCTGGCGCCGCGCTTGAGGGTCACGGGGTGTATGCCGGGATCCTGCGCGAAGTAGGTGGCGCCCCGCCGTACGGTGGTCTTCAGCGCGGTGTGGCCGCTGCCTTCCAGGGCCAAACCGGGGTAACCGCTGAAGGTGCAGGTGGTCTTGCCGGTGTTGGTCACGCGGAGGAAGGTTCCTGCGTGGCTCATCCCCACCTGCTCCTGACCCGCCGAGTCCAGCACCACCCTGAGTGAACCAGGCTGGCACGCCGCGGGGCGGGCAGCGGCCGTGTGGGCGTCCGCCGCGTTGGCGACTCCGGTGCCCAGACCGCCCACGAGGGCGGCGGCACCGGCGACAGCGGCGGCACTCAGCAGATGACGCATACCCATCAGTTCCTTTGCGTTCGGGCCCGGGCGTCTGGCGCGTCCGGGCGATTGATCGGTTATGTTCACACCCTGCCAAGGAAATGTTGTGGTTCTGTCATAGGTGCGCAACGTACGAAAACGTTCGATGCACACATGGGCGACGAATGCCCACCGAAGGGGCAGAAACCCTGACGCCACCGCATAACGCACCTGGCTCCGGGCCCTGCCGCTCCCCCACAACCGGCGCGGCGGACGCCCGCCTGACGGCCGTCTCAGGAATGCCGCGGCCCCAACAGGGCATCCAGTAGCGCGCTCACCTGCTCGCGCAGTTCGGTGCGGTCCGGCGGATTGGCTCGGCCGGAACCGGCGGTGGCGTTGAAGAGGATGCCGTCGCACCAGGCGACGAGGCGGCGCGCCGCACGCTGCGGGTCGGCGGCGCCGGTGGCCGCGAGGAGGTTCGCCGCGAGGTCGATGAAGGTTTGCCCCAACGAGTCATAGTGGGCGCGTAGTTCGGGGCGGCGAGTGGCTTCGAGGGCGAGTTCGAGACGCGCCAGGGTGACGGAACGTCCGGTGGTGAGCGCCGCGTACAGGCCCTCGGTGAGGGTGTCGCGCAGGGCCGCGCGCGGGTGCGGCGCGGGTGCGGGCGCGGTGAATCCGGTCGTCTCCCGCTCCGCGAGGCGGGTGAGCGCGGCCTGGAGCAGCGCGGCGCGGGTGCGGGCGTGGTTGGAGGTGGAGCCGGAGGGCAGGCCAGCCCGCTCGTCCACGGCGCGGTGGGTCAGTCCGCGGGTGCCCCGCTCGGCGAGCAGGGCGATGGCGGTGTCGGCGATCAAGGTGGCGCGCGGCGTTCTCATACGTCCGATCATGCACCGTCCGCACTACGGGCGTAGTATCTCACTACATCTGTAGTGAAGGGGGTGCCCATGGCGGCACGACGGCAAGCGGTGGTGATCGGTGCGGGGATCGGCGGTCTTTCCGCCGCGCTCGCCCTCGATCAACAGGGCTGGGACGTCGCGGTGTTCGAGCGGGCCGCGGCGCTGGAGCCGGTGGGCTCTGGTCTGGCCGTAGCGCCGAACGCCCTGCGCGCTTTGGACGTCCTGGGTCTCGGCGACGAGGTGCGCGCGGTGGCTGTCCGGCAGGGTGAGGGCGGGCTGCGGCGCGCTTCGGGCCGCTGGCTGCTGCGTACCGATCTGGCACGTATCGAGCGGGCATTCGGTGATCCGGTGGTGGTCCTCCCCCGCCCGGTGCTGGTCGGCATGCTGGCCGACCGTCTACCGCCCGGTGCGCTGCGGACCTCGGCGCCCGCCCGCGTCATCGACCCGGGGTCGAAGGAGCGGCCCGCGCGGGTGCGCATACCTGCGAATGAGTGCCCGGCGGACCTGGTGGTCGCCGCGGACGGCATCCGTTCCGCGACCCGGGCGGCGCTCTTCCCCGACCACCCCGGCCCGCGCTACTCCGGCTTCACCGCTTGGCGCACCGTCGTCACCGCGCCCAACTGGCCCGTACCGTTGGGCGAGACCTGGGGGCGCGGCGCACTCACCGGTGTGGTGCCACTGCCCGACGGGCGCCTCTACCTCTACGCCGCCGCGCTCGCCCCCGCTGGGCAGAGCGCACCGGATGGTGACGAACGCGCGGAGCTCCTGCGCCGCTTCGGTAGTTGGTGCGCCCCACTGCCCGGGTTGTTCGCCGCCGCCTCCCCCGAGGCGGTGCTGCGCAACGACGTGTACGAGATGGTCGACCCGCTTCCGTCCTACCACGCGGGCCGGGTGGCGCTGTTGGGGGACGCCGCCCACGCCATGTCACCGTTCCAGGGCCAAGGCGCCTGCCAGGCCGTCGAAGACGCTGTCGTCCTCGCGCACACGTGCGACCTCGCCCACTACACCGCCGCGCGGCTGCCCCGGGCCACCGGCATGGTCGACCGCTCCCGGCGCGTGGCCCGCGCGGTCGCCGTGCGGTCCCGTCCCGCCGTGCTGCTGCGCGACCTGGGCCTCGCCCTCGCCGGACGGCTCCCGCTGATGCGTATGGCGGCACCGATGTACGACTGGCGGCCGCCCGGCGCCGACACGCCCGCGCCGCCCGAACCACGACCGCCGAAACGGCGCGGCGCCTGACCCGGCCGCCGATGAGGGGTGCTGGTCCGCCCGCCCTCACGGGCGGACCGACCCTTCAGCGACCAGCGGCCGCAATCGGACGCCCGGTCACCCCTGGGCCGCGAGGTCGTCGAACTCGACGACCTGCCGCACCTCGACCTCGATCTCCTCGAACAGATCGGCATACTGCCGGGCGTACTCCACGGCCTGTGCCCGGTCCTCGGCATTGATCAGCGCGAAACCGCCGATGACTTCCTTGGCCTCCGTGAACGGCCCGTCCGTCGCACGGATCGCGCCGCCCCTGGTCTTGCGGACCAGTGCTCCCCTCTCCGACGGGTGGACGCCTTCGGCCGTGATCAGGATGCCTTTGTCGGTCCAGTCCTGGATGAACGCGCCCATCTTCTCGATGAACTCCTGGCTGGGGTTCCACGCCTCCGGGGCACTCTCGTCAAGTCGGTGCATCATCAAGAACCTCATCGCTGCTCCCTGTGTTCTGTGTCATCTCGGGCTGCGGTCCGGTTGGTCCCGGACCCGACGACCAGCCCGTCATATACACGTCGAACGACGGCACGCCGATTCGACACGTCCGCCGAAAAAGTTTCCGCCGTTCCACACACGCGGGGCTCCTGGACGGGTCGGCCGTCCAGGAGCCCCGGGTCGTACCGGAAACCTCAGTGCCGGGAGGCGGCACCGCTCTTGCCCTGGTGTGCGGCGCAGCCACCCGCCGCGCAGGCGTCCAGCCAGGTGTTGAAGTCGGCGTCGTAGCGGTTGCCGATGCCGGAGTTGTAGACGGCGTAGCCGCCCGTGTAGTCGCCGACGCGGAACCTGGCGAGCATCTTCTGGATGTCGTCCGGGTGCTTGTCGAACATGTACCGCACCGCCAGGTAGCCCCAGGGATAGGTACGGGTCACGTCACTGTTGTCGTAGGTGTTCTGCCACAGCGTGCTCAACGCGTAGGTGTGCTTGGCCGCTTCGGCCACCGCCTCGGTGTCGGTGACACCGCGGTAGCTGTAGGAGACGAACTCGGCCAGGCCCTCGATCCACCAGACGTCCGGGACGGTGATCTCCTGGCTGAAGTCGCCCTTCATGTCGTAGCGACCGTCGAGGTAGTGCGTGTACTCGTGGTTCAGGTTCCATATCCGCGCCACGAAGCCGTCGTCGGTGCTCTTCTGGTACGTGAGGGAGCGGACCTGGTTGGCGGGGCTGGTCGGGTCGCCGGTCAGGGTGATGCCGCCGTTGTTGGTGTCGACGCCGAATATCGGCCCGGCGTAGGTCTGGTAGTCGGTTCTGCTCGCGAAGACGACGACCTGGATGGACCCCTCGTACTGGCCGGGGACCGGGCCGTTGTCCTTGACGAGGCTGTGGAAGTACCCGTCCTGTTTCTGCAGGCTGGCGCAGGTGGCGGCGAGGTCCGCGGCGGTCAGCGCCTGCGCCCGGATGGTGCGGGTCGCGTCACAGGCATGGGTGGTCGGCAGCGCGGCGGCGGTGAGCTTGGCGGTCAGGTTGCAGGTGTTGTAGTAGGTGCAGTGCGCCTTGTCGTAGGAGTCGGCCATCTCGGCCACGCCGACCCATAGCGGGGCGGTGCGTCCGGTGATCTTCGATGCCTTGAGCAACTTCGCCATCAGCGGACGCACTTTGGCCTGCAGGGCGGTGTGTTGTACGAAGCGCCCCATCTCGGCGCCCGCGTTCGAGGTCAGCACGGAGTTGGCGGTGCCCAGCAGGCTGAGGTGCTTCAGCGCGAAGGCGTCGAGGGTGGTGATGATGCTGGGATCGCGCGTCACCGCCTTGACGAAGGCGGGGTTCTGGTGCCCGCGGAACAGCGGCGTGTAGACGTCGTTGACCGCGTTCACCATGGCGGAGAACTTGTTGTACGAACTGCGGTAGCCGTTCAGTACCCGCTTGTAGGTGCTGAGGTACCGCGCCTGCTCGTTGGCGCTGTCGGTCAGGATGATCGCCTCGCCGACGACGGCGCCGTTCGCCTCGCTCACGTCCGTGAAGTGCCGACTGGCCACGAACTTGTCCAGGGCGCCCTCTACGGCGGTTGCCAGCGTGCGGCCGTAGCTGCCGACATCGCGGGAGTCGTAGTACTGGACGTAGTAGCCAGCGCGCAGGAAGAGGACCAGTTGCTGCACGCTGGTCGTGTCGTTGCCGGGGTACGCGGCCGAGGCGCTCTTGAACGCGTTGGCCACGGTGGCCATCTGCGCCTCGCGGAAGGCGTTGTGCGCGTCGCTGCCGGTGATGCCGAACAGGGAGTTGACGCAGTCAACGGTCGATGCCTTGACGAACGCCACCAGCGCCGCCCCACTGCGGCTGCCGAAGTCAGCCGGAGTACAGGATGCCGCGGCGGCGTGCGGCACGGCCCGCGTCATCGTGCTGTGCGGACGGAGTTGGTCGGCGGCGAGGGGCACGGCTTGCACATCGTCCTGGTCCGGGGCGACGGCGCTCGCGCCGGTGGGCGGCAGTGGTCGCACGGTGTTCCGGGCGGTGACGGCGACCTTCGTACCGGGCGCCGCGAGAGCCGGGGTGGCCACCATGGCGACGACCGTGGCGAGCGCCGCCAGGCCGATGGACAGGGATCTGCACAGGGGGGATCGCATCAGGGGGGATCGCATCAGGGGGGATCGCATCAGGGGGGATCGCATCGCTACTCCTCGTGAATTCACGCGTACCCACGAGAACCGATCAGGTACCTGACAGACTCTCCCACCGGTCTGCCGCAGCAACCATGGGCCGAGGGACAGCACATGTGGCGGTCCACCCACAACATCCGGCCCGCCGTGGCCCGTTCCCCGACCAGGGCAGCGCGTACCCCCGCTGCTACGAGCCGACCGCCCCGTAGGTCTGTGACATCCATGCCCGGAAGTGCGTCGACTGCGCGATGAGATCGCGGTAGGACTCGGTGGCGGAGCGGAAGAGTGTCTCCACGACTTCCTCGGCCAGGTCCTCGCGCCGCCAGGCGAGCAGATAGCGGCACCACAGCGGCGTGCCGGTCAGTGGTTTGACGAGCACTCCGGAGATGGGCCGCATCGTCGCCTGCACGATGGAGACTCCCACCCCGCCCGCGATCATGTTCTGGAACTGCTGCTGGTCACCGATGAACTGGTGGGTCGCGGCGGGAGTGAACCCGGCAGACCGACAGGCCTCGTAGAACACTCCCGGCCAGCCCGCCCCGTCGTCGGGGGTCAGGAACCAGGCGTCGTCGGCCAGTTCGGCGAGCGCCACCTCCATACGGTGCCGCACCCGGTGGTGAGCCGGTACGGCGACGAACGACGGCTCGATGACGATCCCGCGGTGCGCCACGGCATCGGAGTGCCGCAGCTCCCGGCCGGGGTAGTCCACACCGATCGCGGCGTCCAACTCGCCCTTCTCCAACAGCTCCACCATCTCCGAGGAGGCATAGACGCTGCTGATGGACAGTGCCAGATCCGGCAGACGACTGCGTATGCGGACGACCATGCCGGAGAGCACCGGCGAGTTGGTCGCGGCCAGACGCAGCACCCGGCACGGTCCCGTCGTGCGATCAGTGGTTCGGTGCCGGATCGCATCAGCGCGGCTGAGTACATCGCGCGCCTGGGCCAGCACCTCAGCGCCGCACCGGGTGGGCTCCACTCCCCACGCGTTGCGTTCGAAGAGCGGCTCGCCGAAGTAACGCTCGATCCGGCCGAGTTGGGCGCTCATCGCCTGCTGTGAGTACCCCAGGACCCGTGCGGCCCGACCCAGACTGCCGGCGTCGGCGATCGCGCACAACGCCCGCAAGTGTCGCAGTTCCAGGTCCATCCACGCACCTCCGCATCATCTGCTCCCCGGACAGCCACGGCCTGTTGTGGCGCTGCCCGGCCCAGCAATGATCCGGCGCCATGCGGGACTTCCACCAGCCTGCGGTCAGGGAGTCCCCTCACCGCGGTCACCGAGGCGGCCGCCGCACCCGCATCGCAGCTGTACGCGACGGCGAAGTGGACAGCCCACGCCCACTGCTGGCGGAGTCCCGGCAGTGGCGCGGCCTGATCACCCGCTACGAGGAGCCCGCCGTCGCCCACCGGCCGGACTCCTCGTCGCAGGCGGCTTCCCGTGCCCCGCCCGGTGATCCAGGAGAAGCGCCCTGAAACGCGGCGCACTCGTGGCTCAGCGTTCGTGTACTTCGATGCTGGCGCGCACCGCGCTTTCCAGCGAGCCTTCGATCCACGCGGGTTTCAAACTGGTGTGTTCGCCAGCGAAGTGCACCCGGCCTTCGACGGTACGGGTATGTGCGTGGTGCTCGTGCAACTGGCCCGGCGTGAAGATGACCGCCTCCCCCAGCGCGTAGCGTGCCCGCGCCCAGGACTGGGTGGCGCCCACGCCGGTGAACTCATCGCGCACCCGGTCGCCGAACATCGCAGCGAGGTTGTCCAGCGCGAAGGCGTACCGTTCCCCGTCGGTGAGCGAGTCCCATCGCATGGCGTCGTCCGACCATGTGTAGGAGGCGAGTACCACGCCGCCCCTTGCCCCTTCCACCACGGACGGGAAGTACGTGAACCTGTTGGGGCTGTCGGAGACACAGCCACCACCGGTGAAGCCTTGACTTCCCTGCTCCCAGAACCGGTTCTTGAACTCCAGCAGCACCTTCGTCGCCGAGTCGTAGTGCAGCTCCGTGATGGCTCGCCGCTTCGGATACGACAGAGCGGGTTCGAACGCGCAGAAACGCACGGCCGAGAACGGTGCGGTCACGATGGCGTAGTCGGCTTCGAAGGTGTGCCGTGGTGCCTGCGGGGCGCCGTCGCAGGACTCCTCCGTGCCGGACTCCGCCGTGGTCTCGATCCGCACACCACCCGCTGTCTGCGTCAGCTTGGTCATACGGTGGTTGAACCGGATGTCGCCCTTGAGCCGAGCCGCCAACGCGTCGGTCAACGACGCCGTTCCGCCCTCCAACTCCCAGTAGCGGTTCGCCGGGTTGATGATGGCTCGGTCGAACAGCGTTGGGATCAAGGAGTAGTGCAACCGCGAGGTCAGGTTCTCCAGCGTGCCCGCAGCCTGGACCCTGGCCAGGTCCCAACCGGCGTACTCCACGAGGTAGCGGTGCGTGGAGTAGTCGTCGAAGTCGTGGATGACCTTCGCCCACGCGGCCACCCGCTCCTCGATCGTGCCGTTCTGCGCCACCGTCACCGGAGCCAGCGCCTTGTCCAACGCCGCTGATGTCGTGCTGGCGAGGGCGGCACCGAACGTCCGGTTGACCGCTTCCGGCGATGCCGCGTACTGGCCGCGGGTCACCCGGACGCCGTTGACCTGGATCAGACTGCGCTGCGTGGCCCCGGGGGCATGGAATTGCGTGGGCTTGCCGTTGGTCCACCGATGTCCGGTGAACGAGTCGTAGACCACGGGCGGTGTCGCTCCCGCGCCGCGGGCGCCGGGTGCCACGTCCGCGTTGTAGAACAACCGCCGCCGGACTCCGAGTTTGTCGGCGAGCGCGAGGACCAGCGGATGGAAGTCCGGCAGCCGCATCGCGCCCGCCTCGGCGTGCAGTGTCTTGTCGGCGAAGACTCCCCGGAACGTCTTGATGCGGCCACCGGCGCGGTTGGCGTTGGCTTCCAGTACGGTGACGCGGTGCCCAGCCTCCTTGAGCAGGACTGCGGCGACCATGCCAGCGACGCCAGCCCCGACGACCAGGACGTTCTTCCGCTTGGTGGCTTTCGGCAGACCCCGGTCGATGAGGATGTCCAGGTAGCGGAGCTTGAGGTCCTCTCCGCGTTCCCCTACCAGCAGGAGCTTGCGGGCGAGGTCACGGCTGGTGTCGTCCACCGTCTCCGCCGCCCAAGCGCTGGGCGCGGCACCGAGCCCGGCGGCTCCTGCCCCGGCGGTGAGCGCGGCCGCGGCACTGATGAACCCACGGCGCCCGAGAAGGCGCGAAGAATCACTATTCACGCGGAGAAAGCTAAAAGGGCGATAGGACGGCTGTCAGCAGAGCGGACAAGAATGACCAGATTCAACCTGAAGCCACTCGAACCACCCGTAGGATAATAGGCGTTGGGTGTTTCGAGGGATTTCGAGTAACGCATGGAAAGCAGCACCTGCGCTCGAAAACCCTTGTGCGTGGCGTCTCCAGAAACGATTATTCGTCGCGGAAATTCGTAAGCCCGGTCGAAAGGGCCTGGTTGTCGGTCCCCCTACGCGGCTCGGGTTGTGGCGGTTCGCGCACCGCCTGGCGGGCGCCGGACCGAGAAAACCAGCCGTCTCGCGCACGTACGGGCATCACTGCCGTGCCGCGGGTGCACTAACGCCGCCATCGGAGCGTCCCAGCGGTGGCCCGGTGGCGCTCGCGCAGCAGTATCCGTGGTGTGTTGCCGTTCTCGTATCCGACCCGGGCGGCGTGGGGAACGTTCAGGTGCTTCTGCCGCTCCGGTCCTTTCCGGCACCCATCCGGTGGGCTGGCTGGTGCGTCGGCGATCGCTGCCGACGGTGGGGCGGGAGCGTTGACGGCGGTCGTCCAGGCCGTCTTTCTGGATCAGCTGAACCGTTGGTTCGGGTGCCGGGAGTTGTCACCGTTCACGAAAGGCACGGCAATGCGTCTTCTCCGTCCGGTCGTCGTCGGCCTCAGTGTGCTGTCCCTCGCCATCGCCATCCCCACCGGCTCGGCGGTCGCCGCTGATGGGATGTTCGCCTGGCTCGGGCCGCATGGCGAGCCGCACTACCTCCGCAACCCTCCGGACCACCGGTGCTTCGACATGGGTCAGGAAGCGCGCGGTGCGCGCAACGGGTTGCGGCAACCGCTCGTCGTCTACCCCCGAAGGCGTCGCAAGGGCGCTCCGACGCGGCTGCGCCCCGGACAGTCCGCGCCGTCCGGCGCGCACTTCTCCAGCGTCGTCTTCAACTCGCACTAGGCACCGACGCGGCCCGGCAGCGGGCCGCGCGTCCGCTTGGCGAGGCGGGCTTGGGCGTCACGGTCGTAGGGGCAGTGTGGGCGCAGGTTGATGCGTTCGCTCAGCAGGGTGCGGGCCAGGTCGTGCCTTCCGGCGTGCAGGGCCGCCTCCAGCAACGTCCTGTGCAGGGCGTCGCGTTGGGCGTGGCTTCCGCCGAAGGTCTGGAAGCGGTGCCGCAGCGGGAGCAGCAGGTCGACAGCGTCACCGTGGCGCCCCTGTCCGTAGGCCACGAGTGCCCGGCTCACCGGCAGTCCGATCTCCGACGTCATCTGGACGTTGGAGACGTGCGGCCCGGTGCCAGCGTCCCGCAGCCAGGCTTCCCGGTCGCGGATGAGTCGTTCGGCCTCGGACATGCGCCCGGCTCCGACGTAGGCCATGACGGCATGGACGTCGTTGAACGCGTAGTAGGCGCCGGCCTGTCGACGCGCCCAGCCGTCGGCCAACGTGGACCAGCGGTCACCGGTCCGCGCGCCCGCCAGGTACAGCCGCCACAGCAGCGACGCGGCGTCCAGGAGTTCCATCGCCAGCCCGGCCGAACCCTCGTGGTGCACGACGTCGTCGTAGACGGCCAGAACCTTGTCCGTACGGCCGGTCTCCAGCATGTACAGGGCGTAGTGCCACCAGTTGTGCACCTTGAGCAGGTTGCCGTCAGCCCAGTTGTCCGTACGGGCATCGAGGTAGCGGATGCCGTCCTCGTAGCGGCCCTGCATCTCGTAGGCGTGCACTACGGCGTGGATGCCCCAGACATCGTGTGCGTTGCGTTCCACGGCTTCAAGGCCCGTGCGTTCGGCCAGGGTGTAGTGGCCTGCCTCCTCCAGGCCGAACGCGTACTTGCCCAGCAGCGGGCCGAAGTGCGGATCGTCCTCGGGCCAGGCGGACAGCGCACCGCCGATGCGGTCGCGCAGCAGCACGGCGTTTCCGGTGAGGAAGTCGATGTGATGTCCCACCGCGAGGGCGAGGGCGTCCAGCGGATAGGCCACCACCAGGTCGGCGAGGATCCGTCCGGCCCGGTGCAGGTCGCCGCGCAGCCAGGCGTCGGCTGCCTCGATGTGCGCGCGTTCCCGTGGGGTCACATCGGCGGCGGTCACGTCCCGCTGGTACGCGCGGAACGCCTCGGCCGCCGCGGCCGCGTCCTTCTCCTCCGTGCCGAACAACCCGAGGTAGGTGCGGAAGACGTTTCCCATGGCGGACCGGGGTGAGGCGTCGAGCAGCGCGGTGACTTCCGAGGCCATCTCCTCCCGGAAGAACAGCAGAGCGTCCAGCGCCTTCTCGTAGTGCCGCGCCGCGTCGGCGTCCGTGTACGTCATCGCGTGAGCGTGCCGGTCCGATGCCACCTTGCCTCCTGCCGGGTTGCCGCGTATCGGTGGAATCCCTGCCCCGCCGGACGGGAACGGACACAGCGGCGCGGGTGGATCCGGCCGTGCGGCGTGTCGAAGCCCAACGCCGGTGTTGTGAACTGTTCGAACGAGCACGGCCCCGCACCGGCACGCCGGTCCGCTTGTCGCGTCCGACGATCAGCGGGAGGGCGCGCTTGAGCTGACCGGTGCCGGGCGGTGTCTGCTTCCGCCTGTTCGTGACGCCGTGTCCGCATCGTCCGGCGCAGGCAGGCAATCTTTTCAAAAGCGTCACAAGGGCTGCGCACCGCCTTCGGGAGGTGCCGTTAGCGTTGCTGGCCGCCCGATCCCGCGTGCGAACGTCAACAGGTCGTCGGCGTCCTTGGCGGCGCAGTCGGTACAGGAAGATCGCGATGGACTACTGCTCCTCATGTCGCCGGACCCTCAACGGTGCCCTTGTCTGTCCAGGGTGCGGTGCGTACGCCCCGGACATAGCCCCTCCCGCCGATCGAATCCGCAGCGCGGTGGCGGCGGCGCTCGCGGCCCCCGAGGAGTCTCCCGCCACCGTGGCGAGCTATGTCGACGCCTTCGACAGCCAAGCCGCGCCCACCGCCGACGGCGCGAGCACGGGTGCGGGAGCCGATGCGGCGGGCTCGGACGGTGACGCCGAGTACGGCGCACGCAGCACGCCCGGCCGGGCGGCCCGGCGGCGGCAGTTGGCACAGTGGAAGAAGAACAGGCGGCGGGCCGCGGCCGCGACGGCCGTCGCGCTCGTCGGCGGCGGACTGACCATCGCCGCGCTGCCGAGCGGAACGTCGACCGGCCACGCACCGGCCGCCGCGGCGCCGGAGCCCGTCGTACCGACCGCGAGCCGGATGTCCACCACCGACGCCACGTCTGCGCCGCCGACCGCCTCCCCCTCGTCGCATCCCCCGACCAGCCCGTCGGCAGTGCCCGGTGCCCAGCAGCACACCACGGTCTCCGTGGCCCCTGCCGCGCCTGACACCGCGACGGCACTCCCGCCCGCCCCAGCCGCCTACCCCACCGCGACGGCTACTGCGCCGCCACATCCCATGGCCGCGGCACCCGGCGGAACCCACTCCGTGGTGTCGCCACCCCCTCAGACTTCCGCGCCCGTCTCCACCGGCTACCCCGGGGCGGCAACGCCGAGCGCCAATCCCACGCCGAACCCGCAGTCACCAGTGCACGTCTGCCTGCTCGTCCTGTGCGTCGGCTGACGGCACAACAGGGCATCGCATTCCGGCGAGTTCGCGGCACGGCCGCGCGGCACCGCGGCAGACGGATCGCGTGCCGGGGAGGGGGTTCGACCGGCGTGGACCGCACAATCGCCATCGACCTGGACAGAGGAGTCCCCAGTGACCAGCAACTACTCCGATCCTGACGTACCGAGGATCGATGCCGGACGACTGTGGGCCGGTGGGCTCGCGACGGCCGTGGTGGCCGGACTGGCGGCCGAGGTCGGCATCCTCGTCGCACGTGGGTTGCTGCACCTCGCGATCCTCGCCCCCCAGGGCGACGGGCTGTGGGGCAACGCCAACACCACCAGCTACGCGGTAGGCGCCGGTGTTATCGCGCTCGCGGCAACTGCCGTGCTCCACTTCCTCCTTGGCACGACGCCGAGGGCCACCGTCTTCTTCGGCTGGATCATGACGCTGCTGCTCGTCGTCGCCGTGGTGATCCCGTTCGACGTCATCGGCACTCGTACCGAACTGATCGCCACCGCCGTGCTCAACCTCCTGATAGGAACGGTCACCACCGCGCTGCTGATCAGCACGGCCAACGGAGCACGCGCCCGGGCGCGGTACCCGTACCGTCAACCGGCTTACGAATCCCGTGAGTGGTAGCCGGATCACCGGCCCCCACCGCACAGACACCACCAAGGAGGTCGAGCTCCCTGAGCACTCCGTACCAAGCACGGCTTCACCGGATCGGCCGCTGGTGGGCCGTCGACATTCCGTCGCTCGACCTGCACACCCAGTGCCGCACGCTGGACGAAGCGGAGGACATGGCGCGCGACGCCATCGCCGCGGCCCTCGCCGTGCCCTCGGACACGATCGCCGTGGATCTGTTGGTTCCGCAGGTCGCGCCGCTGTTGCGGGATGTGTGGGAGGCAAGGAGCCTGCGTGCGGCCGCGGTTGACGCCGAAGAGCACAGCCTCGCGCAGGCGGCCCGCGCGCTGTTCGAGGAGTTGCGGGTCAGCCAGGGTGACGCCTGCCGACTGCTCGGTATGTCCCAGCAGGAGGTGGCGCGGCTCCTCCCCGTCCACGCCTCCGGCGGCTCCAGCTCATGGCGCCTGGACGCTCCGCCGCCCTCGACGGGCGTGCCTGCCCGCACCAACCGCAGCAGTGGCGAACTCCCCCAGCATCTGACGGGGCAACAGCGTCGTCGACCGGCTCTCGCGAACCAGCCGCTCGACAACGCTGTCCCGACGCGCCCGGAGCGGCGCCGCTCGCCGTCAGCCACCCGCCCGAGCTGGGCGATCGCGGACGACGACTAGGTGTCCGGTGTGACCGCGTGGTGGTGACCGCCGGGAGGTCGAGGTACCCCCTGGCGCGGTCGCGGCACGGCGTTACCGCCGTCCCTGCCTGCCGTGGACGGCAGACCGGTCAGCGTGTCGAGATCAGACCACCGGCAGCGGGTAGGTCGGGTACTCGACCCCGGAGACGTGCTGGACGACGCGGATGACCTGGCAGGAGTAGCCGAACTCGTTGTCGTACCACAGGTAGAGGATCGCGTTGTCGTCTTCGACCTTGGTGGCGCCCGCGTCGACGATCGAGGCGTGGCGGGAGCCGATGAAGTCACTGGAGACCGCGTCGGGGGCGCTGATGAAGTCGATCTGGCGCTTGAGCGGTGAGGTCAGCGAGACGTTGCGCAGGTAGTCGAGGACCTCCTCACGGGTGGTGGCCCGGGCGAGCTGGAGGTTGAGGATCGCGATCGAGACGTCCGGCACCGGGACGCGGATCGAGCTGCCGGTGATCTTCGCCTGGAGGTCGGGCAGCGCCTTGGCGACGGCGGAGGCGGCACCGGTCTCGGTGATGACCATGTTGAGCGGCGCCGAGCGGCCGCGGCGGTCGGAGTTGTGGTAGTTGTCCAGCAGGTTCTGGTCGTTGGTGAACGAGTGGACGGTCTCCACGTGGCCGCGCAGGACGCCGTACTCGTCCGCCATCGCCTTCAGCGGCGGGACGATCGCGTTGGTGGTGCAGGACGCGCAGGACAGGATCTGCTCGTCCGGCTTGATCATGTCGTGGTTGACGCCATGGACGATGTTGGGCACGTCGCCCTTGCCCGGCGCGGTCAGCACGACCTTGGCGATACCGGGGCGCAGGTGCTTCGACAGACCCTCGCGGTCGCGCCACTTGCCGGTGTTGTCGATGAGGATGGCGTCCTTGATGCCGTACGCCGTGTAGTCCACCGACGTCGGGTCGTCGGAGTAGATCACCTTGATCTCGTTGCCGTTGGCGACGATCTTGCTGTTCGCCTCGTCAACGGTGATCGTGCCCTGGAACTGACCGTGGATGGAGTCACGGCGCAGCAGCGAGGCGCGCTTGACGATGTCCTGGCCCTTGCCCTTGCGGACGACGATGGCCCGCAGCCGCAGGCCGTTGCCGGATCCGGACTTCTCGATGAGCAGTCGAGCCAGCAGGCGGCCGATGCGGCCGAAACCGTAGAGGACGACGTCGCGCGGCTCGCAGCGCTCGAGCTTGTTGGCCCCGGTGGCCCCGGCGACGGCCCCGGCGGTGAACTCCGCGACGGACAGCCCGCGGTCGTCGGCCTTGTAGGTCGCGGCGAGCATGCCGATGTCGATCTGGGACGGGCCGAGGTCGAGGGTGGTGAGTGCCTGCAGGAACGGCATGGTCTCGGTGACCGAGAGTTCCTCGCCGGCTATCTGCCGGGCGAACCGGTGGGTCTTGAGGATGCTGACCACTGACTTGTTCACCAAGGAGCGGCTGTGCAGCAGGACCGTGACGTCCCGCTCCCGATGCAGCTTTCCGATGATCGGGATCATCGACTCCGCGATTTCCTCGCGGTGCTTCCAGTTGGTGAACGTGTCCTCGTTGACAGTCACAGGCTTCTCTTTCGAGCTAGGCGGTGCTCATATGCTAACCGCCCGCCACCGGCGCCTTTCACGCGGTGCCGACTGTCACCCGCGTCGACCGGCCCGAGTGCTCGATCACCTTCCGACTTCCTTCGACGGTCCCGGTATCTACGGGCGGGGATGGCGGAGGGAACTTGCGAACAGCAAGTGGGAACCTCCTCACTGATTGAGATGGGCCCTGGAAGCTGTGTTGGCGATACGCCCGTTATGGAGGTATACGGGTGGTACCCCCGTACGGGTTGCTGCCGCCGCACGGGCTGAGTGGGACGGCCCGTGTGGGTCAAGCGCGGCAGCCCGCATATGTTCCCGCCTCTGCCCTGGCTGAGTGGGGCAGGGGCGGGGCATCGGCTTCGCGCAGGGAAGTGAGGCCATGGCGCGGCTGCTGGTGGACGGTGCCGAGCTGGTGGTCCGCCTGACGTGGTGGGAGAAGATCGCGGCCAGACACGGCAGCGTACGGGTTCCGCTGACCGCGGTGGAGAAGGCGACGGTACAGCCCGACTGGTGGCGCGGTCTGCCGGGGCACGGCGTATGGGTCCCTGGATGGCTGTGCGTCGGTGTCCGGCACCACACCGGCCAGGACTTCGTGGCCATCCGGCCCGGGCGCCAGCCGGTGGCCTGCGTCGAGCTGGGGGCTTCGGCGCCGTTCGCCCGCGTCGCCGTCACCACTGGTGACCCGGGGCGGTGCGTGGCGGCCATCCGGGCCGCTACCGGCCCGGCCGAGGTGGATGCCCGATAGGGCTTGGCGGCACGGCCACTCGGCGCGTTGGCCGCTGATATCGGCCCTCGCGCCGCCCGGTCGCCGACTGTCGTAGGTACGGCCACGACCGCGGGCGTCGGCCAGGTCCGCCTCCAGTTGGTCGACCCGCTCCTGCAGGGCGAGCGCGCGCCGCGCCCCGGACAGTGTGATCCCCCTCCCCTCCCCCGTGAGCTTGATCACCTCGGCGACCCGGTCGATCTCCCGGCGGGAGTAACGGCGTTGACCACCGGCCGAGCGTCCCGGCGCCACCACACTCTGCTCATCGAGACGCCTGAGGAAAGCCACCCGCACATGGAGCATCGAGGCGACCTGTCCGATCGTGTACAGCGGGGCGTCGACATCATCGATGGACAGCCCCGCCATGACCTCTCCTCATGGAACGATTGCCCCAAAACCTACCCATAGCCCTAGAGATTCCCTCTACTCGGCGTCAGAGCCGACGCAACGCCGATGGGCCCGAAGCGGCGCCGGAAACCGGCGACGCTCGGCACCCCAGGGCTGGTGCGGCACACCCGAGGCCGACGGACGCCTCACGACCGGGAGCGTGCAGACATGGACTATCCGGCCTTCCTCACCTCGGTGTGGGCCAGCGGCGGATACGCGGACCGCGCCACGGCCGAGGAGACGGTCCGGGCCGTACTGACCCTGCTCGGTCAGCGGCTCGGCGCGGGAGCGGCCCGCGAGCTGGCGGACCGGCTTCCCGCCGAGGCCGCCCACAAGCTCCTCGCCGAAGCCCATGAGGCGCCGCGCTCGTGGGACGGGGGCGAGTTCGTCCGCCACCTCGCCCGGGCGTTCGGCGTCACGGAGCCCGAGGCGACGGCCGATGCGACGGCGGTGCTCACCGCTCTGGCGGACCTTCTCGGCGGCGCGCCGGTCAACGGCTTGCTCAGCGGCCTGCCCAGCGACTTCGCGGATCTCTTCGGCCGCCACGGCGACAACCACCCACGGTGACAAGCGCACACATGCCCCGGGACGCGTTCGCAACAGCGCACCGGGCCCACCCGCGACGTCGCCCCTCCCCTGGGCGGTGCGCCAGGCCCGCGCGGATCACGGCCGCTGGAGGGGCGCCGCGGGCGCTGTGGTGAAGGCGGTGGAGCCGCTCGAAGCGACGGGCTGAGCCGCACCGCCCCCGCTCAGCCCAGCACCTCGTCATAGCGCCGCAGGACCAGTCG
The DNA here is from genome assembly GCF_024436055.1 of Streptantibioticus rubrisoli. Lineage (GTDB taxonomy): Bacteria > Actinomycetota > Actinomycetes > Streptomycetales > Streptomycetaceae > Streptantibioticus_A > Streptantibioticus_A rubrisoli. The sequence continues at coordinate 28,188 of NZ_JANFNH010000009.1, read as the reverse complement.
GGCCACCGCCTCGTGGGCGCCCAGTGGGGGTGAGGTGAGGCAGGCGCCGGACGCCGACGCGCGCTGGGCGAAGAAACCCGGGGCCAGCAGGTAGCGGGCCACCGCCACCTCGCGGTGGCCGCGGGCGCGCAGTGCCGCGACCGCCTCGGCGGGCGTGGGGGACGCGGCGCACAGGTAGCCCGCCGTGACCGGGCAACCAAGGCGGGTCTGCAGCAGGCGCGCCATCCGCAGGGTGTCGGCGTTGGCGCCTTGGTCGGTGGATCCGGCCGCGGCCAGTACCACCGCCCCGTCCTCTCGCGCACCGCTCCATCCGGCCTCCGTCAGCCGGTCGGACAGCACGGTGGCCAGCAGCGGGTCGGGGCCGAGGGCCGCCGAGACCCGGGCCGTACGGCAACCGGCGGCCGCCACCACAGCGGGTATGTCGGTGTGCACGTGGTATCCGGCGCCCAACAGCAGTGGCACCAGCACCACATCGTCCCGCCGCCGCGCCAGCACGTCGTACAACGACGGCCGCAGCAGGTCGAGATGCCCCACCTCGACCCGCGACCCCGGCCGCAACCTCCCTACGGTGTCGAGGAGTTGGCGCACCGCCGCCGCACCGGCCGGGTCGCGGGTGCCGTGTGCCACGGCGATCAGGGCGGGCGGGCTCATGGCGCGACCTCCAGCCGGTAGCCGCGCTTGGGCACGGTACGGACCAGTGCCGCGTGCGGCCCGAGCGCCGCGCGCAGCCGGGCGACCGCCGCGTCCACGGTGTGTTCGTCGGCGGTGCCACTCGGCCATACCCTGCGCAGCATTTCCGGCCGGTTGACCACCCGGCCCGGATGGTCGGCCAGGGCGCGCAGCAGGGCGGCCAGTACCGGCGGCAGGCAGACGGTCTCGCCGTCGATGAGGACCGCGCCGCCCTGCAGCACCACCCGCCGCGCGCCGCTGCCGAGTTCACGGCGGCCACGGGCGGGCAGTTCCCGGGCGAGCGTACGCACCAGTGCGCCGAGCCGTCCGCGCTCCGGCCACACCGCCTCAACTTCCTCCTCCCTCAACGGCTTTGCGCACTGCGGTCCCACGCAGACCGGCAGCACATCCTTGCGCAGTGCGTCGAGCACATCGGCACGGCGGTCCATGGCCTGCGCGGCGTCGAGCAGCGCGTCGATCGCGGGCGCGCTGGTGAAGGTGAGGCAGTGCAGCTCGCGCCGTACCGTCAGCTCCACCAGCCGCCGTACCGCCTCCGGGTCCTCGGGCGGCCCCCAGCGGTAGACCGGAACCGAGACGACCTCGGCACCCCGCTCGCGCAGGGCTGCGGCGAAACCGTCCAGCGGCAGCCCGTGCTCCTGCACGGCGACCCGGCGCCCGCGCAGTTCCCGGGCGAGCAGCCAGGTGAGCAACTCGTCGTTGGCCTCGGACCCCGGCGAGTACGACTCGTGCAGTCCGCTGGCCCGCACCGCGCCGGTGGCCTTGGGGCCGCGGGTGAGGACAACCGCGCCGCGGCACACATCGGCCAGGCCCGCGCCGAGCCCCCAGCCATCCGCCGCGCTCATCCAGCCCCGCCAGCCGACCCCGGTGGTGGCGATCACATAGTCCAGCGGCGCGGTCAGACAGCGCTCGGTGGCACGGCGCAGCGCGGTGTCGTCGTCCAGTGGAACGATGCGCATGGTGGGCGCCTCGACCACCCGGGCACCTCTGCGCCGCAGGAGTGCCACCAGTTCCTCGCGGCGGCGCGTCGCGGTCACCCCGACGGTGAATCCGGTCAGCGGTCCTGTCTGCGCGGATGCCGTTGTGCCAGTGCTCATGGCGTGAGGGTCAGCCAGCGGCGTTACGGGCCGATTGCCCCGCGGTCACACGGGGGTTAGAGCAGGGGCCCGGAACGTTACGGAAGATGTCCTACCGCTCACCACGCCCCCGGCACGGTGTGAGGGAGCCGTACCGTCCGCGCAACATGGGTGAACCAGGTCCGTAACGGCCGGGCGTGACGATCGCTGGCATGACAACGACCGACACGCACTGTCCGTACTGCTCGCTCCAGTGCGGCATGCGGCTGGCCGCCCGGGGCGGTGCCGCGGTGGAGATCCTGGAGCGCACGCGGTTCCCGGTCAACCGCGGCGCGCTGTGCGGCAAGGGTCGTACCGCAGCCGCGGTGCTCTCCCCCACGGCGCGGCTGACGGCACCGCTGGTGCGTGCCGGTCGGGGCGGCGAGCTGCGCGAGGCGTCCTGGCCGCTGGCACTGGACCGGGTGGCGCAGGGGCTTGAGCGGGCCGCGCGACGGTACGGCCGGGACGCGGTCGGGGTCTTCGGCGGCGGCGGTCTGACCAACGAAAAGGCCTATCTGCTGGGCAAGTTCGCCCGCGTGGTGCTGCGCACCGCCAACATCGACTACAACGGCCGGTTCTGCATGTCGTCCGCCGCGGCCGCGCACCGGGCCGCCTTCGGGCTCGACCGCGGACTGCCGTTCCCGCTGGAGGACATCGCGACCACCGGCTGTGTGATCCTGGTCGGCGGCAACCCGGCGGAGACCATGCCGCCCGCGCTGCGCTACTTCCGGGAGCTGCGGGAGAACGGCGGACGGCTGATCGTGGTCGATCCGCGCCGCACCCGCACCGCTGAGCAGGCCGATCTGCATCTGCGTCCGGCGCCCGGCACGGATCTGGCGCTGGCACTGGGCCTGTTGCACCTGGCGATCGCGGACGGGCTGGTGGACGAGGAGTTCGTCCGAACCCGCACCACCGGCTTCGAACGGGCCCTGGCCTCCGCCATGGCGCACTGGCCGGAGCACGTGGAACGACTGACCGGTGTCCCGGTGCCGCTGATGCGGGAGGCGGTACGGGTCTTCGCCGAGGCGCACAGCGGCATGGTGCTGACCGCGCGCGGCGCCGAACAGCACAGCAAGGGCACCGACACGGTCCGGGCGTGGATCAACCTGTGCCTCGCGGTGGGGAAGGCCGGACGGCCGGGCTCCGGCTACGGCTGTCTGACCGGGCAGGGCAACGGGCAGGGCGGACGCGAGCACGGCCAGAAGGCCGACCAACTGCCGGGCTACCGCTCGATCGAGGACCCGGCGGCCCGCGCGCACGTCGCCGGGGTGTGGGGAGTCGACCCCGACCAGCTGCCGGGACCCGGCCGCTCCGCCTACGAACTCCTGGACACCGCGGGCCGGGACGGCGGACTGCGGGCACTGCTGCTGATGGGATCCAACCCGGTGGTCTCCGCGCCCCGGGCGGGCCATGTCACCGAGCGGCTGCGGGAGTTGGACTTCCTCGCCGTCAGCGACGTGGTGCTGTCGGAGACGGCACGCCTCGCCGATGTGGTCCTGCCGTCCGCGCAGTGGGCGGAGGAGACCGGCACCACGACCAATCTGGAAGGCCGGGTGATCCTGCGCCAGGCGGCACTCGATCCGCCGCAAGGGGTACGCACCGACCTGTACGTGCTGCGGGAGTTGGCGGCACGGCTCGGGGTGGACAAGGGCTTCCCGGACGATCCGGTGGAGGCGTTCGAGGAGTTGCGGCGCGCCTCCGCGGGCGGTCCGGCCGACTACGCGGGCATCAGCTACCGGCGCATACGCGACGAGGACGGTGTCTTCTGGCCCTGCCCCGACGAGCACCACCCGGGCACACCGCGGCTGTTCCTCGACCGCTTCGCCACCGCGGACGGCCGGGCCCGCTTCGCCGCGGTGTCCCACCGTCCGTCAGCGGAGCAGCCGGACGCCGACTACCCGCTCTACCTCACCACCGGCCGAGTGGTCTCCCAGTACCAAAGCGGCGCCCAGACCCGCCGGGTCGCCGAGCTCAACGAGGCCGCCCCCGGCCCGTTCGTCGAAGTGCATCCGCGCCTCGCGCACCGGCTCGGGGTCGCCGAAGGCGAGCTGCTGGCGGTCAGCAGCCGCCGCGGCCGCGCCGTCGCCCCGGCCCGGGTGACCGACACCATCCGCCCCGACACGGTCTTCATGCCGTTCCACTGGGACGGCCCGGGCCGCGCCAACACACTGACCAATCCAGCGCTCGACCCGACGTCCCGGATGCCGGAGTTCAAGGTGTGCGCGGTACGCGTGGAGCGGGCGTCATGAGCGCCCGGCGGATCGCGGTGGTCGGCGCGGGACTCGCGGGTGCCCGGTTCTGCCAACGGTTTAAGGAGCTCGACGGTAAGGCGGAGTTGACGCTGTACGGCGCGGAGGCACGCCCCGCGTACAACAGGGTGCTGCTGGCCGACGTGCTCACCGGCCGGTACGCCCCGGAGGCGATCACCCTGCCGTGCGGTGAACCCGAAGTGCGCACCGGCAACGAGGTGGTGGGCCTCGACCCGGTCGGGCACACCCTGCTGCTGGCCACCGGGGAGCGCGCGGAGTACGACGAGGTGGTGCTGGCCACCGGCGCCAACCCGCTGCTGCCGCCGCTGCGCGGGCTGTACGCGCACGGCACACCACTGGCCGGGGTGCATTCCTTCCGTACGCTCTCCGACTGCTCCCGGCTCGCTGAGGACGCGGTGCGGTCGCGGCGAGCCGTGGTCATCGGCGGTGGAGTGCTCGGCGTGAGCGCCGCCCGGGCGCTGGCCGCGCTCGGGCTGTCCGTCGAAGTCGTGCACCAGGCACCCCACTTGGTGGAGCGGCACCTGGACGAGCAGGCCGGGGCGGCACTGCGGTCCGCCCTGCAGGCACTCGGTGTGCTGGTCTACCCCGGCAACCGGGCCAGGGCGCTGCACGGTGAACACCGCGTCACCGCCGTGGAGTTGGCCAACGGATACCTCCTCGACACCGATCTGGTGGTGATCGCCTGCGGTGTGCGGCCGCGCACCGGCCTGGCGCACGCGGCCGGTCTCGCGGTGCGCCGCGGAGTCGTGGTGGACGACCGCCTGGCCACCTCCGCGGACGGGGTGTACGCCATCGGTGACTGCGCGGAGCACCGCGGCACCGTCCACGGCCTGGCCGGACCCGCCTGCGAGCAGGCCGACGTGCTGGCCGCCCGGCTCTCGGGGGCGGAGCCCGGCGCGACGTACGCCGGTTCGCGACCGCTCTCCCGGCTCACCGCGGGGCCGCTGGAGTACGCGGCCTTCGGCGAGGTCGGCGACGACCTGCCCGGCACCGATGTGCTCCGGCTCGCCGACGCCACCCGCGGCTCGTACAAGAAGCTCGTGCTGCGCGGAGACCGGCTGGTCGGCGGGGTCCTCCTGGGCGACCTAGCCACCGTCGGCGACCTGACCCGGGCCTACGAGCGGGACGAGCCGCTGCCCGCCGACCCCCTCCAACTGATCGTCACGCAAGGAGCCGCGCAATGGTGAAGAAGAACCTGGTGCTGGTCGGCCACGGCATGGTCGGACAGCGATTCCTGGAGGAGTTCCTGGCCCAGCCGGGCGCCGCACGTGACTGGCGGGTGACCGTGCTCGCCGAGGAGGCGCGTCACGCCTACGACCGGGTACGGCTGACGTCGTGGTTCTCCGGGACGTCGGCAGAGGAACTGGCGTTGTGCGGCGACTCCTTCGTGGCCGAGCACGGCATCGACCTCAGGCTCGGTGACCCGGCGGTGGCGGTGGACCGCGAACGCCGCACCGTCACCACCGGCTCCGGCCAGCTCATCGGGTACGACGCGCTGGTGCTCGCCACCGGCTCCTACCCGTTCGTGCCGCCGGTGCCCGGTCATGACGCGCCCGGCTGCCATGTCTACCGCACCCTGGAGGACGTGGCCGCGATCAAGGAGGGCGCGACCACCGCTCGGGTGGGCGCGGTCGTCGGCGGCGGTCTGCTGGGCCTTGAGGCGGCGGGCGCCCTGCGCGCGATGGGCCTGGAGACCCACGTGGTGGAGTTCGCGCCGCGGCTGATGTCGCTCCAGGTGGACGACGGCGGCGGGGCGGCGCTGCGCCGCAAGATCGAGGAACTGGGGGTCGTCGTGCACACCGGTGCGGGCACCCAGGCGATCAGCACGGGCGCGGACGGACGAGTGCGCGCCATGAGCCTGTCCGACGGCACCGAACTCGCCGTCGATCTGGTGGTGTTCTCCGCGGGAGTCCGGCCCCGGGACCAACTCGCCCGGGAGTGCGGCCTGGTGGTGGGGGAACGCGGCGGTATCACCGTTGACGAGCGGTGCCGCACCAGCGACCCGCACATCCTGGCGATCGGCGAATGCGCCCAGGCCGCCGACGGACGGGTCTACGGACTGGTCGCCCCCGGCTACGCCATGGCGGAGGCGGCGGCGCGTGAACTCACCGGCGAGCCCGGCTCGTTCACCGGCGGCGACACCTCCACCAAGCTCAAGCTGCTGGGGGTGGACGTGGCCAGTTTCGGCGACGCGCACGGCAGCACACCCGGGGCCCTGGACGTGGTCTACACGGACACCAGGGCGGGGGTCTACAAGAAGCTCGTCATCGGCGAGGACGGCGCCCTGCTCGGCGGTGTCCTGGTCGGCGACGCCGATGCCTACAGCGTGCTGCGGCCGCTGGCCGTGAGCCGTCGGCCGCTGCCCGCGCCGCCCGAGCAGTTGCTGCTGCCCGCCTCCGCCGCTGGTTCGTCAGCCGTGGGCGGCGCCGCGCTCCCCGATGAGGCGCTGGTCTGCTCGTGCCACAACGTCAGCAAGGCCGCCATCCGCGCCGCGGTCACCGACCAGGGCTGCACCAGCGTGCGGGAGGTGAAGGCATGCACCAAGGCCGGTACCGGCTGCGGAAGCTGCGTCAAGCTCCTCGGCGGCATCGTGGAAGAGGAACTGGCCGCCACCGGCGTCGAGTTGGCACCCGGGCTGTGTGAGCACTTCGCCCACACCCGCGCCGAGCTCTACGAGATCGTCCGGGTCAAGGGCATCGCCAGCTTCTCTCGCCTGATCGACGAGCACGGCACCGGCGAGGGCTGCGACATCTGCAAACCGGTCGTCGCCTCGATCCTCGCCTCCCTCGGCAACGGCTACGTGCTCGACGGCGAACAGGCCGCGCTCCAGGACACCAACGACCACCACCTCGCCAACCTGCAACGCAACGGCTCCTATTCGGTGGTCCCGCGCATCCCCGGCGGCGAGATCACCCCCGACGGCCTGATCACCATCGGCGAGATCGCCCGTGACTTCGGCCTCTACACCAAGATCACCGGCGGCCAGCGGATCGACATGTTCGGCGCCCGGGTCGACCAACTGCCGCAGATATGGCAGAGGTTGGTCGACGCCGGGTTCGAGTCGGGCCACGCCTACGGCAAGGCACTGCGCACCGTGAAGTCCTGTGTGGGGCAGACCTGGTGCCGCTACGGCGTGCAGGACTCGGTCGGTCTCGCCATCGAACTGGAACTGCGCTACCGGGGACTGCGCTCCCCGCACAAGCTCAAAGCCGCCGTCTCCGGCTGCGCCCGCGAGTGCGCGGAGGCGCAGGGCAAGGACTTCGGGGTCATCGCCACCGCCGAGGGATGGAACCTGTACGTGGGCGGCAACGGCGGTATGACCCCGCGGCACGCCGATCTGCTCGCCGCCGACCTCGACCGCGAGACGCTGATCCGCACCATCGACCGCTTCTTGATGTTCTACATCCGCACCGCGGACCGGCTGGAGCGCACCGCGCCGTGGCTGGAGCGGCTCGAAGGCGGCCTGGAGCACCTGCGCGAGGTGGTCCTTGAGGACTCGCTCGGCATCTGCGCCGACCTCGACGAACTGATGGAACGTCACGTCGGGACGTACCAGGACGAGTGGGCCGCCACCCTGGCCGACCCCGAGCGACTGCGGCGCTTCGTCTCCTTCGTCAACGCGCCCGGCACACCCGACCCGACCGTGCGCTTCGTCCCCGAGCGGGACCAGATCCGCCCCGCCCGCCCCGAGGAGGGCGGCGGACACCGCGTACCGGCCCTGGTCGCCGGTCCCGAACTGGAGGTTCGCACCCGATGACGACAACGCAGGACACCACGACGGCAGTGGTCGAGATCGACTGCGGCAAGCGGTGGACACCCGTCTGCGAGTACGGCCAACTGATCCCGGGCCGTGGAGTGACCGCCCTGGTCGACGGCGAGCAGGTGGCGGTCTTCCGGGACCGCGCCGGTGCGCTGTACGCGGTGGGCAACACCGACCCGTTCAGCCGTGCGTCGGTGATCTCCCGCGGCATCCTGGGCAGTCGGGGTGACACACCCGTGGTCGTCTCGCCCATGTACAAGCAGGCCTTCGACCTGCGCACCGGAGAGTGCCTGGACGAGCCGGAGACACCCGACGGCAGCGCCGCGCGACTGCGCGTCTGGCCGGTGCGGGTGATCGCATGACCACGCTCGCCTCCCCCACCCGAGGAGCCCCGCTCGATGACTGGCGCCCCGAGGACCCGGTCTTCTGGGAGCACACCGGCGCCCGGGTGGCGCGCCGGAATCTGGTCTTCTCCGTGCTGTCCGAGCACATCGGCTTCTCGGTGTGGAGCCTGTGGTCGGTGCTGGTGTTGTTCCTCGGGCCGAAGTACGGCATCGACGCCGCGGGCAAGTTCACGCTCACCGCTGTGCCCACGGCGGTCGGTGCGGTGCTGCGGCTGCCGTACACCGTCGCGGTGTCGGTCTTCGGCGGCCGCAACTGGACGGTGATCAGCGCCCTGTTGCTGCTGGTGCCGACCGTGCTCGCCGGACTGGTGCTGCGGCCGGGCGTCTCGTACGGCACCCTTCTCGCGGTGGCGGCGGTGGCCGGGGTCGGCGGCGGGAACTTCGCCTCCTCGATGGCGAACATCAACGCGTTCTACCCGCAGCGGCTCAAGGGCCGGGCACTGGGCATCAACGCGGGCGGCGGCAACCTGGGAGTGGCCGCCGTGCAGTTGGTGGGCCTGCTGGTGCTGGCCACCGCTGGGGCCTCCCACCCCCGGCTGCTGCCGTTGCTCTACATCCCGCTGATCGTTCTGGCGGCGCTCGGCGCGGCGCTGCGCATGGACAACCTCAACGTGCGGCGCGACGACCGCGCGGCGCTGCGCGAGGTGGTCGGGGACGCGCACACCTGGGTGGTGTCGCTGCTCTACGTCGGCACCTTCGGATCGTTCATCGGTTTCGGATTCGCCTTCGGCCAAGTGTTGCAGGTGCAGTTCCAGCACGACTTCAACACGCCTGTAAAGGTGGCCTACTTGACGTTCCTCGGCCCCCTGCTCGGCTCGCTGGCCCGCCCGCTCGGCGGTGCGTTGGCGGACCGATGGGGTGGCGCGCGGGTGACCTTGTGGAACTTCGCCGCGATGGCGGTGGGGGCGCTGACCGTGCTGATCGCCTCCCGCCAGGGTTCGCTGGGGCTGTTCGTCGCCGGTTTCGTCGCGTTGTTCGTGCTCAGTGGCATCGGCAACGGCTCGACCTACAAGATGATCCCGGTGATCTTCCATGAACGGGCGGTCCGCTCGCAGGCCGACCCCGAGCGGGCCGAGCGCACCGCCCGGCGTCACGCCACGGCGGTGATCGGTCTGGCCGGGGCGGTGGGGGCGCTCGGTGGTGTGCTGGTCAACATCGCCTTCCGGCGCTCCTTCCAGACCTCACACAACGGCGACGCCGCCTATCTGGCGTTCCTCGTCTGCTACGCGGTGTGCCTGGCCGTCACCTGGGCGGTCTACTGCCGCCGTCAGCCGGTGTGGCGGACGCGGTCTGCCAGCGCGGCGCGGTGACGGCGGGAGGGCGGGCTCGCCTTGATTGGATGTCTCGCCTTGATTCGATGCCTCGCGTTGATTGGATGTCTCGCGTTGATTCGATGCCTCGCGTTGATTCGATGTCTCGCGTTGATTGGATGTGAGGACGGGCCGCGCTCGCCAGCGCGGCCCGTCGGGGCCGGAAACGGCCCTGGCGCAGGGGCGGCTCAGGAGCCTTCCGGCAGCGCTCAGCGGTGGTAGAGGCCGACGAGCGTGCCACTGGCCAGCTGCCGTTTGTCGACCGCGTCGTGAACCTGCTGCGCCGTCGCGCGTTCCGGCAGGTCGATCCGCTCCGGGAGCGCGTAGAGACGGAAGAAGTACCGGTGCGCGTTGTCGCCCGGGGGCGGGTGCGGCCCACCCCAGCCCGGCTCGCCGAAGCCGTTGACGTGCGCAATGCCGCCTGCGGGCGACTCCCCGGCGTCGATGCCGCCGCTGGCCGGATCGACGCCCGTGACCAGCCAGTGCAGGAACGTGCCCGTCGGCGCGTCCGGGTCCTCGCACATCAGCAGCAGCTCCGCCGTGTCATCCGGCATTCCGGACCAGGTCAGCGGCGGTGAGACGTTCTCCCCTTCGAGGGCGTAGCGCCTCGGGATCGGAGCGTGGTCGTTGAACGCGGCGCTCTTGAGGTCGATACCAGCCATGCGCCCGCCTTACCCGGCCGCCGCGCCGATCATGTTCTTCCGCGCGTGAAACCCCTGGCTGGCCGCAGGCGCCCACCCGCACGGCGGTCGGTGCGCTTCGGCAATCCGGCCGCTGCCGGGGCCTCATCAGGTGCGGTTGTCTTTTTCAGGTGCGGTTGTCGCTATCAGGTGCGGTTGTTCTCATCAGGTGCGGTGGTCCTCGACACCGAGCCCGAGGGCCCGGGCGATGTCCTGGACGTTGTGGTACTCCTCGTCCTCCGGAAGCCGGGCCGCCAGGTCCACGAGGCGGTCGGGAGCGTGGTTGCGCCGCAACGTCTCAAGCAGCGCCTCCCGCCTGGCCGGATACGGCTCACGCCCGAGGTGACGCGCCAGCTCTGAGCGCAGTTCCACGTCTTTGGGCGTCATCCCCGGCGGTGTGCCGCCGATAAGCGCGGTGCCCGCCGCGACGTCGGCCTGCGGCTGGTCCTCGCCTGGGGGCTGCGGCTCGTGTTCCTCCTCCATCCGCGTGGAGCGGCCGGCTCGCAGCTCTCCCTCCAGTTCCTTCTTGAGCTCGTCGTCCCGCACGGGGCCTGTCTTGTCTCTCCCGTGGTCGCTCACGGATCCTCCTCGGGTGCGGCGCGGGGTGAGGTGGGGGCGAGATGCCCCTCAGCCCTTGTCCTGCCTGACCGGCTGCGGGCGGCGGTGCTGCCGCGCGGTCAGCACGCTGCGCCCGGTAGCCGCAGGTGGGCGGGGTCGCGTTTCCGTTCGCCAATGCCTGACGCGTACCCGCCTCGCGCCGCCGCATGCTGGGGCGTCGGAGCACTCCGGCTCGACTTCTGACGGTGACTGTTGGACTTCGGCCCGCAGCGCCTCCTCGATGGCATGGCTTCACCGACGGACCGGGGCGATGCGCGCCGCGCCCGGGCCCTTGACTTCATGCGGGTGACCACTGGGGGAAGTCAACGCGTTGGGCCTGGTCTTCCCCGCACAGGGAGACCAGGCCCAACGCTGTGCTACACATCGGACTGCCTCGATGTCTTCAGTACCGGCTCAACGGTGCCCGCCGCTGTGCTGGCCACCCTTGTGTCCGGCCTCCGAGGCACGCTGCGGGTCATTGGCGAAGTTCCCGCCACTTTCCTGACCGCCCTTGCGCCCCGCCTCCGAGGCACGCTGCGGGTCATTGGCGAAGTTCCCGCCACTTTCCTGACCGCCCTTGCGCCCCGCCTCCGAGGCACGCTGCGGGTCGTCGCTGAAGTTACCGGGGTTGTTGGCAGCCATGACTGCTCCCTTCACTGGTGTTCGTGCCCTTACAGGAGCGCGCGTGCCCGGCCGTCATGCCCCCAATCACCGCTTTGCCTTCTTTCTCGTGACGGCCCATCAAGCCTCAGCATTCACCACCGCACTGGTGTCAAAGGCCGACCTGGCAGCAGGACCGATCACCCGCTGCCGCCCTGCTCATGCTCCACGCCGGTGATGGTCCGCGCCTTCGCTCCGGTCGGTCCGGCGCGCGCGCCGCATCAGGGCGGCGTGTGCGGGTAGACGTTGCTGACGACACGCCGGACGGCGGACCGGAGGAGGAATGATGCGGTGGTCCGGTGCGGTGGTGAACATCGTGGCGTGGTGGGCCGTTCTGTTCGTGCTCAACCTCATGTTCATCAGTACCGTCTCCGAGTTGGAACTCGTCGTCGCCGCGGCCACGGGTCTGCTCGCCGCGGTCGCCGCCTGCGCGGTGATCAAGGCGTCGGGCACCGCGGGGAGCCGGGGTGGACCCTGGGCGCGCGCACTGCTGGCCTGGCCCGGTGCGGTGCTCGCCGACACCGGGCGACTGGCCGCGGCCACCGTGCGCGCCGTGCGCGGGCGGAAGTTCAGGGGACGCTTCCAGAAAGTCGAGCTGAAGGCGGGTACCGGCAGCGCCTGGGCGTGCGCCCTGCTGTCCGCCACCCCGGGTGCGTACGTCGTCGACGTCAGGCCGGGGGCGGCGGGGTTCGGGGACGTCCTCACCGTTCACGTCCTGGGTGACTCCGCGACAGCGCTCGAAGGCGTCCTCACCGGTGGTGGACGGTCATGAACGCCTGGCTGGTGGCGAGTGCGGTGCTGCTGACGCTGGGCCTGCCGCCCTGTCTGTGGCAGGTGTACCGGCGGACCCCGCAGGAACGCCTGGCGGGGCTCAACCTGGCCGCCACGATGTGCTCGGCGATCCTGCTGCTGTTCACCGAGGGGTTCAACCGCAGTTCGTACGTCGACCTCCCGCTGGTGCTCGCGGTGCTCGCACCAGCAGGCACCCTGGTCTTCGCGCGCTTCCTTGGCGGGCAGGCAGCCCAGGGGGAGCCCGACTGATATGACGGTCCGTCACGTATGTGCCCTCGTGCTGCTGGTCCTCGGCGTCGCGGTGCTGCTGCTGTCGGCGGCGGCGCTGATCGCGCTGCCCCGGCCGTACGGGAGACTGCACGCTCTCACACCGGCCACCTCGCTCGGCCTGCCGCTGGTCGCGCTCGCGCTGGCCGTCGAGACGGGACCGGGGCGCAGCGCCGTCAAGCTGCTGGTCATCGCCGCGTTGACCGCAGTCGGCGGGGCCGTCACGACCATGGCGATCGGCCGGGCCACCGCCCAGAACGCCAGGCTGCTACGGAAGGACTCTCCCCCATGAACGGTTCCTATGCCACCAGCGAGTACCTGATCGCGGTCTGCGTGCTGCTGGTCACGGTGACCGCCACCGTCGCCGCGCTCACCCCGGAACCGGTACGCCAAGCCCTTGTCCTGGCCATGCTGGGCACCGCTCTGACACTGCTGTTCACCGTGTTGCAGGCACCCGACGTGGCGTTGTCCCAGTTGGGAGTGGGCGCGGCCGTGACACCGCTGCTCATCATGCTGACGGTGCGTAGGGTACGGCGCTCCTCGACACAACAGCGCGACAGGGAGCGGCAGCGGTGAGCCGCCGACTGCGCTTGGCACTGTTCTGGGCCGCCGCGGTGGTCTTCGCGGTAGCGTTCACCGCCGCCTGCACCGGGCTGCCGGACTTCGGCACGCTGTCGCATCCCTATGGGTCCCGCGCCATCGCCGCCGCCTTCCACCAGCGCACCGCCAACACCATCTCCTCGGTCAACTTCGACCAACGTGCCTTCGACACCCTGGGCGAGGAGTCGATCCTGTTCGCCGCGGTACTCGGCGGCCTTGTATTGCTGCGCCGGGCCCGCGACGAACGGCTGGCCGGGGTCCGGCGCGGCCGGGTACTGCCGTCCACCCGGATGTTCGGCTCCCTGCTGCTGCCGATCACCCTGGTCACCGGCGTCTACATCGTCGCCCATGGGCAGTTGTCGCCGGGCGGTGGCTTCCAGGGCGGTGTCATCCTGGCCACCGGCCTGCATCTCGCCTACATCGCCGCTGACTACGGCGTGCTCAAGGCGATCCGCCCGCTGGCCGTACTCGACGCGGCCGACGCCGTGGGCGCGGGAGCCTTCGCCGTCCTTGGGCTGGTCGGCCTGGCGGTCGGCGCGGCGTACCTGCAGAACGTGTTGCCGCTGGGAACCTTCGGTCAACTGTCGTCGGGCGGGCTGGTGCCAGTGATCAACGCGGCGGTGGGCGTGGAGGTGGGCTCCGGCGTGGTGGTGCTGCTCGCGGGCTTCCTCGACCAGGCGGTGGAGATCGTCTCTCCCACCGGGAAGGACAACGGGGCCGGACGATGACACTACTGTTCTTCCTGGCCGCCGGCTGGATCTTCCTGGCCGGTGTGTACGGCATGGTCACCAGCCGCAACATTATCCGCACCGTCGGCTGCCTCGCGGTGGCGCAGTCGTCAACCTACGTGCTGCTGCTGGCGGTTGGCTTCCGGCGCGGCGGCACCTCGCCGTACTTCACGGACACCTCCACGCGCACGCCCGTCGTGGATCCGGTGGTTCAGGCGCTCGCCCTCACCGATGTGGTCGTCGGCGCCACGGTCACCGCCCTGCTGCTCGCCCTCGCGCTGCAGTTGCGCAAGCGCCACGGTACGGTCGACCCCGACGCCCTCACCGGACTCAGGGGCTGAGCGCGTGAGCACCGCCGACCTGCTGCCGCTCGCCATCGCCATCCCGCTGATCGGAGCCGCCTTCTCGGCCCTGGTGGGAAGCCGACTGCCGCGCGTCGCCACCGACTTGCTGGTCACCGTCTGGGCCGCGGCCGGTGTCGCCGATCTGGTGGTGCTGTGGCTGCGCACCGGAGACGGCCGCGCCGTCAGCTGGCTCGGCGGCTGGCGGCTGCGGCACGGTGAGAGCGTCGGCATCGTGCTGGTCAACGACCGGATCGGGATCGGTTTGGCGCTGCTCACCGCGGTGCTCGTGCTCGCCGTGATCGCCTACTCCTGGCGGTACTTCGACGAACCGCCCGCCGAGCACGCGGGCACCTTTCCCGCCCTCATCCTGCTGTTCGACGCCGGAATGTGCGGGTTCGCGCTCACCGGGGACCTGTTCAACGCCTTCGTCTTCTTCGAGTTGATGGGTGCGGTGGCCTACGCGCTGACCGGCTTCCGCATCGAGGACCCACGGCCGCTGCAGGGCGCGTTGACCTTCGGCGTCATCAACTCCCTGGCCGCCTACGGCTCGTTGCTGGGCATTGGTCTGCTGTACGCCAGGACCGGGGAGCTGGGGTTCGCCCAGATCAGTCAGAAGCTCACCGGCCACCGGGCCGACGCGTTGTTGCTGACGGCATTCGTCCTTGTTCTCACCGGACCACTGGTGAAGGGCGCGGTGGCGCCGTTCCACTTCTGGCTGCCGGACGCGCATGCCGTCGCGCCGACACCGGTGTGCATGCTGCTCTCCGGTGTCATGGTGGAACTCGGTGTCTACGGCGCCGCACGGATCTACTGGATCGTCTTCTCCGGGCCGCACGGCATCCCGCAGCATGTCTTCCATGACACGTTCGTCGCCGCGGGCGTGCTCACCGCTTTGGTCGGTGCGGTGATGTGCTGGAAACAGCGCAACCTCAAGCGGATGTTGGCGTTCTCCACCGTCAGCCATGTCGGTATGTTCCTGGTCGGCCTGGCGCTGCTGACGCCGGAGGCCACGGCCGGTACGGCGCTGTACGTCGCCGGACACGCCGGAGCGAAGGCGGCGTTGTTCGGCGTCACGGGCGCGCTGCTGGACCGGTTCGGCAGCGTTGACGAGCACTCCTTGTACGGCCGGGGCCGCGAACTACCCGTCGGCGGAGTGCTGTTCGTGCTCGGTGGGCTGGCGCTCGCCGGGTTGCCGCCGTTCGGTACGGCACTGGGCAAGGCCGTTGCCGAACACGCGGCGCAGTCCCACTCGCCGTGGCTGCTGGCCGTCTTCGTCCTCGCCTCCGCGGCCACCGGCGCGGCCGTGCTGCGCGCCGCCCTCCGGGTCTTCGCCGGGGCCGGGCGTCGGCCGCTGGATCGCCATGAGGTCCCGGAAACCACCGGCGGTGGCGAGGAGCCGGAGATCCGCGGTCCCTCGCGGCGGGTACCTTTGCCGATGCTCGCCGTGCCCGCGCTGCTGCTCGCCGGGTCGCTGGCCGTGGGCCTGCTTCCCGCCGTCAGCACCCAACTGGCGCAGGCGGCCCGGCTGTTCACCGATCGTGTCGGATACGTCGCCGCCGTCTACGGGCACAGCCACGCCGCGGGGATGCCGCCTGCCGCCGACTGGACCGCCGAAGGCATCGCCCTCGGCCTGACGTCCGTCGCCCTCGCCGTGGCGTTCGCCTGCGCGGCGCTGTGGGCGGCGCCGCGTGGCGGTGGCGCTCACCGCGTCGTGGCGCCGCTGCGCCGCCTGCACTCCGGTCACATGGGCGACTACGTGGGCTGGCTCATCGTCGGCGTCGCGGTGCTGCTGGTGGCCGTGCGCGCCCAGTTGTGACGCGTCGTGGGTCAGACGTTCCGGGCGGCGGCGCGGCGCTGCCGTTTGCCGAGGGGGGCCTGGGAGAGGTCCTCGGCACTGCACCTGAGGTTCTTGTAGCCGTAGCCGCGTTCGGACAGCCAGGCCTTCGCCGCGTCTTCGGCGCGTTCGGTCGCGGCCAGGATGTCCTCCTCCGCCTCTCCCGAGTCCAGGAAGCGGAAGGTGAAGGCGGCCCGGGCGGCGAGGTCGTAGCTGAGGTGCCCTTCGGGGGTGAAGGCCGTGTGCAGTACGTCGTGCTCCGCGGCGCGGGCCAGGAGTTCGGCACGCTGGTCGGCGCTGAGGCCGTCGAAGACACCGCGGATGGTTATGCGGAAGGTGCGAGTGCTCACCCGCCGAACCTACTCGCGGGCACCGGCAGGTGCCACGGGTTTTCGGCAGCCACCCGGCTCACCCGGTCCTACGACTGGGACAACCAGCGCGTGACCTGCCCACAGGGCACAGCCAGCACGATCTGGGCACCGTGCACCGAACGCAAACGCCGGTCCATCGTGGTGCGTTTCCCCACTACCGCCTGCCAAAGGTGCCCCGTACGCGCGCAGTGCACGACCTCCACCCGCAACGGGCGCCAGCTCATGCTCCGGCCCCGTGAGATCCACGAAGCCGTGGAGCGGGCCCGTACCGAGCAGACCACTGACGAATGGAAAGACCGCTACGCGGTCCGCCCCGGGATCGAAGGCACCATCCATCAAGCCGTTGCCGTCACCGGCATCCGCTATACCAGTCTGCCCAAGACCCACCTTGCCCACGTCTTCGCAGCCACCGCTGTCAACCTCATCCGCCTGGACGCCTGGTGGACCGGCAACCCACTCGACCGAGACCGCACAAGCCACCTGACCCGCCTCGGCCTCACACTCACCACCTGACGACCAATTAGGCAACAGAGTCCTCCCGGTCTTCAAAACCGAGGTGCCCGAGGATCTCGGGCAGGCGGGTTCGAATCCCGTCCGTCTCCGCACAGTACAGGCCGTTGCCCCGGCACGTGGGTACCGTGGCACGGGCGTCAGGAGGGTTGCCTGACGTGGGTACGGAACGGTGCTGCGCCTGGCAGCTCACAGTTGAGCGCGGCATTCGGCGGACTTCGCCGAATACCGCGCTCGAACCGTTGCCGGGGCGCGAGCGGATGCTCGATGTCGGACCCGACTGGGAGTTGGCAGTGCTACTGCTCGTCGAGTTCGTCCTGGATGTCGTCGAGAGACTGCTGTCGGGACTGCTGCTGTCGTCCCCGTAGCCGGTCCTGTACTTGCTGGCCGCGCTGCTGTGCCTGCTGCTTGGCCTGCTCTGCCTTTTCCTTGGCTCGCTGCGCCTTGTCTTGCCACTGGTCCTTGGTACCCATCGACTTCCCCTTCACGCGGTGGTCGTACGGGGGCGGCCGCCCCCGATCGATGCTCCTGGAGCAGGCGGGGGCACGCCGCTCCTGCTGGGCCGAACGGGTGAACCCCCCATCGATGACCTGGTGTTTTTGTTGGCCGCCGCAGGCCCCAATTCGCCCAGTTGTACGATTGGCGTGTGAGTACGGCGGACGACCCAGATCTCGCCGACATCCAACGCGCGCACTGGCAGGACACCTACGCGACCCATCCCGGGATGTACGGCGAGCGGCCGTCCGCACCCGCGGTCCACGCTGCGCGAGCGTTTCGTTCGGCGGGCGCGCAAGACGTGCTGGAACTGGGCGCGGGACACGGCCGCGACGCGCTGTTCTTCGCCCGTGAGGGCTTCGCCGTGCGGGCCACGGACTTCAGCTCCGTCGGCCTTGAGCAGCTCCAGCGGGCGGCCCGCGCCCGTGGTGTCGAGGAACGGGTGAGCTGTGTCGCGCATGACGTGCGCGATCCGCTACCGCTGCCTGATGCCTCGGTCGATGCCGTCTACGCCCACATGCTGTTGTGCATGGCGCTGTCCACGAAGGAGGTACACGCCCTCGCCGACGAGGTCCGGCGCGTCCTGCGGCCGGGCGGGGTGTTCGTCTACACCGTCCGGCACACCGGCGACGCCCACTACGGCGTCGGCACCGGGCACGGCGACGACATATGGGAGCACGGGGGGTTCGCGGTGCACTTCTTCTCCCGCGAGCTGGTCCAGGCGCTCGCCGACGGCTGGCGGTTGGACGAGGTCTTCGCATGCGAAGAAGGCGACCTGCCGCGCCGCCTGTGGCGCATCACGCAGTGCCTGCCCCGGTGATCGCCGCACGTTCGCGCGAGTGGTGTTGCCATGGGAACACCGCGGCACACCGGCGCAGCCTTCAAGCGTCATCGAACGTGGCCGTGCAGCGGCGGAGCCGTGCGTCCAGACGGACGGTCCAGCCGCGGCGGTCCAGGTGTTCCAGTAGGGGAACGACGACCCTGCGGGTGGTGCCCAGTGCGACGCGTGCCGCGCTGGTGGTGAACGGCTGGTCGAGGCGGGCCAGGGTGGCCGCTGCCCGCCGGTCGGCGTCGGGAAGCAGCACGATGCCGTCGGGAAGTCGCAACAGTTCGCCCGCGGCGGCCGCGGCGGCGAGCAGTTTCGGCGTCAGGCCGAGCGCCGCCAGCTCCGCTGCCTCCGGCGCGTGGAAGGGGCGGGGGGCCAGCCGGGCCCGTACCGCCTGCACGGCGGTGCGGGCCGCGGGCGGCAGGGAGGGCTGGGTGACGCTGCCGTAGATGCGGCCCGCGCGGTGCTCCAAGCCGTCCGTGGCCTGGACCAGCGCGACCACCAGAGCGCGCTCGGGCAGGTCCAGCAGTCTACGAGCCGCCTCGACGGTCAATCCGGGATCGGTCGGCCGGTCACCCGCGTGCCGTTCGACCGCTTCGGCTAGGCGTTGCCCAAGGCGCGACCAGTGCTCCGGGTCGCAGAGCCAGTCTGCGACGACGGGCTCAGCGCGGGTGCGCAGACCCATCGCGGCGAGGTCTGCGCGGCGGACCAGCCCCCGTCGGCGCAGTTCGGCGGCAGCGTTCGGCTTTCCTGACTGCCCGTCAAGCCCCTTGGCCCGCAGGGCCGCGGCGCCCCGGCGAGCGAGCAGGGGCGGGCGGATGTCGAGAATGGTGGCCGCGCCCGTGATGTGATGCCTTCCCGGATCACGCAGCAGCGCCACGTCGTTGACCCGCGGCGGCAGCGGTACGGCCAAGGACAGCCGTGCGGTGTCCGAGCCCAGCGGCCGTACCCGCACCGGCACCGCTGCCGACCCCAGGTGCGGCGTGAGACCGCGCGGCAGTTCGGCGGCGGCGTCGCCGTCCAACCGGACATCAACGCTGTCGGTGGTCAACCAGCGGCCGGGGGTCAGCAGCGCGCTGCCACGCCGCAGCATCACGGCAGCGGTGCCGTGGACGTTGACGGCGACACGGGCGGTCGCGCTCACGGAAGTCCGCTTCCGCTTCAGGCTCTCCAGCCCCCGCACCCTGAGCAGCGCGTCACCGCCGGTGGCCCCGGCGGCCAGCAGGCGGTCGCCCACCGAGACGGTCCCGGCCGCGAGCGTGCCGGTGACCACGGTGCCGTGGCCGCGCACGGTGAACGCCCGATCGACCCACAGTCTGACGTCAGCGGTGCGGTCCGCCTCCGGCAGGCGGTTGACCAACCTAGCCAGTGAGGCCTTCAGTTCCGTCAGCCCCTCCCCCGTCACCGCGTTGACGGCCACCGACTCCACGCGGCCCAGTGAACTGCGCGCGATCCGGGCGAGTGCCTGCTCCCGCACGTCCGCGGGATCCGCGAGGTCGCTTCGGGTGACGGCCAGCACGCCGTGCCGTACCCGCAGTGCGTCGAGTACGGCGAGGTGCTCCTGCGACTGCGGCTGCCAGCCCTGATCGGCCGCCACCACGAAGAGGACGGCGGGCACCGGTCCCACGCCCGCGAGCATCGTGGTGACCAGCCGCTCGTGGCCCGGTACGTCGACGAAGGCGACCTCGCCCGCGCCGGGCATCGTGGTCCACACGAAGCCGAGGTCGATCGTCATGCCGCGACGGCGCTCCTCCGGCCAGCGGTCCGGTTCCATCCCGGTGAGCGCCCGCACCAGGGCCGACTTCCCGTGATCCACGTGTCCCGCGGTCGCGATCACGTGCATGCGCGGTCCGCGTCCACAGCGTCCTGGACGGCCGCCGCGCGGACCGCGGCGGCGATGCTGCCGTCCTCGTGCGGAGCGACGGCGCGCAGGTCGAGCAGGCAGCGGCCCTCAACCACCCTGCCCACCACCGGCGTTGGCCCCTGACGCAGCCGGGCGGCGAACACTTCCGGCAGGGCCAGTGCGGCGCTGTCGAGGGTCACCCCGGGAGCGCCGCCCGCGCCGACCACGGCCCGGCTGTCGACCGCCCGCGCCGGGATGCCGTCCGCCGCCAGCCCAGCGGCCAGCCGCTCGGCTCTCGCTCGCAGGGCGCAGCTTTCACCGTGCAGCCCCGAACGGGTGGGTGTCTCGGGGTTGTTGACGGTGGCCTCCAGCGCGGCCAGCGTGAGCTTGTCCACCCGCAGGGCACGCGCCAGGGGGTGCCGGGCCAGTGGGCGCACCACATCCGCGCGCCCCAGCAGCAGGCCGCACTGCGGACCGCCGAGGAGCTTGTCCCCGCTGGCGGTGACCAGGGCAGCCCCGGCGCGCAGCCAGGTGTCTGCATCCGGTTCGTCCGGGAGCAGCGGTTCACGGCGCAGAAGACCTGATCCGAGGTCGGCGACGACCAAAGGTCCCAGGGCGGCGAGTTCGGCGACGCCGACGCCTCCGGTGAAGCCGGTGATGCGGAAGTTGGAGGGGTGGATCTTGAGGATGAAGCCGGTGCGCTCCGCGATGGCGGTGGTGTAGTCGGCCACCGAGGTGCGGTTGGTGGTGCCTACCTCGCGCAGCCTGGCGCCGGTCGAGACGAGCAGGTCCGGCAGCCGGAAGCCGTCCCCGATCTCGACCAACTCGCCTCTGCTGACGATGATTTCGCGGTCCTGCGCCAGCGCCGTGGCGGCCAGGACCAGGGCTGCCGCGCCGTTGTTCACCACGTGCGCGGCCTGCGCCGCCGGGACCTGGCCGAGCAGGGCGGCCACCGCCGAGCGCCCGCGTGCCGCACGTTCCCCGGTGACCAGGTCGAACTCCACGTCGGTGTGCCCTGAAGCGGCGAGGATCGCCTGCCGGGCAGCCTCGGAGAGGGCGGCACGGCCGCGGTTGGTGTGCAGGAGCACCCCCGTCGCGTTGATCACCGGACGCAGCGCGGCAGCGGTCGCGGGAGGCGTTCGCACGGCCGTGTCGGCCACGTCGGCCGCCGCGATATCGTTCCGGCGCGCACGATCCTGCGCCTGGACGACGGCGGACTTGACGACCCGTCGCCCCAGCCGCTCGGCGGCGGCGACCAGTCGGGGGTCGGCCAGCACCGCGTCGGTTCGGGGGAGCCTTCGACGCGGGTCGGGCGGTCCGGTCCCGTTGGTCTGATCACGATCCATCGGTCTGCCTCAGGGTGCGCGCGGCGAGCGGTCAGGCCTCCTCAGCGTCACCTCAAACCCATTCAGGTGCGGGGTGGACACGCCGCGGTCCCCTCGCGTGCCACACACGTGGTCGTTCACACGTCCCCGTCCGTACGGTATAAATGATCTGGTTCCGAGTCGGGTCGCTGACCTGCGGCGACCAGTTCAGTTGAGACGTGGGGAAGCCAGGAATCTCAAGTGTGTGGTCCCGGGCGAGCGAATGCCGGAGGCTGTCTCAGTTGATGTGGTCCGACTTCACTGTGCCGTCGGCCGCTACCGGACCGCTGGCGTGGCTAGGACTGACGGCGTGCGAAGAGGACCGCACCTGGAACGCTCTCGTCGGGGTCGATCAGCATTTGGGCCTCGGCCATGAACCCGGCATCGCGTAGCCAGGCCGCCACTTGGTCAGGCTGGCGAGCGGTGAACGTGGACGTTCATCGGGTGGCCGCCGTAGCCCTGCGTCTTCAGCCTCGACCCATCGCCGACGTGAAAGCCGAGCAGCAGTGGCCCGCCGGGACGCAACACGCGCCGGAAGTGCCCGAAGACCGTGGGCACTACTTCGAGACAGAGGGCTGTTGTCGAGGTGGGCGTGGGCGCCGTGTTCGGTGAGAAGGTCTTGCAGCGCGAGGGTGCAGTAGCGGATGGCGGCGATGATCGCCCTGGGAGCGGAGGGGGACGGCTGACAGTCGGTTCACCCAGGCGTCATGACGAGTGCCGCCGTGTCGGTGGTGAGTGGTGCACTTGTCCAGGTCGCGGAGGACCATCGCTGCGACCAGGACGGGACGGGCCAGGCCGAGCGCCTCGCCGGGCGGTCTGGTCGGATCAGTGCTCGGCTGAGTGGGCGACGAAGGCCAGTTCGGTCTTGGCGAGGACGGGGGCCGGAAATAACGCGCCATACTCGAGCAAGGCGTCAAGCGCGTAATCGGTGCTTTTGGCTAGTCCGAGAACCTCATCGTTGGTTATGGCTATGCTCACCGAGGGCCGGATCCGGCGCATTGCCCCACACGCAACGAGGCGACGAGGGAGCGGGTGCGCTCCGGTACGCTGACGGTATTTTTCCTCGCCATTCGCGCCCCGCGTTCCCGCCGCCCACCCGGTTCAATCACCAGGGAAGCATTAATTCTACGTGCAGATTTGAATATTTGACCATTGGCACATCACCCGCATATTGGTCCGATCGGGTGAGGGGCAATGAAGGTATGTTCTCAATTAACACGATCGGGTGGATAGTAAAAAGCCTCCCCAGGGATTCGGATCCCGTGGCGCGAGCGGAAGAGGAGGCCGCAGGTGACCATTGAAGACTGGCTCAAAGCCAATGTGACCACCGACACGCGGGCACTCGGGTGGTACAGCGGCCCGGAGTGCGAGGACCGCATCGTCCGAGCTTATCGCGAGCTGCTGAGCGGCTACGAGATCGACACCTCGAAGATTCTCAAGACCACCTGCCTGGTGAACGGCGGGCACACCGGCGTGGTGCGTATCCGGGAGAACAACTTCTTTTCGATCTGCGCCCACCACTTCCTGCCCTTCTTCGGGAAGGTCGACATCTCCTACGTGCCTGGCGACCGCATTCTCGGACTCGGGAAATTCCCTCGTCTGGTACAAGCGTTCAGCCGGCGCTTCCAGATCCAGGAGTACCTCGTCAAAGACATCGCTGAGGAGATCATGTCCTCTGGCGGCGCACAAGCCGTGCGAGTCACCTCCCGTAGCCGCCACCTCTGCATGTGCAGCCGTGGCCCCTCCGACCAGACCGTGACCACCGACACCTCTTATGTGGCGGGTGATCAGGAGTTGATGGCCCGGTTCGGCCTGGACGACTGATTCGGACTGGCGTGGCGGGAGGTGTGCTCAGTGATCGCCCCTCCCGCCACTCGGCCCCGTTCATCCCGTCCCTCGACGGCCGACCGCGCGGCACAACGCGCCAGCCGACACAAGGAGAACCCATGCGTAACAGGATGAGAGGCAGTCAGCGCCGTACTACTTCGACGTCGTCGACCTGGAAGTACGCTCTGACGACATGGCTCGCCGGCGTAGTGGCGGCAGTCGGCCTGGGAGCCGTCTCACCGGTGGGATCTACCGTGCGTTCGTCACTGGGCCTGTCAGCCGGTGCGCTCGCATGGGCCACATCGAGTATCACGGCGGTGAGTGCCGTCTTCGGCATCCCGGCGGGATGGTGGGTCCGCCGCTTCGGCGCCCAACGGGCCCTGTCCTGCGGCCTCTTCGTGATGTCGGTGGCAGCCGCCGTCAGTGCGACCGCCGGATCCTGGGGGCTGCTGCTGGGATCACGCATCGCTGAAGGCGTCGGCTACCTATTTGTGTTGGTGGCGGGTCCGGTCGTTCTCACCCGCCTGACTCAGGGCGGCATCCGGGCGGCAGCGCTCGCGCTGTGGGGCACGTGCGTCCCGACGGGGCTCGCCATTGCCGCGGCCGCGGGCGGTTCCCTGGCGTCCTGGTGGACGTGGAACCAATGGCTGGCCCTCACTGCGGTTGGGCCGCTGATCATGGCCGGCGTGCTTGCGGTCGTCCTGCCCCGGCTGCCGAGGACAGCGGTACCGCGCGCTCACCGTGAAGCCGGCACCTGGAACGGGGCGCTGAGGCTCGCTGTCGCGTACGCAAGCCTGTCGCTGGTCGGCGTCGCCGTGGTGATGGTGCTTCCGCCCTTCCTCACCGAGAACCGGTCGGCCACGTCGGCGGTGGCCGGTACCGTCGTCGCGTTGGTCTGCCTGGGAAGCGCGGCCGGAGGGCTCGCCGCCAGTTGGCTGCTGCGGCGCGGCTTGACCCTCTCCCAACTGGCCCCGCTGGGCGTATTGATGCCGGTAGCCTGCCTCCCCGCCTTCTCGGCCGAATTCCCCCTCGCGGTCAATGGCGCAGCAGCCACGCTTGTTCTCGCCGTCGACGGCCTGCTCATCTCCGCCGTGTTCGCCGCCGCCCCCGACTCGGTGAGCCGTCCTGAGCACGTCGATGTCGCCACTGGCATCCTCAACCAGTTCGGCAGCGTGGGGATGATGATCGGACCACCGGTCTTCGGAGTGGTCATCGCTGCGGCCGGATGGGGCGCCGTCGCGGCCGCGACGCTGGTCTTCGGCGGACTGGGCGCGATCCTGCTGTTGACGACCGCGCGCACGCCCGCGAGCGGTTCGGCAGCTGGCGTGTCCGAGTCTTCCGACGCACCAGCTGGTGAGGAAACGGAGGGAGCAGCGGAACCCCTGGGGACGGCGGCGGACGTCCGCAAGCCCAAACGCACGAGAGCGTGACCGCGCCGCGAAAGTGCGGTGTTCCCGACTGCAGTACCGACTCACGGCAGTCCTTCACCTCGGAAAGGGCAGGATGAAAATCGACTTCCTTCTGCTGCGGGCCGATACCTATGGCGAGTACTGCCTGTACTGCCACGCCGAGACCGTCACATGGATCTTCGTGGACGGAAGGAAACGCTGCACCTGCGGTACGTGCGGCTGCGAGGCAGAGAGAGCCATCGTCGTCGACCCCCGCATCTCCTGGTGGACCGATGCCGACGGCGAGTACTGGCACGAGAGCGCCGGTGTATTCGTACGCGACCGGCAAGCGAGGTTTCTCTTCTTCCAGCGGACCGCCTTTCCGTACTCTCTGACCGTGCCCGCAGGCCATGTCGAACGCGGTGAGGAACCCGAGTGCGCGGCCGCGCGGGAGCTATGGGAGGAAGTAGGAATTCGCGTCGCGAACGGGGACCTGCGGCTCGTGGCGGACGAGTACTTCGCGGGAGACATGTGCAGAAGAGGCTCCGAAGCGCATCGTTGGCACGCCTATCTGCTGGATGTCGAGGAGCACCGGGACGCAGGAGCCCATCCGGAGGTGACCGTGAATGAGGAGGGCGAGGCCCCCATCTGGCTCACTCTCGACCAAGCACGCACCTATCGGACGACGTTCGCGGTGGAACGTATCATCGACCAGTATTCCGAGAGACTTCTCCCGGCCGCCTCGCACACCGCCGAGGAGCGGAGAGCGGAACCTTCGGACGGTTCCCGGACATGAGGTGTGTTCCTCATGGGCTGGTAACTCCAGTTCGGCTTCGTGATCTCATGTGGGCGTAGTGCCTGGTCATGAGCTGTCGAAGCTCAGCCTCTCAAGGTGGCGGGAAAACCTAGTGCTGTAGGGGTAATCCGTTGTGGGGCCAGGAGAACGGCCATAGGGCCACGACATGTCCCTACGTGTTCGTAGGCGTCGAGCAAGCACTGTAGGTTCCTCTTGATCGCTAGGACTGGGGCCTGCGGGAACCCCAGAATCCTGGCTTCGCGAGCAGTAGCCGTGTCGGCTGGTTGTGAGCAATCCGGACCCGCCGACTGCGAGGGTGATTACTTTCCGTGGGGTTACCCGATCGCCTGGCGAGGGCGATCGCACGTCTTGTACTGGTAGAGCCGTTGGCCGCTGGGATTGATCACGGTCGCGAGTGAAGGGCAGTCGGCCTGCCGTTGGCTCCGGCGGGTCGGAGTCGGCGGAGGCTGGCACTAGGCAGTTGGGCTTGAACGGCGGAGGACCCCGGCAAGTGTGCCGGGGTCCTTGGAGGCGCGCTGTGCGTCCTGGTTGAGGTCCTAACGCGACGCGGCGGCGCGGAGCTTTACGGGCACCCCGTCCGCTCGGCGATCGGCGTTGAGGCCGCATCCGTCCTTTTCAGGCTGAGGTTCCCGGCTGCGGCTGGCTGCCTTGGGCGCGCAGTTGCTCGTTGATGCGCTGGGCTTCTTCGAGTTGGTCTTCGAGGATGACAATGCGGCAGGCGGCCTCGATGGGGGTGCCCTGGTCGACGAGTTCGCGGGCGCGGGCGGCGATGCGCAGCTGGTAGCGGGAGTAGCGGCGGTGGCCGCCTTCGGAGCGCAGGGGGGTGATCAGGCGGTGTTCGCCGAGAGCGCGGAGGAAGGCGGGAGTGGTGCCGAGCATCTCGGCGGCCCGGCCCATGGTGTAGGCGGGGTAGTCGTCGTCGTCGAGGATGTCGGCGGGGCGGGTACTGCGAGGGGGCATATACCTCTTCTTTCCGGGGGACGCGTCGGGGGGCCCGGGTGCCGTATGGCACCCGGGCCCCGAGCTTTCAACACCATCTACCAGCCGACTACGCTGGCCTTGTTTGTCCGCAGGTCCGCCTGGGATGGCGGGGCTGCGGGGATCGCGGATGCGTGACCGGGGACCACCTTCCAATCCGGGGTCTTGCGGTACCCGGGCGGACTGCTTCCTCGCCCGGGCGATCCTGATGGCGCTTCTGCTCCTTACCTTCGGTTACTCGGCTGTACTGCTGGATACCGCGGGTACTGCTCGCGACCCCTTCGGGCCGCGTCCTGCTTGAGCTGCTCGCACGGCAGTTCCTGTCTGCCGTGCCCACTTCGACTTCCTGGGTACGAGAGAAACGGTAACCCTGCGAACGGCTAATGTCTACCACCGTCGCGACAGATTTCCTACCTGGCCCGCGCGGATATTTCTGCCTCAAATGCACCCGGAAGAGTCCTGTGCCTGGTGGGATCCCGGCCCCGGCGGGCAAGCGCTGAAGCCTGGCGGTACAACCGACCGAGGGTGGAGTGGCAGCGCATAACCGACATGGAGACGACCCGCACGGCAGCCCCGGCCGGGGCCCTGGTCGTGAAGGGTGACAGTCCCGGCGACGCCGCCCGTGCCCGTGACGCCGCCCGCGCCTTCCTCGACAGCCTGGACCCGGCCCCGGCGGCGGCCGATACGCCCTCCCGCTGGGCGCGACCGCCGACGCGGTGTACCTCGCCGTCAGCGACCTCAACCCCGCGCCCCCACGTGAACGCGCTCGCGATCTCAATGGCGGCACCGGAGGGTTCGGCTGGCCCATGGTCCGCCGTCTCACCAGCAAGGTGACCCTGACCCCGGGCCCCGGCCGGGGCAAAAAGGTCCCACGCCCTCGCCGTGGGACCTGGCCAGAGCTGCCGCGATCTGGCAGCCGATCGACCCCGCCTCCTGAGGCGAGAGCGGGCGCGCTTCTCCACCGGCTGGGCCAGGCTGCGCGAGGGAATGTACTCCATGACGGTCCAGCACGCATCGCCCTCGGGCCACGCAATCGAAGACGGCTACGACGTTGGGATGGTGCAGCCGTGCCGGGTCGCGCGCCTCCTTCATCAGCCGCCTGGCTCTGTTCACGTCGCACAGCAGCGTTTCGGCAGCAGATCGGGAGGCGTCTCCCGCGCCGGATGTTCACGAGAACGTGCTCGTGAACATCGACTCTGCTGGCCGGGTCGCCGCCGCCCGCGCAGCCGCTTCATGCCAGGCGGGGCGGTTCGGGGACAGTCGGTTGAATAAGCTGCTGTCATGTCGAACCCTGATGAGCTGCTCGCCGCCGTCGCCGCTGCGGTGGAATCCGAGCGAAGCACTCAGATGTCGCTGACCGTGGTCGTCGCCGGTGCCGTCATCACCGGTCGGCTGGCTCCCGAGGCCGTGTGGCGAGAGCGGGTCGCGGAGGTCCTCAAGGACTCCGACCGTCTCGGCCCGTTCGCAGAGGTCTTCGCCCGCGGGCCGCGAGAGAACCGGCCCGGTCGCAGCGAGGCGCCCACGCATCTGCACTTTCATCTCGCTCGGATCCTGCAGGGCAGCCTCGGGATCCCGGAGACGGGCGGCATGTACCGGGTCGCGATCAAAGACGTCAGCGGGTGGACCGTAGGCGACCTCAGCTACTTCGACCGGTGAGACGCCGTCTCCGACTCGTGGCCCGCCGGCGGTTTCGGAGCGGACGGCAAACACAGCGGTGGGGC
>NZ_JANFNH010000098.1 GCF_024436055.1 Streptantibioticus rubrisoli | reverse complement strand
ACCGGAAGGTGCGGCTGGATCACCTCCTTTCTAAGGAGCTTCTAGGCCGTCTTGTACGGTCCAGAGCCACTGCGCAGGCGCGTGTCCTGCGGTGGTTTGCTCATGGGTGGAACGTTGACTACTCGGCCGTGCGTGATGTCTCGGTGTCTAGTACTGCCCTTTCGGGGGCGTGGAACGGCAGGTGGGGCGGAGGGCAGGGTCGGGCACGCTGTTGGGTCCTGAGGGAACGTGAGTGTCTCTCAGTGGTGACCGGCCTCGTGGGAAGCGCACGGTATGTGTGTGGACTGTGGGGGATGGGTCGTTGTTTGAGAACTGCATAGTGGACGCGAGCATCTGTGGCCAAGTTTTTAAGGGCGCACGGTGGATGCCTTGGCACCAGGAACCGATGAAGGACGTGGGAGGCCGCGATAGGCCCCGGGGAGCTGTCAACCGAGCTGTGATCCGGGGGTGTCCGAATGGGGAAACCCGGCAGTCGTCATGGGCTGTCACCCGTACCTGAACACATAGGGTATGTGGAGGGAACGCGGGGAAGTGAAACATCTCAGTACCCGCAGGAAGAGAAAACAACCGTGATTCCGGGAGTAGTGGCGAGCGAAACTGGATGAGGCTAAACCGTATGCGTGTGATACCCGGCAGGGGTTGCGCATGTGGGGTTGTGGGAGCTTTCTTCAGCAGTCTGCCGGCTGTTGGGAGAGTCAGAAACCGTTGATGTAGGCGAAGGGCATGCGAAAGGCCCGGCGTAGAGGGTAAGACCCCCGTAGTCGAAATGTCAGCGGCTCTCTTGGAAGCCACCCAAGTAGCACGGGGCCCGAGAAATCCCGTGTGAATCTGGCGGGACCACCCGTTAAGCCTAAATATTCCCTGGTGACCGATAGCGGATAGTACCGTGAGGGAATGGTGAAAAGTACCGCGGGAGCGGAGTGAAATAGTACCTGAAACCGTGTGCCTACAAGCCGTGGGAGCGTCGCATGGCAGGCTTGCCTGTCATGTCGTGACTGCGTGCCTTTTGAAGAATGAGCCTGCGAGTTTGCGGTGTGTGGCGAGGTTAACCCGTGTGGGGTAGCCGTAGCGAAAGCGAGTCCGAAGAGGGCGATCTAGTCGCACGCTCAAGACCCGAAGCGGAGTGATCTAGCCATGGGCAGGTTGAAGCGGAGGTAAGACTTCGTGGAGGACCGAACCCACCAGGGTTGAAAACCTGGGGGATGACCTGTGGTTAGGGGTGAAAGGCCAATCAAACTCCGTGATAGCTGGTTCTCCCCGAAATGCATTTAGGTGCAGCGTCGTGTGTTTCTTGCCGGAGGTAGAGCACTGGATAGGCGATGGGCCCTACCGGGTTACTGACCTTAGCCAAACTCCGAATGCCGGTAAGTGAGAGCGCGGCAGTGAGACTGTGGGGGATAAGCTCCATGGTCGAGAGGGAAACAGCCCAGAGCATCGACTAAGGCCCCTAAGCGTATGCTAAGTGGGAAAGGATGTGGAGTCGCAGAGACAACCAGGAGGTTGGCTTAGAAGCAGCCACCCTTGAAAGAGTGCGTAATAGCTCACTGGTCAAGTGATTCCGCGCCGACAATGTAGCGGGGCTCAAGTATACCGCCGAAGTCGTGTCACTCACACATGAGACCTAACGGTTGTGTGGGTGGGTAGGGGAGCGTCGTGTGCCGGGTGAAGCAGCGCCGGAAGGTAGTTGTGGACGGTTCACGAGTGAGAATGCAGGCATGAGTAGCGATACAAGAGTGGGAAACTCTTGCGCCGATTGA
>NZ_JANFNH010000097.1 GCF_024436055.1 Streptantibioticus rubrisoli | reverse complement strand
GTTCGGCGGTGTCCTACTCTCCCACAGGGTCCCCCCTGCAGTACCATCGGCGCTGAAAGGCTTAGCTTCCGGGTTCGGAATGTAACCGGGCGTTTCCCTAACGCTATGACCACCGAAACACTATGAAACACATCAAACCGACCGGCACAACCGGCATGGTTCGTTGTTCCAGAACTACACAGTGAACGCGAGCAACTGAGGACAAGCCCTCGGCCTATTAGTACCAGTCAACTCCACCGGTTACCCGGCTTCCATCTCTGGCCTATCAACCCAGTCGTCTACTGGGAGCCTTACCCCATCAAGTGGGTGGGAGTCCTCATCTCGAAGCAGGCTTCCCGCTTAGATGCTTTCAGCGGTTATCCCTCCCGAACGTAGCCAACCAGCCATGCCCTTGGCAGAACAACTGGCACACCAGAGGTCCGTCCGTCCCGGTCCTCTCGTACTAGGGACAGCCCTTCTCAAGACTCCTACGCGCACAGCGGATAGGGACCGAACTGTCTCACGACGTTCTAAACCCAGCTCGCGTACCGCTTTAATGGGCGAACAGCCCAACCCTTGGGACCGACTCCAGCCCCAGGATGCGACGAGCCGACATCGAGGTGCCAAACCATCCCGTCGATATGGACTCTTGGGGAAGATCAGCCTGTTATCCCCGGGGTACCTTTTATCCGTTGAGCGACGGCGCTTCCACAAGCCACCGCCGGATCACTAGTCCCAGCTTTCGCTCCTGCTCGACCCGTCAGTCTCACAGTCAAGCTCCCTTGTGCACTTACACTCAACACCTGATTGCCAACCAGGCTGAGGGAACCTTTGGGCGCCTCCGTTACCCTTTAGGAGGCAACCGCCCCAGTTAAACTACCCATCAGACACTGTCCCTGATCCGGATCACGGACCCAGGTTAGACATCCAGCACGACCAGAGTGGTATTTCAACAACGACTCCACCCAAGCTGGCGCTTGAGCTTCACAGTCTCCCACCTATCCTACACAAGCCGAACCGAACACCAATATCAAACTGTAGTAAAGGTCCCGGGGTCTTTCCGTCCTGCTGCGCGAAACGAGCATCTTTACTCGTAATGCAATTTCACCGGGCCTATGGTTGAGACAGTCGAGAAGTCGTTACGCCATTCGTGCAGGTCGGAACTTACCCGACAAGGAATTTCGCTACCTTAGGATGGTTATAGTTACCACCGCCGTTTACTGGCGCTTAAGTTCTCAGCTTCGCCCCACCGAAGTAGAGCTAACCGGTCCCCTTAACGTTCCAGCACCGGGCAGGCGTCAGTCCGTATACATCGCCTTACGGCTTCGCACGGACCTGTGTTTTTAGTAAACAGTCGCTTCTCGCTGGTCTCTGCGGCCACCCCCAGCTCACACCGAAAAGATGATCACCAGGAATGGCCCCCCTTCTCCCGAAGTTACGGGGGCATTTTGCCGAGTTCCTTAACCATAGTTCACCCGAACGCCTCGGTATTCTCTACCAGACCACCTGAGTCGGTTTAGGGTACGGGCCGCAACAGCACTCACTAGAGGCTTTTCTCGACAGCATAGGATCATCCACTTCACCACAATCGGCTCGGCATCAGGTCTCAGACACATGTCACGCGGATTTACCTACGCAACGCCCTACACCCTTACCCCGGGACAACCACCGCCCGGGCTGGACTACCTTCCTGCGTCACCCCATCGCTCACCTACTACTGGCTTGGACCAGCGGCTCCACCACTCCTCATCACCCCGAAGGGATCAAAGGCGGCTTCACGGCCTTAGCATCACCAGATTCAGCGTTGGCGCACTATCACGGGTACCGGAATATCAACCGGTTGTCCATCGACTACGCCTGTCGGCCTCGCCTTAGGTCCCGACTTACCCTGGGCAGATCAGCTTGACCCAGGAACCCTTAGTCAATCGGCGCAAGAGTTTCCCACTCTTGTATCGCTACTCATGCCTGCATTCTCACTCGTGAACCGTCCACAACTACCTTCCGGCGCTGCTTCACCCGGCACACGACGCTCCCCTACCCACCCACAC
>NZ_JANFNH010000096.1 GCF_024436055.1 Streptantibioticus rubrisoli | reverse complement strand
TACTGCAACCGCATCTGGGGTGACGGATGGGTTCTGTCGTCGTTGTTGTGACTGTGTGCTGATGAGCTGACGGTCGAGCAGGTCGAGTCGTGGTCGGAGGGGATAGCCGGTCTGCATGCCCGGTTCGCCCACCGTTTCGGCAGGTCGGAGCCGCGTGAGCGGGCGCTGGACTATCTGGAGGGGCTGATCGCTCCTCTGGAGAAGAAGAACGGCTGGGTGCGCCACGAGGCGCCGTGTGACCGAGTGGAGGTGCGAGACCTCTACCGCCAGGCCGTCGCAGCGGCCGGGTAGAAGCTGGGGGCAGTCCAGGCCGGGGAACGCCGGTGAGGACGGGAAGCAGCCCTGACAACGCCGGGATGGCGCGGTACTGCCAGACGCGTCGGGTTCGGCAAGCAAGGCCAGAAGGCGTACGAAGAGGAATCCGTGTAAAGCCCCGTAAGTCTTGTCACCGGGCTCCAATCTGGCGGATATGGGCCCGGGGTGCAGTGCGTGACCGCTCGCTGCGGCAGGGGCGGTCAACTTCGAAGCCGGTCTCCAACTGCCGGTGGGAAGGCCACGCTGAAGGTCTGCGGCGTAGGCGTGGTGATGCTGCCGGGGTAGTAGCGGGACGCCGACCTGGCCGATCGGCACATGGTGAACGTGGGAACCGCCTGCGGTCGCCCCTGTTTTGCGGGCATCCATCCCGGAGAGCCGGGGGCAGGCCCGTTGCCGGCTGAGGGCCGCAGGTGGGGCGGAGGCCCCGTAGTAGTCCGGGCGGAGGAAAGCTCCGTGCATGGCGAAGGGGGCCAGCAAGTCGGCGGGGAGGATGCTGCAATGCCGGGAGGCCACGGGTGAATACCCATGCACTGGAGTTCGCGCTGCTCAAGGCCGAGCGCCGGGTACTGGAGATGCAGACCAAACTGCACTGTTGGGCGACCGACGATCGTGATCGCCGGTTCGATGACCTGTTCAATCTCGTTGCCGATCCCGCGTTCCTACTGGTTGCGTGGGATCGGGTGAGGAGGAACAGGGGCGCTCGCTCGGCCGGAGTGGACGGGCAGACTGCCCGTTCCGTGGAGGACGGGCAAGGTGTTGAGGCTTTCCTCGACAAGGTGCGGTCCGATCTGAAGGACCGCACTTTCTGTCCGCTTCCCGTGCGTGAACGGATGATCCCCAAGCCGGGGACGGCAAAGCGCCGTCGGCTGGGTATTCCGACCGTTCGGGACCGGGTGGTCCAGGCGTCCCTGAAGCTGGTGCTGGAGCCGATCTTCGAGGCGGATTTCCTCCCGTGTTCCTACGGGTTCCGCCCGAAGCGCCGGGCCCACGACGCGCTTGCCGAGGCACACGACTTCGCCAAGAACTCCTATGAATGGATGGTGGAGGGGGACATCGAGGCGTGCTTCGACTCGATCGACCACACGGCCTTGATGGACCGGGTGCGTCGCCGAGTCGGGGACCGGCGCGTCCTTGACCTGGTGAAGGCGTTCTTGAAGTCGGGCATCCTCAGCGAGGGTGGCCACTCCGAGAACACCGATACCGGCACTCCGCAGGGTGGGATCCTCTCACCGCTGCTGGCCAACATCGCCCTGTCGGTTCTCGATGAGTTCATCGCGGCCGGTCCGGGCGGGCCGAACTCCACTCAGGGCCAGCGGGCCCGGCGACGTCGCCAGAATCTTCCCAACTACCGGCTTTTTAGGTATGCGGACGACTTTCTGATCGCCGTGACCGGGACTCGCGAGCAGGCCGAGGACATTCGCACCCAGGCAGCGGAAGTACTCGCCTTGATGGGACTGCGTCTGTCCGTGGAGAAGACAGCCATCACCCATATCGACGAGGGGCTGGACTTCCTCGGGTGGCGCCTCCAGCGCCACCGCAAACGTGGGACCCAGAAGCACTACGTCTACCTCTACCCCTCCAAGAAGGCCCTCCAGGCCGTCAAGGAGAAGGTCAAGACGCTGTGCCGACAGGACACGAACCTGCCGCTGGCAGCCGTGCTGCACCAGCTCAACCCGGTGCTGCGGGGCTGGACGGCGTACTTCCGGCACGGGGTGTCGTCCGCGACCTTCCAGTACCTGTCGGCCTTCACCTGGCGACAAGTCTTCGGGTGGCTGCGGCGAAAGCATCGCCGGTCCAACTGGAAGAGTCTGCGCCGTCGTTACTGTGCGGGTCGATGGTGGCCCGCCGACGACGAGGTGGTCTTGTTCAGGTGCGCGAAGGTGCGGACCAACCGCTATTTGTACCGCGGAAACAAGATCCCCTCGCCTTGGCCCAGCGGGACCACGATGGCAGCGGCCACCTGAGAGGGCTTGTGGAGAGCCGGATGCCTGGAGATCGGGCACGTCCGGTTCGGGAGGCGGGCCGGGGAAACCCACCGACGGCAACATCGACAGGGCGCCCCGGTCCGACCTCACACGCTG
>NZ_JANFNH010000095.1 GCF_024436055.1 Streptantibioticus rubrisoli | reverse complement strand
TCCCCAACCCCCGCGATCACCCACCCCCACCCGGCGGAAAGGTGTTACCGCAGCCCGACAAACCTGTTACCGCCCTGGCCCGAACCCCGCACCACCCGCGCAACCCACCCCCCGCACCGGCGAGGGCAGAGGCCCCACCGAGCCACCGCCGAGCTCCCACCCAGCCCCCACCAAGCCACCGCCGACCGGCGGACCGGGCGGCGGGACGTAGAGTCACCCCGTGCTTCTGGGATTGTTGTGTGCGCTGGGCTCCGCCCTCTGTTTCGGTACCGCCTCCGTCTTCCAGGCCGTCGCGGCGCGGCGGGCGGCTTCCGGGGAGGACTCGGCGGGGGTGGACCCCCGGCTGCTCGTGCGCGCGGTGCGGCAGTGGTGGTACGTGCTCGGGCTGGCGCTGGACGGCGCGGGGTTCGGGCTGGAGCTCGTCGCGCTGCGCACCGTGCCGATCTACGCGGTCGGCGCCGCGCTGGCCGCGAGCCTCGCGGTGACCGCCGTGGTCGCCTCATGGCTGCTGAAGGCACGCCTGGGCAAGGCGGAGTGGGGCGCCGTCGCCACCGTGTGCCTCGGCCTCGGCCTGCTCGGCGCCGCCTCCGGCGCGGAGGGCCACACCTCCGGCGGCCCGGAACTGCGCTGGGGGGTACTGGGCGCCGCGGTGCTCGTCCTTCTGGCGGGCCTGGCCGCCGGATGGCTCCCGGAACGTGTTCGGGCCGCCGCGCTGGGCCTCGGCGCGGGCCTCGGCTTCGGCGTGGTGACCGTGGCGGTACGGCTGATCCCGGACTTCAACGTCATGGACATCCTCAAGAACCCGGCGACCTACGCGGTACTGGTCGGCGGAGCCTCCGCGTTCATGCTGCTGACCACCGCGCTCCAGCGCGGTTCGGTGACGGTGGCGACGGCGGGCATGGTGATCGGCGAGACGATCGGCCCGGCCCTGGTCGGCGTGATCGCGTTGGGCGACCGCACCCGAGAGGGCTTGGGCGGCATGGCCGTCGCGGGCTACGCCCTGGCGGTACTGGGCGCGCTGGCCCTGGCCCGCTTCGGCGAGGGCGGAGCGGAACCGGCGGCCGACACATCGACGCCGAAGATCAGCGCGGAGTCCTGAGCACGGAACCCTGAGGACGAACCCACACCGCTACCAACAGCAACCATGCCGATGCCCCGCCGCGACGCGGCGGGGCAGATGGCGCCCGAACCCCCGTACCAGGCGCCTAGGCGCTTCGCTGGAATTGCCGAAGATGTGCCGTCGATCGGCTGCGCAACGGCGTGGCTGGTCGCGCCCACGCGGCGGAGCCGCACATGAACACAGCCCCGCGCCCCTTCGGATCGCTACCGAACCGCAGTGAACTTCACCCGACCTGCCTGCTCAGCCGTGCCGATGAGCCGGGGACATCCGGGACGCCACGCCGATGCGGTTCCAGGCGTTGATGGCGATGGCCATCCCCATCACCCGACTCAGCTCCTGCTCGTCGAAGACCTTCGCCGCCTCGTCGAAGACCTCGTCCGGGACACCGTGCTCGCCGAGGTGCGTGATGGCCTCCGTCAGCGCGAGGGCCGCCCGCTCGCGGGCGGTGAAGAACGGGGTCTCCCGCCAGACCGCGACGCCGATCACCTTCTGCTCCGACATCCCCCGGCTCCGCGCGTCACGCGTGTGCATGTCGAGGCAGTACGCACAGCCGTTGAGCTGCGAGGCGCGGATCTTGATCAGTTCCCTGACGTCCGGGTCCAGCCCGTCCGACGCCGCGCGGTCGAGCTCGATCATCGCCTTGTGGAACGCGGGCATCAGCTTCGCCAGCGCGATCCGCTGGGTGGGGGCCGGAACCAGTGCTTCCCCCGTGTTCGTCCTTGTCGTCATGTCATCCACCGTAGGTGCGCACTGGTACGCACGCATGGTCCACTTGCGCTGTGTTCGAACGGGCCAATGAACCCCACGGTGACGACCGGTGTGACAGGAAGAACGGCAGCTCCGGCCATGGACTTGACCTGCATCTGGAGCTCAGCTCCGGCGCCGGGCTGCGCAGCGGCCTGGAGACGGCGCTGCGCGACGCGGTACGCGACGGCCGCCTCGCGCCGGGCACCAGACTGCCGTCGTCCAGAGCCCTCGCCCGGGACCTCGGCCTGGCGCGCAACACCGTCGCCGAAGCGTACGGCCAACTCGTCGCCGAAGGGTGGTTGACGGCACGTCAGGGCTCCGGCACCCGGGTGGCGCCCGGCGCCCGACCGCAGCAGCCGGTGTCGACATCGGTCGCGCTGGCGTTCCCGGATCAGGCCGCCGGTACCCATCTGCCGTACGACCTGCGGCCGGGCAAGCCCGACCTGTCGTCGTTCCCGCGCACCGCGTGGGTCGCCGCCACCCGGCAGGCGATGGCCAAGGCACCGCACGACGCCTTCGGCTACACCGATCCGCGCGGCCGGGTGGAGTTGCGGGAGGCGCTCGCGGAGTACCTGTCCCGGGTGCGCGGGGTACGGGCGAACCCCGACCTGATCCTGGTCTGCACGGGATATGTACAGGCCATCGGCCTGCTGGGCCGGGTGCTGGCGGAACGCGGCGGTCAGCGGATCGCGGTGGAGGCGCTGGGGTTCTCCGACACCCGGACCGTGCTGCGGGAGTCCGGTCTGGCCACCACCGACCTGCCGGTGGACGAGTACGGAGCCGACATCGGTTCGCTCGCCGATGTCGGCGCGGACGCGGTACTGCTCACGCCAGCGCACCAGTTCCCCTCCGGAGTGGCACTCTCGCCGGAGCGCCGTACGGCGGCGGTGGAGTGGGCGCATGCCACCGGTGGCGTGGTGATCGAGGACGACTACGACGGAGAGTTCCGCTACGACCGGCAGCCGGTCGGTGCGCTTCAGGGACTGGATCCGGCCAATGTCGTCTACGCCGGGACCGCGAGCAAGAGCCTGGCGCCCGGTATTCGGCTGGCGTGGCTGGTGTTGCCTGAGCGGCTGATGGAGCCACTGGTACGGCAGAAGCGGTTCGCCGACCGGCAGTCGCCGGTCGTCGACCAGTTGGCGCTGGCGGAACTGATCGTCGGCGGCGCGTATGACCGGCATGTACGCCGTATGCGGTCGCGGTACCGGCTGCGCCGGGACCGCCTGGTTTCCGCACTTGCGACGCGGGCGCCGGGAGTACGGGTCTCCGGCATCGCCGCCGGAATGCACGTGGTCGTCGAACTCCCCGACGGCTACCCGTCGGAGGGCGAACTCATCGAGCGCGCCGCGCGGTTGGGGTTGGCGGTGACCGGAATGCACATGTACGGCGGTACGGGTGAGCGCGGAGCGCTCGTGGTGTGGGTTACGGCACACCCCCCGACCACGCGTTCTCCGCCGCGCTTGAGGCGTTGTGCGCCGCCCTCGCCCCCTAGGTGGGGGGTTCGCTCTCGCCGCGCTGCGGCTGGGTGGGTGGAGCCTTTCC
>NZ_JANFNH010000094.1 GCF_024436055.1 Streptantibioticus rubrisoli | reverse complement strand
GCACGGCCCGGCTCACCGGCACCTGGCTGCTCATCGCACCCGAGAACACGGCCACCCACGACATCACCCGCACACTCACCGAACGCGGCGCGACCGTACACCAGTTGACCCCGACCGCCACCGACCGAAAGTCGCTGACCGAGGCACTCGCGGCTGAAGGCACCCCCTTCGCCGGTGTGTTGTCGCTGCTGGCGCTGGACACCCAGCAGCCGCTGCACGTGTCCATGGCGCTGGTGCAGGCGCTGGGCGATGCCGGGATCGACGCGCCGCTGTGGCTGGCCACGCGTGGTGCGGTGGCCGTCAACCGCACCGAGCGGCTGGCGGACCCCGCGCAGGCGCTGGTGTGGGGCCTTGGCCGGGTCGTGGCGCTGGAGCAAGGTGAGCGCTGGGGCGGTCTGGTGGACCTGCCCGAGGCCGCCGACGACCGTGTGCTGGGCCGGATCGTGGCGGCGCTGGCCGGGACCGACAGTGAGGACCAGGTCGCGGTGCGGCCCTCCGGGCTGTACGCCCGCAGGCTGGTGCGTGCCTCCCTGGCGCAGACGCCCGCCGTGCGCACCTGGCGGCCGGACGGCACCGTCCTGGTCACCGGCGGCACCGGGGCACTCGGCGCGCACGTCGCCCGCCACCTCGCGGGTACCGGTGCCCGGCACCTCGTACTGACCAGCCGCCGCGGCCTGGACGCCCCCGGTGCCGCCGAACTACGTGACGAGCTGGCGGAGTTGGGCGCCGAAGCCACGATCGCGGCCTGCGATGTGGCCGACCGGGACGCGCTGGCCGCACTGCTCGCCGACATTCCCGCCGACCGTCCGCTCACCGCCGTCGTGCACACCGCCGCCGTACTGGACGACGCGGTCATCGAGGCGCTCACCCCCGAGCAGCTCGACCGGGTGCTGCGGGTCAAGGTGGACGCCACGCTCAACCTGCACGAGTTGACGCGTGACCTGGATCTGTCGGCGTTCGTGATGTTCTCGTCCTTCGCGGCGACGTTCGGCGCCCCGGGACAGGGCAACTACGCGCCGGGGAACGCGTTCCTGGACGCCTTCGCCGAGTACCGGCGCGCCGCCGGGCTGCCCGCCACCTCTGTGGCGTGGGGCCCGTGGGGTGACGGCGGAATGGCGGAGGGCGCTGTCGGTGACCGTATGCGCCGCCACGGTGTGCTGGAGATGGCACCGGAACTCGCGGTCACCGCGCTGCAGCACGCCCTGGACCGGGACGAGACCACGCTGACCGTGGCCGACATGGAGTGGAAGCGCTTCGTGCTGGCCTTCACCTCCGGCCGCCCGCGTCCGCTGCTGCACGACCTGCCCGAGGCCCGCGCGGTGATGGAGTCGCTGCGCACCGACGCCGAGGAGGAGGCGGCTGGCGGCGCGGCCCTCGTACAGAAGCTCACGGGCCTCGCGGCAACCGAACAGGAGCGGCTGCTACTGGAGTTGGTGCGCGGCGCGGTCGCGTCCGTGCTCGGCTACCAGGGCGCGGAGGCGGTGGAGCCGAACCGGGCGTTCAAGGAGCTGGGCTTCGACTCGCTGACCGCCGTGGAGCTGCGCAACCGGCTGAACGGCGCGACGGCGCTGCGGCTGCCGCCGACCCTGATCTTCGACTACCCGACACCGACCGCCCTAGCCAGGTACCTGCGTACCGAACTCTCCGGTGAGCAGGGCGCGCTACCAGCCCCGCTGCCGACCGCTGCCGCCACCGCGAGTGACGAGCCCATCGCGATCGTGGCGATGAGCTGCCGGTTCCCCGGGGACGTGCGGTCGCCGGAGGAGCTGTGGGGGTTGCTGGAGTCGGGCGGCGACGCGCTGAGCGGCTTCCCGCTGGACCGTGGCTGGGACGTCGAGGCGCTGTACGACCCCGATCCGGACGCGCAGGGCACCTCGTACACCCGCGAGGGCGGTTTTCTCAGCGACGCGGCGCGGTTCGACTCGGCGTTCTTCGGTATCTCGCCGCGTGAGGCGCTGGCGATGGATCCGCAGCAGCGGCTGCTGCTGGAAACCTCGTGGGAGGCGTTCGAGCGG
The DNA here is from genome assembly GCF_024436055.1 of Streptantibioticus rubrisoli. GTDB lineage: Bacteria > Actinomycetota > Actinomycetes > Streptomycetales > Streptomycetaceae > Streptantibioticus_A > Streptantibioticus_A rubrisoli. Next base: position 1,462 of record NZ_JANFNH010000094.1, on the reverse strand, counting down.
GCCGGGATCGACCCGGCGACGCTGCGCGGCAGCCAGTCCGGTGTCTTCGTCGGCACCAACGGTTCCGACTACTCGATGTTGATGCAGGGCAGCGGCGAGGGCTTCGAGGGCCATCTGGCGACCGGCACCGCCGGAAGCGTGGTCTCCGGCCGTCTGTCGTACACCTTCGGGCTTGAGGGCCCGGCGGTCACCGTGGACACGGCGTGCTCGGCCTCGCTGGTGGCGCTGCACCTGGCGGTCCAGGCGCTGCGCAACGGCGAATGCGAGCTGGCGCTCGCGGGTGGTGTGACGGTGATGTCGACGCCGGGCACCTTCATCGAGTTCAGCCGCCAGCGCGGGCTTTCCACCGACGGCCGCTGCAAGGCGTTCTCGTCGGACGCTGACGGGTTCTCCCCGGCCGAGGGCGTGGGCATGCTGCTGGTCGAGCGGCTGTCGGACGCCCAGCGCAACGGCCACGCGGTGCTGGCGGTCGTACGGGGCACCGCCGTCAACCAGGACGGCGCCAGCAACGGCCTGACGGCACCGAACGGCCCCTCGCAGCAGCGGGTGATCCGCCAGGCCCTGGCGAACGCCCGGCTCAGCCCCGCCGACGTGGATGTCGTCGAGGCGCACGGCACCGGCACCTCGCTCGGTGACCCGATCGAGGCGCAGGCACTGCTGGCCACCTATGGCCAGGACCGGGACCGCCCGTTGTTGTTGGGTTCGATCAAGTCCAACATCGGCCATGCGCAGGCGGCGGCGGGTGTCGCCGGCGTGATGAAGATGGTGTTGGCGATGCGGCACGGTGTGCTGCCCAAGTCGCTGCACATCGCCGAGCCGACACCGCACGTCGACTGGTCGGCGGGCGCGGTCGAGCTGTTGACCGAGGCGCGTGAGTGGCCCGAGAACGGCCGTCCGCGCCGGGCGGGCGTGTCGTCGTTCGGGTTCAGCGGGACGAACGCGCACGCCGTACTCGAACAGGCCCCTACCGTCGAGAAGGAGACCCTCCAGGAGACACCCGATGCCGCGCCGGTCGTGCCATGGGTGCTGTCCGGCAGGAACGAGGCGGCGCTTCGCGGACAGGCCGAGCGGCTGCTCGCCCACCTCGGCACCCACGGTGACCTGCGGACCACGGACATCGGCTACTCACTGGCCACCACCCGGGCCGCACTCGACCACCGCGCGGTACTGGTCGGCCGGGACCGCGCTGACTTCCAGCGCGGACTGGACGCGCTGGCCCGGGGCGCGAGCCTGCCAAACCTCGTTGAGGGGGCCGCAGTCGGGGGCCAAGGGGTCTTCCTGTTCCCCGGACAGGGGTCGCAATGGGTAGGCATGGCCGTTGCGTTGTTGGACGCTTCACCGGTGTTCGCTGCTCGGATCGATGAGTGTGCGGCGGCGTTGGCACCGTTTACTGATTGGTCGTTGGTCGATGTGCTGCGGGGGGTTGAGGGTGCGCCGTCGTTGGACCGGGTTGATGTGGTTC
>NZ_JANFNH010000093.1 GCF_024436055.1 Streptantibioticus rubrisoli | reverse complement strand
CCCGCCCGCTGTCTGTGAGCAATGCCACTTAGCGGGGCAAACCGGCTCGCTCCACGGGGAGTTGGAGCGAGGCGCGTGCTGTCGGCAGGCGGTGTTGTCTTCCGGTGCCCGGCGAGCGTCTGTGAGACTTTCCGCTGGCCCGTGCCGCTCTCACCGTCGAGAGCCGCGCGACCTCGATGGCCGCACCGCCCCACCGCCGCGCCTTCCGCGCTGACCGGGATACCGCCTAGTGCCTCTAGCAGTTGAAACCAGCTCTGCCCAGCTGCCCACAGACATCCTCCAAGACCGTCGCCCCGCGCCGAAGCCCGCGCCCGCCCGCCCGGAGCGTTCGCCCTGGCGCTGCCTGCGCAGCCGCAGTATGCGCTGGTGGTCCACCGCGAACCTGTTCTCCAACCTCGGCACCTGGATGCAGCTGACCGTCCAGAACCTCCTGGTGCTGCAGCTGACCGGTTCCGCCGCGATGACCGGACTGTCGCTGTCCGTCCAGGCGGCCCCGGGACTGCTGGTGGGACTGCTTGGTGGCGCCGCCGTGGATGCCTGGCCGCGCAAGCTGACCGCAGCGGTCAGCCAGGCGGTGCTGGGTGCCATGGCGTTCACCACCGCCGCCTTGGTGGCATTTCACATGCTCAACGTGCCGGTGCTGATGATGATGGCCGCGATCACCGGCTTGGTGGCGACGGTCGACGGACCGGCCACCTCGCTGCTGGGCAACGACCTGGTGCCGGAGAGCGATGTGCCCTCCGCCATCGCGCTGGGTTCCGTGGTGCACAGCGTCGGCCGGCTGGCCGGGACCGCGCTGGCGGGTGTGACCATCGCGGTGGTCGGCGAGGCCGGGGCCTATGTCGTCAACGGGCTGTCGTTCCTGTTCGTCTCCGCCGTGATCCCGTTCCTGCGCCCGGTGGCGCGGGAGCGGAAGGCCGCGCCGACCACACCGCGGCGCGGGCGTGCGACCGCCGAGCAGGGCATGGGGCTGCGTGAGGGCCTGGCGTTCTTCGCCAGCCGCCGGCGCCTGGTCGCACTGGCGGTGATCACGGCGGTGAGCGCCGTACTGGGCCGCAACTACGCCCTGACGCTGGCCACGCTGGTCACCGGCCCGCTGCACGGTGGGGCGGCGGCCTACGGTGTGGTGTCCACCGTCCTGGCGGTCGGCGGCACCGCCGGTGCGGTACTCGCCGGGCGGATGCGGCGCCCCTCGGTCCGCCTGGTCGCGGTCCTGGCAGCCGCCGGAGGTCTGCTGCAGATCGTCGTCGGATGCGCACCGCTGCTGCTGATGGTCCTCATGGTGGTCGTTCCGATGGCGATCGTGGAGTCCATCTCGGACACCGCGGCCACCACCATCCTGCAGACCGATCCGCCCGCGCACATGCGGGGCCGGGTCCTGGGTGTGTGGAACAGCATCAGCACCGGCTGGGGGCTGGCCGGTCCGCCCGCCCTCGGTCTGCTCATCCAGGTCGCGGGAGCGCGGGGCGCGCTGGTCGCGGGCGGCCTGATCATCGCGGGCGTGATCGGCGCGGGCGCCCTGGCCCACGGCCGCCGTGCCCGCGTCGCGCCGGTACCCACGCGAGCGGCGTTCGTCACCGCGTCCTAACCGTCCGCGGATGGCGCCGCCGCTGCCGCGACGGCCCGAAGGTCGCGTTCCAGCCAGTTCGGCACCGGCTTTCGGTGCAGCAGTGCGCGCGGCAGCCGCCACAGCGCCTCGGCCAGCGCCAGCCGCGCATAGGGGTCCCGGAGCGCGTCGCGGGCCGTGAGCGCGGTGAGCGCCGCCCCGCACGACCAGGGCCTGCGCAGATAGGCCGTCAGGAGTTCGTTGCGGCGCACGCGTGCCGCGCGGTCCGGGCGCGGCCCGCCATCGGGAACATGCCGGGCGATGACGCGCGGGCAGTGGACGACCCCCCAGCCGCGCGCGGCCAGGTCGATGGCGAGCAGCGCTTCCTCACCGGCGAAGTGCAGCAACGGGTGGAAACCTCCCACGTCCACGAACGCCGCCCGGCGCACCACACTGGCGCAGGCGAGGAAACCGAGCACGGAGGGACCGGGCAGGTCGGGGGCGGTGCCGAGAGGGGAGGCGGCCAGCACCGTGTTGAGCGGGTCGGGCTGCCCGTCGGCGCCTACCCGGGTGGCCGCCGACAGCAGGCCGAGGCGCGGATGGGCGTCGAAGACGGCGACTGCCCGGGGCAGCGCCTCCGGCTCCCACCAGGAGTCGTCGTCGCTGAACGCCACGTAGTGGCTGTCCAGCAACGCGACGCCGTGGTTGCGGGCGACGGCCCCCTCGTTGCGTGGCAGCCGCAGCAGCCGCACGTGGGGGAAGCCGGCACGAACGGCGGCGGACGTGCCGTCGACGGAGGCGTTGTCCACCACCACGATCGGCGGCCGACCGGGTAGCGCGTCCAGCCGGTCGAGTGTGGCCAGCAACTGGGAGCGCCGGTCGCGGGTGATCACCACGATGCCGACGGCGGGGTGCTGACGCGATGTGCCCATCATTCGTCCGTCTCGGGCAGCCGGGGCACGTCAACCGGGCCGGGCGGCAACCCGTCGACGGCATCCAGCACCTCGTCGACGGTGATCCGCAGGAGCCGTTCGTCCGGCCGCCGCCCGTGGGCGTCCCCCGGACGCCCGTCGCCGTCCGGGTCGCCGTGCCACATCACCCGGTGGGGCCCGTCGGCGGGCGGCCCCCAAAGCCGCGGGTGGACCGGGCCGAAGAGCACCACGGACGGTGTGCGCAGTGCGCTGGCCAGATGGGCCAACCCGGTGTCTCCCACCACCACCGCCGCGGCATTGGCGATGAGCGCCGCCAACTGTTTGAACGGGATGTCATCCGCCCCGCCGACAACACTGCCGGGCGGCAGTCCTGCCTGGGCGGCGACGGAGTGCGCCAACCGTGCTTCCCCCGCACCCGCCGTGATGACGACGCGATGACCGCGCAGGTGCAGTGCGTGCGCCACCGCTGCGAACCGCTCGGCGGGCCAACGGCGGGCGGCTGCCTCGGCACCCGGGTGGACCACGATCGCGCCCGGCGCGGACGTCCTCGCCGCGGGGGCGGCGATCGCGAGGTCACCGGGGTCCGCCGGTAGGCCGTACCACTCCAGCAGACGGCACCAGCGGAGCCTTTCGTGCTCGTCCGGATGCCAGGGCGGCCCGCAGGGCTCGGAGTAGGCGAGCAGTGCCGACGGGCGCAGCGCCTTCAGCGGCAGACAGCTCAGGGGCGCGTTGCCGTGCAGGTCGACGGCGATGTCCGGGGGACGGCCGTCCCAGGACAGGCGTTCGGGAACCGAGCGCCCCGGTGCCGTGGTCGGCAACAACTGGTGAACGGTCCTGGTGACGGCCACCGCGTCGGCCAGCTTGGGCGAACACGCCAGGGTGATGCGGTGGTCCGGCAGGCGGCGACGCAACGCCCGCAACGCGGGCACGGCGGCCAGCAGGTCGCCAAGCCCGAGCGCCCGAAGCACCAGGACCTGGCGGACGGGTGGGCGTTCGCACGCACGGGAGCCCATCGTGTTCATCTCGGGTTACTCGTTGTGGACCGCTGTGGTGGCGGCGCGTTGGGCTAGTTCGGTGGTGGAGCGGTCGGCGATGTAGGGCAGTACCAGGGCTTGGCCGCCCCAGGAGCGCAGGATCTCGGTCTCGGGGAGTGTTTCGGTGGTGTAGTCGCCGCCCTTGACCCAGTTGTCGGGTTGCAGTTTGCGGAGCAGGTCGTGGGGGACGTCCTCGTCGAAGACGG
>NZ_JANFNH010000092.1 GCF_024436055.1 Streptantibioticus rubrisoli | reverse complement strand
CCCTTACCGGACAACGGCCACACCACCACACCAGGCGCCACACCCGCAGCACCCTCCGGCACCTCCGGCGACCCAACCGGCGCCTGCTCCACGATCACATGCGCGTTCGTCCCACTGAACCCGAACGCCGAGACCCCAGCACGACGCGGGTGTCCCGCCTCCGGCCACTCGCGCGCCTCGGTCAGCAGCGACACCGCACCCGTCGACCAGTCGATGTGCGGCGAGGGTTCGGCGATGTGCAGTGTCTTCGGCAGCACTCCGTGCCGCATCGCCAACACCATCTTCATCACACCGGCGACACCCGCCGCCGCCTGCGTATGACCGATGTTGGACTTCACGGACCCCAGCCACAGCGGCTGTCCCTCCGGCCGCTCCTTGCCGTAGGTGGCCAGCAGCGCCTGCGCCTCGATCGGGTCACCGAGCGAGGTGCCGGTGCCGTGCGCCTCGACCGCGTCGACCTGGTCCGCGGTGAGTCGGGCGTTCGCCAGCGCCTGGCGGATCACCCGCTGCTGCGAGGGGCCGTTCGGTGCCGTCAGGCCGTTGCTGGCGCCGTCCTGGTTGACGGCACTGCCCCGCACGATCGCCAGCACCGGATGACCGTTCCTGCGCGCGTCGGAGAGCCGTTCCAGCAGCAGCATGCCCACGCCCTCGGCCGGTCCGAACCCGTCGGCGTCGGCGGAGAAAGCCTTGCAGCGGCCGTCGGTGGCGAGCCCGCGCTGGCGGCTGAACTCCACGAACAGACCGGGCGTCGCCATCACATGCGCACCGCCGGAAAGCGCCAGTGCGCACTCGCCGTTGCGCAGTGCCTGCACGGCGAGGTGCAGTGCGACCAGCGAGGCCGAGCACGCCGTGTCCACGGTGACCGCCGGGCCCTCAAGCCCGAAGGTGTACGAGAGACGGCCGGATATCACGCTGGCCGCGTTCCCCGTGCCGAGGTGTCCGGCGAAGTCGTCGTCCGCCTCCAACAGCGCTTGGAGGTAGTCGGAACCGTTGACGCCGACGAACACACCGGACTGGCTACCGCGCAGCGTCGTCGGGTCGATCCCGGCCCGCTCGAACGCCTCCCACGAGGTTTCCAACAGCAGCCGCTGCTGCGGGTCCATCGCCAGCGCCTCACGCGGCGAGATACCGAAGAACGCCGGGTCGAAGCGGGCGGCATCGCTGAGGAAGCCGCCCTCCCGGGTGTAGGACGTGCCGCGGCTGTCCGGATCCGGGTCGTACAGCCCCGCCACGTCCCACCCGCGGTCCAGCGGGAATCCGGTGAGCGCGTCGCCGCCCGACTCCAGCAGCCGCCACAACTCCTCGGGCGAGCGCACGTCTCCGGGGAACCGGCAGCTCATCGCCACGATCGCAATGGGCTCCCGTGCCTGGTCCTCGATTTCCCGCAGCCGCCCATAGGTCTCGTCGAGTTCCGCCGTGACCTTCTTGAGGTATTCCCGGAGCCTTGCTTCGTTCGCCATTGGCGCTTCATCCATTCGAAATGGTCGAGATCGTCGCGGTGGTCGGTGTTGGCATCGGTCAGCCCTTGCCGAGCCTCTTGTCGATGAAGTCGAAGAGTTCGTCATCGCTGGCCTCTTCGAGCACGTCCGCCGTGCCGCCCTCTCCCGCGCCGCGAACGTCGTTCCACTTCGCCAACAGTGACTGCAGCCGTACCGCGATACGGGCCTGCGCCGCCTCGTCCGGAACCAGCGCCGAGACATCGTCCGGCGCCAGCGCGGACAGGGCGTTCTCCAGCCGGTCCAGCTCCTCCAGCACGGAGCTCCTCGGCTCGCCCCCCGCGTCCGGCACGACCTCGGCCAGCAGGTACTGGGCGAGCGCGACCGGGGTCGGGTAGTCGTAGATCAGCGTGGCCGGAAGCCGCAGTTCGGTGGCCGCGTTCAGCCGGTTGCGCAGTTCCACGGCGGTCAGCGAGTCGAAGCCCAGCTCGCGGAACGCCTGCCCGGCACCGACCAGTTCGGCCGACGCGTACCCGAGTACCGCGGCCACCTGCCCACGTACCAGGTCCAGCACCGTACGCTCCCGCTCGGCGTCCGCCAGCCGCGAGAGCCGCTGCGCCAGGGGCTCCGGTTGTGCTTGGCCCGCTTCCACGGACCGGCGGACCGGGGTGCGCACCAATCCGCGGAACATCGGGTGCAGTTCGCCGGTCGCGGCCGCGGCCCGCAGCTTGGCGAAGTCGAGCCGGATGGGCATCAGCACGGCCTCGTCGGTACCGACGGCCGCGTCGAACAGCGCAAGGCCCTCATCGGCGGCCAGCGGCACCATGCCGCCGAGCGCGGCGCGTGCTCGGTCCGCCGCCGCCAACCGGCCCGCCATACCGCGCCGTTCGGCCCACATGCCCCACACCAGCGAGACCGCGGGCAGCCCCTGGGCGCGCCGGTGCCGGGCAAGGGCGTCCAGGAAGACGTTGGCCGCCGCGTAGTTCGCCTGTCCCGCGGCGCCCAGAGTGCCCGCCGCCGCGGAGAACAGCACGAACGCGGACAGGTCACGGTCCTTGGTGAGCTCGTGCAGGTTGACCGCGGCATCCACCTTCGGCCGCAGCACCCGGGCCAGCCGCTCTGGGGTGAGCTTGTCGACCACACCGTCGTCCAGCACCGCGGCGACGTGTGCGACGGCAGTCAACGGGTGTTCGGCCGGGATGGCGTCCAGGACTTCGGCCAGCGCCGCACGGTCCGCGGCATCGCAGGCTGCCACGCTGACGTGGGCGCCCAACTCGGTCAGCTGTGCGCGCAGTTCGGCCATGTCCTCGGCCGCGTCACCACGGCGGCTGACCAGCAGCAGGCGGCGGGCGCCGTGCTCGGCCACCAGGTGGGTGGCCAGGAGCCGTCCCAGGCCGCCGGTGGCGCCGGTGATCAGGACGGTTCCCTCGGGATCGATGGGCCGGGTGCCTTCTGCCGTCGCGGTCTCGGCCCTGGCCAGCCGCGGTACGTATGCCACGCCCGCGCGCAGGGCCAGTTCGGGCTCGCCGGAGGCGATGGCGCCGGGTACGGCCGCGTACGTCGAGGCGGCCGCGTCGATGTCGAGCAGGACGATCCGGTCCGGGTTCTCCGACTGCGCCGAGCGGGCCAGTCCCCAGACCGGGGCCGCCGCAAGGTCCGTCGGCAGCCCGTCGCCACCGGTGTCCACCGCGCCTCGGGTGACCAGCACCAGCCGCGCCGAGCCGAACCGCTCACCGGCCAGCCACGCTTGCAGCGTGCCCAGGGCGCCGGTGACCGTCTCATGCACCGGAGCGGCTGCAACGGAGCCGTGGTGCGGGTAGGGCACGAGGACGGCGTCCGGTACCGGACGCCCGGCGGCGATGGCCGCGTCCAGTGCCGCCAGATCCTCGAAGACCTCACCGTGCAGAGCACTTGCCAGCTCATCGTCCGCGGCGCCCACGACGGCGTAGCGGTCTGATGGCGTTGATGGCGTGGCGGTGATGGGAAGTTGGCTCCAGTCAAGACGGAACAGCGCGTCGTTCCGCCCCTCGGAGGCGAATTGCTCCGCGGTGAACGGGCGCATGGTCACGGCGGCCACGGACGCCACCAGGTTGCCCGCCTCGTCCGCCGCCGCCAGGGACACGGTGTCGTCCCCCGCTGGCGCGATCCGCACCCGCAGCGCCAAGGCCCCGGTGGCGTGCAGTGCCACTCCACGCCACCGCAGCGGCAGAGCGTCCCCCGGGGTGCGCGGGGTACGGGCGTGCAGGGCTGCGTCGAGCAGCGCGGGATGCAGCACGAACCGGTCGGCGTCCGGGTGTTGCTCCGGAGCGAGTCGCACTTCCGCGTAGATCTCGTCGTTGTGCGTCCACACCTGGTGCACGCCCTGGAACAGCGGTCCGTGCACGAGTCCGGCGGCGGCCAGGTGCTGGTAGACGTCAGAGGGCGCGGGGGCGGCACCGGCTGGGGGCCACTCGGTCAGGCCGGGCTCCGGTGCGGTGCTGCGGGCGGCCAGTGCGCCGGTGGCGTTACGGGTCCACGGCTCGCCGGTGGCCGCTTCTGAACGCGAGTGCACGGTCAGACTGCGCCTCCCGGCCTCATCGGACGCGCCTACGGTGACGCGCAGTTGGACTCCGCCACGCTGCGGCAGGACGAGCGGCGACTCCAGGGTCAGCTCGTCCAGTACGCCGCAGTCCACCTGGTCCCCGGCGTGGATTGCCAGCTCCACGAAGGCAGAAGGCGGTAGAACGACCGCGTCCAGGAAGGCATGGTCGGCCAGCCAGGGGTGGCTCTGCAACGACAACCGGCCAGTGAGCAGCACCCCGTCGGAGTCGGGGAGTTCCACCGCCGCGCCGAGCAGCGGATGCCCACTCGCGCCGAGACCAACAGAGGCCACGTCGTCGTACACCGCGAAGGTGTCGACCCAGTAGCGCTGGTGCTGGAAGGCGTAGGTGGGCAGGTCGACGCGCCGGGCGCCGGTTCCGGTGAAGTACGACTCCCAGTCGACGGGCACACCGTTGACGTGCAGGGTGGCCACGGCGGTGGTCACGGTTTCGGGCTCGGAGCGGTCCCGTCGCAGTACGGGGACGAACACGGCACCGTCTTCCGTAACGCACTCTTGCGCCATGGCGGACAGCACGCCGTCCGGGCCGAGCTCGACATACGTCGTCACGCCTTCGGCCTCCAGCGCGCGGATGCCGT
>NZ_JANFNH010000091.1 GCF_024436055.1 Streptantibioticus rubrisoli | reverse complement strand
GGGCTGCGGTGGGGGCCGGTGGGGGGCTCAGGGGTTTGCCGGGGGTGGTGAAGTCCTTGCCCAGGGTCAGGGTCATGGGGGCTCGGGGGGCGGCGTTCTGGGTGCCCTGTTTCAGGGCGGACGCCGACAGGCCCATCATCGAGGCCAGGCGGCGGGCCTGGTCGGCCTGGTTGGGGGCGTAGACCAGCGTCGTCTTGTCGAGGGTGCCCGGCGCGTTGCCGCCGTTGCTGGACCGGGTGACGCCCTCGGTGTTCTGCAGCCAGTCGAGGGTCGCCTGGGCGGCGCCGAACGTACCGCTGCCGTTGAGGACGTTGACCCGTACGTCGATCGGCGCGGCCTTGGGACCGTCCAGCGGGTTGGGCGCGTGGGAGGCGGACGCCTTGGGCTTGGTCGAGGTCAGCGAGTTGTCTGCCTGGACCATCTCGAACAACTCCTTCGCGGAGGGGTTGTTGAGCACCACGCTGGTGTGCACCTTCTCCGCCGGGTTGTCCACCACCGGCACCGTCGCGAACGTGATGTTCTTCGGCGGCACCGAACTCAGGTCCTGCGCAAGGTCGCTGAGCTTCTTCACCGAGCCGATCCCGGTGTCGACGGTGAGCGCCTTGGTCGCCACGTCCGCCAGCGTCCACAGCTTCTTCGGATCGGTCAGGGTGCCGCTGGACTTCATCTTCCGGATCAGCGAACTCAGGAACTGCTGCTGGAGTTTGATGCGGTCGAGGTCGCCGCCGAAGCCCACCGAGTGCCGGGTACGGACGAACGCCAGCGCCTGCTCGCCCTCCACGACGTGGTGGCCCTTGCTGAGCTTGAGCCCTGAACCGCCCTTGTCGTCAATGTCCTTGCCCACGCAGACATCGACGCCGCCGACCGCCGTGGACAGGTCCTTGACCGCGTTGAAGTTGGCCATCATGAAGTGGTCGATCTTCAGGCCGGTGAGTGCCTCGGCGGTGCGCATGGTGCAGCCGGGGTCGCGGCCCTCCTGGCCGAGGCTGGTGTTGAAGCGGACGTTGTGCTCGCCGGGGATGACCTTGGTCGAACCGTCCTTCTGCCTCGTCGGGCAGTCCGGGATGTCGGTGATCAGGTCGCGCGGAATGCTCAACGCGGTGGCGTTGCTGCGGTCCTTGGAGACGTGGAACAGGATCGTGGTGTCGGCATGGCCGACGCTGCCCTCGTCTCCGTACTGGCGGCCGAGGCCCACCCGGCTGTCGGTGCCGATCACCAGGATGTTCATCGGGCCGTCGGTGGTGGCGTCCTTGCTGCCCGCGTCGCCCACGTCAACGGTGCTGATGTTGTTGTTGAAGTGCTGGTAGACGAGGTAGCCGCCGATACTGACCGCGACCAGCGCGAAGCCGACGCCGCCCGCGGTCCACACCATGGCCCTGCGCTTCTTCGACGGCTTGGGCTTCGGTTTGCGGCGGCTGTTCGCACCGCGCGTTGCGCGTGCGGCGCTCCTGCTGGGTGGGGGCGCGTCCTGAACAGGTGCCGCCTCGCCGGGAGTTGGCGCGCTGGCGTTCTGCTCGCCGGGTGGTGCGTCCATGCGCAGTTGGTACGTTCCGGTCTGCGGATCGAACACCCACTGGTCGGCGGGGTCGGTCTCCCCACGGCCTTGCGCGTCCATGGTCGCCGAGCCCTCCGTCGCTGCGAGACGTCCAACACCTAGCGGCCAAGTTCAGCGTCTGAACCGCTCTCGTGACAAATCGGCGATCGGATTGTTGGCTTATTGGGGTTTTTGGTTAACGGTGCCGTTGACCGCAGACGTCATGGGCTGCGGTGGTACCGACGTATGTGGGTAGCGCGCTGGGCGACGGTGACGGAGCCGGACCGGACTTGCCGTCGCCGTAACGCCCGGGCGGCGCCGGATTGCCGCTGGCCGGGTCCTGCGGGGGCTGCTGCGCCGCGGTGGTGGGGGCGGGCGCCCGTACCGCCACCGGCTGGTCCGCGCGCAGTGCCGCGAACAACTGGTCGGCCTGGGGATGCACCAACTGGTCCCGGTTGTAGTCGTCGGCATACGGCTCGCGCGGCACGGTGAGGAAGCGGATCCGGTCGGTCGGCGTCTTCTGCAGGCCGCGGATGACGTCGTACAGCTTGGTCAGCGAGTTCAGGCCGGGGTCGGCGGTGATGGACGAGGTCGCGGCGTCCAGTACCGGGTACAGCTTGGTGGGGTTGAACAGCACGCCGTCGCTTTGCATCCGGCGCACCAGCGAGGCGAGGAAGGCCTGTTGGCGGTCCATCCGCTCGGTGTCGCTGCCGTCGCCGAAGCCGTGCCGGGCGCGCACATAGCCCAACGCCTGCTCGCCGTGGAGCAGTTGGCGACCGGGGGCGAGGTCCAGTTTGGCGTCCTGGTCGTGCACCCGGTACGGGACGCAGACCTCCACGCCGTCGACCGAGTCCACCATCCGCTTGAAGCCGGTGAAATCGAGTTGCACGTGGTGGTCGATGCGAACGCCGGTCAACTGCTCCAGGGTACGGATCGCGCAGGCCGCGCCGCCCCAGGCGAAGGACCAGTTGAACTGGGCGAACTGCGCGGCCGTCTGGTGGCCGTCCGGCTTGCGGCAACTGGGTACGTCCACCATCAGGTCGCGCGGGATGCTGACCGCGGTCGCGCTGCCGCGTCCGGCCGACAGGTGCAGCAGGATCACGGTGTCGGAGCGGGCGGTTCCGCTGTCCGGGCCGTACCTGTCATTGCCGCCGCTGCGGCTGTCGGTGCCGATGATCAACACGTTCTGGGTGCCGTTGGCGCCGGGCGGCGGGCGCTCGGCCATGTGGCGGCGCAGCTCGGCCTCGGCGCTGGTGTCGGTGTGGATGTTGTCCTCAAGGTGGGCGTAGAGCAGCCAGCTCACCCCGGCGCCGACCACCAGCAGCAGCGCCGAGACCAGCGCGACCCAGCGCGGCCAGCGCCGGGGATCGCCCGTGGTGGGCGCCGGAAGGCGCCCCACCACGGGCGGGCGGCCCTTCCCGGTCTGACACGGCGGCCCCCAACGCTAGGCGGTGCGGATCCGTCGATCGTCCCTCGGAACGGGCGGTGCGGCCCGCGGGTGTGGGCCGAACGGGTGACGCTCCGGCCGTCAGACGGCCGAGTGGGTGACGCGTTCGCTCTCCCGGCGGCGCTGGAGGGCGTCCGCGTCGAGCCGGTCCAGGTTGCGGCAGAGCACCACCGAGCCGCCCGCCGCCAGCGGCGCCAGCAGACCGGAGGCCAGGCCCGCCCAGTCGTCGTAGTCGGCCGCCGACAGCAGCCGGGAACCCGGGGCCAGGCCTAGCTCCTCGGCGCTGCGCCGAGCGCGTGCGACGACCTGCGCGCCGGTCAGCTCCTCACCGCCGGGCAGCGCCAGGGCGGGCGCCTCCGGGTCGACGGGGGAGTACGGGGCGAAGCGGTCGCCCTGGCTGGGCACCTCGACGGCGTAGTCCACGAAGCCCTCCGGCGGCTGCGGGAAGCGTGCGCCCAGTGGCCGCAGCGACAGCGCCACCCGCTCGCCGCGGCAGGCCCGGGCGGCGTCCAGGTGGTCCGGGCCGCTCACCACCAGGTCGGCGGCGGCCGGGTCGCCGCCAGGTTCCGCGACCGTGCCGGTGGAGAAGCAGGCGAGCAGCCAGGCTGCGGTCTGCCAGTGCGCGGGCAGCAGCAGTGCGACCCGGTCGCCGGGCTGCGCGGCCAGGTCGTCCTGGAGCAGGTTGGCGGTCTTGGCCACCCAGTTGGCGAAGGTGGCCACCGACAGCTCGACACGCTCGCCGGTGGCGTCGTCGTAGAAGGTCAGCAACGGACGGGCGGGATCCGCGGCGAGCGCCGAGCGCAGGAGGTCGGCCGGGGTACGGGCGGTGTCGTTCACGCGGTCAGCGTACGTGGCCCCGGCCGGGGCGAGCGGGGCCGCCTGCGGCTCGGTCGCTGGTCAGACGGGGGCGAAGGGCTGACCGGGCGGTGGCCTGACGGTGGATCGGCTGACGGCGTGACACATAACGGGTCGCCATATTTGCCCGTTATGTCACTATTTAGGTCATGCGTGCATTCCTTGCTTCCGCGATCGGTGCCACCTGTGCGTGCACGGCCGCGCTCCTCGTATCCGCGGCCGTGCCCAGCGCGGCCTCCGCTCCCGTCCTGGGCGAGGCCGCTGCCACCAGGGCGGCTCTGGGGGACACCCACACCCTGCCCCTGACCCGACTTCCGGCCGGACGCGGCCTCGCCCCGGGTGCGATGGGGCTGACCGCACGGGCCGTCAAACCGTTCTCGATGCTCGGCATCACCTGGAACAGCGCGACCACCGGGCTCTACGCCACCGTCGAAGTGCGCAGCCGGTCCATGCGCACCGGCGCGTGGTCGCCGTGGCGGTCGGTGGAGGCCGAGAGCGACGACGTACCCGACCTCGACTCGCCCGACCGCGCCACCGGACGGGCGCGCGGCGGCACCGCGCCGCTGTGGGTCGGCGACTCCAACGGCATCCAGGTCCGGGTGGTACCGCGGCGCAGCGGGCGCAGCGCCGGTAGCCCCGAACTGCCCTACGGGCTGCGGCTCGACATGGTGGACCCCGGCGAGCCCGACTCGGAGGCCGATGAGCCCACGGACTCCTCCGACGAGGACGAGTTCCTCGCCGACGAGGCGGAGGAGTCCGCGGAGCCCGCGCAGGCCGTGGAAGGGCAGGAGCACAGTCGGGGCCTCGCGCCGCGGCCGCGCATCGTGGTCCGCGCGGGCTGGCACGCCAACGAGCACCTGCGGTCCGGCGGGTTCGTCTACACCCACACCGTGCGGGCGATCTTCGTCCACCACACCGCCACCGGCAACGACTACCGATGCTCCGACTCGCCCCGGATCATCCGCGGCATCTACCGCTACCACGTCAAAAGCCGCGGCTGGCGGGACATCGGCTACAACTTCCTGGTCGACAAGTGCGGCACGATCTACGAGGGCCGCGCCGGTGGGGTCGGTCGGCCGGTGATGGGTGCGCACACCCTCGGCTTCAACAAGAACACCGCCGGTGTCGCGGTGATCGGGACGTTCAACCACCATCGGCCCAGCGCGGCGGCGCTGCGCGGGCTGGCGCAGCTCTCCGCGTGGAAGCTGGGGTTGTACGGGCGGAACCCGGTCGGCCACGTCCGGTTGCGCTCCGGCGGCAGCAACCGGTACCGGCGCGGTGTCACGGCTCGGTTCAACGCCATCTCCGGTCACCGGGACGGGTTCACCACGGACTGCCCGGGCCAACGGTTGTACGCGCGGCTGAGCACGGTACGCGCTCGGGCGGCGCGGTTGCAGGGGCGGCGCTAGCTGGGTGGCGGTGGCGGTGGCGGGCGGG
>NZ_JANFNH010000090.1 GCF_024436055.1 Streptantibioticus rubrisoli | reverse complement strand
GACGACGGGGTTGGGACTGGTGGAGCCGAGCCCACGCGCGGCGAGCTCGATCGCCCGCTGCATCGCGAGGGCCTCAACTGCGGTGGCCACCGGGTCTCCTGCCTCTTCGGGCGGACTCCGGGGCTCGGTCGGGACGCGTACGGGCGTGAACGCCTCGTACGGCACACCGGGGACACGCCGTGGAGGGCAACGCGCCACCGCGAGTACGAAGGCTCGCGGGGCCGCCGAGGACGGCGTACCGGTGGATCCCGCGCGCACTGCCTCCCATCCGGACTTTAACCGTCGGTCCAGGAATTTCACCTGGTCAACCGGCCGCTGGTTGCGGACGGGTCGCGGACTGTAACCGCCGGTTCGGAGTTTCACCGACCCCGGAGTGCGCATGTGTACTGGTACAGCTTCAGTCTGCCACGGCTGATCGAGAACCATGCGGGCGAGGGCCTGTGGCTTGAGTCACAGAGCGTACGCGGACCGTGAAAGCGCCACGGCGTGGCGCTTGCCAGTGACGTGAGCGCGGTGGCGGCAGCGCGGTGGCGGTGAGGTGCGCACCGGGCGTCGACTGGGGGCCCCGCGCTGGCAGAGCGCTGGAAGAGCGCTGGCAGACTGGTGGGCGGCATCTGTGATCGGAGCGTTGATGGGCGAATGGCGCTGTACCGGGATGTCGTGGCGGGCCACGGGGCCGGTGCTGGGCTGGTTCTCCCCGGCCGCCGGTGAGCGCGAACGGCCGCTGGCGCTGGGCGAACCGCTCGCCTTCACCGTCGGTGGGGACCGCCGCTGCGTCGGGTTGCGGCGGGCCGGGCGGCGCATCTGGTGCCCGCACCACGCCACCGTGCCCGAGGGCGCCGTCTCGGGGCAGTGCCCGGCCTGCTCGGCCGTGGACCGGTCCTCCTCGGTCGCCGCCGACACCGCCTTCGACGACCGGCGCCCCTTCCGCCTGTACCTCGCGTGGTTCGGTACCGGCCTGCTCAAACTCGGCATCACCGCCGCCGAGCGCGGTCACAACCGGCTACGTGAACAGGGCGCTCTCGCCCATACTTGGCTGGGACAGGGCCCGTTGGCCGCCGCCCGCCGCTCGGAGGCGTCCCTGGGTTCGGCCCTGGGCATACCCGACCGCGTCCCGCACGCGGCCAAACTCGCCGCCCGCACGGCAGCGTCGGACGCCGCGGACCGGGCGCGCGAGATCACGGCCGCCCACCAGGCCGCGCTGTCCTCCCCGGCCTGGCCGGAGACGCTGCATCGCCTCCCCCTGGAGATCACCGACCACACCCCCGCGTACGGCCTGAACCTGGCCTCCCCACCGCTCCCGCACGCGCGGATCAGCCGCCTGTGCCCCGGCGGCACTGTGGCAGGCACCCTGATCTCCCTGGTGGGCGCGGACGCGTATCTCACCACGGATTCCGGGCTGTTGACCGTCGACCTGCGCCTGCTTTCCGGCTGGCCCCTCGCCGCCGCGTCACCAACCGACAGGACCACGGCGCCGACCCGGCCGCTCGGACCTGCCGGAGCGGACCAGGACGCCCTCTTCTGAGGGCGGTTCCATGCGGTGGCAGAACCCCTCGGTCGATACGCGGCGCGCTGCCACGGTCAGTGGGCGCTGGTCGCGAAGTCCTCGATGCCGACCACGCGCAGCAGCCGCAGCCGCTCGTACGACTCGCTGCCGGGGCGCGCGGCGTAGACGACCAACCGCTGACCACCCTGCTCAGCGACCAGCACCTCGCGGTCCAACTCCAGGGCGCCCACGACCGGGTGGCGCAGCCGCAGGGTGGCCCCGTGCCGTGGTGCCGACTCGGGCTGGTCCCA
This sequence comes from Streptantibioticus rubrisoli, assembly GCF_024436055.1. GTDB lineage: Bacteria > Actinomycetota > Actinomycetes > Streptomycetales > Streptomycetaceae > Streptantibioticus_A > Streptantibioticus_A rubrisoli. The sequence continues at coordinate 4,371 of NZ_JANFNH010000090.1, read as the reverse complement.
CAGTTCGGCGAACTCGGGGCTCGCCGTGCGCAGCCGGGCCACCAGGGCGGCGGCCCGTACGTCGTGACGGCGTGCCGCCAACACCGCCCGCAGCCGGGCGACCTGGGCGTGGGCGTACGCCAACCGATCCTGTGGAGCGAGGAGTTCGCGGGCCCTGGGATCGGTGAAGTACCGCACGATCATGTTCCGCCGCTGTGGCGGAAGGTTCGAGTCGTCGCCGAGCAGCGCCGACGCCAGCGCGTTGCCCGCCAGCACGTCGCCGATGTCGTTCACCACCTGGGCGGGCGTGTCGGCGAGACGGTCGAGGATCAGCAGCAGGGCCGGGCGAACGTGTTCGTCCAAGCGGTGCTCGCCTGGCGGCTCCTCCCCCGCCAGCCTGAACAGGTGGTCGCGTTCGGCGTGGGTCAGCCGCAGCGCGCGGGCCAGCGCGCCCAGGATGTGGCGGGACGGGCGCGGAGCGCGGGCCTGTTCCAGCCGGGTGTAGTAGTCGGCGGACATCCCGGCCAGCCGGGCCACCTCCTCGCGCCGCAGCCCGGGGGTCCGGCGGCGCGGCCCGGCCGCCAGCCCGACGTCGGCGGGGGTGAGCCCGGCGCGGCGGCGGCGCAGGAAGTCGGCGAGTGCGGTGCGGTCCACATGTTCAGGATGCGGGGAGCCGGAAGCCGTATCCAGGGTGCGTCGGTCCCCGTATGGGTATCACCGGAACCCCGTCAGCCAAGGTGGACGGCCTCCTCGGCGTCGACCCACGGTTTCCCCGTCTCTGGTGCTGTCCAGCGGCTGCTGGCACGGACCGGGCAGTCAGATCGGATACCCGTGCCGTCGTACTGTCGGAAGGAGTCGCCCGTTGTGGGGAACGCCGGGCGGGGCGAATCGCCCCAAGTGTCCGTTCGCTGGGACGCTGGCCCGCATGACTCCAAGCGGGCAACTGACCTCCGCGGCAACCGGTGTTGACTCCGTACTGGCCCGGATGCGGGCGCTGTACGCGGCGCTCCCGCCGGAGGACGGTGTGGCTGTGTTCAACCGGGTCTATCTGAAGGTGACCGAGGCGTTGCGCGGCCGGATCGCGGACGGGTACTTCCCGGATCCGTACGCCACCGCCGAGTTGGGCACGGTGTTCGCCGAGCGCTATCTGGCCGCGGTCGACGCCGAAGCGGCGGGGCGGCGGGCACCCGCGTGCTGGCGGCCGCTGTTCCAGTCGCGCGGGCACCGCGGGGTGCGGCCGGTGCAGTTCGCCCTGGCGGGCATCAACGCGCATGTGGGGCATGACCTGCCGATGGCGGTGGTCGACGCGTGCGAGGCGCTGGGCACGCCGCCGCACGCCATGCGGCGCGACTACGAGCGGGTGGGGCGGATGCTCGGGATGCTTGAGGACCGGATCCGGGAGGAGTTGATGCCGGACGGTGATGTGCGGGAGATCGGCGACGCGTTGCTGCACCTCGCCGGTGCGTGGAGTCTGGACGCGGCACGGGACGCGGCGTGGGACGCCGCGCAGGTGCTGTGGCGGCTTCGTGAACTGCCGCATGTGTACGCGGCGTTCACCGATCGACTGGACGCGGGAGTGGGGTTGGTGAGCCGGTGCCTGCTCACACCGCTCAACTAGGTGTCTGGGGGGCTCGCCCCCCAGACACCCGCGGTGGATCGTTTCGGGCGCGAGGCCCCTCAGCAATCCAACGCGCGTCAGTCCTCCGGTAGTTCCACCGGGGCGATCTCGTCGTACACGTCGCCCGGACCCGGGTTGGACGGGTCGGTCGTACCGCCCAGGTGGCGCATGACGCCCCAGACCGCGTTGAGGGCGGTCTGTACCGCGCCCTCGGCCCAGCCCGCGGTCCAGGAGATGTCGTCACCGGCGAGGAAGATGCCGCGCTTGTCGGCGGGCAGCCGGTCCTGCATGAAGTGGGTGAACAGCCGCCGCTGGTAGCGGTAGTGGCCCGGCAGGTTGGCCTTGAACGCGCCCATGAAGTAGGGCTCGTTCTCCCACGAGATGGTCACCGGGTTGCCGATGATGTGCTTGCGGATGTCGACCTTCGGGTAGATCTCGCCGAGCGACTTGAGCATGACCTCCATCCGCTCGTTGGCGCTCAGCGGAAGCCACTTGAGGCTGTCGTCGCACCAGGTGTACGACAGGCAGATCACCGCGGGCTTGTCCGGCCCGTTGTCCAGCAGGTACGTGCCGCGGGTCATCCGGTCGGTGAGCGTCATGCTCATCACGTCCCGGCCCGTCTCCTCGTCCTTGTCCAGCCAGAACGGCCGGTCCACGGGCACGAACAGCTTGGACGACTCCATGTAGTGGGTGCGCTCGATCGCCGTCCAGTGGTCGATCGGGAACAACTCGTCGTCGCAGGCGATCTTCGACAGCAGCATCCAGCTCTGTGCGGTGAAGACGACCGCCTTGTAGGAGCGGATGTCGCCGGAGGCGTCGGTGACCGTGATCCGGTTGCCCGCGGTGCGGTGCAGCCGGGTGACGGCCGGGCGCGGCTCGCCGTCGTGCAGCGACTTCAGTGACGTACCCGGCGCCCAGTGCACCAGCTTGGCGGGCTCGTCCTCCCACAGCCGCAGCGGCAGTTGCTCGCTGCCCCCGACGATGCCGCGGTGGTCGTCGTCGGCGCCGGTGTAGACGACGCGCAGGATCTCCAGGATGGAGTTGGGGAAGTCGGTGTCCCAGCCGCCGGTGCCGAAGCCCACCTGGCCGAAGATCTCGCGGTGCCGGAAGGACCTGAACGCCGGGGAGTCGCACAGGAATCCGTAGAAGGTCTGGTTGTCCAGCTTCTCCACCAGGTCCGCCCAGATGGCGCGGATCGCCGGTACGTCGCGCTCGCGGATCGCCCGCTGCATCTCGGAGAACCGGGCGCCGTCCTCCAGGCAGGCGTTCCAGGCGTCCATCACCTGGTGGTAGACCTCGGGCAGGTCGTCCAGGGTACGGGCGTAGTGCGACTCGCCCTTGAGGTCGACCACGGTCGACGGGGTGTCCGGGGCCAGCGGGTTGGGGAACGGCCTGGTCTCAAGGCCCACCAGGTCGATGTAGTGCTGGAAGGCGGTGGAGCACGGCGGGAACCGCATCGCGCCCATCTCGGCGGTCAGGTCGTCCGCGCAGCCGTCGAAGCGCGCGGTGCGCAGCCGTCCACCGAGCCGGTCGGCCTCGTAGACCACCGGCTTGAGGCCCATCTTCATCAGCTCGTACGCGGCGACGATGCCGGACAGTCCGCCGCCGACCACGGCCACCTCGGTGCCGTGCTCGACCGCCGGTATGGAGCCGAGGCCCGCCGGGTGCGCCAGGTAGTCGTCATAGGCGTAGGGGAAGTCGGGGCCGAACATGGTGATCGGCTTGGCCGCCTCCGGAACCTGCTCGTCGTGGACGGCAGTGGGCACCGTGGACGTCATTGGCGTGGCTCTCCTTGCGGGCGGTACGAGAAGGGCGGTACTTGGGGTGCGGCCGGATCAGGCGAGCGGCCCGTACAACTCGGGGCGGCGGTCGCGCAGATACGGGTTCTGGCGGCGCGAGGCGCGCAGCCGCACCGGGTCGACATCGGCGAAGACCAGGTCCTCACCGGTTCCGGCGCGGGCGTGCGCCACGCCGTCGGGACCGGCCAGGCAGCTCAGCCCGGCGAAGTGGAACTCGCCCTCGGCGCCCGCACGGTTCGCATAGGCCAGGTACAGCTGGCTTTCGAACGCGCGCGCCGGGACGAGGGTCTGGGGTACGACCTCGAAGGGCCGCATCAGCGCGGTGGGCACCACGAGCAGATCGGTTCCGGCCAGCGCGTGCGCCCGTACGTTCTCCGGGAACTCCACGTCGTAGCAGATCAGCAGGCCGACGGTGAGCCCGTCCAGGGGCGCCTGGACGACCAGGGCGTCTCCGGCGGTGAAGTGCCGCGTCTCGTACTCGCCGAACAGGTGCGTCTTGCGGTAGTTGGCGAGTCGGGCGCCGTCCGGGCCGATCAACTGGGCGGAGTTGTGGACCAGTTCGCCGTCGCGCTCGGGGTAGCCGTACACGATCGCCACGCCGTGTTCGGCGGCGATCTTGGCGACGCGCTCGGCGCTGGGGCCGTCGGCGGGCTCGGCGAGGGCGGCCACGGCGTCGCCGAGGGCGTATCCGGTCAGGTACATCTCGGCGGTCGCCAGCAGTCCGGCGCCCGCGGCGGCGGCGCGCCGTGCGGCATCGTCCAGCGCGGCAAGGCTCTCGTCGGTGTTGCGCGGCACACCGCCGGGGCCCTGGTACAACGCGATGCGCAGCGGCGTCATGATCGTCGGGGACCGTTCCGTGAGGGGGTTCGGGGTTCCCTCGAAGGTACGGGGCGCCTGCGGCGGGCTCAAGGTGGCGTTATTGCGTTCCCGTGGTGGGTTCGTTGCGTTGTGGAGGGCTCAAGTGGCGAATCGTTG
>NZ_JANFNH010000008.1 GCF_024436055.1 Streptantibioticus rubrisoli | reverse complement strand
GTCCGCCGTCACACGACCGGACAGTGTGACGGACCGGTCGCACCCCGCTCAGACGGCTCCGGGATTGAGCAGTCCTGGACGGCGCATGAAGCGGTGCCGTTCGATCGCGGAGACGAAGGCATCGGCGACGTCCTGAGCGCTGTCGCCGCTGATCACGCCCTGCTCGGCCCCGGCAGCGTTCAGCACCTCGGCGGGCAGCCTGGCGGCGGCCAGGAGTTGTTCGCCTTCGCCCTGCACCGCGATGGGCTTGCCATGGCGGTAGCTCTCCTCCACGAAGCGCACCGCGGCCGGGTCGTCCAACAGGGTCTGCACCGCCTGCTTGCCTCCGGGCACCAGCAGGGCGTCGTACAGCACGGACCCCATCGTCGGCAGGGCACGGTCCACGGTCAGCACCGCGCTGTCGCTGCCGCGCACGCTGCCCTCGTTGGCGGCCAGGACCTCGACCACGGCACCCCCCTCGGTCAGCCTGCCGCGTACCGCCTCGACGTACTCCACGTCGATGCCGTCCGCCGCCAGCACGGCGACCTTGCGGGTGCGGATGCCGCCGTCACCGCCCAGGTTCTCCTGGCTCAGCGCCGGTGACGAGAAGCTGTGGATGGTGGCGGCGGCTTGCGGCGCCGGCAGTCCCAGCCCCGCCGCCACGGCACCGGACAGGTCGCCGTGCACGTTGGCCAGGTTCGCCACCATGCGCTCGCGCACCTCGTCGGAGCCGACCTTGCCGAGCTCGAACCGGAACGCCTCGACGATGTGTGCCTTCTCCCAGTCCGACATGCTGTTCCAGAACAACGTGGCCTGGCTGTAGTGGTCCTTGAAGCTCTCGCTGCGCACCCGGACCTTCTCGCCCGCCACTGGTTGCTGGTAGTGCCGGAAGACACCGCTGGCCTCACCGGCCCCGGCGTGCGCCGGGCAGCCGCCGCTCAACGAGTTCGGGAAGTAGCTGTTTCCCTGCTGTATGACCTGCTGGCCGTAGCCGTCACGGTGGTTGGTGTTCACGTCGGCGATGGGCCGGTTGACCGGTAGTTGGGAGAAGTTGGGGCCGCCCAGCCGGATCAACTGGGTGTCCAGGTACGAGAAGTTGCGGCCCTGGAGCAGCGGGTCGTTGGTGAAGTCGATGCCGGGTACGACGTTGGCGGTGTGGAAGGCGACCTGCTCGGTCTCGGCGAAGAAGTTCTGCGGGTTGCGGTCGAGCACCATGCGCCCGATGGGCTGCACGGGCACCTGCTCCTCGGGGATGATCTTGGTGGCGTCCAGGAGGTCAAACTCGAAGGCGTCCTCGTCCTCCTCGGCCACCAGTTGCACACCCAGTTCGTACTCCGGGTAGTTGCCCGCCTCGATGGCCTCCCACAGGTCCCGTCGGTTGAAGTCGGGGTCCCGGCCCGCGGCGATCTGCGCCTCGTCCCACACCAGCGAGTTGACCCCGAGCAGCGGCTTCCAGTGGAACTTGACGAACGTCCCACGACCCGCGGCGTTGACGAACCGGAAGGTGTGGACACCGAATCCCTGCATCATCCGGAAGCTGCGCGGGATGGCCCGGTCGGACATCAGCCACATCAGCATGTGCGTGGACTCCGGTTGCAGCGAGCAGAAGTCCCAGAAGGTGTCGTGCGCGGACGCGCCGGTGGGCATCTCGTTGTGCGGTTCCATCTTCACCGCGTGCACGAAGTCGGGGAACTTGATGGCGTCCTGGATGAAGAACACCGGGAAGTTGTTGCCCACCAGGTCGTAGTTGCCCTCACGGGTGTAGAACTTCGTCGCGAAGCCCCGCACGTCCCGCACGGTGTCCGCCGAGCCCCGCGGGCCCTGAACGGTGGAGAAGCGTACGAACACCGGAGTGCGGCGCCCCGGCTCCTGGAGGAAGTCCGCACAGGTGTACTCGGCCAGCGACTCGTACGGCTCGAAGTGGCCGTACGCCCCGGCGCCACGGGCGTGCACCACCCGCTCGGGTATGCGTTCGTGGTCGAAGTGGGTGAGCTTCTCCCGGTTGTGGAAGTCCTCCAGCAGCGTTGGACCGCGCGCGCCAGCGCGCAACGCGTTGTCCGTGTCGTCGACCCGCACCCCCTGGTCCGTGGTGAGGGCATCGGACTCGGGGGCCGCGCGGAAGCCGTCGAGTTGCCGGTCCTTGTCGTCGTGGTCCGGTCGCTGGGAATGGGGGGTTCCCGAGGTCATGGCTGCGCTCCTTCACTGTCGGCGAGCGTCGGGCTGTCCGGTGGGCTGCCCCCAGGTACCCGTGCCGCGCACCTCGAAACAGCGCGCGGCGGGCTGTCTGCCGAACCAGACAGTCTCGTCCGTCAGCCGTGCGCCATGGCCGCGCGGATGGCGTCCTTCGTCCGGTCGACCAGGGAGACCAGGGGGCCGACGGTCCACTGAGCCGCTGGCGAGCCCGCCGCGGCCGGATGCGGGTGCGTGGGGGCGATCTTCTCCGCCGCCCGCAACTGCTTCCCCATCCGCACGAGTTGCTCCTCGCTACGGCCTTGGTGCACCGCGGGGAACTCCTCGCGCTCCTCCTTGTCGGCGTGTTCGCTCACGGACTTCTCGAACTTGGCCAGGAGCACGTCGAACTCCGGGTTGCTGATGTCCATCGCCTCCAACTGGGCGAGGACCTTGTTGGCTGCCTCCTCCTCGCGGTTTCGGGCTTCGGCCTCCGCCCTTCCGGCGGTGTCGCTGGCGACCGGCCGGACGATCATCTCCTCCGCGGTCTCGTGCACCGCGAGAACCGCCCGCAGTTCCTCGAAGGCCTGCTGTTTATGTTCGCCCTCAGCGCTCTTGACGTCGTCGAACAGGTCCCTGATGCGCGCGTGCTGCTGAAGGAGGATTCCCACCACGTCATCTGTCGGGAGCTTCGCCGCCTGGGCGCGTTCCTCATCCGCCTTGGTCATCGCCGTGTCCTTCGTCGTTTCGGGCCTACCTTGGGGGCTTCACTCCTGCGGGTAGCCCCGATACCCGCGTCCAAACCTCGCGGGGCAGGCCCGGCGCGGGCGGCCCGTCGCGGTGCCACGCCGAGGTGGTGGTCGGCCGTTCGTCGGCCATTCGCCCGCCACGGACAGGAAGGCGGCGCCGTCCGCGGTCGCGCCGTGGTTCCCGGTGCGAGGCGTCGGGTAGGCGGCCGCTATGGACCACTCACAGGCACCGGTACTGCAGGCATTGGCTGCCTTCCACGAGGCCGGGATGGTGCAGTTCACACCACCGGGACACAAACAGGGGCGGGGCGCCGACCCCCGCGCTGTCGCTGTGCTGGGGGCAGATGTCTTCCGCGCGGATCTGCTGGCCACCAGTGGTCTGGACGACCGTCGCTCGTCGAACGAGGTGCTGGAGCGGGCGCAGGCCTTGATGGCGGACGCGGTCGGGGCGGAGCACACGTTCTTCTCGACGTGCGGGAGTTCGCTGTCAGTCAAGGCTGCGATGCTGTCGGTGGCCGCACCGCACGACAAGCTCGTGGTGGGCAGGGACGCTCACAAGTCCGTGGTGTCAGGGCTGATCCTGTCGGGGCTGGAACCCATCTGGGTGGAGCCGCGGTGGGATCCGGAACGCCACCTGGCGCACCCACCAGCCGCTGAGGCGTTCGACGCCGCCTTCGACGAACACCCCGACGCCCAGGGGGCGTTGGTGACGAGTCCGACCCCGTACGGCACCTGCTGTGACCTCGCCGCCATCGCTGACGTCTGCCACCGGCGGAACAAGCCTCTCCTGGTGGACGAGGCCTGGGGTGCGCACCTGCCGTTCCACCCCGAGCTCCCGACATGGGCGATGGACGCCGGTGCGGACCTGTGCGTCACCTCGGTCCACAAGATGGGGTCCGGTCTGGAGCAGGGCTCCGTCTTCCACGTACAGGGCGGCCTCATCGACCCGCGTGTGTTGAAGTCACGGGCGGACCTGCTGGGCACCACGAGTCCGTCGGTGCTGGTCTACGCGGCGCTCGACGGCTGGCGCCGCCAGATGGTCGAGCACGGCCGGGAGCTCTACGACGGCGCGCTGGCGCTGGCGAAGCGGGTACGGGGGGAGATCGCCGCAATCGGCGGGGTGCGTGCGCTGGACCGCTCCGACTTCTGCGGTCCCGGCCGCTGCGCCGACCTGGATCCGCTCCAGATCACCGTCGACGTCACCGGTCTGGGCACCACCGGCTACCAGGTCGCCGACTGGTTCCGCGAGCACCGCCGGATCAACCTGCACCTGTCCGATCACCGGCGGGTCAGCGCTCAACTGACGCACGCGGACAGCGCCGACACCGCTGACCGGCTCTTGGAGGCGCTGACCGCGGTGGGCGCGCACGTCACCGATCTGGGAACGGCACCGAGGGTGTCCGTCCCCGATCCCGCACATCTGCGGCTGGAGCAGGTGATGCTTCCCCGCGACGCGTTCTTCGGCCCCACCGAGTACGTGCCGTGGCGGGACGCCATCGGCCGGGTGACCGCCGAGATGCTCACGCCGTATCCCCCTGGCATCCCTGCCGCGCTGCCGGGCGAACGGCTCAACGGCGAGGTGCTGGAGTACCTGCGCAGCGGCGTCGACGCGGGCATGGTGGTACCCGACGCGGCGGACACCACGGTCGCCACCGTCAAAGTCGCCATCGAGAAGTAGCCGTCATCGAGAAGTAGAAGTAGGCGTCGGCCAGCCGTCCCGTACAGGCACACACCAAACCACGCCCGCAGACACAGAGGTGTTCCTCACGGGCAAAGCCACGTCCTCACAGGACAGGCAAAGGCAGTCCTCATCCCACGCCCGCGTAGAAGGCCAGGGCTATCACCAGCAGCAGGATGAGGACTCCTATCACCCAGACAGGTGTCAGGGGCCCCGGCCGCCAGTGCCCGCGTGGTGCTTCCGCCTCCGCGGGGCCGAGCTCGGAAACGCCTGACTCAGCGGGCGGTGTGGCGCCTGGAGCCATCTGGGTGTCCTCCGGGACGGAGAGACCTTCGTCCGGCTTCTCTTCGTGGTGTCTGGCCATCGCGCTCTCCTCGTCCGCCGGAAGTCGGGGTCGAAGTCAGGGGCCTGGCCTCATTGCCTCACCTTGGCGAACTCCGAGACCAGTGCGTCGTCGAATGCCTTGAGGTCGTCGGGCTTGCGGCTGGTGATCAGGACGTTGCCGCCGCCGCGGCAGACGTTGACCTGTTCGTCGACCCATGTGCCGCCAGCGTTGCGGATGTCGGTCTTGAGGCTGGGCCACGAGGTCAGGGTGCGGTCCCTGACGACATCGGCTTCGACGAGCGTCCAGGGACCGTGGCAGATGGCCGCGACCGGTTTGCCTGCTTCGAAGAATCCCTTGGCGAACGCGACCGCTTTCTCATCCATCCGCAGGAAGTCGGGGTTCGCCACACCGCCGGGCAGCACCAGCGCGTCGAAGTCCCCCACCGACGCCTCTTCGACGGTCGTGTCGACCTTGAAGGTGTCTGCCTTGTCCAGGTGGTTGAAGGCCTGGATGTGCCCAGGTTTCGTGGACACGAGGGTAGGAGTGCCACCAGCATCGCGCACCGCTTGCCACGGTTCGGTCAACTCCACCTGTTCAACGCCCTCTGGCGCGACGAGAAACGCGACCTTCACGTTGTCCACCCTCCTCAACTCCCTAATTGTCAACGAGCTCTTGGCGTGCCGGGCGCCGTGTGCGCTGCTTCCTCACCTCGGGCAGGACCTCGCTTCGATAGAACTCGAAGAACCCCTGCTGGTCCGGACCGATCTGGTTGACGTAGACCTCGTCGAACCCCGCGTCGGCGTAGGCGCGCATCTGGCGCACGTGCTCCTCGACGTCATCTCCGCAAGCGAGTTTGGAGCCCACCATTTCCTCGGTGACGAGTTGGGAGGCCTGTTCGAAGTGACGCGGGGTGGGCAGTACCTGACCGAGTTCGCCGGGCAACTGTTCGTTGGCCCACAGCCTGTGGGCCGTCTTGACCGCTTCGGCCCGGTCGGTTCCCCAGCAGACCTTGAAGCCGCCGATCACCGGTTTTCCGGAGCCGCCGGATTTCCGGAATTCCTCGATGATGTCCTGTTCGGGCGCCATCGTGACCAGGCCGTCGCCGATTCGACCGGCGAACTGCGCGGCCTTCGCTCCGAAAGCCGAGATGTAGATCGGTACGGGCTTCTCCGGCACCGTGTACAGGCGTGCGTTGGCCACCGTGTAGTAGCGGCCCCGGTAGCTGATCTCCTCGCCGGTGAAGAGCTCGCGCATGACCTCGACGGCTTCTTCGAGCATTTCGAGGCGCACGTGCGTCTGCGGCCACGCGTCGCCCAGGATGTGCTCGTTCAGTGCCTCGCCAGAGCCCACGCCCAGGACGAACCTGCCACCGGTCAGCACTCCGGAGGTGGCGGCCGCCTGAGCGGTGACAGCGGGGTGCAGCCGCACGGTCGGACAGGTGACCAGGGTGGTCACGGGCAACGAGGTGATCTGGCTCAGTGCGCCGATCATGGACCAGACGAACGGACTCTGCCCCTGCGCGTCGTTCCAGGGATGGAAGTGGTCGGAGATGGCCAACCGCTCGAACCCCGCCTGTTCGGCCATGTGAGCCTGCTCCAGCAGTTCCTCGGGCCGGAACTCCTCACAGGACAGGAAATACCCGTGCGAAGTCATCGCGGTGTCCTCCGGAACGACGTCGGTTGCGGCACGAAAAATCTCCACTCCCCTTTGACCGCGCCGCTGGACTGTCAGTCAGCGGCTTTGAGCTTGTGCCACGGAAAAGACCTTGCCGCGACTCACTTGCCGAGCGCCTTGGACAGTTCGTCCTTCGACATCGAAGAGCGGCCCTTGATGTGGCGGCGCTGCGCCTCGGCGTAGAGCTGGTCCTTGGTGAGGCCACCGGGTCCTTTGCCGGAACGCTGCCCGCCGCGTTCGCCCGAGGACTTGTCTTCCAGCGACTGGCGGCTGGCGGAGCGGCTCTCACCGGACCGGGCACGTTCCTTGTTCACCGTGCGGGCGGCGATTTCCTTGGCCCGCTTGGTGCTCTCACCGCGCTGCTCGGCGCTTTCCTTGATGTGTTCGTACTGACGCTCCCGCTTCGAGGATGATCCACGAGGCATGGTGCCCTCCTCCAACTGGGCGTTCACCCTCCGGGTACCCGGGCGGAAGGCGTCTACACGCCCGGACATCTTCGACGAGGATGTGCACTCGCCTTCCCACCACAAATGGGTATAGAGCCTTTATGGTCACGCTTCCCGGTGAATCCGTCTCGTACTGGATGGAGTCGGCCGCTCCCACGTCGTACCCGCGGCTGGACTGCGATGTGGCCGCCGATGTCGCGGTCATCGGCGGCGGCATGGCAGGACTGTGCACCGCGTGGGAGCTGGCCCGGACGGGCCGGTCGGTGGTGGTCCTGGATGCCGCGCGCATCGCCGCCGGGGTAAGCGGACACACCACGGCCAAGCTCACCGCGCAGCACGGGCTCATCTACGCCCATCTGCGCTCCACCTTCGGAGCCGAGGCCGCGCGCCTGTACGCGCGGTCCCAGACCGAAGCGATGGAACATGTCGTGGCGACCGCCGCCGAGTTGGGCGCCGACTGCGAGATCGAGCGCCGCCCGGCCTACACCTACGCGGCTGACGCACGGCAGGACGGCGAGATCCGCGCAGAGGTCGACGCCGCCCGCGAAGCGGGCCTGGACGCCTGCCTCGTGACCGACACCGGCCTGCCGTTCCGCACCGGATCAGCGATTCGCGTCGCCGACCAGGTACAGTTCCATCCCCGCCGTTTTCTGCTCGCACTCGCCGAGGACCTGACGCGGCGGGGCGGGCGCGTCTACGAGAACAGTCGTGTGCGGCGACTGCGGGAAGGCCGCACCAACAAGGTCACCACCGAGACCGGCGCCACGGCGACGGCCGAGTCCGTCGTCATCGCCACCCACTACCCCGCTTTCGACCGCTCGCTGGCCTTCAGTCGGCTCAGGCCACTGCGGGAACTGGTGATCGCCGGTCCGCTGGACGACAAGCACGCCCCACCGGGCATGTACATCACCCCGCACGAAGGCACACGGTCCGTGCGCAGCGCACCTTACGGAGACGGCAGGCGCCTGCTGATCGTGACCGGCGAGAAGTACACCCCTGGTGAACCCAAGGTGGCCCAGCGGTTCGACCGTCTGATCAGCTGGGCCCGCGAGCACTTCCCGGTCCGCGAGATCACCCACCACTGGGCCACACAGGACAACTGGCCGACAGACCGGGTCCCCCACGTGGGTCTGTTCCACCTCGCCACGCAGAACGTCTACGTCGCGACCGGATTCGGCGGGTGGGGCCTGAGCGGCGGGGCGATGGCGGGCCGGACGCTCGCAGACATGATCGACGGAAGGGAGGTCGCCTGGGCGGGGCTGTACGACCCGCGGCGCGTCCATCCGATCGCCGAGGCTGGTGCCTTCGTCAAGGCCAATCTGGCCACCGCCCGTCATTTCGTCGCCGATCGGCTGCGCCCGGTCGAACACGACGCGCTCGCCGTCATCCCGCCGGGCGGCGGTGCCGTGGTGCGCTGGAAGGGCCAGCAGTGCGCCGTGTACCGGGACGAGGAGGGCGCGGTGCACGCGGTGTCCGCGGTCTGTTCCCATCTGGGCTGCGTGGTGGCGTTCAACGATGTCGAACGCAGTTGGGACTGCCCCTGCCACGGTTCCCGTTTCGATGTCGGCGGCGGGGTTCTGCACGGACCCGCCAGCGCACCGCTGTCCCCTCGCGATGTGCGGGAGGAATGACGGGTGGACGATCGGTGCCGAGGAGGAGCGGACTGGACATGACTGAGAGGGCGAGCGCACACACGCCGCGGCTGCCTCAGCCGCGTGGTCCGGTGTCGGCGGCAGTCATCGAAGCGCTGCACCGCCCTTGCCCCGGCGCCGCTCTTGCGGCGACGGCGGCCGCGCGGGACGACCCTTTCGGCGAGGACGGCCCTTTGGGCGAGGACCCGCAGCTGTCCCTCTATGTCTGCTACGAACTGCACTACCGCGGCTTCCGGGGGGTGGATCCGGGGTGGGAGTGGGATCCCGAACTGCTGCGGCTGCGGGGTGTGCTGGAGCGCTCCTTCCACCAGGAGCTGCTGCGCGGTGTCGCGGGCGGAGACGATCTCGAGGGCGAGTTGTCCACGCTGCTGGTCGAGCCGAAAACACCGGGCGGGGTGTCGCACTTCCTTGCCACCGAAGGCAACTGGCCTCAGATGCGGGAGTACTTCACGCATCGTTCCCTGTACCAGCTCAAGGAAGCGGATCCGCAGGCCTGGGTGATCCCACGGCTGACCGGTCAGGCGAAGGCGTCCTTGGTCGCGGTCGAGTACGACGAGTTCGGCGGCGGACGCGGCGAACGCGTCCACGCCGAGCTCTTCGCCGATCTCATGGCCGCGGCCGGTCTCGACGCCGGGTACGGCCACTACCTCGACAACGCGCCTGCCACGACCCTGGCACCGGTCAACCTCATGTCCTACCTCGGGCTGCACCGCGGCCGACGCGGCGCACTCGTAGGCCACTTCGCCGCCGCCGAGATCTCCAATCCCCCCAACTCCAAACGCATGGTCCATGCGCTGGAGCGCCTCGGCGCGGCTGAGGCCTGCCGACACTTCTACCTCGAACACGTCGATGCCGACGCGGTCCACGAACAAGTCATGCGGCACGAGGTGCTCGGCGGGTTGCTGGCCGCCGAACCCCAGCTCAAGCAGGACGCGGTCTTCGGTATACAGGCCACCGAACTGCTCGAACGCCGCTTCGCCGACCATCTGCTGCGGGCATGGCTCTCGGGAGGGACGTCGCTACGCGTCCCACTGTCTGGCTGAGGCCGCGGAGGGTACGAGCGTCGTCCCCCATCGTGCGGCCCTCACCCCGAGCGCCGACGGTGGCTGGTGTCGCACCACGGGTAACGACCGCTGCGGTGGCATCTGCAGATGGCCACGACGAAGCGGTCGGACGTCACCACGGTGCCGTCCTCGAGTTCGACCTCGACCGGCCCTTCGACCAGCATTGGCCCGTTCTTGACGAGCCTGATCCGTCTCGGGCTGTCACGGCCGCAGTGGCCGGGCCGCATGGATCACCACCAGCTCCTCTGTCCGCTGCCCCGCGTCGATAAGGCCGCGATCACACAACACCGGTGCCAGTGCACGCATGATGGGGCCGAACGGTTCCAGACACCTGTCCACAACGGCGGCCTTCATCCCGGCACCGCGCAGCAGGCCCAGCGTTCTGCCAACCCCGCACCACGCCGGGTGCACCACCAACAGGATCCCACCCGGCGACAGGCACCGCGGGGCGGCAGCGCACAGGCGGTCAAGCACCAGCCTTCCGTCGGCACCACCGCACCAGGCCCGCGAAGGCCTCACCCGAGCACGGGAGCGCCACGCCACGTACGGGGGGTTGGCCACGATCACATCGAAGCTCTCGCCCGCGACGGGCTCCAGCAGGTCGCCGCGGAGTACCCGCAGCGGTACCCGGTGCAAGGCGGCGTTGGCCCGGGCGGTGAGCACGGCCCGGCGGGAGATGTCGACGGCGGTCACGGAACCCGCCCCCTCACGGGCGGCGGCCAGCGCCAACACCCCCGTTCCGCTGCACACGTCCAGCACCCGTGCCCCTGGCGGGACCGGCGCGAGACGCAAGGCCCGCACCAGCAACCATGTGTCCCGCTGCGGTCGATACACCCCTGGCGCTCTGATCACCAGCACGCTCCCACACATACCGCCCATCAAGACACCGGAAACAGCGGTGGTTTGCCACGTCGCGGGTCCAGCCACCCTCGCCTGCGAAGGTGCGCGCCGTCCCGGGCCGGTTTACGTTCGACAGGAACGGCGTCACACGTGGAGGTCCTCGTGGACGGTGACGTGTCATTGACGAATGCCCGCACGTCCGGACCGGGCGTCGGGTCCCGTCCGCTACGGCTGTTCGTACGGCCCGCCGGGTCGGGCACCACCGGCGCGCGCGATGAGACGATCCGGGCGGTGCTGGAACTGGCGGGGGCCCCACAGGTCGCCGCAGGGCCGATCGCCGTGTTGTCGCCGTCGGGCGGCCACCGCGACCGGCGCGCCTTCCGCGACCTGCGGCTGCTGGACAGCGCGCACGCCATGCTTGTGGTTCGCACCGCGCCCAGCGAGTCCGGCGCGTACGAGGTCGCGTACAACGTGCACGCCGGGCCGCGGATCCCGGGCTTCTTCACCGTTCATCGCGGCTGCCCGATGGACACCACGCTGTTGTACGACCTCGCGCCGCTCGTCCATGCTCGGTACGTCGAATTCACCCACGCCCACGAACTCGCCGCGGAGTTGCGGGAGTTCCTCGGCAGGTGCAGACGGCCGGAGACGTTCGCCGCAGCAGCCGCCCGCGCCCGCCTGAGCGCTGCGGGCAAGCTGCTGCGGACGCTGAGCGAACGGCCCGATCGGGACAGAACCGCGATGTGGTGGGCCGCCCGGCAGGCAACGGAGTCGGCGTCCGCTGTGGTCGCCGCCGCGCAGGCTCCGTCGGGCCCCCGGCAGCTCGACTTGTTGCGGACGGCACTGGGTACGGCCAGGGCGGCCGTCGAGACCGCCAAGATGGCCATCTACCAGACCGCCGGTACCCGTGGCGACGTGCGTTGACCGCGGTGGCCGGTTCCTGCGTACCGGCGGGAATCGGGAAATGAAGAGAAACACAGCGAATAGCCTGCTTTGCCAGGGGTACCGCAAGGCTGTCGGAAGCACCGACGTTCTTCGATGACATCGGGAGGTAGGCATGGCACGCCTGAGCCCCGTCGATCTGCAGAAGGCTCTGTCGGGAGCCGACTACCCGACCGACCGCGACAAGCTGATAGAGCGCGCCAAACGTAACCACGCCCCCAAGGAGGTCACGGAAGAGCTCTCCCAGCTGCAGAAGAAGACCTACGAGAACCCAGCCGAAGTGAGCAAGGCCGTCTTCGGCGCGTAACGCCGACGTACCTTCGCGAACCGGGGCGGGTCCGACGCGCAGGGCAGCGTCCGACCCGCCCGCCGCGCACGTCCGCGTTCCCCGGAGGACCGCGATGGGAGAGATGGATGTGGCTGAGGACCGCACCACCGTCGCGGTGATCACACACAACCGACGAGCGGAACTGCTCCACACGCTCGATCGCCTGGCGGCCCTTCCGGAACGCCCTCCGGTGATCGTTTGCGACAACGCCTCCACCGACGGTACCGCCGAGGCGGTCGCCGAGCGGCATTCCGATATGACACTGCTGCGACCAGGCAGGAACCTCGGCGCCTGCGGACGCAACCTCATCGCCCGCCGGGCGGAGACGCCCTAT
The DNA here is from genome assembly GCF_024436055.1 of Streptantibioticus rubrisoli. Lineage (GTDB taxonomy): Bacteria > Actinomycetota > Actinomycetes > Streptomycetales > Streptomycetaceae > Streptantibioticus_A > Streptantibioticus_A rubrisoli. Next base: position 146,357 of record NZ_JANFNH010000008.1, on the reverse strand, counting down.
CTGGCTTTCTGCGACGACGACACGTGGTGGGAGCCGGGTTCGCTGGCAGCGGCGGCCGACCTTCTCGAAACCCACCCACGGGTAGCCGCGGTCACCGGGCGGATCCTCGTACACCCCCCGGACCGCGAAGACGGCGGTCCGGCGCAACCCTTCGAGGACCCCATCGTCGCGGAACTGCGCCACTCCCCCGTTCCCGGACCCGCCCATCTGCCGGGTCGCGCGCTCGGCTCGATCCTCGCGGCCGCCAGCGTCGTCCGCCTGGACGCCTTCCGCACGGTGGGCGGCTTCTCCCCGCGTCTGTGGCTCGGTGGCGAGGAAGAACTGCTCTCCGCGGACCTGTGCACGGCCGGGTGGTGGCTGGTGCATGCCGAAGACCTGGTGGCGCACCACCGCCCGTCGCCTGCCCGTGACTCCAGGCTCCGTCGGCGGCACGGAATCCGGAACACGCTGTGGTTCACCTGGCTGCGCCGCCCCACAAGCAGCGCGGTACGGCGCACCGCCTACCTCGCCGCCATCGTGCCCAAGGACACCACCTCCCTGCTCGCCTTCTGCGAGGCGGCGGCCGGTATTCCCTGGGTGCTGCGCGAGCGCAGGGTCGTGCCCGCCGCGGTGGAGCGATCACTGCGTCTGCTGGAGGCGCCCCAGAGGTCCTCCCGTGCCCGCCGCTACGTCGGCTGAGACGCGACCACGGTGAAGCCGCGCGCCCGTTTCCGCCATGGATACCCGGGCACCCGTACCTCAGCGGACGAAAAGGAGGTGAGTGCTGTGCCAGGACGTGAAGAACTCCCATCAACGCTGCAACGCTCACCGAAGGACGCGCAAAGCACATGGATCAAGGCCCATGACTCGGCCGTGGAGCAGTACGGCGAGGGCGAACGCGCCCACCGCGTCGCCTACGGTGCGCTCAAGCACTCCTACGAGAAGGTGGGCGACCACTGGGAGCGCAAGGAGAAGGCGCGTCGCGGCCCGTCCGACCCGCAGTCCGCGCGGCCACGGCAGATAGGTGGGCGCAGCGGCGAGGGAGTGGACGAGCAGGCTTCGAAGGAGCACCTGTACGACACGGCCAAGCGGCTCGACATCAGCGGTCGCTCGAAGATGGACAAGGCCGAGCTTCTGGAAGCCATCCGCAAGGAGAACCGGTCCCGAACCCGCAAGTCACGCGGCTAGCCTGACGCGTTCGGGGTACCCGCCGGCCAGGGGCCTGACGCACTCTCGCGGAGACGACCGTGGCACCAGCGAATCCATCCCATGGGCCCGAGGACTATGACGCAGGCCCGTACGTTCCCGAGAACGCGGACCTGCACAGGTTGCGCGAGGCGGCGGCAGGCTGCCACGGCTGTCCGCTGTACCAGAGGGCCACGCAGATCGTGTTCAGCTCCGGCGACGCGTCGGCCCGCGTGATGCTCATCGGCGAGCAACCGGGCGACCAGGAGGATCGCCGAGGGCAGCCGTTCGTCGGTCCGGCGGGCGGGGTGCTGATGCGGGCGATCGACGAGGCGGGGATCGACCCCACCGAAACGTACGTCACCAATGCCGTCAAACACTTCAAGTTCGAGCTCGCGCCCCGTGGCAAGCGCCGCATCCACAAGCCGCCGAGCCTGCGCGAGATGACCGCGTGCCGACCCTGGCTCGCCGCGGAGCTACGACTGGTCGAGCCCGAAGTGGTGATCGCCTTGGGGGCCACCGCAGGCAAGGCGCTGCTCGGTTCCTCGTTCCGCGTGTCCAAAGAGCGCGGGGTGCCCCGGCCGATGCCCGCGCTGGACGGCAGCCCCGGCGAAGGCACCCTGGTGGCCACCATCCATCCGTCCGCCGTCCTGCGGGCTGACGACGAGGACCGGGCGCAGATGTACGCCGGGCTGGTGTCGGACCTGAAAGTGGCGGCACGGCTGTTGGACTGACGGACGCACAGGTGCGAGGAGTCTCGTTTTTCGTCATCGCCCATGCCATCGCCTGAGCGGTGTGTGCACGACAGCGAAGGGAGCGGAGGAATGGCCACCAGGAAAAGTCCACTGAACGGGCTCTCCGCGCTGGTCACGGGGGGTTCTCGCGGGCTTGGGCTGCTCATCGCCCGCGAGTTGGTCGGACGGGGGTGCCGGTTGCTCATCTGTGCCCGGGATGCCGACGAACTGCGTCGAGCCGAGGAGGAGCTACGCGCCATGGGCGGCCAGGTGTACTCGGTGGTGGCCGACCTCACCGACACCGAGACGCCCGACCGTCTGGTCGCGGTCGCCGAGGAGAAGTGTGGTCAGGTCGACGTGCTGGTCAACAACGCGGGGATCATCCAGGTCGGTCCGATGGAGACGATGACCGAGCAGGACTTCCGGGAGGCCATGGAGGTGATGTTCTTCGCGCAACTGCGGATGGCCCTCGCCGTGCTGCCGGGGATGCGATCGCGCGGGACCGGTCGGATCGTCAACATCACCTCTGTCGGCGGCCGCATCGCCGTCCCGCATCTGCTGCCGTACGCCGCGGCGAAGTTCGCGGCCACCGGATTCAGTGACGGCCTGCGGGCGGAACTCGCCCCCGCTGGCATCAGCGTCACCACTGTGATTCCGGGTCTGATGCGCACCGGTTCCCACTTCGCCGCTCGGTTCGGCGGGAAGGCAGAGCAGGAGTACGCGTGGTTCGCGAGCGGCGCGGGCATGCCGGTGCTGTCCATGAACGCCGAACGCGCGGCCCGAGCCATCGTGCGTGCCGCCGAGCGCGGCCGACCCGAAGTCATCCTGACCCCGGCCGCGAAGGCAGCCGTCCGCCTGCACGGGGTGGCGCCAGCCACCACGGTGCGGATGCTCTCCCTCGTCGACCGGCTGCTGCCTTCGGCCGGGAACGGCACCGGGCCGGTACGCGACGTCTCCGGAGTCGACGCGTGTGAACGTCTTGACTCCCGGCTCGTCGACCGGGTCACCTCACTCGCCAACCGGGCCGCGCGGCGCAACAACGAGCCGGTCCCGGCGAAGCTCGGCGGATAGGAAGGCGTGCGGACCGGAAGGTGTGGGGACCGAGACAGATGACCGAGCATGCCACGGTGGGTCAGGCCCCGGAGAGCAACGACGTGGTGCTGATGCTGGAACAGCAACACCGGCAGATCCGGCGCCAGATGACGGATGTGCTGGCGGCGGAGGGCAAGGAGCGCCAGAAGGCGTTCCACCGTCTCGTCCACCAGCTCATGGTGCACGAGGCGGCCGAGGAGGAGGTGGTCCACCCCTTCGCCCGGCGGGCCATCGGAGGCGGTCCTCAGGTCGTCTCCGCGCGTCTGGCGGAAGAAAAGGAGGCGGAAAAGCTCCTCGGCGAGCTGTACGACATCGTCTCGCGCGCTCCGGACGCCGCGGAGTTCAGCGACAAATTCACCACGTTGCGCGACCGCGTGGTGGCCCACATGGAATCCGAGGAACGATTCGAACTCCCCCAACTGAGCAAGGCCAGCAGCAAGGCGCGAGTCCAACTCCTGGCGAAACTGGCCAGAACCGCCGAGGTGCTGGCTCCGACCCGGCCGCATCCGGGGCGCGACTCGACGGTGGAAAAAGTGGCGTCCGGTCCGTTCCTGGCCGTTGCGGACCGTACCCGCGACGCCGTACGAAAGGCCCTGCACGGCGACTGACCGCGGGCCTCGGAACGACGTCGCAAATGCGCCCTCAAAAACTCGAAGTCTCAAGCACACCGCTTGCCTCCACGACCAGGAAATGAAGGCTGACGCGGAACATGACACTGGGCGTGGAGGGTATCCGACCAAGTGAACGGCCTCGGCTTCTACGAGGAGGCTCCCCTTGATCAAAGTGTTGCTCGTGCTCCTGGCACTTGTCGCCCCCTGGCTCGCCATCCTCCTCAAAGAAGGACCCAGCATGAAAGTGCTGTGGGCTTTTCTCCTGCAGTTGTGCGGGCACGTGCCGGGCGTGATCTACGGCATCTACCACATCGTCCAGGACTGAACCGTCCGCCGCCGCGGGCGACGGACACGACGGCAGCGATCGCGGTCAACGTTTATGCCGGTATCTGCCCCCACCCGGAGCGAATCCGGTTTATCGACATATCGACCGGGTACTCGCGACGCGGGTGGGACTGTTCCCATCCTTCTAGGAGGTGATCCCAGTGACGGCTCCCACGCATGTGCCGAGTATGGAAACACATCCGGACATCATCGCGCTGAGGGCCCGCTACGAACGGGCTTCCATAACGCCGGTCGGCCAAGCCCTCGAAGCGCTCGCCATAATCGTCGGCCTCTACCTGGCCGCCTCGCCATGGATCGTGGGGTTCAACGTGTTCCCCACGCTGGCGATCAACAATCTGATCACGGGCATCGCTTACGCCGTGCTGATCGGTGGTTTCGGCCCCGCGTTCGAGTCAACACACGCGCGCGGCTGGGCCGCCTCCGTGATCGGCCTGTGGACGATCATCGCTCCGTGGTGTGTTTTCGGCAGCCCCGCCATCGCCAAGAACGTCGCGAGCAACGTGGTCGCGGGATTCTTGGCGCTGTGCCTGGCCTTGGCCATGTCCAGCCTCACCCGCGTGGAAGTGCGCCGTGTCGCCGCCCGGTCCGAGGAGATGCTCACTCCGGGCGCTCGTTGGCCGCGCGGCCAGGCCGTCGGATCGACCGAGACACCGCCGAGCGCCGAACAGGGCTACCCGGCCGAGCAACCGCCACGCCGTCAGGGCCCGGACATGGGCGGCGGACCGACCAGCCCCGGCGCCGGGCCATACCCGAGGTGACAGCGAAGTAGGAGCACGAAGCCACCTCCGACGTCACCGGAGAACAGCCGCCAACAGGGCGCTGGCCTACCCGTCCACGAACCCGCTGGCCAGCGCCCGACTCGAGCGTTACCTCCGGCCGACGACTGGCGGTGCCAGGCGCAGGCCGACGGGAAGGGATCGATGGCCGACAGTGCAGTCATTTCGCCGAGTCCGCTGCGTCAGTACGCACTCCTGGCCGACGGTGAGCGCGGAGCTCTCGTCGGCCCACACGGTGACTTCGTGTGGATGTGCGCGCCCCGCTGGGACTCTGACGCGGTGTTCTCCACCCTCATCGGCGGCCCGGGGACTTACGCGATCACCCCGGTGGGCCGCTATGTGTGGGGCGGCTATTACGAGGAAGGATCGCTGATCTGGCGCAGCCGCTGGATCACCGAGGACGGGGCGGTCGAATGCCGAGAGGCTTTGGCCTTCCCCGGTGACCCGCACCGCGCGGTGGTCTTGCGGCGCCTTCTGGCGCATGACAACCGCACCCGGGTGGCCGTCGACCTGCGGCCTTGTGCGGGATTCGACCGCTCTCCGCTGAGCGATCTGGTCCGGGAGGACGACGGGGTGTGGACCGGGCGGGCCGGTGACCTGTGGCTGCGCTGGTCGCGCGGCTGCGGACCGGCCACGCCGACCGGAGCCGATGGGTGTGCGCTGGCCATGGAGCTGACGCTGGAGGCCGGGTCCGCGCACGATCTCGTGCTGGAGATCAGCGACCAGGCACTGCCGGGCAGCCTTCCGGACCCCGACGTGTGCTGGCGGGCCACGGAGGCGGCGTGGCGGCAGGCTGTGCCTTCCATGGAGCACACGATCGCCCGGCGGGACGCGCGCGTTGCCTACACGGTGCTGCGGGGGCTGACGGGAACGGCGGGCGGCATGGTCGCGTCCGCCACCACCAGCCTTCCGGAGCGGGCCGAAGAGGGCCGCAACTACGACTACCGGTACGTGTGGATCCGTGACCAGTGCTACGCGGGCCAGGCCGTCGCCGCCGCGGGCGACCACCGCCTGCTCGATGACGCCGTACGCTTCGTCACCGCCCGCCTGCACGAGGACGGACCGGCCCTGGCCCCCGCCTACACAGTGGACGGCCGTACCATCCCCGATCCCCGCCGCCTCGACCTGCCCGGCTATCCCGGCGGCTTCGACCTGGTCGGCAACCACGTCAACAAACAGTTCCAACTCGATGTCTTCGGCGAGGCGCTGCTGCTGCTCGGCCAAGCCGCCGACTGCGACCGGCTCGATGCCGACGGCTGGCAGGCGGCACGGATCGCCGCGGACGCGATCGCCCAACGCTGGCGCGAAGCGGACAGCGGCGTATGGGAGTTGTCTCCGCGCCAGTGGACCCACAGCAAACTCATCTGCGCGGCGGGGCTGCGCGCGGTGGCGGAGAGCGGCTCCCCCACGCCCCAGTCCAGGCGGTGGACTGCCCTGGCCGACCAGTTGGTCACCCACACCGCCGCGCAAAGCCTGCACCCCTCGGGCCGCTGGCAGCGCTCCCCGGACGATCCCGGCCTGGACGGCGCGCTACTGGTGCCGCCGATCCGTGGCGCCGTCGCGGCCGATGACCCACGCACCGTCGCAACGCTGACCGCCTACATCAAAGAGCTGACGGACGATCACTTCGCCTACCGTTACCGCCATGACGAGCGCCCGCTGGAAGAGGCGGAAGGCGCGTTCCTGCTGTGCGGGTTCCTCACGGCGCTGGCCGAGCACCAGCAAGGCCACGAGGTGGCCGCGCACCGCTGGTTCGAACGCAATCGGGCAGCCTGCGGTCCGGCCGGGCTCTACTCGGAGGAGTTCGACGTCTCACAGCGGCAACTGCGCGGCAACCTGCCACAGGCCTTCGTACACGCCCTGATGCTCGAATGCGCCGCCCGGCTCGGGAAGCCCTGGTCCTACCCATGAGGCTGCCAGCGCTCGCCTGTTCACGCGGTGGAGAATAAATACTTTTACGGATTACCGTGAGAACAACGCACTCCTTGCACACACCACACAGGGCGTGCAACGATTCTCCAAGCGTGACACAGGAAAACGCGGCAGGCCAGCAGTGCCCGACCGAAAGCATCATGTGCGGTCGGGTATCTGCAAAGCCAGCACCGCACGGCGAAACGAACATCGGCCACGGCGCCAGGCGCGCGGACACCCGAGCGCCACCTCGGCGAACACTCGCACTCGGAGATCCTGCGGTCAGTCGCTCCGCGTGGCCAGGTGTGAAGGTGGTGGCTCCGGTTGAGTTGCGGTGGCGCCTTCGGAGCGGGACTTCACGCGGTGACCCAAAGAATTGGCCTGCTGTGTCCTTCCTGGCGCGACCTGGTAGCAGTGCGCGGTTCCATTCCCAGGGAAATCAAGGCCGGATTGATCTCCGCGCTGTCAATGGCCCCGTCCGTCCTGGGGCTTGGCGTCGCCTCCGGCCTGGGGGCGTATTCCGGGGTGGCCAGCGCCGTGGTGGGTGGAACGCTCGCCGTGCTGCTCGGCGGGGTGCCCACCCAGATCACCGCGCCGACCGGAGTGCTCGTCGTCGTGCTGGGACCGGTGGTGCGCGCCTACGGGCCGTTGGGGACTTTGAACGTGGGGCTGCTTGCCGGACTGCTGCTGGTCGCCGCATCCCTCATCGGTGCGGGCCGCGGGATGCGTTATGTGCCCGTCACTTTGATCCAGGGATTCTTCGTCGGCGGCGCTTTGCTGATCACGCTCCGGCAAATCAACCTCATTCTGGGGTCGCCCGGCAGAAGGACCGGCCCCGTAGTCCTGGCAACCGTCAAGGCGGTTACCGCCTTCGCAACGCACCCGCACTGGTACGCCGTTGCCGTAGCCAGTACGACGCTGACGGTTCGTATGCTGGAGAGCCGGCTGCGCTTGCCCGGCTTTCTCACGGCGGCGGCGGTGGCCACGGCAACGGCGCTGACCCAGCGACTGCATCTGCCGTTGCATCACATTGGTTACGGAATTCGTGGCCTTCCCAGGCCGTCGAGCGCGTTCTTGCAGACCGCCTGGATCGTTCCGCTGCTCCCCTCCGCCGCATTGTTGGCGTTGGTCGTCGCCATGGAGTCGTTGCGCGTGGTGGTCTCAGCGCAACCATCCGCCGCCGAGAACCAACACAGCGAGGACAAAGAACTGTTCGGGCAGGGTGTCGCGAACCTCACCGTCCCGTTCTTCGCCGGAGTCGCGGCCGCGGGCAGTGCCACCCGAACCGCCGTGAACACCCGTGCCGGTGCCACCTCCCGCCTTTCCGCCTTGGCGAGTTGTGCCACCTTGGCACTGCTGTCCTTCACCGCCGCGCCCCTGATCGCCCAGATTCCCCGGGTGGCCCTGTCGGGAGTGGTGATCGCCACCATGCTCCGGTCGATCAACGTGTCCACGCTGCGCTCGATCGCCCGCGCCGACCGCGGCCAAGCCGTCATCGTGGCGGTCACGGCGGCATCGCCGCTGGTTTTCAACTTCGCGATCGCCATCACCGCCGGATCCGTGCTGGCCATCACGCTGGGCTTGCGAAGTGTCGCCCGCACCGCACGGGTCAAGCGCCTGTCCCCGTACAGGGAGTCGGAGTTCCTGGACTCGCTTCCGGTACGGCGAATCCCGGGCACCATGCCCGCAGAAGGCCGAATCGCCCGCTACAGCTTCCACGGTCCGCTGCTCTTCGCCACCGCCGACCGCCTGCTGCGTCCTGTCAGCCAAACGGCAGCCCCCGCCGTGATCCTGGACCTGACCGGTCTGACCACGATCGACGTCACCGGGCTCGCGGCGTTGCGATCCACCGTCCACGCGCTCGCCGTTCGCGGAACCCACGTCGCCCTGCGCGGTGTCCGCGCGGAGCACATCGCCGCCTTGCGGTCCGCGGGGCTCCTGGACAGTACACGCGCCACAGCGCAGCAGACCGAGGACGCGGCACACACCGCCGCTCACGCGGTGGCGAAATGAGCGCCAGGTCAGAAGTCGAGAGCGTGCCCCGTCGTCGCGTCGACGTGCTCGGGAACCTGGTCGTGGCGATCGCCGACCGTCGATGTTCCGGTGGGCTCGAACATGAGGATCGCGGCGCCGGTGGGCGCGTACGGCTTGTGCTCCGTGCCCCGTGGAACGGTGAAGACCGCACCTCGCGGCAGCCGAACCGTGCGTTCCCCGGTCGGCTCACGCAAAGAGATGCGCAACTCCCCATCGAGCACCAGGAAGAACTCATCGGTCTCGTCGTGGACGTGCCAGAGGTGCTCGCCGTCGACCTTGGCGATGCGTACGTCGTAGTCGTTGACGCGAGTGACGATGCGGGGGCTCCACAGCGCGTCGAAGGAATCAAGAGCCGTGCTGAGGGCGATGGGTTCGTTGCTCATGACCGAATCCTCGCCGCTTGGGCGTCGCCCGCGTGAGTGCTAGGAATCGCATATGCCGCAAGATTCCTCGCACGCACTACCCACCGCGGGCCCGCACCGGGTCGTCGTGATCGTGGACGAGAACTCCAACCCGTTCGAACTCGGCTGCGCAACGGAGATCTTCGGTCTGCGCAGGCCCGAACTCGGCCGCGATCTGTACGACTTCCGCCTCTGCTCGCCCGAGCCGACCACGCGGATGCGGGACGGCTTCTTCACCCTCACGGGAGTCGCGGGACTTCAAGCGGCTGACTCGGCGGACACCTTGATCGTCCCGAATCGGCCCAATGTCGGGGTGCCCCGTCGCCCGGCCGTACTGGACGCCCTGCGGCGGGCGCACGCCCGTGGTGCGCGGCTGGTCGGCTTCTGCAGCGGCGCCTTCACGCTGGCCGAGGCCGGGGTCCTCGACGGGCGCCGGGCCACCGCCCACTGGCAGTGGGCGGACTCCTTCCGGGCCCGCTTCCCCGCTGTCCGGCTCGAAGAGGACGTGCTGTTCGTCGACGACGGTGACATCCTCACCGCCGCGGGCAGCGCGGCCGCACTCGACCTCGGGTTGCACATCGTCCGCCGGGACTACGGTGCCGAGATCGCCAACTCCGTCAGCCGTCGGCTGGTCTTCGCGGCACACCGGGACGGCGGGCAGCGGCAGTTCATCGAACGGCCGCTGCCCGACATTCCGGACGAGTCCCTGGCCCCCGTCCTGGCCTGGGCACAGGAGAGGCTGGACGCACCACTGGCGGTGGCCGACCTGGCGGCACGTGCCTCGGTCAGCCCGGCGACACTGCACCGCCGCTTCCGCGCACAACTGGGCACCACACCACTGGCGTGGCTCACCCGGCAACGCCTCGCCCTGGCTTGCCGGTTGATCGAGCGGGGTGAGTCACGCTTCGAGGTGGTCGCGCGCCGCAGTGGGCTGGGCACGGCCGCCAACCTGCGCGCGCTGATGCGTCGGGAGACAGGGCTCGCTCCCTCGGCGTACCGGCGCCGGTTCGGCGGGGCGGGCTGACGACCCACCCGGTGCGAGCCGCTAGTGCTGGCCTATGCCACCGCTGGGTGGGCGTAGTCAGGCAGGGCGATGTCCGAGGCCTTGGCGAACTGCGCGGCGAGGAGGTTGCTCATCGGCCAACGCGTCATCGAACGCATCGACGCGGCCCGCAACCGGATGCCGAGCGCGCTGGACGGCGCATAGCCGGACGCGCCGCCGGGCGGCAGTTGCTGCGCCTGGCTGACGTAGGGCCGCATGACGCGCTCGTAGTTCCGGAAGGCGACGCGGTGGTCGCCGTCAGCGGTGGCGAGTTCACCGGCGAGGACATAGGCGCCGACCAGCGCGAGGCTGGTGCCCAGGCCGGTGAGCGGTGTCGGGCAGTAACCGGCGTCGCCGAGCAGCACCACGCGGCCGCGGAACCAGTGGTCGAGGTGTACCTGGCCCATGGTGTCGAAGAAGAAGTCGGAAGCGGTGCGCATCGCCCGCAACAGCCGCGGAACCTCCCAGCCCGCGCTGGCGAAGCGTTGGGCCACCAGGTCCCGCTGTGCGGCGGTGTCGTGGCGGTCGTAGGCCAGCGGCTCCGATCGGAAGCTCAGACCGGCCTTGATCTCGCCGGGGAGTCGGCCCGGCCGAGCCGAGGCGACAAGCCCGCCAGGTGCGTTGTACATCTGGTACCAGCCGTCGAGGTCCATCTCCTCGGTGGCGGTGAACCATGCCGTGTACAGGTCCAGTGGGCGGACATAGTCCGATTCGGGTCCGAAGGCCAGTGCGCGCACCGCGGAGTGCAGCCCGTCCGCGCCGACGACCAGTCCGAACCGGCGCGGGCTGGCCTTCTCGAAGGTGACGGTCACCGCGTCCGTGTCCTGGTCGAGCCCGGTGACGGTGTCGTCGAAGAGATACTCGATGTCCGACTGGGTCGCCTCGTGGAGCAGACCGCTGAGGTCACCGCGCAGTATCTCGATCTCGGAGACGATCCCCTCACCGCCGAAGCTGTCCGCTGGCATCCGGGCGGTGAAACGGCCCGCGGAGTCGACCAGCGCCAGACCGCGCTGGTCGACGCTCAGCGCTCGGGCCTGTTCCATCAGTCCCATACGGCTGATCACGGTTCGGCCCGCGCCGCGCAGGTCCACGGTCTGACCGCCCGGCCGAAGGGCCCGCGCGCGCTCGACGACCGTGACACTGAAGCCTGCCGCGCGTAGCCAGTACGCCAGCGCGGGTCCGGCGATGCTGGCGCCGGAAATGAGTATGTCGGTGTTCCCCATGGCCAGGAATGTACGGCGTACACTCGACCTAGGCAAGCTCAAATGCCATGCCAGGTAGGCGATTTGCCACCCAGTGCACTAGTGCCCGGCGACAGACTGCCATGCGGCCGGGGCCGCGGTTGCCAGCATTGACGCAGCGTACGGCTAGGGTGGTGCACCCTTAGGTGCACTAGTGCGAAGGGGGCAGCGGTGAACGGGCGGAGAGTCCCGCGCTACAGCCAGATCGTGGCCGAGCTGCGACAGCGGATCGAGGCAGGCGAACTGGCGCCAGGAGAACGGGTACCGTCAACCCGCGAGATCACCCGGCACTGGGGCGTCGCGATGGCGACCGCGACCAAGGTGCTCACCGAGCTGCGTCAGCAGGGCCTGGTGCGCGCCGTTCCGGGCGTCGGCACGGTCGTCGACGCCGGGAGCCGACCGGCACGCCCCAGCCGCCCGGCCGTTGCCCCGCCAAGCACGCCTCCCACCCCTCGCACCCGCACTCAGGGCGACGGCGCCTCGGAGCTGACGCTCACCACCGAGCGGATCATCGCGTCCGCGATCGCGGTCGCCGACGCGGAGGGGCTGGCCGCGGTCTCGATGCGGCGGGTGGCCACCGAACTCGGCGTGGCGACCATGTCGTTGTACCGGCATGTGGCCGACAAGGACGACCTGCTGATGCGGATGTTGGACGCGGCCTTCGCCGAGTGGACGCTCCCCACCACCGCCCCTGCGGGCTGGCGCGAACGGCTCGAGCTCGCCGCCCGCACACTGTGGGCGATGTTCCGCCAACACCCTTGGCAGGCACTCGCCTTGTCAGTGACCCGGCCACAACCGATCGCCAGCGCGATCCCGTTCACCGAGTGGGTTCTCTCCGCGCTGGACGGTCGCGGCCTGGACCTGCAGACGATGTTCACCACGCACATCACGCTGTTCAACTACGTTCGCGGCACCGCGGTCAACGTCGAGATGGAAGCGGAGGCGGAGTCGCTCAGCGGCATGGACAGCGAGGAGTGGATGGGCACCCAGGAGCCGAAGCTACAGCGGATCTTGGCCACCGGCCGGTTCCCGACACTGGAGCGGCTGGTGACGGCCGAGTATGACTTCGATCTCGACGAACTCTTCGAGTTCGGCCTGCAGCGCCTCCTCGACGGCCTGGCTCCCCTGATGGGTTGACCTCCCACCGCCGCGGCGAACGCGGCTTGGCCGGTCACCGCCAGGGAACCACCTTGAAGGCGCGGCATCCGTGGGCGAGGCGGTAGCTTTCATGATCGACCGTACCGCGGACGCGTGTTGTTCGAGGTAGCCGTGGGGCTGCGATGGCAGCCATCTGGAGTGGGAAGGTCTCGCCCTATGCAGTCTGATGAGCCCTGGCTGGTGGCTGGCCTCGGCACGCCAGGACCGTGGTTCGGTGGAACACGGCACAACGCCGGATTCCTGGTGGTCGACCAACTCGCCAAACGCCACGGAGCCAGGTTCAGGCTGTTCCGGGCCCGATGCCGGGTGGCGGAGATCGAGGTGGAGGGTCGACGTGTGGTTCTGGCCAAGCCGCAGTGGTCCATCAACCTCTCGGGAAACCCCGTCCGCACCGTCATGCGGTGCCGAGGCGTCCGGGCCGGGCGGCTCGTCGTGGTGCAGGACGACCTCGACTTCCCGTTCGGTGCCAGCCGGTTGAAGCGCGGAGGTGGGCCGGGCGGGCACAACGGGATTCGCTCGGTGAGCGAGGCCATCGGTAGCCGCGACTACGTTCGACTCCGCTTCGGCATCGGCCGCCCGCCGAAGGGGCAGCCGATAGGGAAGTTCGTTCTCCAGGAGTTCTCCAACGCCGAACAGGCGCAGCTGCCAACCCTTCTGGACCGCTGCGCGGACGCCGTCGAGACGCTTGTCGTCCTCGGCCTGAACCGGGCACAGGACCAACTCCACACCGCCGCAGCACACCCCGCCGCGAGCCACTGACGCGTCCTCGGGTTCGTCCCGCGGATCGGTCATACGGCCGGTCCGGCATCGGCCATCGGCACGCTCGGAAAGGGGCTGACCGGCGCGTCTGGGAACGTCGCAACACATCCCCGTATGTCGACGCCTGTGCCCTGACGGCATGTCGACGGGCTGTGTGAACCGCCCGCGTAGGGTCCTGTGGGGTGGGTGAGCGTAGAGTCCTGTGGGGTGAGAGATCTTCGCCTGCTACCCAAGGCTCACCTGCACACCCATCTGGAAAGCACCGTCCGTCCCGACACCGTTCGCGATCTGGGCGGCGAACCGCCCGTTCAGGACCGGCCGTTCCACGACTTCCGCGAGTTCGCCGACCAGCGAGCCGCCGTGCGCGCGCTGCTGCGCGAGTATCGGCACTTCCGTCGTATCGCCGAGGAGTTCTGTGCCGACGAGGCGGCACAGGGGGTCCGCTACGCGGAGGTCACCTTCACCGCGGCGGCTCACGGCGAGCGGCTTGACGATCCGCGGATGCCGCTGGAGGCGGTGCTGGACGGGCTGGCGGTCGGCCGGGAACGGTACGGCATCCAGACCCGGGTGATCCTGGACCACTCGCGCCGCCGCGCGCCCGAGCGGCTGTGGCGCAGCCTCGAACTGGCCGCCCAGTACCCGCAGGTGGTCGCCATCGGCTTGGCGGGAGACGAGGCCCACCCGGCGGCGCCGTTCGCCGAGGTGCTCCAGGCCGCCCGCGAGGCGGGTCTGCACCTGGTGCACCACGCCGGGGAGACCGCGGGCCCGTCCAGCGTGTGGGAGGCACTGACGCTGGGGCACGCGGAGCGGATCGGTCACGGCATACGCGTGCTGGAGGACCCGGGCCTGGTCAACGAGTTGCGTACCCGCCGCGTGCCGCTGGAGGTCTGCCCCTCCTCCAACGTCCTGCTGGGGCTGGTGCCGTCGCTCGCGGAACATCCACTGCCGCGTCTGGTCGAGGCCGGTCTGCTGGTCACGTTGAACACGGACGGGGAGGCGTCCCTTACGGCCGAGTACGGGCGCGTCCGCGAGGTCTTCGGCTACGGCGACGCGGAACTGGCGAGTCTGGCGCACGCCTCGGTCGAAGCCAGCTTCGCTCCTGCGGAGTTGAAGGCACAGATGAGTGCTGACATCGATCGATGGCTGCTGGGCTAGGCGACCGCGTCGCCCGCGGCGCAGCTACCCAGCCGTCCCCGTTCGGGGGGCAGGACGGTGCTGATGGTCGCGGTCTCCAGGGCGCCGGGTCTGGGGGCAGGCGTGGGGGCGGCTGGTGATGTGTCGGGGGGCCGTCAGGCGTGGCAGGAACCGTTGCGGGGACCGCGCCACCGGGAGGGTCGTGCGTCGGTGAGGCAGACGACCCGGCGTCGACCGGTGGCGTTCAACTGCCAGGCGCCGCCCACTCCTTGGGGGCGGCGTGGCGGTCGCGCAGGCAAGACGGACCTGGTGGCGTCGCCGTGCCGCTGGACGGCGTGCACGGTGGCCTCTTCGGCGTTGGCGACGCACGGCAGATGCCCGGTGCCCGGCACGTGGTCGGCGACGCCGAGGTCCCGCAGCAGCGGCTGGGCCGACGGGTGGAGCGCCTCCCCGGCCTTGGCGGGTCCGCCTGCTCGACGTAGGTGATCTGGCCGATTTTGTTCACGGGTCGCCACCTGGTCGGCTACCGGCGCCCAGCACGGATGCGCGGATGTTGACAACCAAACCGGAAGCGCCAGGAACGGGCCGACGGTTGGCCGGGGCCTCCCCATTCGGGCCTGGTTGCGGATGAGGCAGGGAATGCCCGTTCGGGCCGATCCCCCTTGAATTCACCGGAGCGACGGGCACACACGGGCGACAAACGCTTCCCTCGCGCACTCATGGGCGGGTACACAGGGTTTCCATCGCTTACCGATGGTGGTGAAAACCTGTCCGGCAGCATGTTGAATGTCTGAATTGACGGGCTGTCTGAAGCGGCGACGCACTTTCACGGGTCGCGTACAGAAAGAGGCCTATCGCGATTACTGAGGAAACGACGTCCCCTAGCATTGCTGCACGTGAAAACACGGGGTTGGAAGTGCCGGGTGCGCCGGGTGCGGCGTGTGCCCGTGCTGAAGGAAGCGGACGATTCGATTTTGGTGGCGGGGAGGGCAGCTTTGGTGGCGGGGAGGGCGACCAAGATCCGTGAGCAGCCGGGAGTCGAATTCGTCGAGCTACCCGGGCCGGGTACCGTCGCCGTCGTCGTCGCCGAGGAGGTCGACGAGCCGTTGCTCGAGCGGTGCAGGGAGCTGATGCGCGGATGCGACGGGCGGCGGCTGGTGCTCGTCGTCTCCAGGATGCGCGGGGACGAACTGGCTCGCGTCATCGAATGCGGAGTCAGCGCCGTAGTGTGGCGCCGGGACGCGACCGCCCCCGCGCTGCTGGCCACGGTCCACGGCGCGGACCGTGGGGACGGCGCCCTCCCTTCGGAATTGCTGGAACGGCTGCTGGCCCAGGTCGGCCGGACATAGCGCGGCCTGCTCCAGCCGCGGGGCTCGGCACGGCCGGTGCGCCTTCCCGGCGGCCCTACCGGGCGCATGGCTGCCGATCAGTGGCGGGGCAGACCGCGAGGGCGTCCGCTCTGGTGTTGGTGTCCGTCCCCGTGCGCGTGGCCGTCGGGTGAGCCGCTCATCATGCGGAGCATGGCCGGGCCGCCGGTGCGCAGGAACCGTACGAGCAGCGCGGCGGCCAGGGCGAGGAAGGCGATGTTGAGCCAGGTGGTGTAGTTCCAGGAGACCCCTTCCATCGGCAGCTTGGCCCTGGAGTGGTCGGGAACCAGTCCCAGGCCGCCGAAGGCGAACTCGACGACGTATCCGGCGACGGCCATGGCCGCGTAGAACGTCGCGAGCAGGAAGCCGGTCATCGTCGGGCCGTAGTACTTCCGGTAGATGCTGAGGATCGGGATGATCAGCAGGTCGGCGTAGACGAAGGCGACAACGCCCCCGAAGCTGATGCCGCCTTTCCAGAGCACCACCGCCAGCGGCACGTTGCCGATCGAGCAGACGAAAGAGGCGATCGCCACTAGCGGGCCGATCAGCGGGCCCCACAACTTGGCGGCGAGCGGATGGCCGGTGAAGAAGAATGCTCGCCAGAAGGAGTCGGGCACCCAGGCCGCGATCGCCCCGGCGATCAGCAGACCGCCCACCAGGTCCCGCAGGATGGCCGCCCACTCCATCACGAACACGTGCGAGACCGAGGTGAACGCCTCACGGGACAGCAGCCGTTGCCAGAAGCGGCCCTGCCGCTGGACGGACATGTCCATCGCGGCGTGCCCTTCCATGGAACCTACCAGACCGCGTTCGGCCTGGTCGCGAGCTTCGCGAAGGAGTCTGTCGCGGAGCAGGAGACGGAAGAGCGCCGCCAGCACCACGATCATGATGGGCCCGCCGATGAACTCCGCCGCGGTGAACTGCCAGCCCATCAACAGCGCCAGGATGACCCCGAGTTCGATGACGAGATTGGTGGAAGCGATCTCGAAAGCCATCGCCGCCGTGAAGTTGGCGCCCTTGCGGAACAGGGAGCGGGCCAGCGCCACGGCCGCGTACGAACAGGACGAGGAGGCGGCGCCGAGACCGGCGGCGAGCACGAGGGTGCGCGGCCGGTCGTCACCGAGCGCGCGCACGACCGTCGACTTGCGGACGACCGCCTGCACGACGGCGGACAGGGCGAATCCGAGGACCAGGGCCCAGGTGATCTCCCAGGTCATCGATCCCGTGATGGACAGTGCGTGCAAGACGGCGTGCATGGGCTCTGCTCTGCCTTCCTGGGCCGGTCGGTCAGCCCGGTCTGGTCGTGCGAGCGCGTTCGTCGCGGGGCGGCCCCGTTGAAAACCTTCCCCTTGGCAGGCCCCTCGCAGCGAGTCGTGTCGCATACCCGGTGGGGGTATGATTTCAGATCTGCCCGTCACTTGGACCGATAGGGCACGCCCTCACAGGCAGTCAGCCGACCCGGACCGGCTTGGTCCAACGGCCCGAGGAATGGCGTCGACCTGGATCGCGCCTCCACGACGGGCGCCTGTTCTCAGCCTGTTCTTCGACCGGGTTGCCGTGATCGAATGCGGGTCTCTGGCTATGGAGCTTTCTGCGACAGTGGGGGCCTTGGTGGCTGAGGGCACTGATGTGAGTGAGGAGTGTCTGGCGTGTGACCTCATCGTCGGCAAGGCTCCGCTGCCGGGCGGGAACGTGCTGCGGACCGAGTCCTGGGTCGTCGAGCACTGCGTCGGGCCGCTGGGCCTGGGCACCGTTGTGGTCAAACCGGCTCGGCATGTGGTGCACGTCGCCAAGCTGACGGCGCAGGAGTCAAGTGAGCTGGCCGCCCCGGCCGCCAGGGGTCGGCGCCCGCATACGTGCGGCGGTCACCACCGACGCAGGCACGCAACTGGTCAGTGCAGGAACCCCTCGTAGCTGCGTTGCTGCAGCTGGCTTTCGAGCTGCTTCACCGTTTCGAGGCCGACACCCACGATGATCAGGATGCTGGTGCCACCGAACGGGAAGTTGTTCTGGCTGCCCTGGAAGAACGTGATGGCGACCGTGGGCACCAGGGCGATCAGTCCCAGGTACAACGCTCCGGGCCAGGTGATCCGGTTGAGCACATAGCTGAGGTACTGCGCGGTGGGTCGACCGGCGCGGATGCTCGGGATGAAGCCGCCGTACTTCTTCATGTTGTCCGCGACTTCTTCGGGGTTGAAGGAAATGGCGACGTAGAAGAAGGCGAAGAAGACGATCAGGAGGAAGTACAAGGACAGATAGACCGGGTGGTCGCCCTTGGTCAGGTTCGTACTGATCCACTGCGACCAGCCAGCCGTCGAGTTACCGGCGAACTGGACGATCAGCGCCGGGAGGTAGAGCAGCGAGGAGGCGAAGATCACGGGAATCACACCGGCCTGGTTGACCTTGATCGGAATGTAGGTCGCGGTGCCGCCGTACGAGCGGCGGCCGATCATTCGCTTGGCGTACTGCACCGGAATGCGCCGCTGAGCCTGCTCGACGAAGACCACCAGGCACATGATCACGATACCGATGACAATGACGATCCCGAACTCGCCCCAACCGCCGAGGATCTTGCCGGACTTCTTGATCGCCCACAGCGAGCCGGGGAATCCGGCCGCGATCGAGGTGAACATCAAGATCGACATGCCGTTGCCGATGCCCCGCTCGGTGATCAGCTCACCGAGCCACATGATCACCACAGTGCCAGCGGTCATCGTGATGACCATGACCGCGGTCCGGAAGATCGAGGTGTCGGGAATGATCTGGTTGCCGACCGAGCAGGTGCGGAAGAGCGTGCCGCTCTGCGCGGTCGCGATCAGACCGGTGCCCTGCATTACGGCGAGCGCGAGCGTCAGGTACCGGGTGTACTGAGTGATCTTCGTCTGGCCCGCCTGGCCCTCCTTCTTCAAGGCCTCCAGGCGTGGGATGACCACGGTCAGCAGCTGCAGGATGATGCTCGCCGTGATGTACGGGACGATACCAAGCGCGAAGATCGTCAGTTGTAGCAGCGCCCCGCCGCTGAACAGGTTGATCAGACCGAAGAGGCCGCCGTTGCCCCCGGCCTCCTTGATGCACTGATTGACGTTCCGGTACGCGACGCCCGGCTCCGGAATGTGCGCACCGAGCCGGAACAGCACGATGATGCCGAGCGTGAACAGCAGCTTCTTACGCAATTCAGGCGTCTTGAACGCCCGGGTCAAACTGGCAAGCACGGCGGTACCTCCTGCGCCCACCACGCGGCGCTGGCTTCGGGCCGTCGCGAGGTCGACAGGTTTGGTTCCTATTAGCCAGTGTCTCCTATGGACCAGTGTCCGCGATCGTCCCGCCTGCGCACGAACACGCGTCCGGCCGCGCTCAGGGGGTTGCCCGTACGGCCCGTGTGGCGTGCCGTGGTCACCCAGCCACCGTGCGCCGCCGGTGTGCCTGTGGACGGCAGCACACCGCGTTCACCACCGAGACGAGGTGCGCGTTGCTGCGGAGAGATCTCAGTTAACGATCGCGCGGACAGGTCCCACGCTCTCGTTCGGCCGTGCCCGCTGGATCGCGTTCACCAGTCCGGCGACAAGGCGCGCCCGCTCGGCCATGGCGCCGACCACCAGGTACTCGTGGTCGGCGTGGGCACCGCCACCGACCGCTCCAAGGCCGTCGAGTGTCGGCACTCCCAGTGCGGCCGTGAAGTTGCCATCGCTTCCACCGCCGACCGCCCTGCCTTCGAGGCCGGGAAGCAGCCGCTTCGCCACCGCGAAGAGCTCGGCCGACGCCGACTCGGGCATAGGCGGTCGGCGCACGGCTCCCTGAACCGCGATCCGCGCACCATCCAGGTGCGGAGCCAGCGCCGCGAACGCGGACTCGACTCGCTCCTTCTCGGCGGCCGACTCGACCCGTACGTCGACGACGACGGTCGCCTGCGCCGGAACGACGTTGTCCAGGGTTCCCGCGGACGCGACGGTCGGGGTGACCGTGGTGCCGCTGTCCGGTCGAGCAAGCGCTGCGATATCCAGTACCTGATGGGAGGCTTCGACCAGGGCGTTGACACCGGCCTCGGGCTCAAGGCCCGCGTGCGACGCCCGGCCGGTGATGGTGACTTCGAACGTGCCGCAGCCCTTACGGCCGGTCTTCAAAGCCCCGCCATCAGCGGCACCCTCACACACAAGTACGGCGCCGCAGGCAAGGGCGCGTTCTTCGATGAGAGCGCGGGAGGAGCGCGAGCCAACCTCTTCGTCGGCGGTCACCAGGATCTCGACACCTGACAGGTCATCGAGCGTCGCCAGGCCGTGGATGGCCTGTACCAAGCCGCCAAGCATGTCGAAGACGCCGGGGCCGGTGGCACGCCCGCCTTCGACCCTGAACGGGCGGCGCTCAAGGGTGCCGATCGGAAACACCGTGTCATGGTGACCGAGGATGAGAACTTTGGGATCGCCGCCAGCTGACCAGTGGACGTGCGGCCCGGCTTCACTACCGACGAGGACGGCCTGCCCGCCAAGACGGCTCTCGATGACGGCGGCGACGGCTTCGGCCGATGCCATCAAGGCGTTGCGATCACGCGATGGAGACTCGACTTCGACGAGTGTCCTGAGGTCCTCGAGCATCGCGTCCACGCTCACGTCAACGGCCTTATGCGTCGTCACATGGCAAGAGTACTCGGTACGCCGTGGGATCAACTGGCCTACAGACCACGGCATCACCGCACGAGCCGCTGACGGAGGCCGTGTGGATGTGGCAGCTCGACCGTGCGCGCCGTACCGCGACGGGCACGCGCGGCAGGGTGAGGGCGAGACGTGTGGAGTGGCGGTGGAGTGCGCGATGGACACCGTCGTGATCGTCGAACTCCTCAAGGGAGTTGCCACCCCACGGCACGGCTGGAATCCGACACCCACATCATCTCCACCGGCTCCGCCCGCCCGTTGGAAGACGCCTTCCGCGTCGCCCAGCTCGACCTGGTCAACTGGCTGCACCGCGACTACGCGCTGTCCCGTCTCGACGCCTACCAACTCGTCACCCAGGCCGTGGAGTCACCACTGGCCAACGTCTGCGAGACCAACTACACATGCGTGGCGAAGACCTCCCCCGCGCTGGTCCAGCGGGCCGTTCGCGCTGCGCGCAGTCAGAGCTTCAGCGACGCGCTCGAAGCCATGCGCAAGACCGGCCCCGGTGCGGCTGCCCGGAACCGGTCGTCATGGTGCGGCTACGGCTGGGTGACCAGTGTCTGGTCACTTGCTAGCGCATGCGTTCCCGAATGTCGGGTTGAGAAGCGCGATGATGTCAATGCTGTTGCCGCACAGGTTGATCGGAAGACTGATCGGGACCTGGATGACGTTGCCGGAGATGACGCCCGGCGAGCCGACCGCCGCTCCGGCCGCACCCGCGTCAGCGAATGCCGCACCGCTGCCACCGGCCAGGGCGCCTCCAGCAATGACGGCCACGACGACAGCGTTCTTCAACTTGTTCACGCCACGCTCCTCAGGGGTGTCAAATGACTGATTCGCAAACGGTATTCGCGTGGCCGCCTTCCGCCGCGTTGGAAATGCACCGTACGGGGAATTACACCCGTTCGGCGGGGTTGGCCGAACGTGCGGCCCGCACCGGCCCCGGCGTCGAGGATCCCGTGCAACCACTTACCCAGGCGCCGCCTTGGCATCGACACGCATCACCCATCGCGTTGCGCCGATGACTTCCAGTTACCGAAGTCGATGTGCTTGCTGTCGGGAACGGCCGGGTACGCGCTCCTGTCGTACCCGTTACCGTCGCAGTGGCAACCGCAGCCGCGTCACTGCACGACGCGTCGAGTCCGAGGAAGGCCGAAATGGAGACCGTACTGCGACCCGTCATCGTCGCAGGAAGCGCCATCGTCATCACCCTGGCCGTGAGCTGGGCCGTTGACCGGGCACTACGCAGGATCGGCGCCCGGCACACGGACAGTCCGCTGTGGCATCTGCTACGCCAGTGCCGGTGGCCGTTGCGGATCGCCCTGTGTGTCGGACTGCTACTGGGCAGTTACAGTGCGGCACACATCGGGCGCGGGCACGAGGCCGGTATCAACCGGGCGCTGACACTGGTGTTGATCGGCGCGCTCGCCGGGTTGGTGATGCGGGTCGCCACGGCGATAGTCGAGTCCAGCTACGCGCGCTACGCCGCCAGTTCGCAGGATCCCGCGCGAGTTCGGCGGGTGCGGACCCAGGTGACGGTGATCCAGCGGGTGGTCACGGCCATCGTGGGCGTGGTCGCGGTGGCCGTGATGCTGATGCAGATCCCGGCCATGCAGGCGGTGGGCACCTCCGTGCTGGCCTCGGCGGGTGTGATCGCCGCGGTCGCCGGTATCGCCGCCCAGTCCACACTGGGCAACCTCTTCGCCGGGTTGCAGATCGCCTTCGGCGACATGGTGCGCCTGGGCGACACCGTGGTGGTGGAGGGCGAATGGGGCACCGTCGAGGAGATCACACTGACGTACCTGGTCGTCAACACATGGGATGAGCGCCGGATCACCATGCCGGTGTCGTACTTCACCAACCACCCGTTCCAGAACTGGTCACGTGGCAGCGCGCAGATGACCGGAACGGTCTTCCTCCACCTCGATCACGCCACGCCCATTGACCTGCTGCGCGAGCAACTGCACAACGTGCTCAAGGAATCAGAGGCCTGGGACGGACGGGCGTGGAGCCTGGTGGTGACCGACACCACCCCCACCACGATCCAGGTACGAGCACTGGCCACCGCCAAGGACTCCGCCGACATCTGGACCCTGCGCTGCGTCATTCGCGAACGACTCATCGACTGGCTGCGACGCGAGCATCCCTACGCCCTGCCCCGGATCAACACGGCGCCCGCGCCCGGCATCGCCTCGGCCCCCGACCGCGGCGCATCCCCCGGGCCCACCGCGGACGACGTCGGCCCGGGGCCGGGCGCGCCGTGACCGCCCGCGCCCCGCTGCACGCGCGGAGCGGGCCGCGGCGCGGCCACTGACCGTGGCAGCACGGTGTCACATGGTTCGCCATCCGTGTGGCAACGGGTGCACGGCGAGATGACGGGCCGAGTCGTGGAGGGCCCGCACATAGGCAGCGAGCCCGACTGCGGCCACCGCGAACGAGTCCCACGGCGCGGGAATCGCCCTGGAGCCTCCGAAGCTGCCGAGGCGGGAGAACAGCAGCAGCGCGACCAAGTAGCCGACCAGCCAGAGACCGGCAACCAGGTCGGCGAGGTCGCGCTCGCGGCGGACCTGCTGGTAGGCGTACAACAGCGCGGACAGGAAGAGCACGGGGAGCGCCACGCGTAGTTCGTGCCAGCCCGCCCAGTAGAAGATCAAGGTGGCGATCACGAAGGCCACCGGTGCGAACCACCGTGTGCCGCGAACCCAGTTGGCCATTCGTCCGGGGTCCGCCCGCCGTACCGAGGCTTCGGCGACGACGCTGATGGAGTACGCGAACAAGCCCAGCACGCTGGTGGCCGCGACGATGGACTGCCAGTCGCCGAACGGGAGGAGGAAGGCGACGCCGATGGCGAAGTTCACCAGCAGCGCGCGCCGCGGCACCCCGGACCCCGCGTGCACCCTGGCCACGGCGTCCGGCAGCAGCCCGTTCTTGCCCAGGGCGTACGCCTCCCGGCTGGTCTCGGCGGTGAAGACGAGCGCGGAGCCGACCGGTGAGGCGATGGCATCGGCGTACAGCACCCAGGTCAGCCAGGTCAGGTTGGCGGATGTGGCCAGTTCGGCGAACGGCGAGTTGAAGTTGACCCCGTGCCAGCCGCCGAGCAGCTTCCCGGTTGGCACGGCGGCGATGAAGACCACCTGCAGGATGACGTAGAGCAGCATCGAGAGCAGGAGTGCGGTGATCACCGCGCGGGGGATGTCGCGGCGTGGGTTGCGGGCTTCGCCAGCCAGGTCGATGGGGCCCTGGAAGCCGGTGTAGGCGTAGATGACCCCGGCGGTGGCGATCGCGGACAGTGGTGCGGCATACCCGTACGGGGCGAAGCCTCCGTACCCGGTGAAGTTGTGTCCGTCCAGGCCGGAGATGAGTAGTGCCACCACGGTCAGCGCCGGGATGGTGAACTTGGCGAGGGTGACGGCCAGGTTGACGCGGGCGAAGAGTCGCACGCCGAACCAGTTGACTGCGACGAAGGCGGCCATGAGGACCAACCCGGCCGCGATACCGGTGGGCGTGAGGTGACCGTGGTGGTACAGGTCCGGGATGTACTGGCTGGCGTACTGCAGCACGGCCGCTGACTCGCTTGGCGGGTTGGTGGCATAGGAGACCCAGATGCCCCAGCCGACGAGCGTCGCGACCAGCCGTCCCGAGGTGTAGAGCGGCCACCGCACCAGCCCGCCCGTCTCCGGGATCGAGGCGGCCAACTCGACCATGACCAGCGCGATCAGTACGAGAGCGAGACCGCCCACGGTCCAGGTGATCAGTGCCGCGGGTCCCGCGGTACGGGCCGCGTGCATCGGGCTGAGCAGCCAGCCTGAGCCGATCACCCCGCCGAAGGCTATGGCGGTGAGCTGCCAGAACCCCAGACGGCGGCGCAGGCGCTGGTCCTCAACCCCCCGCTTGTCGCCAGGGACACGTGTCGTCGTCATCCGTACGGCTCCTCTCCGCGGCTGCGACATGCGCAAGAGGGGTGGTGTGTGGGACCGGTTGGCGATGGAAGCCGACCACGGCGCTCAGTCGGCGCGACGCGGTGCTCGAACGCTTCGCGCAACCAGCCTGGCCGGGAGCCGATTTCGAGGACGGACGGGGTGCTCGGCGATGCGGATCACTGCAGAGCAGTGTGGCGCCAGGCCGCCATCTCGGCAAGGTCGGGGGCGAGTTGAGGTCCCGCAGAGGAAGATGGCGGGCCTCGGCCGGAATGCGCACTACCGGTTTGGGGCTACCGATGCGGGTAGGCGCTGTGTCGTCAACTCCGTCGGAACAGATGGGAGGCAGATCGTGTTGGGGCAGCTCGCGGACAAGGCGGCTCCAGAAGCGGCAGTGACGCAGGAAGTGCCCCCTCAGCGGCTCACCACGCTGCTGACCGAGGCCAAAGCGGACCCCTCTGAGTTGCGTGAGGTCTCGCGGGTGATGTTCGCGCGCTTGGCGGTGCTGGACGAAGGCACCGAGCAGTACCAGTACGTCCGCAACTCCCTCATCGAGCTGAACATGGCGTTGGTGCGGTTCGCCGCGAAGCGCTTCTCCAACCGGGCCGACCAGATGGAAGACATCTTCCAGGTCGGCACGATCGGGTTGATCAAGGCAGTCGACCGGTTCGACCCCGATTACGGCGTCGAGTTCATCACCTTCGCCCTGCCCACCATCATCGGCGAGATGAAGCGCTTCTTCCGCGACACCAGCTGGTCAGTACGGGTGCCGCGCCGCCTGCAGGAACTGCGCATCGAGATGGCCAAGACCAGCGATGTCATGGCCGCGGAACTCGACCGCGCTCCCACCACCGCCGAACTGGCCGAGCGGCTGCGGATCACCGAGGAGGAGGTACTGGAGGCGCAGGTCGCGGCCAACGCCTACACCGCCAGCTCCATCGACGCCGAGGGCGCGGCCGACGAAGAGGAGGGCACCTCCTGGGTCCACCGGCTTGGCTACGATGACCCCGGTCTCGAGGGCGTGGAGAACGTCACCGCCCTCAAGCCCCTCATCGATCAACTCCCCGAACGCGAACGCACCATCCTCGCCATGCGTTTCGGCTCCGAGATGACCCAGGCCGCCATAGGCGCCCATCTCGGCCTGTCCCAGATGCACATCTCACGCCTTCTCGCCCGCACACTCAACTTGCTGCGCGACCAACTGCTGGCGGACGGCTGATGGCGTCGTACGTCATGCCCCGCTCGCTCCTCGCGGCGAGACGCTTCCCAGGAGGGTGGTCGTGTAGCTGTTGCCTTCCGGGGTAGCCGCGCACCCACGGGAAAGACGCCGACGAGAAGGGATCAGTATGGCTTCGCGGCACGAACGCATCCGCACGCACGCCTCGTGGAGGAGAGCCGTCGCATCGGCGGCGGTCGGATCAGCGCTGCTCACGGGCTTGATGGCGGGCGGCGCCGCACCGGCTGGAGCCGCACCACCGTCCACCCAGGCCGCATCCGCCAAGGGCGGGGCACCGGATCGGGCGACCACGCTCAGCGGGCTGCGCCATAAGGTGGAGGACCTCACGATCAGCACCCCGGACGGTTCACCGCTCGGGCGGCGACTCGATGGCCTGTACCGCGACCTCAGCCGGGCCGGGGTGACCGACTGGACGGTCGTCGGCAAGGAGGATCCTGGAAGGCCGGTGATCGTTCTGCGGCTGTGGAAGACGGACGCACAGCAGGTACGTGCGGTACGCGCCGCGGTCGTCCCCGCCCTGCGGTTCGCGAGCCAGAGCCGCGAGGTCTACAGCGCGGGGCTGCTCGCCTCCGTCAGGCCCGGCTCCCCCGCGGCCCATGGCGACGCGGCCGCGCTCAACCGCCTGGTCGCCCGGATGCCAGGTGTCCAGGCGACGGTCGATCCGCAGCCGGACACTGTCTATGTACACCTCGAAGGGGCGCACCTCACCACCCGCGACCTCGACGCCGTGCGGGTGGAGACCGCGCGGACCGCGGGCAGCCCCGTCCAGGACGTACGCGTCATCAGCGAGCCGTAGTCGGACGTTCCAGCCTGGGCGGCTGGCCTGCGGCCGCCGTCCAGGCTCCCCCGACGTGCCTGGCTCAGGGCCTTTGGTCGCTCAGCCCGCATACCCACGCCAGTGCGTCGTGCACCCCTTGCGCGAAGGCACGCGGACCAGCCTGCTGTGTGACATCTTCCAGCTGGACCACCGCGGTGTCGATCTCGGAAGTCAACCGTTGCAGGCCGGGCACTCCGACGGTCCGGGCCCCGGTGAGCGGGGCGCTGACGTCGCTGCCCATCGCCCACCGGTAGGCCTCCAACGCACCCTTGGTGAACTGGGCATGCGGGTCAGCTCTCGCGGTCTGCTTCCGCAGGGTTTGGTATGCCTTCTCAACGGCGGAACTCGGCCGGGCGCCGATCAGTTGAGGGTGGGTGGGGGTGGGGATTTCGGTCATGCCTTACGGCTATCCGTATTTTCCGGCACGATGCATAACAGTTCGACACCGTGACGCGACCGGAGTACGGGCACCGCTTTGAGCCTCGCGCAATTCGGTTTCCCGATGTCATTCGTCGGCTGCCGCTTGCCGCTCTCGCTGGCGGTCGCGGGTTTCGGTTGCCCTCACGGCCTGTTACCAGCGCCCCGCGCCGTTATGCACTGGGTGCCACCGCGTAGCGGTTGGCCAGGACGGTTACGGCCTCGGCGATGGCCTGACGGAGTTCGGGAGGGCCGAGCACCTCCGCCTCGGTACCGAGTCTGAGCAGGTCGCTGACGGCGACTGACTGCGACTCGACCGGCATTTCCACCTGTACCCAGCCGTCGTGGTCCGGTGGCCCGGCGCTTTCGAGTGCGCGTGTGCCCGCCGTACCGAACTGCATGGGCAACAGCTTTCGCGCCCGCGGCGATATCCGCAGTCGTGCGGTTCCCTGGTGAAGCGCGGCCTCCAGGCGGCGGGAGGACTCCTCCCAGAAGGCGGCCAGATCGAATCCCGCAGGGCGGTCGAAGACTTCTTCCGTGGTGTGCACCGCGAGGAACCTCGACATCCGATAGGTGCGTACCGCCTCGTCGGCGAATGCCACCAGGTACCAGATGCCGCCTTTGAGGACGATGCCGAGCGGACGCAGTTCCCGGTGCACCTCACCGCCCCAACGACGGTAGTGGGTGCGCAACACCCGCTGTTCCCATACCGCTTGCGCGACCTGCGCCAGGCATGGGACCGGGTCGGTGTCGCGGAACCACGCTGGTGCGTCCAGATGAAACCGTTCCTGGACGCGGCGGGTCCGCTCCGCCAGTTCGGCCGGGAGGGCGGCCTGCAGCTTCAGTTGGGCGGTTGCCAGCACGGCGCCCAGGCCCAGTTGACGAGCCGGGCCGGGTGCTCCGGTAAAGAAGAGGGCGTCGGCCTCGGCATCGGTGAGGCCGGTCAGTCGGGTGCGGTAGCCGTCCATCAGGCGGTACCCACCAGCGGGCCCGCGGTCGGCGCGGACCGGGACGCCGGACGCGCTCAGCGCCTCGATGTCCCGGTAGACCGTACGGACCGACACCTCCAGTTCGGCGGCCAGGGCAGGGGCGGTCATCCGTCCACGGTTCTGGAGCAGCAGGAGCAGGCACAGCAGCCGGTCAGCGCGCATGGAGCCATTGTCACGCCTTACCTGACAGAAGGTGTCAGGTAAGGCGGCCACGCTGGTCACACCGCACGCGGACACGCCTGCGGCAGATCGATTGGAGTTCCCATGCCCACGCAGACCAGCGGCCACTTCACGTTCGCCAACTGGGAGGAGCGGGCGGTCAGTTCGGACGACGTGAGCCCCAAGCTGGCCCATGCCTGTGTGACCAACACGTTCTCCGGTGGCATCGAGGCAGCGGACACCACGTGCGAGTACACCATCGCCTACGCCACGGAGAAGACCGGTACGTTCACCGGCATGGAGATGCTGACCGGCCGACTCGACGGACGGGACGGTGCCTTCGTCGTCGAGCAGCGCGGCTCGTTCGACGCCGACGGCACGGTGCGCTGCACCTTCGAGGTCGTGCCGGGGACAGGCACCGCGGACCTGATCGGGCTACGCGGCACTGGCAGCTTCACCGCCCGCCATGGCGAACCGTCGGTCTCCTACACCTTCCACTACGACCTGGGCTGACGGTGCTCAAGGGGGCGGGGTGCGTGCCCCTGGTGGGGCACCGTGGGCGGCGGGGCAGGGAAACCACCCCGCCACCGCCTCGCCCGCCAGCACTGCTGGACGGCTCAGGCGGTCCGGTGCGGGGACTCGCAAAGTGATCGCTGGGCGCGGCGCACCACGAACGGCAGGGCCAGCTGCACCAGCGCCCCTGCTCCCGCGGCACCGGCGACGCTGCTCACCACGGGCTCCGCGCAGGCCAGAGCACCGCGCAGGGCAGGCGTACCAGCCCGGCGGACGTGGTCCAGCGCGGGCCGCAGGGCTTCGGCGCGGATGCCGGGTACGGGGATGGTCAGCGTGCGGCCGGCCTCGGGGCCCGGCCAGGTCAGCTCGATGCGCATGGCTGTGCTCCCTCGGAGGAGGGCCTGATCGCGGGATTCAGCGCGTATCGCCGTCAGTGCGCAGCGATGGATACGGCACAAGCTCAGCGAATACGAGCGCCGCGATCAAGCGGGGACGGATGAGCATGCCCAGGAGCGGGCTCTGGACTGGACCAAGGACTCATGTCCCTCACCTCCTCGCGGCCAGACACACGCGGTGTCGTCCAACATGGCCGAGGAGCCCCCGCGCGGGAGGGCACCTCTCTCGTCTGAGCTTCGGCACTGCGCGGCGTACTCCCGGCCTGACGGCCGGGGAGCCACTTGGGCTCACTCCTTGTGCCGAGGTGAGCTGTCCTGACCCGGGGCGTCTCTCGACGTTCGGGGTCAGTGGCCTGTGTCCACGCAGAAGCCTCGCCTAACGAGGTGCTGACGGTTCCAACGGTCACCGCATCCGCCGTATTCCGTCAAGAGCGGCGGCCTGAACAGTGGTGTGACATCGGCGGCACCGTCGGTAACGCGAGGGGCACGCGGCGTTCCCGCGTCCCCGGCGCACGGCGATGACTCCCCACCGACGTTCCGGTGCGGATCTCCCGGCATCCGGTTCCCGCGGGGCGAAGCGGGGTACCTGCCAACCAGCAAGATCCTTCGCCCTTGCCGCCATGAGGACAACGGTGACCTGCGAACTGCTGACCTTCGGCCATGGCACCCTCGACGCGACGCGGATGACCGGACTGCTGCACGCTGCCGAGGTGCGTCGGCTGGTCGACGTACGGACCGCACCCGGGAGCCGGCACAATCCGGATGCCAACCGCGACGCGATGTCAGAGTGGCTGCCGCAGGCCGACATCGCCTACCGATGGGACAAGCGGCTCGGCGGTTGGCGCACCGCGCGCCCGGACGCACCCGACACGGCGCTGCGCAACCGCGCCTTCGCGGGCTACGCCATCCACATGCGCTCGCAGCAGTTCCTCGCTGCCATCGATGACCTGCTCGCTGAGGCAGCGGCAGAACGCACGGCGGTCATGTGCGCCGAGTCGGTGTGGTGGCGCTGCCATCGCAAGATGATCTCCGACTTCCTGGTCGTCGCCCGGCAGGTGCGGGTACGCCATCTCATGCACGACGGCACGCTGCGTCCACACCTGCCCAGCCCGGAGGCGCGCCTGCTTCCCGAACGCCATGTGCTGGTCTACGACGCCGGTCAGTCTCCGCTGCCGGATTGAACTCCAGCACCGAGGCGCCGGTCTCCCCCCCATGCGGCACGACCGAACACTTTGGTAGTGGCCGAAGTATTGAGCCATGATGTGGACGTGACCGGTTCCGCCCCGCCCGCCGCCCGCCTCGCCGCACTCGCCGGCGCCATGGCCGATGAGACCCGGGCAGCCATCTGCCTGGCCCTGCTTGAGGGCCGTGCGTGGAGCATGGGGGAACTGGCCCGGATCGCCGGGGTGTCTCCGTCCACGGCGAGCGGTCATGTGGCCCGGCTGCAGGACGCCGGAATCTGTGTGACCGAGCGGCAGGGCCGCCACGGTTACGTACGGATCGCCGACGCAGCGACGGCACGCCTGGTCGACTCGCTCGCCGCGCACGCGGCCCCGGGACGGGACGCGGCGCACGCGGTGCCGGTAGTCGCCGCGCCCGATCCGCTGGCCGGGGCGCGGACCTGCTACGACCACTTCGCCGGGCGGCTCGGCATGGCGGTGACCGACGCGATGGACGAGCGCGGGCTACTCCGCACGGAAGGCGCGTTCGAGCTGACCGACGCGGGGCGGGAGTGGTGCGCTCGGGCGGGCCTCGACCTGGCCCACGAGGGTCGCCGACCGATGGCGAGTTCATGTCTGGACTGGACCGAGCGCCGCCGCCATCTGGGCGGGGTGGCCGGTGCGCGGCTGTGCGCCCTGGCGCTGCGTCGGGAGTGGGTGGTGCGAGTGGCCGCCGGTGGTCGCGTGTTGCGGGTGACCGACGCCGGGGAGCGGGCCTTCCGTGACCTCCTGGGGATCACACCCGACGCCTGGAACTGATCCTGGCGGCTCGACGCCCTCTCAGCGCCCCAGTACACCCGGGACCGTGCCAGGACCGTGCGCAGATATTTTGGTCGACACCGAAATGTTTGCGCCCTACGCTCGCCCGCATGAGTTCCCGTCTCGCCTCTCCTGGCGTCCTCACCGCCGGCGCCGCTGCTTTCTCCGTGGTCGCGTGGGCGTCCGCCTTCGTCTCCATCCGCAGCGCGGTCGCTGGCTACTCCCCGGGCGCGCTGGCGCTCGGCCGGTTGCTTGCCGCCTCCCTGGTGCTGGTCGTCCTGGCAGCGATACGGCGCGAGGGGCTGCCGTCCCGGGGCGCCCGGCGCGGCGTCCTGGTGTCCGGGGTGGTTTGGTTCGGCGGCTACATGGTCGCGTTGAACTGGGGCGAGCGACTGGTCGACGCCGGGACGGCCGCCCTCCTGGTGAACGTTGGGCCGATCCTGATGGCGTTGCTCGCGGCGCGGCTGCTCGGGGAGGCACTGCCGCCGCGGCTGCTCTCCGGTATGGCGGTGTCGTTCGGCGGAGCACTGGTGGTCGGCCTGTCGACCTCGTCCGGACACAACGGCGGCACCTCGGTGCTCGGCGTGCTGCTGTGCCTTCTCGCGGCGGTGGCGTACGCGACCGGCGTGGTCGCCCAGAAGCCCGCGCTCGCATACGGGACGCCGCTGCAGATCACGGCGTACAGCTGCCTGGCGGGTACGGTGGCGTGCCTGCCCTTCGCCGGGCAACTGGCCGCCGAACTGCCGAAGGCACCGCCGTCCGCGACCCTCAACATGGTCTATCTCGGCGTGGTGCCGACCGCTCTCGCCTTCACCACCTGGAGCTACGCTCTGGCCCGCACGCCCGCCGGCAGGATGGGCGCGACCACCTACGCCGTTCCGGCCATCGTGGTGGCACTGAGCTGGGTGTTCCTGGACGAGGTGCCCGCCTGGCTGACCCTGCTCGGCGGCGCGCTGTGCCTGACGGGCGTGGCGGTGTCCCGCTCCCGGCCCCGACAGCACCGCACGTCAGCCCCGCGCCCCGCGGAGCCCGCCGACGCCGCGCGCTGACCATCGCGCATCTCTCCCCGCGTCCACCCCCCCGGTGACGGCCGAGTTGCTGATCTGCTGAAGCCAAATGCTCCTCGGCTTCATGGAATTGACGGGAACTCAACTTCCCTGGGCGGGGACGCGCGGATCAGTTTGGCCAGGGCACGGGACCACCAGGGTCGGACGCATTGACGCGCCATCATGTCAAAGTTAACTTCTGCAACGCGCGTGTGGACCGGCTCCCTCGTTCGGATCGTCTGAACCTCCCCCCAGGAGCGTGCCCATGTCTTCACCTCTTTGCCAAAGGGCCGCTCGCTGCGGCTCAGCAGCACTGACACTGCTGGTCGCCGCCTCGGCCGGGCCGGTGGTGTTCGCACCCGCGGCCCACGCCGCCAACTCCTGCCCCTGGGTGGGTTCGACCGCGCCGGTGGACCAGCGGGTCGACGAGGTGATGGCACGGATCACTCAGAACAAGGAAGTCAGCCTTGTCCACGGCAACGGCTCCACCCAGCCCTACGTGGGCAACGTGCCCGCCATTTCCCGGCTCTGTGTCCCGGCGCTGGGCCTGGAAGACGGTCCGGCCGGTATCGGCGACGGGATGACCGGTGTGACGCAGTTACCGGCGCCCGTGGCTAGCGCGGCAACCTGGGACACCGCCCTGGAGCAGCGGTACGGAGCGGTCATCGGCGCGGAAGACGCTGGCAAGGGCGCCAGCGTCGCCCTGAGCCCGACCATCAACATCGTGCGCGACCCGCGCTGGGGGCGCGCCTTCGAATCTCTCGGCGAAGACCCGTACCTCGCCGGGAAGATGGGTGCGGCCGACATCACCGGCACCCAGAGCCAGGGTGTGCTGGCCCAGGTCAAGCACTTGGCCGTCTACAACCAGGAGACCCATCGCAACAGCGCCGCCGACAACGCCGACGTCTCCGAGCGGACGATGCAGGAGATCTATCTGCCCGCGTTCCAGGCCGCGGCGCGGGCCGGGGCCTCGTCGGTGATGTGCTCCTACAGCTGGGTCAACGGCCAGGACGCGTGTGCCAACCCCTACCTGCTCAACACGGCGATGAAGAGCCAGTTCGGTTTCAAGGGCTTCGTCACCTCCGACTGGGGTGCCACCCACTCGACCATCAACTCCGCCTACAACGGCCTCGACATGGAGATGCCGGGTGGCGGCTACTTCGGCGCGCCGCTCAACTCGGCAGTCAACGGCGGTCAGGTGGCGAAGTCACGCCTGGATGACATGGTCCGCCGGATCCTACGGCAGATGTTCGCCTTCGGGCTGTTCGACAGGAAGCCGTCCGGCTCTCCGGGCGCGGTCGTCACCAGCGACGCGCACTCCACGACGGCCCGTCAGGTCGCCGAGGAAGGCAGCGTGCTGCTGAAGAACGCCGGTGGTGTGCTGCCGCTGCGGCCCTCCACCGTGCACTCGATCGCGGTGATCGGCGCGGATGCCGACTCCAAGGCGAGGACCGCGGGCGGCGGGAGCGCGGGCGTCAAGGCACCGTACGTCGTCACCCCGTTGACGGGCATCACCCACCGCGCTGGCAGTGGGATCAAGGTCGCCTACGACG
Organism: Streptantibioticus rubrisoli; assembly: GCF_024436055.1. Taxonomy (GTDB): domain Bacteria; phylum Actinomycetota; class Actinomycetes; order Streptomycetales; family Streptomycetaceae; genus Streptantibioticus_A; species Streptantibioticus_A rubrisoli. The sequence goes on along the minus strand of NZ_JANFNH010000008.1, from coordinate 112,920 downwards.
ACGGTTCCAACCCCAGCTCGGCGGCCGATCTGGCTGGCTCCTCCTCGGTGGCCGTGGTCTTCGCCAGCACCTTCGAGTCGGAAGGCAGCGACCTCGGCACCATCGACCTGTCGAGCGCGGACAACTCGCTGATCTCCGCGGTCGCGGCCAGGAACCCGCACACCATCGTGGTGCTCAACACCGGTTCCGCCGTCACCATGCCGTGGATCGACCAGGTCGCGGGCGTCTTCGAAGCCTGGTACCCAGGGCAGGAGGACGGCAACGCCATCGCCGCGCTGCTCTTCGGAGACACCAACCCGTCGGGGAAACTGCCTGTCTCCTTCCCCAGGAGCCTCACCGACGTCCCGGCCAGCACACAACAGCAGTGGCCCGGCGCCAACGGGCAGGTGCGGTACTCCGAGGGAGTCGACGTCGGCTACCGCTGGTACGACACCAAGGACATCACGCCGCTGTTCCCGTTCGGCTACGGCCTGTCCTACACCACCTTCTCGTACGACGACCTCTTTGTGGCAGGTCCCGACGCGCACGGCACGGTCAACGTCTCGGCGACCGTCACCAACACCGGCCGCCGACAAGGCGCTGATGTCGCCCAGCTCTACGTCGGCGACCCGGCCAGCACGGGCGAGCCGACCCACCAGCTCAAGGGCTTCCAACGGGTCGACCTCGCGCCCGGCGCGAGCACCACGGTCCACTTCACCCTCACCACCAAGGACCTGTCCTACTGGGACCAGAACGCCCACGGATGGACCGCCCCCGCCGGGCGGTACCGGATCGCCGTCGGCGACTCCTCCCGCACCCTTCCACTGACCGGCACCGTCACCCTCACCTCCACCACGGCCCCGCCGAGCGGAGCCGTCACCGGCATCGCGGGCCTCTGCCTCGACGACCGCGGGGCATCCCTCGCCAACGGAACCCCGATCCAGCTCTACGACTGCAACCACACCGGCGCCCAGAAGTGGACGGTCACCTCCGACCACCGGCTGACCGTCCTCGGCAAGTGCATGGACGCCGCCAATGGCGCGACCGCCAACGGCACGCTCGTCCAGCTCTATGACTGCAACGGAACCGGCGCCCAGATCTGGGAACCACAGCCCAACGGGGCGCTGTACAACCCGCAGTCCGGCCGCTGCCTCGACGACCCCGGCGCAACGGCCGAGCGGGAAACCCAACTTCAGCTCTATGACTGCAATGGCACGCACGCACAGAAGTGGCAGCTGCCTGAACGAATGTGACGTAGCGTCAAGTGACTCAGGCCCACGCGTGTCGACGACGAGGGCCTGCCGGGCCTGTCGGGCATTCACCGGGGACCGGGGGTGCCGACGCGGGCGATGAGGAGGGCGATGTCGTCCTGCGCGGGGGTGGGGGCGAGGCGGTTGATGAGGGTGTCGGCGAGGTCTTCCAGGGACGGATGGGTACCGGTGAGGAAGCGGACGAGCTTCTTCAGGCGCTCGTCGAGGTCTTGCCCGCGGGCTTCGACGAGCCCGTCGGTGTAGAGGACGAGCACGGTCCCGGGAGTGAGGGGGATCTCGGTGGTCGTGTAGGAGATGCCGCCGATGCCGAGGGGCGCGCCAGGGGGCAGGTCGATCAGTCGGGCGGTGCCGTCCGGGCTGATCAGGGCGGGTGGGGGGTGTCCGGCCCGGGCGAGCCAGCAGCGGTTGGCCGCGGCGTCACACACGCCGTACAGGCATGTCGCCAGGATGGGACCGTCGAGGTCCTGCATGGACTGGTCAAGGTGGTGCAGGAGCTGGTCGGGCGGCAGGTCCAAGCGGACGAGGGCGCGCAGTGTGGTGCGCACCTGCCCCATCACGGCGGCGGCGGGGATGCCGTGCCCCATGACGTCGCCGATGGCGATGGCGGCCTTGTCGGGTGTCAGGGCGGCCACGTCGTACCAGTCGCCGCCGACCTCGGTGGCGTCGGAGGCGGGCGTGTAGCGGTGGGCGATCTCGATACCGTTCGGGGGTTCGAAGCTGCGGGGCAGCATGCTGCGCTGCAAGGTCAAGGCGGTGTCGTGCTCGCGGGCGTAGCGCAGCGCGTTGTCGATCGCGACGGCGGCCTTGGCGGCCATTTCCTCGGCGTCGGACAGCTCGTCCTGCTCGAACGGGCTGGGGTTCTCCGATCGCCAGAGGCCGACGGCACCGACGAGCATGCGCCGCGAGTACAGCGGGACGGTGATCAGCGAGTGCATGCCGTAGTCCAGCAGCTCGCGGGCCTGGTGGCGGTTGCGGATCTGCCATGCGGAGGAGGTACGCAGGTGCGGCAGGAAGGTCGCGTTCGCGCTGGCCACGTCACGGATGTGCGGCGCGAAGGAGGCGAGGGTGATCCGTGAGCCCACGGGGTCGAGCGGGGGGTCGTCGCGGATCCCGCCCAGGGCGACGCGGCGAGCCTGTGTGCCGTGGTCCGTGAGCGGTTCCTCGGCGAGCAGGACGGCCGTGGTCAGGTCGACGGTGACGAAGTCGGCGAACCGGGGGACCGCCACCCGCACCAGTTCCTGCGCGGTCTGCTGCGCGTCGAGCGTCGTGCCGATGACGATGCTGGCCTCGTACAGCAGCCTGAGGCGCTCGTGAGCGTGGCGTGCCTGCTCACGGCTCTCCTCAAGTGAGCTGGCCATGGTGTTGAACGCCGTCCCGAGCTGAGCGATCTCGCCCCTGCCGGTTTCGGGCATCCGCACGGCGAGGTCGCCGCCAGCGAGCCGGGAGGCCACGTCGGCCGCCTTGCGGACCGGCCAGACAACAGCCCGGATCACGTACCCGGCGAAGGCCGCGATGAGGAGCATCGAACCGGCGAGGCCGATCGACGCTGCGATGACCGCCTCCCGGGCCTCATCGTTGGCCGCGCTCTCGCGGGCCGCGATCAGAGCCGCCTGGACCGAGTCGTAGCGGTCGAACTGCTTCCTGAGCCCGTCGACGCGCCGCTTGCCTTCCAGCGTCGCCGCCACGCCGCGCGCACGGGGGTCCCCTCGGCGTGCCGCCGCGACCAGCGGAATCGAGTAGTCGCGGATGAGGGACTCGCCAGCCTGGCTGATCTGCTGGGCCAGTCTCCGCTGGCCGGGGGTGGTGCTGAGGCGTACGAGCTGCCCTGCCTGGCCGGAGAACGTGGTCCGGGCGGTCTGCCATGGCTCAAGGAACTGGTTCTGCCCGGTGATGACGAAGCCGCGCTGACCTGTCTCCAGGTCGACGACGAGTCCCTCGACCTTCCTCGCCTGGGTGAGTGCCGCACGGGAGTCACGTTCGGTGGCCGTCGACTGGCCGAGGCCGATGATCGACCAGAGGAGCACCGCGAAGGCAAGACCGATCAGCGCGGCGAGCAGCCCACCAGCGACGGCGGTGAGGGGCACCAGCCCCACACGTGCGCGTCTTTTGGGTGGACCTGGCATGTGCATCCCCTACCTGCGCACCAACCGGCGGTCGTGCCGTCAGCAGGGCGGCACCTCGGTGAGGTCCGTCTTTTTGAGTCTATGGTGGGTTCGCCGGACCTGCCGGGACAGCGGACGGCATGGGCGCCGGGGCTGCCCGTTTCACAAGGAAAATGCCACCTCCTCCGTGTTTGGCGGCGCGATATTTGCCCCAGGCGGACCCCGTCAGGAACCATGCGGGGCCGCAGGGACGTCCTGGCTCGTGGTGCTGCGTGGCCCGCAAGGGTCACATCCGGGGTATGGACGTCCAACGCCGCCTTCAGGCGAAACCGCCTGCCCGAGGAGCTGGAAGCATGAGCGAGCACCGGCGAAAGCCGCCGCAGTCGAACGACTACGGCCGCCCCACCCTGCCCGGAGCGCTCCCCACACCGACATCTCCGTCAGTCCCGGCGGATTCCGGCCCATACACCGCCCCGCCAACCGACGCCGCGCACGCGGCTTCCGGCCGCCGCGCACGTCGGGCGTCGATGCGGCGTCGTGCCCGGTCGAGCGTCCTTGCGCAGCGGGGCATCAAGGGCGCTCTGATAGGCGGAGCCTGCTCGGTCGCGGTCGGAGCAGCGGGCTACGCGTGCTATGCCCTGCTCCAGGGCCCGGCGCACAGTAGGCCGTTGGGGCACGCCACTCACGCCACGGCCCGGGTGCCCGCGCGAAGAGAGGCCACCGCGCTGTCGCCCGCCGAGGTGGCGCGCACCTCGAGCGCCTTCCTCGCGGCGTGGTCGTCCGGCGACACGGCGAAGGCCGCCGGCCTGACCGACGACGCACGGCACTGCGCTGGCCAACTCGACGCCTTCCGGACCGAGTTGCACGCCACCTCGCTGGTGCTGACCGGCCAGTCGGCAAAGGGCACCACCGTGCCGTTCTCGGTCAGCGCCCGGTTCAGTGCCGACGGTCAGCGGTCGAAGTGGGACTACCGCTCGGAACTGACGGTCGTGCGTGACGCATCGGGGCGCCCGGTGGTCAAATGGGCCCCGTCCGTGCTGTATCCGACGTTGGGCGACGGCGAGAAGCTGGTGGTCGACCACTCGGCCGCGCCAGCGATCACCATCCTGGACCGCGACGGCGGTGCGCTGACCGCCGCCGAGTATCCCTCGCTGGGCTCCGTGATCAGCCAGCTACAGGCGGCCTACGGCACCGCGACGGGTGGCGCACAGGGCAGCGACATCCGTGTCGAGGGCGCCGACGGGAAGCTGGGGCCGGTGCTGCACCAACTCTCCCAAGGCAGGGCGGGGAAACCGTTGCGGACGACGATCGACGCCCGTCTCCAGTCGGCGGCCGAGCAGGCGGTCAAGACCAAGGGACCGGATGCCGCAACGGTGGTGGTCCAGCCCAGCACCGGCGCGATCCTGGCGGTCGCCAACCAGCCCGCGACCGGCTCCGACAAGGCGCTCAGCGGCACGTACGCGCCAGGTTCGACGTTCAAGCTGATCACCGCCTCAACCGCGCTCGAAACCGGCCGGGTCTCCCCCGACAAACCACTCAACTGCCCGAAGAACTTCCAGTACGGCGGTGCGAACTTCCACAACGTGGATGACTTCTCGCTGCAGAACGCCACGATGGCGCAGGACTTCGCACAGTCCTGCAACACTGCCTTCATCTCCACCGCGACATACCTGCCCGACAACGCCGTCGCCGACGAGGCGCACGACGTCTTCGGCATAGGGCTCAACTGGAGTGTCGGTGTGCCCGCGTACAGCGGCAGCGTGCCTGCCGCCAGTGGGGCGATGAAGGCCATGTCGTACATCGGCCAGGGCAATGACCTGATGAGCCCGCTGGCGATGGCGTCCGTGGCGTCGACGGTCAAGGCCGGTGCGTTCCATCAGCCGTTCCTCGTCTCCCCGTCGGTCGACGGGCGAACGCTCGCTCAGCCGCCGCGGCAGTTGAGCGGCTCGGTGGCCGACCAGGTCCGCTCCATGATGCGGCTGACCGCGCAGTCGGGGACGGCGGCTCCGGCGATGGCCGGACTCGACGGCGACATCGGGGCCAAGACCGGAACCGCCGAGGTGGACGGGCAGAACAAACCCAACAGCTGGTTCGTCGCGTACCGCGATGACGTGGCCGCGGCGGCCACCGTCCCGAACAGCGGTGAGGGCTACAAGTTCGCCGGGCCGATCGTCGCGGCGATCCTGAAGGCTGCCAACTGACCGGTGGCTGCGGCGAGTTGGCTCGCCAGGCCGGTGGTCAGCGCACGGCACGCCGACAGGTGTGCGGGCTGACGCCGCTGGTCCGCTTCAACCGGTCCCGGCAGGCGGCGGGGCGCCGAGGCCGACCGTGAAGATCTCGCGGTGTTCGCGCCAGGCGGGCGCGGCGCGGATCTCCCCGGTCGGCAGGCCATGCTTGTGCGCCCCCACGTAACGGAGGTCGCCAGGGTCTGCGCTTACGCTGTCTGGGTGACGTGATCGCGCACGGCATCCCCGCCTCGCGCGCACGACGCGCTGACTGGAGAGGCCAGATGACTGATCGGAGCCCGAAGGGCTTGCGCGCGTCACCGGGCGAGGTGGCGTCCACCGCCGGATTCCGCGACCGGTCCTGCCTCACCGGAGGCTAGAAGCCGGTCCTGGGCATCACCCGAGCCGGTATGTCCATGCTGCTGTCCGATAAACCTGCCCGGGTTAGGTTCACCATCATCAGTGATAAAACGTCGGCCGCCTGGACGGTTGCCCCTCAAGTGCTGTAGCGCGGTTGGACGGGCCGGTTCTCAATGGTTCGCAGGGACGCGGAATTGCCGCGTCCCTTGACCGGAGGGATGTGATCACCGTGAACGAAGCACCGGCCATCGAGCCCACCGACGTGTACGAGCCCCCGCTGCTGGCGGAGGCGGGCGACTACGCCGAGCTGACCCAGGGCGTCGAAGGGATTACGCCGGAAGGCTGGCACGCTCACTGGATGGGCTGGTAGTCACCCGTGCCGGGTGCCGGCTCCGCCCCGCGCTGGGCGAGGGCTGGCACCCGGCCGCCATCCGCGCGGCCTGGCCGCCTCCCACCACTCGTGCCCGCCTCACCGCACTGGACAGGCCCATGGGCTCCTCCCCCACCTGGTTCGTCGTTCTTCCTGACCGCGAGTTCCACCCCGATGTCATGCGGCGGCTGCGGCAGCGCGCCTCGCGAGTCGTCGCGCACCCATCCGGGCGTCCCTGGCTGGTCGGCGCCTGGTCCCAGGGCGAGCTGTCCGTCGCCGCCGCCGGAGAGGTACGGCTGGCCGTGGCCGGGACGTGCTCGCTCACCCCCGACGAGCTGGCCACCCGGGCCAGGCGCGTGACCAGCGCGGCTGCCGTCGAGAGCGAGCTGTCCGCCTGCCATGGAAGCTTCCACGTCATCGCATCCGTCGGCGGCCACACCTATGTCCGCGGGACGCTGTCCGGACAGCGGCGGGTGTACCTGGCGGCCGTCGGGGGCGGCACGGTATGTGCCGACCGCGCGCGCACCCTGGCCTGGCTCACCGGCGCCGAGCTGGACGCCGGGCAACTCGCCGTTCGTCTCACGGGATTCACCGCGCCGCATCCGCTGGCCGGTGGCGGGTTGTGGCGTGGGATCCGCGCAGTCGTCCCAGGTGAGGCGCTGCATCTGGCCACTGGCGGCCAGTGGCGTACGGCCCGGTGGTGGCGGGCGCCCGAGGGGGAGCTGCCGCTCGCCGAGGCCGCTCCCGCGCTGCGGCAGGCGCTGCGCGAGGCCGTGGCGCTACGGGTACGGCCGGGGGAGGTGCTGGGCGCGGACCTGTCCGGGGGCATGGACTCCACTTCGCTGTGCTTTCTGGCCGCCGAGGCGGGGGCCCGCCTGGTCACCGCCACCCTGCGCTGGTCGGCGCCTGGCAACGAGGACCACGCCTACGCTCGGCACGCGGCCGAACTCCTGTGCAGCGCTGAGCATTTGGTGTTCCCCTCCGCCGAACTGCCAGCCCACTTCACCGGTCTCGACCACCGCCGCGATCCCGGTGACGAACCGTCGGCCGGGCTGCGCGACCGGGCCGGTCAGCACCACCTGGCCGAGGCGATGCGGGCCCGCGGAGCCGTCCACCGTCTGACAGGGCACGGCGGCGACCACGTGGTCCAGCCACCGGACGGCTATGTGCACGGGCTGCTGCGCCGCTCGCCCCTGGTGGGGTTGCGGCATGCCGCCGGGTTGCGGGCCCGCCGACGCTGGCCGTGGCCCGACGCGGTACGCATGCTGCTCGACCGGCGTTCGTACCGGACCTGGCTGGCCGGAACCACCGCACGGCTGCGGGCCGCCCCCGCCCGCCGTGTGGTCCGCGCACCGCAGGGGTGGGGGCTGCAGCCGCAACTCCCGCCATGGGCCAGCGACCTGGCCGTCGACCTGATCGGCGCACTGCTGCGTGCCGCGGCCGACGGCGTCGAGCCACTGGCCGCCGAACGCGGTCGGCACGCCTGGATCCACCAGGCACAGGAAGCGGGCAGGATCGCCGGGCACCTGGCGTACGAATCCGCCGCCACGGGCCTGCTCGCACACAGCCCGTTCTGCGACGACGCCGTGATCAACGCGTGTCTGGCGGCCCGGCCGCACGAGGCGGCGGCCCCGTGGTCGTACAAACCGCTGCTCGCCGCCGCGATGCGGGACGTGGTGCCGACGCGCGTCCTGTGCCGGACCACCAAGGACCACTGCGGCGTGGAGTGGCAGCACGGTCTGCGGGTGCACCAGCGGGCCCTGGCCGCGTGGGCTGAGGACTCCCGGCTGGTGGCCGCGGGCGTGGCCGACGAGGAACTGCTGCGGCGCGCCCTGCTCTCCCCCGGCCTGCTCCGCGGCGGATCGGCCGAGTTGGAGGCCACGTTGGGCGCCGAGGCGTGGTTGCGGGACCTCGAGGCGCATCCGGTCCCGGCCCACCTGAGCCCGGCGCATGCACCCCGGCCGGAGCCGGACGCCGGTGGAACGGGCCGCGCCGTCCCACGCGAGCATGAGCACACGCACAAAGGAGCACCACGTTGAGCCGACTACGCGCTGATGTCACCGCGTGCCCGACCGATGACGGCATGGTGTTGCTGGACGAGCGCCAAGGGCGTTACTGGCAGCTCAACAGCACCGGTGCCCTTGTCGTCCAGGCACTCATCGACGGCGCCACGCCTGAGCAGGTGGCCGATCAGCTCTCCCGCGTCCGTCCGGTGAGCCGGGAGCGCGCGGTCGCCGATGTCGCGGCGTTGATGGATCAACTCACCCGGGCGAAGCTGGTGAGCGCCCCGTGAGCCAGGTCCTGGAGAACAGCGCCGTCCGACCACCGCTGGGCCGACGTGTCGCCGCACGCGCCGCCGTCGGTGCCGCGCGGCTGATCGCCCGGCTGCCGCCGCGCCGCATCCGCGCGGTGCTGCACCTGCTGCGGCGCGGAGCCAAGCCCGCCGAGTACGCCGATGCGCTACGGGCGCGGCAGGAGGTGACGGCCATCAGCACGTTGTGCGCCGGACGTTACTGCCTACAGCGTTCGCTGGCCACCGCCTTGCTGTGCCGGCTCGGCGGAAGCTGGCCGACGTGGTGTTCGGGGGTGCGTACGTCGCCGTTCGCCGCACACGCCTGGGTCGAGGCCGAGGGCCGGTGCGTCGGCGAGCCGGAGGACACCACCACGTACCGGGCACTGATCCGGGTACCCGCGCGATCGGCGGCGGCCACACCGGTCTGCCCCCGTTAGGCCGCGCTTGGCACGTGCGGTGCGACGCGTGGTTGCCTCGCCCAGTGGGCCGTCGCCGAAGGCGCAGCCGAGCTCAGCCGGTTCGCCCGTCGTTCAACTCCGCGGCGTGCGCGCTGACATGTCAGGTACGTGAGTCCTTACGGCAGACGCCGGTTCCCTTGGGGAGCGGGTGGCTGCGGTCGTAGGGATCGACGACCGAGCCGGTGGGGGTGCCGCCCGATGGCTGCGCGAATTCGAAACCCGGGTGCACATAGCCGTCGTGGATGTCGCACCCCGAGTTGCCGAAGTTGGAGTCGTCCTTCACCAGCCACAACCTGCCCGCGGTGACCCGGACCCGGGACGGATCAGCGACCCGCATGCCGACCTCGCGGCGCATGATGACCCGCACCACCTGATCGGTGCTGCCATCCGCCTTGGTGAAGGCGTAGACGAAGGTGTAGTCCGCGGAGACCAGCACCGAACCGTACTGGTCCTCGGCGAACGTCATCTGACCGCGGACCTTCACCACGGTGCCGACCGGCTTGAGTTCCCCGGGGTTGTAACGGGTGGCGAAGCTGAGTGGGTTGTTGTCGTCGCTCGGGGACCGGAACGCCTCCTCGAAACGGTCCCGGGTATCGCTCTCCAGTGGGTCGATCGCGTCAAGGGCGCGCTGCGGGAAACCACCGCGGAGCACCTGCGGGTCGAGATTGGTGGCGATCAGGTAGTCCTTGGTGCTCCGCAGTGCCGCTGCGACCTGGTCGCGGCTCATCGCTCCCACCGGCCGTGCGGTGGGCAGGGTGATGGCGTCGGCGCCCTCGGCCCACTGCTCGGCGGGCGATCCGGCGAAGGGGTGGTCGAACGACGCCAGGCCCGTCGGGCCGGTCGGCGGTGCGCTGCCATGCGCGCGCGTCTCGGCGGGAAGCGGGCCCGAGTGGCTGCCCGACCCGCCGGACGATCCGCCGCGTACCAGCGACAGTGCGCCGGAGGGGTTGAGGGCGACCGCGGCCACCCCGGCGGCCACCAGCGCGGCCAACGCGTTGCGGGCCCAGTTGGGAAACCCGCGCCGCCTGGACGGGATGACGTTCGGCGCGGCCCGCCAGGGATCCGGCTGCGGCCGCTTGTTCTTCCTGCCCTTCCAACCCTTGGCCCGGGCCGCCGTCTCATCCTCGCGCCGCAGCCGTTCGGTGACCATACGGGCGCGTGCCGAGGGTTCCTTGGGTGCGGAGGCCCGGATCGCGCTCTCGGAGTCGGCGAGGAGCTTGTCGAACACCTCGTCAGGAATAGTGGTGTTCGAGTCGCCATCGGTCTGGCGCGAGGATTCATCAGGCCGAGGCGGCTCTGCGGTCATCGGACTACCTTCAGTTTGTCGAAGAAAGCCCAGTTCTACTGGTGGGCACGACACTGCGACAAGATCTGCCCACCGCGGCCCGGAAGTGACATGGGCCACACCGCCCCAGCACCGCACCGCGACGGCCCGCCGAAGCAAGGAGGTTGACCTGCTCGATGACGCTGGCCGACACATAGGCTCCTCGACACCACATCACCTGTTGTTTATCTTTCGGTTACCCGAATGTTCGTTTGAACCCAGACTGCACGTGCGTGAGTTGGTGCAGAGTGCGGGTCGTCGGCGGAGGCAGTCTTCGTCGTCTCAACACGTTGAAGGAGCGATATGGCAGGGTTCACGCTCGGCCGCCGGTGGCAACACCTGGCCGCCGGGGTGGCGTTGACGCTGGCGGCGGTCACTCTGGCCCCGTCGTCGGCCTCGGCCCAGGAAGACAACCGGCCCACGGCCCACAAGATCGGACACGTGTGGACGATCATCCTGGAGAACAAGTCCTACGAGTCGACGTTCACCGGGCTGAACCAGAACAGCTATCTGTGGAAGACCCTTCCCCAGTACGGGGAGTTGCTGCGCCAGTACTACGGCACCGGTCACTACAGCCTGGACAACTACATCAGCCTGGTCTCCGGCCAGGCTCCGGCCCCGGACAACCAGAACGACTGCCCGCAGTACAAGGACGTCACCCCCGGAACCCCCGCCCCGGACGGCCAGACCCTCGCCTCGTCCGGGTGCGTCTACCCCAAGTCGGTCAAGACGCTGTTCAACCAGCTCGACGACAAGCACGTGCCGTGGAAGGTCTACGCCCAGGACATGGGGAAGAACCCCACCCGGGAGAACGCCTACCAGTGCGGCATTCCGGGCAACCCCTCCGGCGCGGGCGTCCCCGACCCCGGTAGCGCCACCGCGACCGACCAGTACGTGCCCAAGCACAACCCGGCCGTCTGGTTCCACTCGATCTTCGACCACCCCAAGGACTGCGCGAACGTGGTCCCGCTGGACGGACTTGCCGCGACCAAGGGACACCGCGCGGAGAGCGGCCTGGCCCAGGACCTCAAGCACGAGTCCACCACCCCCAGGTTCTCCTGGATCACCCCGGACAACTGCTCCGACGCCCACGACGCCACCTGCAAGGGCGACAACCTCTCCGGTGACCCGAACAACCACCAAGGCGGCCTGTACGCCTCGGACTTGTTCCTGGAGAAGGTCATCCCGCAGATCATGGCCTCGCCCGCGTTCCAGCACGACGGCCTCATCCAGGTCGTCTTCGACGAGGCGTTCCCGCCCTACAAGATGTACGGCAACTCCATCGCCGACTACACCGGCAACGCGGACAAGTCGCTCAACACCCCGACGGACACCTCCCAGTCGATCGTCGCGTGCTGCAACGAGCTGCCCGGCCCCAACACCACGCAGCCGGGCTTCCAGGCGTTCGGGCAGGACACCACACCCGGCGGCGGCATCACCGGCTCCGTGCTCATCTCCCGGTTCATCAAGCCCGGGTCCATCAGCGACCAGCCCTACAACCACTACAGCTGGCTGCGCAGCATGGAGGACCTCTTCGGCATCGACCACGGCGGCACCGACGGCCACGGCCACCTCGGCTACGCCGGTGCCGACGGTCTGCGGCCCTTCGGCGCAGACGTCTACAACAACCCCTCCGGCCGCGCCCTGCCTCCGGCCCCCTCGGGGAGCGTCGTCTATCCCGCCGTCGCCAACAGCCAGGAGGCGGAACACCCGATCGTCAACCCGTCACCCGCCGGGCGCTGACCGACCGATCCTTCGAGGACCACGCAACTGATGAACGCTGCGCGCAACGCAGCGCCGCGCCGGGCCGACCGCAGTCGGCCCGGCCTCCGGCGCGCTCCTTCCCTCCTGCGCCTGGCCCTGCCGACCTGTGCCGCGCTGGCGCTGCTGGCAGGCTGTGCCGACCACCCGCCGTCCACCGATGGCAACGGCGACGCCGCCAGCACCGTCCACAAGCTCGGCGCCGTGCCGATCCCGTCACGACCCGCCGGGCAGGCCACGCCCACCGCCGATGAGCACCACCTGCAACTGGTGGCCATGGGTGCCCCGATCCGCGCCCAACTCCCGGGCGTCACCGCCCTGGTGGTGGCCAGCGGGCCGGTGGAAGACCTGCCGTCGGCGGGCGGCAAGGTCCCCGACCAGACGAAGGGGACCATCACCATCACCGTCAGCCAGGCCACCGCTCCGCTCACCGTCAAGGCCGATGACTTCAGCTCCCGCGACGAGCAGGGCAAGGACGTCGCCCTCTCCCCCGCGGGCCCGACGACCGTCACCGCCACCACGGGGAAGTCGGCGAACCTCGTCCTGTCGGGCACATACCACTCCGGCGCCGCACAGTTGACGTGGCGCCATGACGGCAAGGTCGTCGCGATCTGGGACTTCAACATCGAACTGGACTGACGGCGAAGTGGACACGGTTCCGGCCCGCGCGGTGGCAGTCCGTCGACCATGTGCAGGGTCACCGGCTCGTCGGACCCCCGCCGCGGTTCGCCCCGCAGTCAGGTCGGTACCACCGCGACCGGACAGTCGGCCTGGTGCAGGACGCGTTGGACGACCTTGCCCAGTCGCATGGAGAACGGTGGGCGGTGGCGTCGGGCGCCCAGGACCACCAGGCCCGCGGTGTGCGACGCGTTGATGAGTGCTTCCTCCGGCTCGACCAGCCGGATCTCCTGCGTGACGTCCACTTCGGGGAAGGCCTGGCGGGCGTCGGCCAGTACCTCCGCCACTTCGGCGCGTTCCCTGGCGACGTGCTCCTCGGCGTCCGACGGGGGCGTCGCGAGGTATCCGGGGAGTGCCTGCGGGTACGTCCAGGTCCGCAGCGCGTGCAGCGGTGCGTGCCAGCGGGCGGCCTCGGCGAAGGCGAACTCCACAGGCGCGGGCGGCTCGCCGGGGGCAACACCGAGTACGACGGGGCCCGCTGCGGCCGCGTCCGCCGTGTCCCGCGTGCCGCGTACCACCACGACGGGACCCGACGCGTGCGCGGCGAGTCGTTGGCTCACCGAGCCGAGCAGCACGGCGGTGAACCGGTTCAGCCCCCGCGCACCCACCACGACCAGCGCGACCTGCTTGGCCATGCGGATCAGCGAGGACACCGGCTCGTCCCAGACCGCCTCCCAGGTCACCACCAGACCCTCGCGGCCTTGCTGGGCGCGGTGTGCGGACCGCTCCAAGTCCTCCTCGGCTTCCAGAAGATGGTGCTCGGGGACGCCCTCATGGATGGCGCCGGGAAGGTAGACGCCCAGGGCATGCAGGATGTGCAGCTCCGTCCCGCGCTGTGCGGCCTCGTCGGCCGCCCAGTCCAGCGCTCGCCACGCGGCCTGCGACCGGTCGAATCCCACGACGACGATGTCTGCGGACGGGGTGTTCATCGCTGCCTCGGTTTCGCGGCGGGTTCCCAGGTCCTGACGGGGACGTCGTCCGTCCCGGCGGGGTCCCCTGGACGCCCGGGGGGCGATGTCCTCACTACAAGTGTCCGATCCCGCCTCGAACCTCGCACGGGGGCGAAAGACCCTCATGGGCCGCCTGCCCCGAGCAGGCCGGTGGCCGCTGATCCACGATGGATGTGAGGCGGCCGCGCACGGCTGAGCGGCGGCCGGGACGGTGGAAGGAAGTGTCCGGCTGTGGCCAAGAAGCTGTCCTCAACGGGTCCGACGGAGAGGTCGTCGATGGACCGGGGCGACATCGGGAGGCGGGTCGCGCTACGACGCGAGGAGCTGGGCCTCACCCGCGAGGAACTGGACGCCCGGGCGCGGGTGGCACCCGGCTACGTCCAGTACGTGGAGGAACACTCCGCGACTCCGGATGTCAGCGGGCTGCTCAGTCTGGCCGCGGCCTTGGACACCAGCATGAACGCACTGCTGGGCAGCCACGCCGAGCTGCCGCCCGGCTTGGGGAAGGCGGCCTACCATCCCCGTCTGGTGGAGATGGGTCCACAGGAGTGCCACGACCGGCTCCGCGCGCACGGTGTGGGCAGAGTGGCGTTGAACACCGCGGACGGGCTGGTCATCATGCCGGTCAGCTACACGATGGCCGACAACACCGTCGCTTTCCGGACCACCTACGACAACGGTCTGGCGGCCGCTGACGGGACCGAGGTGGCCTTCGAGGTGGACGAGCTCGACGAGGCGCTCAGCCAGGGCTGGAGCGTGCTGGTCGTCGGGCGCATCCACCGGGTCGCGAACGCGGACACCGAGCGGCAGCTGACGGAGCGGGCGCACAGCGCTCCCTGGCCGGGAGGCGAACGTGAGCTGTGGATGCGCATCGTCCCCGAGCGCCGCACCGGCCGCCGGATCCAGGCCGGTTGACGCCCGTACGGCCCGCCCCCCTGGCGGTGGCTGCGTCAGGCGGCGTTGTGGTGGGCGAGGGCGGCGTGCGGGTCGGTGCCGTCGCTGGTGTGGTCGGTGTGGACGGTTGCGGCGGTGAGCCGGGGGACGGCGTGGATGAGGGCGTGCTCGGCGGCCACGGCGAGTCGGTGGGCTTGGACGACGGTCAGGTCGGGGTCGACGATGATGTCGGCTTCGGCGCGCAGCGCGTGGCCGATCCAGCGCATGCGGACCTGCCCGGTGCCGCGGACGCCGTCCACGTCGCGCAGGGCGGACTCGGCGGTTTCGACGAGTTCGGGGTCCACGGCGTCCATCAGACGGCGGTAGACCTCCCGGGCGGCGTCCCGGAGCACCATGAGGATGGCCGCGGTGATGAGCAGGCCGACGATGGGGTCGGCCAGGCGCCAGCCGAGTGCGGCGCCGCCCGCGCCGAGGAGGACGGCCAGGGAGGTGAAGCCGTCGGTGCGGGCGTGCAGTCCGTCGGCGACCAGCGCGGCGGACCCGATCCTGCGGCCGGTGCGGATCCGGTACTGGGCCACCCATTCGTTGCCGACGAAGCCGACGAGGGCGGCGAGTGCGACGGCCCACAGGTGTGTGATGCCGCGGGGGTGCAGGAGCCGGTCGACGGCCTGGTACGCGGCCAGCATGGAGGATCCGGCGATGGTGGCAACGATGGCGATTCCGGCGAGGTCTTCGGCGCGCCCGTAGCCGTAGGTGTAGCGGCGGTTCGCCACGCGGCGGCCCAGGACGAAGGCGATGCCCAGCGGGACGGCGGTCAGGGCGTCGGCGGCGTTGTGGATGGTGTCACCGAGCAGTGCCACCGATCCGGACAGCGCGACGACCACCGCCTGGGTCGCCGTGGTCAGTCCCAGGACGGACAGCGACAGCCACAGGGTCCGCATGCCTTCGGCAGAGGTCTGCATGGCGGCGTCGACCTTGTCCCTGGCCTCATGGCTGTGCGGGGTGCACAAGTGGCCGATCTGGTGCCGTATCCGTGACCAGCGGCCGGAACCGTGGGCGTGATCGTGCGTGTGGCCGTGGTGCGCGTGCTCGTCCGCGAAGTGCGGGTGGTGCGGGTGGTGGTCCGCGTGGTCGTGACGGTGGCCGTGGGGCGCACGGATCGCGTTGTTGTCGCTCACGGGCTCATCGGACCTTCCGGCAGGGGTGATCGGCTGGGGTTGGACACCGCGGTGGGCTCCCCCTCATTATGTGCGTATGAGCGCACGCACGCATCTATCAGATGCGCACGGCTCGCAGGAGCCAGATGACGGCGAACGCCTCGCGGTGGCCGTCGAGGTGTTGGGACTGCTGGCCGACCGCACCCGCCTGGCCCTGCTCCGCAGACTCGGCGAAGGCGAAGCGGATGTCACCACGCTCACGCAGGCATGCGGGGCCACACGTACTTCCGTCAGCCAGCACTTGGCCCGACTGCGCCTCGCCGCTCTGGTGACCACCCGCAAGGAAGGCCGACGGGTGGTCTACGCACTGCGCCACGGTCACCTGCGGCGTCTGGTGGCCGAAGCCATCAACGTCGCCGACCACAAGATCGGCCACCTCCCGCCCCACGACTGAGCGCTCCGCTGGGTGTGCGGCGATGTGCCGCCGATCGTCCGCGGCACCATGACGGCTGGCCGCGCGGTCCGCCACGCCCCCTTCAGGGCGCTACCGGACCGCCGGGTTGGTTGGAGCGGGCCGGGCGCAAGCGGCTGGCGGTCGGCGGCGGTGACGCCGTCGCCGCGCCGCCCTCACCCCACGCCCGGCAGGTCTCCGCCGAGGAGCTGGCGCAGCAACTGCTCGTCGTCGGCCGACAGATCGTCGACGAACCGGCAGAGCACCGCCTCCCGGTCGGGGTCGCTGTCAAGCACCTCCCGCATCCGGCGGGCGGTCATCCCCTGGGCGTCCGCGACCGGCGCGTAGGCGTAGGCCCAGCCCTGCTTGACGCGGGTGAGCACCCCCTTGCCGTGCATACGGGACAGCACGGTCACCACTGTGCTGTACGACAGGGCGTCGTCCATGCGCTCCAGCACCTGGCCGGGGGTCAACGCCTGCGCGGTGTCATGCAGCACGGTGAGGATCTCGGCCTCCAGCGCCCCGCCCGGCCGCCGCGAGCCCACCGGCCCCGCCGTGCCGTGCTCGTCTGCCGCCATCGGTTGGCCGACCTTCCGCTCGTGATCCGCAGTTCCGGAACTTCTACCGTCACGTAGAAGCTCTGCCGAGCACGAGTGTGCCACGACTTTCGGACACCGCATCAACTGGAGAGATCGCCACCGCCATTAACTTCTACACCCGCGTAGATGTTAGTCTCCGATTCACTTTACCGCGTTCGGATGTTCACGCGGTGGTTCCTTCGGCGACTTCGAAAGAGCGGGCCTGATGACCTTTCACCCCGTAGTACGACTGGCCTTCGACGGCTCCGGCATCGACGGCTCGCTGTTCACCTCCGTCACGGACTTCGCCCGCGCCACCCCCTGGCTGAACACCCCCATGCAGGTGTGGACCAACCTCGGGCTGGGCGTTTTCGCGGTGCTCATGGTCGTGGGCTGGTGGAACGCCCGTCGCCGGGACGCCACCGCGATGACGCTCGCGCTGGCCGCGCCGGTCTGCGTCGTGACGGCGTTCGCCGTCGCTGAAGTCGCGAAGAAACTGGTGGCGGAGGTGCGTCCGTGCTACTCGCTGCCGCACGACTTCTACGTCGACTCCTGCCCGGTGCCCACCGACTACGCCTTCCCCAGCGGCCACACCACCACCGCCGCCGCCACGGTCGCCGCGCTCTTCCTGCTCGACCGCCGCCTCAGCGCGATCGCCGCCATCTTCGCGGTGATCGAGGGCTTCACCCGCGTCTACGTCGGCGACCACTACCCGCACGACGTGCTCGGCGCCGCCGTCCTCGCCCTGCCCGTCGCCTTCCTCACCAGCCTCGTCCTGCGCCGCCTGGCCACCGGGCTGGTGGCCAACCTGCGCAACGGCTCGCTGCGCCCCCTACTGACCGCGAGGCAGGCGGCACACGCCGCTCGCTGACCGCCGCCACGCGCTGACAGACCGGGGCGGCGCGGCGGGTGAGGCCGCCGCGCCGCCCAGAGTCGCCCGTGGGTGACGTTGCCGTCGCCCCCGCCAACTCGCCTAGAGGGTGGTCAGTTCAGGGCGAAGTCGGAGAAGTCCGCCTCGCCGGAGGTGCCGTCACTGTGGGAACTGGTGAACACACCAACGTCCTGGGTGGCCGTCACACCGGGAAGCGTGGCGGCGGCCAGACGGGTCCAGGAGGTGCCGTCCGTCGAGTAGTAGCCGGTGAAGGTGGAACCGGAGCGGACCAGCTTGAGCCAGCTGGGATAGCGGGCGGTGCCGGTCCCCTGGTCCGGCGGAGCGCTGTTGGTGTCCAGATGCCCGCTGCCGGTGCTGTCCCACTGCAGGACGTACCCCTTGCCCGGCGCCGCGGCCAGGATCAGATAGCCGGGAGACCTGCCGGGGGCGGTGATGTCATCACGCACCATGATCCCGGCCTTCGCCCACTCACTCGTGCGGGCCTGAGCGGTCAACTCGACCACGGTGGTGGAACCGTCGTGCTCCGCCGCGTGCCGGTAGACCGCGCTGTACTGGTCCGTGGTTCCCCACAGGTCGGCGCCCGCACCCTCGATGGCGAACCTGCCGCCCTGTGCGCCGAAGACGGCCGTGGTGTCGGAGAAGGTACGGAACGGGGCCCTGACGGGCGCGGACAGCTCCACCGGGTTCGACGCGGTGACCCGCCAGGTGCCACCGGACGCGTGCCCGGAGGCGGTGCCGCTGACCGTCGTCCGGGTGATCGGCTCGGGAAGTACGGCGGGCGCGGTCACCCGGAAGGTGGCCACCGCTTGGCCGCCGCGGGGTATCCGGGCGAAGTGGGTGCGGGTCAGCGCGGTGACGGTCCACTGGTTCGGCGCGGAGATGCCCAACCGGACATCCGCGGCGGCCCCGGCACCGTCGTTGGCCAACGTCGAAGTCACCGTCGCGGAGGTGCCCGCCGACCACGCGGGGGCGGTGGTGGTCAGTACGACGTGGGGAGCGTAGCGGCCCGGTGTGCCGGTCGGCGCGACGCGGTACATCACCGTCCCGTGCGCGGGCACGAAGGCCCGGACGGCACCGGCGGTGGCGGTAGTGGTGTGCGCCCACACATCCCGCAACGTGTAACCGTTCGCCGCGGGCAGCCCGAGCGCGGAGGTGGTGGTGGAGATCAGGGCCGGTGCGGAGTTCTCGTTGAACAGCGCCACCGCGACGCTGTGGTCGGCAAGCGGCTTGGCCAGCACATCCAAACCACCGGTCATGCTCACCGGCCTGCCTTGGCGGCCGAGCCGGTCCTGGTCGATGGCGATGACTTCCTTGTTGCCATAGCTGGCCAGAGTCGTGGCGCTCGCACGGCGCAGATCAGTGCCAGCGATCAGCGGAGCAGCCATCTCCGCCCACAGCGAGAACTCGCTGCGGTCCTCGGTGACGGTCATGCCGTTGCCGACCTCCAGCATGTCGGGGTCGTTCCACGCCCCCGGCCCGGCCGCGTCGGCGAGCCCCACGTTCTGATGGAAGATGGACAGCATCCGGCCGTAGGAAGCGTCGATGTCGCCAGTGGTACGCCACAGGTTGCCGACCGAGCCGCCCCAACTCGCCACGTCCTCCTGGCCCCAGTCACACAGGCTGTAGACGATCGGCCGCCCGGTGCGGGCCAACGCCGCGCCCATCGCCTGATATCGCTGACGCGCGGGTATGCCCAGGTTGTTGCAGTTGTCGTACTTGAGATAGTCAACTCCCCAGGCCGCGAAGGAGTCCGCGTCCTGCTGCTCGTGTCCCAGGCTCCCCGGGTACCCGGCACACGTCATCGTCCCGGCGCTCTCGTAGATACCCAGCTTCAGCCCGCGAGCGTGCACGTAGTCCGCCACACCCTTGATGCCGTGTGGGAACTTCACCGGATCCGGGACCAGATTCCCGGCCGCGTCGCGGGAGTTGGCCATCCAGCAGTCATCGATGTTCACGTACTGATAGCCAGCGGAGCGCAACCCGCTGGAGACGATCTTGTCGGCGGTCTGCTCGACGAGTTGCTCGCTGACGTCGCAGCCGAAGGCGTTCCAGTCGTTCCAACCCATCGGCGGGGTGAGCGCCAGGCCGTTGCCGAGCGCGGAGGCCGCAGGAGCGGCAACAGGGACAGCCACAACAGGCACCGCCCCCAGGACGACCGCGACCACGGCGGCCCACAACTTGCGCATGGGATCTCCTGAGTCCGAGAGAAGTGGCGGACATTGCGGTGGATCTGATGCCTAGCGCAGTGCGGGGAAAGCGAACCAAAAACAACACATTGAGTCAATACAGAACGTCAACTCGGCGCCTATGCCGATCGAAACTCCACAAAATCAAAAGAGCCCCCAGGGTCGGACCGCTGGATAGCGGGATATACAACCCGGATCCCACATGTCGCACTCACGCCGCCGTCCACCTCGCCGGGTACCTGCCGTCATCGGCCCGAGTGGTGTGCGACAGCCCGGGAGGGGCCGCTGAGCTGCGGCTTCAGCGCTGGGCGGGGGCCCAACGGGTGAACGGTTCGTTAGGATCCTGCCAGGTGTGCCGGGAAGTCTGGTCGGCGATGCAGTTGTCAACAGCCGCTACCTACGAAGGGCGACCACGTGACCGGCCTGACCATCGTTCTCCTGCTCGTGGTGTTGGCTACGGCGGTGGCGACCGGGGCCCGGCACTGGCGGTTGCCCGCGCCCTCCCTGCTCGTGGTGGCCGGTCTCGGCATCGGGATGCTGCCCTGGGTGCCGGACATCCACGTGCCTCCTCAAGCGATCAGCGTGGGCGTTCTGCCCCCGCTGCTGTACGCCTCCGCCGAGGAGATATCCGGGCGCGAACTGCGGGCGGTGTGGCGGCCGGTGACCGTGCTGGCGCTCGGGCTGGTCGTGGCGTCGGCGGCGGCGGTGAGTCTGGTGGCCTCGGCCGTCACACCGCTGACCGCGTCGACGGCGTTCGTGCTGGGCGCCGTGCTGGCCAGCACCGATCCGGTGGCGGTTACGGCGCTGGGGCGCAGGCTGTCGTTGCCGCCGCGGGTCCAGGTGATGGTGCAGGCGGAGAGTCTGTTCAACGACGCCACCAGTCTGGTGTTGTTCAAAGTGGCCGTGGGCACCGCCGTGACGGCCAGCGCGGTCTCCGCACCCGGAGCGGTGGGCCAGTTCGTGCTGCTGGGCGGCGGCGGATCCCTGGTCGGCGCCGCGGTCGCCGCAGTGGTGACGCTGATCCGTCAGCGGACCGAGGAACCGGTGCTGGAGACGGTGATCGCACTGGTCACCCCGTACGCGGCCTACGTGCTCGCCGAGGACCTGCACACTTCCGGCGTGACGGCGGTGGTGGTCGCCGGAGTCATCCTCGGCAGCACCGGGCACCGGTTGACCAACGCACCGATAAGGCTCCAGGTACACGCCGTCTATGCCACGGTGGTCTTCCTGCTGGAGAGCGTGGTCTTCGCCATCATCGGCCTGGAACTGCCCACGCTGATAAGGGAACTGGCCGCTGACGAGCACGGTTGGCCGCTGTGGGTGCCCGCGGTGGCGTTCACGGTGCTGGCGGTGCGGCTGCTGTGGGTCTTCCCGTTGTCCGCGCTGATGCAGCACCGGCGCGGTGGTGGGGTCTCCCTGCGGGTTCCGGCGGTGCTCTCCTGGGCGGGGACCCGCGGCGTGATGCCACTGGCCGCCGCCCTGTCGATTCCGCTGGTCACCCACGCCGGAGCAGCGCTGCCGCACCGGCCGTTGATCCTGATGCTGACCACCGGGGTGGTCGTCCTCACCCTGATCGTGCAGGGATTCACCCTGGCCCCGGTGGTCCGCCGCTCCGGGATCGCCCTGGAGCCCGAACACACCGCCCGCGAAGAAGCCAGCGCCCGCAACCGCCTCGCCCGTGCCGCCCTGGCCGAACTGGAGCAACTCGCCGAACTCCAGGCGGCCCCCGAGGTCGTCGTCGACCAGCTCCGCCGCCGCATACACATCCGCCTGCAACAGGTGGACACCGAAATCGAAGAGGACCAGACCGACCCGGCGAACGCGTACCGCGACCTGCGCCGCGCCCTGATCGCGGCGGAGTCGGCGGAACTGCAGCGGTTGTACGAGGCGAACCAGATAAGCGGCACCACCCGACGCCGCCTGCAACGCGCCCTGGACCTCGAAGAGGCCGGACTCGGCGGATAGCCCCACAGCGCGCCGCCACTCCCCGTTCCGCACGCTCCGCAGTCAAGCCCTCACCGCACTGTCTGGCCACGCCACCCGCCATGCCTGGGCCGCCAGAACGGCGCGGCGACCGCGTTCCGATGCGCGGTGGCCGGGTACCAGGCCTGGAGGGGGTGTTCGCCGTAAGGATGTGATCACTGTGCAGACGGCGGAGACGGCACCCATCGAAATCGTGGAAGACGGCCCGTTCCGGTTCCGCATCCCACAGCACGGCCAGATGCGGGTCCCGGGGGTGGTCTACGCCAGCCATGAGTTGCTACCGCGGACGTTCGACGACCAGGCGTTGCAGCAGGTGGTGAACGTGGCCACGCTCCCCGGGATCGTCACCGCCTCGTATGCGATGCCCGACGTGCACTGGGGGTACGGCTTCCCCATCGGCGGCGTCGCCGCGACGGACGTCGCCACAGGTGGTGTGGTCTCTCCTGGTGGCGTCGGCTTCGACATCTCCTGTGGTGTGCGACTGCTTGCCGCGGGATGCGACCGCGCGGCACTCGCCTCGCACTTGCCCGCGCTGATGGACGTGCTCGGCCACCGCACCCCGCGTGGTACGGCTCATGGGGCGGTCTGGCACGTCGGTCGGTCGGAACTGAGGCAGATCCTGGAGGGCGGGGCACAACACGCGGTGGACCGCGGTCACGGGGTCCGCCGTGATCTGGAGCGCTGCGAGGACGAGGGCGTACTGGCGGGCGCGGAACCGGATCGCGTCAGTGAGCAGGCCCTGGAGCGCGGTCTGGGACAGGTGGGCAGTCTGGGCTCGGGCAACCACTTCCTGGAGGTGCAGGCCGTCGAGACCGTGTACCTCGAGGACGCCGCGCGGGCGATGGGGCTGAGCGTCGGACAGGTGTGTGTGATGATCCACTGCGGGTCTCGCGGCCTCGGGCACCAGATCTGCACGGACTACGTGCGGACGATGGATCAGGCCATGTCGCGGCACGGGATCACACTTCCCGACCGGCAACTCGCCTGCCTGCCGGTGGACTCGCCCGAGGGGCGCTCCTATCTGAGCGCGATGGCCGCCGCCGCCAACTACGCGCGGGCGAACCGGCAGTTGCTCTCCGAAGTGGTGCGTGACTCCTTCGAAGCGGTGGTCGGCTGCGGTGTTGACCTGGTCTACGACATTTCGCACAACATGGCCAAGATGGAAACGCATCGTGTCGAGGGCGCCGAGCTACTGCTGTGTGTACACCGCAAGGGCGCCACCCGCGCGCTGCCCCCGGGCCACCCCGACCTGCCGCCCGACCTCGCCGAGGTCGGCCAGCCGGTGCTCGTTCCCGGCACGATGGGCACGGCCTCCTACGTCATGGTGGGCACGGTCGGCGGCGGCGCGTTCCACTCCACCTGCCATGGCGCCGGACGTGTCCGCAGCAGGCACGCCGCGATGCGCGAGGTGAATGGGCGAGAACTGCGCGATGACCTGGAGTCGCACGGCATCGCGGTACGGGGGACGACACTGCGCGGGCTCGCCGAAGAGGCACCTGTGGCATACAAGGACATCGACGCCGTGGCGCGGGCGAGCGAGGGCGCGGGGCTGTGCCGCAAGGTGGCCCGACTGGTGCCGTTGGGCGTCGTCAAAGGCTGAGCCATGCCCCATGAGGGTCACCAGACGGAGGTCCAGGGCGGGCACGACGGTCGCCCGCGTGTGGACGATCCCCGACCCGCGGCCATCGCCGTGCTCCACGCTCTGCCAGCCACAACACCGCGCCGCCGGGCCCTACTCGGCGCCGCCCACGACCGTGGTCACCAGGTCTCCACGGCGTAGGCGACGCCGGGATCGCCGGTCTGCAAGCTGATCTTGACGTCGGAGTTGGTGAGGTCGACATCGACGGTGCCGCCGGAGGCGCTGACGGTCGCGGTGGACTCGCGCCAGCCGGAGCCGTTGTGGATCGCGACCCGTACGCTGGCCCGCGCGGACGGGTCGCCGACCGTGTCCATGCCCAGATGCAGGCACCGGTGCGGTGCCGTCGACCAGGCGTTGCCGTGCGGGACGAGCACAACCGTGGGCTCGGCACCCGGAGTTACGGAACCGGCGATCCATTGCGGCATGTCAGTCTCCCAGGGCGGAGGTGTGGGGTCGGTGTGGGTCGCCCAGGCCACGAGCTCCGTGGCGGAACCGAAGTTGCCGACATCCCGGTCGATGCCACCGGAGTCGGAGTACTGGTGGAAGGTCCACGGATGCTGGACCCGCGGACGACCGGCGGTGGTGATGTCCGCGATCCACAGGCCGTCAGCGCAGTCGCTGGTGGTGTCCAGGTTCTTCCAGAAGTACGTGTTGCAGTACAGGACGAGCCGGTGGCTCGGCCGCAGTTGCCGGACCGCGGCGAGGAACGCGTCCTTGTCCGCGCCGGATACCGAGCTCTCCTCCCAGTCACAGGCGAGGATGTCACCGGGCACGCTGTCGCACTGCCGCACGAAGTACTCGGCCTGTGCCCACATGCTGGCGGACGAGTCCAGGTAGTGGTAGAAGCCCACCACGAGTCCGGCGGCACGGCCGTGCGCGGCCTGCCCGGCCTGTAACGGGTTGACGTACCCGGTGCCCTCGGTGGCTTTGACGAACACGAAACTGAGGCCGGAAGTGTCGTAGTTGGTGGGTTGGTACGAGCTGACGTCAACGCCCGCGATCATCCGATCAACCCCTTCGCGAAGTGGCGGCTGCCAGAGCGACGCCCGAGGCGATGTGGTGGGTGACTGGTCCTACCGAAAAGGGTCGTCCCAACGGGCCCAATGCGCCAGGTAGTGAACCAGAGAACGCTGGGACAGGCCGCGATGCTTCAACGAGACCAGAGTGCTTCCCGTGCACCGTTGCGCACTCCTGCCCGGAATGCTCCACTCCGCAAAGACAGCGGCTGACCGGCCATCACCGCCCGGCGGGCTCCGCGGCAGCCGAGGCCAGCGCCTCGCGTGCCGCGTCGAGCGCGGCGGCGCGGTCGGTGGGCACCAGGCCGATCCGGGTGCGCCGGTCCAGCAGGTCGGACTCGTCGAGCGCTCCTTCGTGCCGTACCGCCCAAAGGAGTTCGGCCCGGGTGACCGCGACCCCGTCGGCCACCGGCTCGCGCAGTCGCGGTTCGCGCTCGCCGAGGGCGTGGATCGCGGCGGCCTCGGTGCCGTAGCGGGCGATGAGTCGGCGCGGCGCGGACACGGCGGCCAGTGACGCGGGCGAGGCCGCGCCGACCAGCGGCAGCCGGGCGGTACGGCACGGGGCGGCGGCCACACCGCGGGCGGCCAGCGCGGCGTCCACCGCGTCCTGGGCCATCCGCCGGTACGTGGTGAGCTTGCCGCCGACGATGGTCACGACACCGTCACCGGAGGTCAGTACGGCGTGTCGGCGTGAGATGTCGGAGGTGCGGCCGGTGGACCGGTCGTCGTCCGGCGCGTCGTCCAACAGCGGGCGCAGCCCGGCGAACGCGCCCACCACGTCGCCTCGGTGGACGGGTGTGTCCAGCACGGCGCCGAGGATGTCGAGCAGGAAGCCGATGTCGGACTCCGGCACTTCGGGCACGTCCGGCAGCGGGCCGTCGACCGGCTCGTCGGTCAGTCCCACGTACACCCGGCCGTCCCCTTGCGGCAGGGCCAGTACGAAGCGGTTCAGCTCACCGGGGACGGGGATGTGCAGCCCGGTGGTCAGTCCTGCCAGGCTCTTGGCGCGCAGGACCAGGTGGGTGCCGCGCGAGGGGCGCAGTTTGATGTCGCCGACCAGCTCACCGGCCCACACGCCGGTGGCGTTGATGACCGCGCGGGCCTTGATCCGCGTTTCCTGGCCGGTGAGTTCGTCGCGCACCAGGGCACCGGAGCCGGTGACGGACAGCGCGCGGGTCCTGGTCAGGATGCGGGCGCCGTGACCGGCCGCGGTGCGGGCGATGGCGGTCACCAGCCGTGCGTCGTCGGTGAGTTGGCCGTCCCAGGACAGCAGTCCGCCGCGCAGCCCCCGCGGGCGCAGACCGGGCGCCGCCCGTAGCGTCTCCACCGCCGAGAGCCGCCGGGGCCCGGGCAGCGTCCCCCGCGCGGTACCGGCCGAGACGCGCAGCAGGTCACCGGCGTGCAGCCCGGCCTGTGCGAGGGCGGCGTTGCGGCGCGGGGTGAGCTGGGTCAACGGCATGACGAACGGCTGGGCACGCACCAGATGAGGGGCGGTGCGCTCCATCAACACCCCGCGCTCCACGGCGCTTTCGTGCGCCACGCCTATCTGCCCGCTGGCCAGGTAGCGCAGCCCGCCGTGGACCAGCTTGGAGCTCCAGCGCGAGGTGCCGAACGCCAGGTCGTGCGCGTCGATCGCGGCCACCGACAGACCGCGGGAGGCGGCGTCCAGCGCGGCGCCGGCACCGGTGGCGCCGAGCCCGATGACCAGCACGTCAACCGTCGTTCCTTCGGCCAACTCGGTCAGTTCGCGGGCACGGCGGCGGGCGGTGAGGACGAAACCAGGACGGTTCACGGGGCGAGGGTCCTTTCCAGGATGTGTCGCAGCTCGTCGTGGAACGCGGCGTCACCGAGTTCCGGGTCGCGGTCGGCCGTCATGGTCTGCATCGACAGCGCGAAGGACTGCATCACCAGCAGCAGCGCCCTGGCCTGCCGCACCGGATGGTCCACGCGAATCGAACCGTCCTGGTGGCCCTGCCGCAGGGCGTCCTCGATGAACTCCAGCAGGGCGTCCTGGCTGGCTCCGCGCCGGTCGAACAGGTACGGCAGCAGCAGTTCGGGGTCCACGTCGAGGATCTTGCGCAGCAGCGGATGGTCGCGGAACGCGCGCAGTCCGGCGACCAGTCCGTTCACCAACTGGTGCCGTCTGGGGCGGGAGTCGTCGCTGTCCGGCATCGCGCCGAGGGCGACGGTCACCCACTCGCGCGTCATCACATCGCCGACCAGGGTCCGCACATCGGGCCAGCGGCGGTAGATCGTCATGCGGGACACCCCGGCCCTGCGCGCGACATCGGTCAGCGTCGTCCGGCGCACCCCAACCGCCAGGACGCATTCCCGTGCCGCGTCGAGGACGGTTTCGTCGTCCCGACGGTTGTGACGGATAGGCTTCATCTGTCACAGTGTAACGACGGACGGGTTCGCGGCAACCCGCGACCCGTACCGCGGGTCCGGCACAACCGCATGACGAAGCGGGTGATCAGGTGGGTTCGGTGGACATGCTGTGGAGCGGCTGGGGCGATCCGGCCAAGGCCGCGCCGCTGCCCGAGAAGGTCGTCGGTCTCCTGCGCGATCTGCTCGGGGTACGGACGACCGACACACCGCCCGCGACGCTTTCGGCCGTCAAGCCCCAACCCAGCCGACTGGCCGAACAGGTTCGCGCCGCCCTGGCGGAGGTGGTCGGCGAGGCGCACATACATGACGACGACGAGAGCCGGATCCGCCACACCCGCGGCAAGTCGACGCCCGACCTGCTGCGGATCCGCGCCGGCGCGGTCAGTGACGCACCCGACGCGGTGGTGCTGCCCGCCGACCACGACGAGGTACTGGCCGTACTGCGCGCCTGCGCCCGACACCGCGTCGCCGTCGTCCCGTTCGGCGGCGGCACCTGCGTCGTCGGCGGACTCAGCCCCCGCGCCCATGACGGCTTCGTCGCCCTGGACCTGCGGCGGATGAACCAGTTGCTCTCCCTCGACGAGGTATCCCGCACCGCCACCCTCCAACCGGGCCTGCGCGGCCCGCGGGTCGAGGCGCTGCTGGCCGAACGGGGCTACACCCTGGGCCACTTCCCGCAGTCCTTCGAGTGGGCGACGATCGGGGGCTTCGCGGCGGCCCGCTCAAGCGGCCAGGCGTCCGCCGGATACGGTCGCTTTGACGACATGGTGATGAAGCTCCAAGTCGCCACCCCCCAGGGCACGTTGGAACTCGGCCAGGCGCCCCGCTCCGCCGCCGGGCCGGACCTGCGTCAGTTGGTACTGGGCTGCGAGGGCGCGTTCGGCGTGATCACCGCCGTGACCGTACGCGTTCGGCCGAAGCCCGAGACCAAGGTCTACGAGGGCTGGCGGTTCGCCTCCTTCGCGGCGGGCCAGGCGGCGTTGCGCACCCTCGCCCAGGACGGGCCGCTGCCGACCGTGCTACGGCTGTCGGACGAGGCGGAGACGCTCATCGGCCTGGCCGACCCCGGGGCGATCGGCGCCGGTCTGGATTCCGCCGCCGGCTGCCTGGCCGTCGCGGGCTACGAGGGCACCCCCGCCGAGACCGCCGCGCGCAGGAAGCGCGCCCACGCCGTACTGCGGGACGCCGGGGGCGAGTTCCTCGGCGAGGAGCCCGGCGACAAGTGGGCGCACGGCAGGTTCTCCGCGCCCTATCTGCGCGACGCGCTGCTGGACGCCGGGGCGTTCGCCGAGACGCTGGAGACGGCGGCCTTCTGGTCCGATGTTCCCGCGCTCTACGAGGCGGTACGCGACGCGCTCACCCAGACGCTGACCGGCGCGGGCACTCCGCCGCTGGTGATGTGCCACGTCTCGCACGTCTACCCCGCGGGCGCGTCGCTGTACTTCACCGTCGTCTCCGCCCAGGGCGAGGACCCGGTGGCGCACTGGGCGCCCGCCAAGCAGGCGGCCAACGACGCGATCCTGGCGGCGGGCGGCACCATCAGCCACCACCACGGCGTCGGCACCGACCACCGCGACTGGTACGCCCAGGAGATCGGCCCCTTGGGCGTGGCGGTACTGCACGCGGTCAAGAACGAGCTCGACCCGGTCGGCATCCTCAACCCCGGGGTCCTGCTGCCTCCCCCGCCGTCCGCGTAACGTCCGTCCGCCCTGCCCAACGGAGTGCCGTCATGCGACAGTTCACCGCCGTCGTCAATCCCACCGCGGGCGGAGCGCAGGGCGCGGCCGCCCTCATCCCGCTCGCCAAGCTGCTTCGCGACGCCGGGGCCACGCTTGAGGTCGAATACAGCCGCGGCCTCGACCACGCACGGACGTTGGCCCGCCAGGCCGCCGAGCGGGGACGCGTCGTGCTCGGCGTCGGCGGTGACGGCATGGCGGGCTGCGTCGCGGGCGCCCTCGCCGGGACCGACGCCGTCGTCGGCATCGTCCCGGCCGGACGCGGCAACGACTTCGCCCGCGCGCTCCACCTGCCCACCGAGACCACGGCGCTCGCCGAGCTGCTGCTGCACGGCACACCGCGGAAGATCGACGCGATCGAGGTCGAATCCGCCGTCCACCAACGCCTGGCCGTGCTCGGCAGCGTCTACGCGGGAGTTGACGCGGTGGCCAACCGCCACGCCAACGCCTCCCGGCTGCTGCGCGGCGCCGCCTCGTACTACGTCGGCGGGCTGCGCGCCATCGTGACCTGGCGCACGGCCCACTACCGCATCACCGTCGACGGCACGGTCCACGAACGCCGGGGGTACACCGTCGTCGCCGCCAACTCCGGCTTCTACGGCTTCAATCGGCGCATCGCCCCGAACGCGGCGGTGGACGATGGTCTGCTCGACGTGGTCGTCATCCAAGCCGCTCCGCGCCCCTTGTTCTTCGCCGTCATGAACGAGCTCAAGGACGGCAGGCACATCCACCGCCCGCAAGTGGAAGTGCTGCGCGGCCGCGAGATACGCATCGAGGCGGACCGCCCCCTCCCCTACGGCGCGGACGGCGAGGTCGAGGCCACCTTGCCGGTCACCGCCCGAGTGCTGCCGGGGGCGCTCACCGTACTGGCCTGACCTCATGCGTCGCCCGACAGGCCGTCGTCCACGGCGGCATCCTCCGGGGTGAGCGTGACCCCGCACACGGCGGCCCGCGGGCCCGGCGGTACGGCGAAGTCCTCGGCGGACCGCCGCGAGTTGACGCACGCCTGGACGAGTTGGGGGGGGCGCCGAGGCCAGTGGCAGCGGTACGTCGGTCGGTGGCAGCGGTACCTCCAACGGGCGTCCGGTGCCGATCAAGCCAACGGCTGGTGCGTCGCTCACTGTCACTCCCGTTGTCATCGCCTCCTGTGGGCCGTCGCATCCACCGACCGCAATCGATTGCGGTCGGCACCGGCACCGTCTGAGATCACTGCCTTGTCAAAGAAGGGCCGAACTCCCCACAATCGATTGCCCTCAGCGGAGTGCACCCTTGGACCGGCCCCTGCCCTCATCGCGCGTCAGGAGCACGCATGCCCAACCGCCCTCTCAGCGTCGGAGTCTTCAGCCCGTCCGTGCTGCTGCGCGTCGCGCGCTCGGTCGGCCTGCTCCAGGAGCACGGCGTCGACGTCACCGAGGTCGAGGTCGAGTCCGCACCCGACCAGTTCCGCGACCTGCTCAACGGCACCCTGGACGCCGCCTTCACCAGCCCGGACAACGTCATCGCCTATCGCTTCACGCCGGACAACCCGCTCGGCCGCACCGGCGACGCCCGCATCATGGCGGCCCTCGACCGGGGTCTCGGCCTCGGCGTGTACGCGCGGCCCGGGGTGACCGCCGCCGCCCAACTGCGCGGCACCACCGTGGGGGTGGACGCTCCCGGCTCCGGCTATGCCTTCGGGCTGTACGCGGTACTGGAGTCGCTGGGCCTGCGCCCTCCCGGCTCCGGGCGGCCCGATTACGCGGTTCGGCCGCTTGGCGGCACGCCCCGGCGGCTGGCCGCGCTGCTCGACGGGCAGTGCACGGCGACGGTGCTCGGCGCGGGTGCCGAACTGCGGGCGCAGGATGCCGGAGCGGTGCGGTTGGCCGGGCTCGTGGAGGTGTGCGGCCGCTATCTCGGCACCGTGCTGACGGCCGTCGGGGCGCACGGCGTGCGGGCGGCCAGACCGCTGGCCGAGGCCCTGGGCACCACCGCGCGCCTGATCGTCCGCGGCGAACTGGACGCCGCGGTGCTACGCGAGTCCCGCGCCGCCCTCGGCCTGACCGCCGAACAAGCCGCCCGGCACGCGGCACGGTTACGCGATCCCGACGAAGGTCTGGTGCCTGACGGCACCGTCGACCGCCGCGCCCTGCGTACCGTGCTCGCCCTGCGCATGCGGCACTGCCCACGCGACCGCTCGCTGGCCACCGCCCTGGAGCCGGAGCGCGGCCTGCTGGAGCCACGGTCGCGGTGAGGCTACGCGTTCCCGCCGTACGACTCCGGCCCGAGACGCGACCGAAGACCAAGGAGCACCTTTGACGCCTGAGGAGCACGGCCCCCCGAAGGCGACACCCCGGCCCCACCGCCTGCGTGATGTGGCACGGGCCGCCGGTGTGCACCCGGCCACCGCCTCGCGTGCGCTGAACCCCGCGACCCGTGTCCAGGTCAACGCCGACACCGCGCGCCGCGTCCTGCAGGTGGCCCAGGAACTGGGCTATCGGCCCAACCCCGTGGCCCGCGCCCTGAAGACGGCGCGTTCGCACACCGTGGGCCTGGTCATTCCCGACCTGACGAACCCGTTCTTCCCGCCCATCGTGCGCGGCATCGAAAGCGAACTCGAACCGGCCGGTTACCACGCCTGGATCGTCGACACGCGCAACGATCCGAAGCGCGAGCTGGCCCACGTGGAGTCCCTGCGCGAGCGGCAGGCGGAGGGCCTGATCATCGCCACCGCCCGCCGCCACCACCCGTACCTGTCGGCGCTGCACGCCCAGGGCGTACCAATGGTGTTGGTGAACCGGCGAGTTGAGGAC
Source organism: Streptantibioticus rubrisoli (assembly GCF_024436055.1). Lineage (GTDB taxonomy): Bacteria > Actinomycetota > Actinomycetes > Streptomycetales > Streptomycetaceae > Streptantibioticus_A > Streptantibioticus_A rubrisoli. Next base: position 81,440 of record NZ_JANFNH010000008.1, on the reverse strand, counting down.
CTCGCCGTGCCCTGTGTCACCCCCGACGACGCCTCGGGCGTCACCCAGGCCGTGCACCACCTCGCCGGGCTCGGGCACACCCGTATCGCCCACATCGGCGGCCCGGCCACCACCTCCACCGGCGCCACCCGCACCCGCGCGTTCCGGCACGCCGTACGCGACCTCTCCCTGGCCGACGACCCCGCCCTGATCACCGAGGCGGCGCAGTGGAGCGAGCAGGCGGGAGCAGCGGCGATGCGCCGACTCCTCGACCACCGCGCCCAGTTCACCGCCGTGGTAGCGGGCAACGATCTACTGGCGCTCGGCTGTTATGACGTCTTCGCCGAACGCGGCATCGACTGCCCGGGCCAGGTCAGCGTCGTCGGCTTCAACGACATGCCGTTCCTCGCCCGCCTCCGCCCTGCGCTGACCACTGTGCGCGTACCACACCACGCCGTGGGCGCGGAGGCCGCGCGCATGCTGCTGGACAGCATGGCCGACCCGGGCAGGACCGCCCGCTCTCTGCTGCTGCCGGTGACACTGGTGGTACGCGAATCCACGGCACCGCCAGGCGGTTGATCTGCTCGCCCACCAACAGGTAGGCGGACAGGCCGTCTTGTGGCTGGCGTTGACCGCCGCGTACCGCGGCGGCCATGAACTAACTTGGCGGCACTTGGACGGGCAGGCGGCACCTGGACGGGCTCAAGTCCGCTGTGTGAGCGTCAGTTGCGGGCGGTACCGACATGCCTGGTCGCGCGGTCCGTGAGGCCCGTCTCGCGAAGTGTGACGCTCACCCGACCGCGCCGGATGCCCAGTTCTGGCGGTGCGGTGCCGGGGATCGTACGCACCACCCCGTGAAAGGCGAGGCGTGACGGCCCGCCGAACACGAACAGGTCCCCGCTGTGCAGGACCACATCCTGCCAAGGCCGACCGCGGCCACCGGGATGCCCGAACCGGAAGACACACCTGTCGCCCAGGCTGAGCGAGACCACCGGTGCCGCGTTGTCCTCCTCCCGGTCCTGATGCATGCCCAGCCGGTCGTCGTCATCGTAGAAGTTGATGATCGCGGCGTCGGGGGCGTACTGCTGCCACCTCCGGCACACCCGTGCGTCCAGCCGGGCGGCGTCGCCGACCCCCGTGCGGGCCCACTCGGCCAGCCAGTCGGGCAGCGGCTTCACCGGCGCGCCGTCAACGTCGTCGGCGGTGCGGGAGTACCGGTACGGAGCCCAATGCCACCCCAGACACACCGAGCGCATGTGCAGCGGAGTGCCGTCGGGCATCCGCGGGCGGCGCAGGCCCGCGGGCCCGGTCGCCCAGCCCCGGCAGGCCTCCAGCAACTCCCGCTGGGCGTCTGGGCCCAACCAGCCCGGCACCAGCACGGCGCCCGGTGCCACCACGACGGGCGGCCGCCCGAACAGGGCTCCTTCCTCCACGTTCACGCTTGTGCTCCCGAAGCCGACACCCGAACCGCCCGCCGCTCGATACCCCTGCGACCGGCGCCCTTTTCCACCCTGCCACCTTCCAGCCCAGGCCCGGCCGCAGGCTGGCGGTCATCGGACGTCCACACCGCCGCGCCGGACGTGACGGGTGCGGAACGCGTTCTCGACGGCCTGCTCGAAGGGCGGTGCCTTCCGGTCCGGAGGGCTTGTCCACGTGTCCCGCGGATGTGCGGTACCGCGTCGAGCAGGGTGAACCGCTCTCGCACTGCGTTCCGCGCATGGTGGAGACGTGCGATCCAACTACCGCTGCGGACACGGGAGTTAGCGGTCCTGTCACGGGGTGAGGTAGGAGTGGAAGAGGCCCTGGGGGTCGAACTCCGTTCGGAGGTGGCACAGGCGTTGCCAGGCGGAGGGAGTGAAGGAGCGCTCGGCTCGGGTGGGGGCGGCGGTCAGGTCGGCCTCGGCGATGTAATGGCCCGTGGCGAGAGGTGCCATGGTCTCGGTGGTCTCGCGCAGCCAGCGGACGTTGGCCTCGTCGTCGTCCGGGTCGGTCCAGATCGCGTAGGGGACCGCGTAGGACTCGCCCAGGGCGGAGAAGGCCATGTCCTGCCACAGTGCCGGGTTCCGGGACGCGGGGGCGACAGGGACCAGGACGAGCGACTTGGCGGAGGGGGCCGTGGCGACGGCCGTGCCGAGTCTCGGCAGCAAGGTGGTGAGGTCCTCGCTGCTCCACATGGTGTCGGCGGCGTAGCGGTGGTTCTCCGGCCAGAGGGTCGTGGATCCCGCGTAGAGGGCGTCCATGGAAGTCGGTTCGTCGGTCTGGTGGGAGAGCGCCCGGTCGGCGAGCGGACACACCCGGACCGGTCCGAGCCAGTCGGCCGCCTCTGTGGTCGAGTCGGCGAAGGCCGTGGCGGTGAGGGTGACCACGGGCTGTCCGGTGCCGGGGTCCGCTGCCGCGAGCACGAAGCTCAGCTCCACGCCCGGTGGGAGCTCGACCGCGGCGTCCATGGCCCAGCGAGCCACCGTCCCGGCCTCGGTCACGGGAAAGACGTAGGCAGTCGTGGTGATCGCGGTGGACAGCGGGTGCAGTGCGAGCCGGAAGGCAGTGACGGCGGCGAAGAAGCCCGGGCCGGCGCCGCGGGCCGCCCAGAACAGATCCGGGTGCTCCACGAGGTCGCAGTGGACCTGTGTACCATCGGCGGTCACCGCCTCGATCCCGCGCACACCGGCGCACGCTGGGCCCCAGCGGCCTGGGTCCCATCCGAGCCCGCCGCTCAGCAGGTACCCGCCGACAGCCACGGAGCCGCAGTGCCCCGAAGAGAAGGCGAGGCCGTACCGGGCGAGCTTCGGGACGAGTTCGCGTCCGATGACGCCGGGCCCCACGGTCGCCGTCCGGGTCTGCGGGTCCACCACGCACTCCCGCAGTCCCGACAGGTCGAGCAGCAGCCCGCCGTCACGCAGCGGCGATCCGCACCAGTTGTGGCCGCCGGACCGCAGTGCCACTCGTAGTCCTCGGGAACGGGCTAGATGGACGGCGGCAAGCACATCGCGCTCCGATGCGGCGCGCACGATCACATCGGGCTGACGGGTGGGTTTGACGCCGTTCCACACCATCGTGGTGCGGATGTGCTCGTAGTCCGCGTCACCTTGTTCGACAACGCGCCCCTCGACGGCGATGCCGCCGTCAAAGCCGTGGCGCTCCATGTCCGCCTCCTCGCCCACCGACCGTTCCCGCCGGTTGCGCCGAGGGGCCGGTGGATGAATTTGGAGATGCGGCTGTACGTGACCATTGTAGTTCGGTCAGTGATCCGCTCGATGTGCGAGAGGTCCCGGCGCCGCGCGATGAAGCCCGCTGTACCGATGAAGTCCTCTGTGCTGCGGAGAGTCGGTGAAGTCGCCGTATCGACAAGTGATGTCAAGAGGTTGGCGCAGCATCAGCGCTCTGTGGCGAGCGGCCACCCTCCGCGTTTCCGGCACGAGTCCTGCCAGCGCGGGATTCCTCTCAGGTGGTCAGAGCGAAGATGAGCAGTAGCACGCCGTAAAAGACCGCCACCAGTGCGGCGCCCGCGACATGGACGCGTGCGGACCGGGCGCGTTCCGGAAGCAGCCAGAAGGCCAGACCACGGTTGACCAGGGGCATCAGGATCCAGGTCAGTATGGCGACGCTACAGATATTGGAGATGAACAGGCCGAGGTATCCGGCCACGCCGAACCGCACGAGTGCCGGGCCGAGCGTCAGGTTCAAGACCATGACCGTCGGATACAGGGCCAGGAGCACCGACATGGCCTGCTTCCAGTTGGGCGGCATCTCCCGCGCCGCCCCCGCGCCAAACCGGAACCAGCCGCCGAACGACGATCCGATCTTGCGCACGTCGTAGCTGACGAAGCAATCGCGGCCCTCGTCCAGCAGCTTGCGCCGGAGGTCGGAGGCCAGCCACTCCTCCAGGTGGGCGCGCGTGTCGAAGCGGAACACCACGACCCATCGGTCCTGCAGGCCACGCACCGGTTTGAACAGCTCCGAGCCCATGAATCCGGGGAACTTCTCCTGAGCTTTCAACATCTTGTCCTGCCACCGCGCGAAGTCCTGCTCCCGGCCGGGCCGCACCTCATGGGAGACAACGGCGGTCACCGCGTCCTGAGCTGGCGCTCCGCCGGTGAGCACCTCCTGCGTGGGGGGACCCTCGAGCAGGGCGTTGCCCTCGTCGAGCAGCCGCTGTCGGGCGTCCGAGCCCAGCCACGCGGTCAGCTGATGGATGTGGGAGAAGCGGAAGACCTCCACCCACTCGTTCTCCTCATCCGAAGCGGGCGGGTACAGCTCGTCGCTCTCGAATCCTTCGAAGGAGCGCGCGACCTGGTTGGTCTTCTCCTGCCAGCGTTTGTAGTCGTCAACCCGGCCCGCGCGTACTCGCTGCGAGATCACGACAGTCGCGCTGTCGCCGCCTGGGCTGCGGCTTGCACGAGCACCCATGCCACGTAGCCTAGTTCAGTAGGGCAAAGCCCAACAAATGGTGCGCGTTCAACAGAAGCGAATTCAATCAGCGGATCCCTCAGCATCCTCGAGCGGAGGTCTACTGCCATGGCACGCAATGCGGCGTTGGCTGAAAAGGCAGCTCTCGGACACCAGGACTTCCTGGCCGAGGCGTGCCGACTGGCCATCGAATCAGTGGAACACGGCTGGGGCGGCCCCTTCGGCGCGGTGATCACCCGTAACGGCGAGATCATCGCACGCGGACAGAACCGGGTGCTACTGACCGGGGATCCCACCGCGCACGCCGAGGTGGAGTGCATCCGCAAGGCGGTCCAGCGGCTGAATCCTGAGGCGCCGTCAATCGCCGAGGAGCACCAGAACGAAAGCACTCTCGCATACGTGCCGCGCCCAGACGGCTCCCCCGACCCGGTTCCGCAGCGGGCCCGCATGCTCCAGGGGTGCTCGATCTACATCAGCGGTGCGCCGTGCCCGATGTGCATGAGCGCCATCTACTGGGCAAGGATCGACGAGGTCTACTTCAGCTCCGACCTGGAGGCGACCCGCGCGATCGGTTTCGACGACGCGTTCCAGTACGAGGACTTCGTAAAACCCCTGGACCAACGGCGGATCCTGGTCCGGCAGATCTACCCTGAGATGGGCGCCGAGGCATACCGCACCTGGGCCCAGAAGCCGAACCAGCATCCGTACTGACCGCGGCATACGGCAGCATTCTTCCGGTCTCTTGCGGGTACGCAAGCACCGAAGATCTCCAACTCGCCTGCGGCATCGTCTGCTTGAGACGATTCCGAACCTCATTCCGAAACGATCAGTAAGGCCATCAGTAAGGCCTGGAAGACCTCCGACACCGTCCACCCGGTCAACATTCCCGTCTCCACGGTCGACGGCCTGTGTCGCAGTCGTCGAGGCGCACGACACGCGGGCCGGGCCTGGCGCGGGGGACCGGGTTGGCGGCGGGCATGATGACGCAATGCGGATCCCAGAACGGCTGAAGTCACTGGGGCGCCTGGTACTGCCCCTGGACCATCCCGTTGAGGGGATCTTGGGCACGGTCATCACCGCTGAACTCATGGCTGCCTACTCCGAGGCGCCGGTCCATCTGGGTGCCGTGGTCCTCGGCATCATCGTGGCTGTGCTGGTCTACTGGCTCACCCATGTCTACGCCGACGAAGTCGGCCGTGGCCCCGTCAAGGGGCGTGCCTTCGCCAAGCGTCGACTGATGTCCACTCTCCGTAGGCAGTGGGCGTTGGTGAGCGCGTCGTTCCCGCCGCTGATCGTGCTGCTCGTTGCCTTCGGGCTGGGCGCGGGACCGTCCATGGCGTTGCTCATCGCGGACTGCGCCGCGGTGCTGCTGCTGGTCGGGTGGGGTGTCGTCACCGCGCGGCGACGTGGGATCCGGGGTCCGGCACTGGTCCGTACGGGGTTGGTCGCGGGGGTGCTGGGGCTGGTCGTCGTGGTGCTCAGGGCTGTGGTGCACTAAGCAGGTCGGGTGGAGTCCGCTGCGGTCCGGCGGCGACCCGAAGGGGCGTGGGGAACTGCGCGACCAGCTACGACGGTGCCGCAGCCGATCGACGGCACATCGCGGCACTTCCAGCAGCAAAGCGCTTAGCGCCTGGGCTGCGATCCGCGTCGCAGGTCAACGACGGTTCAGCGGGCTTTTGACGGTTCCGCGTGCCTTACGCGCCGGTGCGGGTGCAGGCTGGATAGGTACCGGGACGGCAGGAGGTGGACGTGATGCAGACGATCGCCGGCTGGCACATCGAGATGGAGTTCAAAGAGGTCGAGAAGGAAACCCGGGCCGCAGCCATGGTGAGACTTCCGGACGGCACGGAGATGCGGGCGCGTGGTCATGCCACCCGGCATCCGCACGACGCGGAACAGCTCAGGGTCGGCGAGGAGATCGCCGCGGCCCGCGCGCTGAACGAGCTCTCCCGTGAGCTGCTGCACAAGGCCGAGGGAGAGATCGAGCAGGTCACACACCGCGAGGCGCATCTGCAGATGTGAGGCGCGAAGGCGGTCGAGCCCTCGTCGGCACGCTCGCCGAGGAGGGCCCGCACCGCGCGTCCGCAGTGGTCACCCAACCCAGCGGTTGGAGAGTCCGCTGGTAGATGTGGGCATGAGTGCACTTGTTCTTCGGTGCGTCGTTCAGTCTGCTGGACATTTCAGCGTGATAATGGCAGAGACCACAAGTCCCGCTAGGGCCCGTAGGGACTGCGTCTGCCACCCCGCCCCTACCGCGCCGACGTGTTCGGCCTGGCTTGGAGGTGCAGCTCGTGTCCACTCTCACGCAACTCCTGCACACCGCCTGTGTTCTGGCCGGGACCACCGGCGCACTGTACGCGGCCACCGTGGCAACGGTCGCCGGTGTCTGCGTACTCGCCAGGAAACCGCAACGGCGCCGCGACGCCCGAGCAACACTCGAACTGCTCCTCCGACAACAGACACGCAGTCACTGACCGGGCTTCCGCGCGCTGAGCTGACGCGCACGCCCCAACACCCGTGTGAGCCCCGGGAGTTGGCTGAGTCGCCCGGACGCGCTGTCGGCACGAGGCCCGACAGCCACCGGGATGGCCACTGCTGGGGGCACCGACCTGTCGAGCTGATCGTCAGCAAGTGGTTGATTGACGCGGGGAGAGCGTCGTGACCCTCCAGGCGCCCTCCTCACGCACGACCGTCGCATCGGCCCTACTACGGCCCGTCGTGCGATGGTTCAGCGGCGCACCGGCTTTCGTGTAGCGCGGCAAGCGCTCCGGAGCTGTGCCCCCGGTACGCCAGCGGCACTCCGACCGCTGCCGCCCCAGTTCCCGTTCGCACACCGGCCGGGCCGGGCAACCGTGTCCACCTACGGGCGCCTCGACGGGGTGGTGCTGAACGCCGGTGCCGGGCGAAGCGGTGCGGTCGGCGATCTGTCAGTCGAGGACTGGGAGACCGTCATGCGTACGAACCTCACCGGCCCCCTCCTGCTGCTCCGCGCCGCGCTCCCCCACCTGCTCACATCACGCTGACTCCTCTCGCCCGCCGCTTCCTTCGTCAACGGCGCCACAGTGACCGTCGACGGTGGCGTGACGGCCGTTGCCCCGGGGACCGCGGCGTTCACCTTCCACATTGGCCCTCGCGGCACTCCATAGCGACAGCACGGCCTCACCGGGTGGACCACATCTCCCCTTGTTCGCCGAGGAGTTGAGGATTACACCCGACCTGGCCGCTGTGGCCCATCCGGCACCTGGCACACAACCAAACTGTCTTGACATCGAGACAGTTGCCCAGGCAGGCTGTCCTCGATTCTCTTGACGTCGAGATATATTTGAGGGGGCGACGATGCGGCGCGGGGCACTGCGCGGGAGGTGCGCGAGCGGTGGACACGGTCTGATAGCGCAGTTGCGCAACCCGCCGGGTGGCCGCAACGCCAAAGTCATGCTGCTCGCCCTGGCAGTGGATCGGACCGGCTCAGGGCTGTGGGCCGCATCCTCGGTCCTGTACCTGACTTTCGTGGCGCACCTGAGCGCTCCGCGGATCGGTGTACTGCTGGGCGTGGCCGGGGTCGCGGGCATCGTGGGCTCTCCCTTGGCTGGACGGCTGGCCAGCCGCTTCCCCGTGCGCCCGCTGCTGATCGGCTGTCACCTGCTCCGCCTGTCAACCCTCAGTCTCCTGTTGATATGCACCGGCTTCGACGCGCTGCTGCCCACCGTGGCCATCACCTACCTCGGTGACCGGGCGGCGAAGACCCTGGAGATGCTGTTCGCCACGCGGACGGCCGGTGAGCGGCGCGCGACCTACCAGGCGCTGTCACGCAGTTCGGCCAACGCGGGCTACGGACTCGGCGCGGGCATCGCGGCCCTCGGCTTGGCCGTGGGGACGATCGACGCCTATCGGGCGCTGATCCTGGGCGACGCGCTGTCATTCGCCATCGCGGCCGCGCTGGTGTGGCGCACCCGGGAGCCGCGGGACCACGTCGAGGTGACGCCGCCCGGCGACAGGGCCGCCGAGGGGCAGCCTGCCATCGGCCACAAGAGCCCATGGCGGGACCGCGGCTACCTCCTGTTCGTGCTGTTGGACATCCCGATGAACATCGACGACTCCGTCCTCAGCGTCGGTCTGCCGCTGTGGTTGGTGAACCACACCTCGGCGCCGCACGCGCTGGTGCCGACCTTCCTGATCATCAACACCGTGATGGTGGTGGCGTTGCAGGTGAGGGTGTCGGCGTGGGCCGAAGGCCCCCGGCTGGCCGCCCGCGCGGTGCTGCTGTACGGGGTGATGATGTTCGTGAGCTGCGCGGTCGTCGCCAGTGCCACAGGAGGCGGCGCCTGGGCCGCCGCCGTGGTCCTGCTGGCCGCCGCGTTGCTGGTCACCCTCGCGGAGTTGATGCGTTCGGTGAGTTCGTGGGAGTTGGCGGTCCTGCTCGCACCGCAGGACGCTCGCGCGCCGTACCTGGGAGTGGCGGGGATGTCCCAGTCCATCCAGAGGTCAGCCGGGCCGCCGCTGCTCACCGGCTTGGTGATGGCCGCGGGCCCAGCCGGGTGGGTCGCGCTGGGCGCGGTCGTCGCGGGTCTGTCCGTCATACAACGGACCGGTTGTTTGCGGCGACTTCGGCCGTTGTCGATCTCCGAGCCTTCCCCGCAGCCCTCAGCGGCGGCTCGTTCAGCCTGTACGAGTTAATCTCCGGCTCCTGTCCCCGGGTCACAACCGGCCACCTTCGCCTACGAGTTACCCTCCGCCATCACAGCGGCCCCGGCGCAAGCGCTGGGAGAAGACCCGCACCCCTTTACATACCGATGTCTTTGTCTACTGCATCAAGCCATTACTTGAATTCAATCGAAACCATGCCCGTCAGCATGTAATCCTTATCCTGGGCGGCAGCTACCCTGAAACGAAGCGGAGGCCCGTAAGCAGGCCGCCTCTCGCAGGCCAGTGGCCCGCACAGGGTGGTCGGACTTGCCCGGTCCAGCGCACCCAAAGACCGAATCCCTGCCTCCACTTGTCCGCTATCAAGAAACCCTTCCCGAAACGGAAGGAGGTAACGTAAGCTGCCGATCAAAAATTGGCAGACTGATTCAACCTGGCTGCCAACACTCCAACCAACAGCGGCAGTTGCTGGCACCATCAACTGGTGGGGGTGAGCAGCAAACCAAAACATCCTGCAGTAACGTGGTGCTGCCACCGAATCCGGTCACATACCGCCGGAACGTAAGCAGGAGCTTCCTTGCGCGAAACTCCTGTGCCGACATACGACGGGGTGATGCTTGCCCAATGGATCCCCAGGCCCTTCTTTTCTCCTTATTCACGCCCGAGGGGCGGGAGGACCCGCACACTCCACTCGAGGAACTGCGCCGGGTTGCCCCCGTCTACTACGACAAGGATCTCGACACCTTCTTCCTGACCCGCTACAGCGACTGCCACAGCGTGCTGACCGACCCCAACTCGGCCGTGCCTGATCTGACGTGGTGCGAAGCCGAACTGCCCGACTGGCGTGAGCACCCGGCGGCTGACTTCTTCTACTCCTCCATGCTGCGCAGCAACCAGCCGGACCACGGTCGGCTGCGCAAACTGGTGAGCGGCGCCTTCACCGCACGCCGGGTCGCCGCACTGCAGCAGGCCGTCGAAGAGATCACCGATCGGCTGCTGGATGACCTGGCTGACACCGTGGCACACCACGGACATGCCGACTTCCAGAACGTGGTGGGGTATCCGCTGCCCGTTGCGGTGATAGGCGAGTTGATCGGCGTACCCGCCGCCGACCAGGCGCAGTTCTGGCAACTCGGCCAGGACGCGGGCCGTCTGCTGGAGCCGGTGCGTTCGGCGGAGGACTGGCAGCGCGCCGACGCCGCCGTGAAGCAACTGCGTGACTACTTCCGTGAACTCACCGCGGCACGCTCCCGGCAGCCAGCCGATGACCTGGTCTCCGCCCTGCTGCCGATGGCGCGGGGCGAAGGTCAACTGACCGAGAAGGAGTTGACGGACACGCTGCTGTTGGTGTTCGTGGCGGGCTTCGAGACCACCACCAGTCTGCTCGCGTTGACCGTGCACGCGCTGCTCGGCCATCCCGAGCAGCGCGCCCGGCTCGTCGACGATCCGGACCTGGTCCCCAACGCCGTTGAGGAGTCGCTGCGCTGGGACACGCCAGTGCGGATGACCGAACGCATCACGACTGCGCCGATGTCCGTCGGCGGCGTGCCGGTCCCCGCTGGCAGCAACCTCACCACCGTGCTCACCGCGGCCAACCGCGATCCCGAGCAGTTCCCTGACCCTCACCGCTTCGATGTGTCACGCACCGGCAGCAAGGTGCTCAGCTTCAGTGCCGGACCGCACTACTGCCTGGGGGCTGCCCTGGCCAGGCTGGAAGGCACGGTGGCCATCCGGAAACTGCTGGCCAGGTTCCCCTCCCTGAGGTTGGCCGGTACGCCCCGGCGGCGCGAGTCCCTCAGCTTGCGGGCCTACGAGAGCCTTCCCATCACGACGTCCGAGAGGTAGTGACGTGGCTTTCCTCGACATGGAACGGGAAGAACTGGAACGGCTCCTTCCGGGGTTGGACGCCGCCCTGGCCGCGCAACCGCTGATGGAGTTGGAAAGCCCGTCCGGCCCGGCGATCGAGTTGTTCCGGAAGGCGGGGGGACCAGCACTGCTGGTGCCGACCGCGAACGCCGGGATCGGGGCGAGTCCGCTACAGGCCGTACGGGTGCAGCGGGCGGTCGGCGCCCGCAGCCCCTCGCTGGCCGTGGCCACCACCATGCACCACTTCTCCGTGGCGAGCCTGGTGGAGGCCGCCAAACACGGCGGCGGATTCGAATGGCTGCTGCTGGAGGCCATCGCCAACGACCGAAAGCTGCTGGCTTCCGGCTTCGCCGAGGGCCGCACCGGCCAGTCCATCCTGCGCCCGTCCATCACCGCCAAGCGGCACGGTGACAAGGTGGTGCTCAACGGGAGCAAGAAGCCGTGCAGCCTGTCCCGTTCGATGGACCTGCTCACCGCCTCGGTCTCGATGGCGGACGACACGGGTGTGGAGCGGCTGGCCGTGGCCATCGTACCGGCCGATGTCGAGGGGCTGTCGGTCCGGCCGTTCTGGCGCAATCGCGTACTGGCCGGTGCCGAGAGCGACGAGGTGGTGTTGTGCGATGTCACGCTCGACCACCAGATGGTGGTGCTCACGGATGTCACCGCGGACTCCGAGCTCGACTCGCTGCACGTCGCCGGTTTCCTGTGGTTCGAACTCCTGGTCACCGCTGGCTACTTGGGCGTGGCGAGCGCGTTGGTGGAACGGGCGCTGCGCCGTGATGGCGCCCCGGCGCACACCCGGGCGGGGCTGGTGGTGGATCTTGAGGCGGCCGTGCTGGCCGTCGAGGCCGTGGCGCGGTCCATGGCGGAGGACGAGTGGACCGAGCGCACCTTGGTGAACGCGCTGACGGCCCGCTACGCCGCGCAGGACGCGATCGCCCGTACGGCGCACGACGCCATGGCAGCACTCGGCGGCATGTCGTTCATCGGCTCCGACGAGGCAAGCTACCTCGCCTCCGCCGCGACGGCCCTGGCCTTCCACCCACCGTCCCGGGGACGGATGCACGAGCAACTGTGCGCAGCGGTGGACGGCCGACCGCTCCACATCGCGTGAGCGTCCGAGCCACCGCGGCGGTGCGGAAGCGTTCCCACGACGACCCTTCCTGGACTGGTGAGTTGATGGTCAACAACGGTGTCCGATCCGCGGCGGTCGGCGGTCCCGCGGAATTGCCTGTTCCAGGCTGCACCGTCGAGGTGGAGCCGAGCATCGCGAGGTTGCCGCGGTCGGTGTGGGAGGAACTGGCGCCGCCAAGTGACCCGATGTGGGCGCGGGGTGTGTTCTCGGCGATGGAACGAGGTGCCATCGGTCCTGACGCGCATGCCTACATCGTGGTCCGCGAAGGTGAGCGCATCACCGCTGTCCTGCCGATGAGCGCCTTTCGCGGCCTGCGCCTGGACGACGTCGTCGGGCCACGTGAGCGGCAACTGCTGGCTCCGGTACGGAGGTTGTTCCCCGGGCTGCTGAGGGTACCGATGCTGTTCTGCGGCAACTTCCTCGGCTCCGGACATGTGCTGCACGCCGGGCCGCTGTCGCCGCGCACCTCCCGGCTGCTGGTAACCGCTGTCATGGCGTACGCCCGGCGGTACCGGATCGGCACGGTCGTCTTCAAGGACTTCGCGGACGAGGAGTTGGCGCCGCTGCGGCCAGCGCTGGAACGCGAGGGGTTCTTCACCGTACCGAGCCTGCCGGACACCGAACTGCCGCTTGGGTACGGTTCCTTCGAGGAGTACCTGGCGGCCCTGCAGGCCAAGCCACGCCGTAACGCGCGTAGCAAGATACGCAAGTTCCACGACTTCCAGCCGGAGCTGCGGATCGAGGTGCTGGCCGAGTTCACCCACCTGCTGCCCGCCATGCTCGGCCTCTACCAGCAGGTGATGGACCGTGCGGACCAGAAGCTGGACGTGCTCGACCACTCCTTCCTGCGGGCCCTGAGTGAGGCCGACGATCTCGACCAGCGGCTGGTGGCCTGCTTCGAGGGGGACCGCCTCGTCGCCTATCTGCACTGCCTGTTCCGGGGCAGCGGTGCCATCGGAGCCCGTATCGGACTGGACTACCGGATAGCCCACCAGGCGCGTCTCTACCACAACGTGCACTACGCGGCCATCAAGGAGGCGATCAACCGGGGCTGTCGGCACATCAGGTTCGCGCAGACCGCATACGAACCCAAGCGCGAGCTGGGTTGCTCGCTGGTGCGACAGTCGTACGCCATCACACATCTGCGGCCGGTGCCACGGGCGGTGCTCCGCGGCCTGCTGCCCCGGGCGCTCAACTCCGCACTGGCCGACGCCCTGTCCCGCAAATCCTGAAGCCGCCACCCGCAAACCGCGTCCCAAGGGAGAAGACACCCGTGCCGCGAGTCGAAGTCGACCTGCCCATAGCCGCCGAGCCCGAACAGAGCTGGGCCGCCGTGGTGGACGTCGAGAGCTACCCCGAGTGCATGGCGAACGTCCAGTCCGTCAAGATCGTCGACCAGGACGGCCCGGACCGCCGCTCCACGGCGTGGTCCGTCCATCTGAAGGGATCGGTCCTGGAGTGGGTGGAGGCCGAAACGCTCGACCACGCCGCCCACCGCTTCGACTTTCACCAACTCAGCGGCGATCTCGCGTACTTCGTCGGCCACTGGGCGGTCCGGCCCGGCCCCGCGGGCGGCAGCGTGGTGTCGCTGCACGTCGAGTTCGACATCGGCATCCCACTCCTCGCCGACATGCTCAACCCCGTCGCCACGGCGGCACTGCAGGACAACGCCCGGCAGATGCTCGACGCCCTGGACCGACGGCTGACCGGCTCCTGAGCACCGTAGACCCCACCCCGCACCCGGGCGACCGGTCCCCGCACCGGCCGCCCACCAACCAACCAGGAGATCACCATGGCCTCACCGAAGGCCGTGCCCACCGCGACCGGTGACGCCTTCGACACCGGTGAAGTCTTCGACAAGCTCCGCCGGCACCTGTCCCCGAGGCTGGCGCTGACCGGCAAGTTCGCGGGCAAGGGCGCCGTGGAGACCGCCGCGCAGGGCTCCAGGGTGACGCTCTCCGACGGCCGCTCGGTCCTCGACTTCGGCTCCTACGCGGTGACACTGCTCGGGCACCGCCACCCCGAAGTGTTGCGTGCCGTACGGGGACAGCTGGACCTGATGCCCACGTCCACCCGCAGTCTGGCCAACCCCGTCACCGCCGAGGCGGCCGCCAGACTCGCCGACTACCTCGGCGGATCCCTGCCCAAGGTGCACTTCGGGCTCAACGGTGCCGACGCCGTCGAAGTCGCCGTCAAACTCGCCCGTCTGGCGTCGGGACGCGACCGGGTGCTGGCGGTGCGCGGCGCGTACCACGGAAAGTCACTCGGCGCGCTGGCCCTCACCCACAACCCGCTCTTCAGAACGGGACTGCGCGGATGCGCGGTGGACGTGGTGCATCTGGACCCCGAGGACCCGCACGCCGTACGCCGCGAGGCGGCCCGGGGGGAGGTGGCCGCGGTGGTCTTCGAGCCCGTGCAGGGTGAGAACGGGGTCGTACCACTGCCACTGGATGTGCTGCGCCAGTGGTCGCGGGATGCCAAGCGGCACGGTGCATTTGTGATCGCCGATGAGATCCAGTGCGGGCTGCGCCGGTGCGGGGAGCGGTCGGTGGCACTCGCCGAGGGGCTCGCGGTGGACGCGGTGCTGGTCGGCAAGCCGCTGGGCGGTGGCATCATGCCGCTGTCGGCGGTCGTGTGCTCCGAGGAGATGTACGCGCCGCTGGGCGCAGACCCGTTCCTCCATTCGGCGACCTTCGGCGGCCACCCGCTCAGTTGCGCCGCCCTGCCCGCCGCCCTGACGGCGCTGGAGGAACTCGCCGACCATGGGCGGGAGTTGGCCTCGTCGCTGTCCGCCTCGCTGCGGTCGTTGCAACGACGCCACAGCGCGGTGATGAGCGGACTGCGTGGGCGCGGGCTGCTGTGGGGCATGGACTTCACCAGCCCGCGGGCGGCGGGCGAAGTGGTGATCGAACTCGCCAACGCGGGACTGCTCGTCTCCCCGTGTCTGAGCCGCCCCACCACAGTGCGGCTGCTTCCCCCGCTGTCCACCACCGCCGACGAACTGGCGGAGGCCACCCGGATCCTCGACAGCGCATTGCGGCTGGCGACCCACGCCGTCAGCGACCTGTGACCGACCGACCGCCGACAAGGGGTACCACCATGGAGTTGACCCGCCAGGAGCTGGCCCGAACCGCGCAGGCGGCCATCGCCGAAGTCCTGGGCACCGACCCAGGCGCGATCAACGACCACACCGATCTACAAGCCGAATACGACATCGACAGCCTGGAACTCATGGCGGTCGGCGCCCAGTTGGAGCGCACCCTGGACATCCAGATCGAGGTCGAGGACCTGTTGAAGGCGGAAACTGTGGGCCAGGCCATCGACATGCTGGCCGACCGATTGGCCACCAGGGCATGAGCGCACCGGAGCGCACCAGGGTCGCGATCACCGGTATGGGTGTGAAGTCCCCGGCGGGCAACAGCGTTGACGAGGCCTACACCACCATCATGTCCGCGAAGTCGGCGGCGACCACGGTCGACGAACTGGTGGCCGAGAACGCTCCGGTGCGATTTGCCTGCATGGTGCCGGACTTCCCCATGGACGGCTATGTGAGCCTTCGGGAACGCAGGCAGATCGACCGCGGCACCCAACTCGCCTTGTGCGCCGCGGCGGACGCGGTACGCGACGCGGACCTGCCGACGACGCTGCCCGCGGAGCGCGTCGGCGTCCATCTGGGCACCGGCATCGGCGGACTGACCAGCATGGAAGCCACCGCGCTGAACCACGGCGACGACCCGGCGGGCATCCCCGTGCACACCGTCCCCCGCACGATGGCCAACAGCGCCGCCGCCCGTGTCGCCATGCGCTACGGCTTCCAGGGCTCCTGCACCACGTACGCCACCGCGTGCGCGAGCGGTACGACGGCGATCGGTGAGGCGGCCCGCAGGATCCGGTACGGGGAACTTGACGCGGTGGTCGCCGGTGGTTTCGACTCCGCCATCACCACCATCATGGTCGCTGGCTTCGCCCGTATGCGGGCCCTGTCGACCCGCAACGACGCACCGTGGTCGGCCAGCAGGCCGTTCGACGCGGAGCGCGACGGCTTCGTCCTGGCGGAGGGCGCCGCCATGATGGTGCTGGAGCGGTGGGATGCCGCGGCAGCACGCGGTGCCCGGATCTACGGCGAGGTCGCCGGATACGCGGCGAACGCCGATGCCTTCAACATCGTGGCGCCGCTCGCCGATGGAGCGGTCGCCGCTCGTTGCATGGCTCTTGCCATCGCCGACGCCGGGCTCGGCCCGGCCGACATCGGACACATCAACGCGCACGGCACGTCGACCAGGTCCAACGACAGCGCCGAGGCCGCCGCCATCTCGCGGTGCTTCGGCGCCACCGCCCCGCCGGTCACGTCCGTCAAGGGCGTCACCGGCCACCTCATCGGCGGCTCCGGTGCGTTGGAGGCGTGCGTCGCGCTGGTCTGCGCCGAGCGTGGCGTGGTACCCCCGGTGGCCAACCTGGCCGACGGCGATGAGTTCGACTTCCTGGACATCGTCACCGGTGTGCCGCGTGCGGTGCCCACCGCTCCGGCGCTCTCCAACTCCTTTGGCTTCGGCGGGCAGAACGCCTGCCTGGTACTGACCCCGGCACTTTGGAACTCGTGAGGAAACGGCCGCAGTCATGCGCATACTCGTCACCGGTGCCACCGGCGTCGTGGGCACCGAAGTCACCCACCGGCTCACCGCGGCCGCACCCGCCGCCGACACCGTACGTACCGCGAGGCGCGCGGGCGAACCCGGCGTGGTGCCGTGGACCATCGGCCGCGAGCCGGTCCCCGCCTCGCTCACCGGCCACTGGGACGTCATCGTGCACACGGCGGCCGCCACCCGGTGGACCCTGACCCGTGCCGAGGCCACCGAGGCCAACATCGTGCCGCTGCGCGAGGTGCTGGCCCTGGCCGACCGGGAAACCCACTTCGTCCATGTCTCCACCGCGTACGTCGGCGGAACCCGCGGTCCGCAGGACCTCACGGGCGCCGAGTTCGAGGGTTACCGCAACGGTTACGAGTGGTCCAAGGCCGTCTGTGAGGACATCGTGACGGAACACCGGGGCCCGGTCACGGTGGTCCGCCCGCCCCTCGTCATGGGTCGTCGCACGGACGGGGTGATAGCGCGGTTCTCCGGTCCGTACAGCCTCTTTCCCGCTCTGGTCTCCGGGCTCGCGGCGGTGGTCGTCGGCGACCCCGACGGCCACGCGGAGATCGGACCGGTCGACGAGGTCGCCGACGCGATCGTGACGGCGGCCTGCGGCGCTCCGCCCGCCACGCCCCGCACCGAGGTGATCTCCGCTGGCGAACACGGTCTGCGCCTCGGCCAGCTGGTGGACGTCACCTGCGCCGCGATCAACGACTTCCGTGCCGCCCACGGTGTCGCGCCGATCGAGCGTCCGCCCACGGTCTCCACGGACAGCTGGAACCGGTTCTTCCTGCCGCTGGCCGAGCAGTGGCTGTCGCCCGTGCAGCGGCAGGCGGTCCGGTTGCTGGCGATGTTCCAGAGCTACACCAGCATGTCCGAGCCGTTCACCCCCACCCGGCTCGTCGCGGATCCCGCGCGGGTCGTCGAGGTGTCCGTACGGTACTGGGCGCGCCGCAAGCCGCGGCAGGCGCTTGCCGCTCCCAGCCCGTGGACCATGGTGACCGCACGTTGAGCCCCGGTGTCGCGGCCTGCGCCATCGGCGTGACGGCAGGCATCTTCGCGGGACGGTGGGGAAACGCATAGGAGGTCAGCGCCAGGCATTCAGCTACGACGGAGAGATACGGATGCGAGTTGGTAGAGCGCTCGGCAGCGGTGTGATGGCGGTCGCGCTTGCTGCGGGTGGAGTCCTCGTCACCTCGGGATCGGCCCACGCGACGTACAGCGCCTGCATCGACACGCTGGCGGCCGGGGGCGTGAACATCTGGGACCACGATGGATACATCGCGCAGGCGTGCAGCGCGGGGGCGGGGGGCGACGAGGAAGCCTGTGTACGCACGCTCCACCGCGCCGACATGCACGTGGAGGACGAGGGCCTGTACCCGCGCGCCTGCAAGGCGGCGGCCGTCAAACCCGCCGCCCAGCCCACCACCGCGCCCAGGCATCAGCCGCGCACGTAGCGTTCCGCCACCACCGTGGGGTACTCCACCGGCCTGCCGCGCTGTACCGACCAGGCCAGGCGCAGGTACTGCGCATGGGTCCAGGCCAGCGGCGTGGCGGAGGTGGTTGGGGTGCCGGGGCGGACCCGAGGAGCCGGAGGCTGGTCGTCCCAGACCTGTTCGGGCAGCAGCAGCGTTTCCCCGGCGGTGGCCGCCATGTCCCGCAACCTGCCTGCCGCCGCACGGCGGTTGCCGTCGAGCAGTTCGTACTCCGCGCGCTCCCCGGAGAAGATCGGCCACAGGCGACCGTAAGTGTGCTGTACGTCAGGCCGGTTGACGTCCCACGGCGCGCCGTCCGCCTGCTCGCCGTATCCGTCGTGGCTGTAGCGGTGCCAGTGCCGACCGGAAGGCGTCAGCACCGAAATGTGCTTGTCGACGACGGCGAGCGAGTTGCGGACCACCGGATCCGCCGCGTTCTTGATGCCGAGGCGGACGAGTTCGAGGAACCCGGCGTCCACCACCGCGCGCTGGTCGACCGCGGCGGGGTTGTTGTTCCCGAGGTCGTAGGCCGTGCCGGTGTCGGGTTTGCCGTCCTTCGTCAGCCGCAGGTAGTACGGCTTGGGTGAGTAGGGGCCGGTCCTGGTCACCGTCCAGCCGTCCACCGCGTCACGCCAAGTGTCGGCTGCTGCCAGGTACTTGGCCGCCTGCTCGCCGCGTCCGCCCCTGCGCAGCAGGTCGGCCAGGCAGACCAGGCCCGCGATCACGGAGGCGATGGTCGAGGGTGAGTAGCCGCTCTGCTCCTCCCACCGCTCCTGCTGGGTGTACGGCGCGCGGTGGCCGTCGGCGGAGTAGCCGAGGATGAAGTCGGCACCGCGCGCCAGCCGGTCGAGCGTGCTGGTGTCGTGGCGGTCCAGCAGCCAGGCGAGCAGCATCGGTGCGGCCGTCTCGTCCAACTGGACACCGGTCCAGAAGGGTTTGCCGTCCACGGTGGTGTTCTGCGCCCAGTGGCCGTCCGGTTGCTGGATCCGCAACAGGTAGTCAAGTGCCCGCTCGGCGGCCTCGCGGTCGCCCGCGGCGAGCAGTCCGGTAGCGATGTGGTAGAGGTCGCGCGGCCACACCAGGTGGTAGGAGCCACTCACCGGGGCGACCTTGCGGTCGGTGCCGAAGGCCCATGGCATGGTCGGGGAGGCGATGAAGGCACCGGGGTTGTTCTTGTCCTCGCTGGCAGTCAGCGTCATCACCGACGCGGTGTACAACCGCTTCTCGCGGGCCGTACGCAGGCTCGCGGGTGGTTTGGGCAGGGCGGCGAGGTAGGAGCGCCAGCCGGTGGCGTAGTCGTGCGCCGCCTGCGTGAACCCGGTCCGCAGCGCCCGACGGGCGGTGCCGAGCGCCTCGTTGGCGTCGGAGCCGTAGCCCAGCACCACGGTCTGCCGGGTGTGCGCGAGGCCGTCCAGCCGTAGTCGGCCGAGTTGGACGACGTTGCCGGGCCCGGCGGTTGAGTAGCGGTGCGTCAACCGGCCCTTGTACGCCAGTAGTTCGGTCCAGCCGTCGTTGACGCCGAAGTAGCCGACCGTGGACTCGGCGAATCCGGCAGCGGCGACCAACGCACTCGCCGAGCGCGCGTCCTGCGCGACCAGTGCGCCGCCTTGCGGGAAGGCCCGGTCGTCGTCGCCGTTCGCGGACAGCGCCGGGTCGTGCAGGACGTAGACCTGGAGTGGGGCACCGCTGGTGGAGCGGACCTCGAAGTCCAGTAGGACGGCGGCGCGTTGGGGATCGGTCACATAGCGGGTGACGGCCTGCCAGCCGTGTCCGGTGCTGATCTGACGGTAGCCAGGGACTCCGGGTTCCGGCAGTTCGGTGCGGGTCGGCACGTCACTGGCCCGCTCCACGAAGGTCCTGCCGTCGGTGACCACCAGTTGGGTTTCGCGGCTGGCTGGAGTGCTCAGGTCCGGGTAGTACGTCTCGCTCATCCGGCCGCCCTCCAGGGTGAACCACACCGGACTGCGCCCGCCGCGGGCCGTACCGAAACCGAGCTTGTCGGCCGGGGTGAAGGCGGACGGGGCGCCCGGGCCGCCCGGCGCGCCCCCGGTGGCGTTGTCCGCCCGCGCGCCGGACCGGTCGGCGGCCTGGGCGGTCCCGGCGAGCGGTACGGGTGCCGCGAGCACCGAGGCGCCGACGAGCGCCGCGCGCACGAAGTCCCGTCGGGAGGAGTTTCTTACCACCGTGACCTCCAGTAAACCCATTGTCGTCAATCGGGCGTCGGATCACCACGAACGTTCACCCTGTGAAGCCGACTTGCCCGTCTTCGCGGCTCTGACGTGCAGAATGAGGCTCCCTGTGGTGGTCGGACCGCGTCAAGGGGTCGTACATGACTTCAAGAGGTGTTTCCGGTCGCGTCTTTGCGGCACGGTGGGCCCGAACGCTCGTCCGGCCCTGGCCGAGCCGCTCCACGTGAACGGCACATCAATCGTCGGGCGGATGCCGTCAACACCGCGTCAGGGCCGGGCGCGCCCAGGAGCGGCAGCAATAGCGTCGTTGGTGCGCCTCGGAGCACGCCCAAGGACCCGGGGCCCACCGTCGTTCCGTGAGGAGTACACCCCATGGCTGAATTCGTACGCGGGGACGATCACGAACCTCCAGATCGCCTCCCGACCGGACTGCTCTACGTTCCCGTCCGGTCGGGTCCCGCAGGGTGTGCGACCCGCCTCTTCCGTACGCCCTTGGGCGGCCGCACGGCCGTCGGATTCTCCACTCAGCGGCGGCTGAGCGACACCCTCGGCGCCGAGCAGGCATGGATCAGGCTTTCCGAACCCGCGCTGCGCGCCCTCACCGAGCCGCTGGGGGCCACGACCCTCACCATGGACCCCCAGCTCGCCGCCCCCGCCACCACCCACACCTCCCGCGGTTCGCTGTGGCGGGAGTGGGATCCGCAGACCATCGGCGTTCTGCGGGTGACGGGGGCGGTGGCCCTGGTCGATGCCGTCAGCATGTGGATCGGTTGAGGAGTCCTTCGAGATGACACTGACCGTCGTACCCAGCCGGGCCGAACTCCCTTCGGGATCCGATGAGTTGTCCGTCTGGCCCGCCTCGACCCGTCGTGCGGCGCACGAGGAGCTGACCGTGGGCGGGGTCGCGCTCACCGAGATCGCCGAACGCTTCGGCACCCCGTCTACGTCCTGGACGAGGACGAGGTACGCAGCCGCTGCCGCGCCTACAAGGACGCCTTCCCCGACACCGACATCCTCTACGCCGCCAAAGCCTTCCTGTGCCGAGCCATGGCCACCTGGATCCACCATGAGGGCCTCGGCCTGGACGTCAGTTCCGCCGGAGAACTGGAACTCGCCGTCACCACCGGCTTCCCACCCGAACACATGGTCATGCACGGCAACGCCAAAAGCCCGCACGACCTGCGCGCGGCCATCCGACTCGGTGTGGGACGCATCGTCATCGACAGCACCAGCGAGATCGCCCGGCTGGCCGCCGAAGTCCCTTCCGGCACCCGGCAGAAGGTCCTGGTCCGCGTCGTCCCCGGCATCGCCGCCGGCGGCCACACCGCGATCCGCACCGGCACCGAGGACCAGAAGTTCGGACTGTCGCTGGTCGACGGCTCCGCCCAACACGCCATCGCCCGAATCCTGGACCAACCAGGACTCCAACTCACCGGTCTGCACTGCCACCTGGGCTCGCAGATCGCCACCGTGAAGCCGTATCTGCTGGCGGTGCGCCGACTGGTGGGACTGCTCTCCCGCATCCGCCAGCAACACGGCATCACCCTCCCCGAGCTGGACATCGGCGGTGGACACGCGGTCGCCTACCGACCCGGCGAAAGCCTCCTCGACATCGAAGCACTCGGCACCCGCATCCGCACCGAACTCGACGCCAGTTGCGCCGCCGCTGGCCTGCCGGTGCCCCGACTGACCATCGAACCCGGCCGCGCCATCGCCGGGCCAGCAGGCATCGCCCTGTACCGGGTGCTGTCCGTCAAACGCACCGGAGAGCGCACCTTCGTCGCCGTCGACGGCGGCATGAGCGACAACCCCCGGCCCGCACTGTACGGAGCCCGCTACGCCCCACGGCTGCTGGGCCGCCACTCCCCCGCCGACCGCCAGACCGCCACGGTCGTCGGACGGCACTGCGAGGCGGGTGACATCCTGGCCTCCGATGTCCAACTCCCCGGCGACACCAGGCCGGGTGACCTGATCGCCATTCCGGTGGCGGGCGCGTACCACCTGTCGATGGCCTCCGGCTACAACATGGTCGGCCGCCCACCGGTGGTCGCCGTCACCGAGGGCCGGGCCCGGCTACTGGTCCGCCGCGAGTCCTTCGCCGACATCCGCAGCCGGGATGTGGGGCTGTAGCGGTGGCGTTGGGGCGGTAGCCACGGCATCGGGGTAGCCGCGGCATGGGGCGGTACGGCATTGGCGACACCGCGGTTGGTGTCAGGCCGTCACGGCGGAGGCGGTCGCACGCGCTGGCGTCGGCCGCCTCCGGCCGGGCGGTAGCGCCGAGGACTCCGGCCGAAGCCGATTGTCAGACCCCGCCCATACGATCAGCACCATGAGAGCCACAGGAACGTTCACCGTCAAAGCCTTCTCCCCGACCGAGCTGGTCCCAACGCCCGCCACGCCGACTGGAGTTCCCGTCGGCGTCGCGACCATGGACAAGCGGTACGAGGGAGATCTCGTCGGCCGCTCGGCGACCCTGTTCACCGCGGCCTTCGACCAGACCACCGGCATCGGCACCTATGTGGCCATGGAGTCCTTCCAGGGCTCGCTACGAGGCCGCGACGGAGCCTTCAACTTCGCGCACTCGGCTACGACTTCCGGCACCGACCGCAGCGCCGAGTTCTTCACCATCGTCCCTTCCAGCGGCACCGGAGAACTGACCGGGATCACCGGCACCGGCGGGATATCGGTGGAACCCGACGGCACGCATCGCGTGTGGTTCGACTACGAACTGGGCTGAGTGGCGCAGGCGGTGCTGACCGCGCTTTCCAGCAACGCCGTCGCCTCGTCGATGGCAGCGGTCAGGGCTTCCGGGCGGGGCGCCAACCCGCTCAGCAGGCCATCGATGTCCCGGATGCCCGCACGGTCCAACAGCGTCTTCTCGTTGGTCACCCACTGGCCCCGGGCCGCCAGCACCGCGTGGGCCGCCTGGCAGGCGGCGGTGGCGATCGCACCGGCGCAGTCCGCGAGGTGGCCGCGTGCCGCGTGGGCGGCGCGGGCGTAGGCGAGGGTGTGCCGGGCGTCGCCCCACCAACGTTGGGGTGCGGCGCGCCGCAGCGCTTCGGGGTACTCGGGGCGCGGTAGGTCACCGTGCAGGACCTGGTTGACCGCGAGTTCGGCGACGACGATGTAGGTGGGGATGCCAGCCAGGTGGAACAGCAGTCTCTCGACGCCGAATCGGCCCTCACGCGCCTCAGCGAGTTGGTGCTCGACATCGTCAAGGTCGCGGTAGTGCACATCGATGTGCCGGTCGTCAACGCTCAGCCATGCTCCGCCGTTGAACACACCTCCGCCCCACCCACCGATGTCGGAGATCTCCCCTGGCCATCCGAGAGCGCGCAGGCTCTCCGGGGAGAACCCTCCGTGGTAGTAGACGGCGAAGTCCCAGTCGCTGTCCGGTCCGTGGGTACCCGTGGCTCGCGAACCGCCCAACGCCACTGCCCGCACACAAGGCAGTGCCGCGAGGCGACTGGTGACATGGGCGATGAAGTCCTGGTCGTTGTACACCGGCATGGACCCGATCTTGCCAGGTCGTATGACGTCCCGCGCGGCCGCGTGTCCTGGTTTCGGCACCCTTGAACTCCCGTTGCTCGCAAGGCGATGCGTACCACTGCGTACGTGGTCGGCGGCCGAGCCGTGGGGTGCCGTGGCCCGAACACCGCGTCTGGCACCACCCCGCGGCCTTCACGCGCTGGTCGCCACGCCCGCGTTCGTCAGGATCTCGCGTGCCGGCAGGGCGACGCTCTCCGCGGCGGTGAGGCCGGAGGCCGCCAGGTGCGCGTCCACCACACGCAGTCCCACGGCGTAACCGGCGAGTTCCGGCAATCCCACGGGCTGCTGCCCCATGCGCTGCGCGACGGCGTCGCCGAGGACGTACGCGGTCAGGTTCTGCATTCCGGCAATGTCGATATCGGCGGTGATCCTTTCGTAGGCGCTGTCCAGTTCGGAACCGGTCAGCTTCTTCGTCCACGGTCCCATCGCCTGCTCGCCCGCCAGTTCCCGTACGAACGCCTCGGCCAGCCCCTCGGAGACGACCCACTCACCGAGCGTCACGGTCATCGGGTTCCAGACCACATTGGCGTAGCGCA
This sequence comes from Streptantibioticus rubrisoli, assembly GCF_024436055.1. Lineage (GTDB taxonomy): Bacteria > Actinomycetota > Actinomycetes > Streptomycetales > Streptomycetaceae > Streptantibioticus_A > Streptantibioticus_A rubrisoli. Next base: position 57,032 of record NZ_JANFNH010000008.1, on the reverse strand, counting down.
CATTGTGGTGGAGCTCGTGCGCGGCGGCGTGGCCGATGTTCCGCAAGCTCATGTCGTTGGGCCACACCACGAGTTGGATCGCACCCGGGATCCCACCCATGCCGAAGTATCCGGCGCTGCGGACCATCAGGTGGTCGTCATCGGGGTTGCCGAGCACCACGACGACGTGCACGGTCTCGGCGTGCTTGACGCCGGGAACCGCACCGCTGATCCGCTCCCACGCGGCGGCGAGGGAGTCTTCGATCTGGTTCCACACGCCCGCGTCCCGCATCTGCCGCACAGCGGGCAGGTACCGCGGGTCCTCACGATCGACTCGGAAGCCACTGCCCAGGCGCTGGTGCATCTCGACCGGGTCGACATTGCCCATGGCGGCCATCATGTTCTGGAGCGGCTGGAGCATCTCCCGTAGCGCTTCGGGCCGTTCCACCAACGGCCGTTGCAGCAGGTCGATCATGGCGGACGCCGTGTCGTGAACAACAATCTTCATGGCTCGGAACGGTAGGACCTCACGCCACGTGAGGAGCAAGCCGCATCGACGCGGAGCATCTCCTTGCCGGACAGGGGACGGTGCGTACCGCGAGCCCGGTGACGGCGGCGAGGGGTGGCGGCTCACGCCCCCGTGCGCCTTCCCGCCCTGGCGCAACAGTCATCATGATCGAAGCATCGACAGCGCACGAGACGGGGGAACACACGGTGACCCTTCCCATCCGCCGGACCGACTGGTGCCACTCCGGCGACGAAACGGCATCCACGCAGACATCCCACGGATTGATCGTCTTCCTGAACGGCACATCGAGTTCTGGCAAGTCGAGCATCGCCCGGGAACTGCTCACGATCCTTGACGAACCCTTCTTCCACCTGCCGGTCGACGCGTTCCATGCCATGCGAACGTCTCGCGAGTTTCCGGCCGAGCGGCTACCGGCGATACTCAAACGCACCTGGATGGGTTTCCACCGGGCGGTGGCCGGAATGGCCGCCGCGGGAAACAACGTTGTGGTGGATCATCTCTTCAGCGAGCCCTGGCGCCTTGATGACTGCCTTGATCTGTTCTTTCCCGAGGACGTTGTCCTCGTCGGTGTGCACTGTCCCCTACCGGAACTGGAACGGCGCGAGCACGCGCGCGGCGACCGCCCGCCGGGTCTGGCCGCCCGCCAGATCGACCAGGTGCACGCCCACGGGGTGTACGACATCGAGTGTGACACCAGTGTCGCCAGCCCCCTCGACTGCGCGCGGCAGATCAAGGACTTCCTGCCGCACCGACCGGCTCCCACCGCGTTCCAGCGGCTCGCCGCCGCTCGTCGGCGCGGTGCATGAACGCGGTTTTGTCGCGAGGCGGACCGCGGGGGCTGGAGCGGTCCGGCCGAGGTGGCCGGAAGTCGTGGTCGAGGGCAGCGTCGAGGGGATTCGGTATGCGTAGGTCGTCATGATATGCGTCGGGGAAGGTCCCGAAGCATCGGGTACCAGGACGTGTATGGGGGACATCATGCGGCGCTGGCAGGAAGTGCCCGCCTCGCTGGATCAGCGAGCGCGGCAACTCGTCGGGCGGCGGCGAAGGTTCAAGGCCGCTACCGGAGTTGGTGCGCGGGATGAGGCGAAGGATCACGGTGGTGCGGACGGTGCCGCCGGACCGGGCAATCGGCGGACCGGCGGGCGTACCTGTGTGACGATCGGTTGCGTTTCGGTGCTGGCCGCCGCCCTGGTCGCCGTGCTGCTGGTCACCCGGCCATGGCAGTACGAGGAGACCGGTACCGGCACGGTCCACGTCAGCGCCCAACCGGCATTCGTCTTCCAGCGCGGGCAGTGCCACCGGTGCCTTGTGCAGCGCCAGGCAGGCGAGCTGCGTGCCGGGTACAGCACGACCAGCACCGTGTTCGTGGATGTCAACAGCACGGGCTGGGAGGTCATCGAGGCACAGTGTCTGCTGCGGTACCACGGTTACGATCCCGGCGTGCCCGACGGGGAATACGACATGCAGGCCATGAACGCCACCGAGCGCTTCCAGCGGGACCACGGCCTGGTGGTCGACGGCAAGGTGGGGCCGGACACCTGGCGGGAACTGCGTCGAGACGATGGGCGGGGAAGCCACGGGTACCAGCGCGGCCACGCTCACCGATCCGGCTGGACAGACAAGGAACGGCCGGACCAAGGCCAAGGCGGCTGACCCGGTTGGGGCCCCGTCGCCGTCGCCTCAGCCGCCGTGCTTCTCCTCCTCCGGTGCCCACACCTGGCCCAACAACGCACCGCCGTACACCACGAAGCCCACACCGATCAGCCAGGACTGCACGACCAGCACGGTACCCAGAGCGCCGTAGCTGACCGCGTTGCTGACGATCAGTGGAGCGAAGACATGGATCGAGAAGCCGCGCAGCCCCACCAGGCCCGCCATGGTCGCCGCGGCGCCGGGCAGCAGAGCCCGCCAGTGCACCCGGCCGCCGATCAGGAACCACTGCCCCCACCAGAAGAACAACACACCGAGCAGCAGGGTCAGCGTCACCCGGATCGCCGACTCCCACCAACGGCGTTGCAGCACCAGACCCGTTTGCACCTCGCCGTACAGATAGGCGGTCATGGCGACCAGCCACACCGCCTGCCGCCAGACCTTGTGCCACCGTCCGCTGGGCAGCAGCCAGATCTTCTCGTAGCCGGTCTGCACGCTCGCGGCGAAGGTCAGGCCGAAGACCACCAGCGCCAGAACGCTGAACGCGCTGGTCGCGCTGAGCACCCGGGCCGGTGTGGCGAACAGGCGCTGCACCGAGTCGGCCGGACTGCCCGACAGCCCCATCCCGTCGACCACCCACAGGGCGAACCCCCGCCGTTTGAGGGGATTGGCCGCGGCCACCAGGATCAGCAGGGGGGCCAGCGTGACCACGGCCAGGGCGGCGAAGCCCATGGCGCGGTGCATGAGTTCCACCCTCTTGCCGTCGCGCCACAACTGCTCGGCCCTGGACAGCCGCCAGATGTGGTGCAGGCGCTCTCGCGCGCTGGCCATCACCTGGTGCCTCCCGGCACGGCAAAGGGTGGAGCGTCGGTGGCCATGGCGCCTCTCCTAGTAGTCGGCGAGCCCTGGAACGCCATATCCGCAAGCCCTTCATCCACCCTCTCGATATTCCCACGCGGATCGCGGCCGGTGGCTGACCCGTCACCTCGAGCGTCCATCAGATTCGCTGGTGGGATTGGGCAATCCGGGGTAGTGGCGGTGATGCGGGAGTGCGCCGCGGACACGGATCATGGTGACACTCCGACGCCTGGGAGGTGATCCGTCGGTGGAACAGCCGGGTGAGGACTCGGGCGCCGCTGAGAACCGGCGGTTCGGTCATCCAGGGCGGCCGGTGGACCGGCGGTCGCCGTTCTTCGTCGGCATGTGGGCCGCTGCCGGAGTGGCGGTTACGGTCGCGGTGGCGGAGATGGTGCTTGCCGTCCGCGCGGTGCTGGTGCTGATCGCACTGGCGCTCTTCCTTGCCGTCGGCCTGGATCCGGCGGTGCGCTGGTTCGGACGCCGCGGGCTGCCCCGCTGGGCGGCGGTGCTGGTCATCGCGCTCGCCGGAGTGGGTGTGCTGACCGGTTTCCTGTCTTTGGCCATCCCTCCGTTGGCCGATCAGGCCGAGCAGTTCGCGCACAGACTCCCCGGTTATCTGCATGACCTGCAGCGCGCCAATTCGTTCCTGGGTCATTTGAACCGGCAGTTCCATATCCAGCAGGCGCTTCAAAAGCTGCTCACCAGTGGCGGTGCGTCACTGGCGGGCGGACTGTTCGGGGCGGGCAAGCTGGTTCTGGGCGCCCTCGCCTCGGTGGTGGTCGCCGCAGTCCTCACGGTGTACTTCCTGCTGGGGCTGCCCACGCTCAAGGGCACGTTCCTGCGATTGGTTCCGGCCTCACGGCGGACCCGGGTCGAGCTCATCACTGACGAGGTGTTCGCCAAGGTCGGAAGGTATCTGGTCGGGCAGGGAATGCTCGCACTCATCGCGGCGGCGGGTACGCTCGCCTGGCTGGAGATCTTCAGCGTGCCGTACGCCCTGCTGCTGTCGTTCTTCGTGGCCCTGCTGGATCTCGTGCCCATGGTGGGTTCCACCATCGCGGGGGTGGTCGTGTCGTTGGTGGCACTCACCGTCTCCCTGCCCGTCGCCGCGGCCACCGGGGGCTTTTACACCGCCTACCGGCTCGCCGAGGACTATCTGCTGTCTCCGAGGATCATGGGTAAGCAGGTCGAGGTCCCCGCGATGGTCGCGATCGTCGCCGTACTGATCGGCGGCAGTCTGCTGGGAATCCCCGGCGCCCTCATCGGAATTCCGCTCGCCGCGGCGATCCGGCTCATCCTCGAAGAAGTGGTCTATCCACGCCTCGATGCCTCATAGGCGCACCTTGACGAGTTCGACGACCACATCGGCGGCAGCGTCCAGGTCGTCCACGGGCTGGCGCCTGGAGTGGTGACCCGAAGATCGGGTGGGCGGTGGCGCGCGGTAGAAAGGGCGCATGGCACTTCGCAGGCAGGGCATACGCAGGCAGGGCGTACGCACCGACAGTTCGGAGGCGTCCGTGAGGAGGCGCTTCGTCGGGGCGCTGATGTCGCTCATGGCCCTGTTCTTCCTCGTCTACGGCCCCTGCGGCTTCGCGTACGCCTCCCGGCTGGCGGGGACGCCGGGCACCTTCAAGGTCCTCTACTGCGCGTCGGTGCGCAGCGGCAGAGGCAACAACACCGTCTGCGACGGCACGTTCCAGTCCACCGACCGGCGCGTCACCGACGACGAGGCGGAGCTGGTGAACGACGTGGACGGCTCTGACCTCGGCGATCAAGTGCCCGTGACGAGAGCGAACCCCGGTGACTACTACATGGCAGGTCCCGCGTACGCCGTCGGGTGGCTCTGCCTGACGTTCGCTGGCGCCTTCCTTCTGGCGTGCGCGATACCGGCCGTCTGGACGGGCCAGTCCCCGCGGGCCGCTGTTCCCAGGTATCCCCGGCTGGCCCGTGGGGCTGCGCTCACCGCGCGTGCCGCCATGGTGTGTGTCGGCGTGTCCGGTGCGACGGCGCTGGTCCTGGCGGCGTTCTAGGAGCGCGTCGCCGCTACAGCCAACTGACCCTCGCTTCGGTGAGTTCGGCGCCGTCGGCCGGGGGCTGGCCGAGTCCTCCGGACCACACGGAGTTCAGGAGTCGTTCGACCACTTCCAGGATCTGCGGTACGCAGTCGCGCAGTCGCGCCGCGTCCGTTGGCGCTACCTCGGCTTCGGGCACGCCCGCGTCCGCCAGCACACCTGGCAGGTCCGAGAGCTTCTGCCCAAGCCATTTCAGCGGATCGGCGGACAACTCCCTGACGAACACCCGTCGCCCCGGCTCCCAGCCGTCGAACCTCGGGTGATGGTGCGTCCTGTTGAAGCTTCCGGTCGGCCCGGCCACCGACTCCAGCAGGTCAACTCTCCATACCGGTCGGTCGATTGAGATCGGGCGGGCGGAGTAGATCGAGCCCTTCAAGGCTCCCTCCGCGAGCATGCGCAGCTCAAGGCGTACGCCGTGCTCGGCGCCTTCCTGCCCCGGTTCGGGATCCGGGTCGATGAAGTACAGGTCGCTCACCACGACGCCGATCCGGTCAAATCCAAAGGCGTACAACACGAGAGACCGCCCTTCGGTTGCCTTCCCTGGCTGGGTGACTGCCGGTCAGGCCTCATGGTAGACGGCAACCGCGAACTGGGCACCAGGGCAAGGTCGTCGACCGCTTTCCCCGGTGCGCCCCATCCGGCGGGACGCGGGCGGTCGCGCGCCACCGGGGTGCCCGCATGGCGGCGCAGCCTACGGGTAGGCGAAGACCCACGCACGTGACAGCCGCCCAACCCCAAGGAGGCGTCATCACCATGGGCATCGGAGGATGCATCGGTCTCATCGGCTTGGGGGCGATTCTCACCTTCGCAGTCGACTGGCATGTCAAGGGAATCAACGTCGCCCTGGTCGGCCTGATCATGATGGCTGTCGGCATCATCGGCCTCGCCACTTACGTCAGCATCTTCAAGCGGCGGCGGATGCAGCCGCCCAGCCCCGCCGCACCCGTCATCGACGTTGAGGAACACCGCTTCTGAGCGGCGGCGCAGCGCGCCGGGCCGAGGGTGCCGCCCGTATCCTGTCGCGCGCCGCCCGAGCGGGGATCGGCGCGCCTGCGAAGCAGGCGCACCCGGCAGACCGAAAAATAGGTTGCGGGCAATCGAACGGTGGACAATCGAGACGCTACGATAGATGTCATGACGAACAGCGCGCCAGCCGGGATGCCGAAGCCACCACGCCTCGATGACCAGCTGTGTTTCGCGCTGCACGCCGCTTCGCGGGCGTTCGACAGCCTGTACCGGGTGCTGTTGCGGGAGTCAGGCCTGACCTACCCGCAGTATCTGGTGCTGCTGGTGTTGTGGGAGCACGGTGAGGTGGCCGTCAAGAGCCTCGGCGAGCGGCTGCGGCTGGACTCGGGGACGCTTTCCCCGCTGCTGAAGCGGCTGGAAGCGGCCGGGTTCGTGGAACGCCGCCGCAGCAACGAGGACGAGCGCTCCGTGCTCGTACGCACCACCGAGGCGGGCGACGCGCTGCGCGGCCGGGCCTGCGACGTCTCGATGGGTGTCGCCTCGGGCACCCGGTTGAACCTGGCCAAGGCCATCGCACTGCGCGACAGCCTCAACGAGCTCACCGAGGCGCTGGACCAGGCGGTCAAGAACACCTGACGCTAACGGTCCCGCTGTGGCCTGTGTGCCGTGAGCCGCCGAATGTCCTCGTCGCCGTAGCCGAGCGCGCTGAGCACCTCGTGGTTGTGTTGACCGAGGGTGGGCGGGGCCGAGCGCGGCGTTGGGCGGACGCCTTTGAAACTGACCGGGAAACCGACCTGCTCCAGCGGCCCGACGACGGGGTGTTCCACGGTCTGCACCATGCCGAGCGCGGCGGTCTGCTCCGACCCGTACACCTCGTCAAGGCCGCGGATCGGCGTGACGGGGATGCCGCCTGCCCTCAGTGCGTCACACCAGTGCTCGACGGTGTCATCTCGAAGTGTCTTCTCCAGTTCGGAGTTGAGCTCCGCGCGGTGGGTGACGCGGTCGCGGTTGGTGTGGAACCGGGGGTCGGCAGCCAGGTCGGGACGACCGATGAGGTCGCACAGCCGCCGCCACAGGGCGTCGTTGCCGACCGCGATCACGAAGTGTCCGTCGGAGGCCGGGTAGGCCTGGTACGGAACGAGACTGGGATGCCCGGAGCCCAGCCGGTGTGGTGCCTCCCCGGTCGTGAAGTAGCTCGTGGCCCAGTTGACGTGCAGCGCGAGCTGCGACTCGTAGAGCGAGGTGGTGAGGTACTGCCCGACTCCCGTACGGGCCCGTTCGACCAGCGCCGAGACGATGCCGATGGTCCCGAACAGCGCCGCGCCCAGGTCCCCCATGGCGTAACCGGCCTTGACCGGCGGGCCGTCCGGCTCACCGGTCAGGGACATCAGGCCCGCCGCCGCCTGCGCGACCATGTCGTAGCCGGGTTCCGAGCGCAGCGGTCCGGTCTCGCCGAACGCCGATATGTGCAGGACCACCAGCCTGGGGTAGGCGGCGCTGAGGCGGTCGTATCTGAAGGCCTCCTGGAGTGTGCTTCCGGGGCGGAAGTTCTCCACGACCACATCCGCTTCGGCGATCAGCCGGTATGCGGCCTCCTGGCCTTCGGCGGACTTCAGGTCCAGGGTCACCGAGCGCTTGTTGCGGTTGGCGGCCAGGTAGTACGCGGCGTCGGGGCCGTTGAACGGCGGACCCCACCGCCGGGTCGGGTCGCCGCCGTCGGGATGTTCGACCTTGACCACATCAGCGCCCAGGTCGGCCAGCGACATGGTCACATACGGCCCGGCCAGGATCTTGGAGAGGTCGACAACCCGGATTCCCTTGAGCGGGTTCGCGCCTGGTGCGGTCATCTGGCCCTGCTTTCCGTTGACGGGTCATCAGTCGGCGACGAGCAGTTGGTACGGCCCCGGCAGGACGATCAAGCGGGTGGCCATATTCTCGCCAGGACCGACGGCGCGGAAAACATCCCCGTCACCGGTCCAGCTAGTTCGTCGTGCGGAAACCGTCGCGCACCGTGTCGAAGACAGGGCGATACCGGCTCCAGTCGCTGCTGGGAGCCGAGAGGTAGATGGCGTGCTCGGCGCCGCCCTCGCGGCCGAAGCCAAGGTCGACGGCCTGGAACTGGCGGGCCCGCCCCCGGAAGGTGAACTGCCAGAGGGCGGCGGGCTGCCCGAGATAGCTGGTGTTCTGCATGCTCACCCGCTGGTAGCCGGGCAGCTTGGCTTTGACCTGCGGCTCTATTTGCTGCCAGTGCTGCAGGGGCGAGGCGCTGGCGGGGTCGATGACGTCGACGGTCAGGCCAACGAGACCGCTGGGATCGAGGTACTGGATCTCGGTGCCGGACTTCACCTGGCGCCGCCAGCCGTCGGGTACCGGGAACGAGGCGCCGAGCTGGTCCTCCTTGACCAAGTGGTATCCGTGGGGCACCGGTGGCGGCGTGGGCGTGCCCCGCTCGGTGGCCGGTGCGGACGGCGTCACCCCGGGGCCGGGGTCGGACGGGGCGGGCGTGGTCTCGTTGGTAGCGCCTGCCGTCCCATGGCCAGCCAGGAAGAAGTATCCGCAGCCCGCCGCCACGGCGACGGCCACCGCGACCCCGGCCAGCAGCAACGTACGGCCGCCGCGCTTCGCGGCTTCGGCGCGACGCCTTCCGGTCGGCTCGGGCACCCCGGCGGGCGCGGGCTTGGTCGTACCGGTCACCGACGACGGGGTCGGCTGCGGCTCGGTGGGCGGTTCGGGCGTCCCGTCCGTCGGCGCCTCCTGCGCCAGCTCGCGCAGGACCTGCTCGACGTACTCGGCTCCTGGCCGGTTCTCCGGCTCCTTGACCAGCAGCTTCGCGATGAGGTCGGCCAGCGGGCCAGCCTGCCGGGGAGGTTCGAGCGGATCCGCGGCGATGGCGTACGCGGTCTCGACGGGCGTGTCCTTGCGGAACGGCGGCCGCCCTTCCACCGCCTGGTAGAGGGTGGCACCCAGCGCCCACAGGTCCGAGGCGGGGCTCGGGCTGCCGCCCTTGAGCCGCTCGGGCGGGAGGTAGTCGATGGAGCCGATCAGCTCACCGGTCCTGGTCAGCGTGGAGGTCCCCACGGCCTGGGCGACGCCGAAGTCGGTGAGCACCACGCGTCCGTCGGTGCCCAGCAGGACGTTGGCGGGCTTGATGTCGCGGTGCAGCACTCCGGCCGCGTGGGCGGCGCGCAGCGCGGCGATCATGCGGCAGCCGATCCAGACCGCCTCGGTCGGCGCGATGGTGCCGTTCCGCTTGAGCAGTTCGCCGAGGGTGGACGAGGGCACGTACTCCATCACGATGCACGGCGCACCGGCGTCCTCGACCACGTCGTGGATGGTGACGACATCGGGATGGGTGATACGGGCCGCGCTGCGCGCCTCGCGGCGGGTGCGCTCGTGCAGCGTCGCGATCTCCTCGTCGGACAGCTGCAGCGGGGCGTGTACGCGTTTGACGGCGACCTGTCGGCCGAGCAGCTCGTCCTCGGCGCGCCAGACCGTACCCATGCCGCCGCGGCCGATCCGCTCGAGCAGCCGATACCGTCCGGCGACCAGCCGACCTATGTCCGTCTCCGGTCCCGCCACCGAATCCGACACCGTCCTGTCCTCCAGCTTTCATTCCGCTTAGACGCCCCACAGTAGTCACTGCCGTCCCAGCAGGAGTCCCCGCCCACCATGTGGGCGGGGGCGGAAGGTCGGCGACCCGCTCGGCGAGAGCCGCGATTGGGCGCCGTTGTGGCCGTGTGGCCAGCGGAATCCGCGCCGGTGGGGGTGGGGTGGCGATCGTGATGGCGTGTGCCCCGGCCGGTTGATCACCAACCCGTTCCGCTTCGGATTCCGCTACGGCCCGGTGCCGGTCTGCGCGAGTACCTGTGCGGCTGCCCGCCCGTCCCTCCAGCCAGGCCGGGACCGGCAGCAGCGGCCTGACAGCGGCCCACCGCGCGTCCGCCGTGTCCGACGGATACCACCGAAGACGTTCACCGCTGTCAGCCGCGTTCCCGTGCATATCCGCGCTCATCCAGACGATCCGCTGGCGCTCCGCCCACCGGCCGACGTCCTCGCCGCACACCTGCTCCCACCAGCACGGATGAGGTCATCGTCGGTAGCCGGATTGATTGATTGATTCCAGCGCGACCAACCCGAAGTCGACCTGCCCACAGGCGAGTTGACACCCCTGGAAGGTCTCCATCAGCCTGTGAGGCGCTTGGCGACTCATCCGATCAACGACGAACGGAAGGAGCACCACCATGCGCAAGAGACTTAGACGTACCGCTGCCGCCGTGCTGACGGCGGTGCTCGCGCTCTTCGGCGTCCTCACCTCGGTCACCACCGCACAGGCAGACCCCGGCCAGTGCACTACGCACCCCAACGGCCCCGAAGGCATCGCCACCTGTTCGGCGGTGCCCGCGGGCACGGTCTGGCAGGCCCAGGTCGTCTGCATGTGGCTGGACGGAGATGGCATACCGCACGAGTTCGGGGTGGTCGGGAACACGGTCACGGGGAACGGGACATCGACGGGGTTCTGCGGCTTCGGCTACTACGCGACGAAGTACATCTCGGCCGTCGTCCTGAGCGGGCCACCGGTCGGCGGGCCCTCAGGCCAGATAACGGGCCTCGCCAACAAGTGCCTTGACGTGCGGAACGCGCGAACGGCCAACAGCACACCGGTCCAGCTCTACGACTGCAACGGCTCCGGCGCCCAGCGGTGGACCGTCGCCTCCAACGGCACGCTGCACGCCCTCGGCAAGTGCCTGGACGTGCGGAACGGCGGCACCGGCAACAGCACACCAGTCCAGCTCTACGACTGCAACGGCTCCGGCGCCCAGCAGTGGAAGCCGCAGCCGAACGGCTCGGTAGTGAACCCGCAGTCCGGCCGCTGCCTGGACGTGCGGAACGCGGGCACCAACAACGGCACGCCAGTCCAAATCTACGACTGCAACGGCTCAGGCGCCCAGCAGTGGCATCTGCCCTCCTGACGACTTCTCAGTAGGCTGCGGTCTACTGGCACATGCGCCTTCGCGCTGTCACTGCACGTGAGGTACTCCGTGCGGCCCAAAGGGCGATCAGCCGGGTCGATCACGGTGACACATCGCCGAACTGACGCGACGGATCAACCCCTCCCCCACCGAAGACAGCGAGATCAGGGCCTCCTGGTCGCTCGGACCGGCTTCAACGCCCACCGAGCCACCAAGAGGCTCTGCCTTCATACGCTGCCACCAGTGGGTTTGACATGCCGGGATCTTCAACACAACCGGGTCCGGCGGCCGTTGGCCCGCTCCTACACCAGATCGAAGGGTTCCGGGAGGTGCCCTTCCCAGATCTGGCCGGAGGTCTGCTCGGGGTAGGGAACCGTCTTCGATTCGGCGTCCAGGACCCGAGTGAGCTGCTGGTCGGGGCGGTAAGCGGCCCAGCCGGGGTCGCCAGTGGTGACGAAGCCGATCCATGCCTGTTGGAGCTCCCGCGACACCGCGATGGCCTGTGGGCTGGGTGGGTCGCCGAGCAGCCCTTTGCCGTTCGGGCTGGCCAGCGTGCCGAATGCCAGGGGCACGTCCAGGCTGTGACAGGCACCCAGGGCCCCTCCGAAGGCCGGGGAGGCCAGTCGCAGTTCGAAGAGGAACGAGCTACCGCCAGCGGCGGCGTTCGCCTGGGCCAACTTCAGTGAAGGTATCCGGAAGAGAGCGTCGGAGTACACCGATTCCACCAACTGCTCAGCATTGCCGTGCGGGTGGGCGGCACGGTAGGCGTGGGCGCCGTCCGGTGCCGGGGCGAACAGGTCCAGGGCGGTACGGGCATCCTCGTCGGTGAACGTGCCCAGCCGTCCGCTCATGACGGTGAACAGACGGAATTCGTCCCGGGCATGTCCGACGAGGAGCTCGATTCCGTCCGCCCGGCCACTGGCCAGTGCGGCCCAGGGCGTCTCGCGCAGGACTTCACCGTCGACGACGGGGCATACGGCAAGACCGGTCTGGGAGAGCCGCCCCCAACTCCCGCGGTAGCCAGGGAGATCGGCGCTGAGGGAGGTGACCTCTTCAGCCAGGCGTAGGGGGCTGACATCGGCGAGGGACGCCGCGGTGGGCGTGGCGCCGAGCCGGTGCGCGAGCTCGGCGGCCACCTGTTCCGCCAGCGCGGGGGTGCAGTGGAGGCCGGGTACCGAGTGGGTGATGGCCCGTCGGAACAGGCCGCGCACCGGCTTCATCGTCAGCAGGGCAGCGATCGATCCCGCCCCTGCCGACTGTCCGGCGACGGTGACCTGGTCCGGGTCCCCGCCGAAGGCAGCGATGTTCCGCCGAACCCAGTGCAGTGCCGCGATCTGGTCCAGGAATCCTCGGTTGGGGGGCGCACCGTCGAGGAGCGCGAACCCCTCCGCGCCCACCCGGTAGTTGACGCTCACCACGACCAGTCCCGCCCCGGCCAGCGCCGCCGGATCGTACATCGGGTCGCCCGAGTCGGCCGCCATGTAGCCGCCGCCGGGAATCCACACCAGCACCGGCAACCGCGCCCTACCCGGATCCGGGGTGCAGACATTGAGGGTCAACCAGTCGGTGCCTTCCGGCGAACTCGCCGGGACCGGCCCGGACTGCGGTGGCACGGGGCCGAACTCGGCCGCCCTTCTTGTCCCTTCCCACCGCCGCGGCGGAACGGGGGCGGCGAAGCGGAGTGCGTCCACCGGTGGTTGGGCGTAGGGGATGCCGCGGAACTCCGCGTGCCCCTGCCGCCAGCGGCCCTCCACCACACCCTGCGCGGTTCGCACCCTTGGCCGTTCGGGCATGTCGCCTCCATCCTCAGCGGACCTCCAGGGTTATAGGTCAGATGTATTATGTCAATCGTATGGGAACGCGAACCCCAACGGAGAAGCCCACGATGCCGAAACAGGTGGATCACCGCGAACGCCGCGAAGCGATCGCCCGAGCACTTTGGCGGGTGGTGGAGCAGCACGGCGTCGCACACCTGACGATGCGCGAGGTTGCCCAGGAGGCGGGCATCTCCCTCGGGCAGTTGCAGCACTACTTCACCTCCCGGGAGGCGATGCTCTCCTTCGCCATGGACTTCGCGGCAGAGCAGACATCGCTGCGCGTCGACCAGGGCCTCCAGGAGCTGGGGGATCAGCCGCACCCGCGCGACGTACTGCGAGTGATGCTTACGGAGATGCTGCCCCTGCACGCCGACGCTCGCGCGACCAGCCGGATGAGCGCCGCCTACGTACTGGAGGCGCTGCATGACAGCACCGTCCATGCGCGGGCGCGGGAGGGGATCACTCAAGGGCGCGCCCTCGTCGAGCAGTTGGTCCGTCAGGCGATGGCCGACGGATACATCCAGCCTGACCGCGACCCGGTGACCGAGACCAATCTGCTGCTCGCCCTCACTGGTTTCACCACACTGATCGAACTGGACGTGATCGAGCCCCAGGACGTACTGACCGCCGTCGACGAATACCTGGACAGACTGTTCACCACGAGCGTGCCGCCACGACCGGCACCGGCGGCCACCGAGCAATCGACGTGATCGCGCCCACCGGCGCCCCATCAGGTGTGCCCGCCCGCGGGCCGCGTGGGTGTCACCGTTGGCCGACCGCCTCGGTGGACTCCGCGTACTGCGCCAGCCCGTAGCCCAAGGACCAGTCGATCGACTCGTTCTCGGTGACGGTGACGAACACGTTCCGGGGCTCGGTTCCAGCGTATTCGTGGGCGAGTTCGGCGATCCGCCGGTACAGCGCCCGCTTCTGCGCCGCGCTGCGGCCGGAACGCATCGTGATCGCGACGTACACGATGCCTTCGTCACGGGGCACGCCGAGGTAATCGCCGTAGCGCAGTGTGCTGTTGGTGCCGTCATGGCTGGTCAGTACCTGGAACCGGTCCTCGGGCGGGACGCGGATCGTTTCCACCAGGGCATCGCCCACGGCGCGGCCGAGCGCGTCGAGCCGATCGCTGTCGATCCGCAACGCGTCGATACGAACGAATGGCATGGCAGAGGATTCCTCTCAGGATGGCGTTGGGCGGCAGGCCTCCGATGATCCGATCGTACATACTAGTAGGTACACACATGCGGGCTGTTGGCGCGCGGTACGCCGCGACGGGCCAGACGGGCACGGCGCGGGCGGCCGGTGTGTGGCGCGTTGGCTACCAGTCGACCCGCAGGGTCAGTGGTGACTTGCTGGGGGACTCGTCGTCCCAGATCGTGTGGTGGCCCTCCGCGATGCGCAGTTCGGGGAAGCGGTCCAGCAACGCGCCGAGCCCCACGGACAGTTCGGTGCGGGCCAGATGGGATCCGATGCAGTTGTGCGGGCCGCGGCCGAAGACCAGGTGGGGGTTGTCGGCGCGGCACAGGTTGAGCCGGTCGGCGTCGGGAAAGACGCGCTCGTCGCGGTTGGCCGCGGCGAGCACCGGAAGCACCGCGTCGCCCGCGCGGATGGTGCGGCCGTGCAACTCGATGTCCGCCACCGCCTGCAGGACGACGACCCCGTTCATCACTGGTACGTAGCGCAGGAGTTCCTCCACCGCACCGGGCAGCAGACCGCGGTCGTCACGCAGCCGGGCGTACTGGCCGGGTTCGGTGAGCAGGGCCAGTACGGCGTTGCTCAGGAACATGGTGCTCGTGCGGTATCCGGCGATGAGCATGGACAGGCCGAAGTTCAGCACGCCCTCCTCGTCCAGGGTGCCGCGGTCGCAGTCGGACACGAGTTGGGTGAGCATGTCGTCGGCGGGCTCGCGCCGCTTGCGGTCCAGCAGCGTGTGGATGTACTCGCGCAGCAGGCGGGTGGCTTCGCGGCCCTCCTCCAGGGTGACCAGCGCGCCGAGGGCGGCGTCCGCCATGGGCAGGAAGTACTCACGGTCCGCGTACGGGATGCCCACCAGCTCACACATCACCAGCAACGGGAACGGCTCGCAGAACCCCACGACCACGTCGCCGGGCCGACCGCGCTCGGCGAACTCGTCCAGCAGAAGGTCGGCGCAGCGCTGGACGCACGGCAGTCGGCGCCGGATGGAACGCACGCTGAACGGCTCGGCCAACGCCCTGCGCAGGGCGGCGTGCCGTGGGCCGTTGAGTTCCATCATGGTGATCAGGCCCGGCTCGTCGTCGGCGCTGGCACCGCGGGCACCGGGCGGCCAGTCGTTGATGGTGGGTCTGACGAGGCGGGGATCCGCGATCAGGTCGCGCACATCGTCGTAGCGGGTGACGTACCAGGCGGTGGCGCCGATCGGCAGCCGTACCCTGGCCAGCGGACACTGCTCGCGCAGCCGTGGATATTCGGTGGGCGGTCCCATGCTGCCGGGTGGCGGGATGGGCATATCCATGTCGGGTGCCGGCGGCGCCGTCCGCGGTGTGCCGGTCACGGCTCGGTCCTCCCTCACCAGCTGACCGGCAGGGTCAGTGGTGACTTCGTCAGGGACTCGTCGTCCCAGGTGGGTGTGCCAGCCAGGCGCAGTAGTGGGAAGTGGTCGAACAACGCCTCAAGTCCCACGGTGAGTTCGGCGCGCGCCAGATGGGAGCCGAGGCAGTAGTGGACGCCCCGGCCGAAGGCGAGGTGGTTGTTGGCGGCCCGGCACAGGTCGAGCCGGTCGGCGTCGGTAAACACGCTCTCGTCGCGGTTGGCGGAGGCGAGCACGGGCACCACGGCTTCGCCCTTGCGGACCGTCTGCCCGTTCACCTCGACGTCCTCGGTGGCCAGCAGCAGGACGGTGCCGTTCATCACCGGCATGTAGCGCAGCACTTCCTCCACCGCGTCGGACATCAGATGCCGTGCGTCGCGCAGCCGGGCGTAGTGGCCGGGCTGGGCCAGCAGTGTGTGCACCGCGTTGGCCAGGAAGAAGCCGCTGATGCCGAAGCCAACGGTGAGCATGGACAACCCGAAGGCGAGCAGGTCCTCATCGTTCAACTCCCCCTCGCCGCACTGGTGGACGAGTTGGCTCAGCACATCGTCACCGGGTGATCGCCTTTTGCGTGCGATGAGTTCGCCGACGTACCCGCGCAGCAGATCGGTGACCCGGCGGCTCTCCCGCGCGCTCACCATCCCATCGAGCGCGTCGTCCAGTACGGGCAGGAAGCGGTTTCGGTCCTCGTACGGGATGCCCACCAGGTCGCACAGCACCAGCAGGGGGAACGGCTCGGTGAATCCGGCGACCAGGTCGCCGGGGCTACCGCGGTCCTGGAAATCCGCCAGCAGTCGCTCGGCGAGGCACCGGATGCGCGGCATGCGGTCCCGGATGGACCTGGCGCTGAACGCCGGACCGACTGCCCGACGCAGCGCGGCATGCCGTGGGCCCTCCAGTTCCGCCATGGTGGTCAGGGCGGGGCCGTGGTGAGCGGGGTCGTCGCGGCGGGCAGGCCAGTCGTTGATGGTGGGTCTGACCAGCCGTGGGTCGGCGATGAGTTCGCGTACGTCGTCGTAACGGGTGACGTACCAGGCGGTGGCGCCCAGCGGCATACCGACCCGGGCCACCGGGCAGTCGGTGCGCAGCCGTGCGTACTGCTCGGGCGGGCCCATGCTGCCCGGTGGCGGGAGCGGGAAGTCCAGCACGTCGGGTTCGCGGTCCGGCGCTTGGGGGGACGGTGCGGTCATGCTGGCTGGCCTTCCGGGTTGCCGTTTCTGGGGGAAGTGCCGCTACTTCGTGGGTCGTTCGATGTAGCCGGTCGCGTAGAAGTACTCCAGGTAGCGGTCCAGCAGGTCGGCGTCCACGGGCGGGCACGGCAGGTCGCCGACGGCGCGCTCGACGTTGGTGCGTCCCAGCGTCGGGAACGTGCCTTCGAAGTACATCTCCTTGACGGACATGTCCGCCTTGTGGCTGCGGTCCACGCACAGCGACACGAACGGTGCGGTGGGGCTGGTGGGATTGCGTGCGACATGACGGACCAGTTCGTCGACCCATTCCCGGTAGGGCAGTTGGCGGATCTGGTGCCCCGCGGCGCGCATCCGGTCGAGCATGGCGTGCAGCGTCGCCGGGCGGGGGTTGGTGAGGTGGTACGTGAGGTTGGTCGCGGGCTGTTCGGTGGCGATACGGACGACGGCTTCGGCGAGGTAGTCGGCGGGTACGAAGTCCAACGGGAGCGGGATGTCGGGGGCGAGGCCGGTCTCGGCGACGGTCTTGAACAGTGAGCAGATGGCGGTTTCGGTGTTGCAGGCACCGGTGTCGCGGTCGCCGGTGACTTCGTAGGGGCGGTAGACCGCGATCGGCAGGCCCTGTCGCGCGGCCTCCTGAAGTGACTGTTCCGCGACCCACTTGCTCTCGGCGTAGCCCATGGTGAGCCGGTCGGCGTGGTCCAGGGGAAGATCCTCGGCCACCTCGCGTACGCCCGCGGTACCGAAGCCAGCCACCACGGCGATGGTGGACAGGAAGTGCACGGGCACTGCGCGCTGCGCCGCCAGCCGCACCAGCTGTTTGGTGGCGCTCACATTGGCTCTGCGCAAAGCGTCGTACGGATAGAGGAAGTTGACCTGAGCCGCGGCGTGCACCACGAGGTCGAGGATGTCGGCGAGTTCGTCGGTGTGGCCGACCGGCAGGCCCAGGTCTTCCTCGGCGAGGTCGGCCGGGAAGCAGACGAGGCGGTCGGCCGGTGGGCGGGGCAGGCCGTAGCGGGCCAGGTTCGCCGTCACGCGGTGTTCGGCGTGGGTTCGGTCCCGGCTGCGCACCGGGCAGTGGATGCGGGCGTCGGTGCGGCGCAGCAACCGGTCGAGGAGGAAGGCGCCGACGAATCCGGAGGCGCCGGTGAGCAGTACGTCGCGGGGCCGCCGCCAGTTGGGGGCGGGTGCCCGGGGCGTTGGCAGGGTGAAGCCGAGCCGGGCTTCGGCCCGGTAGTCCACCGGGGACGACGTATGCGGTGACTTGCTGTGCTGGATGGCGTCCACGGCCGCGGTGTAGCCGCGCAGCGTGGGGTGCCGGAGCAGGCTGTGCACCAGGGTGCTGCCGTGCCGGGCGTCGATGTCCAGCGCGGTCAGAGTGCGGTTGACGACCTCGGCGGCCAGCAGTGAGTCACCGCCGAGTTCGAAGAAGTCATCGTCGGCGCCTGGTTGGGCGCGCAGCACGGTCTGCCAGACATCGGCCAACGGGCCGTGCTCGCCCGGGACTTCGACCGGTGCGACGCGGTCCGCGACCTCCCGCAGTCGGCGTCGGTCGACCTTGCCCGCCGCGGTGACCGGGAACTGCGCGACCTCCACCAGCCGGGCCGGGACCGCCGCCGGGGGCAGCCATGCTGCCAACTCCTTGCGCACCCGGTCCAGCGGCACCGCCTCTGCCTCGCGGGCGGGGGTGACGTAGCCGGTCAGGGTGTCGCCGTCCTCTTCCACGACGGCCTCGCCGACCGCGTCGTCCGCCCGTAGCCGGGCCTCGATCTCGTCCAGTTCGATGCGTTGTCCGCGCAGTTTGATCTGGCGGTCCGCCCGGCCGCGGTACTCCAGTTCGCCGTCCTCCCGCCGGACGGCACGGTCCCCGGTGCGGTACAGCCGGGTGCCGGGGGCGACCGGGCGCTCCACGAAGCGGGCGGCGGTCAGTTCGGGGTCGCCGAGGTAGCCCAGGGCCAGGCCCTCGCCGCCGACGAACAGTTCACCCTCCTCCCCCACCTCGGCGGGCGTGCCGTCCTCCCGCAGGACGTGGCAGACGGAATGCTCCAGGGGGCGGCCGATCGGCACGCTCTGCTGGCCCGCTGGGAGTTCACGCACCACGTAGGCGGTGGAGACCACGCTGTTCTCGGTCGGCCCGTAGAAGTTGACGACGGTGGTGTCCGGACAGGCCGCCAGTACGGCGCGGGTCAGGTCCGGATCCATCGCCTCGCCGCCCGCGGACGCGAACCGCAGGGTGCGCAGTGCCTGCGGCCGGGCGCGGGCCACGTGGTGGAAGACGCCCGTCGTCAGATAGGCGATGGCCACCCGCTCGGCGGCCAGCCGCTCCTCCAGCACCGCGGGCGAGAGCAGATCCTCCCGGTCGACCAGGACCAGGCAGCCACCGCCCAGCAGGGCGGCCCAGATCTCGATCGTGGAGGCGTCCGAGGACAGCCCGTAGGCGTGCAGCACCCGCTCGCCCGGGCGCGGTCGCTGTGCGACCAGGTCCGAGACGGCCAGCCGCACCACGCCGCGGTGCGGAACGGCCACCGGTTTGGGGCGGCCGGTCGATCCGGAGGTGAACATCACGTAGGCGCAGTCCGCCGGGGTGGTCCGCGGCCGCGGTACGTTGTCGGGGCTGGCGGGCGCCGGGGCGGCCAGGTCGATGTGGGTACGTACCCGGCGGAGTCGGCGGACGCTGCCGGGCAGCGTCACGACGGTTTGCACTCCGGCTTCGTCGGCCATGGCCTGGAGGCGGTGCGGCGGCGAGGTGTCGTCCAGGGGGACGTAGGCGGCGCCGGTCTTGAGGATGCCCACGAACGCGACCAGCGCTTCCAGCGAGCGGTTTCCGAGGACGCCCACGGTGTCGCCGTACCGCACCCCTGCGTGGTGCAGGCGGGCGGCCAACTCCTCGGAGGCTGCCTTGAGTTCACCGTAGGCCAGGGCGCGGCCGTGGTGCACGGCGGCGTGTGCACGGGGGCGGAGCGCCGCCTGTGCGTCGAACAACTCGTGCAGGCAGCCATCCTGCGGGCCTTCCGCATTCCGCGTCGCGCCAGCGATCGTCATCGCAGACCTGCCCCTCGCCCTTGCTAGTTGAATTCCGCGGCGAATGCGGAGAAGTCGGCGGTGCGCCAGCGCTGCGGGCGCATATGGAAGAGGATGTCGTCACTGAGTTGGCGTTCGTTGGCCTTCAGATACGCCGAGGCGGTCTCCGGGTCCAGATAGCGGTGCGCCAGCGCTTCGCGCTGGGCCGGTGGCACCGGATCGTCAACGGCCACGACCGGGCCTTCCACGCTGACGTACTGGTAGGGGGCGGATTCCTTTTGTGCGCACAGGCTGAACCGTCCCGACTCGCGGACCAGTCGGGCTTTCACCGACTCCCGTCCCGTCTGCACCAGTACCTCGCCGCCGGGCTCGTACCCGTACCAGACCGGCACCAGCAGTGGTGCCCGCACACCGCGTGGATCGTGCACTCCGAGCACCCCCACATGCATGTCGGCGAGGAACTTCTCCCGGTCTTCCACGGACATCGCCAAATCCACTGTCGGTTACGCCTTTCGGGTGGCGGGTGGGCTGCTGAAAAGAGGCGTGACAGAACGAGATTCGCATGTTCGGTGCCCGGCGCTGCGCCATGTACACCGACATGCCGGGCCAATCCCCGGGATGTAGGATTCGCGGCTCGCCATTGCGCCGATCGGGGATGGGCCACTCGGGTCGTGCGGCCGGAGTTGCGGGGTGCCGAGGGTGCCCGCAGTGTGTATCTGGCCACCGGCCGTATCGGTGAGCGGCACCGCCTTTGGCGGACGGCCGACCGAGTTCAACAGTCCGGCAGACGGGTGCCTGTTACACCCTGCCCGTCGAGCTTTCGACAAGGGGCTATGGCCGACGGTTTTCCAGAATCCGTCGTCAGCGAAAGGAAGCCACAGGACATGGGCGGAATAGGCAAGACACTCGCCGTACTGACCGGAACCGCGTTGGCCGCCGGACTCACCGCACCGGCCTACGGGACCAGCGCCGCCACCGTCGCGCACCCGGCCGTCAACCGGCCAGCCGCCGCTGGATCAGGCACGTCGGTGGTGGAGTGGAACCGTGAGCTCATCTCGATCCTGAGCGATCCGAAGGCCCAACCGGCCACCGTCCACCCGACGCGCAGCTTCGCGATCCTGCAGGCCGCCGAGTACGACGCGGTGGTGGCCATCACCCGGGCGGACCCCTCCTATCTGTTCTCGGTGGCCGCGCCGCGTGGCGCCCGCGCGGACGCGGCGGCGGACCAGGCGGCACACGACGTGCTGGTCGCCCTCTACCCGGCCATGCGGGCCCGGGTCGACCAGCGGCTGACCGGCCAGCTGGCCGCGATACCCGGCGGCGGCGCCAAGCGGAACGGCATCCGGGTCGGCGCCGCGGTCGCCCGTCGGCTGATCGCACTGCGCTCCCACGACGGCTCCTCGGCCGTACCCCCACGCTTCGTCCCCGGGGCCGGGCCGGGCGCGTACCGGCCGACGCCGGGCTCGCCCGCACCGGTGTACACCAACTGGGGCTCGGTCAAGCCGTTCGTGTTGACCAGCGCGAGCCAGTTCCGGCCCGCCGCGCCACCGCCGGTCAGCAGTGCCGCGTACGCGGCAGCGCTGAACGAGGTCGAGAAACTGGGCCAGGACACCAGCGCCACCCGCACCCCCGACCAGACCGCGTCCGGAAGGTTCTGGGCGGCGGCGCCCATCTGGAACCTCTGGAACCAGGCCGCACAGGACCTGGCGACCGCCCAGAACACCAGCCTGGAAAAGACGGTGAAAGCCTTCGCCACCCTCGACCTGTCGCTGGCCGACACCGTGATCGCGCTGTACGACGCCAAGTACCACTACCGGGTCTGGCGCCCGGTCACCGCCATCCGGCTGGGCGGCACGCACTACAACCCGCGCGTGATGGGCGACCCCGGCTGGACGCCGCTGCTGCCGACCGCGCCTGACCCGTCCTTCCCGGGCGCGCACGCCGCGCTCAGTCAGGTGGCGCAGTCGGTGCTCACCGGGTTCTTCGGCGCACAGCACCATCTCGCGCTGACCGCGAAGGGCACCACCCGGACCTTCGACAGCGTCCCGGCCGCCGCCAGCGATGCCGCGCTCAGCCGTATCTGGGCCGGTCAGCACACCAGCATCGACAACCGCTCGGGGCAGCAACTCGGTTCGCAGGTGGCCGAGTTCGTCAGCGGACACCTCTGACCGGGCCGGGCCGAGCACCGCTTCGGGACCTGAGCCGTTGACCGCCGTACGCGACGGCGCCCGGTGTGGTGACCGCACCGGGCGCCGTCCCACCGTGCGGGTCAGCCCTTGCTGACCGCCAGCAGGATCTCCGGCAGCCGTGCGACGACCCGGGGACCGGCGAGCCGCAGGCCAGCCCAGGCCGCGCCCAAGCCGTAGACCGCGCCGAGCGGTAGCAGGATCCACATCTGGCCGAACTCGCCGGAGACATGCAGCCAGATCGTCAGGGCGATCAACGGCGAACAGATCACGGCACCGGCGATCAGGCCGCCGAAGAGGGAGAGCCAGGCGATTCCGACCTGGCTTGGTGCGACGTTCTTGAAGCCGCTGCCCTGCGGGATCGAGTACGGGAACAGCGCCGAAGTCATGGCGCCCGTACCGAGGAGTGCGCCGAGCATGGCGAAGGACATGCCCAACACCTCCGGCAGCGACCGCCACGCACCGGTGACCGCGGCCACGCCGGTGACGGCGATCAGCACGTACGGGACCGCGATGAGCGACAACGCGTAGGCGCGGGCGCGCAGTTCGACGTAGGCGTCCCGAGGCGAGGCGATGGTCTGCAGGACCATCCAGAAGGCGGAGGTGTCCTGGCCGAACTGGTTGTACATCTGCATGCCGAGCAGTGCGGGGGCGAAGAAGGCGAAGTACAGGGAGCCGTGGCCCTGCGCCGCGTTGAGCATCGGCACCAGCACGCCGAGGGTCAGTGAGGACATCCACGCGGTCTTCGTCTTCGGGTCCCGCCAGATGTAACGCAGTGACCGCAGCATCACCGCGCCGGTACGGCCCGCGGGCAACGCGCCCGCGAGGCCCGAGCGGCCCGCACGCGCCTTGTCCGGCTGAGTGGCGGCCTGCAGGGTTGAGGAGTCCGGGGCGGTCATCAGCCGGGTCAGCGACCGCTGCCACCACCACAGCAGCAGCGCCAACGCCCCTGCGCTCAGGGCGAGTTCGGCCACCGCCGCGCCGTACGACCCGTCGCCCGCCGCCCGTACCGCGTCCATCGCCGAACCCGGCGGCACCCAGCGCAGGACGTCGGCGACCGGCACCAGGGCGTGCAGTCCCCCGGCGGCACCGAGTTTCCGTACGCCGAGGCTCACGAACTGCATGCCGACGCCGATGATCAGGCCGCTGAGCACCGCGAGGTCGCGGCCCCTGCGGCTGGTCAGCAGGCGCACGTTGGCGGTCGCCACCGCCCGGGCCAGCGCCAGACAGACAAGGAGCGTCAGCACCACGGCGAACACCCCGACGACCGCGGCCGCCGCGCCGTGTGCCGTGGCGATCACCGAACCGACGATGATGGCGAAGGTGAACGCCGGTCCGACGCCGATCAGGGACGCGGTCAGCAGCGCCGTCACCAACGGGACGGGCCGCAGCGGAAGCATCACCAGCCGGGTCGGGTCGAGGGTCTCGTCGCCGCTGGCGAAGAACAGCGGCACGACCGCCCAGCCCAGCGCGAGTACCACCGCGAGGAGGGTGGTCAGCGCGGCGAGGTGCGCGGTGCCGCGCAGCGCTGTCAGACCGAGCAGTTGGAGCGCGGTGAAGAGTGCGACGAGGACGATCGATGTGATGTAGACGGCCTTGCGGCCGGAGGACTGCCGTAGCCCGTTGCGCAGCAGCGAGAGCTTCAGCCGGACGAAGACCGGGGTCAGCGACGCGGCACCGGGGCGCGCCACCTGCTTCTGGGACGTACTGTTCATCGGGCCCCGCCGCCCAGCCAGTCCAGGTTGTCACCGGAGGCGGTGCGCTGGGCACCGACGAGTTCCAGGAACGCGGCCTGCAGGCTCGCGGCCGCGCCCCGTACCTCGGCGAGCGGACCCTGCGCCCGGATGCGGCCCGCGGCCATCACCGCCACCCAGGAGCACAGGGACTCCACCAACTCCATCACATGGCTGGAGAAGACAACGGTCGCACCGGAGGCGGTGTAGCGCTCCAGCACTCCGCGAATGGTCTGCGCCGAGACCGGGTCCACGCCCTCGAACGGCTCGTCGAGGAAGAGGACTTCGGGGTTGTGCAGCAGCGCCGCCGCCAGGCCTATCTTCTTGCGCATACCGGTGGAGTAGTCGACCACCAGCTTGTGCTGCGCGACCGCGAGGTCGAGCACGTCGAGGAGTTGGGTGGCCCGCCGGTCCACCTCGTCGCCGGGCAGGCCCCGCAACCGCCCTGTGTACTCCAGCAGTTCGCGCCCCGACAGCCGCTCGAACAGCCGCAGTCCCTCGGGCAGCACACCGATCCGCGACTTGACGGCGACCGGGTCGCTCCACACGTCGTGGCCGCCGATCTCCACCCGCCCCGAGTCCGGGCGCAGCAGTCCGGTGACCATCGACAAGGTAGTGGTCTTGCCCGCCCCGTTCGGCCCGACGAGCCCGATGAACTGCCCGGCGGGCAGTTCCAGATCGACCCCGGCGACCGCCACCTGCTGGCCGAACTGCTTCCACAACCCTTCGATGCGCACGGCGGGTGCCCTGCCTTGGTCCACTGGTGTTCCTCGTTCCCCTCGGATGGCCACAGGGGGCTGGTCGTGCCCCCGGTGTGACCAGCCTAGACTTCGCCGGATCACGAGGAAGCGGTGGCCCGTGCGGCAGAACCGTCACAGATACGTGGTCAGCCAGCGGTCCAGTTCTGCGAAGAATTGCTCGCGCGCCTCGGTTCCGGAGAGCACCAGATCGTGCACACCGCCCTTGATGCGTACGGTGGCCACATGCCGGCCCAGCCGGGGGGCGAGCGCGGCGATGTCGTCGGCGCGCAGCACGCCGTCGGTGTGGTGCAGCGCGTCGTCCCACTTGAGCGTGGTGGTGCTGGCGGTGGACGCCATCACCAGGACCGGGCAGTCGACCCGCAGCCCCCGGCGCACCCGGCGCTGCCCCTGTTGGATCGCGGCCAGCCAGCCGGGGTACAGCGGGAAGCCCTCGGCGGGTTTGAGCTTGAGGTCGAAGTCCCAACTGCCCCGGAAGTCGCGGTGCAGGCTGTGCACGTAGTGCGGGTTGAGCGGCGTCGGCAGCTTGCGGGTGGCCGCGAACCGGCCGAGCACGTCCAGGAGGGGAGCGCCGAGGGTGCGTACCGCGTAGGAGGCGGGCATCGACAGGAACGGGCTGTTCAGGAACAGTCCGTCGATGGTCCCCCGTCCCACCCGCCGGTCCGCGTACAGCGCGCTGACCAGCCCGCCGGTGGAGTGCCCGTTGACGAGCAGGGTGTCATGGCCGTCGACGTCTCGGATGATGCGGACGGCCTCGTCCAGTTCCTCGGCGTAGGTGTCGAGGTCGCGGACGAAGTTCGGCGAATGGTGGGGGCGCAGTGAACGGCCGTACTTGCGCAGGTCGAGGGCGTAGAAGTCGAAGCCGCGGTCGACGTAGAAGTCCGCGAGATGGGTCTGGAAGAAGTAGTCGGTGTATCCGTGGACATAGAGCACGGCCCGCCGTGTGCCCGCGGGCTGGGCCCGGCGGCGGACGAGGGTCGCCATGACCTCGCCCTCGTCATCGGGGGTCAACGGCAGGTCGACGGCTTGGTAGGGCTCGCCCAGTATGTCGGTACGGAAGTCCACGGCGCCGACTGTAGTGGCTTCGGTACAAGGGCGGCAGCGCCTGGGGGCCGTGGGCTTGGTCACTGCCCACTCGCCCTGGGCGGCAACGGCCGCAAGCGGCCGCCGTGTTGGTCTGTTGCGGCTGTCTACTCCGACTGCCGCTGCCGTTTGCCACCCGTACGGAAGGCGTGGATGCCATGGCCCTGCTGCTGCGCGGCCAGCATCGCCTGCTCCCAGGTCAACGCCCGGCCGTCGACGGCGAACAGCGGCCCTGTCTCCCGCTCCCCCGCCAACTCGCCCACCAACCGGGCCGCGCGCTCGCTCAACGCCATCTCCTGCTCGCCCTTCCCCAGCACGGTGCCCGCCCCCGCCTGGTCAAGACGGACATCGCAGACATCGAGCGACAACAGGTCCACGACCGGCAGTTCGCCTTCCCAGAGCAACAGCCACAGGGCGCGGTGCACGGTGTCGATGGATTCGTCGCAGAGGAGTTCTTCCAGCCGTTCGAGGGTGATGATTTCAGCCAACAAGGTCATGGTCCCGCAGTATGCCGTCACCCCCTGGCCCGGCATAGGGCCGGGTTGAAACGGCAATCAAGTGGTGACCCAGCGTGCGGCTCAGTGGCGCCACCAGTGCGTCTTGTGCCGCCGGGCCAGTGGTGGCTTGGTGGGCGCGGTGGCCGGGGGCGGCTGGGGCGGGTCCTGGGCGTCCGCGGGCGGGTGGAGGCCCTCGGTGGAGTAGTCGGTCCGCGCGATGGCGTCCACGAGTTGCTGTTCGGTGAAGTTCGCCGATCCGGGGATGTGCGGCACGAAGCCGACGAGCACGCCGTCGCTGACGACCTCGGCGTCCAGGCCCGCCGCGCCGTCGGTGTCCCACAGCGCCTCGATGCCCTCGTCGAGGACGACCCGGATTCCGAACTCGTAGACACCCACCTCGGCCAGGTGCGCCATCACACCCCGGGCACGCAGCGCCGCCACCAGCCGGTTGGCGCGTTCCTCATCCATGGTCACACCATAGATCCGGCACCCCGCGGGCGGCGGCTTCCGCTTTTGTGCCGGTGCGGCGCGTCCCACGGCCAGGACAGCAGTGGTCCGCGCCGCACCCGAGGCTGCGGTTCGGTAGCGCCATGAAGCGGCGCGGGGAACCGCGCGACCAGCCACGTTGGTGCCGCAGACGACCGACGGCACCTGGCCGCACTCCCAGCGGAGCGCTCAGTGCGCCGGGGGCAGGGTGAGCCGCTGTCCCGGGTAGATCACATCAGGGTCCGCGCCGATGACGTTCCGGTTGGCCTCGTACAGCCGCTGCCAACCGCCGGGGACGGCGGTCTGCGCCGCGACGCCGGAGAGGGTGTCGCCCTCGCGCACGGTGTACGAGGTGGTAGGGGCGGCCTCGGGGCGCGGGGCCGTTCCGCCGCGCGAACGGGCCTTGGGGGCGGCGTGCCGGGGGCCGCTGGGGCGCACCATCGGCTCTCGGCGGCCATCGTCACGCGTGAGGTGTGCCCGTACCGAGCAGACCGGCCAGGCGCCCGGCCCCTGCTGGGCGAGCACCGCCTCGGCCACGGTGATCTGCTCCGCCCTGCTGGCCAGATCGGCCCGCGGCGCGTACGCGGTTCCGCCGAACGCCGCCCAGGTCTGCTGGGTGAACTGCAGCCCACCGTAGTTGCCGTTGCCGGTGTTGATGCTCCAGTCGCCGCCGCTTTCACATCCGGCCACCCGGTCCCAGGTGGTGCCGGAGGCCGCGTCGCTGGTGCCGGGGCCGAGGAGCGGCAGGACGATGCCGAAGCTGCCGACGGTCAGGGCGGTGCGCAGCGACGGCAGGAGCCGTGGGGGCGCGGTGCGGCGGTGCCGCGGTCGTGCGGTCATAGGCCTTCCTCTCCACTGCGGTTCCGGCCCGCCGGTGGTCCCGGTGGGCTGTAGGCAGTACGGCAGTGCGGCCGTACCGCTCACAAGGCGCGAAGAGTTCACGGACCGCCGTGCGCCGCCCTGTGCCACCGCCCGATTACATGACGCTCCGTCAGTTCCTTGTGGCGGCTGGCACGCAAGTAGGCATAGGCGCACGGCAGTTGAACCATCCAACCCGAATCCACGCGCCATCGCCGAAGGCAGGCCGAGGCGGCGGCGCACGCCTACGGCACGGGCGCGGGTCCGTTCCGCCCAGATGCGGCGGGCTGGGTAGCGCGGTCGCAGTACCGCACGGTGCGACGAACGCGCCAGGAGGCGCACACCATCACCGGCCGCGCGATGATCCGCGTCTTGGACAACGCAAGGGAGCGGATCCACCGCCTGGTCCCGCTCGCGGACCGCCACCGCGAGCCGGACGGGCGAAACACGCACGGCTTCCTCCGCGTGGCGCAAACGCGACGGTCAGCTGTGGCCGCGACCGGAACTGACAGGGCGCGCCAGGATCACCCGTACGAACTCCTTACGTCGGTGGGAGATGGGTAACCAACAGATGGTTCCCCATGAACGGCTCGGTCGACGAACGACGCCACTTTCACAACGATCCGGCTTTCGCGAGGAGAGGACGTGCCATGCCCGTGACCGCAGTTCCGCTCGTGCCCACCCCAGGGCCACGGGGGCTCCCGCTGGTCGGCAACCTCCCCGCGTTCGGCAGGGATCCGCTGGGCTTCCTGGCACGGCTGCGGGACGAGTTCGGCGATGCGGTGACGTGGTCGTTAGGGCCGAGGCGGAGCCTGTTCATCTCCCACCCGCAGCACATCGCCGAGTTGCTGGGGGCGGTGGAGCGCGGCTTCGGCATCCTGCAGATCGGCTGGGCGTTCCGCCAGGTGACCGGGGAGAGCGTGATCCTCAGTGAGGGTGCCGACTGGCGCCGCAAACGCGCGCTAGTGCAGCCGACCGTCCGCCCCCGCCAGGTACGCGGGTACGCGGCGACCATGGTCGACTGCGCACGGGCGGCGAGCGATCGCTGGCGGGACGGCGAACGCATTGACGTACGTGCGGAGATGGCGCTGATCACCCAACGCATCGTGCTGCGCACCCTGTTCGGCAACGACCTGGGCGATCAGTCCCGTGCCCTCGGTGACGCGATGGGCGTGGCGCAGGAGGTGGTCGGGGCCGAGGTGCGGGGCATCAGTTTGTTCCTGCCCGCCTGGGTACGCACCCGGAACCGGCGGCGGCTGCTCACCGCCGTCGCCACCGTGGACGCCGAGTTGCACCGTCTGATCAGTGAGCGGCGAGCCAGCGGCTCCGAGGCCGGTGACGACCTGCTGGGCAGGCTGCTGGCCGCCCGGGACGACCAGGGCCGACCACTGTCGGCGAAGGAGGTGCGCGATGAGGCGGTCACGCTGTGGGCGGCGGGCCACGAGACCACCTCCACGACGCTGACCTGGACCTGGTACCTGCTGGCGTCCTCGCCCAGCGTCCGCGCCCGGCTGCATGACGAACTGCACCGGGTGCTCGGCGGCCGGGCGCCCACCATCGACGACTACGAACGGCTGACCTGGACCCAGCAGATCATCAAGGAGGCGCTGCGGCTGTACCCCCCGTCCTGGCTGATCCCCGCGGTGGCCCGGGACGGCGCCACGCTCGGCGGCACACCCGTCCCGGTCGGCACGACGGTGTGGTGCAGCCAGTGGACGACGCACCGCGATCCCCGCTGGTTCCCCGACCCCACGGCGTTCCGGCCCGAGCGCTGGGAGCCCGATGCCCCGGACGTGGTTCCCGATCACGCGTGGTTTCCCTTCGGCGGCGGCCAACGCACCTGTCTGGGCGCCCGGTTCGCGTTGGTGGAGGCGGCGCTCGTACTGGCCACCTTGGCCCAACACTTCCACCTCGACATCACACCAACCCAGGCGACCCCACAGGTCGGCCTGCTCCTGCAGCTAGCCACTCCCCTGCGCGCCACCCTCCGGCGGCTTCCTGCCGCGTCGCGGGGCGTGTGCCAGGCGTCGGCCTGAGTGGGGCGGCGGGCGACTTTTGTACCGTGTCGCGCACCCGTGCGAAGATCTTTGTGCACTGGTTCTGAGCGCGGAAGGCAACGATGCACCCGATATCCCTGGGCGACGACGGCGCTGAGCTGCGCCCGCTCGAACCGCGGCATGCGGGCGAACTGCTGGCCAACATCGACCGGGGGCGGCAGTTCATCGGGCGCTATATCGGACTGCCGGACAAGGTCACGGATCTGGAGTCCAGCCGGGCCTACCTCACCGCGTACGAGGAGAAGTCGGCGGCCAACGCCGGGCGGATCTACGGCATTTGGACGGACGGCCGACTGGTCGGCGGGGTCCTCTTCCGGACGATGGACGTCGGGCAGGGCACCGCCGAGGCGGGCTGCTGGCTGGAACCGTCAGCGGTGGGTAAGGGTCTGGTCACCCGGGCCGCGCGCGTGATCATCGACTGGGCCATCACGCAGTTGGGCATCCACCGTGTGGAGTGGCGCGCCTCGGCGGCGAACGAGGCCAGCATCGCCGTGGCCAGGCGCCTCGGTATGACGAGGGACGGCGTGCTGCGGGAGAGCTTCCTGTACCGGGGCGAGCGGCAGGACATCGAGGTCTGGTCGGTACTCGCGCCGGAGTGGCGAGCGGGCGAGTAGCCCACGAGGCACCATGGGCAGATGACCATGGACCCATCCACCACCCCACTTGTCGTGGCGCGTCTCCAGCGGTACGGCGAGGCGGAGTTGCGCGAGATATTCGGCGACGACAGCGATCCGTTCGGCGTGGCGTCGACCGGTCTGACGTGGCTGCCGAAGGAAGTGCACTTCGGCATCCGGCGGCACGGCCGCCTGCTGGCGCACACCGGACTGTTGAAGGCGCCGATCTCGGTCGGTGACCACACCACCGACGTGGTGGGCTTCGGCGGAGTTGCCGTCGCGCCCGAGTGGCGCGGACGGGGGCTGGCCCGGCTGGTGGTGACAGCCGCCCTGGAACACGCGCGCACCATGGGGCCGCGGCACGGGTTGCTCTTCTGCCGACCACCGCTCGTCGCCCTGTATGAGCGGCTCGGGTGGCGAACGCTGCCGGAACAGGTACGGGTCGAGCAGCCCAGAGGCCCCGTGATCATGCCGCTGCGCACCATGTGGACGCCACTTCGCGCCGACGCGCCCTGGCCGACCGGACCGGTGCGGCTACGCTCCCTTCCCTTCTGAACCACGCCCGCGACCCGCGCCGAGCGTCCCACCACGCCCCTGTTGTCCGCCGCGCGTCGCGCAACACCGTCAAGTTGCCTGAAGCACTGGCGAGTTGGCTGCCGCAAGAGGAAGGACATGACCGCCACAACAGCGCCTCCCTCAGCCACAAGGGCCGCGACCGCCGTATAGGTCGGCGGATGTACCTTTGGATCCGGGTGGCCTCCAACCGCGCAGCCAGGCGGTCGTTGGCACCACGGGGAAGCCTCATTCCGGGAGGACGTGACGATGACCACGCTCAAGGGCGACGCCGACTACGGCCGGATCGGCGAGGGCTACGCCCGGGTCCGTCGCGCCGACCCGCGGATCGCCGCACTGGTCCATGCAGCCCTCGGCGACGCCCGTACCGTCGTCAACGTCGGTGCGGGCGCCGGATCGTATGAGCCGTCCGACCGCCACGTACTGCCCGTCGAACCGTCTGCCGAGATGCGGGCGCAGCGCCCGGCCCGTCTCGCGCCCGCCATCCACGGCTTCGCTGCGGCGCTGCCCTTCGACGACGGCTCGGTGGACGCCGCCATGGCCCTGCTCACCGTCCACCAGTGGCCCGACGCCGCCGCAGGACTGCGGGAGATGCGCCGGGTGGCACGCGGTCCGGTCGTGGTGCTCACCTTCGACCCCGAGGCGTTGGGGCGGCTGTGGCTGATGGACTACGTGCCGGAACTGCGGGCGGTCGAAGCCCGCCGTTACCCCGCCATCGGCACCATCACCGCCGCTCTCGGCCCGGACACCGAAGTGCGTCCGGTGCCGATCCCGATCGACTGCGTGGACGGGTTCAGCGAAGCCTTCTACGCACGCCCGGAAGCGCTGCTCGACCCGGCGGTGCGCCGGGCGCAGTCGGGTTGGAGCTTCCTCGAACCGGGCGTCGAGGAGCCTGCGGTCTCGGCGCTCGCCGCCGACCTGGCCTCCGGCGCCTGGGACGAGCGCCATGGACACCTGCGTACTCAGCCGGAGTTCGACGGCGCGGTGCGACTCGTGGTCAGCCGCGGATCCGCGCCCAGGTGGCGAGGCGCTGCCTGAACACAGCGGGCGCGCCGCAGCGCACCCCTGTCGCAGCCTTGTCCCGTACATGATCAATTGGCCCGGTGTTACCGGTGCCGACAGCCGGGGACGTTACCAATGTCCCGTTCATCGGCGGTATTGTTGATCCCCACGGGCGAGGTACCGGACATGAGACTTCTGTGGCGAGCGCTCGGCGGCTTCCTGACCCTGATGGGTGCGCTCCTGGTGGCGGTGGTGCCCGCGAACGCGGCCAGCGGCAGCGGCAGCGGCAGCGGCAGCGGCAGCGGCAACCTGATCGTGAACGGGGACGCGGAAGCCGGGTACTGCACCACGGACTGGACGGCGGCGACCACCATCCCGGGCTGGACGGTGGAGTCCGGCAGCCCGGACGTCATCTGCTACTCGGCGGGCGGCTTCGGCCACCCCGCCAGCCCCGCGCCGGGCAGTGCCTTCTTCGCCCCGGGCAACCAGGGCGACGGCGCGATGCGGCAGACGGTCGACGTGTCCTCGGCGGCGAGCGCGATCGACGCAGGCGGGGTCAGCTACAACCTGTCCGGCTGGCTTGGCGGTTGGACGAACTACGCGGGGTACGTACAGGTCTCGCTGCGCTTCCAGGACGGCTCGGGTCAGCAACTCGGGCCCACCGTCGACCTGCCCACCGTCTCGGCCGCCGACCGCTCCAACACCACTTCCTTCCTGGCCCGCAGCAGCACCGGCGCGGTTCCGGCGGGCAGCCGCTCGCTACTGGTCGAGGTGCGGTTCCTGCAGTCATCCGGCGAGTCCGGCTATCTGGACAACCTGTCGCTGACACTGTCCACCCCGGTCAGCGCCGCCTCGCTCACTCCCCCGGCGTCCAAGGTGCCCGGCTACGACCATGTCTTCATGGTCATGATGGAGAACACCGACTACTCCGCCGTGATGGGCGATCCGACGGACACCCCGTTCCTGCACAGCCTGATGGCGCAGGGCGCGACCATGAACGACTACCACGCGGTCTACCACCCCAGCGACGAGAACTACCTGGCCGTCGCGGGCGGCGACACGTACGCCAAGGGCGCGACCTACTGGCCCAACATCAACGATCCCAAGGCCAACCTGGGCGACGAACTCGACGCCGCGGGCAAGTCCTGGAAAGCGTACGAGCAGGGCATGGGCACCCCCTGCAACACCACCACCGCACACGACTCGTACTACCAGCCGGATGACGCACCGTTCATCAACTACACGGACATCAGCGGCAACCAGAGCCGCTGCGCGGCCCACCTGTTCGACACCAGCCAGCTGACCACCGATCTGCAGAGCGCGGCCAGCACGCCGAACTTCTCGTGGATCGCGGCCGACGACTACTACGACGGCGAAGCCTCCGGCAACGGCAACGCCACCAGCCTGAAGACCCAGGACGGCTGGCTGCGGCAGACACTGGCGCCGATCACCCAGTCCCCCGCCTGGACCACGCAGAAGTCACTGCTCATCGTCACCTGGGACGAGGACAGCAGCGACCCGGACAACCACGTCGCCGCGATCGTGGACGGCTCCCAGGGCACCGTCCCGGCGGGCACCACCAGCGCCTCCCGCTACGACCACTACAGCACCGCCCGCACCATCGAGGCCGCGCTGGGGCTGCCCGGCATCACCGCCAACGACACCTACGCGGCACCGCTGAACGACGCCTTCGCGCCCGACTCCGCCCCGGCCCCGACCAGCACCCTGACCACCGGCACCCCGAGCGTCGCGAACGGGGCGAGCGTCACCTTCCAGTACGCGACGCCCCCGTCGACCACCAGCTCGACCAACTGGATCGGCATCTACCCGCAAGGTGTGACACCCGGCCAGAAGAACTCGCTGAGCTGGCAGTACGCACCGAACGGCAGCGGCAGCCTGACCTTCGACACCAGCGCTCTGCCCGGACCGGGCAGCTACGGCGTCTGGTACCTGTACAACGACGGCTACACGCCACTGGCGGGCCCGCTCACGCTGACCGTGAGCTGACGGAGGGCGGCTTCACGGCCGCACCCGCGGTGGCATTGGCGGCGGTTGGGCACTGTGGTAGAACCATCGTCGGCTCCGTGTGTACCCGTACGCGCACATATATCCGGGCAGCATGAGTACGCCGGGGCTCCACCGCCGTTCCACCGCCTGCCCGTTGACATCACCGCACGATCGACCGCCAGCCGTCGGATCGACCGTGGGCCGTCGACGAGGTGGGCGGTGCACGATCAGAAAAGGACATCGAAGACTTCATGACTCGATTCCTAGCCCGTTCCACCAGACGCGCCATGACCGGCGCCGTCGTCGTGGGAACGCTGGGCTCGATGCTGGCCACCGCGGTCCCGGCCAGCGCCGCTCCCGACCGGCCCGCCGCGCCCAGCGCCCAGCAGTCCAGCCCGGCCCCCGACATGGCGGCGCTGAAGCAGGCACTGCAGGGTGTCATCACCGCGGGGGCACCGGGTGTCTTCGCCCGGGTGGACGACACCAGCGGACACTCCGGCACGGTCAGCGTGGGCACCGGCGACATCGCCACCCGCACCCCGGTCAACCCCAGCGGAGACTTCCGCGTCGGCAGTGTCACCAAGACCTTCACCTCGGTACTGGTCCTGCAACTGGTCGCACAGCACAAGGTCGACCTCAACACCGCGGCCACCCACTACCTGCCGCACGGCGTACTGCCCGCCAACTCCACCATCACCGTGCGGCAGCTGCTGAACCACACCAGCGGTCTGTACGACTACACCAACGACCTGCTGACCGGTGACACCGTCACCGGATACCAGAAGTTCCGCTACCGGACCTACCGGCCGCAGGACCTGATCGCGGACGCCCTCAAGCACGGTCAGCAGTTCAAGCCGGGCAGCCAGTACAGCTACTCCAACACCAACTTCGTGGTGCTGGGCATGCTGGTCGAGCACATCACCGGCAAGCCGTACCCGACGGTGCTCAAGCAGCGCATCCTGGCACCGCTGAAGCTGACCCACACCGAGTTCGTGGTGCCGCGCACCACCATCGACGGGCCGCACGCCATCGGCTACCTCACCGACGACGACCGCTCCAAGCCGCTGTTCGACGCGACCAACCAGACCGCTTCGTGGATCTGGACCGCCGGTGCCCTCATCTCCAGCACCTCGGACCTCAACCGCTTCCTGCACGCGCTGACCACCGGACGCCTGCTGCCGCGCGCGCAACTGGCCGAGATGGAGACCTGGCAGACGGTGACGCCGACCTCCCAGTACGGCCTCGGGCTTCGCCAGTACGACCTGTCCTGCGGCACCAGGGTCATCGGCCACGACGGCATCATCGAGGGCTACCAGACCTACACCTACAGCACCAAGGACGGCTCGCGACAGGTCACCGTCTCCGCGAACGCCTCCAACAACTCCGATGTCTTCGCCGCCGAACGGCGCGCCCTGGAACCGGTGTTCTGCGGCAGGCCCGCCCCCGCCGCCCAGCGGCGCAGCCAGACCGTGGACACCCAGCGCATAGCGCAACAGGAAATGCCCAGCGCCCGCTCCCAGACCTCGGGGACCTCGGACCTGCTGGCAACTCCGTGATGTGAGGGCTGGGTTGGGGCCCGGGGCTGCCGCGCCGGGCCTCAACCGATCGTGGCGAGCAGCAGGGCCGCGTCGTCCAGCAGCTCGTGGCGGGCCTCGATGGCGCCGATGATGTGGTCGGCCAGTTCCTCCAGTGCCGTGGGCCCGCCGATCATCACGGTTTCGAGCTGGTCGAGGCCCTGGTCCAGATCCATGCCGTGGAACTCCACCAGGCCGTCGGTGCACATCAACAACGCGTCGGAGGCGGACAGTTGGAGCTGCACGGCCGGGTACGGGGAGGCGTCCGCCTTGTCGAGCAGGCCGAGCGGCGGTCCGCCGGGAACGACCGGGCGGCTGCAGCCGCCGTCCGCGCGTCTGATGAGCGGCCCCAGATGTCCGGCCCGTACGATGCTGGCCCAGCCCGTGGTCGGATCGAGGTCCGCGTAGATGCAGGTGGCGAAGCGCTCGGTGTCCAGGTCGTGCAGGAACGCCGAGGCGCGGCTGATCACGGTGGACGGCGGGTGCCCTTCGGTGGCGTAGGCGCGCAGGGCGATCCGCAACTGACCCATGATCCCGGCCGCGTGCACGTCATGACCTTCGACATCGCCGACCACGATGCCGATCCGGTGCGGAAAGAGCGAGATGACGTCGTACCAGTCGCCGCCGATCTCCCGGCCGCTCTGCGCGGGCCGGTACCGTACGGCGATCCGGGCACCCAGGCAGTCGGGGATGCGGGACGGCAGCATGGCGTGCTGCAGGCCGACGGCCAGTTCGTGTTCGTGGTCGTAGAGCACCGAGCGCTGGAGGGACTGGGCGATGGTGGATCCCAGGGCGAGCAGCAGGTTGCGTTCGCCGGAGGTGAACCCCGGGCGGTCCTGGAAGGCGATCGCCAGGGCGCCGACCGGTTGTGCCTGCGCGACCAGTGGCAGTATGGCGGCCCTGGTGAAGGCGGTCGCCTTCAGATACGGCCACATCCTGGGGTAGCGGTCGCGCAGCTCGTGTCGGCTGAGGAAGCGCGGAGTGGCGGTGCGGACCGCCTCGGCGAAGGGCATCGCGGCGGTCACCCGGGAGACCGACAGGTCCCTAACCAGCGCGTCGGGCAGCCCGGCGGCACCGACCACCCGGGTGTGGCCCTGTTCGACCAGGCCCAGGGCGATGGACGTGGCGCCGATGCGTTTTCGGGTCTCCTCGCTGGTCACGGCCGTGGTGACGTCCTCGACACTGAGTGCCTGGGACAGCGCGTAGGTGAGTCCCTGGACGACATCGGTCTGCCGCTGCCGGT
Organism: Streptantibioticus rubrisoli; assembly: GCF_024436055.1. GTDB lineage: Bacteria > Actinomycetota > Actinomycetes > Streptomycetales > Streptomycetaceae > Streptantibioticus_A > Streptantibioticus_A rubrisoli. The sequence continues at coordinate 20,737 of NZ_JANFNH010000008.1, read as the reverse complement.
CGACCCTGAGGGCTGTCTGCTCCGCGAAGTGCTGGAGCTCGTCGCTCGCGTCGCGCACGATGCCCACCACCCGCCGGACCTGCCCGGTGGCATCGCGCAGCACCCGCCCCTGGATGTGCGTCCAGCGGACGGTGCCGTCGGGGTGGCGCACCCGGAAGTAGGCGCCGTAGCTGGGCCGGGACGCCAGCGCCCGCGCGATGAGTGCCTGCAGGCCCGGCAGGTCGTCGGAGACGATCCGGCGCCCGAGGCTGCGGGCCCGGCCGTCGTACTCACCGGCCCGCAGTCCCATCACGGCGAGCCCACCGGCGTCCAGGGCGAGGGTGTCGGCCTGCGGATCCCACTGGAAGCTGCCCATGCCGTTCAGGGCGAGGGTGGACCTGACGTTGCCCGGCGCAGCGGTGTGCGGTACGGTCCGGTCCCGCCCCCGGTACGAGATGTTGTGCCGTTTCATGTCGGCCTCCGCCACGGCCGCGGGCGCGAAACGCTGGACGTCGGGGGGTCCCCGCACGTTGCCCCATATTCTACCGTTCGCCGCTTTTGCGGCTTTGTCGGGGCGGCCCGGGCTCAGGCCGCGGGGAACTTGGCGACGTACTCCGCGAACGGCTCGATGCCCACTTCGGCCCGCAGCGCATCCATCCGCTCGGGGTCCCGGCAGGGCCACGGGACGGGCGAGCCGTCCTTGATCCCGGCGATCTGTGTGCCGTAGATCTGCTCGCGCCCGTCGTTCACCAGCACACGGTCGCGCAGGAAGGCAAGCTCCCGGCGGCCGGCCGTGCCTTCGGCCACCACCTGTTCCATCAGCCGCAGCGCGCGCCGCTGCACATCGAGTTGCCGGTCGGCGTGCTGGGCGATCAGCCATGCGGCGCGGGCCGCTTCCTCGCCGACGAGTGCGGCCGTCGGCCAACCGTACTCGTCCATGATCTCGCCCAGCCGGTCACCGTGCCGCGCGGTAAGCCGCCGCCAGGCCAACTGGTCAACGGGGTCCGGGCTGTTGGCGCGGGGGGCGCTGTGGTGGTCGGCCTCCGCCATGCTGATCAGTTCCGCCGCGAGTACGGCGAGGTCGTGCGTCACTGTCCTTGCTCCAAGGGGCAGTTGGGTGCTGTCCCGGGTAACGGTAGACGCGCGCACCGCCGCGAAGATCGTCCCCGAGCACGGTGACAACACGGGCCCCGGCCAGGGATACTGGATCTACCCCGAAACACCTCAGCGCCGGACGGCCGAGCGTCGAGCGCGCGGCGGAAGCCGCTCCTCGTCGCCGAGCAGCGGTGAACGGGCCAGTACGGCAACGCAGATGGTGATGGCGGCGGCACCGGCGATCGCGGGCAGCAACCACCAGCCCTGTCGCACCTCTTCGTGGAAGGCGACCACACCCCACAGCACGGAGACCAGCGGGTCGGAGAGCGTCAGCCCGGGCTGCGCGGCGAGCAGCCTTCCGGCGTGCATCGCCGACTGGAGGAAGAACATCCCGGCGATGCCGGAGACGACCATGGCGTACAGCTGCCAGGACGTGCAGACGGCGGCGACGCCCCGGCCGCCCTGTGCGACCGCCCCCTTCATCAACGCGGCGGTCAGCCCGAACTGGCAGCCCGCCGCCACCCCGAAGCACACCGCCCGCCGCCCGCCGAGCTCCGGCCGCTCCGCGACCTTCCCGGTACGCCCCCACAGCACCGCGGCCGCCACCACCGCCACGTTCACCCCCACGCCGACCAGCCACACGACCCAGTCCACCGACTGCGCGTTGCCCCCGGACGGCGCCAGGCAGAACAGCATCACCGCCAGCCCCACGGTCATCCCCGCGACCGAGGACCATTCACGCCGGTGCAGCGGGGCGCGGAACACCCAGGAGGCGAGGATCAGCGTCAGCGGCAGCTCGAAGACCAGGATCGGCTCCACCACCGACAGTTCGCCCACCGACAGCGCGGCGGCCTGGAGCAGGAAGCCCGCCGTGACACCGAGCACCCCGAGGTACCACACCGGGCGGCCGAACAGCGCCTGGATCAGCCGCAGGCTCAGGCTGTCCTCGGCGGGCAGGCCCAGGTTGGCCTTGCGCTGGAGCACCGACGAGACCGCATTGGCGCAGGCGGCGAGTATGGCCAACACATGAGTCAGCACAAGGGTCCCGTTTGCTCCTGCCCGCCGGGGCGGGCGCCCTCCACGGTGATGCCGTGCTCACGTAGCGGACCGACCGTGAAGCCCTGTTGACGGCAGCATTCCACCAGGTCCGGGAGCGCTCGCAGGGCGACGCGCCAGGAGTCACCCCCGGACGTCCGGTCGGTGTCGTGCAGCAGTACCGTGCCGCCACCGCGCAGCCCCCGGCCCACGCGGTCGGCGACGCCACGCGCCGTGGCACCCGGCACCCACTCCCGCCCCCACGCGGACCACAGCACCGGGCGCAGCCCCATCCGGTGCGCCGCGGCCCACCGGCCGCCGGTGAGCACGCCGTACGGCGGCCGGTACCACCGCGGCCGGACCCCGCAGACGGCGCTGACGGCCGCGACGGTGCGCCGTATTTCCCGCAGATCGCGCGGCGGCGTGGTGGGCCACAACGGGTGGCGGTGGTCCCAGCCGTGTACGGCGACCTCGTGACCTCGGGCGACCAGTTCCCGGCCGGTCCCGGGCGCGTCCAGCAGGGCGCGGCCGAGCACGAAGAAGGTGGCGCGCACCGCCAGCCGGTCCAGGGCGTCCAGGAAGTACGGCGTGCTGCGCCCGTCCGGGCCGTCGTCGAAGGTGAGCGCGATGTGCCGGGGGTGGCCGCGCCCGTCCAGGGCCGGGAACAGCGCCCGGCGCACCGGCGGCAGCCAGGTCCCGGCCGGGCCGATGTGCCCGGCCACCCCGGCGAGCGCGCACATCGACAGCGCGAGGGGCGCGGTGGGTGAGGGGACGGCACGCACGTGGCCAGTCTCGCGCGCCCCCACGCACCCCTGCGACCGGAGCACATCACCCGACAGGCGGTACGCCGCAGCGCTGGCGGAAGTCGGCCGCTGCGGGAAGGGTCTTGGTGTGGCCCTACGGTTCGTGATCCTCAGCGCGCGCATGGGCGCGGGACATGACATGGTCGCCGCCGAACTGGCTCGGCGGCTGGCCCGGCGCGGGCACAGGTCGGAGACGATCGACGTCCTCGACCTGCTCCCGGCCCGCCTGGGCGTTCCGCTGCGTACCTGCTACGCCACGGTGATCCGGCACGTTCCGGTGGTCTACGACGCGATCTACCGGACGTACTTCCTACCGGGCGGTGACGGCGACACCATGCCGGTGGTGCTGCCCGCGGCCCGGGCGCTGCGGCGGCGGCTGGCTGCCGATCCGCCGGACGCGTTGGTGTCCACGTTCCATCTGGGCGCGCAGATCTGCGGGCGGCTGCGCGACGAAGGGGCGCTGCGGGTGCCCAGCGCCGTGGTGATCACGGACTTCGCGGTGCACCGGCAGTGGGTCCATCCGGGTAACGACACGCATCTGTGCCCGACCCCGCAGACCGCCGAGGACGTGCGGCGGCTGGGCGGCCGGGGCGCACTGGCGGTCGGGCCGGTGGTGGCGGACGCGTTCCACGGTCTGGCGGGCCGTGGGAGGGCCTCCGGCCGCGTCCCCGTGCTGCTGTCCACCGGTGCGTGGGGGGTGGGTTCGCAGTTGGCGGAGACGGCCGCACTGCTGGGCGGCGACGGCTGGCTGCCTATCGTGATGTGCGGGCGGCGCCGGGCGCTGCGGCGGCGGCTGGACCGGGTGCCGGGCACGGTCGCGCTGGGCTGGGTGCAGGACGTACCGGCGCTGATGTCGTCCGTCGCGGTGCTGGTCATGAACGCCGCCGGGCTGACCGCCGCGCAGGCGCTGGCGGCCGGGGTGCCGGTGGTCAGTTACCGGCCGATCGCGGGACACGGGGTGCACAGCGTCCACCGCATGGCCGAGTCCGGGCTGTGCGTCCTGGCGCGCACTCCGTGGGACCTGCTGCGGACGCTGCGTGAGCTGGCCTGTGACGGTCCGGTACGGCAGGCACGGATCGACGCGGGGCGGGCGCTGTTCACCGCCGATGCCGCCGACGTGCTCGCCGACGTCGCGTTGAAGGGGGTACCGCGCTGAGCCAGGCGGGTGTCAACGGCCGGGCACGGACGGCTCATTCGACTATCCGTTATGGGATGTCTGGGGAAGAATGACCGTGATGCGTCTCCAGAGGAGGGCTCCTGATGGAAGCCGCGCGAGCGTCCGCGGGCAGTCCGCTGCCGCACGGTGGACATGTGGTGGCCCGCCCGGCCATGGCCGCGCCCAGCAGTGCGCCGGTGGCATTGATCACCGGTGCGTCCTCGGGGATCGGCGCCGCGGTCGCGGCCCGGTTCGCCGACGGCGGCCGCTGGCGGGTGGTGCTCAACGGACGTGACCGCACCCGGCTGGACCGGGTGGCCGCGGCCATCGGGGGGATCCCGGTGGCCGGTGACCTCAGCGACCTCGAAGGATGCCGGCGGCTGGTCGGCAGCGCGGTCGAACTGGCCGGCCGGGTGGACCTGCTCGTCGCCGCGGCCGGTATCGGCTGGGCGGGACCGTTCACCGAGATGCCCACGACCGCGATCGACGAGATCCTCGCCGTCGATCTGGCCGCCGTGGTGCACCTGGTCCGGCTGGTACTCCCGCAGATGCTGCGACGTGACGCCGGGCACCTGGTGCTGGTGGGATCGATCGCCGGGGCCGTCGGTGTCCGGCAGGAGGCCGTGTACTCGGCCGCCAAGGCCGCGCTGTCCACGTTCGCCGACAGTCTGCGGTACGAGCTGCTGGGCAGCCGGGTGCGGATCTCCACGGTGCTGCCCGGAGCCGTGCAGACCCCGTTCTTCGCCCGCCGTGGCGCCGTGTACCAGCGCTCCCGGCCACGCCCCGTCGACCCCGCGCGGGTCGCGGACGCGGTCTGGGACGCCGTGGCGCACGACCGCAGCGAGGCGTTCGTGCCCGGCTGGCTGCGCTTCCCGGCCCGCCTCAACGGCGCGGCGCCCGCGCTGTTCCGGCAACTGGCGGCGCGGTTCAGCTGACCGGCGCGGAGGGCGAGTTCAGACGGCGGCCGCCTCCCGTACCTCCTGGGCCAGCCGCTTGTCGATCGCGGCATGCACCAGACCGTCGGTCAGCCGCGGTATCTCGGACTTCTTGACGAGTCCGGCCAACTTCTGGGCGGAGGTGGGCAGTCCGAGCCGCTCGGCTCCCTCCTTCGCCTTGCGGTCCACGTACGGTGCGAACTCCGGCCAGACCGCCTGGACTTCGCGCAGGAAGATGTCGACACCCACCGGGCCGATGCCGGGGATGTCGCGCAACGCCTTCTTGGGGTCCGACTCCTCGCGCAGTCGGCGCAGGTCCCCGTTGTAGCGGTCGAGCAGCAGCTCGGCGGCCTGGCCGAGTTGCGTGGAGGTCCGCTCGTCGTAGCGGCGGTAGCCGCCTTCGCCCAGCGCGTCCACGCGCTGCTGCCAGCTGGCGTCCGCCATCTTGCGGGCGTCGCGCATGCCCGCCTTGAACAGCGCACGGGCCGAGGCCACCGCGATGTCCGCCTTGATGCGGGCACTGAGCAGCATCGACAGCACCAGCATCTGGTACAGCGCGGCCGGGGTGTTCCTGGCGGTGATGCCCGCCTCGGCGGCGTAGGTCTTCTTCTGCCGGTCGAGCAGGGCTCGCACGACGGCTTCGTTCTTCGAACCCATGAGTGATCACCTACGCGGGTTGTCGGATCGATCCACTCACCCCGACTATCCCGCGGATCACCACGCTCCGCACCCAGGGGGCCGCCGACACCGGGGGCGGGTGCCTACCCCAGCGGCGCTGCCCGATCCGCTGGCCTCGGCGAGCAGCGTCGTGAGGTTCCGCGGCCGTTGTTACGCCGCGGTCACCCAGGCCGAGCGGACCGAACCCGCGGCGCAACCACGCCGCCCCGCCGCGATCCCCCGAGGGCGCCAACTGGCCGCCGATCAAGCCTCGTTGCCATCAGCCACGTTGCCACTCGGCGGCGCCCAGGAACACGCCAGCGCGCCGCCGACGAGCCCGCAGAGCAGTCCGAGCAGAAAGCCGCCGAAGTTGGCGAGCGGCAGCGAGATCAGCGCCAGCAGCATGGCCGCGATCCCCGCGAAGACCCGTACCTGCTGCTGGAACCAGAGGGTGAACCCCAGCACGATCAGCAGCACCCCGATGACCAGCGATCCGGCTCCGGCCGTCGTCGACAGTGCCAGCGGGATCCCTGCCAGGCTCAGCTGGGCGTAAGGGACGTAGATGACGGGCACGCCCGCCGCCATGGTGAACGCCCCAGCCCAGAACGGCCGGGTACCGCGCCAACGCCTGAAGGCCCGGCGGGCGTTGCCGATCGCCGGGCGCGCACCGGAACCCGTCAGGAGCTGCGCGAGGTCAGAAGCACTCATGGTGCCCCGCCCTGAGCCGTACCCTGATGTCCGGCACATCGAGGGTGACCGCCGTGACGGCGACCGCCTGCCAGCGTGCGTCGGCCAGGAAGACGGTCGATGCCTGCTGGGCCACGCCGTTGGGGTCGAAGAACCGCGAGTGCCGGTCGCCCGGGTTGACCGGTCCCTTGGTGAGGGCGCCCGCCGCCACACCGATGTTCAGGCCGTGGCTGTTCTGCTGGCGGGCCGTGATGGACGTCGCGTCGATGAAGATGTCCCGTGCCTCGGCCCTGCGTACCCGGTCCGCACCGGTGAGCCGCAGGGTGTAGGGGCCGAGGAACGGCACCTCAGTCACCACCGACTCGCACAGCCCCCGGATCAGCGCGTACCTCAGCCCGGTGACCTCGACCGGGATGCGCACGCCGTTCCTGGTCACGTCGATCGTGCTGTACGCGCTCATACCGTGCCCGACCAGCGAGTCGACGGACAGCTGGAACCGTTGTCCGGAGACGAAGAACGACGCGGCCAGCGCGCCTTTCGCTATGCCGATGCCGAGGGTGGTGGCCACCGCCATGCCCGGCACCATGATGACTGCGAAGCGCTTCCAGCGCGTTCTGCCGAGGCTGTGCGACATCCCCTTCCTCCCTCTGCAACGGCCAGCCGCAGCGCGCCGCGTGCCTGGGAAACAGGACTTCACCGGCGCGGAGGGCCGGGCAGGACGGCCCCTCCGCATCCGGTGACGTTCGCCAGCCTGTTGGGTACGGCGACTTTCGGCATGTCAGCGCGAGCAGACGAGTGAGGCGGCTAGGCCGGTTCGGTTGCCACGGGCTCGACCCGAGCCGGTCCGCCGGTGGCCGCACGAGGACCGGGAAGATCCCTGACGCGCCGGATCGGAGAGAAGAACAGGACCAGTGCCCCGAGCGGAATCCCCGCCGTGGCGATCCACATCGCCGCGCGCAGGCCGAGCGCGGTACCGAGCGCTCCGCCGAGTAGTGCTCCCAGCGGGATGGTGCCGTAGCTGAGGAACGCCATGCTCGCGGTGAGACGACCCAGGAGTTCCGGCGGGCAGTAGCGTTGTTGGAAGCTCGCTTTGATCACGTTCCCGGCCACGACGCCCGCGGAGACACTGAAACCACCGACAACGAAGGCAACGGCCCCGAGCCCGCTGACAGTCAACGGGATGAGCAGGGCCAGCGTCGCGAGCCCGAGTTCGAACAGCAGCGTGGCCCGCGCCGTACCGATCCGGTCGGCGACCCGGCGGGCGACGAACGCCCCGGCGACACCCCCGGTACTTACGGCGGCGATGAGCGCGCCGACCACACCAGGAGCAAGACCCACGCCGCGGACCAGGAAGACCACCCTGATCGACTGGTACCCCATCAGGGCCAGGTTGGATGCCGCCGCGAACAGTGCCAGCGTGCGGAACCAGGGGTCGGCGCCGATCAGCCGCAGCCCTTCGCTCACCTCGACGAATAGCGCGTTCGGGCGCCGTACGGTCCCGGTCGTCCGTGGCTCGCGGTGCCGGATGCCCACCAGGCACACCAGGCAGGCCAGGAACGTGGCGGCGTTGACGTACATGCCGTTCACCGCGCCCGCCCACTGCGCGATGAGGCCTCCGCAGCCCTGCCCGGCGATCTGTGCCGCGGACGCGCTGCCCTGCAGTTTGGCGTTGCCTTCCGGCTGGTCGGCGGGCGCCACGATGCTGGGGAGATAGGCGCTGTAGGCGGTTTGGAAGAACACCGCCGCCGTACCGGTGAGCAGTGCTACGGCCATCAGCAGGCCGATGCTCAGCCGATCGCACCAGGCGGCGACGGGGACGACCGCGAAGAGCAGCAGCGAGACCGCCGCGGTGACCAGCATGATCGGCCGCCGGGGCAGCCGGTCCACCCATGCGCCCACCGGAAGTCCGATGACCAGCCACGGGGCCCAGCTGGCGGCGGTCAGCAAACCGACGTCCAACGTGCTGGCGCGCAGCTCGGAGACGGCGACCAGCGGCATCGCCACCCCCGTGACGGACGCGCCGAACTTGCCCGCGACCTCTGCGCACCACAGCAGCCGGAAGTCCCGGTGATGCCGCAGCAGTTGGCTCATCCGGTGTCTCGCTGCCGGCGCGGAAAGGACTGCAGTTGCACGACGACCGGAACGGTGTCAGGGTCCTGGACAGCCGAGTAGCGGGCGATGGTCTCCGTCAGTTCGGCGTTGAGTGATGCCAGTTGGGCTGGCGTCAGCCGTAGGTCGCACCAGTCGGAAAGGGTGCCCGCCGCGCGCCACTCGTCGTCCCAGTCTTCGTTGACGTAAGTGATGACCCGGTCGAAGTGCAGCTGCACCAGTTCGTGGAGGTAGACCGAGAGCGCGCCGCGACTGTCCGGATCAGCGCGGAAGTCAGCGGTGTTCAGCTCGTTCGGGACGGCGACCCGCCGCCACCAGCGCTCGCGTCTGGTACCGCGCCCGGTCTCCTCTTCGATGAAGCCGTGCTCGGCGAGATGGCGCAGATGCCAACTGACGGTTCCGGTGTTCTCCCCGAGGCGTTCGGACAGCCGGGTGGCGGTGGCAGGACCGTCGAGACTGAGCATCTCGAAGATCCGCATCCGCAATGGGTGAGCCAGCCCCCGCAGACTGCGGGCGTCTATGCGCCGGGGGGTTGTGCTGGGTTGGGGTGTGCGTTCGACTTCGTCGGTCATGCCGACAGCATAGGTTGCAGAGGACTCTCTGCACAGAGTCCTCTGCAACCGCCCCATCGGCAACTTCCGCCGGGAGGTGGGGACTTCGGCCCTGCGACCGGGAAGCGACTGTTGTTCCGTCAGGCTGCGGTGTCTGGTGAGTTGGTTCAACCGGTCAGACCGACGAGCACTCGGCGCAGCAGCGGCTCGAACTGGGACTGGGGTCGGGAGGCGGCGTTCGAGGTTGGCTGGTGGGCCAATGCCTGTGCCACGAGCGGGTGGCGTCCCGCGGCGGCAGTCTTCATCAGGTAGGCGGCCTGGGCCCGTTGGCGGTCCGTGGGAGAACGCCGCACGTGCAGTTCGGCTCGGGCGAACTGGGTCACCAGTGCGTTCAGCAGGCCGATGGTCTCCAGTTTCGACTGGTCGGACAGCGCGGCGGGGGCCAGCGCCCGCAAGGCGTGCTCAAGGTAGTCCAAGCCGTTGGGGCCGAGCCGTAGCGGTTCGGTGGGAATGTCGAGCAGCCACGGGTGGCGCAGGCAGACCTTTTTGGACTGAGCGGCAAGGGCCAACAGGTCCTCGACCGGGTTCCCGGTGAGCGGAACGGTGAGGTCGATCTCACCGGCCACGGCGTCGGCCATGAGGTCCAGCAGCTCCTCGCGATCGGCGAGGTAGCGGTACAAGGACGCCGGCCCGGTGGCCAGTCTGGCGGCCACCTGTCGCATGGACACCGCCGCGAGGCCCTCCGCGTCAGCGAGTTCGACCGCGGCGGCGGTGATCTGGCCGCGGCTGCGCTCGGGCACCGGGCCGCGCGCTCCGCGTTCGGGCCGTTCCCACACGGTCACCGGCTCCTCGGCCACCGATCCTCCCTGTTCCTCGCATGGTCTCGTGCCCTATCCTAAAACGGCGAACAACGATCGCAGTAATAGGAGGCGTCATGAACGTGCCCTCGTCACCGGTCTGGACCCCCACCCGCTGGGCTGAGAACGGCGACGTCCGGCTGGCCTACGACCAACTGACAACGGGCGGCGACGGGGAACCCCTGCTGCTCGTCATCGGACTTGGCGCCTCACGGCAGTGGGTTCCGGACGGGCTGTGCCACCTCTTCGCCAAGCTGGGCTTCGCGGTGGCCCGCTACGACCAACGCGACGGCGGCCAGTCCACCCACCTGGCGCCCACCGCCACCCGTAACCCCTTCGCCGCCCTGTTCGGCAAACGCGGCGAGGCCTACACCGCCGAGGACATGGCCGACGACGCCATCGCCGTCATGGACGCCCTCGGCTGGCAGTCGGCCCATCTGTTCGGGATGTCCCTGGGCGGCGCCATAGTCCAGCGCATCGCGATACGCCACCCCGAGCGCGTCCGTACCCTCACCTCGATGGCAGCCGTCCCGGGAGACGTCAAGGGGCTGGCCACCTGGCGGTATCTGCGCACGGGGACGCTGGCGAAGCTGGCCCGGATGAGGTTCCCGGCCACACCCGAGGGCACCGTCGAGGCCGGGGTCGCCCTCGCCCGACTGATCGCCTCGCCCGGCTACCCCTTCGACGAGCAGGCCGCCCGCGCGGCCGCCGAGCGCATCGCGGACACCGGTATCCAGGACGCGCAGGCGCAGAGCCGTCAGATCGGCGCCCAGTGGCACGGACCGGCGATCAGCACCATCACCAAGCCCACTTTGGTTCTGCACGGCGACGGCGACCCGCTCATCAAGCCGACCGCGGCCCGCGCGACAGCGTCCCGCATTCCCGGCGCCCGTCTGGTCACCCTGCCCGGCGTGGGCCACGACCTCCCCCAACCCGTGTGGGAGGAGATCACCACGCAGATCCGCCAACTCGCGGACACCGCATCCCAGCAGTCACTGAGGCAATGACCCACTTGACGCCCTCAGAGGGAGCCCCCTCCGGGACCGTGACTGGCGGTCAAGGCGCAGCGCGCGGATGCCGCCCCCGCACCGCTGCGCCGTTCGGGTGAAGCGGTGCGCGCCCCCGCGCGACACCCCGTACGTCCGGTCCCCGGTCGGCTCGCCCGGCCGGGGACCGGCGCCCTGGAGGGGCACTAGTTCACTTCCACGTTATGTGTTGGATTCACCTGATCCATGGAGCGTTAACCAAATGGCCTAGTTGAGCGGGCGCCCGGCTCGTCCGAATGGTTGCCTCGGAAGCTACCTGGCATACCGCCGTTCAGGCCCCGGCATGACGAAGATCCACGGTGTTGTGCCGACGAGGAGAGGGTACGGTCCGATGAGGCTGTGTTTCATCGTCGAGGATTGCTACCGCCGCGACAGCATGCCCCTGGCCGTGGCCCGCCAACTGGCGGCGTGGAACCATCACATCGATGTGTTCGAGCCGGGGCGGTCCATAGCCAGGGTCTCCGACCTGGCACACCAGTCCACGCACGATGCCTGGATACTCAAGACCGTCTCCGGTGGCCCCGGGCTGAGCGTGCTGGAGGCGGTCGCGGCAAGCGGGTTGACCACCATCAACGACGCCCGGGCGATCCGGCTGGTGCGGGACAAGGCGGTGGCGGCGGCCGTCGCCCGCCGGGCCGGTCTGTCCTTCCCCCTGACGTACTTCGCGGCCGCGCCCACGCTGCTGGACCAGATACCGGATGAGCACTATCCGCTGGTCGTCAAGCCCACCGGTGGAAACTCGGGCCGCGCGGTGCGTCTGGTGACCAGGCCCACCGAGCTGAGCGACGTCGCCGGATCGCTGGCCGGTGAGGGCTTCCTGCTGGCCCAGCCGTACGTGGTCAACCCCGGTGTGGACGTCAAGGTCTACAGCATCGGCGGGGAGTTGCACGCCACGGTCCACCGCTCACCGCTGCACCCGGGCGTCGCGGTGCGCGGTCACCGTACGACGGTGACGTCCGAGTTGGCGCGGCTGACCACCGCCGTGGGCGAGGTGTTCGGGCTTGACCTGTACGGGGTGGACCTGTTGGAGGGTCCGGATGGATGGGTCGTGGTCGACGTCAATGACTTCCCCAGCTTCCGTTGTGTCCCCGACGCGATCGAGCGGGTGGCCCGCCGGATCCTGCGGCTGGCCGCCGTGGGCCGTACCGAACGCGAGGAGCGCGCCGCGCTGTTGGGCACCCGGCTGAAGACCAGCCCTGGAAGCCAGGACAACACCCCGGCCGGTCCCAGGCCGCAGGTCCCGGTGTCCGACGAATCCACGGGAGCGGTGCTGCCATGAGGGTCTGCCTGCTCACCCACCACGCGGAGCATCCACTGCTGGCCGCGCTGCCCCACCTCCTGGGTCGACGGCACCGCGTCACGGTCTTCGACGCCGACGACCCGGACTGCGGGGACCTCGGACCGACCGCGGACCTGTATCTGCTCAAGTCCCATTCGCCGCGTGCCGTGTCGCTCGCCCGGCGGCTGGAGCGCCTCGGCGGCCGGGTGGTGAACGGCGCCGACGCGACCGAACGCTGCCTGGACCGGGGGCAGATGGCCGACCTCGCCCGAAGGTCCGGCCTGCCGTTCCCCAACACCCGCCGTCTCGCCCGGCTTTCCGACCTGGCCCACGCTTCGGCACCGGGCTTCCCGCTCATCGTCAAGAGCCGCGCCAGCCGCTGCGGGGACCTGGTGGCCCGACTCGACCGACCGGAGCAGGTGCGGGCATTGGAGGGTGACTGGGCCGACGAGCCCGTCGTCGTCCAGGAGTTGGTCGCCAACGACGGTCTGGACCACAAGCTGTGGGTGATCGGTGAGCGGGTGTTCGCCGGTCTTCGGGGCAGCCCGTTGGACGGCGTCGCGTCCAAGGTGACCCGCATGCTCGATCCGTGGCGGCTGCCAGCGGGTTGGCTCGACCTGACCCGGACCGTGGGCGAGGTGTTCGGCCTGCGGATCTACGGCGTCGACATCCTCGACACCGGCGACGGGCCGATGGTGGTCGACGTCAACCCGTTCCCCGGATGCCGCGGAGTCCCGGGCGCGCCCCGGGCACTCGCCACCTTCGTACGGCAGGCGACGCCGCACCGCAATCCTGCGCCACGGCAGGCGGCGGCGTCGCCGGTGGCGGCGCTGCACGAGGCGGTACGCGACCTGGTCGGCGCGCTCGACCGTGACGCCGCTCCGCTGCGGGTCTCGTCGCTTCGCCGCAAGCCGGGGCGTGGGCTTACCGCGAGCTACCGCTGCGCCACCGGGGCGTTGGTGACCGTACGGCTCGATGAGTCGGCGCTGGCCAACCCGCGTGCGGGCGAGCTGTTTTCCCGCGTCGACCCGGCCGAACCGCGCGGCCGCTGGCCCGGCGTGCTGCGCTGCCCTCGGATCGGCCTGACGCTGCAGTCCTTCCCGCACGACGCCGAGCTGCCCGCGTTGCCCGCCGCCTGCGCCACCGCGCCGCCGGACGGCGCCGTGGCCACCGCGTTGACGGCGGCGGCCAGGACGGTGCTGGAGGATCCCCGGGCCCGCGTCGAGGAGGTGCGGGCGACCCCGGTCCGCTACAAGCCCGCGGCCCGTTGTGTACTGCGCTACGAGGTACGGCTGTCCAGCGGGGAGGAACTGGTCTTCTTCGGCAAGCTCTACCGCGATCTTGCCGACGCGGCGGCCGCCCACCGACTCGGCGAGCGGCTGTGGGCGGTCGGCGGTGAACAGGCCGCCGTCCCAAGGACGTTGGGCCTGGTCGAGGAGTTGGGGCTGGTGCTCACCGAGACGGCGGGCGGCGCCCACGGTGGCGGCCAACTGCCCGGCACGGCGCTGCTCCGGCCGCCGCGGCGGGCGCGCGACGGGGTGCGTCCACCGCACGCGGCGCTGGCCGCCAGCGCGGCGGCGCTCGCCTGGCTGCACACCAGCACGGTCTCGTCCGGGCGGACCGCGCCGGACGGCCCCCGCTACGCGGCCCGGGTGCGTGCCTGGGCGCACGCCCTGTCCGGCGAGCTGGACGGGACCGTCCAACCGCTCGCCGAGGCGCTGGAGCGGACCGGGACCGCCCAAACCGCCCTCGTACACGGCGCGTTCAAGCCCAGCCAGCTCGTCTTCTGCCCGCCCGGTCATCCGGTCATCACCGATCTGGACGGCACCGGCCAGGGCGATCCGGCGCTCGACGTGGGGTACTTCCTGGCGTATCTGCGACCGACGCGGCCACGCGGCAACCGCGCCTGGTACGAGGCGGCCAGGGAGGCCTTCCTCGGCGCGTATCTGGCGGCGCTGGCCGACCGGGGCGCCGACCCGGGGCGGTTCGCGGCGGTACCGCGACGCGCCGCCCTGTTCGACGCCGCACTGCAACTGAAGATCGCTTCGCGCCGGGTGCGCCGTCTGAGCAGCCCCCGCCCCGCCGAACCGCGCGCAGTCGCGGCGGAGATCGAGCGGTGCCTGGAACGGTTCGCCGAAGGGGGGAACGGATGATCCGCTTCCTCTACCGCGCCCTGCGGGGCCGTCGGCTGCTGGTCTGCCTCGCGGTCGCGCTGACCTTCACCGCCGTGGCGAGCGATGTCCTCGCGGCCTTCCCCTTCAAGATCATCCTGGACAAGATCGTCAATCACCGGGATCCCCGCATCCCGGGCACCGGCTGGCTGCTCGACGGCTTCGACCGGTTTGGTGACCGCAGCGGACTGAACCCCATGGAGTCGCACACCCAACTCGGCGTGCTGCTCTTCGCCGGACTGGTGTTCCTCGCCCTCGGGCTGATCAGCGCGGTGGTGGCGTTCGTCCAGCTCTCCGTGGCGGCGTTCGTCGGCCAGGACCTGGGGGCGAGGCTGCGCAAGCAGCTGTTCACCCACATCGAGCACCTCGGCCTCGACTGGCATGTCCGCCAGCAGGTCGGCGAGGTCGTCCAACGGGTGAGCGGCAACATCACCGACATCGAGAAGCTGGTCACCGACGGACTGGTCGACCTGCTGTCGGGGGTGCTGACCCTCGCCGGGATCCTCACCGTGATGCTGGTGATCAACTGGCAGTTCACCGTACTGGCGATGTGCATCGCCCCCCTGTTGTTCGTGACCGTCCTGCTCTACACCCGGTGGGTCAAACGGGCCTCCAAGGAAGCGGCCCGCGCGGCCGGGCAGGTGGCCCGGGTGGCCAACGCGTCCATCACCGCGATCGTGGAGCTGAAGGCGTTCACCCTGGAGCGCTGGGCGGCCCGGGCCTTCGCGGGCCATGTGGACCGGCAGCGGCGCTTCGGGCTGCGGGCCGGGCGCCGACAGGCCGAGTTCAACCCGCTGGTCATGGTCTTCATCACGGTGAGCGACGTGGTGATCATCACCTTGGGCGCCTGGATCGCCGCCGGGCATGCCCACGGCTACTCGCTGGGGTTCCTCACCGTTCCGGCCACCAGCTTGACCATCGGCACCCTGACCGTCTTCCTCGCCTACTCCAAGCAGCTCTACCAGCCGATGCGCGACCTGTCGAAGCTCACCCTGCTGGCGTCCACCGCGTCAGCCGCGGCCGCACGCATCGAGGAGATCCTCGACCAGCCCCCTGAGGAACGCTCCGCCGCCCCCCGCTACATCGGCCCCTCGCGGCTGCGCGGTGAAGTCGCCTACCGCGGCGTGGTGTTCGGCTACGAACCGGACCGGCCGGTGCTGCACGGGGTGGACCTGGAGATCCGCCCGGGCACCCGGCTCGCCCTCGTCGGGCTGTCCGGCAGCGGGAAGACCACCTTGACCAGGCTGCTGCCGCGCTTCTACGAGTCCTGGCAGGGCACCATCACCGTGGACGGCGTGGACGTGCGCGACTACCCGCTGCCGGTCCTGCGCGACAACATAGCCGTGGTGCCGGAGGACGCGATCCTGTTCGAGGGGACCGTGCACGACAACATCGCCATCGGCCGCCCCGGCGCCACCGACGGGCAGGTGATCGCCGCCGCCCAACAGGCCCACATCCACGACACGATCACCGCGCTGCCCGGCGGATACCAGGCCGAAGTGCGGGAGTTGGGCAAGAACCTCTCCCGCGGCCAGCGGCAGCGCATCGCCATCGCCCGGGCCCTGCTGCGCGACGCGCCCATCCTGATCCTGGACGAGCCGACCTCGAACCTGGACGTGGAGGCCGAGGCGGAGGTCATGCGCGCGCTGGAACACCTCACGCGCGGCCGTACCGTGATCGTCATCTCCCACCGGCTGAGCACCCTGGGGCAGGTGGACGAGATCGTCGTCCTGCAGGCGGGCCGTATCGCGGAGCGCGGCACGTACCAGCAACTACGGGCGTGCGGTGGCCCGTTCGCCCGGCTGCTCGCGGAACAGAACCGCTATGCGGCCGAGCCTCCGCCGCTGACCCCGGTGGACGACACCGTCGGGTGATCCGGGGGTGCTGACGGCACCGTCAGCACCCCCGGCGCGCGTGCGGCTCAGTCCACCAGGTCAAGCGCCGCCCGAACCACGCTGTCGGTGTCGATGCTGTGGTAGCGGTAGACGTCCTCGATGGCACCGGACTGGCCGAAGCGGCTGACGCCCAGCGTGGTCACCGGCACGTTGTTGATGGTGGCGAGGAACGCCAGCGTGTGCGGGTGGCCGTCGAGCAGGGTGACCATCGGCACCGCCCGCTCAGCGGGGAAGACCTGGTCGAGCAGCCAACCGGTACCGTCCTGCAGCCCACGACGGCTCTGCACGGCACGGAAGACCAGGTCCGGGCTGGTCACGCAGATCACATCGGCGGCGAAGCCGAGCGCGGCCAGCCGGTCCGCCGCGGCCAGCGCCTCCGGGACCAGCGCGCCCATCACCGCCAGGGTCACCGCGGGCCGCTCGGCCCGCCGCAGCACGTAGGCACCGGCCACGGCCTGGCGGCGGCGGCGCTCGCGGGCGGCCGGATCGGACGGCACCGCGGCCAGCGTCTGGTCAACCGGGCGGGTGGACAGCCGCAGATAGGCCGAACTCCCGTCGGGCTTGCCCAGGTTGGCCAACGCCGCCAGCAGACACCACTCGGTGTCTATGGCGAAGGCGGGCTCGTAGCTGACGCAGTCCGGCTGTTCGATGCCCAGCGACGGCGTGGTGATCGACTGGTGCGCACCGCCTTCCGGGGCGAGGGTGACGCCCGAGGGGGTGCCCACCAGGATGGACTGGCCGCCCGCGTACATCCCGAACGACCATGGCTCCAGGGCACGGTTGACGAACGGGTCGTACACCACGCCGATGGGCAGCAGGGGTTGGCCCCAGCGGCTCCAGGTGGCACCCAACTCGCCGAGCAGGCCGACCAGGTTGGTCTCCGCGATGCCCAGTTCCAGATGCTGGCCGGTGGGCTTCTCACGCCAGTGCAGGATGGTCTCGGCGTCGTCGGCGAACCAGTCGGGGCGCTCGGTGTGCGACCAGACCCCGGCCTTGTTGAGCCAGCCGCCGAGGTTGGTGGAGGAGCTGACATCGGGGCTGACGGTGACGATCCGGTCGGCGGCCTGCGGTGCCTGCCGGGTCAGGTCGAGGAGCAGTCGGCCCAGTGCCTGCTGGGTGTTGCCGGTGCCCGACGGGGTGCGGCCGATGTCGGTGGGCAGCGCCGGGGGCGCGGTACGCGGGAACTGCGGGCGCCGCAGCCGGTCGGCGGCCGTACGGCACAGCGCAGCCTCCGGGGTGCCGTCGGCGAAGCCCTGCCACGGGTCGTCCAGGTCGGTGCCCAAACGCCCCGCCAGCTCGCGCATCTGGGCTTCGGTCAGCAACGAGGAGTGGTTCTGCGGGTGGCCCTCGCTGGACAGGCCGTACCCCTTCACCGTGTAGCCGAAGATGACCGTCGGCCGGGTGTCGTCGATGCTGCGGTACGCCTCCAGCAGGGCGCCGAGGTCGTGCCCGCCGAGGTTGCGTACGGCGGCGCGCAGCGTGTCGTCGTCCAGTTCCGCGACCAGCTGGGCGATGGGCGCGGCCGTGGAACCGGCGCCGGGCAGGCGCTCGCGCAACTGCTCCGGGGTGCAGCGCAGCAGCCGCTGGTACTCGGGGTTGCCCATGGTGTCCAGCCGCTTGCGCAGCATCTCACCGCCGGGGCGGGTGAACAGTTCCTCCAGCAGCTGCCCGTACTTGACGGTGATCACCTGCCAGCCCGCGGCGTCGAACATGCCCTGCAGCCGACCGGCGGCGATCCCGGGCACCACGCGGTCCAGCGACTGCCGGTTGAAGTCAACGATCCACACGATCTCGCCGAGGTCGGGGACCATCGGGTCCTGGATGGCCTCCCAGATGGCGCCCTCGTCCAGTTCGGCGTCACCGAGCAGTGAGTACTGCCGTCCGCGCCCCGCTCCGCCGAACCGCCCCTCGACGTAGCGCCGGGCGATGGCACCCCAGATGGGGGCGGTGGCGCCGATGCCCACGGAGCCGGTGGAGTAGTCCACCGGGTCGGGGTCCTTGGAGCGGCTGGGGTAGCTCTGCAGACCGCCGAAGGACCGCAGCGTGGTCAGGTACTTCGCGTCCAACTCGCCCAGCAGGTAGTTGATCGCGTGCAGTACGGGCGAGGCGTGCGGCTTGACGGAAAGCCGGTCGTGGGCGGTGAGTTCGTGGAACCACAGTGCCGTCATGATCGAGGTCATCGACGCGCTGGACGCCTGGTGTCCGCCGACCTTCAGCCCGGAGGGGTTGGGGCGCACCCGGTTGGCGTGGTCGATGATCGCCGTGGACAGCCACAGCACCCGGCGCTCGACAGCGCCGAGCACGGCCAGTTCGTCCTCCGCGACACCGCCCGCGATCCGCGGTTGGGCCGACGCGGCACTAGTGATCACGCTCCACCACCTCTGGTGCCATAAGCACCGTTACTCGGGTTGACTCCGCTCTATGCTCCGTAAGTAGACACACGACTCACCATTTGCACAACGTCTCTTGCCTCAAGTGAGCATTGTGCTCACTTGCCCAGGACGAAAGGAGGCTTGAGTGAGCACAGTGAACAGCGGCCCGCGCGTTGACGCCACCGACGCCCGGATACTGCTCGCGCTGGCCGACGATCCGCGGGCCACGGTCCTCGCGCTGGCCGAGCGGCTGCGGCTGTCCCGGAACACGGTGCAGGCCCGGCTGGCCAAGCTGGACGAGAACGGCGCGCTCGGCTCGTTCGAGCGCCGGGTGGACCCCGGTGCGCTCGGCTATCCGCTCACCGCGTTCGTCACCGCCCAGGCCGACCAGCATCATCTGGCCGAAGTCGCCGACCGACTCAAGGACATTCCGGAGATCGTCGAGGTTTTCGGTCTCAGCGGCCCAACGGATCTCCTGGTGCGAGTGGTTGCCGCCGACACCGAGGACCTCTACCGGGTCGCGGGGAAGATCCTCGACTGCCCCGGCATCGAACGCACCAACACGGCCCTGGCCATGCGAGAACTCGTACCGCACCGGCTCACCGAACTGCTGCGCAGATCCGCCGCCACCCGACCGGCTCCGACGGGCCGCCGCGCCCGCGACTGAGGACCCGTGCGGGCGGGGAGGCCGGTGGCGTAGTCCACCGGCTCGGCCATGACCCTTTCGAGCATCATCCGGGCCACCGCGCCCAAACGCGGGCTGATCGCCTGATAAACGTGGTAGCGGCCTCGGCTGAGGCTCCGCATGGCTCCGGCGGGATTCAGCGTGGCCAGGTGCTGGGTCAGGTGCTGGCCGACCGCCCGCGATGTGGCGCCGACGCACGCGCGAGCCGCGTCACGCGCTTCCGGGTTCGGTCAGCACGGGGAGGCGCCCTCGCAGCCCGCCCCTCACACTTGCTACATTGCGCAACAATGCAACCAGGAGTCGACACGAGTCATCCACAGAACCGGAAGCACCAGTTTCTGCGTCCTTCACAAACAGGACCTATTGCGCTGCCGGACGGACGTGTCGGCGGGCCGGACGAGGAAGGCGAATGACAGGCCAGAGCGCCGAAGCCCCGAGCGAGTCGATGCGTCCGCCGCGAGAGGCGGCACGGCAGTCACGCCGAGTGCCGGGCCCCCGCGGCCGAGCGGCGGGCGGCCCACCCAGAGCGGGCGCGGGGCAGGCCGTCGGCCGCGCCGCCCGGACCAGACGGAACAAACCAGGTGCGGCACCGCTCAGCGGGATCGTCCTGCTGGCGTTGGCGCTGCCGGTGGCTGGTGCCTTCGTGGACGAGCTGTTGGGGTCAGCGCTGGGCTGGGCCTTCGCGATCGCGGCGGTGCTCGCGGCGGTGCTGGTCGCGATGAACTGCACTCGGGACGGCGCCTGGCTGGTGCTGTCGGCGCCGCCGCTGGTGGTGGCGGCGATCACCGTCGTCACCGAGCAGTTGGCGAACCCGTCCGCCTCACATGGCAAGCTGGCAACGTCGGCCGTGCACTGGGCCGTTGACGCGTTCCCGGCCATGGCGGCGGCCGAGGTCACGGTGATCGCCGTACTGGCTGGGCGAGTTGTCCGGTCCAGGCGTAACAGGAGGAGCAGCGGTGCGTGACGAACGCGGTACCCAACCACGCGATGGGGCAGGGGGCCGTGCCGCCCGCCGCGGCAGCAAGGCGCCCCGGCGCTCGCCGTTGGTGGTTGTCGGGCGGGCCGTGGTGTGCTTGTCCTCGGCGGCGGTGCTGGCGGCCAGCGGGGTCTCCTGGGCCGCGTACCACTGGATCACCAGCGGTCTGAACACCTCCGACGCGCTGGACAAGGTCGGCGCGCACGGGCCGAAGCACCTGGACAACTCGGTGAACCTGCTGTTGATCGGCCTGGACTCGCGCAAGGACATGAACGGCAACGACCTGCCGAAGGAGTTCGTCCAGGACCAACTGCACGCCGGGTCCAGTGACATCGGGTACTACAACACCAACACGTTGATCTTGATGCACATACCCGCGGACGGCGGCAAGGTCACCGCGTTCTCCATCCCGCGCGATGACTATGTGCAGACCTTCAACGGGGATGGCA
>NZ_JANFNH010000089.1 GCF_024436055.1 Streptantibioticus rubrisoli | reverse complement strand
CGTCCCGGACGGCCCGCTGAAGTTCCTTGTGCCGGTCGCCCGGCCCCCGAAGGGCCTCGATCGCTTCTGCCCGGAGCTGTTCCGGGGTGACTCGGTTCGTCATGTGCCCAGTATGAGCACACGCGCCAAGTCTGCGCAAGTCCATTCACGCTGAGACGCGCGAAATCGCCTGAACGCCCCTCTAGCGGCCTGGGAGTTGCCCCCCGGGCCATCGCACCGACCGTGTGCCGTAAGGCCGTTAGCGGGCCGCCTGTGGCCGCTGAGGGGGCATCGGTGGGGAAGTAGTCCCCGCCGTTGGCCGGTTGGCGTTTCGTCAACTGACGGAACGGGGAGCGAGGTTCGGCCGGAGCCGCCGTTGCCGACTGCGGCCGGTCGGTGGGGAAAACGGGGGCTCCGCCCCCCAACCCCCCGGCAACCGCTCCCAGAGGGGCAGGGGGCTCCGCTGTCGGCCTGCGGCTGAGTGGGTGGTCGGTGTGGTCCGAGGGCGGGGGGTTCCCTCCGGCCAGACAGCGCCAGAGGCAAGCACACCGCCCGCCGGGGCATCCAGGCCAAGCCGCTACGCGGTCGGCGCAAGCGCCGAGCCTGGACACCCCGACGAACGGCGCGCTAGGGCTTCGCCCGCTGCCCGACCGGAGGGAACCCCCCGCCCGGCCCCCACCTTGCGGCTAGAGCCGCCTACTCCACGACGAGCACCAGGCCGTCACGCGGCTGACGGTTGGCGGGTGGCGTGGCCGGGGTCGCGGGTCAGGGTCGGGGGGTGGGGGAACCCGCCGGCGGTCGGCCCCGGGGGGCCTCCCGACGGCAGAACCCCCCACCCCCCTTGCGTGGGTGCCGCCCAGGAAACCAGGGGGGTTCGGCCGCTGACGGCCTGCCCCCCGGTTTCCTGGGAGCGAGCTATGCCCGTGCGCTTCGCTTACGGGCGGCTCGCCCCGCACTCCCTTCGGTCGCAGCGGGGGCCAACCAGGCCCCCAGGGGGGCCGGTTGGAACGCGAGAAGCCCCCCGGAGCTGGACGCTCCGGGGGGCTTCTCTGCGGGGGCGGCTACACCGTCAGGTGCAGGATCACCACCACCACGGCGACCGCCAGGCCGACGCGGACGACCGCCTCAATTCGGATGTACATCTGACCCCCTCGGGCTCGACTGACGAGGCCCGCTCAGGCTGAGCGGGCCGTGTCAGTCTGCACTGAGCGTGTCAGCTTGCGCAATCGGGTGGGGTCACTGCCGGTCGCAGAGCCAGACGACCGGCGGCCCCTCGCAGTGGGCGCACGGCCCGTACAGGTCGCAGTCGGCCCAACCCCGGTGCGGCAGAGCCACGCCGGGGCAGTCGAGGCCGCGCGAGCACGACATGGAGCCGTCGCGGTGGTCGAGCTGGAGGCCGGTGCACTCGGTGGGGTGCTGCTGGGAGCGGGGGCGTTGCTGGCGAACTCGGCGTGCCATGGCTCTCCTTCCGGGGTCAGGGTGCTAGACGCCGGGCGGCTGCTGCCTCCCGGCGGGCCGCCAGGTTGGCCAAGCGGCGTGCCTGTAGCTGCTCGATCTGTTCGGCCGACAGCTCAGTCAGCAGGGCACCGCCTATGCCCGCTTCCTTGAGCAGCGCGCGGACCGCTTCGGCACCGCCCTCGGCCCACGCCTCTTCGACGGCCAGGTCGAGGCCCCGGCGACAGACCTTGGCCCAGAGGCGGGCCGAGAGCTGCACGCCGCCGGTGATCTCTGCCGTCTCGTCCGTCGTGGCCGCGTCGTGGTCGTCCTCTTCGGTGTCGCCGCCGTCGATCTCGTAGGCAGCCCGCAGGCCCCGGGACCACTCGATAGCGCGGCGGCCCTTGGTAGCCGTCTCGTACTGCCACCACACCCGTTGCAACGTCTCCGCGTCGCCGTGCCCAGGCACCTTGTCAGGGTCGCAGCCGCCCACCAGGTCCCGCAGGCGGGCGAGGAGTTCGAAGGCCGCCATGTTGCCCTGACGACCGGTCTTGAGGTCACCGCGAGCCAGCTCCGCGCCGGGAAGCTTCCCGTCTTGGATCTTCGCCACGTAGGTGCCGATCGCTTCGGCGTCCTTCTCCGTGACCACCGTGTCGAAGCGCACGCCGTGTTCGTCCGAGGGCCGCATGCCCAGCGCGGTAAGCCGCTTGGTCCAGATGCGCCGCCAATCGGCCTGCCAGGCCGCCACGTCGTCCGGGTCCGGGGTGAAGTAGCCGGTAGGACGCGGGTCCCAGGTCTCACCCGAGCCGCGCGCCGGGCGGGGGTTCTGCCGAGCACCCAGCAACACGACCAAGTGCAGGTGCGGGTGGAAGCCGTTGGTCTCTCCCCAGGTGACCTCAGTAGCCCGCACGACGCCCGGGATACCGAGCCGGTCACGGTGCCCGGCGGCCCCCCGCTTGCGGTCGCCCACCCAGGCCCGGCCGGACAGCAGGGCCTTGTACGTGTCCCGGATGGCGTCGAGGAGGTCCGCCAGCTCATGCCGGGCGAAGTGCCGGACGGTCAGCGTCACGAAGATTGCTTGGCCGCCCGCCTCCAGGTGGCGCGCGAGAAGGGTCTGAATCTCGTCCGCGCGGAAGTTGCGGATCTTCGCCGAGCAGACCGGTTCGGCCCAGATCGAGCCGCACCGGCAGATGCCTTGCACGACGGTGTGCCCCTCGGAGCTTCCGCCGACGACCACGCCCGCGCCCTCGTCCTGCACGCCCCGCCCGCAGCACCTCACGGCCTTGAGCGTCGAGGTCTGCCACAGGTGCCGCCGGGAGGCGTAGCGCGCCCCCTTCCGAGCCCGCGCGGCGTCCTCTCGCGACTGCGACACGATTTGCGTTTCCGCAGGTCGGCGGGCGTTGGGAAACTCTGCTCCCCTAGTACCTAGGCGACCGGTTTTGCCGGTCGAGGCCCGCCGGGCGGCGCTCCGGCACGCCTCGGAGCAGTAGCGCCGGGCGCGCTTACCGGGGGTCTGAGTGAGCGGGGTACCGCAGTGGCACCGGGTTCCGGCCGGTTGCGCTGGAACGGGGGCGGGGGTGTTTCGTACGCTGGTCAAAGCAACGTTTCCTGTCTCGGTTGGGTCGAGTCGGGAGGCGGACGGGTCGGAGTTGGCGCTCCGGCCCGTTGCCGTATCTGGGTGATCTTTCACCCTTCCGGGTGCGTCTGTCAGGCAGACGCGCCGGAAAGGAGCGAGCCCCGGCCCGAGTTGGCCGGGGCTCACTGCGTTGTCAGCCCTTGATCAGGGAGAGCTGACCGGCCACCGGCCGGGGGCCGCGCTCGTCGTCCAGCCGCTTGTACCGGCTGCCGACGTAGGACACGGACCGGGTAGCGGCCTCGGCCGTCTCACGGACGCTCAGACCGTGCGTCCACCCGTACTCGATCACCTTGCGGGCCTCCTCGGTGGAGAGCCGCGCGGGTTCCTCGGCGTCCACCTCGGCGGGTTCCTCGGCGGGTTCGGCGTCCACGTGGACGGCCGGGGTGTCCTCCTCGGTGACCTGCGACGGGACCTGTTCAGCGACCGGGACCGGGACCGGGGTGGACACCGGGGCGGACGGGGTGGCCTGTTCAGTGGACGCCTCGGCGCGAGCTAGGGCGTCCGCCATGGCCCGGCGGTAGACCGGCCCGACCTCGGCCACGATCAGGAGCAGGGCCGGGGCGATCAGGTGGACGGCCACGCCCACCCAGTCCCGCCCCTCAACGGCGTGCCAGGTGTTGAGGAAGACCGACGCGCCGCCGGTGAAGAACCGGAAGCGGCGCGGCCACGGGCCGGGGTCGGCCACCCCGTAGCCGGACAGGAGGCTGTCCGCCTGCAAGGCCATCACGAACGCGGCATCCACCATCAGGCCCAGGACGAACCCGGACCACTCCCAGCCCCGGGCGGAGTGGGCGGCCACGAACGGGGTCGTGGTCATCAGGCTGTAGAAGACGACGCCGGTGATGATGAACCAGGTCCCGGCCGACAGGACGGCGTTCGTCCGGCGGATCGCGCGGGGGTCAACGGTGCTCACTTGCTGCCCTTTCGGAGTTCGCGGACGAGGATCAGCAGGACGACGGAGGAGACTCCCACCGCCACGGCGGTCAGGGCGACCGCCAGGAACAGACCGGTCAGGACGCAGCCCCCGGCGACGACGCCCGCCCCGATGGCCAACGGCCGGGCCACAGAGCCCCGCTGAGGGGCCGGAGCCGGGGCGTGGTGCTGGCACCCGCACCCGTGGCCCTGGGCCGCTTGCTGGGCCGCCAGAGAGGCGAGCACGACCGCGTACAGGTCGGCCTGTCCCTCGCTCTGGCGGACCTCAGCAATCGCCTTAGCCAGGTCGACCGCCGAACTGGGCGTGTGCGGCTGGTGGTTCATGCGGCGCCCCCAGCGATGACCGCGCCGTCCTCGGCCCGGCGCAGCGCGCCCGCCTTGACGAGCTGGCCCAACTCCCGGGACACGGTGCCCTTGTTCAGGCCCGTACGGTCGGCGATCTCCCGGCCGGTACGGGCACCGTCGCGGACCGCCTCCAGGACGCGATCCCGGTTCGTGACCTGCTTGGTGTCCTCGGCGGGTGCCTCGGCCTTGACCATCTGCACGGGCACGGCCGGACCCTGCCAGCTCTTGACGGGCAAGGACCGTACCCCGTCGTCGTCCAGGGTCCAGGTGCGGATCATGCGCGGGCCGTAGCCCTTGAGGTAGCCGTGCCCGCGCCACTGCTTCCCCTCGGGGATCTGGTTCGGGGCGTAGTGCGCGCAGTCGTCCAGGGCGACTTGGGCCTGAGTCGTACCGGCCACCCGCAGCGAGAAGCGCGTGAGGAGGTTCGGCGCGATCATCTTGTGCACCCCGGGGGCCGAGCCGTCCGTGACCGGGTACTGAGTGGCCCACCACAGCACCACGCCCCGGGACCGGCCGAGCGAGGACAGTTCGATCAGCCGCTGTAGCCGGTCCTTGTCGCCGTTGACCAGCGCCAAGACCACCTGGCCCTCATCGATCACGACCGTGAGCTGAGCGCCGTCCCAGACCGAGAGCCCGCGCCGCTTCATGTCCCGCTTGCGGCGGG
The DNA here is from genome assembly GCF_024436055.1 of Streptantibioticus rubrisoli. Taxonomy (GTDB): domain Bacteria; phylum Actinomycetota; class Actinomycetes; order Streptomycetales; family Streptomycetaceae; genus Streptantibioticus_A; species Streptantibioticus_A rubrisoli. The sequence continues at coordinate 1,593 of NZ_JANFNH010000089.1, read as the reverse complement.
TCATTTCGGCGTGCGCCTCATCGATCGCGGCCCGGATCTCGCCCGCCTCGACGGCCACCCGGCACACGTGCTCCCACACGTTCGCCTCTTCGCCCTTGCCGTCGATCAGCACCAGGTCACCGCGCAAGTGGGCGGTCGCCATCAGGGGGCGGGTGCTCCAGCTCTTGCCGGTACCGGACGCGCCGGAGACCAACAGCCGCTCATCGAACGGGATCAGCACCTCTTCGCCGGTCTCGGTGTCCAGGCCCAGGGACATCAGGCCCGCATCGGCTGGGAGCAGCTTCGGAGTCCACAGCGACGACGTGCCGTCCGTCGCCTGCCGGGTGGCCAGCGAGAGCACCGCCCAACCGCCGCGCGTCCCGGACGTGATCCGGATGCGCAGGCCGGTACGGGCACCGAGCAGAGCCCGGATGCTGTCGGCCTTGTCCGTCAGCGCCTTGACGGTCCACGGGCCATCCAGCCGCACGCCGCAGCGAATACCGCCCGCCGTGACCTCCGGCGGAGTGGTGACCGTGCCCGACAGGCCCCGGTCCGGGGCGTTCGCGACCCAGTACGCGGGATCGAGCCGCGTCATGAGCTGCCGTTCCTCGGCGGACAGGCCGTCGTCGAGCTGCACGCTCGGAGTCCGGCGACCGAGCCACAACGCCGCTGCGTTCAGGCCGACCAGCCCGGCCGACACCGACACCGGCCACACCGTCAGGCCGTGATCGGCCGACAACACCCAGGACGCGACCGAGGCGGGTACCGCGTGCAGGGCGTGAGCCCGAACGGCCAGGCTCCGCAGCGTCGCCGGGTACTCCCGGCGGGCCGCCTTGAGCGCCGCCTTAGTGCTGCTCTGCTGCTGACGAGCCGCCTTGTCCGCCGTCCGCGCCGCCCGGCGGGCCGCGTTGAGCGGGTTGTTGGACGCCGCGCGGGCCGTCCGCCGCTGGCTCTTGGCCTGCGCCGCCATCGAGCGGGCCGAGTTGTGATCCTTCTGCGCCTTGAGCAGCGCCTTCAGGTGTTCCGGGGTCCGGAGCTTGGCCCGGCGGTCCGCCTCAGCGTCCCAGCGAGCAGCGAACGGCGCGCACACCGGAGTGAGCGCATCCAGGGCGTTGACCACCTGCGATTTGGCGGACGCAGCCGACGCCGACCATCCTTGCTTCTTGTCCACGATGGGTCTCCAAACGTGTCGTGGATAGGGCCGGAGAACTCGTTGCACCGGGGGCTCCGGCCCGCCTGTTTTGTTGTGGTTGATGCCGCCGTTGCACCGGCGACCGGGGTTGACCCCCGCAACCGCCTCTGACCTGCGGTGTTGCAGGTTGAGCCGGGGAGCGGGGAGGGGGCTCTACGCGTGCGCGCGCGAGGGACGCCCTACGAGAGCCACGCGGCGACCGTGTTCCGGGAGAGGCCCGTAACCGCCGCGATCTCGGTCTGTGGGACCTCCATCCGGGCCGCCTCCAGGACCAGGGGCCGAAGCTCGGCCTTCACGTCCCGGACGGCCCGCTGAAGTTCCTTGTGCCGGTCGCCCGGCCCCCGAAGGGCCTCGATCGCTTCTGCCCGGAGCTGTTCCGGGGTGACTCGGTTCGTCATGTGCCCAGTATGAGCACACGCGCC
>NZ_JANFNH010000088.1 GCF_024436055.1 Streptantibioticus rubrisoli | reverse complement strand
CCCTCCGGGCCGCTGCGCCGATCTCGTCGCCCTCCACCACCCTCAACGGAGGCCCTCCGGGCCGCTGCGCCGATCTCGTCGCCCTCCACCACCCTCAACGGAGGCCCTCCGGGCCGCTGCGCCGATCCCCAAGCGGCCGTGTGGGTGACGACCGGCGGCGGAAGACTGCTTAAGGCCACCTTAAGACAGCCTTAAGACAGTCTGGTCCGCGCCGGGTCGTCACCCTGCGTCCCGTCGCGATCACAGCAGATCGGCGGGCTGTGGAGGGTCTGTCACTGCCCTCGGCATATGCCTTCCGGGTGGCTGGGAACCACCCTTGCGACGGGTTCAATTCCCCCGGTTCTGGCCCGAACCGGCGCCCGGGCGGCCATGATGAACGCATGGCGGGTCGGGGAGGATCTGAGCAGGCACAGCGGCCCAGCAGCGCCGCGGCGGCATGGACGGCGATGCCGCAGGACCGGCACGACGCCAACCCCTTGGTGCTACTGGGCAACCCATCGCTGGACGAGGTGCGGCTCACCTCGCGCCCGGAGTCCGCGTCCACCGCACGCCGGCTCACGCTGGCGGTACTGCGGCTGTGGGCGCTGCCGCAGCTCGCCGAGGACTGCGAACTGCTGGTCTCGGAGCTGGTGGGCAACGCCGTCCGGCACACCGGCGCCCGCACCTTCGGGCTGCGGATGCTTCGCCGCCGGGGGTGGATCCGGGTCGAGGTGCGGGACCCGTCGCGTGCGCTGCCGTGTCTGCTGCCGGTGCGGGAGTTGGACATCAGCGGGCGCGGGCTGTTCCTGGTCGACAAGCTCTCCGACCGCTGGGGAGTGGATCTGCTGCCGCGCGGCAAGACCACCTGGTTCGAGAAGCGGGTGGTCGAACGCTGAAGATGCGAGAAGCCCCCCGCGGCCGGGTCGCGGACGCGATGGGGGGCTTCTTCGTGACGCCGAGGAGCAAGGGGGGGTGTGGTCCGCGGCGCACGGGGCACGACCGAGCCCGGGTCAATGGGGGTCGCTGTCACGACTCTCGCACGGAGGCGCGGGGGAGACAAACCGGCGTACCCGGCGTTGGGTGCATATCGGACGTACCATCGATGGAATTAAAGGTGATACGTGCCACCACCCTTGAAAGTGGTGGCTACGGTCCGGTAATGACCTTGCGAGGCCGCGAATCCCTATGCGGCATTCGCCGCGGAAGGCGGCGATTCGCCAGACGGTGGCGTAATCGCTACGTATTGTCATGATCTACTGCTGATTGTGTGCGACGGCTCGGGCGGGCCGACCGAGGGTGAGGAGGGCGGCCCGAACGTCCGCGGCGTCGTTGTGGCTGGTCGCGCGGTTCCCCGTGCCCCTTCAGGGCGCTAACTATCCGGCACGTTCACACCGTGGGATCCGTGCGCAGCCGTTCGGCGAGTGCGCGCAAGACGAAGAAGTTCGGGATCTCGGACACCGCCGCATCCAGCGTGTGCCACGTCCCGGCGGTCTTGAGCGCGACGAACCCGTCGCGGACCGCGATCCGCTGGACCGACGGCCATGGCGCGGACACCCGCCCCGATCCGACCCGCTCCCCGGTCAGCCAGATGCCGCCGAAGGCGAGCCGCTCGCCCCTGTCGAGCGCGGCCAGCGCCCGGGGCAACCGGGCAGCGGTGACCGCCCGTTGGACCTCGGGCCCCCACTGCCGCGCGTCGCGGAACCCGACGCGGGCGCGGATCCCGGCCGGGCCGCGCTGCGAGCCGTCGTGCAGCACGAGCCGCCGCCCTTCGACATCGGTGACCGTGTAGGTGCGCGTGGTGTCCGGGTTGTCCTGCAGCACGGACGTGGTGGCGTAGCGGACGACGTGGATCCGCCCGTTGAGGGCCACGGTCATCCCGTGCTCGTACAGGTCCAGCCGCGCGTCCCGGGCCGCCCTCGGCGCGCGGTGCGTGACCCGGCACAGCACCGCGACGGCCGCCCGCCAGGGACGGGCCGTGCGTACCGCCCCCGGATAGGTGGCGAGTCGCCTGCCGATACGCTCCCGGCCCGCCGCCTCCGAGATCCTGGCCAGCAACAGCTCCCCGTCGCGGGAGCGTGGGGTCCGACCGGTCACGTCACCTCCCCGCGGTGGCGACGGTCCCGCGCAGGATCGCCTGCCGGGCCCGCCGCAGCGGCTCGCTGGGCAACACCCCCAGCTCGTCGGCCAGATGACGCCGGGTGCGGTCGAACACGGCCAGCGCCTCGCTCTGTCGGCCGCCGTTGTGCAGGGCGCGCATCAGCATCTCGGCGACGGGTTCGTTCTGCGGGTGCGCCACGGCCAGCCCCGACAACTCCTCCGTCGCCTCGGCGAGTTGGCCCAGCCGTAGCTGCCAGTCCAGCTTGCGTCGCGTCAGGGCGATCCTGCGCTCGGTGAGCCGCAGCCGCTCCAACTCGGCCAACGGCCCGGGAAGTGCGGCCAGCGGCTCGCCACGGAAGAGGCCCAGCGCCCGGGAGCAGGCGCGCACCGCCTCGGCCAGATCGCCTGCCCGCTCGGCCACCCCGGCCGCGGTCACGAACTCCTCCATGCGCGCCACGTCCACCTCGACCACGCCACGGGCGAGCCGGTAGCCGTAGCGGTCGCGTCTGATCACCGAGTCCGGACCGTCGCCGAGCCGCAGGATCTTGCGCAGCCGGTAGATGTAGACCGGCACGACGTTGCCGACCGGCGGCTCCATCCCCCATACGCCGTCGAGCAGTTCACGCTGGCTCACCGGCCGGTCAGGGCAGAGCGCCAGCACCGCCAGTACGGCCTGTTGGCGGAGCGGACCGAGGTCCACGGGCTGCCCGGCGCCCCAGGCCAGTAATGGCCCGAGCACGCAGACCCGCACCTCGGGCGCCGGGGCGCTGGTCCGCGGCACCGGGACCGCCGCGCGCCTGCGCGGGCCGCGGCCGGGTGCGACCAGGCCGCAGTCGAAGGCGTGGACGATGGCGGCGGCCCGGTCGCGCAGCCCGAGCTTGGCGAGGATCCGCCGCAGGTGTCCGGCCACGGCGTCCTCGGGTATGGCGAGGGCGGCGGCGATCTCCGCGTCCCGCAGGCCGCAGCCGATGGCGTAGAGCACCTCGCGCTCCTGGTGGTCGAGCGCGGTGACGGTTGGTTGGTCGGCGGTCGCGGTCGTCGGCATGGCGGTTCCCTGTTCTGCGGACTGGTCGGTCTGGTCGGTCTGGTTGGTCTGGCCGAGGCCGTCGATGCTGGTCGCGGCGCCGGAGAACCGACAGGCCAACGAACCGGCCGTCTCCGGCCGGTGGCCGCGCTAGAGTCCCCCACCTGGGAAAACCCGTGAAAAGGCGACACTTCAATGGGGGAGGCCGTGGGTTGTGGCCAGTGAGCTCGGCACGCTGCTACGGCGGCTGCGACGTCAGGCGGGGTTGACCCAGGAGGCCCTGGCGGAGCGCGCCGGGGTGGGGGTGCGCACCGTTCGCGGGCTGGAGACCGGCGAGCGGGCCGACCCTCGGGTGGCCACGGTGCGGTTGCTGGCCGACGCGCTGCGGCTGCGGCCCGAGGAGCGCGAGGAACTGCTGGGCGCCGCCGTCCGCCGCGGCGGGGACGGCGCCCCGCCCGAGCCGAGCCCGGTGCGGTCGGCTTCGGTGCTGGACGAGACGCTGGCCGATGTCGCCGAGCACCTCGCGCAGTCGGTGGCCGCCCGGTGGCAACGTGAGGAGGAGCAGCGGCAGGTCCAGGATCCGTTCCCGCTGCCCGTGCGCTGGCGGATGGCCGCTGAGGAACTGACCGACCACTGGGCCAACATCCGCCGTCTGCCCGCCGGGAGCACACACGGCCCGCTGGAACTGGGCGGCCGACTGGACGAGATCGTCGGCGTGTACCGCCGGATACCGTCCGGACGGCTGGTGGTGCTGGGCCGGTCCGGGTCCGGGAAGACGATCCTGACCGTGCGGTTCGTGCTGGACTACGTCAGGTCGCGGGCCCGGGCCGATGCCGTGCCGGTGATCTTCAGCATCGGCTCATGGAACCCCACCGCGGTCACCTTCCGGGACTGGCTGACCGGTCAACTCACCCGCGACCACCCCGGTCTGGCCGCCGCCGGTCCCGGTGGAACGAGCCTGGCCGCCGCCCTGGTCGCCACCGGCCGGGTGCTGCCCGTGCTGGACGGCTTCGACGAGATCGCCGACGGTCTGCGCCGCCCCGCGCTGGAGGCGCTGAACGCCACCACCTTGCCGCTGCTGCTGTCCAGCCGTCCGGCCGAATACGCCGCCGCGGTCGCGGAGACCGACGTGCTGACCTCCGCCGCGGCCGTCGAGCTGACCGATCTCACCCTGGACGACCTCGCCGACTACCTGCCGCGCACCACCCGCAAGTCCGGCGGCGCGGACCCCGCCGCGACCGCCTGGGACCCCGTGCTGAGCGAGCTGCGCGAGCGGCCGCACAGCCGGGCCAGCGCCCATCTCACCGAGGTGCTGGCCACCCCGCTGATGGTCGCGCTCGCCCGCACCACCTACAGCGACACCCCCGACCACGATCCGGCCACGCTGCTGGACACCCAACGGTTCGCCACCGCCGCGCAGTTGGAGGACCACCTCCTCGACAGCTTCACCGCCACCGTCTACCGCCCCCGTCCGGGCGCCGGCCCGCGCCGCGGCTTCGACCCGGAACGCGCCCGGTACTGGCTCGGCTACCTCGCCCACCACCTGACCCGGCTCGACACCCCGAACCTGGAGTGGTGGCGCCTCGGCGGCGGTCTGCGCCGCCCCACCCGCACGCTGGCGACCGCACTGGTGATCTGCCTGGCCCTCGGACTGGTGGACTGCGTCATCGGCATCCCCTTCGACCCCCTCGGCTTCCAGGTGGCGGACGGGCTGGTGGCGGGGCTGCTGTCCGGGGTGATGTTCGGGATCGCGTACTGGCTGATGGTCGCGGCCAAGGACACGGAGGTGGCGCCGTCCGTCGTGCGGCTGAAGATGTTCGGCAGAGCGGGGAGGACGAGCCGCAAAGCCCTCCCGCGCCTGGTGATCGGTTCGCTGTGCGGGCTGGTCTTCGGCTTCGGCTACGGCTTCGTGCGCCCGGTGTTCAACGGCCTGCTGTGGCGCTTCGGCCTCGCGGCCGGTCTGCGCGTCGGCCTTGACGACGGCACCGTCTACGGGCTGGTGTTCGCGCTGGGAGGCGGTCCGACCTTCGCCCTGCTGACCGTTCTGGAAACCCCGCTCGACATCCGGTCCGCCGTCAATCCGGTCAGCCTGCTGAAGACGAACCGCAGAACGGTCGCCGCCCAACTCCTCATCTGGGCACCCTCGTTCGGCCTGCTGGCCGGATTCGGCGCCGAACTGGTGGTCCGGGCCATGCGGGGACCGCTCGGCCCGCTCGTGTGGAACGCCACGGCGGGGCTCAAGCTCGGTGTGGTCAGCGGGCTCGGCGGGGCGCTCGGCTACGCGCTCGGCCTGACCGCCTGGGGCCAGTGGGCGGTCCTCTCCCGGATCTGGCTGCCGCTGACCGGGCGGCTGCCCTGGGCCGTGGTCACGTTCCTCGAAGACGCCTATCAGCGGGGCGTGTTGCGCCAGGCCGGAGCGGTCTACCAGTTCCGGCACGCCCGGCTGCAACACCACCTCGCCCGCGCCTACCGAGCCCCCCGACGCGACCGGGGCGGCACCGCCTCCGCGCCCTTTCACGGCGATTTCATCGACCGTTCCTAACGTCCCGCCCGATGTGTTCGCGGCCGCGCGTGAACAGTTGGCGCGCGCCGCCCTCGGGAGTGGAGTCTTCGGTGGACGATCTGCTGCACAAGTTGGTCTCCGGCGTGATCACGGGCGGACTGATCGCGTTGGCGGGGTGTCTGGGCGCCCAGCGACGCAAGAGGAAGTCCGCTCAGGCGCGGACGGCCGAGGTGGATGATCCGCGGTCGCGCTGAGCTGAGCAGGTTGGGTGGAGTCCGCTGCGGTTCGCTACCGTCCTGAAGGGGCGCGGGGCTGTGTTCATGTGCGGTTCCGCCGCGTGGGCGCGACCAGCCACCATGGTGCCGCAGACGATCGACGGCACATCGCCGCACTCCCAGCGGAGCGCTTGGCGGCTACGATCGTGGCCCGTTTCGATGACATGCAACTCGCCGCCATAGGCAAGGAGTTCAGGGTCCGCCCGGCGGTCCGGTCACGGTCGCGGGCCACGACCCCTGGTCACGCCCTGGCAGTTGACGGCAGAGGTCATGGGGTCGGCGGACGGTTCGCCTTCCGACGCGGCTCCCTGAGGGGGGATGTCCCTTGGCGCTCCACACGGCAGGGCCGGATGTCCAGATGGCGCGCGTCGGAGGCCGGTGGCGGGTCACCCGGCCCTGGCATCCGGGACTCCGTCCGTACCTGCGCAGTTACGCGGGCTACTGGGAGGCGGTGCCTTCGCCCTACCAGGTGCGGGTGGTTCCGACCGGCCGCGCCGTGGTGGTGATCAGCCTCGCGGAGCCGTTCACCCAGGTCCGCCGGTTGGGGGCGCCGGGTGCGGGCAGCGGCAGGATCGGCTCGCTGGTCGTGGGGCTGGAGGACCGGCCCGCGCTGTGCGAGCACCCGGGTGGCCAGGAGGCGATCCGGCTGGAGTTCACGCCACTGGGCGCGTACCGGCTGTTCGCCATGCCGATGCGCGAGTTGACCAATCAGGCGGTCGAACTCCATGACGTCCTGGGCCCCCAGGCCGGGCAGTTGGTGGAGCGTCTGGCCGACATACGTGACTGGTCGGCCAGGTTCGATCTGCTGGACTCCGTGTTACTGGCCCGGCTCGGGCACGGCCCCGACCCCGCTTCGGAGGTCAGTTACGCCTGGCGGTTGCTCTACCGTACGGGCGGAACGATGCCGATCGCCCGGATCGCCGCCGAAGTGGGCTGGAGCCAGGGGTACTTGCTGCGCCGGTTCACCGAGCAGATCGGCATGGCGCCCAAGACGTCCGCCCGGGTCCTGCGCTTCCACCGCGCCATAGGGCTGCTCAGCCGTGGGGACGCGAGCCTGGCCGAGGTCTCCACCATCTGTGGCTTCTACGACCAGGCCCATCTCAGCCGCGAGTTCCGCGCCCTCGCCGGTACCACTCCCGGCCGGATGACGTCCATTCGCCGCACAGAAGGGGCCCTCGCGCTCTGAGGCCGGATTCGTCCAAGACCGACGCTGCCAAGCGCCGATAGGTACGTGGCGAACTGCCCTGCCCGGCAAGTCAGTTCAACGGCACCAGCCCGTTGTCTGAGCCCTGGCGGCGGCAGTGCTTTCGCCGTTTCACGGCGATTTCATCGGCCGCTCCTAGCGTCGTGCCGTAGCGGACTCACCGATCGGGGGGAACGACTGTGTCGACGGAAATCGTGATCGAGCTGACACCGCGCGAGGCGGCGGACGGCGTCACCAGGGTGGTGTCGCTGCCGAGCGGACCGCGCACGCTGCGCATCCCGCCGTGCCGGGACGGCAGCCTGGTCCGCGTCACCGACGAGGGGCGGCAGGTGCCGCTGCGCATCCGGGTCACCGCGGCCGGTGCCGCGTCGGCGACACGGCCGCGGCGCCCGGCGGCACTGCTCGTGCTGGGGGCGCTCGCCGTCATGCTCGCCGCCGTCGCCTCGTGCGACCGCGGCTCCGGCAACGACGCGGCGGATCCGCTCCCCGCCGCCTCCAGCAGCTACGACCCCACCGGCGGCGCCGGGGACGACCCCACCCCCAGCCCCACGCCCACCCCCACCGACACC
>NZ_JANFNH010000087.1 GCF_024436055.1 Streptantibioticus rubrisoli | reverse complement strand
TGTTGAGTTCTCAAGGAACGGAAGCTTCCTTCGAGACCGTCTCACCGGCCCCTCCGGGCTTTCCCTTCGGTTTCTCCAGCTTATCAGACCCTTTCCGGCCCGATTCCCGCTGGCGGGATTTCCTGCTTGGTTTGTCTTTCCGGCCGCTCGGCCGTTCCGACGAGTGAGACTTTAGCGGATCCTTGGCCGCTCGGTCTAATCGAGCGAATTCCGGTTCCACATTCCGAAAACGCGCACGACAAAGCTGCGACAGCTAGTCGAGTGCGTTTGCGGAATGGTCGCCCGCGGACCGACCGAGGTCGGCGCTCACGCCGGGCAACCCGAAGAACACTACGGATGAGCCGGGCCCGTGTCAACTCGCGTGCGTGCCGTCCGCCGCATCCGGGTCCACCCGCTGCAGAACGCTCGTCAACATGCCGCCCAGCGTGGCCAGTTCGTCGGAGGACAGGTCCTGCAGGAGTCGCGACTCGAAGCCCGAGGCCATCCGCATCGCCTCCAGCCACTTGCCGCGGCCCTCGTCGGTCAGCTCGACGATCACCCGCACTCGGTTGGACTCGTCGCGCTCGCGGGTCACCAGGCCCTCGGCGACCATCCGGTCGATGCGGTGCGTCATGGCGGCGGGCGTCAGGCCCAGCCGCTTGGCGAGATCGCCGGGGCCGAGGCGGTACGGCTTGCCCACCAGTACGAGCGCCTTGAGCACCTCCCACTCGGCGTTGCTTATGCCGAGCTCGGCGACCTGGCGGCCGTAGGCGACGTTCATCCGCCGGTTCAGCCGCTGGAGGGCCGAGACGACCTTCTCGATCTGCGGGTCCACCTCGGGGAACTCGCGCTGGTAGATGGCGATCTGCTCGTCGAGGTCGAGCTCCGCCGGCTCATGGGGCGGCTCGTCGGCTGCGGTCATGTGTCGAGTATCCCATGGAAGTCGTTCGCGCTTAAGTCTTCGGGTGTGTATATTTTAGCTTCGAAGTTTAGGGTTGAAGTCTTCGAGCTCGTAGAGCACGGGCTCGCGCACAGAGGTAGGTGAGTGTGACCACGGCAATGGGCGCAGCGCTGCGCCGGATCCAGCTTGGGAACGCGCTGAGCGCGTTCGGCAACGGCTTCACGGTCCCGTTCCTGTTCGTCTACGTGGCGCGGGTAAGGGATCTTGGTGCCGTCACCGCGGGCGTGGTGTTGTGGGCTTTCGCCGCCGCCGCGCTGGTCGTGCTGCCGTTCACCGGTCGGGTCATCGACCGGCGGGGTCCGCTGCCCGTAGTGCTCGTCGGTTCCGTGGTCGCCGCGTTCGGTTCGCTGGGGTTCGGCCTGGCGACCACGGCACCGATGGCGGTCCTCTCCGCCGCCGTGCTCGGCGTGGGCATGGCGGTGATCCAGCCTGCGCTGGCCACACTGATCGTCTGGTGCTCGAGCACCGCGACTCGGTCCCGCGCCTTCGCCTTGCAGTTCTTCCTGAACAACCTGGGGCTTGGCATAGGTGGTCTGTTCGGCGGACTGCTGGTGGACACCGCCCACCCCGGCTCGTTCACCCGGCTGTTCGCCATAGAGGCGGCGATGTTCCTGGTGCTGGCCGCCATCGTCGCGACCGTACGGCTGCCGCGTACCGTCGCGATCGAGGACATCGAGGACGCGCCGGAGGGTGAGCGGGGCGCCGGTGGGTGGCGGGCGCTGTTGGCGGACCGTTCGATGGTGCGGTTGTGTGTGCTCGGCGCGGTGATGTTCTTCGCCTGCTACGGGCAGTTCGAGTCCGGGCTGTCGGCATACGCCACCGATGTGACCCGCATCCAGCCCGCCACCTTGGGTGTGGCGCTGGCCGCCAACACGGCGGTCATCGTGATCGCGCAGTTCCTGGTGCTCAAGCCGGTGGAGCGGCGGCGGCGCACCCGGGTCATAGCGGCGGTGGGGCTGATATGGACGGTCGCCTGGCTGGCCGCGGGCGCCTCCGGGCTGATCCACGGGCACCAGATGTGGGCGACGGGGGCGATCATCTCCACGTACGCCCTGTTCGGCCTGGGTGAGGCGATGCTGGCGCCGACGGTGGCCCCGCTGGTGGCGGATCTGGCGCCGACTCGCATGGTCGGGCTGTACAACTCCGCGTTCGCGCTGGTCAAGCAGCTCGCGTTGGCCATCGGCCCGCTGGTCGGCGGCGTATTGGCGGGCCTGGGGCTGTACGCCCCGTACATCGTGATGCTGGTGGGCTGCTCGCTGGCGATCACCGTGCTGTCGCTGCGGTTGGGTCGGCGTCTCACCCCGGCCCAGGACTCGCCGCTGCGGGCCGCCGCGGTGACCGCCCCGTCCGCGGAGACCGGCCGGGTGATGGCGGCGGCCTGAGCGGTCAGCCGCCCGCGCCGGGCAGGGCGAACTCGCACCAGACGGTCTTCCCGCCGCCCGGTGTCCGCCGCGAGCCCCAGGACGAGGCGATGGTCGCCACGATCGCGATGCCGCGACCGGCTTCGTCCCCGGGCTCGGCGCGCCGCCTGCGCGGCAGGTGGTCGTCGCCGTCGGTCACCTCGATGATCAGCCGGCGGTCGGTGCGACGCAGCCGCAACCGCATGGGCGGGGTGCCGTGCTGCAGCGAGTTGGCCACCAGTTCGCTGGTCGCCAGCACACCGAGGTCCCGCAGCTCCACCGGGAACCGCCAGGACGCGAGCACCCCGGTGGCGAACGCCCGTGCCCTGGGCGCCGCTTCGACACCACCGAGCAGGTCGAGCGAGGCGTTGCGGAATAGTTCCGCCTCCGCACCGGTGTGCCGGGGGTGCTGCAGTACCAGTACCGCCACATCGTCGTCGTGGTCCGAGCTGACGCCCAGGGTGCGCAGCAGCCGGTCGCAGATGACCTGCGGGGTGCCGCTGGCCCCGGCCAGTGCCCGCTCCAGTGCGGCGACGCCCTCGTCGATGTCCTCGTCGCGCCGTTCCACCAGCCCGTCGGTGTAGAGCACGGCGGTGGCGCCGGGCTCCAGCGGTACCGAGCCCGAGGCGTGCAGCCAGCCGCCGGTGCCCAGCGGTGGGCCGGTCGGCCCCTCCGCGCGGTGGACGCTGCCGTCCGCCGCGCGGACGACGATGGGCAGATGCCCGGCGGAGGCGAAGGTCAGCCGGGCCTCACTGGGATCGTGCACGGCGTAGACGCAGGTGGCGATCTGGCTGGCGTCGATCTCCGCGGCCAGCCCGTCCAGCAGCTGGATCACCTCGTGCGGCGGCAGGTCCAGCCTGGCGTACGCCCTGACCGCGGTGCGCAGTTGGCCCATCACGGCGGCGGCGCGCACGCCGCGGCCCATCACATCGCCGATCACCAAAGCGGTGCGGCCCGCGCCGAGGGTGATCACGTCGTACCAGTCGCCGCCGACGGCGGCCTCGGTGCCGCCGGGCTGGTAGGTGGCGGCCACCCGCAGGTCGTCGGGCTGCTCCAACTCCTGTGGCAGCAGGCTGCGTTGCAAGGTGACGGCCGCCTCACGCTGCAGCCGCTCGCTGACCCGCAGCCGTTCGGCGGAGCGCACCTGGTCGGTGACGTCGGCGGCGAAGACCAGCACACCGCCCTCGGCGGCCTCCTCGGCCGCCGCCTTCTCCAAGGCGGTGTTCGCCAACGGGGTGCAGGTGAAGGTGAAGTAGCCGTCCCGCGGCTCCTCGTTCGCCGCACGCGCCCAGGCGACCTTGCGGGCCTTGACGGTGCGCGGCCGTCCGCTGCGCAGCACCTGGTCCATCAGCGGCAGCAGGCCGAGTTCGGCGAGTTCGGGGAGCGACTCGCGGGCCGGTTCGCCGGTTTTACGGGCGCCGAACACCTCGGTGTAGGCGTCGTTGACGTATCCGGTGCGGTGCTCGGGCCCGTAGGTGATGGCGATCAGCGCCGGGACCTGGCCGAGGACGTCATGGACGGAGAGTTGGTCGGCCGCGGTCGGCTCGCAGTGCTGCGTTCCGCGGGCGGCGGGGACGGATCCCTGGGCGCCGGTGGCACAGGGTGGTGCGGTGGGATCCGCTGATGCGGCGGCAGCCGCCGCGCGTCGCTGTGTTCCGGGGAGCCGGGCGCTCCAGCGCGTCAGATTCACAGATTGATGCCTCGTGCTGTCGTACCGGGTGGCTCTGCCGGGCGGCCGTGGGGTAAACGCCCAGTTTCTCTTCTGTGTCACACTCTGCCCGCGTCAGGCGCATGTGTCACTCTTCGCAGGTGTGGACGTACTCGCCGTCATCACCGCAGTGGTGGAGCGTAGTTGGCGGCGGGTGGATGGGTGGGCGCGCGCCCGCGGTTACTGGTCCGGCTGTCTGCCGGTGCCGACGGCGAGTTCGAACTCCGCACGAGGGTTCTCCAGGGAGCCGAGTGCCGCGATCTCCCGTTTGAACAGCGCGGCCAGTGTCCAGTCGGAGAGGACCCTGGCCTTGCGGTTGGCCGTCGGAAGGCGGCTGAGGTGGTAGAGGCGGTGCATGAGCCACGCAGGGTAGCCCTTGACCTGGCGTCCGTACAGATGGGCGACGCCCTGGTGCAGACCGAGGGAGGCCACCGAGCCGATCAACGCGTGCCGGTACTCCCGGGGTTCGCCGCCCCGCAGTGTGGCGACGACGTTGTCGGCGAGGAGTCTGCCCTGGCGGACGGCGTGTTGAGCGTTCGGCGCGCACTCGGCGCCGGGCTTCTCGGCGGTCAGGTCGGGTACGGCCGCGGCGTCACCGGCGGCCCAGGCGTGTTCGGTGCCGTCGAGGCGTAGGGCGGCGGTGACCCGCAGTCTGCCGTGCGGGTCGCGCGGCAGATCGGTGGCGGCGACCAGCGGATGCGGTCTGACCCCGGCGGTCCACACCACCGTACGCGTGGGCAAGCGCGCGCCGTCGCTGAGCACAGCGACCCGCTTCTCGCAGCTGGCCAGTCGGGTTTCCAGCCGTACGTCCACGTTTCGGCCGCGCAGTTCGCGCACCGCGTACCGGCCGAGCTCCGCGCCGACCTCCGGCAGGATCCGGTCCGAGGCCTCCACCAGCACCCAGCGCATGTCCTCTGGCAGCACGTTGTGGTAGTAGCGGGTGGCGTAGCGGGCCATGTCCTCCAACTCGGCCAGCGCCTCCACACCGGCGAATCCGCCGCCGACGAAGACGAAGGTCAGCGCGGCGTCGCGGACCTCGACATCGCGGGTGGAGGAGGCGATGTCGAGTTGCGCCAGCACGTGGTTGCGCAGGCCGACGGCCTCCTCCACGGTCTTGAACCCGATACCGGATTCGGCCAGTCCGGGGATCGGCAGGGTGCGCGAGACCGAACCGGGGGCCAGGACGAGCTCGTCATAGCGCAGCTCGGCGTCGCCGCCGCCCTCGCTGCGGGTGGCGTGCGTGGAGACGTACGCCACCCGCCTGGCGTGGTCGATGCGGCGGGCCTGCCCGACCACGACCTGGCAACGGGGCAGGACACGCCGCAGCGGCACGATGACGTGCGCGGGCGCCACGGACCCGGCGGCCGCCTCTGGGAGGAACGGCTGGTACGTCATGTACGGGTCGGGCGAGATGACGACCACCTCGGCCTCGCCCCGTCTGAGCCTGCGCTGGAGGCGCAGGGCCGCGTACATGCCGACGTACCCGCCGCCGACCACCAGGATCCGTGCTGGCTGTGTCACCTTCCCATGACGCACCGACAAGCGGTGGTTTGTCCACAGGGCCAAACCATGTTGTCCACAGGCCGATCATGGCTGGCGCACAGACTCGTACGATGCTGAAAGCAGTCCGAGGAAGTACCCGATCGGGGCGGTCCGGGCGGAACCACCCCCTTCATTCTTGACTTGGGCTCAACTATGTTCGTACAGCGGTACGTCATCGGTGCGGGCAACTGCCCTAAGCCGACGGGACATTGGGGGAGTCTCCGGGGGGAGACGTTCACAACCGGGGGATACATATGCATATTCAGGACCCGCAGTGGTCGATGAGCACCATCAGCACTGACGGTGACGGACACGGCCGTGCCCATGGACGTGCGCACGGACTGACGACAGGGGGTACGGGGGGCAGGGGCACGCCACTGCGCGTGGACGCCCAGCGCAACCTGGAGCATGTGCTGCGGGCGGCGCGGGAGGTCTTCGGCGAACTGGGCTACGGCGCGCCGATGGAGGACGTGGCGCGGCGCGCCCGGGTGGGCGTGGGCACGGTCTACCGGCGCTTCCCCAGCAAGGACGTGCTGGTGCGCCGCATCGCGGAGGAGGAGACCGCCCGGCTGACCGAGCAGGCCCGCGCCGCGCTCGGGCAGGAGGACGATCCGTGGGCCGCGCTCTCGCGGTTCCTGCGCACCTCGGTGGCGTCCGGGGCCGGACGGCTGCTGCCGCCGCAGGTGCTGCGGGTGGAGAACGAAGCGCCGCAGGTGGCCGAGGCCAGGGTTCCGCAGCAGCGCGACCCGGCGGTCGTGCCGAGCGGTGTGGACGGGCGCAGGGCCGAACCGCCGCGGCTGGTGGAGACCCGGTCGCTGGTCGGCGCGGAGCACGGCGACGGCGGCATCTCGGCGCTGCTCACCGTGGTCGGCCAACTGGTCGAACGGGCCCGTGCGGCAGGCGAGTTGCGGCCCGATGTGGCGGTGGCCGATGTGCTGTTGGTGATAGCCACCGCGGCGCCCTCGCTGCCGGACGCGGAGCAGCAGGAGGCGGCTTCGGCACGGCTGTTGGAGATCCTGTTGGAAGGGCTCCGGTCGCGGCCGCAGATACGTACGGCGTAGTCGGCCACCGGTCCGCCGCCGGATCGGGGTGCCGCCCGCGCTCCGGTGGCGGACAGTCCACCTCGTGCGAGTGAACGTTCGGGTGCGAGGCGGTGATCTGCTCGGACGAGTGGTTCCGGTAACAGCCCGGGGCGCGCGCCATGCCGGTGTGCGACTCTTGGCCGTGGCTTGGTGCGGCGGCGGGTTGTGGAGCTTGCGCGATGGGCGTTGACGGACAGGACGAGTCCCGGGGCACTGACGGCACGCGGTCCGGCGGCGGCCCGGAAGCCGACGGCTCAAGGGCCGACGGTGGCTCCGGCGAGGGCGCCAGACCCGGCCGCGGGCTGCACCGAAGGGTTCCGGGCCAGGCACCCGCCGGGGCGGGCGGTACGGGCGCGGCGGACGCCACCGAGCGGGCCGGTGGCGGACGTGGCGCGGCCGACGAGTCCGTACCGCAGCAGCGCGAGCATCCCGGTGGTGCGCAACTGCCGCCGTCTGATGCCGAGTTGGTCGCCCGGGTGCGCGGCGGTGACGACAGCGCGTACGAGGAGTTGTACCGGCGGCACGCCGACGCGGTACGCCGCTATGCGCGCGGTTGCTGCCGGGACGCCTATACAGCGGAGGACCTCACCGGTGAGGTGTTCGCCCGCACCCTGCAGGCGGTGCGTGGCGGTGCCGGGCCGGACGCGGCGGTGCGGGCGTATCTGCTGACGACGGTGCGGCGGGTCGCGGCTTCCTGGACGAGCAGTGCGAGGCGTGAGCAACTGGTCGAGGACTTCGCGGTGTTCGCGGTCGGTGCCGCCGGTACGGCCGCCAGCGGCGAGGGCGGGTTCGGCGCCGCGACAGATCTTGGTGCGGATGTGCGGGCCATGCACGAGGCCGAACAGTCACTCGCGGTCAAGGCGTTCAAGGCCCTGCCCGAGCGCTGGCAGGCGGTGCTGTGGCACACCGCCGTCGAGCAGGAGTCGCCGAGCCAGATCGCCCCGCTGCTGGGGCTGACCGCCAACGCCACGGCGGTGCTGGCGCACCGGGCTCGCGAGGGGCTGCGCCAGGCGTACCTGCAGGCCCATGTCAGCTCCGCGCTGACCTCGCAAGCCGAATGCGCCCGGCACGCGGACCGGCTCGGCGCGCATGCCCGCGGCGGCCTGCGGCTGCGGGCGGACCGGGAGTTGCGCAAGCACCTGGAGATCTGCGACCGGTGCCGTGCGGCGGCGGCCGACCTCGCCGATGTCAACGCCTGCCTGAAGGGCCTGCTGCCGGTTGCCACGATCGGGTGGTTCGCCGCGGCCTACGCCGCCAAGGCGGCCGGTATCGCGGCGGTCGGCGCGGCGGGAGCCGGTGCGGCGGCGGGAGCGGGGGCCGGGACGGGAGCGGGGGCGGCGGGTGGGGTGGGGG
>NZ_JANFNH010000086.1 GCF_024436055.1 Streptantibioticus rubrisoli | reverse complement strand
CGCGGGGGGCGGGGGGTGGAATCGGCGCGGGGTCGCGATGCTGGTCGGGTTCGTGGCGCTGGTGGCGTGGAGCCTGGTGGCCGGGCCCGCGGCCGCCGCGCCGATGCGGGGGCCGTGCGCGTTGGAGCGCACCGACGTACGGCACTCGGAGGGCGTGGACCGGTGGAACGGCGGCTACCCGCGGCCGTTGGGCGATGTGAGCGCGGTCATGCTCTTCCTGTCGTTCCCCGACCACGTCCCCGTGGTGGACACCCGGGCGCTGACCGCCGATCACTTCCCGGCAACGACCACGTTCCTGACCCGCGCCTCGTACGGCCGCTTCCGGCTCCACCCGCACGTCGTCCAGCGCTGGTTCCGGATGCCGCGCCCCTCGACGGCGTACGGGATCCACCGCGACTGGGCCGACGGGCTGCGCGCGCAGTACCTGCAGGACGCGATCGCGGCCGTCGGCGCCGCCGTCGACTTCCGGCGCTACCCGGTGGTCTACCTGGTCGCCGACCCGGACGCCCGCGGTGTGGACGCCGACGCCACCAAGGTGATCAACCTCGCCCGCCCCATCCACTCCGGCCACGCCACCATCGACCGCCTGGTGACCGTCTTCGAACACCACCCGCCCGACCAGAACGTCCTGGCCCACGAGACCAATCACGTCTTCGACCTGCCCGACCTGTACTTCCGCCCGCCCCCGGGCAGCAACGACTCCTGGGACACCCGGGTGGGCGACTGGGACCTCATGGGCAGCCAGTTCGCCCTGGCCCCCGACTTGTTCGCCTGGCACCGCTGGAAGTACGGCTGGATAGATCCCGGCCAGGTCGTCTGCGTGGACCACCCCGGCACCACCACCCGCACCCTGACCCCCGTCGAGGTACCGGGCGGCACCAAGCTGGTCGTGGTCCGGATCGACGTCACCACGGCGCTGGCGTTCGAGGTCAGGGAGCCCCGGGCCAACGACCAACACGCCTGCACCCAGGGCGTACTGCTCTACGAGGTGCACACCGACATCCAGTCGGGCGAGGGGCCGATCACCGTGCTCGACGGCCATCCGTGGACCGGTGCGTGCTACGGCACGTCCGTCTATCCGCAGCTGGCCGACGCGCCGCTCGGCGTGGGCGAGTCGTACACGTACCACTTCGGGCGGCTGGCGAAGGACGTGCTGACCATCCATGTCGACCGCCACGGCCGCCGTGGCTGGACCGTCACGGCGGCCGAGCGATGAGCGGAGCGAAGCCCAGCAAGGTCCGGACGGGCCTCAAGGTCGCCGCGATAGCCGGTGTGCTGCTGCTCGGCGGCGGCAGCTCGACCATGACCGGCCCCACCGCACCCAGCGCGCCCCGGCTGCCGCTGGCCACGTCCGCCAGGGCCTGTGCGCTGCGGGCGCATCGCGGCACCGAGATGTCCGAGGGGTTCCCCGTGCTCCGCGACCCCGCCTACGCCCAGGCCACCGGGGAGGTCCGCGCCCTCACCCTGTTCATCGACTTCCCCGACGCTCCCGCCCGGGAGAGCGTGCGCCGCCGGTACGCCGAGTTCTTCCCGTTCGTGCCGCGGTGGTACGCCCGCGCCTCGTACGGCAGGCTGCGCTACCACGTGGTCCCGGTGCTGCGGTACTTCCGGATGCCGCGCACGTTCGAGTCGTACGGGATATCGCGCGGTTACGGGTGGTCGGTGCACCGCGCGATGATGCGGGACCTGGCCGCGGTGGTCGGGAAGAGCGTGGACTTCCGCGGCTACGACCTGGTCAACGTGATCGCCACGCCCAACGCGGGGCCGCCCGCGGACGAGACCGTGCTCTCCGTCACATGGACCGGCGGCACCGCCGCGCGCACCGAGGACGGTGCCCATCTGGACCGGGTCTCCATGATCTACGGCCATGACCAGGCCGGGCCGCGGGTGCTCGCGCACGAGAACGGCCACATATTCGGCCTGCCCGACCTCTACTCGGCCGATGACTTCCACCGCACGGACCGGCTCGCCGGCCAGTGGGACATCATGTCGCTGGACTGGGGGCTGCAGGGCGATCCGTTCGCCTGGCACAAGTGGCGGCTGGGCTGGCTGGACGACGGGCAGGTGGGGTGCGTCACGAGGGGCGGGGCGCGGATCTTCCAGCTCGCGCCGCTGGAGGTGCCGGGCGGCCGCAAGGCCGTGGTGATCCCGTACGGCCACCGGTCGGCGTACGTGGTGGAGGCGCGCACGGCACGCGGCAACGACGCGACGGTGTGCCGTGAGGGGGTGCTGGTGTACCGGGTGCGCACGGACGTGGACACGGGGGACGGCCCGATCGCGGTCGTTGACGCGCATCCAGGCACCACCGCGTGCGACTCCAGCAGCGGTTCGTTCAACTCCCTCAACGACGCGCCCTACGGCCCGGGTGAGCGGTTCGCCGACCGGGAGCGGAGCATAGGGGTCGACGTGTTGGCCAGGAACGCCGACGGCGGCTGGACGATAAGGGTCACACGAAAATAGGCCCCCACGATCAGGTGAGGGCCTAATGGTGCGCCGCCAGGGACTTGAACCCCGAACCCGCTGATTAAGAGTCAGCTGCTCTGCCAGTTGAGCTAGCGGCGCCCGCGGAAGAAATACTACCTGACGGCAGGGGGTGCCCCTGACCACTCCAGCCGCGGATCCGGAGCGCAAGCGGAATGCCGGGGCGGAACCGTGCTTGGGGCGCGGGCGGACGCCCCGGGGTGCGAGGCGAAGCCCGCCGGGGGCGGCCGGGGGCGCGGCCCCGCGAAGGGTCCGCCGCGCGCACCGCCAAACGCAGTCGGCCCCACATGCAAGCATGTGGGGCCTAATGGTGCGCCGCCAGGGACTTGAACCCCGAACCCGCTGATTAAGAGTCAGCTGCTCTGCCAGTTGAGCTAGCGGCGCCGGTCAACGTCGAAGACCTTAGCACCCGGATCCGGAAGAAGAAAAATCGATAAGTCTTCCGCTTCCGTTCACCCCTCGTCCCGCCCCTCCTGAGCCGCCCGCAGGCAGGCCCACAGCAGCACGGGCGCGCCCGGCAGCCAGGGATGCCGGGCGCCCGGCGCCACCAGCCAGCGCGACCGGCCCGCACTGTGCCGTCCGTCACACACCGGCACCAGCGGCGGTACCGTCACCGTCTCACCGGGCCCGTGGCACATCAGCGGCGGCACGTGCGCGCCCCACTCCTCCCAGGCCAGCAGCGCGGGCAGCCGCGCGGCGGTGCCGGGTACCGCGAACACCAGGATCCGGCCGCGGTGCACCGCCACCGGCCCGCAGCCCGGACCGGCCGCCCATAACCGGTCCAGGACCCGGCGGCCGAACAACGCCGGAAGGTTCACCACGTCGAACGCCGTGCCGCAGGGCAGCACGCTCGGTGCCGTGGGCCGCGCCGCCCACAGGGCGTGCACACTGCGCGGGAAGGCGCTGGCCGAGGCGAGCCAGTCCGCCCCGGCGACCGTGACGTACTCCGCGCGCAGCATGGCGTCCGGCTCCCAGGTATCCGTCATGGCAGACAGATCTACCTGCGGGGTGCGCTCTGTCGCGCCGGATCGCCGGAAACCAGGACGCCCGTACTCGCCCGCTACTACCCTTCTCGCATATGCCACCGGCGTGTGGATCCCGTGCATCCGCACGTGCAGGGCTTCGTGAACCGCTCAGTAGGTAGCGGCTCACTCGCGCGGCGGCTGCTCGTTGAGCAGCTCCAGGCCGAACTCCACCATCCGCTTCGCGTAGTCCTCGCTCCACTCGGCCCGCTCCGCGATCGCCGCGATCGAGACCCGGTCGAACCGCCCGGGATCCGCGAGCTGCGCCGCCGCGATCGCCTGGAACTCGGTGGCACGGTCGGCCGCCGCCCGGAACGCCAGCGTCAGCTCGGTGGAGCGGTCCAGCAGCCGTCCCGGGTCCTCTATCGACTCCAGGTCGAAGAAGTGCTCGGGGTCGGAGGCCGCCGCCTCGGGTTCGAAGAGCAGTCGCGCGGGCCGCATCCGGCGCTGTGCGTCCGGCGTCTGCTGAGCCGACTGCGGCTCGGACATCTAGGTACCTCCAGATCGTGGGCCGCCTACCATTGTCCCGCACGAGGCAAGCCCGCCGGGAGACCGCGCGTCCGACCGGGTCGCCGTTACGGTCTCCACCGCACCCGGTGCTCGGACAGCCGCGCCAGCACGGCGTGGTTGGCTTCCCAGCCGTCCGGGCTGTGTTCATCGGCCGCCTCCGGCGGCGTGCCGGACTCCGTCCGGCGGGTGTTGTGTGCGGGCGGGTCAGTCTTACGGTCTCCATCGCACCCGGTGCTCGGACAGCCGCGCCAGCACGGCGTGGTTGGCTTCCCAGCCGTCCGGGAACTTCACCGTCACCCCGAGCCGCACCGGCTCCATCGACGGGTGCTCGTCCAGCAGATCGGCCACCCCCGCCCGGCAGACCACCACGCACGCGTGCCGGTGGCGCGAGGCCAGTACGCACAGCCGTCCGGTCTCCAGGTGGAACGCGGTCGCGTCCGGCCGCCCGGAGAGTGGATGCAGCACCACCGTGACGTCGAACTCCCGCCCCTGCAACCGGTTCGCGGTGTCCACCGCGACCCCGGTCACCCCCAGCCCGGCCAGCGCCGCCCGTACTGCGGCGGCCTGGTCGCGGTGCGCGGTGCCCACCGCCACCCGGTCGGCGGTGAGCGGTACCGGCTGCTCGGACCGCTCGCTCACCGTCACCCCGCCCCGGTCCAGCAGCCGCCGCACCACCTGGGCCACCGCCGCGACCGCCTCCGGGTCGGTGCGCGGAGTGTGCCGTGCGGGCAGCTCCAGCAGCCCCCAACCGGACGCCGCCGCCTCGTCCAGCACCCGGTCAGGGCCGCTGCCGTCCGAAGCGACCCCGAACGTCAGCGCCCGCTCCCCGTGCCCGGTGCCGCTGCGGAACGGGGTGTACGGGTAGAACGCGTCGGAGATCAACGGCGCCGCCGAGGCGGGCAGCCGCCAGGACACCGGCAGCCGGTGTTGCGGCAGCCCCGGGTTGTGCGCGAGCAGGGTGACCACCGCGCTCGCCGACGGGTCGTACGACAGCCCCGCCCACTGCTCGGCGCCGACCACGCTGAAGGGGTCGAGCTGGCCCGGATCGCCGACGAACAGCGCCCGTTCGAAGAGGCCTGCGACCCGCAGCAGGGCGTCGGAGCGCATCTGGTAGGCCTCGTCCACGATCGCGTGCCGCCAGGGCTCGACGCCCTTGACATAGCCCCACTTCGCAGCGGTGGCGATCACCACCCGGTGTTCCCGCAGCTCCGCGACCTTGGTCGAACGCGTCACCGACGCGTGCCGCTCCAGCGCCGGGTCGGGCGGTGAGTCGCTGCCGTGCAACCGTCCGATCGGCAGCTCGGGATCGGCCGTGGCCAGCCGGTCCACCAGATCGTCCACCTGCGCGTTGGTCTGTGCGACGATCATCAACTGCTCGCCCGCGGCGGCCAGTTCGCGTGCCGCGCGCACCACCAGCGTGGACTTGCCCGCACCGGGCGGGGAGTCCACCACCACCCCGCGGTGCGCGCCGTCACGGGTGTCGCGCAGGATCGCCTCGGTGGCCTGCGCCGCGGCCTTCGCCGGGTCGGGCGCGCCGGATGCCGGGGACGCTTCGCTCACAGGTAGTCCTCGCTCGTCACGGGGTCGTGGGTGGCGGCGCCCGGCGCGCTCGACGGGGGACCGCCATGGGTCCACGGGGTGGCGTCGGCGTCCGGCAACTCCGGTCCGCCGCGCGGCGCGTGCTCGAACAGCGTCCAGCACAACCGGTCGCCCACCTCTGGCACCGAGCCCTCGTCCGGCACCTTGCCGCGCCCCATCCCGTTCAGCAGCTGCACCCGCAGCACGCCGGGTGCGGTCCACCCGGTGAACCGCGCCTCCTGCGTACGGCCGTCCGGCAGCGCCCGGTACACCGTGCCGCCCTCGTCCAGGTGCGGCTCGTCGTCGGTGGCGACCGTCAGCAGCGGGCGCGGCCTGGGCACCTTGCCGTCGGAGTACGCCATCTCCACCGCGGTGACCTCGCCCGCGAACGCCTCACCGGCCAGCCGCCGTCCGGCCATCACCAGCGGATCGTCCAGCGCCTCCTGCGCGTCCAGCCGCGCCTGCGCGGTCTCCCGGCCGGACAGCTTCTGCGCCGCGGTGACCGCGTCGTCCACCCTGGGCTGCGGCGGCTCGCCCGCCCGCAACCGGTCGCGGTGGCCGGTGTACGACCAGCGGTCCCGCTTCCAGCGGTCCTCGACGTGCCCGCCCGGCGGCAGGGCGCGCAGCAGGTCGATGCCGCGCCAGACGTCGTCCCACGTCGGCCGCAACTGGCTGGTCAGCAGCGCGCGGATCTCCCGTTCCGCGGGACCGGTGTCCGCGCCCGCCGAACGCGCGGCGTCATAGCGGTCGATGGCCGGGGCGAGCGCGGTGTTGTCGAAGACCGGGTCGGTGGCGGGCCCGGCGGGCGGGCAGCACAGCAGCCCGTCCGCACCCCTGCCGACCTGCGCGCGCAGCGCCGCCTGGGCGCCGTCCACGCCCTGCGGTGGGTCCAGCCAGGCCAGCAGGGCGCCAAGGTGCTGGTCCTCAAGGCCGCTCTGGCCGGTGGCCCAGTGCAGAGACAGCAGCTCGGTCATGGCGAGCAGCAGCGCACTGCCGGGGGTACGGGCCCGCTCGCCGTAGTGCGTCAACCAGCGGCCGAGCAGCGGGACTTGGGACGGCGCGGGGTACGGGTCCGCCGGATCCTCCTCAGCCGTGCGCCGGAACCGGGTGGCCCGGCCCAACAGCCGTACGTACTCCACTCCGGCCGGGTTGGGCACGATCAACTGCGGTGCGTCCTCGCACAGTTCGCGCTCGACGGACACCTTCTTCCCGGTCTCCGGGTCGGTTTCCCTGCCCGGCTCCAGCACGGTGCGGTCCTCGTACGAGGTGAGGTACGGCAGCATCTCGTCGGCCAGAGCCGCCAGGAACGCCGAGCGCAGGTCCCGGTCGCGCGGCTGGGGTACGACCAGCAGGTGCGGCGCGTCCCGCTCGGTGCCGACGAGGGCGCCCAGCGGTGCGCCCACCTCGCCCGCCGTGGTCAGCGGTACGAAGACCAACGGCCGGTCGGAGAGCCAGCGGTGCCGCACGGTCGCCAGCGGCTGCGCCCGCCCGGCCGCCACGGCCTGGGCCTTGGCCAGCGTCTCCATCAGCGGCATCCGGCCTCCTGGAGCGCCTCGGCACGCAGCGCCGCCGCTCGGCGCAGCACGGTGGCGGCCGGGTCCTCGTCGGCCCCGGCCGGCCCGGTCGCGGCGGACAGTATCCGCTCGATCGTGGTCAGCGTGCCGAGTTCACCGCGCAGCGAGCGGCCGAGCGACGCCACGGCGCCTTCGGCGCGGGAGCGCTCGCGGCAGTGGTAGGCGAGTTCGCAGGTGTCCAGGCACTCGGGGGCGTACGCGGCGGGTACGGCGGCCACGGCGTCGGCCAGTTGCTCACCGGTGGTGTTGGTGACGTCGAAGGTCGTGCCGTCCGGCAGGGCGGCGGCGATCTCCTCGATGCGGGTGAGCCGGGCCAACTGGCGCCGGGTCACGGCGAGTTGCTTGCGCACGTCGACCGCGCGGGCGGTGGGGACGTTGGAGAAGTCCCTGGGGCAGACCAGCAGCACCTCGTGCCGGGGCGGCGTCGGCAGCGGTTCCAGCGCCAGTACGTACACCGCGGCCTGGCGGGCCGCGGCGCCCACCTTCACCGCGTCGGCGCTGCCGTCCAGGATCGGGAACGACTTGACCTCGACCACCGTCGCCGAGCCGTCCGGGCGCACCGCGATCGCGTCCGGCTCCAGGAAGGCGGGGGCGCCCGCCACGTCGAGGGCCAGCATCGGGTGGTCCAGCAGCGTCCAGCGGCCCGCCGCGGCCGCCTCCGCAAGCGCCTCCCGGGTACGGGCGGCGCGGCCCTGCGGGCCGGGGGCGGACAGGTCCGGCAGCGTGGCGCCCGCCGCCTCGTCCGCGCCGAGCAGGCGGAGCAGTTCGGCGCAGCCGTCGGCCTTGACGCGGGCCTCGAACGCGTTTCCGCGGGTGAAGGCGAAGCGGGACTGGCCGAAGCGGGTGGGGGCGCCGAGTGTTTGGGCCACTTTGGCCTTGTCGACACCGGCCGCGTCCAGCAGCGCGCGGCGCGCGCAGCCCGGGTTGGCCGCCAGCGCGGCCAGGGCTCGGGCGTCCAGCGGTTTCGGCTGGACGTGCGGGCCGCGGAGCGTTGCCAGGGCTGCGCTTTTTCCGGTGAAGTCACTCACGCCGTGCAGTCTCCCACCGCGCGGGGGGCGCGCTCACGCGGGTTCGCTCGCGCGGGGGGAG
>NZ_JANFNH010000085.1 GCF_024436055.1 Streptantibioticus rubrisoli | reverse complement strand
CGCGGGTCAGCCGCAGTTGCGGCAGCAGCAGCCGGGTCAGCTCGGCGGGTGCGACGAGGTTGGCGGCGAGCGTACGGTTCCAGGTCTGCACGCTGGTCTCACCGACCAGTCCGAGGTCCACCACGCCCGCGATGTGCAGCAGCGAGTCAAGCCGGTCGGGCAGCGTCTGGTGGCCGAACGCCCAGGACAGCCGCTCGGGTTCGGCCAGGTCACCGACGAGGGTGTGGGCGCCGGGGAAGGCTTCCGCCAGTTCCTTGGCGCGGCCCGCGTTCCGGGCCAGCAGCCACAGTTCGTCGCCGCGGTCGAGCAGACGGCGGGCGACCGCCGCGCCGATGCCGGAACCCGCTCCGGTGATCAGGTGCGTACTCATACCGCCATGCTGTCATCACCCGGCATCACTGGATGCCGACGGACTCCTCCAGGTACGCCAGCGCGGCGACGCCGTCCTCGGCGAAGAAGACCAGTTCGGTCAGCGGCAGCGGAAGGAAGCCCTCGGCCTCCATGCGCTGGAACTGCTCCTTGAGGCCGTCGTAGAAACCGGCCGTGTTGAGCAGCACCACCGGCTTGGCGTGCAGCCCGTGCTTCTTCAGCTCCAGGATCTCGGTGGCCTCGTCCAACGTGCCGGTACCGCCCACCATGATCACGATCGCGTCGGACCGGGTCAGCAACTGCGCCTTGCGCTCGGCGAGATCGGCGGCCACCACCATCTCGTCCGCGTCCTTGCGCGCCTTGTCGCCCAGGAACTCCACGGACACCCCGACCAGGCGTCCGCCGTGCTCGTGTACGCCGTCCGCGACCACCTTCATCAGGCCGACGTCGGACCCACCCCACACCAGGGTGTGCCCGCCCTTGCCGATGAGCTCCGCGAACTCCCGCGCCGGGGCGGTGTATCGCTCGTCCAGATCGGCCGCGGAGAGGAAGACGCAGATGTTCATACGGCTACGGTAGCCGCACCCTCGCGGCGTTCCGTCGCCGCGATGGTGGCCGAACCGACCACCCTGGTGCCGTCGTAGAGCACCACCGCCTGGCCGGGGGCGACGCCGCGTACCGGTTCGGTGAAGCGCACCCGCAGTTCCTCGCCGACGAGTTCGGCCGTGACCTGCGACTCGCCGCCGTGGGCGCGGAGTTGGGCGGTGTACCGGCCGGGCCCGGTCGGCGGGGTGCCGCACCAGCGGGGCTTGATCGCGGTGAGGGCCATGACGTCCAGCGCCTCGGCCGGGCCCACTGTGACCGTGTTGTTCACCGGCGAGATGTCCAGCACGTACCGCGGCTTGCCGTCGGCGGCCGGGGTGCCGATCCGCAGGCCCTTGCGCTGGCCGATGGTGAAGCCGTAAGCGCCTTCGTGGGTACCGAGTTTGGTGCCGTCCTGGTCCACGATGTCGCCGTCGGCGGTGCCCAGGCGCTTGGCCAGGAAGCCCTGGGTGTCACCGTCGGCGATGAAGCAGATGTCGTGGCTGTCCGGCTTCCTTGCGACGGCGAGGCCGCGGCGCTCCGCCTCGGCGCGGATCTCGTCCTTGGTGGTGGGGGTGTCGCCGAGCGGGAACATGGCGTGCGCGAGCTGCCGCTCGTCCAGTACGCCGAGGACGTACGACTGGTCCTTGGCGGCGTCGCTGGCGCGGTGCAGTTCGCGGGTGCCGTCGTCGCGGACGACGATCGTGGCGTAGTGGCCGGTGCACACCGCGTCGAAGCCGAGCGCCAGGGCCTTGTCCAGCAGCGCAGCGAACTTGATCTTCTCGTTGCAGCGCAGGCAGGGGTTGGGGGTGCGGCCCGCCGCGTACTCGGCTATGAAGTCCTCGACGACGTCCTCACGGAAGCGGTCGGCCAGGTCCCACACGTAGAAGGGAATGCCGATCACGTCGGCGGCGCGCCGGGCGTCCCGGGAGTCCTCGATCGTGCAGCAGCCACGGGCGCCGGTACGGAAGGACTGCGGGTTCGCCGAGAGGGCGAGGTGGACGCCGGTCACGTCATGCCCGGCCTCGGCGGCTCGGGCGGCGGCGACGGCGGAGTCCACGCCGCCGGACATCGCCGCGAGCACGCGGAGACGGTTGCCGTTGCGGGGTCCGGTCGGGGCGCCTGGGAAATCAGTCATAGCCCTTCTAGGGTACGGGCACGGCCGTCCGCCTTTGAGGGCCGTTGCGCCTGGGGCGGGGCCGGGGCCACCGAGGAGTCACCTCGGCGCGGTCCCGACCCACAACGGCAGAGCGCAACAGCGCCCAAAGGCCGAGGGGACGAACGCCCTAGGACAGCCCCGCGGCCCGGGCGCGCGAGACGACCGGGCCGATCGCCTCCGCCACAGCCGCAACATCCGCCGCAGTGGACGTGTGCCCGAGAGAGAACCGCAGCGACCCCCGCGCCCGCGCGGAATCCGCCCCCATCGCCAGCAGCACATGGCTCGGCTGGGCCACCCCAGCGGTACACGCGGAACCGGTCGAGCACTCGATGCCCCGCGCGTCGAGCAACAGCAGCAGCGAGTCCCCTTCGCACCCGGGGAAGGAGAAGTGCGCGTTGGCGGGCAGCCGACCCTCCGGCGCGGGGTCCCCGTTGAGGATCGCCTCCGGCACCGCCTCCCGTACCGCGTCGACCAGCCGGTCCCGCAGTCCGCCGACTTCTCGGACGAACTCCTCCCGCCGCTGCGCGGCCAGCGTCGCCGCCGTGGCGAACGCCACCACCGCGGGCGTGTCCAGCGTCCCGGAGCGCACGTCGCGCTCCTGGCCTCCGCCGTGCAGCAACGGCACCGGCGCCCACTCGCGGCGCAGCACCAGCGCCCCGACCCCGTACGGCCCGCCGATCTTGTGCGCGGTCACCGTCATCGCGTCGAGTCCGGATGCGGCGAAGTCCACTTCGACCTGGCCGAAGGCCTGTACCGCGTCGGAGTGCAGCGGAACCTCGAACTCCCGTGCCACGGCGGCGAGTTCCGCTATCGGCAGGACGGTGCCGACCTCGTTGTTGGCCCACATGATCGTGGCCAGCGCGACATCGCAGGGGTCGCGCTGGATCGCCTCGCGCAGCGCCTCGGGATGCACCCTGCCGTGGCGGTCGACCGGCAGCCAGTCGATGCTGGCGCCCTCGTGGTCGGCGAGCCAGTGCACCGCGTCGAGCACGGCGTGGTGCTCGACGGGGCTGGCCAGCACCCGGGTGCGGCGCGGATCGGCCGCGCGGCGCGCCCAGTACAGGCCCTTCACCGCGAGGTTGTCGGACTCGGTGCCACCACCGGTGAACACCACCTCGCTGGGCCGGGCGCCCAGCGCGGCGGCCAGCGCCTCCCGGGACTCCTCGACCGCCCGCCGCGCGCGCCGCCCGGCGGCGTGCAGCGATGAGGCGTTCCCGGTGCTGGTGAGCTGCTCGGTCATCGCCTGGACCGCCTCCGGAAGCATCGGAGTGGTGGCGGCGTGGTCAAGGTAGGCCATGGTGCCACCGATTCTACGAGCCGCCCCGACGCATCCGCGCCGGGCCGACATCCGCAACAGGCCACAAAGCCCACCACGCCCACAACCCGCGGTACAGCCGCGCGCCAAACACCGCCCCCGCCCCGCGCAACGGCAAGCAAAGAGCCTCGGGCCAGACGGGCGGGCGGGTGGGCGAACCCCCCGCCCACCCGCCGACGGAACCCCTCAGCGCACCCGGGCCAACTGCCGGGACTGCGCGACGAGACGGTCCTCGGAGTCCCACACCTCCCCGTCCTCCTCGAGGAACCCCCCAGCCAGATTGCGGGTGCGGGTGGCGATCCGCAGCGCCCCCGGTGCGGGTCGGCACCGTACGTGGACGGTGAGTTCGACGGTCGGCACCCACCCGCCGAGACCAAGATCGAAGGCGGTCGGCGGCAAGGCGTCCACCGCCAGCAGCAGCGAGAGAGGATCCGCGTCCCGCCCGTCGGCGAGGCCGAACCATGCCCGGATCTCACCCCGTCCGCTGGGCTCGCCGACCGCCCAACCGGCGGTCGCCGGGTCCAGCCGGATGTCCAGCCGGTCGGTGATCTCGGTGCTGCCGGAGGAGAACGCCGCGGCGTCCGCGACATCCGGCCCGTCGGCCCGGCCCACACACCGCTCGTAGGGCGGGATGTCGAACGGCTTGGCGCTGGTGCGCACATCGTCCGGGAGCGCGTCCAGGTCGCCGTACGTGGCGGTGACCCGCAGCCGTTCCACCTCCTGCCCCGCACCGTCAGCCTGCAGCAGCCGGGCCTGGCCGGTGGACATGGTGCGCCCGGCCCGGATCACATCGGTGCGCAGCACGGCCGGACCCGGTTCCGAGGCGGTGAGGTAGTGCGCGGTGATGGTGAACGGATCGCGGTGCGGGAGGACTTGACCGAGGGCGCGGGCCGCGGTGGCGAGCAGATAGCCGCCGTTGACCGCACGCAGGATCGTCCAGCCCGCGGAGAGTTGGGCGTCGAAGACGCCTGGTTCGTCCGGGCGTGCGGTGACCGCCGTGTCGCGGTCGAACTCGCTGTTCCCGATGGTCGCCTGTGCCATGACGTGCACCGTACACCCAGAAGTTACCGGCCGGTAGCCCTGCTTTCCCGGAGGGTGGCCGCGGGCAGCCCGGCCAGCCCGCGTCACACCGGATTCTGCGCCTCCCTGGCCGTACTGCGCCGGTGCCAGGCGCGCGGCGCCCGCCAGCCGTACCGCATCGCCAGCAGCCGCAGTACGAACGCGGCGACCGCCGCGCAGCCGCTGCCGAACGGGGTCAGCGCGTGGAAGTGCAGCAGTACCGCCACGATGGTGGCGCCGACCAGCGCCGGAACCGCGTACAGGTCGCGGTCCCAGCGCAGCAGCGAGGGCACCTCCTGGGCGAGCACGTCACGGATGACACCGCCGCCCACCGCGGTGGCCACGCCCAGCGCGGCCGAGAAGGTCAGGCCGAGGCCGTGGTCGTGCGCCTTGGTGGTGCCGGTGACGCAGAACAGCCCGAGGCCCGCCGCGTCCATCACCATCACCGCGCGGTTGATCCGCTCCACCTCGGGGTGGAGGAAGAAGACCAGCACAGTGGCGGCGAACGGGGTGAGGAAGTAGCCGAGGTCGGTGAAGGCGGCGGGCGGCACCGCGCCGATGATCAGGTCCCTGAGCACCCCGCCGCCGAGTCCGGTGACCTCGGCCAGCATCCACATGCCGAACACGTCGAGGTTCTTGCGGACGGCGAGCAGCGCGCCGGAGATCGCGAAGATGAAGATGCCCATGAGGTCGAGCAGATGCTGCACGGAGGGGCTGAACAGGCCGGGGCCGAGCGGGTGGAGCGTCACGCGGACAGTTCTACCCGCACCGCACGCGCCGACCGGACGGCGGCATCCCGTACCGCGGCTGTCAGTCCACCGCATCCCGTGGACCAATGGCCCGCCGAGTCACGTAAGGTCACCGTGATATATCCGGTTACCACGTGGGGGGACCACCAGGGTGCGTAAAGTTTCTTCGGGCCGTGCCAGACGCCGTGTCAACCGCGCGAGACGCCGCGCAGTGATCGCCGCCGTTTCCGGCGCGACACTGTTGGCGGGGGCGTTCCTGTGGCCCAACGCCTCGGCCGTGACGGCCGAGTTCACCGAAGACCAGTCCATATCGGCCCAGGCGATTCCCGACGAGGCGCCACCGCCGCTGCCGGAGTCGCGCCACTGGACCGCCGAGGACGCCAAGAAGTTCTGGACCGCGACGCGGATGGCTGACGCCAAGCCGCTGCCGTTGCCCGACAACGCCAAGAAGCCCGTCCCGCACAGCGGGAAGACCGCGCCGCACGGCGCGCGGAAGGCGGCGAGCCGAATACGGAGCGCGGCGCGCGAGTTCAGCACGATGGACCTGCCGTCCTCCTCGCCCATCCCGACGGACAGCAGTACGGCGAGCAGCAGTCCCCCACCTGTTGCCACCAGTCCCACGCCGTCGGCGCCCGCCAGCACACCGCCCGCCTCACCGAGCCCGACCAGCAGTCCGACGCCGAGTCCCGCTCCCTCGTCCAGCACCCAGCCATCGGCGCCCAGCCAGTCGTTCGCGGGGCTGCCGATGGTCGGCCGGATGTACCTGATGCGGGGCAGCGGCTCGTACTTCTGCACCGCGAGTGTGATCAACAGCCCGCACCACAACATCATCCTGACCGCGGGCCACTGCCTGGACACCGCCGCGCCGAACGACGCGATGGCGTTCGTGCCGCAGTGGACGGCGGCCAAGCCGCAGCCGTACGGCATCTTCCCGGTCAACCAGGACTCCGAGGGTCGCGGCCGGTTCTGGATCGATCCGCGCTACTACGACCTCGGCCGGGTGCAGGGCGACCAGTGGGACGTGGCCTTCGCCGAGGTCGGTCCGGGCACCAACGGCAAGCAAGTGCAGGACGTGGTGGGCGGCAACAACCTTGTCACCGGCGGTGGTTACGCCTTCGACAACATCACCCTGGTCGGCTACCCGGGTGATGCCACCCAGCCGCTGACCTGCACCTCCAGCACCACCCAGTTCACGCCCACCGACGGCACCCCCGGCTCGTTCCTGCGCATCGGCTGCCAGAGCTACAAGACCGGCACCAGCGGCGGGCCGTTCCTCGCCAACTTCAACCCGACCACCGGTACCGGCGATGTGGTCGGCAGCATCGGCGGCTGGGACACCGGCGGTCCCACCGCGGACGTCTCCTACAGCGCGTACTACGGCGCGGACGTCCAGAACCTCTACAACACCGCGATCTCCGGCGCCGCGCCCGCGCGGCGCAACGTGCTGCCGAGCGCCTCGACCATGGCGCACGCCAGCGTCCTCGCCTCCGGGTACTTCACCCCCTCCCCCACGCCCGGCAAGGACTACAGCGACATGATCGTGCGCTGGTCCGACGGTGAGCTCACGCTCTACCGCGGGGCCGGGAACGGCCGGTTCGACAAGGAGATCCAACTCGCCAAGGGCGGCTCGGTGTGGAGCAAGGCGATCTCCATCACCGCCGGTGACTTCGTCGGCTCCAACACCTATGACCTCGTGGTGCGTTGGGCCGACGGCAGCCTGACCCTCTTCCCGGACGTGGACGCCACCGGTCTGCACAAGCAGATCGTGCTGGTGAAGCCCGGCTCGCTGTGGCAGCACGCGGTGACCATCACCGCTGGCCGCTTCTCCTCCACCGACAAGTGGCCGGACGACCTGATCGTGCGCTGGTCCGACGGCGAGATGACGCTCTACCCGGACGTGGACGGCAACGGCCTGCACAGCCAGGTGCAGCTGGCCAAGCCGCACTCGGTGTGGACCCACGCGGCCAGCGTCGCCGCGGGCGACTTCGCGGGCAACAACACCTGGGACCTGATGGTCCGTTGGTCCGACGGCGAGCTGGACGACTACCCGGACGTGGACGAGCACGGCATCAAGACCGAGATCCGCGAGCGCAACTCCAGCCCCTTGTGGACCAACGCCACCCTCACCACCTCGGGCAACTACGGCACCGGCCCGTGGAACGACGACTACGTCGTCCGCTGGTCCGACGGCGAACTGTCGATGTACCCCAACACCGCCCAGGCCCTCGGTCAGGAGTCCGTCCTGGTCACCCCGTCGGCCAGCACCAACCTGCCGCCGGTGCGGCGGTAGTTGACACTGCCTGCCGTGGAGTTGGCCTAGAACTCACTGGTGTCCAACTCCACGGCGAACGGCTCGGGTAGCCGGATCGGGGTGCCGAAGGGATACGGCCCCGCCGTCCGCGTGTAACCGAGCGGTCCCGGCTTCGAGAACAACGTGCAGGACCCTTCCGACCGATCGACCAACAAGTAGAGCGAAGCCCCATACTCCGCGTACCGGCGGCGCTTGACGATTCGGTCGGTGTCGCCGTCCGACTCCGAGGTCACCTCAACGATCAACAGCGTCTGCCGGGGATGCAGGGCCCCGCCACTTCGCGCCAACTCCTCGCGCCGACGACCGCGATGTCGGGGACGTACCAGTTGCAGGAACCGGGCAGGTCGAGATCCCCTGACCCCATCACCTGCCCCAGCTCCCGTACCCGCTCGCAGATCTGCTGGCGGATGCGGTCAACGGTTGCCTCGTGGTCCCAGCCCCGCGATGCCTGCGCGATGACGCCCTCGATGACCTGGGCGTGCCCCCAACCGACGTGTCGCACCGCGTACTTCAACGCCGTCTCGGGATCTACGTCGCTGTAGTCGCACAAATGGCCCGTCATGGGTGGGCAGCGTATTCGCCTGAAGTCACCCGTTCAAAGTCTCACTCACCCCCTCCGGAAAGTGGCAGGCCACCCGCTGTCCCTCCCGTACCTCGCGTAGCTGGGGTTCCTCCGAGGCGCACCGGGCCGTCGCCTTCCAGCAGCGCGTGTGGAAGCGGCAACCGGGCGGTGGGGTGATGGGGGACGGGACGTCGCCGGTGAGGAGGATGCGGTCGGAGTGGTGGCGGCGGGCCGGGTCGGGGACGGGGACGGCGGAGAGCAGGGCGCGGGTA
>NZ_JANFNH010000084.1 GCF_024436055.1 Streptantibioticus rubrisoli | reverse complement strand
CCCCCCACCCCTCGCACCGCCGCTTGCACTGCCTGGGCCAGGGCCGCGCCGAGTGGTTCGGCGAGGCGCAGTGCGCCGCGCTCCTTGTGCGCCAGGAGCACGGCGCGCACCTGGTCCTCGTACGCGCCCGCCGCGTAGACCGCCGGAAGCCCCGCGGGCACCGGGTCCGGCCAGACCCTGCGGACCGTGCCCGCGCCGCACAGCTTCTCCCGGCAGCCGTCGCACAGGGCGCTGCGGACCCGGCCGCAGCCCGCACAGTCCACGGGTAGTACGAGATCGGCGAGTTCCTGGTACCACGACCGCATGGGATTACTGTGCCGAGGCCGGAGGGGAGGGGGCCACCCCTGTGGATAACGCGGCTGTGGATAACTCAGCGCGGCTGCTGGAGGCCCGCGGCGGCGCGGCCCGGTCGGGTAGTGCGGCGGGGGCCGGGAAACCCGTCAGCGGCCCACGGAGGCCCTGCCGAACCGGCTCCGCGGCACCGCCCCCGAAGCCTCAGCCCGGGTAGACCGGCGCCGTCCCGTCCGGAGAGACCTGCTGCCAGTCGCCGTCGATCGGCAGCTGGTACATGCCCTCGTCGGAGGCGACCAGCAGTGGACGCTGCTGGTCCTCGAACGCGGCGACCGCGGAGACCTTGCTGATGCCCGGCAGGGTCGGGGTGTACGCGGCCGAGCCGTCGGTGTCCACGTACTGCAGCTGCTGCACGCCGCGGGACTGCTTGCCGACCACCACCAGGCGGCTCTCGCCCGCCCAGGATGCCGCCTCGACGTCGTCCAACTGCGGTGCCACGGCGCGCAGTTCGGTCACCGAGACCTGCGGGTGCTGTGCGGTTCCGGAGCGTTCGATGCGGCCCAGTTGCAGGGTGGTGGACCCGCCCTGCTGGACCAGCAGTGCCATGCGTACCCCGTCGGCCGCCACGCGCAGCGCCTTGATCTGGCCGTCCGCGAGGTTGGGCACCGACACCTCGGTGGTCCTGCCGTCGCGCCACATCAGCAGCCGCTGGTGCGCTGGGTCGCGGTCGGCGACCCACAGGTTGCCCAGGCCGTCCCAGCTGGGCGTGGTCAGCCCCTCTGACGGGTCGCGGGCCTCGCTGGTCAGCACCTCGCGCGCGGTGCCGCCGGAGGCCAGCGGGGCCACGTACAGGGAGCGCCCGTCGGACTTGACGCCCGCCGCGGTCTGGCCGTCGCGGGTCACGGCGACGGACTGCAGGCGCGCCGCCGTTTCTCCGAACGGGCCGGGCACCGGGTGTGCCGTCTCCCCGTTTCCAGCCACGGACACCATGCGGTGGTCGGTGTCCACGTAGTACTGCTGTGCGCCGTTGCCCACCACGCGCGCGGGCGCGTATGCCTGCGCCTGATCATGTGCCAGCGCGCAGAGGGTGGCGCCGTCGGGGCCCACCACGTCGACGGAGGTGACCTGTGTGGAGGACTGGTCCTGGACGGTGTCCAGCAGTTGGGCCGCCATCCGCTGGCACTGGTCCTGTCCGAGGCTCGTCACCGAGCCGCCGAGTTGGACGCGTAGCTTTCCGGAGTCGTCGAGGTTGAGTTTTTGGCTTTTCAGCCACGTCCCGTCGGGGAACGCCGAAGTGACCACCGGTTGCAGCCAGTTGCTGGGGCCGGCCAGAAGTGCTTGTACGGTCGAGGTGACCGGGTCTATGCGGCGCCGCACGTACACCGGGTCGGCCACCAACACGTCCTTCGCCAGCGGGACTTGTGACTCCTCCGGCCCCAACTGTGCGAAGTAGTACATGTTCACGGAGCGGTAGATGCGCTGGAAGTCCGATTCGCTGAGCACCAGCCCGTCGGGCAGGCTGTCGATCCGCCATTCTCCGGCCACCTTGATCAGGTGGTAGCTGGTGCGGTACGTGGAGGCGGCGGGCGAGTAGGAGTGCTTGCGGTCGACGGTGGCGACCTGTCCGCCGGTCAGGGTGATGGTGGTGCCGGTGTCCTCACGCGCCGCGCTGGCGGGCTCCTGGTCGAGTTGGGGGCCGCCGGAGAGCACGGTGGTCTGTGCGAACGGGTCCCATTTGAGGGCTGGTCCGGTCAGGTACTTCTTGGCGGTCTGGTAGTCCGCCTCGTCGCTGGTGGTGGCCTCCAGGAAGCCGCGCACGATCTGCATCGGCTGTTCGTTCTTCTGCGGCTGCACGCCGAAGACCCGTACCTGCGGGTCGGAGTCGCTCCGCTGTTCGTTGCCGACCTTGGTCACCTCGCCGGTGTCCGGCATGGTGGCGCACCCGGTCAGCAGCAGGGCGCAGCACAGTAGTGCGCCGGAGGTGCTGCCCCACTTGATGGGCGTGTGACGGCGGTCGGCCTGCGACATGCCGGTGTGTCCTCCCCTTGGCCTTGTGGGCCGGTCAGCGGTCCGCGTCCTGTTCTCGTCCGGTGTCCGCCGCTGTGGTGCCGGTGGTGTTGGCCGGGTCGGTGGGCCGGGTGCCGATGACCCGTGCCCCGTTGCCGGGTAGGGCGGCCGGGTCGGCGGCCGGTGGGCGGGGCGCGAGCGCGGGTACGGCGGGCAGCGGTGATCGCGCGGCGGGTACGGGTGCGCTGGTGTGTGCGTCCCGTGGCGTTTTCGACGGGCTGGCGGTGCCGCGTTGGCGGCGCGAGTCCTCGGGCTCCAGCGGGATCGGTGAGCCGCGCAGGGCCTCGCCGGCGGTGCGGGGCAGGGTGAGCCGGAACTGGGATCCGCCGCCGGGTTCGCCCCAGGCCTGGAGCCAGCCGCCGTGCAGCCGGGCGTCCTCGACCGCGATGGACAGGCCGAGGCCGGTGCCGCCGGTGGTCCTGGCGCGGGCCGGGTCGGCGCGCCAGAAGCGGTTGAAGACGCGGGTGGCCTCGCCGGGTTTGAGGCCGACGCCGTAGTCCCGTACGGCGATGGCGACGGCGCCTCCGGCAGAGGCGAGCCGGACGATCACGTCGCGGCCTTCGCCGTGTTCGACGGCGTTGACCACGAGGTTGCGCAGGACGCGTTCGATGCGTCGTGCGTCGGCTTCGGCGACGATCGGCTGTTCCGCGCCGCGTACCACGATCCGGCTGCCCTTGCGTTCGGCGAGGGGTTCCGCGGCGTCGACCACGCGCCGTACGACCTCGCGCAGGTCGACGGCCTCGGCGTCGAGGGCGGCGGCGCCCGCGTCGAAGCGGCTGATCTCCAGCAGGTCGGACAGCAGTGACTCGAAACGTTCCAGCTGGCTTTGGAGGAGTTCGGCGGAGCGTGCGGTGACGGGGTCGAAGTCCTCGCGCCCGTCGTGGATGACGTCGGCGGCCATCCGGACGGTGGTGAGCGGGGTGCGCAGTTCGTGGGAGACGTCGGAGACGAACCGCCGCTGCATCCGGGAGAGTTCCTCCAGTTGCTGGATCTTGGTCTGGAGGGTGTGCGCCATCTTGTTGAACGACTCGCCGAGCCGTGCGATGTCGTCCTCGCCGGTGACCTTCATGCGTTCCTGGAGGAATCCGGCGGCGAGCCGCTCGGAGATGCCCGCGGCCATCCGGACCGGGGTGACGACCTGGCGCACCACCAGCCAGGCGATGGCGCCGAGCAGGCCGACGACGAAGACTCCGGCGGTCGCCAGGGTGGTCTCGACCAGGCTGAGGGTCTTCTCCTCCTGGGTGAACGGGAAGAGGTAGTACAGCTCGTAGGCCTTGCCGTTGGCGTCGTTGAGCCGTTTGCCGATGACCAGCCCTGGCTGGCCGTCGGAGTCGCCCTCGCGTTTGATGAGGGTTTCCTTCTGGTGCGCCCCGGACTCCTGGGCGACTGCGGTGCGCAGGTCGGCGGGGACGCTGTCTTCGGGCAGTACGTCGCCGGAGGCGCGCGGTCCGCGGGTGCTGGGGCTGTCCGCGAGGTAGGGCTGCTGGTCGGCGTCGGAGCTGAGCGCGACCACGTAGTACACGCCCTGGCCGCCGCTGGCGAGTTGCTGGACGAGGTTGGTGAGCCAGGTGCCGGGGTCGACCTGGCCGCGGCCTGCGGTGGGGGTGCCGCTGCCGTTGCCTGCGGTGGGGTCGCCGGGGGCTTGGGCGTTGGCGGCGAGCGACTGGGCGACGTTGAAGCCGCCGAGTGCCTGGCCCTGGGCGGTGGCGGTCTTGGCTTCCAGCAGCCCGTTGCGGACCTGCCCGATGACGACGATGCCCAGCACCAGGACGACGGCGAGTGACATCAGCAGGGTGGTGGCGACGACCCGTACCTGGATGTTGCGCCGGTACAGGCGTGCCGCGGGCAGGAGCGGGCGGCGTGCCCAGCGCAGCGCTGACCCCAGGACGGGCAGCAGCCCGCGCAGCGGGTCGGCGTGGCGGCTTTCCAGCCGCTCGCGTTCATGGCCGAGCGGCTGCTGCTCCTGCTGCGTACTGCGCTCCTGTTCATGCTTCACGGCGCGCGCGGGCATGGCCTCCGCGCCGTTGTCGTACCCGGATCCCGTCGTGTCGATGCTGTTGCCCGTGGGCATCCCGATGTCAGCCCGGCCCGGCCTTGTAGCCGACGCCGCGCACGGTCACCACGATCTCCGGGCGCTCGGGGTCCTTCTCCACCTTCGACCGCAGCCGCTGGACATGGACGTTCACCAGCCGGGTGTCGGCCGCGTGCCGGTATCCCCACACCTGTTCGAGCAGCACCTCGCGGGTGAAGACCTGCCAGGGCTTGCGGGCGAGTGCGACCAGCAGGTCGAACTCCAGCGGGGTGAGCGCGATGGCCTGTCCGTCGCGCTTGACGGAGTGGCCGGCCACGTCGATCACCAGGTCGCCGATGGCGAGCTGCTCCGGCGTCGGCTCTTCGGCCCTGCGCAGTCGGGCCCTGACCCGCGCGACCAGTTCCTTTGGCTTGAACGGCTTGATCACGTAGTCGTCGGCGCCGGATTCCAGGCCCACCACGACGTCCACGGTGTCGCTCTTGGCGGTGAGCATCACGATGGGCACTCCGGATTCGGCCCGGATCTGACGGCATACGTCGATACCGTCCCGGCCCGGCAGCATCAGGTCGAGGAGCACCAAGTCCGGCTTGGTGTCACGGAAGGCGGCGAGGGCCTTGTCGCCGTCCGATACGAACGACGGCTCGAAACCTTCTCCCCGCAGCACGATGCCGAGCATCTCTGCCAGTGCGGTGTCGTCGTCGACGACAAGGACGCGTCCCTTCATATCGACATCATCCCATTTTCGCATCTGGGATATAGAGGCGGGTGACCCACGTCACTGACCTGGGATGACGTGCGTCGATGATCGTTCACGGCCCGTGGAGCCCGTTGCCGTTGACGTCAGGCGCAGTTGCCACCCTCGGCGCTTGATCACCACCATGGGCGTGATGCTCGCCACACCCCGGACCGTAATGATCTGGCCATAGGTCAAGTCGACTTGAAGGACCAGTTCCGCCGCGCCTGGAAGGAGCCCGCACGCTCCGTAGGCTACCCGGCCGGACGGCGCTGGGCTCCACGCGGATGGTGCGGGTGCCTGGACCCACGGACGCGCCGCTGCGTGTCGTGCGCGGATCGCGAGTGACCGGAAGTGCGCGTTCCGCAGCGGTAGTTGACGACTCGGCTCCGCTGTTCGGCACTGGTCCCGGGCAGGCTCACGGCCTGCGGGCGGGAGGCGGCACCGGCCACCCATCGGTCGGCGTCGCCGCCCACGCCTCGCTCCCGGCAAGGCCGCCGCCCGCCCGTGGCAGCTGGCCTGCTAGTCGATTGAGACCAGAGCTGCCAGTGTGGCTGGTGTTACGGGGGAGGCGACGCCGTTCTCGGTGACGACGGCCGTCACCAACGGCGCCGGAGTGATGTCGAACGCCGGGTTGTAGGCCTGGGTGCCCAAAGGTGCCAGCACGATGCCGGATCCGGCCTCGGCGATCGGGGAGGCGATCTCGGTGACCTCGTGGCCGGGACGCTGCTCGACCTCGATCGAGGCACCGTCCGGCGTCGAAAGGTCCACCGTCGTGGTCGGGGCGACCACGACGAACGGCACGTTGTGGTGGCGAGCGAGCACGGCGAGCGGATAGCTGCCGACCTTGTTCGCCACCGAGCCGTCGGCCGCGATCCGGTCCGCGCCGATCAGCACCGCGTCCACAACGCCGTCCGCGAACAGCGAGCCCGCGGCGTTGTCGGCGAGCAGCGTATACGTCATCCCTACGCGCGCCGCCTCGTAGGCGGTCAGCCGGGCGCCCTGCAGCAGCGGCCTTGTCTCATCCACCCACAGGCGGCGCAGCAGGCCCTCGCGGTGCGCGGCGTGCGCCACGGCGAACGCCGTACCGGCGCCGCCGGAGACCAGGGCGCCGGTGTTGCAGTGGGTCAGGATCCGCAGACCCCCACCCGGCACCAGGTCCTTCAGCAGCGCCAGCCCATGGCTGGCCATCCGCTCGCTGGCCGCCGCGTCCTCGGCGTGCAGCGTACGGGCCTCGTCGAGCGCCGCCTGCGCCGCCCGCGCCGGATCCTCGGTCGCCTCCAGCGCGGCACGGTACGCGGCCGCCGCACGCCGTACCCCGTAGCCGAGGTTGACGGCGGTCGGCCGCGCGGACGCCAGTTGCCGCTCGGCCTCGGCGACGTCGAAGCCCCGTGCGGCGGCCAGGGCGACCCCGTAGGCCCCGGCCAGCCCCAGCACCGGTGCGCCGCGCACCGCGAGGGTGCGGATAGCGTCCACCAGCGCCTGTACGTCGGTGCAGACCAGCTCGATCTCTTCCCCGGGGAGCCGGGTCTGGTCGAGAAGGATGAGCACGGGCCCTTCGGGCGGCTCCTCCCAGCGGAGCGTCGGAATGGTGACTGGAGAACCGGACTGTGAGTCGTTGGCCAGAGGTACCACGGAATGATCACCCATCTGTCCAGTCTGCCTGCCCGGAGGGCGCTTTTGAATGCCGCCCTTTGGAACCCCCCGCGAAGGCCACCTGTCACGGCGGGACCGTGCGCGCGCCGCCCATGGCACGATGGCCGCGGACCAGCCGGGACCGACCCGACAGGCCCTGACGCGCAGTAACAAAAGGAGCACCGATGAACAACTCTCCGGGCTGGGCTTCGCCCGGATTCGGCCCCGCCGACCCCTCCGGCTCGCCCACCCCGTCCGGGCCCGGCGACCCGGCGGAGGACCGGGGCGAGCCGACCGCGCCGGACCCCGGAGCGGAGCAGCCTGCGCCTCAGGACGCCGTGCCCCCGAAGTGGTCCAAGGGCCAGCCGCCGCCCGCCAGTTGGAGCGCCTCCAGTGCGCCACCGCAGCCACCGGCTGACCCGGGCGGGGCTGTTCCACCGCCTCCGCCGGGGCCCGGGCCCCAGTGGGGCGGGCCGGGTTGGGGCGCGCAGGGGCCGTACTGGCAGCAGGTGCCGTCTGCGCCCAAGCCGGGGGTCATTCCGCTGCGTCCGCTGACTGTCGGGGAGATCCTCGAAGGCGCCTTCGCCACGATCCGCACGCACTGGCGTACCGTGCTCGGCATCTCGCTCGGCGTCGCCGCCGTGACACAAGCCATCACGATCGCGGTCAACGGCTCTTTCTTCAACGACAATCCGGGCCTGGACAAGCTCCGCGAGGGGAGCGCGAACGTCAGCGACGTACTGAAGGCGTTCGGGGACTCGCTGGCCGGAACCGGTCTGACCTCGCTGATCAGCATGCTGGGGCAGATCCTCGCCACGGCCATGCTCACGATGATCGTCAGCCGTTCCGTACTGGGCCGCTCGGTCACCGTGGGCGACGCCTGGCGTGACTCCAGGCCGCGGCTGGTGCGCATGCTTGGGCTGACGCTACTGATTCCGGCGATCGGGCTCGCGATAGTGGGCGTGGCCGTCGCCCCTGGCGTACTTCTCGCGGTGTTCGGCCCGGAGAACACGGGGGCGGCCCTGGCCCTGCTCGGCGCGGCCGTCGGCGGATGCATCGCCACCTGGCTGATCATCAGCCTGAGCCTGTCGTCTCCGGCGCTCATGTTGGAGAAGCAAGGGGTGTTCGCCTCGATCGCCCGCTCCTACAAACTGGTGCGGGGCTCGTGGTGGCGGGTCTTCGGCGTCCAACTGCTCGCCGTTGCCCTGACCTTCGTCATCACCTCGATCGTCTCGATTCCGTTCACGGTGATCGCACAGATC
Source organism: Streptantibioticus rubrisoli (assembly GCF_024436055.1). Classification (GTDB taxonomy): domain Bacteria; phylum Actinomycetota; class Actinomycetes; order Streptomycetales; family Streptomycetaceae; genus Streptantibioticus_A; species Streptantibioticus_A rubrisoli. The sequence continues at coordinate 489 of NZ_JANFNH010000084.1, read as the reverse complement.
GCCAGCGGCGGCAACGCGGCTGGCCTCTTCACCGCTGCCAGCACACACATCAGTTGGTCGTTCCTCATCGTCATCGGCGTCGGCGGCGTTGTGGGCACCACGCTCACGTTTCCGTTGAGCGCCGGGATGACCGCGCTGCTCTACATGGATCAGCGCATCCGCCGTGAAGGCCTCGACATCGAGCTGGCCCGTGCGGCCGGTATCGACGGCTACGCGGCCTCGGCCTCGGCCTCGCGGGAGTAAAGCGGTAAGCCCCGCCCACTTGGGCGGGGCTTTCTGCCGTTCACAATTCTTGTCTGCGGGCAATAAAAAATGGCTGTGGCCCCTGGATCGGATCCAGGGGCCACAGCCATTCAATAATCGTTCGGCGGTGTCCTACTCTCCCACAGGGTCCCCCCTGCAGTACCATCGGCGCTGAAAGGCTTAGCTTCCGGGTTCGGAATGTAACCGGGCGTTTCCCTAACGCTATGACCACCGAAACACTATGAA
>NZ_JANFNH010000083.1 GCF_024436055.1 Streptantibioticus rubrisoli | reverse complement strand
GGACGAGTACGTCCAGCACTACAACGGGCGAAGACCCCACCGCGGACAACAGCTGCACCCGCCGCGGCCCGACCACCCCACCGCCGACCTCACCCAAGAAAGGATCAAGCGCCGCCTGGTCCTCGGCAGACTCATCAACGAGTACGAGCGAGCGGCGTAGCGATGCAAGTCATCGCAGGCGGCCGTGTTCTGGAACCCCACAGGATCGTGCTGCCATGCCACCGACGATCGGCCCCGACAGGCATCGTGATCGATGGTGTGGTGTTCGGAAACTCGTCGCTGTTGGTCAAGTAGCGTATCTGTACTCGTTGGTCACGCCACCGATCACTCGGGTGCGTAGGAGTCGGTGAGCGGTCAGGTTGACCGCAGGCGCCGGGTGCTTCTGGGCGAGGGGCGGGAGTTGTCCCCGAGCCTGGTGTGGGCGATGGCGGTTGTAGTGCCGGGCGTAGGCGTCGAGGAGCTGCCGGGCGTGGGACTCGTTCCAGATCAGGAGGTGGTCGAGGACCTCGGTCCGCAGGGTTCCGATGACCCGTTCGCAGTGCGCGTTCATGCGGGGAGCCCGCGGCGCGGTCCGCACAACCTCGATGTCGTCGGCCGCGAAGACCGCGTCGAAGGACTTGGTGTACTTCGCGTCCCGGTCGCGGAGCAAGAAGCGCAGTGAGTCGGCCCGTACGCCCAACTCGACGGCGAGGTTTCTCGCCTGCTGCACCGTCCAGGACCCTGTGGGATGTGCGGTCACCCAGGCGATGTGCAGCCGGCGTGTGCCGTGCTCGAGGAACACCAGCGCATACACCCGGCGCAGGTCGACAAGGTCGATGTGCACGAAGTCGCAGGCGATGAGGCCCTCGGCCTGCGCGGTCAGGAACTCGTGCCACGTCGGTCCTCCACGGCGTGGGGCTGGGTCGATCCCCGCCGCGGTGAGGATCTCCCAGACCGTCGTCGTGCCGACCGGGTGTCCAAGCCGAATCAGTTCGCCCTGGATCCGACGGCAGCCCCAACGAGGATTCTCTTTGGCCAGCCGCAGCACCAGCGCCTTCACCGCACCCGCGGTCGACGGTCTGCCGGGCCTCCGTCGCATGCTGTAGTCCCACTTACGCGCGATCAGCCTGCGGTGCCACGCGAGCAGCGTCGCGGGCGTCACCACAAACCCTGCGCCCACCGGCGCCGGGGGATCAGCGAGGACAGCGCCGCAAACCACAGGCGATCCGTCGGCTCGTACCGCACTGGCCTCGTCAGCTGCCTCCGCAGCACCGCGTTCTCGTGCCGCAGAACAAGCAGTTCCGCGTCGTTGGCCGCGTCCCGCCGCAGCAGCAACGCCGGAGCCGCGAGCAGCTTCCGAGCCACCTGGTACACCAATGAGACGATCACCCGGACAGGCTTCCAGTAGACCGTAGTGGCGCGCCAGACCGCCTCCGAGCAGCAGCGATGAGTTTCCGAACGGCATAAGGCTCGAGCGGCGAAGGACACGGCGGATGGTGGCTGCGGCCACCCGGTGGCCGAGGCGCTGCAGCTCGCCTTGGATCTTGACGTACCCCCAGGTCGGATTGTCTGTGGCGAGGCGGCGGATGAGCGCGACGACTTCCTCGGGTAGTGGCGGCCGACCAGATCTGGCCGGTGGCTGGCGCCACTTCCAGCGCACCGGACGTCGGTGCCAGGACAGCAGCGTGCCCGCGGTGGCCAACCGGCGGTGACGCCGGGCGGACGGCAGATGGCGCTCGAGAGCGCAAAGCACGGCGCGATCTGCCCACGACATCCGCGGTCGCCCGACCTGTCGTCGGAGTACAGCGACCTCATGGCGCAGAGCGAGGACTTCGACCTTGTGCGCGGCAGAGGACCGTGCCAGTAGCGTCAGCCAGCCCAGCAGTCGACAGAAGATCAGGTACAGCAGTCGCAGACCCACAATCCGCGATCATGCCCGGAACGTAAACGCCTGCAAAAGCCGCTGCTCAGCCACCATGCGGCAGTAGAGACACCCTTCAGGCCACCCAGCCGACCCCGAGCACGCCTGTCTATCCCTGGTGCTGCCAGGGGTTGACGAGTTCGGCGCCGGTGCGGTCGAGGTGTTTGGTGTTGCGGCTGGCCAGAGTCCAGCCGTTGGCCAGGGCGGTGGCAGCGATGAGGGCGTCGGGCGGGTCGATGGGCCGACCAATCGTCTTGAGGGTCTTGTGCAGGGCGAGGTAGGCGGCGGCCTCGCCTTCGCCGACCACAGCGATCCGGTGGCGGTACTCGGTGCGCAGCGTGGCCAGGGCCTGGGCGTAGCGGGCTTGGCGGAGTGGGTCGGTGGTGGCGGCGACACCGGCTTCGATCTCAGCGATCGTGACTACGCTCAGGTAGCGGTTCGGGCGGGGAGTGGAGTGGAACCAGGCGACCACGTTCGGGTCCGGCTTGATGCGGGTGGTGAGCTCGGCGACCACGTTCGTGTCGAGCAGGTAGATCATTCAGGGCCCTGGGGCTCGTCATATGTGCGGGCGCCGAAATCCAGTCCCTCGAAGGGGGTTTCCAGCAGGAAGTCCTCGAAGCCGTCGTGGGCGATGGTGGCCCAGCGGGTGAGCATGGCGGGCAGGTCGTCGAGGTCGGTCACGGCCAGTTCGGCGTCGAAGTGCGCGACCTGGTCCGGGGGGAGTGACTCCCTGATGTCGCGGATCGTCCGCAGCGGGTGGGCGGGCTCGGAGGCGAACGGTCCCACGGGATGGTCATGTGCTGTGCTCATGGCATCCTCCCGGTAGATCGCGGTCATCCGCCATGGTACCGGGGTCTGCGCTGCGGGCTGGCGACCTCATCCAAGATCTGCCATGTCGTTCGATCTGAGCATGAGGCGTCGGATCGCGGTCATGGGCGGCGCCCACGGGCTCGGGACAGCCGTGCAGGATTTGGCCGGGGAGCGGTGCGTCATCGAGGACCGGTCTGGTACGGCCAGTGGGGGGTCATGGCGATGCGGAGGTAGGGGCCGTGTTGCCCCCATTTCTTGGGACGGAGGAGCGTAATGCCACCCCGTTCGGCTCCGTACCGCTCTGAGCTGACGGCTACAGTGCGATGTGCTTAGTAACAGAAAGTTTCCCGCGACCTGGGGGTCAAGGGGTCGCAGGTTCAAATCCTGTCGTCCCGACTTGCGAAACCGCAGGTCGAAGGCCGTTTCCGTGAGTAACGGAAGCGGCCTTTGTCGTTTTTGCGGTGGGAGCGACCGGGGAGCCCTCTGGGAGCGCTCTTGCTCCCAGCCTCAAGTGGCGTCAATCGCGGGCGATTTGTCCGTCGCCCGGTCGGGTGGCTGTGGGGCGCGGTACGGGGACGTTGCGCTGCGGGTGCCGATATTCCGTCCACACAGGTCAGGCGGCGTGCGCGTACTCATGGAGGATTCCGCCGAGTCGGTCACGCAGGTGAACGTCGAGTCGGTCGAGTCGGTCGGGATCCCTGATCAGTTCGGGGACTGGTCGCAGGGGCGCCGCGCTATTCAGGGCACGGTGTGGCTTGTGCTCGTTGTAGAACGATTCGATCTCGCGAAGCGCGTGGAGCAGGTGGGCCTGGTTCCAGATCAAGGTGCGGTCGAGGAGCTCGTGTCTGCAGGTCTGCTCCCAGCGTTCCATGATCGAGTTCATCCGGGGGACGCGGATGCCGGTGGTGACGACCCCGATGCCCTCGGCGGTGAAGACGGCGTCGAACGCTCGGGTGTACTTGCTGTCGCGGTCCCTGATCAGGTGCGTGACCGTGGCCCCGGCGTCTTGGAGGTCCATCATCAGGTTCCGGGCGGCTTGGGTCACCCAGGCCGCGGTGGGATGGGCCGTCGCACCGAGGATGCGGACGCGGCGGTTGGTGTGCTCGATGACGGCGTAGATATACACGGTGGCGCCATTGAGGGTGGTGGCGGTGAAGAAGTCGCAGGCCAGGATTGCGTGGGCCTGGCCGCGCAGGAACGCGGCCCAGGTCTGGCGGTCACGTTCGGGCGCGGGATCGATCCCGTGCGCCTGCAGAATCTCCCATGCGGTGGAGGGTGCGACCTTGATGCCCAGCGCGGCGAGTTCGCCGTGGATCCTTCTGTAGCCCCACCCGCAGTTCTCCCGGGCCAGGCGCAGGATCAGAGCCTGGATGGCGCGGCGGGTGGCCGGACGGCCAGGCCGCTTGCGACGGGAGATGCGGGCATGGCGGCGTCGGATGAGGTTCCGGTGCCACCGCAGGATCGTGTCCGGGGAGACGATCAGGTGGAGCATCCGCAGCCGGGCGCGAGGCAACTGGTGGAGGGGTGCAGCCAGGAAGGCGCGGTCCGCCGGGGTGACGCGTGGCCTGACGACCTGCCGCTGCAGGACCGCCAGTTGGTGGCGCAGCGTCAATATTTCGATGTCCTTGTCGGCGTCGCTCATTGGAAGCAGCCGTATGAGGGCGAAGACGTTCGACACGGCGAGGTAAGGCAGTCGCAACAGCACGATCGATCAGCCTGACATGCCTGCCATACGACCGCCGGCGTTCGCAAGACCCTGCAGGCCACAGGCCATGGATAGGGTTTTCGGCACCCGCAGGGAGCGGATATCCCGCACGCTGATGCCGCGTGCGTACAGCGACAGGATCTGCTCGTTGAACCCCGCCAACCGCCTGGCATGCTTGGGCGCCAGCTGCGGCTCGAAAGTTCCCCCGCGGTCACGCGGCACAGCGAGGGTGACCGCTCCGGCGTCGGTGAGCACCGTCTTCGGCGAGGTGCCATTGCGGGAGTTGCCCGAGCCACGACCGGCCGGATCGTGCTTTTCGTAGCCGAGGTGTTCGGTCATCTCGGCGTCCAACGCCCGCTCCAGCACGGCCCGGGTGACCTCCGTCAGCAGGCCGCCTTCGCCCAGCAGGGCTGCACCCGAGGCGTCAGCGCGGTCCATCAGCCGCTCGACGACCTCATCCACCAGCTTGTCCTCGACTACCGGCTCAGCGGCCGGGGCCTTGCTCTCTTTCATGTTCGTCCGTCCCGGCTGGCCAGGCCCGAGGCTGGGCCTCGGCCAGCCTGTCATATCCCGGACTTACACGATCTTCCGGACACGCTCGAGCCTTCCGGTACGGCGGGCGGCACGTGGGGGGCATCAGTTGCCGGGGTCGGGCCGTGAGGCGCGGGTCGTCGGCGTGACCGCAGAGGTCGGAGAGCCCGGGCGATCAGTGCGGTGTGCGGCTTCTTCGAAGGCTGTGGAGGCCGCGGGACCGAGCCGAACGAGGCTGTGGATAAGGGCAGATTACGGTGCCGTACGGCTGCATTGTCCGGTCCTGCCCCGTGGCCGGTTCGCCTGCCAAGGTGCGGTTCGCGCTGCGAGGCCGGAGCGGCAGTTCAAGGGGTGTCGGTCGACTGGTCGGGCGGCCAGGTGATCTCTGGCGATGATGCGGACGACCTCGTCCTCGGCGTGAAGGACAGCGCCGTTCCAAATCCACCTGTGGCGCCTCAAGGCTGCTTGGCGCTGACAGCACCGTGCGGGTGCCGCTCAAGGATGTGTCAACGGTGATGACGATCAGAAATCCTCCGCTCACCCTCAGGCTCTTCCCCAGATCTGCCCTGGTTGCCCCACCCTGCAGGTGACAGACGCCGGTTGGGCGGCGGGAGAGCCGACTTCACACTCCGGGTGCGGGTCGGGCGGGCAAATAAGTGGGAGAGGTACAGGTCGCTGATCCCCCCAGCCAAATCCGGAGCGATGGTTCGCGAGTAGAGGCTGCGCAAGCAGGCCTTGGGGCCGCCGACCCTGGGCATGGGCCAGCCCGGCCGCTGTCAGTTCGCCATCGAAGTCTGGGAGATCACGCACCCTGACATTGCCTGAGGCGTCCTTGGGGAAAAGCATCCCCTTGGCCCCGTCGGCGGCTCAGGTGTGGGCGGGTGGCTGTTTGGCGCGGCGGCGGTCGGGGGTGAGTAGATAGGCGATCGCCATGTCGCTGAGTTGGTCCGCGTACAGCCTTTGGGCCGCTTCGTCCGCGGGACGGTCTGGGCGTACGGAGTTGTGGAAGCAGGCGCCGAGGATGGCGCGGGCCACGGTGTCCAATGCTGTCCTCGGGTGAGAGCGCTGGATCTGGCCGGCGTAGGGGGTTGCTGCTTCGAGGAAGAGGCGGTGGATCTCGGTGATGGCGCGGGCACCGCGGTCCAGCGCACTGGTTTCCCGCGTCCGCAGCAGCTCGGGAAAGATGTTGCTGCTGTCGGCGAAGGATTGCAGCAGCGCGTGCGCATAGGCGTCCATGACGCCGGACAGTGACGGCTCAGCCATGCGCAATCGCTCGGCCACATACTCCTCACGCCGTTCCAGCAGTCGCTCTGCCAGAGCGCTGATCAACTGCTCCTTGCCTTCGAAGCGGCGGTAGATCGAGCCGACCGAGACGCCAGCGCGTTCCGCGACGCCTGGGATCGTCATCTCCTCCAGGCCGCCCGAGGTGACGATTTCCTCGGCGGCCTGCAGTACGCGAGCCAGTGTCGCGGCGCTGCGCGCCTGCCGAGGTTCCCGGTAGTGCACTCGGCGGTCTGGCTCATCACTCATGTTCCGCATGGTATCGGCGGTGGCTTTGGCGGACGTTCTTGACAAGTGGTGGGCTCCCGCCCGTAACATCGAGAATGCGAATTCACATTCGCATTCGAGGGTTCTATGGTGAGGAGCCACCATGCCAACGCAGCTGGAGGGCGCGGCGGAGGCCCGCGCCCTGATCACCGCGATCCGTGAGCGCCGGGGGGAACTGGCCGAGGGCGGTTTCGCCAGTGACCGAGACAACGCGGACCCCACCGCCAACCTCGCACTGCTGGCCGAGATCGGGGCGGCTCGGCTCGCCGTACCCACCGAGTACGGGGGACTGTGGGACGGCACGGAACACAGGGGGTGGGGCGCCGTCATCCGGGCGGTGAGGGAGGTCAGTGCGGGCGACGGCCCCACCGGACAGAACTGGCTCACCACCGTCCTGGTGGCCCGCGAACTGTTCGGCCCCGGCAGCAGCCTTCCGAAGTCGACCCGCGTCGAACTGGCACGCCGGATACTCGACGACGGCCTGAGGCTCGTCTCCTCCGCCGCGGAAGCGGGCGTGGCGGGCACGACGACCGCACGGCCCGCCGAAGGTGGGGTGGTGATCAGCGGCACGAAGACCTTCAACACCAACAGCGGCGGCCTGGGCATGGCCATGGTCCGCTGCCTGCTGCAGGGCGAGCAGCCCGCGCACCACAAGGTCCTGGTGGACCTCAACCACCCCCGGGTGCAGTTGCACGGTGACTGGGACAACATGGGCCAGCGCGGAACCCGCAGCCAGACGGTCACCTACCAGGATGTCTTCGTGCCCGACGGCTGGCACCAGCCGGCAGGCGAACAGCTCTCCCCGGTCTTTGTGGGCGCGGTAATGCTGCTGCACGCCGCCCTGATGCAGGGCATCGGCGACGGCGCCCTGGATGCCCTCGTCCAGCACACACGCACCATGAAACGCGGCTCGCTGCCCCAGTTCGCCACCCCGACCGAGGACCCGCTGATCATGCGCCGCATCGGCGCCCTCTCCAGCAAGCTGGCCGCCTCCCGCGCCCTGCTGCACAGTGCGGTGGACCAACTGGAGGCAGCCCAGGACGGCGAGGACATGGACGCCGTCACCATCGACTGCTTCCGGGCCAAGGTCGCCGCCGTAGAAGCCTCCCTCGAAGCCGCCGCCGAGATCCACGAGATCACCGGCGCGCGCAGCACCTCCAACGCTTACCGGTACGACCGCTACTGGCGCAACGCCCGCACCTTCGCCTCCCACGACCCCACCGACGCGAAGAACGTCTACATCGGCGGCTATGAGCTCGGCAACCGCCTCCCGCCGCTGTCCACGATCATCCGCTTCTGAGCACCAGGCACAGCCCGGCCATCGCGCCGGGCCCCGGGCCCACTCCTGCCAGCACTCCGGAGGCAACCGACATGCATCACCACGACAGCGCATTCCCCCACGGCACCGGTTCGAGCCTCGTCTCCGACGCTCTCTTCCGGCAGGCCATGGCCTCGGTGGCCACACCCGTCTCCGTCGTCACCACCACTGAGGGAGACACGCCGTACGGCAGCACGGTGAGTGCTTTCGCCTCCCTGTCCATAAATCCGCCGATGGCTCTGATCGCACTCGACGAGAACTCAAGTCTGCTGGCCGCCCTGCGCCGCACACACCGCTTCGCCCTCAACGTACTCAGCGCCGGCCAGAACAGCCTCGCAGGCGTCTTCGCCCGCAAGGGCCCCAACAAGTTCGCCGGCATCAACTGGCACCAGGAGGCCGGTCTCCCACGGCTCGCCGGTGTCAGCATCTGGCTCGCCTGCACCGTGGACCACTTCCTCCCCGGCGGGGACCACACCATCGCCGCGGGCCTGGTCACCGACGCTCACGTCAGCGAGGAATCCGCGCCACTCACATACCACCGCCACCAATTCGGCACCCACGTACCGACCGATGCACCCTACGGACCTGCCGGATGAGCGCTGCTGCTTGGTCTCCCAGAGCCTGTTCAACCTGCGGCAACTGTCGGAGGTGGCCCGCGCGGAAGATCTCCCGAAGTCGCTTGACCTCGGCTTCGATTCCGCGGCGTGGACGTAGGTTCCGAGGATGCGTGGTCCGGGGCGCACGCGTCCGTGACGTGCGGCGTTGCCGGTTTCGGCTCCGCCGTGCTCGCCACTATCGGCGACGCAGCCGCGCATGGGGCGGCGCCGCGTCCGCCCGAGTCGCCGATCCTGTTGCGCACTGGGGCGGCCGCCCGCGTCGAGGAGGGGATCGCCGTGGGCGATGGGGTGGTGCGGGGAGGCTGAGGCTCCGCCCAATTAATCGGTGTCTGCGATGATGTCCGCCCCGGTAGCGTCGCGGC
>NZ_JANFNH010000082.1 GCF_024436055.1 Streptantibioticus rubrisoli | reverse complement strand
GTGGGGGCGGGCGGGGCCCCCGGCTCCGGCGGTGCCGCGGCGGCCGAGGGCGTGGGGCTGCCCGTGAAACTCGGTGTCGCCGCGGGTGTGGTGGTCGCGGCGGGCGGAGTGGCGCTCGCCGCCACCCTGCTGGGCAACGGCCACCACGCGCCGAAGCCGGAGGCCAAGCCGCCGGTGAAGGCCGCGCCCGTCGCTCCCATCGCGCCCGTCGCCCCCGTGCCGAAGCCGTCCTCCCCGCCTCCGCCACCGACGCCCGCCTCGCGGACGAGCCCGCCGAGGCCCAGCGCCCCGCCGCCCACGCCGGTCCCGCCGCTCCGCGCCGCGCCGACAAAGCCGTCGCCGCGGCCGACGCCGCCGCCCGAGCCCGAGCCCGTGCCGAAGCCCACCCCGCCGACGCCCCGGCCGACGCCGTCGTCCACCCCGGAGCCGACGCCGCCCCCGCTGGATGCGCCGAGCGTCTACCAGGTCAACGAGCTACCGCTGAGCGCCTTCGGGGACGGCACAGGACCGCAGGTGCGCCCGGACCCGTTCAACTGGCTCTGGCGGCGCTACGACCTGGAGGTGGACGGCACCACCTACCCGGACGGGGTGAGCGTGCACGCCCCCTCGTACGTCGTCGTGGACCTCAACCGCGCATGCACCTCGTACGACGCGGTGGCGGGGCTGGACGACCTGTCGGCGGACGGCGGCGCGGTGCGCTTCAAGGTCTACGGCGACGATACGCCGCTGTTCGCCTCGGGAGTGGTCACCGCGGACAGCGGGCCGGTGCCGGTGCATGCCGACCTCACCGGGTACAAGACGCTGCGGCTGGTCGTACAGGACGCGGGTGGCGGGCCGTTGCTGAACCTGGCGGACTGGGCGCGGTCGCGCATCAGTTGCCGGTGAGGCGGTCCAGCAGGTCGGCGGCCTCCCCGACGGTGTGGCGCTGGCCCTCCGCGTAGGCGGCGTCGTACGCCTGGTCGCCCAGCGCGGCGCGGGCCCCGTCCCGCACCCGTGCCGCGTCGGCCTGCTCGGGCACCGAGCGGGGCAGCGGTCCGCGCAGCGTGGTCGCGGCGCCCAACACCCTCAGCGCGTCGGCGTGTTGGCCGAGCTCCAGCAGGGCGACGGCGGCGCGCTCGGCGAGGGCGGCGAGCAGTGGTTCGGTGCACTGCGCCGCGATGCCGTGCCGCAACGCGCGGCGGAACGTGTCCAGTGCCTGAGGCCGTTTGCCTTCGGCGAGCAGTACGTCGCCGTCCATGCTGGTGAGGACGGCGGTGAACATCGGCGGCGGAGTGCCTCTCCCCGCCTCGGCACGGGCGATATCGCACAGCTCACGGGCTCTGGACGCATCGCCCGCACGCACGGCGATACTCCCTTGCAGGCAGCGGATATATGTACGGGCGTCCCAGACGCCGTAGTGCTCGGCTTCCCGTTCCGCCTGTTCCAGAAGTCGACTGGCTGTCGCGTCATCGCCCTCCCGGGTGGCCAACTCCGCCAGCCTGGCCACCAGGAACGGGTGCTCGGCACGCGCCCCCAACTCCTCGCACAGCCGGATGGACGCCTCCAGATCAGCCCGCGCGGTGGCGTACTGGCCGCGCACCGTCTCCAACTCGGCGCGAGCGGTGCGTACTTGGGCCAGCAACCAGCGATCCCCGACCCGCTCGGCCAGTTCGGTCAGTTCCGCCCAGTCGGCGTCGGCGCTGTTGAACCCGCCCGGCATATCGATGATCACGTGCGTGCGGAGGGTCAGCCCACAGGCGATCTCCCAATCCCCACCATAAGCACGGCAGTTGTCCACCATGACGTCGGCGTGCGCCCGCATATCCTGCTGTCCGCCCAGGAGATATCCCACAAACGGCCACAGCAGTCCGGGGAAGCGTGCGCCGTGCGGTCCCGGCTCGGCGTACACCTCACTGATCTGCCGGGCCGTCTCCTTGATCTCTCCGTCGGCCAATCCCGGCACCTTCGGCAGGTCCGCGCTGAGGAGGAACCGCACCAGTCGCAGGTCCATCCGCGGCATGAACAGCGGATCGTTTCGATCCACCGGTGGCTGGCCGAGCGCGGCGACCCGGGAGAGCCACCCGGCGCTCTCCTCCCGGTAGCTGCGCAGCCACCAGAACCAGCCGAGCGCGGCGACCATCGACAGCGCCGTCTCCTCGTCGCCCGTGTCGACCGCCCGCTTCAGTACGCGGCGCACGTTGTCCAGTTCGGTCTCCAGCCGCTCCAGCCAGGGCAGTTGCTCCGCGGTGCGCAGCTTCGAGTCGGCGGTGCGCACCAGGTCGTGGAAGTACGCGGTGTGACGCCGGGCGGTGGCGGCGGCCTCCTCCGGATGTTCGGCGGCGCGCTCTCGGGCGTACTCCTGGATGGTCTCCAGGAAGCGGTAGCGCACCTCGTCCGGCAACTCCTCGGCGACCAGCAGTGACTTGTCGACGAGTGACCCGATGAGGTGGAGAACGTCCTGCTCGTCGATCTCCGTGCCGTCGGCGCACACCGCTTCGGCGGCGGCCAGGGTGCAGCCGCCGGAGAAGACGCAGACCCGGCGCAGTACCGTCCGCTCCCGGGCGTCGAGCAGTCCCCAGGACCAGTCGACCACCGCGCGCAGCGTCTGCTGGCGCGGCAGTACGGTGCGGCTTCCGCTGGTCAGCAGGCGGAAGCGGTCGTCCAGCCGGTCGGCGATATGGCGTGGGCTGAGCATCCGCAGCCGGGCGGCGGCCAGTTCGATGGCGAGCGGCAGGCCGTCCAGGCGGCGGCAGATCTCGGCGATCGCCTCGTGGTCGGCGTCCGCGTCGAAACCGGGGCGGACGGCGGCGGCGCGTTCGGCGAACAGCCGGTACGCGGTGGGCGGAGGCAGCGGTTCCACCGGGCGGACCGCCTCGCCGGGCACGCCCAGGGGTTCGCGGCTGGTGGCCAGCACGGTCACTCCCGGGCAGTGGGCGAGCAGCGCTTCGGCGGTGCGGGCGGCGGCGCCGATGACGTGCTCGCAGTTGTCGAGCACCAGCAGCATGCGGCGGTGCGCGCAGTGTTCGAGCAGCCGCTCGATGGGCTCGGCCACGGTGGTGGTGGAGGTCAGCACGGCGGTGTCGCTGCGGCCGACCGAGTTGAGTACGGCGCGGGCCACGCCGCCCGGGTCGGCGACCGGCGCCAGTTCGGCGACCCACACCCCGTCCGGGTACGTGGTGGCGAGTTCGGTTCCGGCCTGCTCGGCCAGCCGTGTCTTCCCCGCCCCGCCCGCTCCTACGAGGGTCACCAGGCGGTGCATGGCCATGTCGTCCCGCAGCGCGCGAAGGTCGTCCTCGCGGCCGACGAAACTGGTGAGTCGGGGGCGGAGGTTGCCGGGGGCGGGTGGTTGCCGATGTGGCGGCGGGGACGGCTGGGCGTGGGGGCGGGCGGCGAGCAACTCGGCGTGCAGGGCGCGCAGTTCGGGGCCCGGGTCGGTGCCCAGGCTGTCGGCGAGGGCGGCGCGGGTCTGCTCGTACGCCGCCAGGGCGTCGGCGGTACGGCCGACCGCGCGCAGCGCGCGGATGTACTGGGCGCGGAACGGCTCGTTCAGTGGGTGCTCGGCGATGAGTTCCTGTACCTGCGGTAGGACGTCGGCCGCGCGGCCCAGCGCCAGGTACGCCTCGACGCGGTGCTGCGACGCGGTGAGTCGCAGGGCCTCCCAGCGGGCGGCGGCGGAACGGTCCGGCAGGTCGGCCAGTGCCGGGCCGCGCCAGAGTGCGAGGGCCTCGTCCAGTGCGGTGGCGGCGGCCGCCGGGTCTCCCGCGTCGAGCATGGCGGCGGCGTCCCTGGTCAGCCGCTCGAACACGAAGAGGTCCACGTCTTCGGGCTTGGCGTGCAGGACGTAGCCCGCCGGGCCGGAGCCGATGGAGTCCCGGCCGAGGGTTCGGCGTAGCCGGGAGACCAGCGCCTGCAGTGCGCCGTGGGCGTCCTCGGGCTCGTCGCCCGCCCACACCTCGTCGATGAGCAGCGAGGGGGCTACGGGGCGGCCGGGGCGGAGCGCCAGCGCGGCGAGTGCGGCGCGCAGGCGGGCGCCGGGCAGCGGGGCGCCGGCGACTTCCGTCGTTCCGAGGAGTTGGTAGCGCACCGCCTCATTCTCCCCCGCGGGTGCGGCTCCTTCTGGGGTTGGGGGTTTGCCTGCCCGGCCACCCGATTGCCGGGGTGTCCCCGCAGCGACCACACCAAGCACCCGCACGCAACCACGCACGTGGCGTGAGGAGACACCCGGCGCGCCCCCGACCCACAACCGGACAGAGCGCGACGGCAACCCAAAGGCCCAGGACAAACGGGCGAGCGGGTGGGTGGGCGAACCCCAACCCGCCCATCCGCAGCGGCAGTTCAAAGACGAACCCCGCGAACAAGCACCGCAGGCCGGAGCCCCCAGCACCCCGCGGCACCCCGAGAGCCGCACCACGCTGACCCGAGAGCCGCACCCCGAGAGCCGCACCGCGCTGACCCGAGAGCCGCGCCCCGCCGCACCCCCAGAGCCGCACCCAGAGAGCCGCACCCCGCCGCCCCCCAGAGCCGCCCCCAGTGACCCCCCGGACGCCTAATGAGCGGGCGGCAGCGAGATCGCCCGGAAGGCCAGCGCGAGCGCCCCCGGCGCGTCGGGTCCCGTCCAGCACGAGCCGCGTCGTGCGATCAGGCGCCGGAGCCAGACCTCGGTGGCGACCAACTCCCCCAGCCCGTCGAGCGGCAACGCTTCCCCGTCCGCCGCCGCGCGCAGCGCACCCCGTACCACCCGCGCGTCGACCAGTCCGGCATCGGCCAGCAGTGGCGCGCTGAACAGGTCCATCAGGTCGTCCACAGCGGCCCGCAGCCCGATCCGGACCGCGCCGGAGGCGTTGGTCGTGGCGCCCCAGCCGGGCGGCAGGTCCCGCACCCCGGCCCCGGCCAGTACCGCCCGCAGCACCCAGGCCCGTGCCCCGGGCCGTACTCGCATCGTCTCGGGCAGCGCCTGAGCCGCCCGTACCACCTGGTTGTCGAGGAACGGCGCGTGCAGCCGCTGGCTGCGCACCTCCACCGCCTGTTCGAAGACCCGCAGGTCAGCCGCCGCGCGGGCGAGCGCCGCACGGGCCCGCCGTTCGCCGGGGCGTCCCACGGAACCGGGCCGGGCCGCCGCGTCGGACAACCGAATCGATACTTCGGCGAGCGCCTCTCCGGTCAGCCAGCGGGCCGCCGGGCCCGGACGGCACCAGGTCAGCGCGGCCAGCGACGCGGTGAGGCCACCCGCGCCCGCGTCGTCGAAGCGCCGGGCCAGCAGTCGGCCCGCCGCGTCCTCCACACCCTGTTGATAGGGCGTGCGGGCGAGCCGCCGCGCCGCCCGGTACAGGGTCAGCGGTACGAACGCCGAGCGCGCCGACGCTCCCTCGGCGCGCGCCAACGCGGCCGCGGGGCGCAGCAGATGGCGCCGGTGCCGGTCAAGGAGCAGATCGGCGAGCCGCGCTGGGTGCGCGTCGAGGACGTGGCGGGCGCCGTGGCCGATGAAGTGGTCGGCGCCGCCTGCAACGAGCCGCCGCCGGTGCCGTTCCGCGGTGATGAGCGCGGGTCCTGGTTCGTCGGTCAGCGGACCGCTGTCCAGCAGGTCCGCGTACGGCAGGGACTCCGGCCCGCCCGGTACCACGACGTGGTGCAGCCGGGGGTCGGCGGCCATCCTGCGGGCCCGTTCCAGTTCCGCGTCGCGCCCCTGCTCCCCGCTGGTGGCCAGGTCGTTGAAGGTGACGGCGCGCAGCCGCTGTCCGGCCTGCGCCCCCAGTCCGATCGGTGTGCCGGGCATACCGGGCAGCCCGGCGGCGAGCAGTGCCAGGGTCGCGGACGCGCTGCCGCCCGACAGGTCGGCGCCGATCCCGGGCGCGGGCGCGTCACCGGGCTCGGGTACGTACCGCGGCTGGGCCAGCCGGGCGCGTACCGCTTCGACCAGCGCGTCCCGTACGCCCGCGACCGCCTGCTCGGCGTCGGTGGCGGAACGGGAGGCTCCGACAGCGAGGGAGGCGTGCGGCTCGTACCCGGTGATCTCCGGAACGCCCTCGCGCAGGATGAGCGCATGACCGGGCGGCAGTCGGCGCACGTCCTGGTACGGCGTGCCGTTGCCGAGCGCCTCCGGTGAGTCGGGGCAGGCGAGTTGGGCGGCGAGGTGGGTGACGTCGAGTCCGGCCTCGATGAGGTCGGCGAGCGGCAGCGCGGCGGTGGCGTAGGCGGTGCCGCCCGCCCACGGGGTGTGGAAGACCGGACGGGCTCCGGCGAGGTCGGCGACGATCGTGGTGCGGCGCCCGATCTGGAGCACCGCGGTGTAGCTGCCTGCCCACATGGTGAGATGGCGCAGTGCGCCGCCGCGCGCCGCGTAGAGCCCGATGCGTAGCGCGTCGTCGCTGGCCAGGCATCGGCCCAGCACCGCGAGCCGGGCGGTCACCGGGCCACCGCCGTTGCGGTGCGCGGAGTTGAACCCGTACGCGCTTCCGTACGCGCCGTGTGCGCCGTTGCCCGCGGGGCGCGTCGGGTCGGCCGTGATGACGCGGATCTCGTCGGCGCGCCAGTCGCCGACCGCCCACAGAGGATCGGGGTCGCCCCACAGGAGTTGGCCGCCAACCGGTAGCAGGGTCCGCCCCGCGACGACCGATGATCGCGCTACGGCGCTGCTCCAACCCACCAACCACCGCATCGCAGCCTCCACCGGCTGTGGACAACTGGCCTGGACAACTGGCCTCGCTACCACGGCGAACTGCCGTTCCTTCAGAGCCCGGACAGAACTCCGTTCGGGGAACACCAGGGCTCTGCTCTGGGAACATGCTGCCACGGAGTGGAGCGTCAGGGGGCGTACGGGAGCATGGCGAAGCGCCGGTCCGCGCCACCGACGCGGACCATGTGACGTTATGGGCGTTATGTTCCGTGTGTCGTATGCCGGTTGACGTATGCCATGGGCCGGGTGCCGCAGGGTGCCGGGTGCCGCGTGCCCCGGGGCGCCGGGTGCCGCATGGCCCCGGGTGCCCCGGGCGGGTGCCGCAGGGCGCGAGCCAGGTACCGGAGGACCCGAGCCGGATACCGCAGGGCGCGAGCCAGGTGCCCAGGGCTCCGAGTGCCCCCGGCGGTGCCCCAGGCGGTGCCGCCGGGCGCCAGCCGGATGCCGCGTCGCGCGGGCGGCACCGAACGCGTTCGGCGGAGTAACGCGTCGCATCAAGTGGCGGCCGGGCGCCCGGCCGCAGGGCGGCGCATCAGCCCCGGCATGAGGCTGCCCGTCCCGGGCCTCCCCCTCCGTGGTCCGGAACGGGCAGCCCGTCTCAATTGCCCTTACCAGCAATCCCCAAACCGGCGATTTCTCGCCAACATCACGTGGGCGTGCCGCGCACCCGCACGAGCCCAACGCTCAGTCCGGGAGGCGTCGGCACGCCCCCCGGACCGGTTCCGCCACCCGCGGGGAATGAGGCAGCGGTGTCCCCTGGCCCACCACCGACAAATCCGAAGCCGCAGTCTCGACGGCAGGCCGACCCACGGCCCCATGCAAGCGCGGTCACGCCGGTCCGCACAGAGCGCACAGACGGGCGCACAGCCACACACTCCGGGAGCACGTACACCAGTGCGGCGCAGGAATCTCGCCATCCGGGACAACTCCTCTTAACGGTCGGGATCCGGCGAACTACGCTGGGTGTACCCGAGGAGCGGGCGTCCCGGTGGCTCGGGGCTCGGCCCATGCCCTGCGACGGGCGTCGGCGGTCGCAGGACCCCGGCGGCCAGCGGGTGAAGCGGTCCGCGGCCCGCGGCGCAGGGGGCGGCGAGCGGGACGAGGAGTGCGCATGACGAGGGAACACCGCGGGCCCAACGAGAAGCTCGGCACCATGCTCGCCCTGGCCGGGATCAGTAACGCGGGCCTCGCGCGCAGGGTCAACGACCTCGGAGCGCAACGGGGGTTGACGCTTCGCTACGACAAGACATCGGTCGCCCGCTGGGTGGCCAAGGGGATGGTGCCGCAGGGCGCGGCGCCCCATCTGATCGCCGCGGCGATCGGCAGCAAACTGGGCCGCCCGGTGCCGTTGCACGAGATCGGCCTCGCCGACGCGGATCCGGCGCCCGAGGTGGGGCTCGCCTTCCCGCGCGATGTGGGCGAGGCGGTGAAGTCGGCGACCGATCTGTGGCGGCTCGACCTCGCCGGTCGCCGCGACTTCCTGACCGGCTCCTTCGCGGTGACCGCGTACGCGACTCCCGCGTCCCGCTGGCTGATCACTCCCGCGGACGGTTCCGTGGCACGCGAGATGCCGGACTCCGGTGCGCCCAGGGTCGGTCACGCGGATGTGCGCAAGCTGCGCGAGGCGGCCGACGACGCCCGTCGCTGGGACTCCAAGTACGGCGGCGGAGACTGGCGTTCCGGGATGGTGCCGGAGTGCCTGCGGGTGGAGGCGGCGCCGCTGCTGCTGGGTTCGTACAGCGACGACGTGGGGCGCTCGTTGTTCGGCGCGACCGCCGAACTGACCCGGCTGGCCGGGTGGATGGCGTTCGACACCGGCCAGCAGGAGGCCGCGCAGCGCTACTACATCCAGGCGCTGCGGCTGGCCCGCGCGGCGGCCGACGTACCGCTCGGTGGCTATGTGCTGGCGTCCATGAGCCTGCAGGCGATCTACCGCGGCTTCGCCGACGAGGGGGTGGACCTGGCGCAGGCCGCGCTGGAGCGCAACAGGGGGCTGGCGACCGCCCGCACGATGAGCTTCTTCCACCTGGTCGAGGCCCGCGCCCACGCCAAGGCGGGCGACCCGCAGGCGTGCGGGGCGGCGCTGTCGGCCGCCGAGGGCTGGCTGGAGCGGGCGCGGGACGGCGACCCCGACCCGGCGTGGCTCGGCTTCTACTCGTACGACCGGCTGGCCGCCGACGCCGCCGAGTGCTACAGCGATCTGGGGGTGCCGCGGCAGGTCCGGCGGTTCACCGAGACCGCGCTGTCCCGGCCGACCGAGGACTTCGTCCGTTCCCACGGGCTGCGCCTGGTGGTCTCCGCCGTGGCGGAGCTGGAGTCCGGCAACCTGGACGCGGCCTGCGCGGCGGGCGTCCGTGCGGTGGAGGTCGCGGGCCGCATCTCCTCGGCCCGCACCACGGAGTACGTCCGCGACCTGCTCCACCGCCTGGAGCCGTACGGCGACGAACCCCGAGTCGCCGAACTCCGCGAACGCGCCCGCCCGTTGCTGGCCGCCCCGGCGTAGCGGGCCGGAGGGCCCGTTCTGCGCACGTGACGCGGTGCGGTGGGCACGGTGACGGAGCAAAGCAACAGCCCAGCGCGCCAACGGAGTTGCGGGGGGCATGGCATTGCGGGAGCGCGGAGTTGCTGGGGCACGGAGTTGCGGGGGCGCGGCGCCGGGCGCGAACCGACGCCCCCCTCGCCGCGCATCGTCGGGGGCGTCCGGACACCCGCGACGCGTAGCCACGCCCACCGCGGCACGACCCCGCACCCTCCCAGGGGAAGCGGAGCCATCCCTTCGAGGCGCAGGCGAACACTCTCGTCGAGGCGCAGGCGCGGGCGAACACTCTCGTCGGGGCGACAGGCGAACCCTCTCGCCAGGCCACAAGGCCCTCCACCGAGGCCCGCCCCCGTCGGCCGGGGTTTGGGGGCGGGGCCCCCGGGAACGGTTGCGGGGCGGAGCCACGTACGGG
>NZ_JANFNH010000081.1 GCF_024436055.1 Streptantibioticus rubrisoli | reverse complement strand
GTGCAGGAACCGCAGGCCGGAGCCGACCCGTTCGGCACCGAGCGCCTGCGCCGTACCGTGCTGGACGCCTGGCAGGCGTCCCCGGCCCGGTTCCGCGAGGACGCCAACGCCGAGGAGGACCTCGCGCTCGGCGGCTACCGCGACCGCCTGGTCGTCGAACTCGCCCAGAACGCCGCCGACGCGGCGCTGCGCGCGGGAGTCCCCGGCCGCCTCCGCCTCACCCTCCACCAGGGCGTACTGGCCGCCGCCAACACCGGCGCGCCCCTCGACGCGGCAGGCGTCGAATCGCTGTCCACCCTGCGCGCCTCCGCCAAACGCGACCAGGCCGAGACGTCCGTCGGCCGCTTCGGCGTCGGCTTCAGCGCCGTCCTCGCGGTCAGCGACGAGCCCGCCGTGGTGGGCCGCACCGGCGGCGTCCGCTGGTCCCTGGCCGAGGCCCGCGACCTGACCGCGCGGGCGGCGGCCCAAACCCCGGGCCTGGCCGAGGAGTTGCGCCGCCGCGACGGCCAGGTACCGCTGCTGCGGCTGCCGTTCGCCGCCGAGGGAGTGGCCCCCGAGGGCTATGACACCGTCGTCGTGCTGCCGCTGCGCGACGGCGCCGCCCAGGACCTGACCGAGCACCTGCTCGCCGGTGTGGACGACGCGCTGCTGCTGACCCTTCCCGGGCTGGCCGAGATCGTGATCGAGACGCCGGACGGCGAGCCGCGCACCCTCACCCGCCGCCAGCACGGCGAGGACGTCATCATCGAGGACAGCGCCACCGGAACCACCCGCTGGCGGGTCACCGCCACCGGCGGCCCGCTCGCCCCCGAACTCCTGGAAGGCCGCCCCGTCGAGGAACGGCTGCGTCCCGCCTGGTCGGTGACCTGGGCCGTGCCGGTCGGCATGGACGGTGCGCCCGCCCGGCCCCGTACCGTACCCGTGGTGCACGCGCCGACGCCGACCGACGAACCGCTGGGCCTGCCCGCGCTGTTGATCGCCTCGTTCCCGCTCGACCCCACCCGGCGCCATGTCGCCCCCGGCCCGCTGGCCGAGTTCATCGCCGCCCGGGCCGCCGACGCCTACGTCGAGCTGCTGCGCGACTGGCGTCCGCCGACCACCGGCGTGATCGACCTGGTACCGGGCCCGCTCGGCAAGGGCGAGTTGGACGGCACGCTCCGCGCCCACCTGCTGCGCCAACTGCCGCACACACCGTTCCTGCCCGCCGCCAAACCCGTCTCCGAAACGGAGGAGGAGCCGCACCCGCTGCGCCCCGACCGCGCGGAGCTCCTGGAAGGCGCGAACGCCGAGACCGTCAACGTACTGGCCGAGGTCTTCCCCGGCCTGCTGCCAGCCGGGCTCGAACGCCGCGTGGAACTACGGACGTTGGGCGTCGCCCGCCTCCCGCTCGGCGACGCCATCGACCGGCTGTCCGGCACCGAGCGCCCCGCGAGCTGGTGGCACCGGCTCTACGACGCCCTGGCCGGTACCGACCCGGACCGGCTGAGCGGCCTGCCGGTACCGCTCACCGACGGCCGTACCGTCGTCGGCCCCCGCCAGATCCTGCTGCCCACCGGCGCCACCCCGCTGCCGGAGGGCCTGACCCGGCTCGGCCTGCGGGTCGCCCACCCCGACGCCGCCCATCCGCTGCTGGAGAAGCTCGGCGCCACCCCCGCCACGCCCCGCGCCGTGCTGACCACCCCGCAGGTGCGGGCGGCCGTCGCCAACTCCCTTGACGCTGACGAGATCTGGGACGAGGAGTCCGGCACCCTGGACGCCGAGGAGCTGGCCGACCTCGTGCTGACCCTGGTGCGCGACGCGGACCTGGCCCCCGGTGACGAGCCGTGGCTCGGCGCCCTCGCACTCCCCGACGATGAGGGCGAACTCACCCCCGCGAGTGAACTCGTCTACCCGGGAAGCCCCTTCGAGCAGGTCATCCGTGCGGACGAAATGGCGCCGTGCGACCCGGAGCTGGCGGACCGCTGGGGCCAACAGCCGCTGACCGCCGTGGGAGTGCTCGCCACCTTCGCGCTGGTGCGCGCCAGCGACGTGGTCCTCGACCCCGACGACCTCGAACCGCGCGACGGCCAGTGGGCCGAACCCGACGACCCGGGCCTGCTGGACGCGGTCGACGTGTGGTGCGAGGACGTGCTCGACCAACTGCCGGACACCGACGTACCGCCGGTCGCCACGGAGATCGTCGGGGTGCGCGACCTGGACCTGGTCGACGACGACGCCTGGCCGCAGGCCCTCGCGCTGCTCGCCCAGCCGCCGCTGCGCGACGCGATCACCACGCCGGTCCGGGTGCTGCTACCGGACGGCACCACCCGCAGCGTCCGCCCGTACACCGCCTGGTGGCTGCGCGACCACCCGGTGCTGGACGGCCGCCGCCCGGTGGGCCTGCGCGCGGCCGGGGGAGACCCGCTGCTCGCCGGGCTGTACGACGAGGCGGAGACCTCGTCGGTGGACGAGCAGGTGCTGCGGGCGCTGGGGGTGCGCACCTCGGTCGACGCGCTGCTGGACGAGCCCGGCGGCGCCGCCGAGCTCCTGTCCCGGCTGGCCGACCCGTCCCGCCCGGTCACCTCCGCCCAACTGCGGTGGCTGTACGCGCGGTTGTCGGCGCTCGCCCCGGAGACGGTCACCCTGCCCGACGAGTTGCGCGCGGTGCGGGACGGCGTGGTGACGGTGGTGGACGCGGGCGAGGCACTGGTCGCCGATGCTCCCGACCTGATGCCGCTGGCCACCGGGCGCGCCCTGCTCCCCGCCGGTCCCCGGTTCGCCGACGACCTCGCCGAACTCTTCCAGGCCCGCCGCCTCAGCGAGGAGTTCGCGGCCCCGGTCACCAGCCACGGTGAGCCACACCAGGTGCCCGACGAGGTGCGCGAACTGCTGCCGGACGCGCCGGAGTCGTACCTGGAGCACGACGAACTGCTCGTCGAGCCGGGCGTCGAGCTCGACTGGCGCTATGTGGACGGCGTGTTGCACGCCGCCACCCTGGAGGGTGTCGCGGCGGGCCTGGCCTGGGCGGCGGGCGAGTGGCAGCGCCGCTTCGAGGTGGCGGCGCTGCTCGAAGACCCGTCCCGCACCGAGGAGTTGGCTCAGGCCCGCTGGTTCGACTAGGAGACCGCCCTGACCCCGCCGTCCGCGGCGGGGTCAGGCGCGGGCGCCCCTCGTCCGGTAGTACCAGACCGCGGCGACCACGATCGCCACGACGGCCAGCACGATCAGCAGCGACGCCCACCACGGCACGAATCCGCCGCCGGGGTAGTAGCCGTAGGAGTGGTGGACGTAGGTGTGATGGACGTAGGTGTGGTGGACGACCGTGGTGTGCGTGACCGTGGTGTGAGAGCCCCCGTGGAAGCCCCCATGCCCGGTTCGTGCGAACGCATAGGAAGACATGGTCCGCGATCATACGGTCAGTCGCCCCGGCGGCTGACCCAGCGCCAGACGACCTCCAGCGCCGTGGAGGCGGCCACCGCGATGCCCACTGCCGTCCACGGCGCCTCGGTGCCGACCAGCCGGAGCTTGAAGAAGGTCTGCAACCACGGTGTGACCAGCACGACCAGGAAGCACACGCCCATCGCCAGCACCAGGCAGATCCGCCACCAGGTGTACGGGCGGGCGATGATCGCCAGCACCCACAGGGAGATCAGGAACAGCGTCAGCGTCGCCGCGCTGGTCTCGGCGTCCAACTCGCCAGCGCCACGGTAATGATGACGGGCGATCAGATAGGTGATGAACGTCGCGATCCCGGCGATCACCCCCATCGGCAGCGCGAACCGCATCACCCGGCGCACGAAGTGCGGCCTGGCCCGCTCCCTGTTGGGCGCCAGCGCCAGGAAGAACGCGGGCACCCCGATCGTCAGGGTGCTCAGCAGCGTCAGATGCCGGGGCAGGAACGGATAGGGCACCCGCCAGATGACCACCAGGAGCGCCAGCAGCACCGAGTACACGGTCTTGGTCAGGAACAGGTTCGACACCCGGGTGATGTTCCCGATCACCCGGCGCCCCTCGGCGACCACCGAGGGCAGCGTGGCGAAGCTGTTGTTCAGTAGCACGATCTGCGCCACCGCCTTGGTCGCCTCGCTGCCCGACCCCATCGACACCCCGATGTCGGCGTCCTTCAGCGCCAGCACGTCGTTGACGCCGTCCCCGGTCATCGCCACGTTGTGGCCGCGCGACTGCAACGCGCCCACCATGTCCCGCTTCTGCCGCGGGGTGACCCGGCCGAACACCGAACCGCTCTCCAGCACGTGCGCCATCTCATCCCGCCCACCGGGCAGTTGGCGCGCGTCAACCGGACTGTGCGCCCCCGGCAGCGCCAACTTGGCGGCGACCGCGCCGACCGACACCGCGTTGTCGCCGGAGATGACCTTGGCGGCGACGCGCTGCTCGGCGAAGTAGCGCAACGTCTCCGCGGCGTCCGCGCGCAGCCGCTGCTCCAGCACCACCAGGGCGGTCGGCGCGATCCCTTCCACCACCGCTGGATCATCCAGCGGCCGAGTCGCCCGGGCCAGCAGCAGTACCCGCAGTCCCCGCGCCCCCTGCTCGTCCACCGCGGCCAGCTCCGGATGGCCGGACGGCAGCAGCACGTCGGGCGCGCCCAGCAGCCAGGTACGGCTCTCCCCGCGCGCGTCCCGCAGCGTCGCCCCGCTGTACTTGCGCGCCGAGGAGAACGGCAGGGTGCCCGTGCAGTGCCAGTCGTCGGAGCCGTCGGGATAGGCGTCGATGATCGCCTGGAGGCTGGCGTTCGGCCGCGGGTCGGACGCGCCGAACGCGGCGAGCACCTTCGCCGCGTACGACTCGTCGCCGTCCAGCACCCGCAGCTCGGTGACGTCCATCCCGCCCTCGGTCAGGGTGCCCGTCTTGTCCAGGCACACCGTGTCCACCCGGGCCAGCCCCTCGATCGCGGGCAGCTCCTGCACCAGGCACTGCTTGCGGCCCAGCCTGATCACCCCGATCGCGAAGGCGATCGAGGTCAGCAGCACCAGCCCCTCGGGGACCATCGGCACGATCCCGCCGATCATCCGGCGCACGGCCTCCCGCCAGTCGTGGTTCTCCACGTACAGCTGGCTGACGATCAGGCCGACGGCGACCGGGACCATCATCCAGGTCACGTACTTGAGGATCTGGCTGATGCCGGTGCGCAGTTCGGACTGGACCAGGGTGAACCGGCTGGCCTCCTCGGCCAGTTGGGCGGCGTAGGCCTGGCGGCCCACCTTGGTGGCGGTGAACGCCCCACCACCGGCCACCACGAAGCTGCCGGACATCACCGGGTCGCCGGGCCGCTTGGGCACCGGGTCGGCCTCGCCGGTGAGCAGTGACTCGTCGATCTCCAGTCCGTCGGCCTCCACCACGGTGCCGTCCACCACGCACTTGTCGCCGGGGCCCAGCTCGATCACGTCGTCCAGCACGATCTCGGAGGTGGACAGCGGCACGCCACGGCCGTCCCGGCGCACGGTGGGCCTGGCCTCACCGATCAGGGCCAGGCTGTCGAGGGTCTGCTTGGCGCGCAGTTCCTGGACGATGCCGATCGCGGTGTTGGCGATGATCACAAAGCCGAACAGGCCGTCCTGGAGGGGCCCGACCACCACGATGATCAGGAACAGCACACCCAGGATCGCGTTGAAGCGGGTGAAGACGTTCCCCCGCACGATGTCCGCCGCTGAGCGGGAACTGCGCACGGGCACGTCGTTGACTTCCCCGCGCCCCGCGCGTTCGGCGACCTCGGCGGAGGTGAGACCGAACGCCTTCGCCTGCGGCGGCCTGGCCCGGGCATGATCGCTCATGGCTCAGACATTACGTGCCGTAAGGACAAATTCCCGGCCCAGCGCCCTGGCCACCCCCACCAGCCGCCTGTTCAGCCGCGCACGGGGCGCCCGCAAGGGGCCGGGGGTTGGGGGCTTGCGCCACGAAGCCGGGCTGGGGGCCCCAAGAAGCCGAGGTTCCGGCCTCGCCCCAAGGAGCCGGGGGGTTGGGGCTTGCCCCCAAAAATGAATCCGCCGCAACGGCGAGCAACCCCCACGGCGGAGCCCGGCGGTCCTAACAAACCGCAACCCAGGCCACCACCCCGCCGGAGGCGCCCCGCGCCCCGCTACCCCGCCGGAGGCGCCCCCGCGGCCCGCCGCAACGCCTCGCGCCGCCGACGCACGTACCAGATGCCGACCACCCCAAGGCCAGCGCCAGCGAGACAGCTCCAGATCCACCAGGAGTGCCCACGGGCGGCGAACCAGCCGTAGAAGGGGAGCTGTACCAGGAAGAGGACGAACCAGACGATCGTGCCGCCGGTAACGATCGCGACATCGTTCGCTTCCAGCGGCTCAGGGGTTTCGTGCCGCGGTGCCCACTTCCTCGTCATGCGCACAGCCTACGGCCCGCCCCGACGGCTCCCACGCACCCGGCCGCCGTGCATCTACGCGCGGAGATAGCGATCACTCGCTCATAGGTTCATACTGAAATGACCTATGCCTGACTGGATTCTTTCGTCTGAATGTCCAAATCCGGTCGGCTTCGAGAGGACCCCTACCCAGCGGCCCCGGCCGCGCATGCCCCGAGGATTTTCATGCCCAGCTCGGCGACCGCTCCGGTCGGCTTCGCGAAGCCCGCTTCCCCGCACGCTCCCAAGAACGGTCTGGATCGTTTCTTCAAGATCTCCGAGCGTGGTTCCAGCGTCTATCGGGAGATTCGTGGCGGTATCGCCACGTTCTTTGCGATGGCCTACATCATCGTGCTGAACCCGATCATCCTCGGTAGCGGTGTCGATAAGTTCGGCCATCACCTGGCCGGTGGTCAGTTGGTCACCGCGACCGCGCTGACCGCGGGGCTCACCACCCTGCTGATGGGTGTGATCGGCAACGTGCCGATCGCGCTGGCCGCCGGGCTCGGCATCAACAGCGTGGTGGCGCTGCAACTCGCGCCCAAGATGAGTTGGCCTGACGCGATGGGCATGGTGGTGCTCGCCGGTCTCGCGATCATGCTGCTGGTCGCCACCGGGCTGCGGGAGCGGGTGATGAGCGCAGTGCCGCTCGGACTCCGCAAGGCGATCGCGATCGGCATCGGCCTGTTCATCTTCCTGATCGGCCTGGTCGATTCCGGCTTCGTCTCGCGCATCCCGGACGCTGCGCACACCACGGTTCCGCTGCAACTCGGTGCCACCGGTCACCTCAACGGCTGGCCGGTGCTGATCTTCGTCCTCGGAGTGCTGCTCACCCTCGCGCTGATCGTGCGCAAGGTGCCGGGGGCGATCCTGATCAGCATCGTGTCGATGACCGTGCTCGCTCTGGTCATCGACACGGTCGGCAAGCTCCCGGCCGCCTCGTGGGGGCTGACCGTCCCCAAGTGGCCGGGCAACCCGGTCTCCACCCCGGACTTCGGGCTGATCGGCAAGGTCAGTGTCTTCGGCGGCTTCCACCAGGTGGGGATCGTCACCGGTGTGCTGTTCGTCTTCACCGTCCTGCTGTCCGGCTTCTTCGATGCGATGGGCACCATCCTCGGCGTGAGCGACGAGGCGCATCTGCTGGACGAGAAGGGTGATCTTCCCGGTATGAGCCGGGTGTTGATGGTGGACGGCATCGCCACCGCGCTCGGCGGCGCCACCTCCAGCTCGGCCAACACCTGCTTCGTGGAGTCCACCACGGGCGTGGGTGAGGGTGCGCGGACTGGGCTGGCCAGCATCGTCACCGGGCTGCTTTTCGTGCTGTCGCTGTTCCTCACCCCGGTGGCCACGATGGTCCCGGCCCAAGCGGCCACTCCCGCGCTGATCGCGGTGGGCTTCCTGATCCTGGCGCACAGCATCGGGGACATCGACTGGAGTGACTTCACGATCGCCATTCCGGCGTTCCTGACCATGCTGATCATGCCGTTCACCTACTCGATCACCAACGGCATCGGCATGGGCTTCATGACCTTCTGCCTGCTGCGGCTGGTGGTCGGACGGGGCCGAGAGGTGCCGGTGGCGCTCTACGCGGTGTCCGCGGTCTTCCTGTTCTACTACCTGATGCCTCCGCTGCACCTGGCGTAGCGGTGGGCTAAGCGGATCGGGCGAGGTCCGCTGCGGTTCGGTAGCGCCCCGAAGGGGCGCGGGGCTGAGTTCATGTGCGGCTCCGCCGCGTGGGCGCGACCAGCCACAACGGTGCTGTAGACGACCGACGGCATATTGCCGCGCTCCCAGCGGAGCGCTTAGCCCGCGTAGAACCGCTGGGTTCTGTCCACCGAGGCCTTGAACCTCTCGTCGAAGTCATCGCGCATGAGCGTCCGGACGACATAGTCCTGGACGCTCATTCCGCGTTTGGCGGCATGGTCGCCGATCCGCTCCAGCAGTTCCGTGTCTATGCGCACACTGAGCACTTTCGATCCACGCGGTCCCATGCATCTACCGTCGCCCGCGGCCGTCGCACGGTGCCGCTCTTTCCGGGGGCAACTCACTCGTACGGGTGGGCTCGCACACAGTCACGTTTGGTGATCTGCGCCCCGGGTTTCGTTAGAGTAGGTAATGAGATAATCTAAAGAACCGTGACCGAACTGTCCGAGGACGACCTCGCCGCGGTGAGCTCCCTGCGAGCGGCCGTGATGCGGCTGTCGCGCAGGCTGCGACACCAACGAGTGGACGAATCGCTCAGCCCGACCGAGATGTCGGTACTGGGCACCCTGGCCCGCTGCGGCTCCGCCACGCCTGGCGAGCTGGCGCGCAAGGAGCATGTGCAGCCGCCGTCGATGACCCGCATCGTGGCCATGTTGGAGGGCAAGGGCCTGGTCCGCCGGGACCCGCACCCGGAGGACCGACGCCAGGTCGTGGTCAGCCAGACCGAACAGGCCGAGGCGATGCTGGCCGAAAGCCGCCGCAAGCGGAACGTATGGCTGGCGCAGCTTGCCGAAGGGCTGACCGACGAGGAGTGGGCGACGCTGCGCGAAGCCGCACCGGTGCTGGAGAAGCTGGCACACCTTTAGACAGCAGACAGCAGACAGCAGACAGCTAGACAGCAGACAGCGGGAACGTCTTTCAGTCGCTACGAGCTAAGGAGAGACTCCTTTGAGTTCGGCCCCCGGAGCAGACGCCGCACCCGGATCGAACCCCACCATCACGACGACCACCCAGCCGACCGAGCCGACCGGACCCACGGCGGCGAAGCGGCACATGTTCAGCTCGTTGCGGAACCGCAACTACCGGCTGTTCGCCGCCGGTGCCGTCATATCCAACACCGGCACCTGGATGTCCCGAATAGCCCAGGACTGGCTGGTGCTCAGCCTGACCGGTTCCGCCACCGCCGTGGGTGTCACCACCGCACTCCAGTTCCTGCCCATGCTGCTGTTCGGGCTGTACGGCGGCGTCATCGCTGACCGTTACCCCAAGCGGCGGCTGCTGCTCGTCACTCAGGCGACCATGGGCCTGCTCGGCCTCGCCCTCGCGGTACTGACGCTCAGCGGCCATGTCCAGGTCTGGCATGTCTACGCCATCGCGTTCCTGCTCGGCGTGGTGACGGTCGTGGACAACCCGACCCGGCAGTCCTTCGTGGTGGAGATGGTCGGTCCGAAGGACGTGCGCAACGCGGTCAGTCTCAACTCCGCCAACTTCCAGACCGCCCGGCTGATCGGCCCGGCCGTCGCCGGTGTGCTGATCAACGCCGTCGGCAGCGGCTGGGCCTTCATGGCCAACGGCCTGTCCTTCGGCGCCCCGCTGGTCGGCCTGCTGCTGATGCGCAAGGAGGAGCTGCACGAGGTGGAGCTCACCCCGCGCGGCAAGGGGCAGCTCCGCGAGGGCCTGCGCTATGTGGCCTCGCGGCCGGAGCTGATCTGGCCGATCGTGCTGGTCGGTTTCATCGGCACCTTCGGCTTCAACTTCGCCATCTGGCTGTCGGCGTTCGCCCACGGGGTCTTCCACGCCGGTGCGGGTACGTACGGTCTGTTCAACACCGCGATGGCGATCGGCTCGGTGGCCGGTGCGCTGCTGTCCGCCCGACGGGCGGTGACCCGGCTGCGGATGCTGGCCGGCGCGGCGGTGGTGTTCGGGG
Organism: Streptantibioticus rubrisoli; assembly: GCF_024436055.1. Taxonomy (GTDB): domain Bacteria; phylum Actinomycetota; class Actinomycetes; order Streptomycetales; family Streptomycetaceae; genus Streptantibioticus_A; species Streptantibioticus_A rubrisoli. Next base: position 372 of record NZ_JANFNH010000081.1, on the reverse strand, counting down.
TGCTGGAGATGCTGGCGGCGGTGACGCCGTCGCTGTACCTGTTCGTCGCGCTGCTGGTGGTGATCGGTACGTTCGGGATCACCGTCAACACGACCGCGAACTCGACGGTCCAGCTGGGCACGGATCCCGCGATGCGGGGCCGGGTGATGAGCCTGTTCATGATGGTCTTCGTCGGCGGCACCCCGCTGGGCGGCCCCCTGGTGGGCTGGGTGACCGACACATACGGCCCCCGGGTGGGCTTCCTGAGCGGCGGCCTGGTCTCCGCAGCGGCGGCAGCACTGGTGGGCTTGGCCATCAACACCGCGGCGCGGCGCGTGCAATCCCCGACTTAACGCGCAGCGCCACCCACACACCCACAGCGCAGCCGCGACC
>NZ_JANFNH010000080.1 GCF_024436055.1 Streptantibioticus rubrisoli | reverse complement strand
CCCACGAATCCGCAGCGCAGCCGCAATCCGCAACCCGCAACCGCCCGCGCGGGAGCGCGCACCCAGCGCGCCGGGGCGCACCCGGGAAGCACGCACCGAAAAGGCGCGCCAGCACCTTTTCGGACATCACCCGTACGGCGCGTGACCGCCCAGGACGCGGTTCGTTGGACCCGGTGTCCGTTCCAGCCAGGTGCGGTCGGGAGTAGTAACTACCACGCGTGGAGACCGCCCAGGCGCAGCTGGGTGGATTTACCGGGGCGATGAGGCGTGCCTGATCGCACGTCGTGGGACCTCGCCCCGGTCACCGGGGACCGGTCAGCAGGGGACAGCAGCCCGGTCGCCCAACTGAAAACAGGCGGTCGGTCCCGGGGACGCTTGGGGCCGACCGCTCTGCGAAGCGGCGAAGAAACGCTCCGCGAGGCGGTACCGATGCACCCTACCGCAAGCAAACCACTGTGACGTTGATCACCGAAAAACCGGCACGGGCGTGGGCAACTGCCCGGATTCGCAGGTTTAGGCCGTGTACCACGCAGAAGCGGCTCTGTGGCGGCTGTGAGTTCCGCCGTCATACAACATCCACACGGCCTTACGATCAGCGCCTGCCGCACCGCGAGCCGCCCCCCACCACCGCGACGGCCTCTCGTCCTTTGCTGACCCAGAAGAGGTCTCAATGAAGCTTCGCCGCGCCCTGGCCGCGGTCGCCACGACCGCAGCCATCGCCCCCGCCGCGCTGCTGAGCGCACCGAACGCGTTCGCCGCCACCACCGCCGCGCCCCTCCCCAGCGCCGCCACGGGCACCCCCGCCTCGGCCACCCCCTCCGCCACCGCGCCCGCGTCCAGCGCACCGGTCACCCGCACCGCCACCACGCAGAGCGCGACGCCGGCCACCGCGCCCACCGAGCCGGGCGTCTGTGTCGTGCAGAACCCGAAGTACAAGGCCGCCATCCGCACCGCCATCAGCGGTCTGCCCGGCCGGATCGCCCGGGGCAGCGGCTGGCACGCCTTCACCCTGACGGTGGACAACCCGACGTCGGCCAGCGTCACGCACATCAACCTGTTCGCGGGCGTCGGCCCGGCCGCCAAGGAGACCCAGGCCTTCACCACCAGCCAGGTCGAACTGCAGGCGTACCACCCGAGGACCAGGCAGTGGGCGGACGTCGCGGACGGCTCCGGCCACTCCGTCGGCTACTTCGGCTGGGGCACGCTGCCCGCGCACACCCACTTCAACGTGCCGATGCGCCTGGAGGTGAAGAAGAACGCCCCGCTCGGCAAGGGCCTGACCCTCGGCGCCGGGTTCTACCTCGACAGGCAGTACGACTGCGTGGCCGCCAGCGCCGCCGCCTACCGGATCCAGATCGTGGCGCCGGGCACCCCGACCACCGGTTCCGTACCGCAGCCGCAGACCGGCGGACAGGCTCCGGTCCCGGCGCCGAAGACCGCGCCGGGCAGCGCTCAGAAGGCCAGCGCCAACGAGGTGGTGCCCGCCTCGACGGCGTCCAACGACACCGCGAAGGGCGGTCAGTTGGCGCACACCGGTGCGTCGTCCGCGCTGCCCGCGATCGCCGGAGCCGGTGCCGCCGCTGTGGTGCTCGGTGGCGGCGCGGTGTTCTTCGTACGGCGCCGCAAGGGCGGCTCCGCCGCCTGACGCACGTACATGGGCGCGGCCGGGACCAACTCCCCTTGGTCCCGGCCGCGTTCTCACGTCCTCGGCGGCACCTTCGGTATCGGCAGCACCAGCGCCGCGAACGCGTCCTTGGGCACCGCCGGTTGCCGCGGCGCGACGGGTGAGATCCGTAGGTAGCCCTCGCCCTGCGCCGGACGCGGGTCCGGCTCGCCCTTGTTGGGCCACAGCGACATCGCGCGCTCGGCCTGCGCGGTGATGGTCAGCGAGGGGTTGACGCCGAGGTTGGCGGAGACCGCCGAGCCGTCCACCACGTGGATGCCCGGGTAGCCGTGCAGGCGGTGGTACGGGTCGATCACCCCGTGTTCCGGATCCTCGCCGATCGGGCAGCCGCCGAGGAAGTGCGCGGTCATCGGCACGTCCATGATCTCGCCGACGGTGCTGCCCGGGAAACCGTTGATCTGCTCGGCCAGCACCCGGGCGGCCTCGGCGCCCTCGGGGATGTACGTGGGGTTGGGCGTTCCGTGGCCCTGCCGTGCGGTCAGCAACCCCTTGCCCAGGCCCTTCCGTTTCCGGTACGTGGTCAGGGAGTTGTCGTGGGTCTGCATCACCAGGCCGATGATGGTCCGCTCCGACCAGCGGCGGTTCGACAGCGAACGGGCGGTCAGCGTCGGGTGTTTGACGCTGTTGGCCAGGTAGGACAGCCAGCGCGGCAGCCGTCCGCCGTACGGCACCTGGAGCACGGAGAGCACGCCCATCGCGTTGGAGCCCTTGCCGTAGCGGACGGGTTCGATGTGCGTGGTGTCGTTGGGGTGGATCGATGAGGTGATGGCCACCCCGCGGGTGAAGTCCGCGCGGTCGCCGCCGTGTAGCGCGCGGTAGCGGCGGTCGGTGGTCTGCGCGCCGACCAGCGCCTCGGAGTTGGTGCGGGTCAGCTCGCCCAACTTCGCCGACATCCGGGGCAGCTCACCCCGGTCGCGCATGGTGTGCAGCAGGGTCTGGGTGCCGTAGGTGCCCGCGGCCAGTACGACATGGGGGGCGCGCAGCACCGTCGGGGTGGCCCCGCGCTGGTCGGTGGGGACGGTGGCGACCTTGTAGCCGCCGTGTTCGGGGTCCTCGGTCAGGCCCACCACGGTGGTCATCGGGTGGATGACGGCACCGGCCTTCTCGGCCAGGTAGAGGTAGTTCTCGGTGAGCATGTTCTTGGCGCCGTGACGGCAGCCGGTCATGCACTCGCCGCACTCCACGCACGCCCGGCGGGACGGTCCGGCGCCTCCGAAGTACGGGTCGGGGACCTCGGTGCCCGGCGGTACCTTCGCCGAACCCCCGGCGTCCTCGCCGTCCCCGAAGAACACGCCGACCGGCGCCATGTGGAAGGTGTCGCCCACCCCCATTCTCTCGGCGGTGTCCTTCAGATGGACGTCGGACGGGGTGAGGGTGGGGTTCAGCCGTACCCCCAGCATCTTCCTGGCCTGCTCGTAGTACGGCGCCAGTTCCTCCTGCCAGTCGGTGATGTGGCCCCACTGGCGGTCGGTGAAGAACGGTTCCGGCGGTACGTACAGGGTGTTGGCGTAGTTGAGGGAGCCGCCGCCGACCCCGGCACCGGCCAGCACCAGGACGCTGCCCAGCAGGTGGATGCGCTGGATGCCGTAGAGCCCGAGGGCGGGCGCCCACAGGTAGTCGCGCACCGCCCACGACGTCTTGGGCAACGTCTCCCGGGAGAAGCGGCGTCCCGCCTCCAGGACGCCCACCCGGTACCCCTTCTCCGTCAGCCGCAAGGCGGCCACGGATCCGCCGAACCCGGACCCGACCACGATCACGTCGTAGGGATGGGACTCCTCAGCCACGCCAACCGTCCTTCCAGATAAGCGAACAGGGACTATTGGGGGCTTCGCCCCCAACCCCCCAGACCCCCAGCGGGGTTTCGGGGGCCGTTTCCAAGGCCCCCGGAGAACAAACCCTCCCCGGGAGGGAGTCAGCGGACGTGGAGGCGCTTGAGGGCCTTCAGGCTGCGGGTCATGAAGGCCGCGTAGCCCTCGTCGGTCATGCCGAAAGAGGGCGCCATCGGCAGGACGCGCTGGGTGGCCACCGTCTGGGCCTCGGTGTACTTCAAGATGCCCTCGGAACCGTGCCTGCGGCCCAGGCCGGAGTCCTTCATGCCGCCCATCGGCGACTGCACGCTGCCGTACGCCGCCGCGTAGCCCTCGTTGACGTTGACCGTTCCGGCGTTCAGACGTGCGGCGACCGCGCGGCCACGGCGGGCGTCCCTGGTCCAGACGCTGGCGTTGAGGCCGTACGGCGTGGCGTTGGCGCGGGCGATCGCGTCGTCCTCGTCGTCGAACCGGTAGACGGAGACGACGGGGCCGAACGTCTCCTCGGTGCACACCGCCATGGGCGGCTGGACGCCGTCGAGGATGGTCGGCTCGTAGAACAGCGGACCGATGTCGGGGCGGGCCCGGCCGCCCGCGAGCACCGTCGCTCCCTTGCTGACCGCCTCCTCGACGTGCCGGGTGACCGTCTCCAACTGCCGCTGCCCCACCAGCGATCCCATGTCAGCGCCGTACGCCAGGCCCTTGCCGAGGCGCAACGAGCGGGTGCGCGCGGCGAACCGCTCTAGGAACGGCTCGGCGATCGAGGAGTGCACGTACAACCGCTCTATGGATATGCACAGTTGGCCCGCCGAGGCGAAGCACGCCCGGATCGCGCCCTCGGCCGCCTTGTCGATGTCGGCATCGCGCAGCACCAACATCGCGTTCTTGCCGCCGAGTTCGAGCGAGCAGCCGATCAGCCGGGCCGCCGCGCGTTGGGCCACGTCGCGGCCGGTGCGGGTGGAGCCGGTGAAGGAGACGTAGTCGGCCTGTTCCACCACGGCCGGGCCCACCACCGGTCCCTCACCGATCACCACCTGCCATACGGCGGGCGGCAGTCCGGCCTCGATGAGCTGCTCACGCGCCCACAGCGCGGTCAACGCGGTCTGGGTGTCGGGCTTCATCACGACCGCGTTACCGGCCGCGAAGGCGGGCAGCGCGTCGCCGACGGACAGCTCGAACGGGTAGTTCCAGGGCGCGATCTGGCCCACCACACCGCGTGGCTGGCGCAGTTCGGTGACCTTGGTGAGGGCGGGCACCACGCCGGTGTGCCGCTTGGGGCGCAGATAGCCGGGCGCCTTGCGGCCGTAGTGCCGGGCGGCGACGGCGACGGCCTGCACCTCCTCGTGGGCGTGCAGCCTGCTCTTGCCGGTCTCCACCTGGATCAGGTCGAGCACCTCTGACTGCCGCCGCAACACGAGGTCGTGGAAGCGCAGCAGCACGGCCGCCCGCTGCCGTACCGGTACGGCGGCCCAGGCGCGCTGTGCCTCACGGGCCGCTTCGAAGGCGGCGGTGATCTCCTCGGGGCCCGACTCCGGCAGCTCGGCGAGCCGCTCGCCGGTGAGGGGCGTGTGGTTGGCGGTGCGGCCGCTGCCCGCGACGCCCCGGGTGAGCCGGGCGACCAGTTCGGCGGTGACCACCTCGCCCGGGCCGCGGGCGCCCTCGGGGGCGACCGGGTTGCCGGATGTCTGCTCGGGTGTCTGTTCAGGCTTCGCGGAAATCTCCTGCGCGTCCGTCATGCCACGCGAGATTACGGCTCACACCGGCTTTTGTGTACCCGACGGTAACCTGTTTTTGCCTTCTCGGCGCAGGCGATGCCACACCTGGCGCTTCGCTGGAGGTGCCACGATGAGCCGTCGATCGGCTGCGGCACCGTCGTGGCCGGTCACGCCCGCGCGGCGGAGCCGCACATGAGCACAGCCCCCGCCCCTTCGGGGCGCTACCGAACCGCAACGGGCTTCACCCGACCCGCTCAGCCGATCTAGCCGATCTGCCCCAGCGCGTCGCCGATCGCCCGGTGGAACGTCGGATAGGCCCAGATCTGCCCCCGCAGAACCGAAAGCGGTACCCGGGCGTGGACCGCGACCGACAGCGCCCCCAGCACCTCACCGCCGTAGGGTCCCGCGGCCGTGCCGCCCACGAGCACGCCGCTGAGCATGTCCGCCACCAGCTTGACGAACCCGTCGTTCCCGATCTGCTGGGTGAGGCCCCGGGCGCTGGCGGCCAGGTCCGCCAGCCCCGTCCGTACCACCAGCCCCCGCTCGCGCGCCTCCCGCTCGGTCAGCCCGACCGCGCCGATCTCCGGCTCGGTGAACGTCACCCGCGGCACCGCGTGGTAGGCGGCGGGCGGGCCACCCTCACCCAGGATGCCGCGCACCACCACGTCCGCCTGGTACATCGACATGTGGGTGTAGGCGCCCTTGCCGGTGACGTCGCCCAGCGCCCAGATCCCGGGCCGACCGCTGGCGGGCGGGACCACCCTCAGCCGCTCGTCGACCGGGAGCGCGGGCGCCTCGTCGTCCACCTCGATGGCGAGCGCGCCCAGTTTCGCCAGATCGCTGCGCCGCCCGGTCGCGACCAGCAGCCGCGCGGCGACCAGCCGGTCACCGCGCTCGCCGTACAGGGTGAAGCCGGTGCCCTCCTGATAGTCCACCGACTCGACCCGGGCGCTGGTGTGCACCTCGATGCCGTCCTCGGTCAGCACCTTCAGCAGCAGCTCGTGTGCCTCCGGCTCCTCGCGCGGCAGCAGCCGCTGCGTGCCCTCGACCACCGTGACCGCGGTGCCGAACCGGCAGAAGGCCTGGCCGAGTTCGAGTCCGATCGACCCGCCGCCGAGCACCAGCAGCGAGCGCGGCGCCTCGTCCACCCGTATCGCGTCCCGGCTGGTCCAGTACGGCGTCCTGGCCAGTCCCGGTATCGGCGGCACCGCGGGCTCGCTGCCGACCGCCAGCACGACGGCCTGCCGGGCGTGCACCACCGTCTCGTTGCCGTCGGCGTCGGCGACCGTCACCTCCTCCCGGGCGGTCAGCCGCCCGGTGCCGCGCAGGAACCGCACTCCGCGGCCGACCAGCCGGTCCACGGCGATCTTGTCATCCCAGTCCGCGGTGGCCTCCCGTACCGTGCGGGCGACCGGTCGCCAGTCCGGATGCACCATCGCGGTACCGGCGTGTCCGGTGATCCGCCGCCCCTCGGCCAGCAGGTCCGCCGAGCGCACCATGATCTTGGACGGGATACAGCCGTAGTACGGGCACTCGCCACCGACAAGGCCCTCGTCCACCGCCACCACGTCGAGCCCCGCCTCGGCCAGTCGTCCGGCCGCCTCCTCCCCGCCGGGGCCGAGCCCCACGACGACGACGTCGGCGGTGTCCGCGCGGACCGCAGCCATGGGGTCCTCCTCGCGTACCGGATGAGAACGGTTGGAGTCTCCTCTCCTTCCACGGTACGCGCGCGAGGGGCCGCCTGCCCGGTTACGGACCGGTCTGCTCCGGGTACTCGACGGGGGTGCAGTACGGCAGGTGATCGATGGGGCGGTCGGTGCAGAAGCGCAACACGAGGTCGGTGAACTCCTCGATGCGTTCCATGGGAACGAGGTGGTCAGCGCCCCGGACGGTGAGGAAGGCGGCACCGGGCAGCAGGGCGGCGGTCTCGCGGCCCATGTACGGAGTGGTCAGCGTGTCGTGCTCACCGGTGAAGACCAGGACCGGCAGCAGGGGAACCGGCTCCGGCCGGTACCACTCGTGGTTCAGCAACCGGATGTTGTGGTCCGTCACCAGCATGCCGATCTGGCGCGGCGTCTGATCCATGAACTGCTGGTAGAGCAGTCGGCAGATGGCCCGATGGCGCGGGATGGCCGCACTGCCCGGCGGTGACATGAAGCGCGCCACGAGTTCGCGGGCCATGTCCTCGCGGCGGCCTTCGTCGAGCATCCGCAGCCAGCGGTGCGCGGTCTCCACGTAGTCCTGGGTGATCCGAGTGGTCATGCCGACGAGCGCCAGCCGCCGCAGCGCGTCCGGGTAGTGCTGGGCGAAGCGCAGCGCGATGGCGCCGCCGAAGCAGGCCCCCATCAGGTTGACCTTGGCCAGGCCCAGCTCGTCCAGCGCGTGGCGCGCGGCGGCGGCCAGGAAGTCGATGCCGTACCTGGTGGGCAGCGGATCCGCGTCGCCGTACCCCGGCAGGTCGACGGTGACCACGGTGCACGCCTCGGCCAGCCGCTCCTCGTGCCGGGTCCAGGAGAACCGGTCCTGGGACGATCCGCCGAGCAGCACCAGCGGCTCGGTGACCGAGGCGTGCTGCCAGACCGCCCGGCACACATAGCCGTACCCGTCGAAGGAGAGCCGGTGTTCCGTCACGTCGCGCGGCACCCGCTCCGCCGGGCGGGCGGGCGACAGGCGCAGCGGTGCCGTCGTTTCGGTGGACATGCGGGACTCCCCAACTCGCCGGACTGACAGCGGACTTCGGGCCGTCGGCCGAGCTGCCGGAAGCAACCGGCGCGCCGACGGGCGAACCCGGGATGTGTACCATCGCGGACCGTCCCGCCCGGCGACGTTCACCCGTTGGAGGGCGCGCCGTCGAAATCCCCGCCGGTCAGCCGTTCGCGCGGAAGGTCCGCACCGCCTTGCCGAAGTAGTCGGAGATCAGCGAGCGTTGGTCGTCGGGTCCGGTGAGCAGGACGATGTCGTATTTGCCGTCGCGGGCGATCGCCAGGTTGCAGCCGTAGACCTGGTTTCCGGAGTCGGGGTCACGCCAGGTGAACTCGCCCTCGGCGGCGGCCGCTCCGCCCGCGTCCAGCCGTTTGAGTCCGGCGGCCGACGACCACATGCTGGACCGGAACGGCGCCAACTCCGGTTCCCTGTCCTGGTAGGCGAGCGGATCGGTGCCGTAGTCGGCCGCACTGTCCCGGCCCACCACGATGACCAGTTGCATCATGTCGCCGCCGCTGGAGAAGGCGGTCTCGCCGTTGGGTCCCGCGCTCCTGGTCCAGCCGTTGTGCACCGCGACGGAGAAGCCCGCGGGGTCGGCGCGCACCGTGAAGTCCGAGCCCAGGGACGGAGTTTGCTGGGTGGCACGGTCGGTGGGGGTCGGTGCGTCGTGCGACGCGGGCGCCGCCTGGCCCGCTGCCGCGCCCCCGGAGACCTGTGCGGGCAGTGAGCGGCTGGAGACACCGCCCGCGCCCTTGGGCATGAACACCACCGCGTACAGCACCAATGCCGCCAGCAGCAGGAGGACGAGCCCGACCAGCAGCAACCCCATCCGGTGCGGCGCCCTTCCCGTGCTCTGGCTCAACTGGCCGGTGCGGCGGCGTACTTCGACCGTCTCGCCGGTCGCGTCCGCCGGACCGGGCCGCTGGCCGCGGCTGCGTGCGTGGCGGCCGTGCGCGGGCGTCGCGGCCGTCGCGTCGGCGGCCGGGCGGCGTCTGCGCAGCCGGACCAGCTCGCCCTTGCGGCGCACCACGGGCAGCTTGTGCGGGTCGCCGGGACCGGCCGGGACCCGCACCATGCGGGAGCCGATGTCCGGTTCGGGCGCGGTGCGGACCAACGAGCGCAGCCAGCCGCGCAGTTCCTCGGGCTCCGGGCGCTCGGCGGGGTCCTGGCGCAGCAGCGACTCCACGACCGGGCGCAGCGGCCCGCAGTCCTCGGCGAGCGCGGGCGGCTCGGCGCAGACCAGGCCGACCAGTTCGGCGGCGCTCTCCTCGGGGAACGGCGGATGCCCCTGCACGCAGCGGAACAGCAGCGCACCGAGCGCCCACAGGTCGGCGGCCGGGCCAACGGGCGGCGCCAACTGCCAGTTCTGGTGCACCAGACCGGCCTGTTCCGGTGCCCAGCGCTCGGTGACCGGGCCGACCACGGTGATCCTGGCCTGCCGGGCGCGCTCCAGGGCGAGCGCGGAGTCCGGGCCGCCCCAACCACCGTGCTGCTCACCGCCGGAGGCGGCCAGCACCTCGCGCGGCACCGGGTCGTAGCCGCACAGCGCCTCCTGGGCGGCGCCGAAGGCGAGTCCGTCGAGCATCGCCCGGCCGTCCTCGCAGACCAGCACGGTACGGGCGGTGATGTTGCGGTGCGCCCAGCCGTGCGCGTGCAGCGCGCGCAGCCCGCCCAGCAGGTCGGCGGCGACCTCGGCGGCGCGGTACGGGGTCAGCAGCCGGTCGGCCAGCAGCGAGGCGATCGGGCGGGCCGGGACCAGCTCGGAGACCACCCACAGGCTCCCGTCCTCCACCAGGACGTCGAAGACCTGGACCAGGGCGGGGTGGTCCGGCACCGCGGCGGCGGCCCTGGCCGCTTCGAGGGCGCGCTCCGCGCTGTCCCCGACGCCGTGCCGGGCGGCCTGCGGTGCCGCTTCGTCGCCGACCACCTCGGCGTGCACGACCTCGGGCAGCAGCAACTGCCGTACCAGGACCTCCTGTCCGCTGTACGTGTCGAACGCGCGGGTTTCCACGAGTTCGAACTCGTCGGCGGGCGGCCGGGGCAGCCGGTAGCGGCCCGCCAGCACCCGCCCGGCGTACTCGTCCACGGCTCCTCCCCATGAGCGTCACGGCATCGGCCAGGTGGCCGCACGGAACAGTGGCTTGCGGCGTTACGGCAGACGACTTTCAGCCAAGCCGTCTCGGTCAACCTCGGTCGGCGACGGACAGTCTGAGCCTTTTTACGATACGTGCTCATGGCCGGTCGGTTGACCGGTTTGAACGTGTTGGAAAAGCTGCGCCGTGCGGCTGGTGGGCACGCCGGATGCGGGCGCGGCTTCGGGCCGGTCGGCGGCGAAGGCCATGCTGAGGATCGCGCCCAGCACGACGAGCACCACGACCGCCACCACGACCACCAGGGTGCGGCGCGGCACGACATCGCTGAGCGGTGCCCGGACCGGGGAGAGGCCGGAGGTGCGGGAGGTGGAGAACCGGGACGGGCGGGTGGGAGAGAACCGGGA
>NZ_JANFNH010000007.1 GCF_024436055.1 Streptantibioticus rubrisoli | reverse complement strand
CCCACACCCCCCTGCTCCTGGTCCCCGTCCCCTCCGCCCGTCGTGCCACTGCCGCGCGGGGGCATGATCCGGCGCGGCGGGTGGCGTTGCGGGCGGCGCGGGAGCTGCGGTGTTGCGGGGTGTCGGCGCGGGTGCTGGCGGTGCTTCGGCAGCGGCGGCTGGTCGCCGATCAGGCGGGGCTTTCGGCTGCTGAGCGGCTGGAGAACCTCTCGGGCGCGCTGGCGGCGGTCTCGGGCAGTGGTCGGCTGCTGCGGGACGGTTGCGTGGTCGTGGTGGACGACGTGATGACCACGGGTGCGTCGCTGGTGGAGGCGGCGCGTGCGGTGCGGGAGGTGGGTGGCCGGGTGTGCGCGGCCGCGGTGGTGGCCGCGGTACCGCGGGCGTTCGGGCTGGTGGGGCCGGCGACGTCGGTACGGTCGGCTGGCCGCCGTCAATGGCCGGGCGGTGACGGTTCGGCGGCGCCCTTCGGCCGTTGATCGGACGGGTTGCCGAGGGAGGTGATTTCACCTGGTCACAGGGGTATCGGAACCGACTACGGCGGTTCATCGTTGCAGGTAGTACGAGAGGGGATGCACCCGAACGGAGGTAGAGCCCCACAGGGGGTGCCGACCTCGGCTCCCGAGGGCTATGTTCGGTTGTGAGGAGGGTCAGGTGCTATGTCGCTGATCGCCGGACTTGGTAGAAGTTGCGGCATTCGGTGTGCATGGCATCAGTCGTACTCCGCCCAGCCGGGCACCAGCATTCCTGTCGCACGGACGGGGTGTTGATCTTCCCCTCGGGGGAGGAGGAGGTGAAAGCCGCGGCCTCGCTGCTCCGGAGCCCTCCGGGGCCGGCGGGGTGGCAGTGATCGCAGTGCCGGACGGGACCTGTGCCCGCCGGCCTTAGCGCAAGGGATGTGCCCCGCGCGCGCGGGGCTGTCCGGGAACGGAGTTCTGCGTGGACATCGTCGTCAAGGGCCGTAAGACCGAGGTGCCCGAGCGGTTCCGCAAGCACGTCGCCGAGAAGTTGAAGCTGGACAAGATCCAGAAGCTGGACGGCAAGGCGATCCGCCTGGATGTCGAAGTCTCCAAGGAGCACAACCCGCGGCTTGCCGACCGTTCCGACCGGGTCGAGCTCACGCTGCGTTCCCGAGGCCCGGTGATCCGGGCCGAAGCGGCGGCGAGTGATCCGTACGCGGCGCTGGACGCGGCGACCAGCAAGTTGGAAGCGCAGCTGCGCAAGCTTGCCGACAAGCGGCACATGGCCCGTCGTGGTGGCCGTGCCGCGGTAAGTGTCGCCGAGTACACCGCGCCCCTGGCCACGCTCAGTGCGCGGGCGGGCGCGGAAGGTGCCGCCGACGGCGTTCCCACCACCAAGGCGGGGCCGCTGGATGTCCAGGGTGAAGGCCCGTTGGTCGTCCGCGAGAAGACCCACGCCGCATCCCCGATGACGCTCGACCAGGCGCTCTATGAGATGGAGCTGGTCGGCCACGACTTCTATCTGTTCGTCGACTCCGAACGGCACCAACCGAGCGTTGTCTATCGGCGTCACGGCTATGACTACGGCGTCATCTACCTCAAGGAGGATCCCGAGGCGGAGCCCCCCACCGGCGCGGGTGGGGCGCTGCGTCGGTGACAGGAGCCGGTGGCGCCCCTGGCGAGTCCGGGGGCGTCACTGTGTCCGTGGAGAACCGCGCGTCGTTGTACGGCATGAAATCATGGTGGTTGTGCCAACCGGCCTGTGATGGGGGATGGTTGGTCGGCCATCGCTGTGCAGCGATGTTGCCTGGGGCACTGGGCTGAGGGGGAGGAACCGATGCCGGACAGCTTCGAGTCGGCGGCCGTTGAGGGGGACGACGGCCGGGGCGCGGGCGAGCGGCGCAGCGAGCCCATCAGGGTCCTGGTCGTGGACGATCATGCCTTGTTCCGGCGCGGTCTGGAGATCGTGCTGGCGCAGGAGGAGGACATCCAGGTCGTCGGCGAGGCCGGGGACGGGGCGGAGGCCGTGGAGAAGGCGGCCGATCTGTTGCCGGACATCGTGTTGATGGATGTGCGGATGCCGCGGCGCGGCGGTATCGAGGCGTGTACGTCCATCAAGGAGGTGGCGCCCAGCGCGAAGATCATCATGCTGACGATCAGCGATGAGGAGGCCGACCTCTACGAGGCGATCAAGGCGGGGGCCACGGGGTATCTCCTGAAGGAGATCTCCACGGACGAGGTGTCCACCGCGATCCGCGCGGTTGCCGATGGCCAGTCGCAGATCAGCCCGTCGATGGCGTCCAAGCTGCTGACCGAGTTCAAGTCGATGATCCAGCGCACCGACGAGCGTCGTCTGGTGCCCGCTCCTCGGCTCACGGACCGCGAGTTGGAGGTGCTCAAGCTGGTCGCCACGGGGATGAACAACCGTGATATCGCCAAGGAGTTGTTCATCAGCGAGAACACCGTGAAGAACCATGTGCGCAACATCCTGGAGAAGTTGCAGTTGCACTCCCGGATGGAGGCGGTGGTGTACGCGATGCGCGAGAAGATCCTGGAGATCAGGTAGTCGGCAACAGATCAGGTAGTCGGCAACGCGCTTGCCGCTCAGCCCAGTTGTCTGATCAGTTCGGCTTTCAGCTTCTGGTCGTCCAGGCGTTCCACCCGTATCGTGTCGCAGTCCACCCACTCGGCCGCCTCCCGTAGTGCCTGCGCCATGGGTGCGATGGCCTTGGGCCCGGCCACTGAGACCTGCCGGGCCACCAGGGTGCGGCCCTCGCGCGCCGGGTCCACGCGGCCGACGAGTTTGCCGCCCGCGAGCAGTGGCATGGCGAAGTAGCCGTGTATGCGCTGGGGTTTGGGTACGTAGGCTTCCAGGCGGTGGGTGAAGTCGAAGATCCGCTGGGTGCGGGCGCGGTCCCAGATCAGGGAGTCGAACGGGGACAGCAAGGTGGTGCGGTGCCTGCCGCGCGGTGGGGTCGACAGTGCCGTGGGGTCGGCCCACGCCTCACCCGCGCGGTTGCGTGTGGCGTTCCGTCCGGTGGCCCAGCCTTCGACCTCGACCGGAACCAGGCCGGTGTCCTCGATCACCGCGTCGACCTGTTCGGTTTTGAGCCGGTGGTAGTCGGCCAGGTCGGCCCGGGTGGCCACGCCCAGGGCCGTGCCCGCCTGGGCGACGAGGCGGCGCAGGCATTCGGTGTCGGTCAGGCCGTCGTGTCGCAGGGAGTCGGGGACGGCGCGTTCGGCGAGGTCGTAGACGCGTTTCCAGCCGCGCCGCTGGGTGCACACCACGTCGCCGGTGTCCAGCAGCCACTCCACGGCGATCTTGGTCTCGGACCAGTCCCACCACGGTCCGCCGTTCTTGGCGCCGCCCAGTTCGGTGGAGGTCAGCGGGCCGTCGGCCTTGAGCCGGTCGAGTACCGCGGCGCAGGACCGCTGGGCGTCTCGCAGTACGTGCCAGCGGTGGCCCTTGGCGCGGCGGGCCCGGCGGCGGAAGGCGAAGTGCGGCCATTCGTCGATGGGCAGTACGCATGCCGCGTGCGACCAGTACTCAAAGGCCACCGCGCCGGTGTCCTCGGGTGATCGGCGGGGCGCGGGCAGGCTCGTACCCCAGTACGCCGATTCCACCGTCGTGCGGCCCACCCCGCCCAGCCGGGCGTACGGGACGAGTTCGTGGGAGCGGGCCAGTACCGAGATGGTGTCGAGTTGGACGGCGCCGAGCCGCCGCAGCATTCCGCGTACCCCGCCGCGCCGGTCCGGCGCGCCGAGCAGCCCTTGGGCGCGCAGCGCTATCCGGCGGGCCTCGTCGGCTGTGAGCGTGGCCTCGGGGCGCCGGGTGGCGGGCTTGGTGCGCGGCGGATTCGTCATGTGGATCAGCGTAGGGGGCACCACTGACAACGCTCGTGGCGCGCGGTCAGGGCCTTGGGTGGGGCAGGTACGGGGTGGCCGACTCCAGTGACCAGTCGGACGGCAGCAGCGCGCCGATCCAGGCGTCGCGCCGGACGCCCTGGTGGACGATGCGGGCGCGCAGGGTGCCCTCCATCCGGAAGCCGGTCTTGAGGGCGACCGCCCGTGATGCGGCGTTGCCCACTTCGGCGTACCACTCCATGCGCTGTACGCCGAGCGTGGTGAAGGCCCACTGGCACACGGCGCGTGAGGCTTCCGTGGTGTACCCGTGGCCGCGTTGCGGGCTGGCCGTCCAGTAGCCGAGTTCGGCCTGCCGTTCCTCGGTGTGCAGGAGTGCGAGCCGCACCAGGCCGATGGTGCCGACGAGCTGGCCGTGGTCCTTGGTGAACACGCCGAAGGAGTACTGGGTGTCGTTCCGCCACCCGTCCGGGGAGATCCGTTCGATGAACGCTTGCGCGTGTTCGCGCCTGTAAGGGGAGGGGACCGACGTCCAGCGCTGGATGTCGGGGTCCTGGCAGGCGGTGTGGACGTCGTCGGTGTCGCGGGGCTCCAGGGGGCGCAGGAGCAGGCGTTCGGTGGTCAGAATGACGGGTTCCATCAGGGGAGTATTTCCGGCGGCTCGCCCCGTTGGGCGGGTAATTTCCGTCACTGACCGGAGTGACAGCGCGCGGGTCCGACGGCGGACCTCCCGACGGGCTGGTGTCCTCGCTTACGATGGCCGGTGCAGCGGAGGCTGTAGACAGCTGTATACAGCCAGCGAAACACCCGCTGTGCCCAGTGCGAGAGAAACGTGCCAGGCCCGACCGGCAAGGAGCCAGCCTACGTGTCCGTCTTCGGCAAGATCCTGCGCGCAGGCGAGGGAAAGATCCTGCGCAAGCTGACCCGCATCGCGGACCAGGTCAATTCCATCGAAGAGGACTTCGTCAACCTCACGGATGCCGAGCTGCGGGCACTCACCGACGAGTACAAGCAGCGGCACGCGGACGGCGAGAGTCTGGACGACCTGCTCCCTGAGGCGTTCGCCACGGTGCGCGAGGCCGCCAAGCGGGTGCTCGGCCAGCGCCACTACGACGTCCAGCTGATGGGTGGCGCGGCGCTGCACCTCGGGTACGTGGCCGAGATGCGCACCGGTGAGGGCAAGACGCTGGTCGGCACGCTGCCCGCCTATCTGAACGCGATCTCCGGCAAGGGCGTCCACCTGATCACGGTCAACGACTATCTGGCCGAGCGTGACTCGGAGTGGATGGGCCGGGTGCACCGGTTCCTCGGTCTCGAGGTGGGCTGCATTCTGGCCAACATGACTCCGGAGGAGCGCCGTCAGCAGTACGCGTGCGACATCACGTACGGCACCAACAACGAGTTCGGTTTCGACTACCTGCGCGACAACATGGCGTGGTCGAAGGAAGAGTTGGTGCAGCGCGGCCACAACTTCGCGATCGTGGACGAGGTCGACTCGATCCTGATCGACGAGGCCCGTACTCCGCTGATCATCTCTGGTCCGGCCGACCAGGCCACCAAGTGGTACAGCGACTTCGCCAAGTTGGTGCAGCGGCTGAAGCTGGACCGCGACTACGAGGTGGACGAGAAGAAGCGCACCGTGGGTGTGCTGGAGGAGGGTGTCACCCGGGTCGAGGACTGGCTGGGCATCGACAATCTCTACGAGTCGGTCAACACCCCGCTGGTCGGCTTCCTGAACAACGCCATCAAGGCCAAGGAGCTGTACAAGCGCGACAAGGACTACGTCGTCATCGACGGCGAGGTCATGATCGTCGATGAGCACACCGGTCGTATCCTCGCGGGCCGCCGCTACAACGAGGGCATGCACCAGGCGATCGAGGCGAAGGAGGGGGTGGAGATCCAGAACGAGAACCAGACGCTGGCCACCATCACCCTGCAGAACTTCTTCCGCCTCTACGACAAGTTGTCGGGCATGACCGGTACGGCGATGACCGAGGCCGCCGAGTTCTACCAGATCTACAAGCTCGGCGTGGTGCCGATCCCCACGCACCGTCCGGTGCAGCGGCTGGACCGGCCGGACCTGATCTACCGCACCGAGGAGTCGAAGTTCCGGGCGGTCGTGGACGACATCGCCGAGAAGTACGAGAAGGGCCAGCCGGTCCTGGTCGGCACCACCTCGGTGGAGAAGTCCGAGTACCTCTCGCAGCAGTTGGCCAAGCGCGGTGTGCCGCACGAGGTGCTCAACGCCAAGCAGCACGACCGGGAGGCGACGATCGTCGCGCAGGCCGGTCGCAAGGGCGCGGTCACGGTGGCCACCAACATGGCGGGCCGTGGTACCGACATCAAGCTCGGCGGCAACCCCGACGACCTGGCGGAGGCGGAGCTGCGGCAGCGCGGCCTGGATCCGGTGGAGCATGTCGAGGAGTGGGCGGCGGCGCTGCCGGAGGCGCTGGAGCGCGCGGAGGCCGCGGTCAAGGCCGAGTTCGAGGAGGTCAAGGAGCTCGGCGGGCTGTATGTGCTGGGCACCGAGCGGCATGAGTCGCGCCGTATCGACAACCAGCTGCGTGGTCGTTCCGGACGTCAGGGTGACCCGGGCGAGTCCCGCTTCTACCTGTCGCTGGGTGACGATCTGATGCGCCTGTTCAAGGCGCAGATGGTCGAGCGCGTGATGGCGATGGCGAATGTGCCGGACGATGTGCCGATCGAGAACAAGATGGTGACCCGGGCGATCGCGTCGGCGCAGTCGCAGGTGGAGCAGCAGAACTTCGAGATCCGCAAGAACGTCCTGAAGTACGACGAGGTGCTCAACCGGCAGCGTGAGGTGATCTACGCCGAGCGCCGCCGGGTGCTGGAGGGCGAGGATCTGCAGGAGCAGATCGCGCACTTCATGGACGACACTATCGAGGACTACATCAAGGCGGAGACCTCCGAGGGCTTCGCCGAGGAGTGGGACCTGGAGAAGCTGTGGAGCGCGTTCGCGCAGCTGTACCCGATCACGGTCACCATCGAGGAGCTGGACGAGGCGGCGGGCGACCGGGCGGGCGTCACCGCGGACTTCATCGCCGAACTGGTCGTGGAGGACATCCACAAGCAGTACGAGGCGCGGGAGAAGGAGCTCGGCTCGGACATCATGCGTGAGCTGGAGCGCCGCGTGGTGCTGTCGGTGCTTGACCGCAAGTGGCGTGAGCACCTGTACGAGATGGACTACCTCCAGGAGGGCATCGGGCTGCGCGCCATGGCGCAGCGCGACCCGCTGGTGGAGTACCAGCGTGAGGGCTTCGACATGTTCAACGCCATGATGGACGGCATCAAGGAGGAGTCCGTCGGCTACCTGTTCAACCTGGAGGTCCAGGTCGAGCAGCAGGTCGAGGAGGTTCCGGTGCCGGCCGACGTGGTGCCGTCGCTGGAGAAGGAGGAAGTGGTTCCGGCGGGCGCGGTGCGTCCGGAGATCCACGCCAAGGGGCTGGAGGCTCCGCAGCGCCCGGACCGGCTGCACTTCACGGCGCCGAAGGTGGACGGTGAGGGCGGCATCGTCGAGGGCGACTTCACCACCGGCGGTGACGACGGTCCGGTCGTGTCCGAGTCGGACGGCCTGACCCGCGCCGAGCGCCGCAAGGCGCAAAAGGGCGGCCGTCGCCGCAAGAAGTAGCAGCGAAAGCGGGTACGGGGCCGGGTTGCCGATGAGGGCGGCCCGGCCCTGGCGCGTCACCATGGCGGGCCCGCGCATTCCACGGCGGTGCAGCGCCAGCGGCGGTCGGCACCGAGTTCCAGCCGGAACGCCAGCGCCCGCAGCGCGTCTCCGGAGCGGACCCGCGCGAACGCCTCGCGCACCCCGGGCGCGGGTGTGCGGTAGCCGCAGCCGTGTACCCGGGGCGTGGGGCGGCCCTTGGGCGGGCGCAGCACGCCTTGGCAGGCCAGCTGCCACAGCCGTTCGTGGGCGGCCTCGCCAAAGGTGTGGCCGAGCATCCAGGACGCCGGGCGGCGGCCGCTGAGGACTTCCACCAGCCGGTCGGCGAACCACCAGTGCGCCTGCGCCCGCCGCGCCGCGGGCTGGTCCGGTTCGCGGCCGGGGCGGTGTGGGCGGGGGCCGGGCGGGCCGGGGCGCCGGATGTCGCGGCGGGCGGGCGGTCCGGTGACTGCCGGTGGCCGCCGGGTGGTGGTGCGGGCCGGGCGGCGGGCGGCCGCTGGCGTGTCGAACGTGCTGGTCGTCATGGCTGGATTCCCCCGCTCTGCCCGGCGGAAGGCCGCCGGGCGGTTGCCGTGCGTGGTCGAGGAGACTTCTAGCGAGCCCGCGACGGCGGCGACAAGGCCCGGTCGGGCGGCGGGGGAAAGGCCGCGGAATTCACCTATCAGGGTGATGGGCGCGTGCTGGCGCACCGGATCGACAGCTTCCGGGGCGGTCGGGGCGGTTGGCCGGGCCGGGGCACACCGCACGAAGGGGGACCTGCGGCCCGCGCGGGTGACCGGCCGCGCGGGGTGCGACCGTATGCTGAGACCGTTCCTCATCGGTACGGCCACGGAGCGGCAGCGATGCGCGTCTACATCCCCACGACCCTGCCCGGACTCGCCGAGGCGCACAAGGCGGGCGAGCTGGGTTCGGCACCGCTGGACGCGTACGCGGTCACGCCGGCGCTGCGCGAGTGGTACGTCTCGGATGACATCGAGGAACTGGAGTACGCCGCCTTGTCCCGGGCGGCGCAGGCCAGCCTGCGGCTGCTGGCCGGGGACGCCGCCGCAGCGCGCCGTCGCGTGGTGGTCGCGGTCGACGTGCCGGACGCAGCGGTGACCGTCGATCCGGACCGCGGTCTGGACCCGGCCGCCTTGGGCGTGGTGCGCCTGGTGGCGGCGGTGCCGCTGGCCAGGGCGGCGGCGGTGCACGTGGACGCCGGGGACGCCGAGCCGGATGTGGCGGCGGCCGCCGAGGCGCTGGGCGCGGCGGACGCGGGCGATGACGACGCGCGGTTCGTGGTGGACGGGGCCGAGGACCACGAGCTGCTCTGGTACGCCACGCAGGAGATCCCGGCGCTGATCGGCTGAGCCCACGGCCCGATTGTCAGACCCCGCCGGTACCGTCTTGGGCATGACGGCTCACCTGGTCTGGGACTGGAACGGGACTCTGCTCGACGACGTCGACGCGGTGGTCGAGGCGACGAACGCCTCGTTCGCCGAGATCGGCCTGCCGTCGATATCCCGCGAGAGGTACCGGGAGCTGTACTGCGTGCCGGTGCCGCGGTTCTACGAGCGGCTGACCGGGCGGCTGCCGACGCAGGACGAGTGGTTGGTGATGGACGCGATATTCCACCGCCACTACTGGGCGCTGGCCGGTGGTTGCGGTCTGGCCGCCGGTGCCGTGGAGCTGCTGGCGGCGGTCGTCGAGGCGGGGCGCACCCAGTCGCTGTGCTCGCTCGCGCCGCACGACCGGCTGGTGCCGCTGGTGCGCGAGCACGGCATCGAGTCGCACTTCGTGCGGGTCGACGGCCGGGTGGGGCGGTCCGGTGAGGGCAAGGCGGAGCATCTGATACGTCACCTCGCGGCGCTCGACGGGGTCGAGCCGCGGCGCACGGTGGTCATCGGGGACGCGGTGGACGACGCCACGGCGGCGGCCGCGGCGGGCGTGCGGGCCGTGCTCTACGCCGGGGGTTCCCATTCCAGGGCCAGCCTGCAGGTGGCGGGTGTGCCGGTGGTGGACAGCCTGGCGGAAGCGGTGGAGACGGCGCATCGGCTGGTCGGCTAGGTCAAGGCGGCTCAAGCGGAACCGGCTGTGGCGGTGGTGGGCCGTGGCGGGGGTCGGCGACGTGGACACGGTGTCGACATCGACCTGTGTCTTTGTACATAAAAGGTCGCTGACAGCTTCCCCGTCGGGAGAGATAGCCTTAGCTCCGTGATCAGCGCGATAGCCATCGGGGGCGACGGAGCCCCCGCGTGTCCGGGGCGGCACCACGCCCGGGTCGCCGCTGACCGTTACATCCGGGTCAAATCCTGGGACAACCGCCCGGACACCCCTCTCCTAGGCATAACGTCGTTCCCGAACGGCAATCCCGCGCTGGGGCGATGTGCCACCACACCCATTGACGTCACGCAACGGCGCGCGACAGGAGTCACAGGACATGCAAACCAAGCTGGACGAAGCCAAGGCCGAGCTGCTCGACCGGGCGGCACGGGTAGCTGAGAACAGCCCGGCGGAGGGAGAACCTGGACCGGGCCTGGATACGACCGAGGCCGTCCAGACGTTCCTCCAGCGCTACTACCTGCACACCGCCGCCGAGGACATCGTGGACCGCGACCCGGTCGACGTCTACGGCGCCGCGCTGTCGCACTACCGCCTCGCGGAGGTCCGTCCCCAGGGCACCGCCAACGTGCGTGTGCACACCCCCTCCGTGGAGGAGAACGGCTGGACCTGCAGCCACACCGTCGTCGAGGTCGTCACCGACGACATGCCGTTCCTCGTCGACTCGGTCACCAACGAGCTGTCCCGCCAGGACCGGGCGATCCACGTCGTGATCCACCCGCAGGTCGTCGTCCGCCGCGACGTCACCGGCAAGCTGCTGGAGATCCTCGGCACCAGCAACCTGGTGGAGGCCGCCAGCGCCGAGCTGCCGGGTGCCGAGCTGCCGCACGACGCCTGCGTGGAGTCCTGGATCCACGTCGAGGTCGACCGTGAGACCGACCGCGAGGACCTCCACCAGATCACCTCTGACCTGCGCCGTGTGCTCTCCGACGTCCGCGAGTCCGTCGAGGACTGGCAGAAGATGCGCGACGCCGCGCTGCGCGTCTCCGACGAACTGGCCGCGAGCCCGCCGCCGCTGCCCGACCAGGAGGTCAGCGAGGCCCGCGAGCTGCTGCGCTGGCTCGCCGAGGACCACTTCACCTTCCTCGGGTACCGCGAGTACCGGCTGGCCACCGAGCCCGGCCCGGACGGCACCCCCGAGGACGTGCTGACCGCGGTGCCCGGCACCGGCCTGGGCATCCTGCGCTCCGACCCGCAGCACCGGGTCAGCGAAGGCGGCGGCCCGGCCTCGCCGTCCTTCAACCGGCTCCCGACGGACGCCCGCGCCAAGGCACGCGAGCCCAAGCTGCTGATCTTGACCAAGGCCAACAGCCGCGCCACCGTTCACCGCCCCTCGTACCTCGACTACGTCGGCGTGAAGACGTTCGACGCCGACGGCAACGTGACCGGTGAGCGCCGTTTCCTCGGACTGTTCTCCTCGGCCGCCTACACCGAGTCGGTCGCCCGGATCCCGGTGATCCGCCGCAAGGTGCAAGAAGTGCTCTCCGGGGCGGGCTTCACCCCCGATAGTCACGACGGCCGCGACCTGCTGCAGATCCTCGAGACCTACCCGCGCGACGAGCTGTTCCAAACCAGCGCGGACGAACTGCGTCCGATCGTCACCAGCGTGCTGTACCTGCAAGAGCGCCGCAGGCTGCGGCTGTTTCTGCGCAAGGACGAGTACGGCCGCTACTACTCGGCGTTGATCTACCTGCCGCGGGACCGCTACACCACCGCGGTGCGGCTGCGGCTGACCGACATCCTCAAGGAAGAACTCCAGGGCCGCACCGTCGACTTCACCGCCTGGAACACCGAATCGGTGCTCTCCCGGCTGCACTTCGTCATCCGGGTCGCGCCGGGCACCCAGCTGCCCGAGCTGACCGACGCCGAGGTGGACCGCATCGAGGCCCGGCTGGTGGAGGCCGCCCGCTCCTGGGAGGACGGCTTCAACGAGGCGCTGGCCGCCGAGTGCGGTGAGGAGCGGGCCGCCGAGCTGTCCCGCCGCTACGCCCACGGCTTCCCCGAGGGCTACAAGGCCGACTTCACCCCGCGCACCGCCGTCGCCGACCTGCAGCACCTCGAACAGCTCAAGCCCGAGGGCGACTTCACGCTGTCGCTGTACGAACCGGTGGGCGCCACCCGCGGCGAGCGCCGCTTCAAGATCTACCGCACCGGTGCGCCGGTGTCGCTGTCCGCCGTACTGCCGGTGCTCCAGCGGCTGGGCGTCGAGGTGGTCGACGAGCGCCCGTACGAGGTGAAGCGCTCCGACCGCACCAGGGCGTGGGTGTACGACTTCGGGCTGCGCCTGGACCGCAGCGTCGGTGACATCGGTGATGACGCCCGCGAGCGGTTCCAGGAGGCGTTCGCTGCGGTGTGGACCGACCAGGCGGAGAACGACGGCTTCAACGCCCTTGTGCTGCGCGCTGGTTTGACCTGGCGGCAGGCGATGGTGCTGCGCGCGTACGCCAAGTACCTGCGGCAGGCGGGCGCGCCGTTCAGCCAGGACTACATGGAGGAGACCCTCCGCACCAACGTCCACACCACCCGGCTGCTGGTCAACCTCTTCCAGGCCCGGATGTCGCCCGAGCACCAGCGTGCCGGGATCGAGCTGATCGAGGGGCTGCTGGAGGAGCTGGACGGCGCGCTGGACCAGGTCGCCTCGCTGGATGAGGACCGGATCCTGCGGTCGTTCCTCACCCTGATCAAGGCGACGCTGCGCACCAACTACTTCCAGCACGACGCGGACGGCAATCCGCACCCGTACCTGTCGATGAAGTTCGACCCGCAGGCGATCCCGGACCTGCCCGCGCCGCGCCCGGCGTACGAGATCTGGGTGTACTCGCCGCGGGTCGAGGGCGTGCACCTGCGGTTCGGCAAGGTGGCGCGCGGTGGCCTGCGCTGGTCCGACCGGCGGGAGGACTTCCGCACCGAGGTGCTGGGCCTGGTCAAGGCGCAGATGGTGAAGAACACCGTCATCGTGCCGGTGGGCGCCAAGGGCGGCTTCGTCGGCAAGCGGCTGCCGGATCCGGCGGTCGACCGGGACGCCTGGCTGGCCGAGGGCATCGCCTGCTACAAGACGTTCATCTCCGGTCTGCTGGACATCACCGACAACATGGTCGGCGGCGAGGTCGTGCCGCCGCACGACGTGGTCCGGCACGACGGGGACGACACGTACCTGGTGGTTGCCGCCGACAAGGGCACCGCGACGTTCTCCGACATCGCCAACGAGGTCGCGATCTCCTACGGCTTCTGGCTCGGTGACGCGTTCGCCTCCGGTGGGTCGGTGGGCTACGACCACAAGAAGATGGGCATCACCGCCCGCGGCGCCTGGGAGTCGGTCAAGCGGCACTTCCGCGAGATGGGCCACAACACCCAGGAAGAGGACTTCACCGTCGTGGGCGTCGGTGACATGTCCGGTGACGTGTTCGGCAACGGCATGCTGCTGTCCGAGCACATCCGGCTGGTCGCCGCCTTCGACCACCGGCACATCTTCATCGACCCGGACCCGGACGCGGCCACCTCGTACGCCGAGCGGCGCCGCCTGTTCGAGCTGCCGCGCAGCAGCTGGGCCGACTACGACAGCAAGTTGATCTCGGCGGGCGGCGGGGTCTTCCCGCGCAGCGCCAAGTCGGTCACCATCACCCCGCAGATCCGCAAGGCGCTGGGGCTGGCGGGCAACGTGGCCAAGCTGACCCCGGCCGAGCTGATGAAGGCGGTCCTGCAGGCGCCGGTCGACCTGCTGTGGAACGGCGGCATCGGCACATACGTGAAGGCCTCCACCGAGTCGCACGCCGACGTCGGTGACAAGGCCAACGACGCGATCCGGGTGGACGGCGCCGACCTGCGGGTCAAGGTGGTCGGCGAGGGCGGCAACCTCGGTCTGACCCAGCTGGGCCGTATCGAGTTCGCCCGGGCCGGCGGCCGGATCAACACCGACGCGATCGACAACAGCGCCGGTGTGGACGCCTCCGACCACGAGGTGAACATCAAGATCCTGCTCAACGCGGTGGTGACGGACGGCGACATGACCGTCAAGCAGCGCAACCAGCTGCTGGCGGAGATGACCGACGAGGTCGGCTCCCTCGTGCTGCGCAACAACTACGCGCAGAACGTGGCACTGGCCAACAGCATGGCGCAGGCGGCGAGCCTGCTGCCCGCGCAGCAGCGGTACATCCGCCGCCTGGTGCGGGAGGGCAAGCTGGACCGGGCCCTGGAGTTCCTGCCCACCGACCGGCAGATCCGTGAGCGGCTCAGCGCCGGCCAGGGCCTGACCGACCCGGAGACCTGCGTCCTGCTGGCCTACGCGAAGATCACCACGGCCGCGGAGCTGATCGGCACCTCGCTGCCGGACGACCCGTACCTGCGCGAGCTGTTGCACGCCTACTTCCCCAAGCCGCTGCGGGAGCGGTTCGCCGCACAGGTCGACGGGCACGCGCTGCACCGCGAGATCATCACGACGCTGCTGGTCAACGACACGATCAACACCGCCGGTACCACGTTCCTGCACCGCATGAAGGAGGAGACCGGCGCCTCGACCGAGGAGATCGTGCGGGCGCACACCGCGGGCCGCGCGATCTTCGACCTGGCGCGGATCTGGGACGAGGTGGAGGCGCTGGACAACGTGGTGGCCGCCGACGTGCTCACCCGCGTCCGGCTGCACTCGCGGCGCCTGGTCGAGCGCGGCACCCGCTGGTTGCTCAACAACCGGCCGCAGCCGCTGCAGATCACCGAGACCATCGGCTTCTTCAGTGAGGGTGTCGCCACGGTGTGGGCCCAGCTGCCGAAGCTGCTGCGCGGCGCGGACCTGGAGTGGTACCAGGGCATCCACGACGAGCTGACCGGCGCCGGGGTGCCGGAGGAGCTGGCGACGCGGGTGGCGGGCTTCTCGTCGGTCTTCCCCGCGCTGGACATCGTCGCGGTGGCCGACCGGGTGCACAAGGATCCGCTGGATGTCGCGGAGGTGTACTACGACCTCGCCGACCGGCTGCGGATCACCCAACTGCTGGACCGCATCATCGAGTTGCCGCGGGCCGACCGCTGGCAGTCGATGGCCCGGGCCGCGATCCGCGAGGACCTGTTCGCCGCCCACGCGGCACTGACCCAGGACGTGCTGTCGGCGGGCAACGGCTCGGCGACGCCGGAGCAGCGGTTCGCCGCCTGGGAGCAGAAGAACACGGCCCTGCTGAGCCGGGCGCGCACCACGCTGGAGGAGATCCAGGGCTCGGACTCGTTCGACCTGGCGAACCTGTCGGTGGCCATGCGGACTATGCGTACGCTGCTGCGTACGCATAGCTGAGCAAGAGGGGGTGCGGGGCTGCGCCCCGCGCCCCCACTCCGGGGCTGCGCCCCTGGCCCCCGCTTGGGGGGCTGCTGCGGGGCTGCACCCGGCGCCTCCGTGCGGGGGCTGCGCCCGTGTGCCCCGCTACGGGGCTGCATGCCCTGGACCCCGCTACGGGGCTGCATGCCCTGGACCCCGCTTCGGGGCTGCGCCCCTGGGGGCCGGTGTGGGAGCTGCGCCCCGCTACGGGGCTGCGCGCCTCCGCGATTGGGCTTGCGCAGCGGATGAGTGGCAACTCCCTGGGCTCAACGGGATGTTGAGCCCAGCCGTACCAGACGTTCGCCTGACTTTGGGTTTGTTGCTATCACCTTGCCGTCGGCGGGGAGTGGCTGGCCGTTGTCCAGCAGGGCCCACTTGGCGTGGTAGCGGGTGGCCACCAGCCGCTGGACGGCGGGGGTGGCGTGCGGGGAGAAGTAGACGCGGACGTCGTGGCCGCGGCGGTTGCGGACTTCCACGGGGAGTGACGGGTCCGGCCAGGCGCCGGAGACCAGGAAGGCGCCGTACGCGGGCAGCACATGGGTCGCGCGGTAGTCGTCGCTCAGGACGACGTCGCCGACGGAGATGTGGTCGGTCGCCCAGCGGTAGCTCGACCAGGTGGCCAGGTGTTGCAGATGCGGGATCTGGACGATCGACCCGGTCTGCACGGCGAGGCCGATCGCCGCCGCCCCGGCCGCGACCGCCGCCATCGCCCTGCGGGCCAGGCCCCACGGCCTGGCCCGCACCAGCTCCACGGCGAGGGCGAACTGCGGGGGGAACAGCAGCAGCCCGAAGATCCGGCCGTAGGTGTAGCGGCCGCTGAACCAGCCGTACGACGCGATGGCGATGTCCGCCAGCCACAGCACCGGCAGCGGGTCCAGCCGGTGCCGTCGAAAGCGGAGCCACAGCGCGGGCACCCCGACCAGGCTCAGCCCGTACCAGGTGATCAGCCGCCGCCCGTACAACTGCTTGTGGAACTTGTCGACGGTGGTGTCCCCGGCGAGCGCGAAGACGTCGTAGTACGGCCAGGCGACGGTCACCACGACCCCGGCGGCTACGGTGAGCGCCCAGCGGGCGGCGACCGCGCGGTTCCAGTCCCGCTGCCAGCCGATGACGATCGCGGCGATCCCGGCGGCGGCGCCGATGGACGTGATCGGGTGGATCAGCAGGATCAACCCCATGCACACACCGATCGCCGCATGCGTCAGCAGCCCCGCGCGGGCGCGTGCGGTCCGCGCGGTCAGCGCCCAGGTGTGCAAGGTCAGCGCGATCGCGAACGTTGACGGGAACGTCGCGTTCCGGGTGAGCGCCCCGGGGTTGAGGAACCCGCTCCAGGCGGCTGGTCGGATCCCCCACAGCAGCATCGTCGCGGCCAGCGCCAGCACCGGAACCCAGCGGTTCCTGCTCAGCGTGCGGGAGAAGGCGGCGATGCCGGTCAGGAAGAAGGCCAGGTTGACCGGCGCCCACGCCTTGAGCACCTGCCAACCGGCCAGCCCGGTCACCTTGGCGATCAGCCCCAGCACGACGATCAGCGGCGAGTAGTACGGGCTGTTGTCGCCGGAGAGGTCGACCAGCGGGTTGGCCGGGCGCAGCGGATCGGCCTTGATCCGTTCGATCGCCGAGGCGTGCTGGCCGAAGTCGGAGATGATGTTGTTCCGCCAGGCGAGGACCGTGATCAGGACCAGGAAGGCCGTCGCGAGCAGGGCGTAGGGGCTCGGCCGCCAGCCCGCCAGCCGGGCGGTGCCGCCCGGCCGCGGTGCCCGCTGCCCGGCGCCCGCAGTGCCGCCGTCCGTCGTCAACACACCCGTCATGCACCCTCCCGTACGTCCTCGGGGCGCACCGCGGCGCCCACCGACAATGACCGCGCGCGGGTTACGGGCAGGAGGCCAACGGGCCGCCGCCAGCCGACGACAGGGGGTCGGTTTCGAGGTCGGCCGGTTTCCGTGCGGCATGAGCCGGGCCCGGGGCGCCGCGATCGGGTTTCGGCGCGCCGCGAGCCGGTTTCCGTGTGGTCCGAGCGGGGTAGTGCGTTGGTTCGACAGGGTGGGTTTTACGCCGGGTTTCGGCGCGTCGTCCAGCGGTCACTCAATAGGGCGGATTGACGGGTGCGCCGGTTTCGGGGGCCCGCCCGTTACCTCCGAATGGCCTGATTAGTCGTATGAGTCATGTCACCCGTAGGGGTTATCCGGGCCCGCCCCCTTGCGAACGGGGGGTGGGTGCTCACTAGCGTCTTCACAGTGACCACAGCCGACACTTTGCAGAAGAACGGATCAGTCTCCGGGACGCCGGAGGTGGAGTCCCCGGCGCGGCCCGCGGCGGCTAGAACCCGGCCGCAGCGTGACCCGTTCTTCGACAACGCGAAGTTCCTGCTGGTGGTCCTGGTCGTCATCGGTCACAACTGGTATCCGCTGATCAGCCACACGCGCGCGGTCAAGGCCGCGTACCTGGTCGTCTACTCCTTCCACATGCCCGCGTTCATCCTGCTGAGCGGGTACTTCTCACGGAGCTTTGAGGCGCGTCCGGAGCAGGTCCGCAAGCTGATCAAGACGGTCCTGGTGCCGTACCTGATCTTCGAGACGTTCTATCTGGCGGTGGTCGCCGAGGCGGACGGCCGTCCGTTCAAGATGGATCTGACCTACCCCAGTTATCTGTGCTGGTTCCTGATCGCGCTGTTCGTGTGGCGGCTGACCACGCCGGTGTGGCGGGCGATGCCGCAGCCGCTGCTGGTGTCGGTGCTGGTCTCGGTGGTCGCCGGGTTGACGGACGTGAGCACCGATCTGGCGCTCTCCCGCGTGCTGCAGTTCCTGCCGTGGTTCGTGGCGGGCCTGTTGATGAAGCCCGAGCACTTCCGGTGGCTGCGGCGCCGCACGGTACGGCTGTGGGGCGCCGCGGCGCTGGTCATCGCGCTGCCGGTGGCGTACATCCTGGCGCCCGCCGCCAACGCCGACTGGCTGTCGATGGAGTACGGCGCCACCGATCTGCACGTCGGCGTGATGGAGTACGTGGCCATCAGGGCCGCGCTGTTCGCCGCGGGCGTGGTGCTGGTCGCCGCCGCGCTGGCGCTGGTGCCCACCCGCCAGTTGTGGCTGACCGCGCTGGGCACGGTGACGATGTACCCGTACCTGCTGCACGGGCTGATCGTGAAGTCCGCGCAGGCCAACGGGTTGTACGACCTGGTGGCCAACTCCGGCCCGCTCGCGGTCATCACGTTGACGGCCGGAGCGGTCGCGCTCGCGCTGCTGCTGACCACTCCGCCGGTGCGGAAGATCGCGCGTTGGGCGGTCGAGCCGACGTTCCCGCGCCCCCGCCAGGTGTTCGGCCGCTGAGGCCGCCGACCGGCTCGGTACCGTCCGGCCCGGTGCCCCGCGAGGGGCGCTGGGCGGCCCGCTGAACGCCGTCCGCGCACTCGCCGGGCGGCGGGGCCGGGGTGCGGTCCGAAAGCGGCAGTACCGGCGGCAGGCCGTCCGGCTGCCGCTCGTCCAGGAACACCCGCCGTACCACCCGCTCCGCCGCGTGGCCGTCGTCGTACCGGCAGAAGCGCGCCCGGAACGCGGCGCGCAGTTCGGCCGCGCGCGGGCCGCACCACGCGCCGCTGGTGAACGCCTCGGCCAGCGCGTCCTCGTCCTCGGCGACGATGCCTGGCGGCTCGGTGGTGATGTCGAAGTACGTGCCACGGGCCGCCCGGTAGGCCGCCCAGTCCCCGGCGTGGATGACGATCGGCCGGTCCAGGTTGGCGTAGTCGAACATTACGGACGAGTAGTCGGTGAGCAACCCGTCGGCGGCCAGGCAGAGTTCCTCGATCGAGGGGTGCCCGGAGACGTCGAGGACGGTCGCGCCGTCGGCTGAGGCCGTTGTCAGTGGCTGTTGATAGAAGTAGTGGGAGCGGACCAGCAGGACGAACCGCGGGCCCAGCGCGCGGGCCAGGCGTTCGAGGTCCATTAGCGGGAACTGGCCGCGGCGGTAGTCGCGGTGGGTGGGTGCGTACAGAAGGGCGGTGGTGCCGGTGGCGATACCGAGGCGGTCGCGGATCCGCCGCACGTCGTCCGCGCTTGCGCGGTACAGGGCGTCGTTGCGCGGATAGCCGTACTCCAGCGTGGTGTACGACGCGGGGTAGGCGCGTTCCCACACCAGGGTGGAGTGGCGGTTGGCGGACAGCACGTAGTCCCAGCGGTCCGCGTGGGCCAGCAGCCGGTCGAAGTCGGTGCCCGCCGCGGCGGCGGGGTACTCCTGAAGGTCCAGGCCCATGTGCTTGAGCGGTGTGCCGTGATGGGTCTGCAGATGGATCTGGCCGGGCCGTTTGACCAGCCGATGGGTGAAGTTGACGTTGTTGACCAGGTACTTGGCCCGGGCCAGCGCCGTCCAGTAGGCGGCGGAGCCGGGGTGCAGGCGCCGTACGCCCTCCGGGAGGGTGTGCGCGAACTCGGGGGTGGTGATCCATGCGGTACGGATGTGCGGGGCCAGTTGGCGCACGGCGGCCTCGATGGCGGCGGGGTTGCACGAGTAGCCGCGGTTCCAGTAGGCGGCGAACACCGCCAGGTGGGGGTCGATACGCCGGTGGGCCTGGAGACGGTAGTGGGCCAGAAGCAGGGCCGCCCGCAGCTTGCGGTACGCCGTCCGGGCCGCGCCGCGCGCCGCGCGGCCCAACTGGTCGACGCGCCACAGCAGTCGGTAGGTCCGCCCGGCGCCGAGTCTGGTCAGCAGATACCGCACCGAGCTGCGCCGGGACGCCGCCGGGCGCCGCTGCGCGGGGCGGTGGCGGCGGTACTGGGCGCGGCAGCGGCGGAAGAACTCGGTGCGGGCCGAACGCGGCAGCCTGCCGGGTGAGTTGTAGACCGTGCCCAGATGGTCCAGCATCCGCTCGAACAACACCGGCCGCCATCGGGCCAGTTCGGGGTGCTCGTCGAGGAAGGCGAAGACCCGGTCGTACTGGTCGAAGATGTCGAAGTGGCGGCGGCTGGTGGTGGACAGGATGTTGCCGCGCCGCCGCTGCCGGTAGTGCAGGCAGACCCGGTCCAGCACCGCGATAGATCCGGCGGCCAGCAGCGTGGGGTACGTCCAGGGGGTGTCCTCGTAGAAGCCGGAGGGGAAGGCCAGGCCCAGCCGGGCGATGTACTCGCGGCGGTACGCCTTGTTGCAAGCGATCATCAACAGCCGTAGCAACTCGGGGCGGTCGTCCAGGGTGAACACCGGCGGTCCGGCCTGGCCGAGGTGGTGTGACAGGGCGTTGCGCTGCGCCTCGCCGGTCCAGTACGTGCGGTCGTAGTCGTAGACCAGCACGTCGGGGTCGCCGGTGCGCTGGAGCCGGTCGGCGATGGCGCGCAGCGCGCCCGGCGCGAAGGTGTCGTCGCCGTCGAGGAAGAGCAGGTAGTCGCCGCGGGCGCGGGCCATCCCGGCGTTGCGGGCCGGGCCGAGGCCGCCGTTGTGCGGCAGGTGCACGGGGACGACCCGGCGGTCACGGGCCGCGAAGTCGTCGATGATCTCGCCGGAGCCGTCCGGCGAGTGGTCGTCGACGGCGATGACCTCGAAGTCCGGGTAGTCCTGGACCAGTACGGACTCCAGGCACTCGGACAGATACGCCTGGACCTGGTAGGCGGGAACGATGACGCTGAAACGGGTCACGGCACATCCCTTCCAGGAAGGAAACTGCTGAGGTCCCTGCCCGGTTACGGCCCCCGCCGCACTCGGCGCGGCGGCCCGGATCCGGACCGCCGCGCCAACCGCCGCCGCCCAGCGCCTACTTGACCGCGCCCGCCATCACGCCGGAGACGAACTGCCGCTGGAAGGCGAAGAACACCACGAGGGGGATGACCATGGAGACGAACGCGCCGGGGGCGAGGATGTCGATGTTGTTGCCGAACTGCCGCACCTGCTGCTGCAGCGCCACGGTGATCGGTGCCGAGTCGCTGTTGGCGAAGATCAACGCCACCAGCATGTCGTTCCACACCCACAGGAACTGGAAGATGCCCAGCGAGGCGATGGCGGGGCCGCCCAGCGGCAGCACCACGGTGCTGAAGATCCGCACTTCCCCCGCCCCGTCCAGCCGCGCCGCCTCCAGCAGTTCCCGGGGGATCTCCGCGAAGAAGTTCCGCAGCAGGAAGATCGCGAACGGCAGGCCGAACGCGGTGTGGAACAGCACCACACCGGTGATCGACCCGAAGATGCCGATGTCGCCGAAGAGCCGGGCCACCGGGATCAGCGCGATCTGCACCGGCACCACCAGCAGCCCGACCACGGTCAGGAACCACCAGTCACGCCCCCGGAAGTCCAGCCAGGCGAACGCGTACCCGGCCAGTGCGCCGATCACCACCACCAGCACGGTGGCCGGGACGGTGATGTAGAGGGTGTTCAGCAGCGAGTGGGTGATGGCCGAGTTGCCCAGCAGCGCGCGGAAGTTGGCGAAGGTCAGCTGCGAAGGGGCGGTGAGGACCCGCCACCAGCCGGAGGCGGCGATGTCGGCGCTGCCGCGCAACGAGGACAGCAGCAACCCGACCGTCGGCATCAGCCAGAACAGGGCGATGACGATCAGCGCGACGCGCAGCAGACCGCCGCCCGCCCGGCTGGCCAGCCGGGCCGCCAGGGTGGTTGCGCTGCGTACCGGGGCGGTGGTCACCGGCGGCGCTCCCTTCTGATCCGGCGGATGTTGAAGACCATCACAGGCAACACGAGGAGCAGCAGCAGAACGGAGATGGCGCTGCCCACGCCCTGGTCGTCACCGCCCCCGAAGGAGGTCAGATACAGCTTGAGGGCCAGCACCATGGCGTTGTTCTGGGTCGCTCCCGGCGCGATGATGTAGACCAGATCGAAGATCTTCAGGACGTTGATCATCAGCGTGACCAGCACCACGACCAGTACCGGCGCCAGCAGCGGCACGGTGATCCGGCGGAAGATCTGCCACTCGCCCGCGCCGTCCACCCGCGCGGCCTCCAGCAGCTCGCGTGGCACACCGGCGAGCCCGGCCGCGATCAGCACCATCGCGAAGCCCGCCCACATCCACACATAGGCACCGATGATCGACGGCGTCACCAGCGTGGGCCCGAGCCAGTCGACGCCGCCGTACCCGGCGGCGAAGTTGGAGGCGGGCAGCCGTAGCCGGGCGCCCGCCGCGGTGGCGGGCAGGGTGAACGTGCCGTCGGCCGCGGTCCTGGCGGACGCCACCACGCGCCCGCCCCTGACCGCCTGGACGGTGACGCCCTTCAGCCCCTTCTCGCCGGGGTCGATCACACCGGGCCGACCGCCGCCGCCCGGCCGGAAGTCCAGCCACACCGTGCCGGTGACACCGCTGCCGCCGCCGCGCGGTGCCGCGGCCTGCTGGGCGGTGGACGGCAGATTCGTCTCCGGGATGCCGACCAGCGGCAGCAGCGCCGGGGTTCCGGCGCGCGCCGTGGAGCGGGTGGTGTACGAACCGCCCGCGCTCGGCGACAGATCGGCGCCGGGGCGCGGTCGGGCGCCCGGGTACACCGAGCTGGGCGAGAACACGTCATGGACCCCGGCGATCGCCGCGTTGGCCACGCCCCGGTTCGGGTCCTGCTCGTAGACCAGCCGGAAGATGATCCCCGCCGCCAGCATGGAGATCGCCATCGGCATGAAGACCACCAGCTTGAACGCCGTTCCCCAGCGCACCCGTTCGGTGAGCACGGCGAAGATCAGCCCCAGTGCGGTGGTGATCGACGGCGCCACCACTACCCAGACCGCGTTGTTCTTGATCGCCGTCAGCGTCCCGGGATCGGAGAAGACCGTGCCGTAGTTGCGCACCCCCACGAAACCGGAGCCGCGCGCGTCATAGAGGCTGCGCACGATCGAGTAGCCGATCGGATAGACCACCAGGGCACCGAGCAGCACCAGCGCGGGCAGCAGGAACAGCGCCGCCACCCAGAACCTGGTGCGCACAACGCCCCTGTGCCCACGGGGTGTTGCGGTCGACGGCGTGCCGGGCCCGGCCGCTTCTGGTGCGACCATCGAGGCGGACATCGCCGGTCAGCCGTTTCCGTACGCCTTGGCGGCATCGGCCTCCAGCGCCTTCTGGGCGCCCGCCACATCGCCGGGGTTGGCCAGGAAGTCCTGGAGGTCCTTCCACTCGCCCTCGCCCTTGGTGCCGCCGAACGCCGCGGGGGCCTGGTCGGACATATCGAAGCGGAAGTCGTCCCCCGCATCGATCAGTGCCTTGGCGATACCCCGGGTCACATCGTCCGGATACACCGAGAGGTCGAGCGACTTGTCGGGGGAGAGGAAGCCGCCCTGCTGCGCCCAGATCCTCGCCGCGTCCGGTGTCGCCAGGAAGGTCAGCAGCGCCTGGGCGCCCTTGGTGTCCTTCAACGCCACCGCGATGTCCGCGCCCACGGTCACCGGCGGCTTGCCGCCGCCGACCGCGGGGTACGGGAAGACCTTGGCGTCGGTGCCGATCTTCGCCTTGGTGTCGGAGGTGATGAACCCGGCGACGAAATCCCCCTCGTACACCATCGCCGCACCGGGCGGATTACCGGTGAACGTCTGGGCGACCGACTTCGGGAAGTCCGTTTGCAGGGCGCCCTTATGGCCGCCCGCGAGCAACTGGTCCTTACCGAAAAGCTGGGCCAGGGTGGTCAGGGCGTCCTTCACCGAGGGGTCGGTCCACTTGATCCTGTGCTGGGCCAACTGGTCGTACTTCTGCGGGCCCTCCTGGCTCAGATAGACGTTCTCGAACCAGTCGGTCAGCGGCCAGCCGTCCGCACCGCCCACCGAGACCGGCGGGACGCCGGAATCGGATATCGTCTGCGCGGTCTTGAGGAAATCCGCCCAGGTCTTCGGCACGCTGACGCCCGCCGCCTGGAAGGCGGCGGTGTTGTACCAGATCAGCGATTTGTTGGCGGCCTTGAACGGCACCCCGTACTGCTTGCCGTTGTACGCGCCCAACTTCTGCCAGCCTTGCGAGTAGTTGGCGGTGAGTTGTGCTTGGACACCGGCGCCGACCGGTTTGATCCAGCCCTTCTGCGCGAACTGGTCCAGCACACCGGGCTGGGCGAGCAGCGCGACGTCCGGCGGCTGGCCGCCCTCGATCTTCGTGCCCAGGAAGGTGGACTCGCTGTCTCCGGTCGGGGTGAAGGTGACCTTGGCGCCGGTGCGCTTCTCGAACTCGGCGAGTACCTTCTCCATGTTCTGCTGTTCCGGGCCGGTCCACACCGCCGCCAGTTCCAGGTGCTGACCGTGGAGATCCGGCAGCTTCACGGAGGACTGGCCGCCCGGTGACTGACCGCCGTTGTCGCTCTTGCCGCTGCCGCTGCCGCAGCCTGCCGCGCCGAGTATGAGTGCGGCCACCGCCGTCATGGCGAGCGCGGCATGAGCCGTGCGCGAGGTACGCATCTGCCCCTCCCCCTGCCTGCCGGAACCGTTCGACAGTCGTACGCCCGCCCCCCGCCCCCCGCAAGGCCGCCTACGCTCCTGAGCGACCGATCGTGACCATGATGTGACGTCAATCTCTCACGTAGGAAAGGCAATTGGCGGCCTAGCAAAGGGCGGAGGGGCGGAGAAAAACCAGACCAGCCACAACCCACCGCAGGACCACAGCAGCACCGCAGAAGAACCGCAGCGCACCGCAGAAGAAGGGCCGCGCACCGTCAGAGCAACGGCACCGGCGAATCAGTGCCAACCGATTCCGCCGCCCGCTGCAGAGCGCTGGCGAGCAAGGCCAAGTCCGTGGGCCCGTTACCGAGTTCGCGAACCGGCCGCCGGGTCGGCGGATCCCCCATCCGCTCCCACTCCACCGGTACGACCGTAGGCCGCAGCGTGGCCGTACGCGGAATCCGCCCGCTCACCCGTCCCGCCTGGAACGGCGTGACCGCGCCGTCGGGCCGCCTCAAGTACCCCCGTCCTGGCTGCTGTTCGCCCAGAGCCGCAGGCTCTTCCACGTGCACCAGCAACACCGCCGACTCCGGATCCTCGGTCCGCAACGCGATCCGCAGCCGCGCACGGTCATCCGCCTCGGTACCGGCCGTCCGCTCCGGCCGCCCGGTGGACACCACCAGGTGAACCCCAAGCCGCGCCCCGGCCCGGGCCAGTGACTCCACCGCCCGCACCACCGACCCCGCCGCCGGGCGGCCCGGGCTGCCCAGCGCGGGAGCGGTCAGCGCGTCGAAGTCGTCCACCATCACCACCAGCCGGGGCAGCTCCGCGGCCCTGCTGCACAGCTTCACCGCACCCTCGGCCGAGGGCCGTTCGGCCCCCTCCGCGTCGGGGCCGGGCGCGGCCAACCGCTGCGCGAACCGGCGCGCGGCGTGCCAGGAGTCGAAGGACTCGCCGTCCAGCAGCTCCTCGCGGCGCTTCAGCTCCGCCGTCAGTGCCTGGGCGAACTCCCGCATACGGGATGGATCAGAGGCGGCCAGATACGTCGAGACATGCGGCAGGTCCGTACAGACCCGTAGCCCCTCGCCGCGTTCCGGCGCGCCGTCGACCAGCACCAGCGCCAACTGGTCCGGCCGGGCCGCGGCAGCCAGCGCCGCCGCCGTAGAGCGCAGCAGCTCGGTCTTGCCCGCGCCCGGGGCGCCGCCGACCAGCAGGTGCGGCCCCTCGGCGGCCAGGTCCACGGCGACCGTGCCCTCCGGCCCGACCCCCAACGCGGCGCGCGGCGCGGCCGGTTCGTCCGTCCAGCGCGCCGAGATCTTCGACGGGGTGGCCAGCGCGAGGTCCAACTGGTCGAGCAGCCGGGCGGTTTCCGGCAGCGCGCTACGCGCCCGGCGCCCCATGCCGTCCGCCTCCCGCAGCGGCGCCAGCGCCCGCCCGAACCGCTCCGCCCAGGCGTGCGAGACCGCGTCGACCACCGCGTGCGCCGGGCCGTCCGGGGTGAGTGTCAGGGTCGTCGCCACATCGCCCGCCAACTGGGCGAGCGCACCGCACCGGGCCGCCAGCCGGTCCGCCGACTCGGCCAGGCACACCAGATGGATCCCGGCCGCCGGACCGGCCTGCGCCAGTCGTGCCACCGACTCGCGCAGCGCGGCGGAACCGGGGTCCGCGTCCACCACCACGACGGTGTACGGACCGGAGCGCTCGGCGGCCAGCGCTGCCACCGTCTCCGGCTCCGCCGAGGGCCAGCCGGTGCCCAGCGGCCCCTCGTCCAGCCGCCGGGCCAGCTCGGCGGTGCGCGCCTCGGCCTGCTCGCGGTCGAACGCGAGCAGCAGGCGGCAGTCCTGGCCGTGCGCCGGACGCAGATGCGGCAGCCAGTTCAGCCAGGACCACTCGTCGGCTCGCTGATCCGCACCCCGGGAGCGGTCCGCGCTGATCAGCACCAGTTCGAGGGTGGCGGGAGAGTGCAGCGCGCACAACTGGGCCACCACCGAGCGGGCCAGACCGCTCAGCCGCGGCCGGGGTCCTACGATCCCCAGCGAGCCCGCACCGCGCAGGTCGACGGTGACGGGCACCGACGGAAGCAGCCCTTCGGGGGTGGGCAGATCGGTACTGCCCAGCCGGATCGCCAGCGCGTCCGGGTGGTCGCAGCCGCGCTCCCACAGCCGTGGTCCAGGGCCCAGCGCGGTCACCAGCACGCTGGCCGGGTCGGGCGCGCGCTCGCGTAGCGCCTCGGCCGCGGCGGCCAGCCGGGCCTGGCCGGAGCGGTCGCGGTCGCCGCGCCCGGCTGTGCGGCCTTGGGCGAGCCGTCGGGCCAGCGCCCCTATGGCTCCGGACAGCCCGCCGCGCGCGGGCGCCGCCTCGCCGAACACGCCGCCTCGTCCGGCCAGCGTCACCGCGTCCCGCGCCACGGCCGCCAGACGGTCACGGGTGGCGGCACGGGAGGTGGGGGTGTCCCCCGCGGGCTCGGGCTCTGCGGGGGCGGCGGGTGCGGTGTCCGGGGCCGGGGGGTGCGCCGGGGCGCCGGGGACCCGGCTGGTGCCGGTGGCGTGTGTGGTGCGGGCGTCGGGGGCGGGTACGGCGGCGGGCGGCCGGGCCGCCCCGGTTTCCGGGGAGTCGGCGCCGCCGTCACCGTCCGCCGCCGTGAACTGGCCTGCGGGCGCGGGCCGTTGAGTGGCTTCGAGCGCGCCGTCCGGCGCCGCCGGACCGGAACCGGGGCCGCCCAGCGGGCCCCGGGGCGCGGGCACCCGTGCGTAGGACCCCGTCCCGTACCCCGTGGCAGACGGCAGCACCACCTGGAGGTGCCCCTCGTTGTCGGGCACCACGGCCAGGCCCGCGCCCGGCCCGTCGGCCGGATCCAGCCGGAGCGTGGACTCGCCGATCCGCAGCAGCGCGCCGGGCGGCAGGGGTATCGGGCGCTCGTCCACCGGGCGGCCGTCGACCCGGGTGCCGTTGGTGGAGCCCAGGTCGGCGACCGTGACCTGGCCGCCGGGATCGACCGTGACCGCGCAGTGCAGCCGGGAGACGTCCGGGTCGTCGATCGGTACGTCGGCCTCCAGCGATCTGCCGATCCGCACCCGGCCGCCGTGCAGCAGGTGCACCCCGCCCGCGTCGGGGCCGCCGATCACCTGCAGCCGGGCGGCGGCCTGCGGATCGTCGTGCTCCGGCTCGGCCGCCGTGTGCACCGACAGCACCGCGCCGTCCACCAGCGGGGGCACACCCAGCCGCGCGCTCTGCGGATCGAGCCGCTGCGCACCCGCGTACAGGGCCACCGCGGAGCCGGACGAGCGCACCGGCTGCCCGGATCCGACACTGGCCGCGAGCGCGCCCGCCACCGTGCCGAGCGCCGTGTCCGCCGGAGCGGTCACGAGCACGTCACAGGCACGGCCGCCGCGCGGCCCCAGGACGGTCAGCCGGATCTGCATCGTCGTCCGCGTCCCTTCTCACCCGAGAAGCCCGGCAGGGGCGCCGTCCCCCACCGCGTCGTACGGGAGGCATCCTCCCACCTGCCGCTGACACTCCGCCCCCGGCGGCCCGCATAACGATCTTGAACGGTCGGCGATCGACGTGT
Organism: Streptantibioticus rubrisoli; assembly: GCF_024436055.1. Classification (GTDB taxonomy): domain Bacteria; phylum Actinomycetota; class Actinomycetes; order Streptomycetales; family Streptomycetaceae; genus Streptantibioticus_A; species Streptantibioticus_A rubrisoli. Next base: position 137,299 of record NZ_JANFNH010000007.1, on the reverse strand, counting down.
TTCGGATGGATTTCGATCACTGCCGGGACCGAAAGTTCCGTCCCGTGGTGAACGCGGATGCGGTCCGGGACGTTCACCTAACGGTGCCCGGCGTCGGGCAACCGATCGCCGGTCCGTCGCGTCCTAGCCAGAAGCCCCATGTCACGACCGTCACGCCGTCCGTTCCACAGAGCACCAACCGGTCGGTACGACGGCGCGGCACTACAGTGGGCGAACGGGCCATCGACGCCACGGCGCTCGGTCTCCGCTCAGCGCGGGGCGCGGGCGGGCGGGCCCGGCAAGGGATGTCGACCACGATCTGGGAGCGCATGAACGTGCGGCCGGTAGGCAGCAAGTACCTGCTAGAGGAGCCGCTCGGGCGGGGGGCCACGGGCACCGTCTGGCGCGGCCGGGTGCGTGAGGCGGCCGATCCCGTGGAGGGCACGGCGTCGCAGGCCGGGGAGGCCGTGGCGATCAAGGTCCTCAAGGAGGAGTTGGCCAGCGATCCGGACGTGGTGATGCGCTTCCTGCGGGAGCGCTCTGTCCTGCTGCGGCTGACCCATCCCAACATCGTGCGCACCCGCGACCTGGTGGTCGAGGGCGAACTGCTGGCCCTGGTGATGGACCTGGTCAACGGTCCTGACCTGCACCGCTACGTCCAGGAGAACGGGCCGTTCAGCCCGATGGGCGCCGCGCTGCTGACCGCGGGCATCGCCGACGCGCTCGCCGCCAGCCACGCCGACGGGGTGGTGCACCGCGACCTGAAGCCCGCCAACGTCCTGCTGGCCAGCAGCGCGGACGGCTCGATGCAACCGATGCTCACCGACTTCGGCATCGCGCGGCTCGCCGACTCCCCGGGCGTCACCCGCACGCATGAATTCGTCGGTACGCCCGCGTATGTGGCGCCGGAGTCCGCCGAGGGCAAGCCGCAGACCTCGGCGGTGGACATCTACGGCGCGGGCATCTTGATGTACGAGCTGGTCACCGGGCGTCCGCCGTTCCGTGGCGAGAGCGCGCTCGAGGTGCTGCACCAGCACCTGAGCGAGGAGCCGCGCCGCCCCTCGACCGTGCCGGAGCCGCTGTGGACGGTGATCGAGCGCTGTCTGCGCAAGAACCCGGACGAGCGCCCCAGCGCCGAGAACCTGGCCCGTGCGCTGCGCGTCGTCGGCCAGGGCATCGGCGTGCACGCCACACCGGCGGCGGCCGAGGCCGCGCTGGGCGTGGCGGCGCTACTCGCCCCCGACCCGGCCCCGGCCCAGGTGCCCGGCACGGGCAGCGCCCAGCAACCGGCCGGTGCCGCCGACCCCACGCAGGTGCTGCCCACCGGCGCCGCCGCCTCCTACGGGCAGAACGGCCAGTACGGGCAGCAGTACGACCCCAACGGCGCGACCAGCGTGCTGCCGCACTCCGCGCCCACCGTCAGCGGCGACAAAACCAGAGTGATGCCGCCGCTGCCGGACGCGGGCTCCGCCTCCCAGGCGCAGCAGCCCCAGGGGCCGCACCCGTGGGAGTCCCAGCTCAACGCCGCCAGAAGCCGCAACGAGCAGACCGAGCTGCAGTACCTCGACCCCAGCCAGGACCCGCTGCGCCGCCGCCCGCGCCGCCAGCCCGCCGCGCCGCCGCAGCAGCCCCCTCGGCAGCCGCGCTACCAGGAGCCCCCGCCGCGCTACGAACCGCAGCCGCAGCGCTACGAGCCGCAGCGCCGCCCGGAGCGCGAACCGGCGCCGCGCCGCGAGCCGCGTCCGCGCACCCCGATGCGGATCCCGGGACTGGGCTGCCTCAAGGGCTGCCTGTTCATGGTCTTCATCCTGGTGGTGATCGCCGTACTGGTGTGGAACTTCACGCCGGTTCCGGAGTGGATCGCCAAGGGGCAGAGCTGGTACGAGGCCACGTCCAGCTGGATCAGCTCCGCCTGGCACTGGGTCTCCAACGTCGGCCACAAAGCGAACCGGTTGACCGGCAACGGCTGACTCCGCGACGGACGGTCAGCGAAAAAGGCCCTCTGGAGTGATCCAGGGGGCCTTTCCGGTGCCGAGCATGGAGATTTGTCGACTTCCTGAGGGTGATTTCCCCCGCAGAAGCCGCACTCGCCACCATCCGGTGCCCCCAACACGCCGTCATCCGCGTAGCTTTGTCGGCAACACGTGTCGCCCGCGCCGCCCAACCGGCCGCCGGACGGCGACAGGTGACGTCAGATGAGTCGGAGCAGCCTTGGCACGGAAGATCGGCAGCCGGTACACCGCCCAGCAGGTGCTCGGGCGGGGTTCCGCCGGAACGGTATGGCTGGGTGAGGGGCCCGAAGGTCCGGTCGCCATCAAGCTGTTGCGCGAGGACCTCGCCTCCGACCAGGACCTGGTCGGCCGGTTCGTCCAGGAGCGCACCGCACTGCTCTCGCTCGACCACCCGCGCATCGTCGGCATCCGCGACCTGGTGGTGGACGGCACGGACCTGGCACTGGTGATGGACCTGGTGCGCGGCTCCGACCTGCGCTCCCGGCTGGAGCGCGAGCGCCGCCTGGCGCCCGAGGCCGCGGTCGCCATCGCCGCGGACGTCGCCGACGCGCTGGCCGCCGCGCACGCCGCGGGCGTCGTCCACCGCGACGTCAAGCCGGAGAACGTGCTGCTGGACGCCGCCGCGCCGACCGGCCCCGGCGGCGCCCCGCCCGCGCTGCTCACCGACTTCGGCATCGCCCGCCTGGTGGACTCCCCGCGCCGCACCCGAGCCACCCGCATCATCGGCACCCCCGACTACCTCGCACCGGAGATCATCGAGGGCCTGCCGCCGCGCGCCAGCGTCGACATCTACGCGCTGGCCACCGTGCTCTACGAACTCCTGGCCGGGTTCACCCCCTTCGGCGGCGGCCACCCCGGCGCCGTACTGCGCCGCCATGTCACCGAGACCGTCAGCCCCATCCCGGGCGCGCCCGAGGGGTTGTGGCAGGTGCTGGCGCAGTGCCTGGCCAAGGCGCCCGCCTCCCGGCTGACCGCGGGCGAGCTGGGCGAGCGGCTGCGCGCCCTGCTGCCCGAACTGACCGGGCTGCCGCCGCTGGAGGTGGCGGCACCGCCCGGAGCGGCGGACGGCGACGAGGCGGCCCGAACCGAGGAGCCCGCCCCGCCGACCGCCGCGCCGCGCACCAGGCGGGGTGCCGTTCCGCTGGTCAGGGGCGCGGTACCGGACTCCAGCCGGGACACCCACACCAGCATCAAGCTGCCCTCCGCCGACGAGTTGGCCGCCTACCGCGACTCCGGCGGCCACCGCGGCCCGCACCGGCACCGGGCGGTGCCCGACGCGGTGCGCAGGCGACGGCTGAAGCTGGCCGCCGCCGCGACCGCGGCCGTGGTCGCCGCGGGCATCGGCGGCTGGGCGGTCGCCTCCGGCGGCGGCGACAAGTCCACCTCCCGCGAGGACCACCACCCCGGCGACACCCCGCACAGCGGGACCCCCACCGCCCCCACCGCGGGCGCACCCTCCCCGCAGGGCCACACCGGCGCGCCCGCCGCGCTGCCGCACTGGTCCGGCTTCCAGGACGCGCCCCGGGCCGGGGTGCCGCTGGTCGGCGGGCCGCGCGCGATCGTGCTCTCAGGCATCACCTACGTCTTCGCCCGCGGCACCGACCAGAACGTCTGGTACCTCACGCGGGACCCGGCCACCGGCCAGTACGGCGCCTGGCAGCGGCTCAGCGGCATACACACCGCCGACGACCCGGCCGTCGTCTCCGCCCGCCCCGGCCAGCTCGACCTGTTCGCGCTCGGCACCGACCACCTGCTGTACCGCAGGACGCTGGCGGAGGGGGTGTGGAACCAGTGGTACATGGTCGACCAGCGCACCACCTTCGACGCCGCCCCGGCCGCCGCCTCCTGCGAGCCCGGCCGCATCGACCTGGTCGGCCGCACCGGTGGCGACCTGGTCACCGCCTCGCTGGTCGGTGACCGCTGGAACGCCTGGGCGGTGGTGCCCACCGCGGGCCGCATCACCGCCGCCCCCGGCCTGGTCTCCCGCGCCCCCGGCACGCTCGACGCCTTCGTCGTGCGCAGGTCCGACGGCGCCGTGCTGCGCCTGCCGTACGCCCATGGCGCCTGGCGGCCGCTGCAGGTCGTCGGCGCCCTGGACGCCACCGGCCGCCCCGAGCCCGTCTACGCCCAGGGCCGCGAGTACCTGCTGGCCCCCTCCGGCGGCGGTCTGGCGCAGGCCGTCAGCCCGCAGGAGGGCGCCGACTGGACGGTGGCCGACATCTCCCAGGAACCCGGGGCGGGCGGCTCCGGCGCGGCCGTCACACCCAGCGGTCACGGCCTGGAGGCTTGGGTGCGCACCAACGACGGCACCCTGTCCCGCGCGGTCGGCGCGCCGTAGCGGCAGGCCCCGAGCCCGTCGTACGGGAACCCCAGAATCGACCCTTCGGCAAGCCGGTACGCTGGTGGCGTGGCAATCGTCGACGTATCCGAAGAGTTGAAGTCCCTCTCCTCCACCATGGAGTCCATCGAGGCCGTTTTGGACCTCGACAGGATGAGGGCTGACATCGCCGTGCTTGAGGAGCAGGCCGCGGCGCCGTCGCTCTGGGACGACCCCGACAACGCGCAGAAGATCACCAGCCGGCTGTCCTACCTGCAGGGCGAGCTGCGCAAGACCGAGGCGCTGCGCGCGCGGATCGACGATCTCGCCGTGCTCTTCGAACTCGCCGAGGCGGAGGACGACGCGGAGACCCGGGCCGAGGCCGAGGCCGAGCTGGCCTCCGTGCGCAAGGCGGTGGACGAGATGGAGGTCCGCACGCTGCTGTCCGGCGAGTACGACGCCCGCGAGGCGCTGGTGAACATCCGCGCCGAGGCGGGAGGGGTCGACGCCGCCGACTTCGCCGAGCAGCTCCAGCGGATGTACCTGCGCTGGGCCGAGCGGCACGGTTACAGCACCGAGGTGCTGGACACCTCGTACGCCGAAGAGGCGGGCATCAAGTCGACCACGTTCGCGGTCAAGAGCCCGTACGCCTACGGCACGCTGTCCGTGGAGCAGGGCACGCACCGACTGGTGCGCATCTCGCCTTTCGATAACCAGGGCCGCCGCCAGACCTCCTTCGCGGGCGTCGAGGTGCTTCCGGTGGTCGAGCAGAGCGACCACGTCGAGATCGACGAGTCCGAGCTGCGCGTCGACGTCTACCGCTCCTCCGGCCCCGGCGGCCAGGGCGTCAACACCACCGACTCCGCGGTGCGCATCACCCACCTGCCCACCGGCATCGTGGTCTCCTGCCAGAACGAGCGCTCGCAGATCCAGAACCGCGCCTCGGCGATGAACGTCCTCCAGGCCAAGCTGCTGGAGCGGCGCCGCCAGGAGGAGCAGGCCAAGATGGACGCGCTCAAGGGCGACGGCGGCAACTCCTGGGGCAACCAGATGCGTTCGTACGTCCTGCACCCGTACCAGATGGTCAAGGACCTGCGCACCGAGTACGAGGTGGGCAACCCGCAGTCGGTGCTGGACGGTGAGATCGACGGCTTCCTTGAGGCCGGTATCCGCTGGCGCAAGCAGCAGGAGAAGTAGCCCAAGGCGCAAGGTAGTTGGCGCCGTTCATCACAGCCTCATACCTAACTGCCCGGCAAACCGCTGCCAATGGGTCATACCTGATCGGTATCGGCTTGACGCTGCTGTGAATTGTGGGAAAGCTGGCGACGGCATGCGTATGACGGGGTACCAGCGGACGGGGGCGGCGAGCAGTGGTACTGCGGTGCGTGTGCCCCGGGGAATCGCTGCCCCGGGCATAGCTGCTCCACATTCTTCTTCGCATTCTCCGCTTTCGGAGATAAGCAGCTACTGGGGGTAGTTGGCAGATGACCAATCGTAAGACTCGCGTGCGCCTGGCGCGCATAGCCGCTGGCTCGGTGTTCGCGGCCGGTGCGTCGCTGACCGCCGTGGGTACCGCTCAGGCGGTGGGCATCGGCGGGGGCGACACCGTCACGACCCAGTCGGCGCACGACGGCACCATCGCCGGTGTGATCGGCGGCGGCAGCAGCCAGGGCTCGGTGGCCGGTCTGGTCCAGGGGAACGAGAACCAGGGCGCGTCGTCCGGTACCAACTCGGGCAGCGACTCCGGCTCGTCTCAGGGTGACAACTCCGGCTCGTCTCAGGGTGACAACTCCGGTTCGTCTCAGGGTGACAACTCCGGTTCGTCGCAGGGCACCACCTCGGGTTCGTCGCAGGGCGTCATCGCGGGCGTGATCCAGGGCACCACCTCGGGCACCTCGCAGGGCACCTCCTCGGGTACCTCGCAGGGCACCTCCTCGGGTACGTCGCAGGGCACCAACTCCGGTACGTCCGAGGGCACCACTGCGAGCACCTCCGAGGGCACGACCACCGTTACCGGCGGTGACTCGTCCGGCACGTCCCAGGGCACCTCCTCGGGTACGTCGCAGGGCACCAGCTCGGGCACGTCCCAGGGGACCAGCTCCGGCACGTCCCAGGGCACCTCCTCGGGTACCTCGCAGGGCACCTCCTCGGGTACGTCGCAGGGGACCAGCTCGGGCACGTCGCAGGGCACCTCGTCCGGCACGTCCCAGGGCACCAGCTCGGGTACCTCGCAGGGCACCTCGTCGGGTACGTCCCAGGGCACCTCCTCGGGCACGTCCGAGGGGACCAGCTCCGGTACCTCGCAGGGCACCACCGGCCAGACCGGCACCACCGGCTCCGGTGACAACGGTGGCACCTGCACGCTGTCCCAGGACAGCGTGAACTGCGGTGGCGGCAACAACAACACCGGCACCGACAACAACAACACCCAGCAGGTCTCGCAGGGCAAGCCGAAGCAGCAGCTCGCCGAGACCGGTTCGTCCGACACGGCGTTCCTGCTGGTCGGCGCCGCCACGATGATCGCCGGTGGCATCGCCTTCCGGCTGATGCCGCGCCTGGTCAACCGCCGCACCGCGGCCTGACGCCACCCGGGCGACGCGCAGGCGTAACCGCGCACACGTGAGGGGCCTGGGGCTACGGAATCCGTAGCCCCAGGCCCCTCATGCGTCTGGTGCGCAGAGCGTCGGGCGTACCGCCCGTTACGCGGCCTGGCGTATCACCAGCGCCACCGCGATCAGCGCGATGAGCAGCGCCATCAGCGTGGCCGGGGTCAGCGCGCCGAACGGGCTCTCCTGGTGCAGGCGCTCCCGGTTGGCCCGGCACACGGCGCACCGCCCCTCGGAGACCGGTCCGGCGCAGTTGGCGCACACCAGTCGGTCGCATGTCATGCGATGTCCTCCTCACCCTTTTCAACGCCATCGGGCGTCGACGGGTTCCCGGGCGGTCGTCCCGGTTGTTCTCCGGCGCCTCGTGCACGGCTATCCCCTCCACTGTGCCAGCTCCCGCACGATTCGGCGCGCCCCGTACCGCCGTGCACACCAGTGGGTGCGTCCGATGCGCGCTTTGTCCGTGTATCGCTGGTGAGGAAGCCCCCAAACCACCGACGGCGCCTGCACGGTCGCGCGCGCTTCGCGTATGGTCGGCGCACCGGGAGAGCCGCGCTACCGGCTGTCCGTCCCCCTAGGCCGACCCTGGTGCAGCTGTGATCCGATTCGACAATGTCAGCAAGACCTACCCGAAGCAGAACCGCCCCGCGCTCCGCGATGTGTCGTTGGAGATCGAGAAGGGCGAGTTCGTCTTCCTGGTGGGCTCCTCCGGCTCCGGGAAGTCCACCTTCCTGCGGCTGATGCTCCGCGAGGAGCGCACCGACACCGGCGCCGTTCACGTGCTCGGCAAGGACCTGAACAGGCTGTCCAACTGGAAGCTGCCGCATCTGCGGCGCCAAGTGGGCACGATCTTCCAGGACTTCAGGTTGCTGCCCAACAAGACGGTGGCGCAGAACGTGGCGTTCGCGCTGGAGGTCATCGGCAAGCCGCGCGGCACCATCCGCAAGACCGTCCCCGAGGTGCTCGACCTGGTCGGCCTAGCGGGCAAGGACGGCCGGATGCCCGGCGAGCTGTCCGGTGGTGAGCAGCAACGGGTGGCGATCGCCCGGGCGTTCGTCAACCGGCCGCTGCTGCTGATCGCCGACGAGCCGACCGGCAACCTCGACCCGCAGACCTCGGTGGGCATCATGAAGCTGCTGGACCGGATCAACCGGACCGGCACCACGGTGGTGATGGCCACCCACGACCAGCAGATCGTCGACCAGATGCGCAAGCGCGTCATCGAGTTGGAGAAGGGGCGACTGGTCCGCGACCAGTCGCGCGGTGTCTACGGCTACCAGCACTAGCCCCGTTCCGCAGCCGCAGCCACCAGAAAGGTCACCATGCGCGCCCAGTTCGTCCTGTCGGAGATCGGCGTCGGTCTCCGGCGCAACCTCACCATGACTTTCGCGGTGATCGTCTCCGTCGCCCTCTCCCTCGCCCTGGCGGGTGGCTCCTGGCTCGCCCGTGAACAGGTGAGCCACATGAAGGGCTACTGGTACGACAAGGTCCAGGTGTCGATCTTCCTGTGCAACAAGACCGACGGCACGGACACCGCCAACTGCTCCAAGGGTGCGGTCACTCCTGAGCAGATGGCCCAGATCAAGTCCGACCTGAGCAAGTTGCCGGTGGTCGAGAAGATCTACACGGAGTCGCCGCAGGAGGCGTACCAGCACTACAAGCAGCAGTTCGCCGGGCAGGCGGGCATCGACCTGCTGACGCCGGACCAGATGCAGTGGTCGTTCCGGGTCAAGCTCAAGGACCCGCAGCAGTACAACGTGATCTCCAGCGCCTTCGACGGCCGCCCCGGCGTGCAATCGGTGCAGGACCAAAGGAAGTTGCTGGACAACCTGTTCGGTCTGCTCAACGGCATGACGTATGTCGCCCTGGCGGTACTGGCGTTCATGCTCACCGTCGCCATGCTGCTGATCGTCAACACGGTACGGGTCTCGGCGTTCAGCCGCCGCCGGGAGACCGGCATCATGCGGCTGGTCGGCGCGTCCAGCTTCTACATCCAGATGCCGTTCATCATGGAGGCGGCGCTGGCCGGGCTGATCGGTGGCGGGCTCGCCTGCGGAATGCTGCTGGCCGGGCGGTACTTCCTGATCGACGGCGGGCTCAAGCTCCAGTCCAAGATCCAGCTGATCCAGTTCCTCGGCTGGGGCGATGTCATCAAGGTGCTGCCGTTGGTGCTGGTGGTCGGCGTACTGATGCCATCCCTTGCGGCTTTCTTCACGCTCCGCAAGTACCTGAAGGTGTGACAGACATGTATGGGCCGCCCACCAGCCGGGCTTCCGTACGCCCTTCCGTACGCCCCGGCGTTCTCCATGCCGGGGCGTACAGCCCTGCCCTACACTCCCGACCATGTCCGGCCCCACGATGTTCGTGAGGCCCCAGCGGATCCGCCGCGGGGCGACCCTGACGCTTGTCTTCGGTGCGGTGCTGGCGACCGGCGCGGCCACCGGGGCCTTCAGCCAGGCCGAGCCGCACCCGATACCGCGGCACTCCGCACCGGCCAGCACGGCCACCGCCCAACTGGGCACCACCGACATCGCGCGGGCCATCGACGACGGCAAGGTCGGCCCACGGGCCGCCGCCGAACTCGTCAGCCGCAGCGGCGACCGCTGGTCGTCGTACTACACCGCGCAGGAGTACGAGGGCTTCCAGCAGGAGCTGGACGGCCGCTACGTGGGCGTCGGCCTGTGGGTGCGGCGCGACCCCGACGGCCGCATAGCGGTCTCCCGCGTCCAGCCCGCCAGCCCCGCCGAACGCGCCGGACTGCGCGTCGGCGACCGGCTGCGCAGCATCGACAGCCGGGCGGTGACCGGCAGCGCGGTGACCGAGGTGGTGGCCCGGCTGCGTGGCGTCGACCCCGGCGACCCGCACGACGCGCCCGCCCCGCGCCCCGGCAGCACGGTCCGGCTCGGCCTGGAGCGGGGCCAGGACGACTGGACGGTCACGCTGCGCCGCGTCGAGCTGACCACCGACCCGGTGACCGTGACCCACCCCTGGCCCAGCGTCACCGGGATCGGCATCGACTCCTTCACGCACGGCGTCGCCGACCAGGTGCGCGCCGCCCTCGCGCACGCCGACCACCGCCGGGGCGTACTGCTGGACCTGCGCGGCAACTCCGGCGGCCTGGTCACCGAGGCGGTCGACGTCGCCTCCCAGTTCCTGGACGGCGGCCTGGTGGCCACCTACGACGTGCACGGCGAGCAGCACCCGCTGTACGCCAGCGGCACCGGCGACACCACGACCCCGCTGGTCGTGCTGGTCGACGGCGGCACGATGAGCGCCGCCGAACTGCTCACCGGCGCGCTACAGGACCGGGGGCGGGCGGTGGTGGTGGGCTGCCGTACGTTCGGCAAGGGCTCGGTGCAGATGCCCAGCACGCTGCCGGACGGCTCGGTGGCCGAACTGACCGTCGGCCACTACCGCACCCCGACCGGGCGCGCGGTCGACGGGCAGGGCATCACGCCCGATTTGACCGTCTCCGGTCGGCAGAGCGCCCAGGCCGAGGCGAGGACGGTATTCAGTGGCCTTGGGACCACCTCGTAGTGGGAGAATGACCTGGCTATGGCTAAAGAGACGGGTCGCAAGCTGATCGCGCAGAACAAGAAGGCGCGGCACGACTACCACATTCTGGACACCTACGAGGCGGGTCTGGTGCTGACCGGCACCGAGGTCAAGTCGCTGCGCCAGGGGCGGGCCTCACTGGTGGACGGCTTCGCGCAGCTCGACGGCGGCGAGGCGTGGCTGCACAACGTGCACATTCCCGAGTACAGCCAGGGAACGTGGACCAACCACTCCGCGCGCCGCAAGCGCAAGCTGCTGCTGCACCGGGCGGAGATCGACAAGCTGATCGGCAAGACCCAGGAGACCGGCCACACGCTGGTCCCGCTGCAGCTGTACTTCAAGGACGGCCGGGCCAAGGTCGAGATCGCGCTCGCCAAGGGCAAGAAGGACTACGACAAGCGGCAGACGCTGCGCGAGAAGCAGGACCGGCGTGAGGCGGAGCGCGCGATCTCGGCGGCCCGCCGCCGCCAGCGGCACTGAGCGCTCCGCTGGGGATGCGGCGATGTTCCGCCGCAGACCGCTCCGGCGGAATACGCTGGCACGGGCGTGTGTTGATCCAGTATGCTGTCGCCAGCTCATTGAGAAGTGAACATGGGGATGATCGGTTTCGACTGCGGTTGTTGAGGCAGGGGAAGCGAGCCGAGGAACGCGGTAATGATCTCGTAAACCATGTACCGCAAAAAAATAATCGCCAACACCAAGCGCGATTCCTTCGCCCTCGCTGCCTGATCTAACAGACAGCGACTTTGCGAAGTGTCAGCCCGGGGCTGTTCCCGACCCGGATCCTGGCATCAGCTAGGGGACTCAACCACTAGGCCCGGCCACGGGGGCTAGTGGGAAACCAAACAGTGGCTGAGCCCGTCGGCAGCTTGTCTGCGTGACTGCCGGGGCCGAGAAAAGCACAGCAGACTGCGCTCGGAGAAGCCCTGGTTCTGCACCGTAGGACGCGGGTTCGATTCCCGCCATCTCCACGAAGGCGATAGGCGACGCATGCCCACGGACAGCGTGGGCCGCGTCGCCTTCGTCGCTTTTTGCGCGGCTTCGCCGCGCGTCGCGGGGGCTTCGCCACCCGCACCCCCTTGGGCGGCCGGGCTCACGGCGGCCTTTGGCGGCCGCACCCCCTTTCGGCGGTCGGGCTTCCCCCCTGCATTTGGTGGCCGCGCCCCTGCCATGGCACCCCTTGGCCATCCGTGCCCCTGGCGGAGCACCGGTCCCTGCGCGTGCACCGCCCCCTTTGGTTTATCGCCCAGACCCGCTCACCCCGTGAGAAAACGCCCGTACTCATATACGGTGACAGGCTGCTCCTCTTAAGGAGTGGGCTCCCGCGGAGTGACACCACTCCCGCACGGAGTGTGAAGCAAGCAAGGCAAGAAGGGGGTCCGTGCGTGAGCGCGCAGGACGCGCGGGACGTGGCCGAGCACGTGGGCCACACCGCGCAGGAAGAGGCCGGGACCGCGGTCGTCGACCGCGAGCTGGCCGCTGAGCAGCGGCATCTCGACCGCGTCTACCGCCGCCTGGAGGAGAAGATCCACGAGGCGGAGTTCCTGGTGGACGACGCGGAGAAGCGCGGTCAGGTCGGTACGCCGGGCGCGCTGGCGGAGCGCGACGCGCAGGTCTTCCAGGCCGGTGTGCACCTCAACCGGCTCAACTCCGAGTTCGAGGACTTCCTCTTCGGGCGGATCGACCTGCTGCGCGGCAAGGACGGCAAGCGCGGCCCGGACGGCGCGTTCACCGCGACCGAGGTCGCCGAGGACGCGGTGCGCCCGGACAACACCGCCGACATCGCGGAGACCCTGCACATCGGCCGGATAGGGGTGCTGGACGCCGACTACGCACCGCTGGTCATCGACTGGCGGGCGCCCGCCGCCGCGCCGTTCTACCGTTCCACCCCCAAGGACCCCGGGCGGGTGGTGCGCCGCCGGGTGATCCGCAGCAAGGGCCGCCGGGTGCTGGGCGTCGAGGACGACCTGATGCGCCCGGAGCTGGCCACCCGGCTCGCGGGCGAGGAACTGGCCATCGTCGGCGACGGTGCGCTGATGGCCGCCCTGGGCCGGGCCCGCAGCCACACGATGCGCGACATCGTGGCGAGCATCCAGGCCGAGCAGGACATGGTGATCCGCGCACCCGCCCCGGGTGTCACCGAGGTCACTGGCGGCCCCGGTACCGGCAAGACCGCGGTGGCGCTGCACCGGGCCGCGTACCTGCTCTACCAGGACCGGCGCCGGTACTCCGGCGGGATCCTGGTGGTCAGCCCGACGCCTCTGCTGGTCTCGTACACCGAGGGCGTGCTGCCGTCGCTCGGCGAGGAGGGCCAGGTGGCGATCCGCGCGGTCGGTTCGCTGGTCGACGGCGCCGAGGCGACCACCTACGACAGCCCGGCGGTGGCCCGGATCAAGGGTTCGTCGCGGATGCTGCCGGTGCTGCGCAAGGCCGCCAGGGGCGCGCTGGACCTGGGTGGCGGGGTGCCCACGTCGCTGCGGGTGGTGGCGTTCGGCCGCAGGCTGGAGCTGGACGAGCGGGAGCTGGCCGGTATCCGCCGCAGCGTGCTCGCCGGTACCGCGCCGGTGAACCTGATGCGCCCGCGCGCCCGCAGGCTGCTGCTGGACGCGCTGTGGGCGAAGTCCGGGCGCGGTACGCACCTGGCCGACCCGGAGCTGATCGCCGAGGCCCGCGAGGGGTTCGACGAGGACGTGGCGACCGAGGACGACTTCCTGGCGTTCCTTGAGGCGTGGTGGCCGGTGCTCACCCCGCGCCGGGTGCTGGCGGCCATGGCCGACGAGAAGCGGCTGGGCCGGTGGGCGCGCCGGACGCTCAACCCGCGCGAGGTACGGCAGTTGGCCCGCTCGCTGTCCCGCCTGGACGAGCACGGCCTGGGCCCGCTGAGCGTGCACGACGTGGCGCTGCTGGACGAGCTGCGGGTGCTGCTGGGCGCCGCGCCGCGCCCGGTCAAGCCGCGTGAGGTGGACCCGCTGGACGAGCTGACCGGCCTGGACGAGGTGACCACCTACGCCGACCGCGCCTACGCCGCTCGCCGCACCCGTGCCGAGCGGATCGAGCAGGAGCGCACCGAGTACGCGCACGTCATCGTGGACGAGGCGCAGGACCTGACCCCGATGCAGTGGCGGATGGTGGCCCGGCGCGGCACCAGCGCCACCTGGACGGTGGTCGGCGATCCGGCGCAGAGTTCGTGGAGCGACCCGGAGGAGGCGGCGCGCGCCCGGGACGAGGCGCTGGGCGCCCGGGTCCGCCGCCGCTTCACTCTGACCGTCAACTACCGCAACCCGGCGGAGATCGCGGACCTGGCGGCGAAGGTGCTGCGGTTGGCGATGCCGGGCATGCAGCCGCCCTCCGCGGTGCGCTCGACGGGTGTGGTGCCCCGATTCACCGTCGCCGACGGGGAGTTGAGGCAGACCGTGCGGGCCGAGGCGGCACGGCTGCTGGCCGAGGTGGAGGGCACGGTCGGCGTCGTGGTGGCGATGGGCCGCAGGGCCGAGGCGCGGCGGTGGCTGGCCGGGCTCGGGGACCGCGTGGTGCCGCTGGGCAGCCTGGAGGCCAAGGGCTTGGAGTACGACGCCACGGTGGTGGTCTCGCCCGCCGAGATCGCCGACGAGTCGCCCGCCGGGCTGCGGGTGCTGTACGTGGCGCTGACCCGGGCCACCCAGCAGCTGACCGTGGTCGCGGGGGAGCGGGACCAGCCCGACGGGACCGGCGTGCCCGATCTGCTGCGGGACTGAACAGGCACTGAGCAGGCGGGCCTGAGCGGGCCCCTGAACAGGCACTGAGCGGGTCCCTGAACAGGCACTGAGCGGGCCCCTGAACAGGCACTGAGCGGGTCCCTGAACAGGCACCGAGCTGGCCCCCTGAAAAGGCACTGAGTACGCACGACGAAGGGCGCCCCTCCGAGGAGGGGCGCCCTTCGCGCTTACGTCTGCGACACCGACCCGCCATGCTCGCCTCGCGGCAAGAGGTCGCTCGTAGCGACAATGGTTGGGCCCGGGGGCTTGGATCGAGCCGGTGCCGTAACCAGACTAACAAACGTTGCGGGTTGGCCGTTCCTGGCGCGGAAATTGCCCGATCGGGGCGGCCCGGACGGCGTACATGACGGACCGTGACCGATTCTGATCATCCTGACATATCGCATCGCGGAATGACCGTTCCGTCGCGAGTGGGGCCGGTTACCGCCTACCAGTCAGTAGGTGCGACCATCGAGTGTCTCGTGCCCGACCCATGGACACGACACGGACAATGCGGAGGAAAGTCGGCATGGCAACGGCGCCGAGCGTCTCTTACTCGATCACGGTCCGCCTGGAGGTCCCGGCGAGCGGGACCGCGGTCAGTCAGCTCACCACCGCGGTGGAGTCGTCCGGCGGGTCCGTCACCGGCCTCGACGTCACCGCGTCCGGACACGAGAAACTCCGCATCGACGTGACCATCGCGGCCACCTCGACCGCGCACGCCGACCAGATAGTCGAGAAGCTGCGCGGCATCGAGGGCCTGGTCATCGGCAAGGTCTCCGACCGTACCTTCCTGATGCACCTCGGTGGCAAGATCGAGATGGCGTCCAAGCACCCCATCCGCAACCGTGACGACCTGTCCATGGTCTACACCCCGGGTGTCGCCCGGGTCTGCATGGCGATCGCCAACAACCCCGATGACGCACGGCGGTTGACCATCAAGCGCAACAGCGTCGCGGTCGTCACCGACGGCTCCGCGGTGCTGGGCCTGGGCAACATCGGCCCCAAGGCCGCGCTTCCGGTGATGGAGGGCAAGGCGGCCCTCTTCAAGCGCTTCGCGGGCATCGACGCCTGGCCGATCTGCCTGGACACCCAGGACACCGACGCCATCGTGGAGATCGTCAAGGCCATCGCTCCCGGCTTCGCGGGCATCAACCTGGAGGACATCTCCGCCCCCCGCTGCTTCGAGATCGAGGCGCGGCTGCGCGAGGCGCTGGACATCCCGGTCTTCCACGACGACCAGCACGGCACCGCGATCGTGGTGCTCGCCGCGCTGACCAACGCGCTGCGGGTGGTCGGCAAGAAGATCGAGGACATCCGGGTCGTCATGTCCGGCGCCGGCGCGGCCGGCACCGCGATCCTCAAGCTGCTGATCGCGGCGGGCGTACGGCACGCTGTCGTCGCCGACATCCACGGCGTGGTGCACAGCGGCCGTGACGACCTGGTGGACGCCGACCCCGAGTCGCCGCTCCGCTGGATCGCCGACAACACCAACCCCGACAACGTCACCGGCACCCTCAAGGAGGCGGTACGCGGCGCCGACGTGTTCATCGGCGTCTCCGCCCCCAACGTGCTGGACGGCACGGACGTGGCCGCCATGGCGGACGGCGCGATCGTCTTCGCGCTGGCCAACCCCGACCCCGAGGTCGACCCGGCGGTGGCCCGGGAGACCGCCGCGGTGGTCGCCACCGGCCGCAGTGACTTCCCCAACCAGATCAACAACGTGCTGGTCTTCCCGGGCGTCTTCCGCGGCCTGCTGGACGCGCAGTCGCGTACCGTGAACACCGAGATGATGCTGGCCGCCGCTCGGGCGCTGGCGGAGGTCGTCGGAGACGACCAGATCAACGCCAACTACATCATCCCGAGCGTCTTCAACGACAAGGTGGCCAGCGCGGTCGCCGAAGCGGTCCGTGAGGCCGCCAAGGCACAGGGTGTGGCCGCCCCGCACTCGATGCCGAACGACGTGCGGTAGCCCGCGCGTCGTTGCCGGTCGCGACTGCGCAGCCCATAAGGTTGCCGCAGCCGCGGCCGGAGAAATCCCTGCGCTGCGCTGTCAGGAGCGGACGGAGCGTCACCAAGCCACCGCAGTGGCGCTTTTCGTGTGACTCTCGCGGGCGCCGGATTGGCTTTCCCGCCGCAGGTACGGGCAGGATGCGTACCCGGGCGAGAGGTTCTTGCGGCAGCCCCGGACCATTGGGTGTCCGAGTGGCTTGGCAGCATCGGCTTCAAACTCACGCCTTAATGGCAAGAAAAACACGGGAGTACGAATTATGAACCGCAGTGAGCTGGTGGCCGCAGTGGCTGACCGCGCCGAGGTGACCCGCAAGGATGCCGACGCAGTGCTGGCCGCTTTCGCCGAGACCGTCGGCGAGGTCGTCGCCAAGGGCGACGAGAAGGTCACCATCCCTGGCTTCCTGACCTTCGAGCGCACCCACCGTGCCGCTCGCACCGCGCGCAACCCGCAGACCGGCGACCCCATCGAGATCCCGGCCGGGTACACCGTGAAGGTCGCCGCGGGCTCCAAGCTCAAGGAAGCCGCGAAGGGCAAGTAATCACTCGCCCTCTACCTTGACGGGCCCAGCCCGTCCCCCAGGGCGGCCACCCACGGGTGGCCGCCCTTACGCATGCCCAGGGCGCTGTTCTTCTGGGGGCAAGCCCCTAAGCCGCCCACGGCCGCCACAGGGCGGCTCCCCGCCCGCCACAGGCGGCAACGGCGCGGGTGGGTAGGAAGAGCCCGCCGGGCGAAACCGGCGGGCGGGTGGGGAAAAGCCCGCCGCAGGCGGCACGGTGGCTCGCCTGCGACGTGGCGGGGGGTGTGCCCCCGACGGGGGCGCTCAGACGGTGACGGCCGTCGGCAGCTCCACGTCCGCACCCAACGCACGGAGCTTGTCCATGAAGTTCTCGTAGCCGCGGTTGATCAGGTCGATGCCGTGCACCCGCGACGTGCCCTCCGCGGCGAGCGCGGCGATCAGGTAGGAGAAGCCGCCCCGCAGATCGGGAATGACCAGATCCGCCCCCTGCAGCTTCGTCGGCCCGGACACCACCGCCGAGTGCAGGAAGTTCCGCTGGCCGAACCGGCACGGCGTACCGCCCAGGCACTCCCGGTACAGCTGGATGTGCGCCCCCATCTGGTTCAGCGCCGAGGTGAAACCGAGGCGCGACTCGTACACCGTCTCGTGCACGATCGACAGCCCCGACGCCTGCGTCAACGCCACCACCAGCGGCTGCTGCCAGTCGGTCTGGAAACCGGGGTGCACGTCCGTCTCCAGCGCGATGGCGTTCAGCGCGCCGCCCGGGTGCCAGAACCGGATGCCCTCGTCGTCGATCTCGAACGCGCCGCCGACCTTGCGGTACGTGTTGAGGAACGTCATCATCTCGCGCTGGCTGGCGCCGCGTACGTACACGTTGCCCTTGGTCGCCAGCGCCGCGCTGGCCCAGGACGCCGACTCCAGGCGGTCCGGCAGCGCCCGGTGGTTGTAGCCGCCGAGCGTGTCCACACCGGTGATCCGGATCGTCCGGTCGGTGTCCATGGAGATGATCGCGCCCATCTTCTGCAGCACGCAGATCAGGTCCTCGATCTCCGGCTCCACGGCCGCGTTCGCCAGCTCGGTGACGCCCTCCGCGAGCACCGCCGTCAGCAGCACCTGCTCGGTCGCGCCGACCGACGGGTACGGCAGCCGGATCTTGGTGCCGCGCAGCCGGTGCGGCGCCTCCAGGTACAGGCCCTCGGGCCGCTTGTCGATGGTCGCGCCGAACTGCCGCAGCACCTCGAAGTGGAAGTCGATCGGCCGCCCGCCGATGTCGCAGCCGCCCAGGCCCGGGATGAAGGCGTGGCCCAGCCGGTGCAGCAGCGGGCCGCAGAACAGGATCGGGATGCGCGAGGAGCCCGCGTGCGCGTCGATGTCCGCGACGTTCGCGCTCTCCACATGCGACGGGTCGAGCACCAGCTCACCGGCCTCCTCGCCGGGGCCGACGGTCACGCCGTGCAGCTGGAGCAGTCCGCGTACCACCCGCACGTCCCGAATGTCCGGAACGTTGCGCAGACGGCTCGGCCCACTGCCGAGCAGGGCGGCCACCATGGCCTTGGGTACGAGGTTCTTCGCACCGCGCACACGGATCTCGCCCTCAAGCGGGGTGCCGCCGTGGACAAGCAGGATGTCGTCGGTCATGGGGCTCGCGTTCCTGGAGATGTGGCAGAACGGGGGAGAGGCGATACGCCTGACGTCCACACGGGGTCCCGTGCGCACGTCGGTCCGCGCCCTACACGCAGCAACTCCCGACCGGTAGTCGGGGCGCGGCACCGGAAGAAATGGTAATGCGCTCAGCGACCGCCCCCGTCAAGCCCTTGCACGGCTCGGCCCCCTTGTCACGGAGGTGCAGCACATCGCTCACCACCTTGTCACGAACCGCCGGGGGCACGAACCGGAACCGGCCAAGCGGACACACCGCGGTAGCCGGTGGCGGGGGCGCGGAGGTCTCCGCCCCCCAATGATCCCGATGAGAACTGCCCACACCGGGCCGGGATGCGGGATCATGTGGGCATGACGGAGGTGTCCTCGCTCACCGGTCGGCTGCTAGTGGCGACCCCGGCCCTGGCGGACCCGAACTTCGACCGGGCGGTGGTTCTCCTCCTCGACCATGACGAGGAGGGGACGCTCGGCGTCGTCCTCAACCGGCCGACCCCGGTGGGGGTCGGTGATGTGCTGGAGGCGTGGGCGCAACTGGCGGGCGCCCCGCAGGTGGTCTTCCAGGGCGGTCCGGTCTCGCTGGACTCCGCGCTCGGCCTGGCGGTGGTGCCCGGTGAGGCGCGCGAGGGCGATGCGGGCGAGCCGCTGGGGTGGCGGCGGGTGCACGGTGCGATCGGCCTGGTCGACCTGGAGGCGCCGCCGGAACTGCTCGCCGCCGAGCTGGGCTCGCTGCGGATCTTCGCCGGGTACTCCGGCTGGGGCCCGGGCCAGCTGGAGGACGAGCTGGTGGAGGGGGCGTGGTACGTGGTCGAGTCCGAGCCGGGGGACGTCTCCTCGCCCGACCCCGAGCGGCTGTGGCGTTCCGTGCTGCGGCGTCAACGCAACGAGTTGGCGATGGTGGCCACCTACCCGGATGATCCGTCCCTCAATTAGGCCGGTCGGCCGGTCGGTCAATTAGGCTAGTTCGACATGAGCACTCTTGAGCCCGAGCGCGGGGCGGGTACCGGAACCCTGGTCGAGCCGACACCACAGGTGTCCCACGGCGACGGCGACCACGAGCGCTTCGCCCACTACGTACAGAAGGACAAGATCATGGAGAGCGCGCTCTCCGGATCGCCGGTGGTCGCGCTCTGCGGCAAGGTCTGGGTCCCGGGCCGCGACCCCAAGAAGTACCCGGTCTGCCCGATGTGCAAGGAGATCTTCGAGTCCATGGAGATCGGCGGCGGAGACAACGACAAGGGCGGCAAGTAGTAGCCCCGACGCCTCCCCGCGACCCCTCCACATGGCCGCCGCCCCGCGATGCCGGGGTGGCGACCATGTTGCGCCATAGCGCGCTGGCGGAGATTCTCGGGACCTCCCAGCGGCCCGGAAGGGGATCGTCTTTCCGACCGGCTCCGCGTCCGTCGAGCCGACTGGGAACGCCGCCTTGAGGCCCTCGCCGGTTTGTCGCATCGCCTGCCAGGGGCTGCGACATCGAGGCCGCCACGTACGCCGACGCATACGTCGTCGCCGTAACGTTTCGAAATCTCCTCTGACACCAGCGATTTGACGCTGTGCTGAAGTGGTTGGCGAAGCTGCCGTCTGAGCAACTCCACGGAGGCCACGGCCTTGAGCGCTTCCGATAGCCTGCTAGACCACTGTTGACGGACGTGATTCGGGGGGACGCATGACCGGCGCTGCTGCGGCGCGAGACGACCAGTCCGTGAAGCTGGGCAGGTGAAGCGGCCATGGTGACAAGGCAGCAGCTGGCTGATCTCGACTTGACCAAGGTGTCGGCGGCTGCCGATGGCTGGGGCGATCTGATGGCCAGGATGGACGCGGCCCGGTCGAAGTCGACCAACGGCATCGCGAAGCCCCTGGACATGGACCAGAAGGGCGAAGCCGCCAATGCGATGCACGACCGGCTGAGCCAGCTCAGTCAGAACTACCAGTACGTGTACCAGGAGAGCGGCTATCTGCGGACCGTTCTAGCCGCCCTGGTCGACGAACTGAGGCCAGTTCAAAAACAGTTACACGACGCCATAGAGGAGGCGCAGCGCGACGGGTTCACGGTCGAGGCCGACGGCAGCGTCAGCTACCCGGCAGGGCCTGCGCCCGTTCCATTGCTCCCGCAGCCCGCTGGTAGCGCCAAACCGGGCGAGCCGGTGACGCCGGTCCAGGTTCCCTACGCGCGCGGGCAGAGCCCGTTGGAGCTGCAGAATTCCCAGCACGACACGGCCGAGGCCATCGCGAACCGGATAGCGAAGGCCGTCAGCCAGGCCACCGAAATAGACGAGCGCTACGCCAAAATGCTCGCCAAGGTCAAGTCCCAACAGGACTGGCGCATCACGGACAAGACCTGGGCGGCCGTGGCCGCCGAGGGTAAGGACACCCAGGATCTCGTCGGTAACGATCTCCATCTGGATCGCCTACCGGACAACAGCGATCCGAAGAAGAACGCTGCCTGGTGGAAGCATCTCACCAAGGAGCAGCAGGAAGAGTACTTGGCCCTTTACCCCGACCGCATCGGTGCCATTGACGGTCTCCCCGCCACGGTGCGCGACGAGGCGAACCGGGTGGTCCTGCGGGAGTCACGGGCGAGCCTTGAAGCTCAGTTGGACGAACTGAAGCAGAAAGAACCCGCGAAGTACCCCGAAGGCAGACCAGAAGCACCGACCCCTGAGTACCAGGACTGGGAGAACAAGGTTCAGTCGCTCGAAGACAGGATCAAGGGGACTGATGTCGTGCAGAACGCCCTTGACAGTGTGGGCGGCAATGGTCTTCCGGAGAAGTACCTCCTGGGCTTCGATACCCGTGGCAATGGCCATGCCATCGTTGCGAACGGGAACCCGGATACGGCACAGAATACGGCGGTCTACGTGCCGGGGACGGGGGCGAAACTGTCGGGGCTCGGTAGTGATCTCAATCGGATGGACGCCCTGTGGCAAAGTGCTCACCGACTGGCATCTGATCAGCAGACATCGACGATCACATATCTAGGCTATGACGCCCCCCAGGACCTAGGGGCGGCAACGTTGCGAAAGTACGCCGATCAGGGTGCTCCGGCTCTCAGCAGTTTCATGGGCGGTCTTGCAGCAGCACACGACGGAGACACGGCAGCCCATACCACGATGATTGGCCACAGCTACGGGTCCACCCTTGTCGGTGTTGCGGCGAGTCACGGCCATATCGCGACGAACGACATTGTCGTAGCTGGAAGTCCCGGTGTGGAGGTAGGAAATGCGAAGGATCTCCACGTGGGCGCGAATCACGTTTGGTCCGAGGCTGCATCGGACGATCCCGTACCCGAGATGGGTAAGTATCTGAGTCAGCTGCCTGGGAACGCTTGGGCCGTGGATAGATTTCACGGCATTCCTTACAATGTCGGGTACAACCCCCAAGTCCCATCGGACGAAGCCTTTGGGGCCAACAGAATGCATGTCGACACCAGTGGTCACAGCGCCTATTGGGACTCGGATTCGGAGAGTCTCCTGAATCAGGCTCGTGTCGTCACCGGGAAGTACGGAGAGGTTACCCTTGACTAAGACTGGATCTCGGCGACTTAAGAACCTGGTAATCCTCCCTGTCCTTCTTGCGGCTTTCTCGATGATTGCAGGATGTATGAATAACGCTAGTAAAATGGCGGAGGGTACTGCCAGAGCAAGGGCGGCTCAACTGTCCAGCCAGATCCTCAAGCTCTCGAGGATGCATGGCAAGGTGACCGACTCCGGCCCCCTTCCTGTTAGTTACGGATCCCAGTCGAACAAGTACTATATGCGGCATGACTGGGCAATCTACGGCTTGCCTAATGACGTGCTGGAAACCGGGATGAAAAATCTCCATGAGGCGCTTCCACAGAATGGGTGGAAGATCACGTCGTACGGCCCTGCCCATTCAGAGGCGCGGCAGCTCACGATCAAAGCGGAGCACGCGCAGGACCACTACACCGTGCTCATTGAGTGGATTAAGGGGAAATCCCCTGGGGATGCCCCCACTGCCACCGATCAGCCGGAGATTGGGGTGCTACTGACTTCTCCGGCGTACGAGGAACCAGCTGGATCTGACCCGACGTAGCCCTGACACGGGCAGGAATGCCGTGGCTGCTCTTGGGGGCTTTCGCGCCACATCGATCTCGGGCTTGGCCGTGATGCCGCTTTCCGGCATATCAAGCACGACGGACTTGGGGCGGGCTCGTGGTCCGGCGCTACATCGCAGATGCCGCGCCCGCGCTCAGAGCCCCTTCCGCATCGCTGCGACCTTGGCTCGGATCGTGTCGTCGTTGTCGTGGTGGGCGTCGACGGCCAGTTTGAACAGGCCGCTGAGGTCCTGGCAGTCGCGGTGGATCATGTCCAGTCGGGACTGCCACGATTTGAGTACCTCGCCCAAGGTGGTGGCGAAGGTGAAGCCGTCTGTGGCCTTGGCCAGGCCGTCATGGGCTTGGGTGAGCTTGTCGTGGGCCTGACCGGTGCTTTGGGCTAGTTCATCTGATGCGGTGGACGCCTTCTTCAAGCCGTCGGGGGAGACCTTCAGGTCGTAACTGGCCAGCTTCACGTCGTCGGCGACCGAGGCTATGGGGGTGATGGCATCGGGCTGCGAGGTGCCGGAGTCGTGGGCCGAGTCCAAGGTCAGGGGCTGGCTGTCGCCCTTCGGCATGAGGCGGTCGATTATGTTCGAACTCCCCGAACTGCTCGGCATGTTTGGCCCCCCGGCGTCTGGTCCTGTCGATGCTTGCGCAGGCGTCATGAGCTTAACGTGATCACCGTTTTTTGATGGTGTCCATACGGATACCTACGTCTGGCGGAGCGGCACCTCCGCCCACACCGTTTTGCCCGGGCCGCCGGGGCGGGCGGTGACGCCCCAGCGGGCGGCCAGTCGTGAGACGAGCAGGAGGCCGCGCCCCGATTCGGCGTCCGGCTCCGGCTCGGCACATGACGGGCGCCGTTCCGTACGGGTGTCGCTGACCTCCACGCGAATCGTCGCCGGGGCAGAACTCTCGACAAGCCGCAGGCGGAAGTCCCTGCCGGGGACGTGACCGTGGCGCACCGCGTTGGCGGCGAGTTCGGCGGCGATGAGCGTGACCGTCTCGTTGGCGTACGACGCATACGGGTGCCCCCATTCGTCGAGCCGGTGCGACACCAGCCGCCGTGCCAGGCGCGCACCGCGCGGGGTGGAGGTGAAGTTCATCGCGAACTCGTGCTTGTGCGGCGGGGCTTGGGCGGTGCGCACGGAGGGTGGAGTTTCGGTCGTCATGACCACGAGCGTGGTCGGCCATGCGTAGCCTGACCAGCGAGACGCTGGGTACGGACGGTGGCTGTACGGGCACGTGGTGTGCGCTGTCGGTCTTGTGACCCGTACCAGGTGCGACGGATGATCGTTGGGGTGCGCCGGAGGTGGCGGGATGGCGGAACGGGACGACGCGGGCGCGGGGTTCCTCAAGTGCTTCGGCAAGCAGATGAAGTTGTTCCGCGAGTTGGCCGGGCTCACCCAGGCGGAACTGGCCAAGCGGCTCAACTACGGCGAGGACCAGGTCTCTTCGGTCGAACAGGGGCGACGGATCCCCAAGCCCGCGTTCATCGACATGGTGGACGAGGTGCTGAACGCCCACGGCGTCCTCAAGGCGATGAAGGACGAGGTCGCCCAGGTCCGGTACCCGGCGTTCTTCCGCGACGCGGCCCGGTTGGAGGCGGAGGCGGTTGAGTGTCATGCGTATGACTGCCAGGTGATCAACGGGCTGTTGCAGACCGAGGAGTACGCGCGGGCGGTCTTCACCATGCGACGCCCGCTACTGGCCGAGGAGACGATCGAGCAGCGCGTGACGGCGCGACTAGCGCGCCAGGAGATCTTCTCCCGCTGGCCAGCTCCTCTGATGAGTTTTGTCATCGAGGAGGTCCTGCTGCGACGGCCGATCGGCGGTGAATCCGTGCTACGGGGGCAGTTGGAACAACTGCTACTGATCGGTCAGAAGCGGAATGTGGAGATCCAGGTGATGCCCACTGACAGGGAGGATCACGCAGGGCTAGGTGGGCATTTGATCCTTATGGAAACCGCCGGGCATCAGAGAGTCGCCTACGTGGAGGTTGCCAACGTGAGTCGCCTGCTCACCGAGCGGAAGATGGTGCGGGAACTGGAAGCTCAGTATGGGATCATCCGAGCCCAGGCTCTTACGCCACAGGAGTCGATGACCTTCATCGAGAAGTTGCTGGGAGAGGCATGAGCACCGGCGCGATAGACCAGTTGACCTGGTTCAAGAGCAGCTACAGCAGCGGCGAAGGCGGCGCTTGCATCGAAGTGGCCCTGGACTGGCGGACGAGCAGCTACAGCGGGAGCGGCGGCGGCCAGTGCATCGAAGTCGCCATGGACTGGCGAAAGAGCAGCCACAGCAGCGAACACGGCGGCCAGTGCGTCGAGGTCGCGACCTGCCCCACCACCGTTCACGTCCGTGATTCCAAGGACAAGTCCGGCCCCGTCCTCTCCTTCACCCCCCAAGCGTGGTCGCGCTTCGTGGAGTTCGCCGCGCGGCTCTGAAGGGTGACCGCTACTCGGTCACCGTCTCCCGCAACATCGCCTGCGCGTACCGGGCCGCCTCGGACAGGGCGCGGCACGACTCGCAGTGCAGGACCGGTGGTTGTTCACCCGTGGCGCAGGTCACGGTAAGCCGTACTCCCGTGGCGAAGCAGCGGAAGCAGGTGTCGTTGCGGAGGCGGAAGAGGTCGATGTGGCGATCTTGCCGTATCGCGGCGGCGCCACGCCGCACACCTCACCCGCACGGGTGAAGCGCCGGTGAAACGCTGGACTTCGTGGCCGGGAGATGAGATGTCCTGTCACCTGCTTCAGCTCACCGGGGCCGTCGTCCAGACTGGTCGGTCATGGACCTCATCCCCGCCCCCACCCACCTCCACCCCGCCCCCGGCAACGACCCCTTCACGCTCGGCGGCTCGACGCGGATCGACGCCGCGCCCGGCACCGAGGGCGTGGCGCGGTGGCTGCGGGGCACCGTGGGTGCGGCCACCGGGCTGGACCTCGCGCCCGGCGAAAGCGATCCCGCCATCCGGCTGCGCACCGACGAGTCGCTGGCCGCCGAGGCGTACCGGCTGACGGTGCGCGCCGACGGGATCGGCATCACCGGCGGCGGCCCGGCCGGGGTCTTCTGGGGCGCCCAGACCCTGCGTCAACTCCTCGGGCCGGACGCCTTCCGCCGGGCACCGCTGCACAAAGCGTCGCCACACGTGCCGTGCGCCGACATCGAGGACGTGCCGCGCTTCGGCTGGCGCGGCTTCATGCTCGACGTGGCACGGCACTTCATGCCCAAGGACGTGGTGCTGCGCTACGTCGACCTGCTCGCGGCGCACAAACTCAACGTGCTGCACCTGCACCTGACCGACGACCAGGGCTGGCGGATCGAGATCAGGCGCTACCCACGGCTGACCGAGGTCGGCGCGTGGCGCACCCGTACCAAGGTGGGCCTGCGGGACTCGCCGCTGTGGGACGAGCGGCCGCACGGCGGCTACTACACACAGGACGATATCCGCGAGATCGTCGCCTACGCCGCGGAGCGGCACATCACCGTCGTTCCCGAGATCGACATGCCCGGGCACTCGCAGGCCGCCATCGCCGCCTACCCGGAGCTGGGCAACCAGGACGTCATCGACACCACCACCCTTCCCGTGCTGACCAGTTGGGGCGTCAACCCCAACGTACTGGCCCCCACCGACAACACCCTGCGGTTCTACGAGGGCGTGCTGACCGAGGTGTTGGAGCTGTTCCCGTCCACGTTCGTGCACATCGGCGGGGACGAGTGCCCCAAGGACCAGTGGCGGGCGTCGAAGGCCGCGCAGGCCCGGATCGAGGAGCTGGGCCTGGCGGACGAGGACGGGTTGCAGAGCTGGTTCATCCGGCACTTCGACCGCTGGCTGGCGGACCGCGGCCGCCGCCTCATCGGCTGGGACGAGATCCTGGAAGGCGGGAACCGGGGCGCCCCTGCCGGAGGCGAGGTGACGGAGTACGGCCTGGCACCCGGCGCGGCCGTCTCGTCCTGGCGCGGCTACGCGGGCGGTATCGCCGCCGCGCTGGCCGGACATGACGTGGTGATGTGCCCGGAGCAGCAGGTCTACCTCGACCACCGGCAGCACGACGGCCCCGACGAACCGGTGCCCATCGGATACGTACGCACCCTGGAGGACGTCTACCGGTTCGAGCCCGTACCGCCGCAGCTGCGCGGCGAGCAGGCCCGGCACGTCATCGGCACCCAGGCGAACCTGTGGACCGAGACCCTCGACTCGGTGCGCGCCGCGGACTACCTGGCCTTCCCGAGGCTGGCCGCCTTCGCCGAGGTGGCCTGGTCCCGGCTGCCCGCTCCCGAGCAGCGCGACTACCAGGACTTCACCGCCCGAATGGCGGCCCACTACCGGCGACTTGACGCACTCGGCGTCGAATACCGGCCGCCCGCCGGGCCGCACCCCTGGCAGCGGCGCCCAGGAGTCATCGGACGCCCGATCGAAGGGGCGCCCCCAATCGTGTGAGCCGGAGCGCATCATCTCGCCGTCTCCGGGGCGGTGCTGGCACGGTTGGGCGGCAGGAGAAACCGTACAACGCGCCCGAAGTGCGCCAAAGCCCAAGTAAGGGAGAGGTGATGGTCATCGGGACCATCGTTCCTCACACGGACAGAACTACCCTTCATGGACCCTCGGGTTGATCGGCCCGGAACATGTGCCAGAGTTGCCGTGACCGGACTGTCAGCACGTACCGTACGGCGACGGACCGGTATGGGCCGCGACAGGGCCGGATGGGCTGTGGGCGCAGGGAGTACCGCCCGCGCCCTCAAGGCTGCGGGGAGGAAGGGACACTCCGTGAGCACGTACGCACGGCAGACGGGACGCACGGTGATGCTGCCCGCCTCGCTCGACGAGGCGGTGGCGGCGCTCGCCGCCATGCCCACGGCCGTGCCGGTGGCCGGTGGCACCGATCTGATGGCCGCCGTCAACTCCGGCCTGCTGCGCCCCGCGGGGCTCGTCGGCCTGGGCCGGATCAGCGAGATCCGCGGCTGGCAGTACGCCGACGGACACGCCCTGCTCGGTGCCGGGCTCACCCACGCCCGTATGGGGCGGCCCGACTTCGCCGCGCTCATCCCCGCCCTGGCCGCCGCGGCGCGCGCCGCCGGTCCGCCGCAGATCCGCAACGCCGGGACGCTGGGCGGCAACATCGCCTCCGCCGCGCCGACCGGTGACGCGCTGCCGGTGCTCGCCGCGTTGGAGGCCAGCGTCGTCCTGACCGGTCCGAACGGCAGCCGGGAGGTTCCGGTCAGTCATCTGCTGACCGGGATGGACCCGCTGCGCCCGGGTGAACTGCTGGCGTTCGTAAGGGCTCCGCTGCTGCACGCCCCGCAGGTCTTCTTGAAGGCGACCGCGCGCACCGGTCCCGGCCGGGCCATGGCATCGGTCGCGCTGGTGCTCGACCCGGCGCGGCGCGGGGTGCGGTGCGCGGTCGGCGCGGTGGCGCCGATGCCGTTGCGTCCGCTGGAGGCCGAGCAGTGGGTGGCCTCGCTGATCGACTGGGACGGCGCACGCACCCTGGACCCGCGGGTGTGCACCGCGTTCGGCGACTATGTGGCCATGGCCTGCATCCCGGACCCGGTGGGCGACCCGGCGGATCCGGCGGGTCAGGACGCGGGCGCGCTGCCGCCCGCGGTCGCGCATCTGCGGCGTACGGTGGCCGCACTGGCCCGCCGGGCACTGGGGAGGGCACTTTCGTGAGCGATGACGGGACGACGGGTGCGGGCATGAACGGACAGCCCGAGCACGACTTCGCGCCGGGCGACGGTGTGTGGCAGCCGCTGACGCCCGGCGGTGAGTACGACGCCGACGCGACCATGCACGTCTCGTTCGCCGACCGGTTCCACGACCTGGCGGCCACCCCGTCCGGCACCGATCCGCTGGCCGCCCCCGGCCACGGCTACGTACCGCCGCGCGACGCGGCCGGTTGGGACACGCCCACCGACCACGGCGGTTCCGGCGAGTGGCCGACGACGTCCCTGCCCGACCCCGGGCCGGACGCCGCCGACGCGGCCGCCCCCCAGCAGTGGACGGTCCCGTTCGCGGACGACTCCGGTGACGAGTCCGGCGAGTACGCGCTGGGGCAGGTGGTGGCCGCCCCGCGGGAACCCGCGCACGTCCCACCCGGCGAGTGGAGCGACCAGCCCGCCGCGGCCGAGACGCCAACCGCCCATGCGCAGGCGCCGGTTGACGCCGCGGCCGAGCCGGAGCCCGAGCCGCCCGCCGCCGAGCCCGATCCGCACAGCGAACACCCCCTCGCCTCCTATGTGCTGCGGGTCAACGGCGCCGACCGGCCGGTCACCGACGCCTGGCTGGGTGAGTCCCTGCTGTACGTGCTGCGCGAACGGCTCGGTCTCGCCGGTGCCAAGGACGGCTGCGAGCAGGGCGAGTGCGGCGCGTGCTCGGTGCAGGTCGACGGACGGCTGGTCGCCTCCTGCCTGATGCCCGCCGCCACCGCCGCCGGTTGCGATGTGCGCACCGTGGAGGGCCTGGCCCAGGGCGGCCAGCTCTCCGACGTACAGCGGGCGCTGGTCGACTGCGGCGCGGTGCAGTGCGGCTTCTGCGCGCCCGGGATGGCGATGACGCTGCACGACCTGCTCGCGGGCAACCACCGGCCGACCGAACTGGAGACCCGGCAGGCGCTCAGCGGCAACCTGTGCCGCTGCTCCGGCTACCGGGGCGTGCTCGACGCGGTACGGCAGGTGGTCGCCGAGCGCGCGGCGGTGGATGAGGCAGAGGACGAGGAGAGCCAGGACCCGGCCCCGGAGAACGTGGTTCCGTTGATCCCGCACCAGGCCTCGGGTGCGGCGGACGACGGGGGACTGGTATGACGCCTGGCAGCGGCGGGATCGGCGAGATCGGAGACAGGGAATGAGCGCCGTGCGTGGCACCTCCGTGGGCGGGGACGGAACGGCTGGGTCCGACGCCGCGACCGCGATCCCCACCGTGGTCGTTCCGCCCGCCGCCGTGGAGAGCCAGCACGGCCTCGGTGCCTCCCTGCTGCCCGCCGACGCGGCGGCCAAGACCCAGGGCGTCTTCCCGTACGCCGCCGACCTGTGGGCCGAGGGACTGCTGTGGGCGGCCGTGCTGCGCTCCCCGCACCCGCACGCCCGCATCGTCTCCATCGACACCACGCACGCCGCCGAGATGCCCGGAGTGCGCGCGGTCATCACGCACACGGACGTACCCGGTGACGCCATGCACGGCCGCCGGGTCGCCGACCGCCCGGTCTTCGCGCACGACGTGGTCCGCCACCACGGCGAGCCGATCGCCGCGGTGGCCGCCGACCACCCCGACACCGCACGGCTGGCCGCCGCCGCGATCATCGTCGAGTACGAGGTGCTGGAACCGGTCACCGACCCCGAGAAGGCGTTCGAGGCACCGCCGTTGCACCCGGACGGCAATCTGATCCGGCACATCCCGCTGCGCTTCGGCGACCCCTCGGCGGCCGGTGAGGTGGTGGTCGAGGGCGTCTACCGGGTCGGCCGCCAGGACCCGGCCCCGATCGGCGCGGAGGCCGGGCTCGCCGTACCGCGCCCGGACGGCGGGGTCGAGCTGTACGTGGCCTCCACCGATCCGCACGCCGACCGCGACATGGCTGCCGCCTGCTTCGGACTTGAGACCGACCGGGTCAAGGTGGTGGTCACCGGGGTGCCCGGGGCGATGGCCGACCGCGAGGACCCCGGCTTCCAACTCCCGCTGGGACTGCTGGCGTTGAAGACCGGCCATCCGGTCAAGCTGGTCGCCACCCGCGAGGAGTCCTTCCTGGGGCACGCCCACCGGCATCCGGCGCTGCTGCGCTACCGGCACCACGCCGATGCCGAGGGCCGGCTGGTCAAGGTCGAGGCGCAGCTGCTGCTGGACGCGGGCGCCTACGCGGACGCCTCCTCCGACGCGCTGGCCGCCGCGGTGGCGTTCGCCGCCGGTCCCTATGTGGTGCCGCACGTCTTCGTCGAGGGCTGGGCGGTGCGCACCAACAACCCGCCGTCGGGGCATGTGCGCGGTGAGGGTGCGATGCAGGTGTGCGCCGCGTACGAGGGGCAGATGGACAAGCTCGCCGCCAAGCTGGGCCTGGACCCGGCCGAGCTGCGGATGCGCAATGTGATGGCCACCGGCGACCTGCTGCCCACCGGTCAGACCGTGACCTGCCCGGCGCCGGTCGCCGAACTGCTGGGGGCGGTACGGGACGCCGAACTGCCGCCGCTGCCGTCCGCCGAGGACGAGGCGGAGTGGCTGCTGCCGGGCGGCCCGGAGGGCGCGGGCGAGCCGGGGGCGGTGCGCCGCGGGGTCGGCTACGCGCTGGGCATGGTGCACATGCTGGGCGCCGAGGGGCATGACGAGGTGTCCACGGCGACCGTCCGGGTGCAGGGCGGCACCGCGACCGTGATCTGCTCGGCGGTGGAGACCGGGCAGGGCTTCGCCACCCTCGCCCGGCAGATCGTGCAGGAGGTCCTCGGAGTGGAGGAGGTGGCGGTGCTGCCCGCCGACACCGACCAGCCGCCCGCGGGGCCGTCCGCCCGTGGCCGTCACACCTGGGTGTCCGGCGGTGCGGTCGAGCGCGCCGCGAAGATGGTCCGCACCCAGCTGCTGCAACCGCTGGCCGCCAAGTTCGGGATGTCGGTGGAGTTGCTCACCATCGCCGACGGCAAGATCACCTCGTACGACGGAGTACTGAGCACCACGGTCGCCGAGACGCTCCAGGGCAAGGAACTGTGGGCCACCGCGCAGTGCCGTCCGCACCCCACCGAGAAGCTGGACGAGACCGGCCAGGGGGACGCCTTCGTGGGTCTGGCCTTCGCGGCGATCCGGGCGGTGGTCGACGTCGACATCGAGCTCGGCACCGTCCGGGTGGTGGACATGGCGGTCGCCCAGGACGTCGGCCGGGTGCTCAACCCCCGCCAGGTCGCGGCCCGTATCGAGGCGGGCGTCACACAGGGTGTGGGCATGGCGCTGATGGAGGACCTGCGTACCGGGCGCGGCGCGGTCAAGCGGCCGTCGCTCACCGGCTACGCGCTGCCCACGGCGCTGGACGCGCCGCCGGTGCGGATCGTGAAGCTGGTGGAGGAGCGGGACGTGGTGGCGCCCTTCGGGGCGAAGGCGGTCAGCGCGGTGCCGGTGGTGGTCTCGCCCGCCGCGGTCGCGGCGGCGGTACGGGCGGCGACCGGCCGACCGGTGGGACGGCTGCCGATCCGCCCGCAGACGGCGGTGGCCCGGCAGGGCTGAGCGCCGGGTCCGGTCTGCGCGGGCCGCGTGACGGGCGCGGTACGGACGGTGACGGAAAGGCGCCCGGTGTGTGAGCCTCCGCATAGGGCGCAGGTCACTTACGAAGACGCGTAGTGGAATCGTAAAGGTGCCGTAAACAGGGCCGCCACGTGCTGTGGCGGCCTTTTTCGTGCCCGCTGGTCGACCCCTTTTCCACTAGTGCGGGTAGTAGGTCACATCTTTGCGAGCCGATTTTCCGGTCGCTAAGAATTGCCGAGCCGCAGGGCGCCGTGGGACATGAACGCGGCGCCTATCGCCGAAAAGGCGAAGGCGTCGCCCGGACTCAGGTGCCGGACGGGCGACTGCGGCTCAGCGACCTGGAGGACCAACTCACCCATGCCCATGCCCGCCTTTCCCGCCCTTCACCGCATGACCCGGACGACCCTGACGCACCTCGACGGCCTGACCCGGAAGCACAAGCTCTCCGCGGCCGGTGTCGCCGTTGCCGGCGCCTCAGTCCTGGCCTTTTCGGTCGCTCCGGGATCGGCGCACGCTGCCAACCCCAGCAACCCGGTGATGTCCGCCGCCATGGCGTTCGGCACGTCCGACAGCGGCTCGGCCGCCCAGAGCCAGAGCCAGCAGGCCGACATCGCCCAGCAGGCCGCCCAGGCCGCCAAGGCGGTCAAGCAGCACGCGGCCGCGCAGCACCAGGCCGCGCAGCACAAGGCCAACGAGGCCCGCCGCCACCAGCCGCAGGCCGCGAGCCGCTCGGAGTCCCGCCCGGCCGCCCCGGCGCAGGCCGCTCCGGCCCCCTCGTACCCGAACAACCTCGACGGCTGGATCCGCCAGGCGCTGGACATCATGCACCAGCACGGCATCCCCGGCAGCTACGAGGGCATCAAGCGCAACATCATGCGTGAGTCCAGCGGCAACCCGTACGCCATCAACAACTGGGACATCAACGCCCGCAACGGCATTCCGTCCAAGGGCCTGCTGCAGGTGATCGACCCGACGTTCAACGCGTACCACGTGTCGGGTACTTCGCACGACATCTACGACCCGGTCGCGAACATCACCGCCGCCTGCAATTACGCGGCGCACCGCTACGGTTCGATGGACAACGTGAACTCGGCGTACTGACCGGTTCCATAAAGGGTGGCGCCCACGGTGAATTCACCGGTGGGCGCCGACTTTGTTTTCCGCAGGAGGCCGTGGCGGGAATCGAACCGGTGTAACTCCCCGCGGGCGGAGCCCGCTGATGGATGCTGCGCAGGCGAGCCCTTCAACCGCTCGGGCGGGTGTGGTTGCTCCTTGTCTGGAGGCCGTGGCGGGAATCGAACCGGTGTAACTCCCCGCGGGCGGAGCCCGCTGATGGATGCTGCGCAGGCGAGCCCCTCAACCGCTCGGGCGGGTGTGGTTGCTCCTTGTCTGGAGGCCGTGACCGGAATCGAACCGGTGTAACTCGCTTTGCAGGCGAGCCCCTCAACCACTCGGGCACACGGCCGGGTTGATGTTCTTGACGATAGGCCGACGCCCCGGGGCGGGGTCAACGGTTGGGCGCGGGTCGCAACGTGACCGCCACGCCGCGTTCACGAACGGTCGGCCTAGGACCATCGGACGACGGGGAAAACCGGCCACGGCCAGGCGCCGACCAGCTCCAGCCGACCTACGCTGGCGCCATGGCCGCGCTGAACGATCCCCTCAACGACCAGCAAATACCGCCCATATCGGGCGCAACGCACCAGGTGGAGACGGTGCTGAGCCGTCGCTACCGCGCGTTGACACTGGGGATCGTCTCGGTCGTGCTGCTGGTCGCCTTCGAGGCGACCGCCGTCGGCACCGCGATGCCGGTCGCGGCACGCGATCTGCACGGGCTGTCGCTGTACGGCTTCGCCTTCTCCGGCTACTTCACCACCAGCCTGGTCGCGATGGTGGTGTCCGGCCAGTGGTGCGACCGGTCGGGGCCGCTGGCACCGCTGAGCACCGGCATCGGCTGCTTCGCCGCCGGTTTGGTGGTGTCCGGCACGGCGCGGGCCATGTGGCCGTTCATCGCGGGCCGGGCGGTACAGGGCGTCGGCGGCGGGCTGTTGATCGTCGCGCTCTACGTGGTGGTGGGCCGCGCCTACCCGCAGCGGCTGCGGCCCGCGGTGCTGGCCGCGTTCGCCGCGTCCTGGGTGGTGCCGTCCATCGTCGGGCCGCTGGTCTCCGGCGCGGTGACCGAACAGCTGGGCTGGCGCTGGGTGTTCCTCGGCATCCCGGTCCTGGTGGCGCTGCCGGTCTCGGTCGCGCTGCCCGCGCTGCGCCGGGCGGCGGTCGAACCGCCCCCGGACCAGGCCGCCGCCGCGGTGCGCGACCGGCGCCGGATCCCGCTGGCGCTGGGCATCTCGGCGGGCGCGGCGCTGCTGCAGTACGCGGGCCAGGACGTGCACGACTGGTGGGCGCTGCCGCCCGCGGTCGCGGGGGCGGCGCTGCTGGTGCCGTCGGCGGTACGGCTGCTGCCGCCGGGAACGTTCCGCGCCGGACGCGGGCTGCCGTCGGTGGTGTTGTTGCGCGGCATCGCGGCCGGATCCTTCCTGACCGCCGAGAGCTTCCTTCCGCTGATGCTGGTGACCCGGCGCCAGCTCTCCCCGACGCTGGCCGGGCTGTCGCTCGCCGGGGGCGGTCTGACCTGGGCGCTGGGCAGCTTCGTGCAGTCCCGGCCGCGCCTGGAGCCGTACCGCGAGCGGTTGGTGCGGGCCGGGATGGGACTGGTCGGCATGGCGGTGGTCGGCGCGGCGCTGGCGCTGCTGCCGGTGGTACCGGCGTGGATCGTGGCGGTGGCGTGGTGCGTGGGCGGGCTCGGTATGGGGCTGGTGATCGCCTCGATGAGCGTGCTGCTGCTGACGTACTCGCCACCACAGGAGGCGGGCGCCAACTCGGCGGCGCTCCAGGTGTGCGACGCGCTGTCCAACGTGGTGTTGGTGGCCGCCGGGGGAGTGCTGTTCGCCGCGCTGGGCGGCGGTACGGTCGCCGCCGGTGGTCCCACGGCGGGCGCGCACGCTCATCCGGCGGCCTTCGCGGCGGTGTTCTGCCTGGCGACGGCGGTCGCGCTGGTCGGCGTCGCGGTGGCGGGCAGGCTGCGGCCCGAGCGGTAACGCCCGGGCGCGGTACGGGACTTGGTGCCGGGTGCGTCAACCGGCCGCCGCGGACGGGCCGCTGTGAGCTGTGTCGCACCGCCGCGTGGACTCGCCGCGTTCCGCGGGGGGCGGGGAGGGGGCGCCGGTAAGCTGTCACGGTTTTCGTATCCGACCGACGTGACCGACAGATCCGACGGACCCGCCCGGAGACCGTGACTACCACCGCCTCGCACCACCTCTCACCCGCCTTTCCCGGTCGTGCCCCGTGGGGTACGGCCGGGAAGCTGCGTGCCTGGCAGCAGGCCGCACTCGACTCGTACGTGCAGCGTCAGCCGCGTGACTTCCTCGCCGTGGCGACGCCGGGCGCGGGCAAGACCACGTTCGCGCTGACCCTCGCCTCGTACCTGCTGCACAACCACGTGGTGCAGCAGGTCACGGTGGTCGCGCCCACCGAGCACCTGAAGAAGCAGTGGGCCGAGGCGGCCGCGCGGATAGGCATCAAGCTCGACCCCGACTACAGCGCGGGCCCGGTGTCGAGGGAGTACCACGGCGTCGCGGTGACGTACGCGGGTGTCGGGGTGCGTCCGATGCTGCACCGCAACCGCTGCGAGCAGCGCAAGACGCTGGTCATCCTGGACGAGATCCACCACGCCGGCGACACCAAGTCCTGGGGCGAGGCCTGCTTCGAGGCGTTCGAACCGGCGGCCCGGCGGCTGGCGCTCACCGGTACGCCGTTCCGTTCCGACACCAACCCCATCCCGTTCGTCTCCTACGCGGAGGGTCCGGACGGCATCCGGCGCTCGGTGGCCGACTACACCTACGGATACGGCAACGCGCTCGCCGACGGTGTGGTGCGGCCGGTCATCTTCCTCTCGTACAGCGGGAACATGCGGTGGCGCACCAAGGCGGGCGACGAGATCGCCGCCCGGCTCGGCGACCCGATGACCAAGGACGCCATCGGCCAGGCCTGGCGCACCGCGCTGGCGCCGACCGGTGAGTGGATCCCCAACGTGCTGCGCGCAGCGGATCAGCGGTTGACCGAGGTCAGAAAGGGCATTCCGGACGCGGGCGGTCTGGTGATCGCCTCCGACCAGGACGCGGCCCGCGCGTACGCCAAGCTGATCCGGGAGATCACCGGGACCAAGGCGACGGTGGTGCTGTCGGACGACGCGGGCGCGTCCAAGAAGATCGACGAGTTCAGCGGGTCCGACGAGCGGTGGATGGTCGCGGTCCGGATGGTCTCCGAGGGCGTGGACGTACCGCGGCTCGCGGTGGGCGTCTACGCCACGACGATCTCGACCCCGCTGTTCTTCGCGCAGGCCGTGGGCCGTTTCGTACGGTCCCGGCGGCGCGGGGAGACGGCGTCGGTGTTCCTGCCCACCATTCCGATGCTGCTCGGCTTCGCCAACGAGATGGAGGTCGAGCGCGACCACGTGCTCGACAAGCCGAAGAAGTCGGGCGAGGACGACATCTACGCGGAGGAGGAAAAGCTCCTCGCGGAGGCGGAGAAGGGGAAGGACGAGGTCACCGAGGACCAACTCCCCTTCGAGGCACTGGAGTCGGACGCGGTCTTCGACCGGGTGCTGTACGACGGCGCCGAGTTCGGTATGCAGGCGCACCCCGGCAGCGAGGAGGAGCAGGACTATCTGGGCATTCCGGGCCTACTTGAGCCCGACCAGGTCCAGTTGCTGCTCCAGCGCAGGCAGGCTCGCCAGATCGCCCACAGCCGCAAGAAGCCGGATACGGAGGCGGACCTGGTGGAACTCCCGGCGGAACGCCGCCCGGTGGTCAGCCACAAGGAACTCCTCGAGCTGCGCAAGCGGCTCAACACCATGGTCTCCGCCTACAACCACCAGAGCGGCAAGCCGCACGGCGTGATCCACAACGAACTCCGCCGCGCCTGCGGCGGCCCCCCGAGCGCGGAGGCGACGGCGGGCCAGATCAAGGAACGCATCAAAAAGATCCAGGAGTGGGCCACCCGCCACCGCTAACCACAACGGCCGCCACAGCAGGAGAGCGGGGCCGCAGCCCGTCCGGGGTTTGGGGCCGCAGCCCCAACCTCGCCCGGGTGTGGGGCGCGGCCCCAAGGGGCGAGGGCGCAGCCCCAAGCTGGCCCGGGGCTGGGCCGCAGCCCAAGGGGGGGCGAAGCCCCCGAAGTCCGGGGCGCGGCCCGTCCGGGGCTTGGGGGGCGCAGCCCCCGAGCTCGCCCGGGGGTTTGGGGGCGGAGCCCCCAAGAGAAAGTAAAGGTATCTGCCCGGATTCTGGACGGACTCTTCCGCTGAGCGGGACAGTAAAGCTACTGTCCCGCTCACGCACGCGCCGTGGCAACGCCGCCGCGGAGCGCAGCCGGGTACCACGCGACCGGCGGCCTCTGCGCGCGCTGCCGCGCTGTCGGCAGCGGTCCACCGCGCCCGGCCGCCACTCACCTGAGGAGGGGGCGTCGTGACCACGGAGACCTCACAGACGCTCGACCGGGGACTGCGGGTCCTCAAACTGCTGGCCGACACCGATCACGGGCTCACCGTCACCGAACTCGCGGCGAAGCTCGGCGTGAACCGCACCGTGGTGTACCGGCTGCTCGCCACGCTGGAACAGCACGCCCTGGTGCGCCGCGACCTGGGCGGTCGCGCCAGGGTCGGGCTGGGCGTGCTGCGGCTGGCCCACCAGGTGCATCCGCTGCTGCGCGAGGCCGCGCTGCCCGCGCTGCGCTCGCTCGCCGAGGACATCGGCGCGACCGCGCACCTGACGCTGGTGGACGGCAACGAGGCGCTCGCCGTCGCCGTGGTGGAGCCCAGCTGGACCGACTACCACGTCGCCTACCGCACCGGCTTCCGCCACGCGCTGGACCGTGGCGCGGCGGGCAAGGCGATCCTGGAGGGCCGCCTGTGGAACGCGTCCCGCCCCGCCGTCCCCGCCGCCGCGGGCGCCGGTGGTCCGGTCCCGCAGGCGGAACTCAACGGAGCGCCCGGCTACGTCCTCACCCACAGCGAGCTTGAGGCGGGCGCCAGCGGTGCCGCCGCGCCACTGCTCGGCGTCACCGGCATCGAGGGCAGCGTCGGCGTGGTGATGCTCGCGGAGTCCGTCCCGGAACGGGTGGGCCAGCGCGTGGTGGCCGCGGCACGGGAGGTCGCGGAGGCACTGCGGTAGCCACCGTGGCGCCGGAGGCGCTTGCGAACCTGCGGTGACGGTCTGGTGCCGGTAAGCGAGCGTGGCTGGGGGTACGGGGGTCGTCCCCCGGGAAATGCTGTGTAATGCCAGTGTGTCTTCTCGCGCCAGGATCCTAGCCGTCTGCTCCGCCGTCGTCGTCGCGCTGCTCGCGGTGGCACTGTTCGCCCCGCTGCCGATCACGATCGCCTACCCGGGCATGACCGCCAACGTCCTCGGCGCGAACAACGGACAGCAGGTGATCAGCGTCTCCGGAACCAAGGTCCGCCCCACCAGCGGCCAGCTGCGGATGGTCACCATCGTCGCCACCGGGCCCAACGCGGACGTGCACTTCACCGACGTGTGGACGGCGTGGTGGTCCCGGAGCCAGGCGGTGATGCCGCGCAGCGCCGTCTACCCGGGCGGCGGCAGCGTCCAGCAGGTCACCCAGCAGAACCTCAACGAGATGAAGCAGTCCCAGCAGGCGGCCACCGCCGCCGCCCTGAAGCACATGGGACTGTCGCCCTCGCAGGTGAAGGTGGACCTCAAGCTCGCGGACGTGGGCGGCCCCAGCGCCGGACTGATGTTCACCCTCGGGATCATCGACCGGGTCCAGGGCGACGGCAGGGGCAACGACCTCACCGGTGGCCGCACCATCGCCGGTACCGGAACCATCGACCAGGACGGCACGGTCGGCGCGGTCGGCGGTGTGGCGCTCAAGGAGCAGGCCGCCAAGCGGGACGGCGCCTCCGTCTTCCTCACCCCCAGGGACGAGTGCTCCGACGCCAAGGCGGAACTGCCCGGTGGCATGCGGCTGATCCCGGTCAGCACCTTGGGCGACGCGTTGAACTCCCTGGCCGCGCTGCGCTCCGGCGCGCCGCTGCCGAGTTGCTGATGTTCAGCCGGACTTGATGAACCCCTCCCGGACCAGCCAGTCCTTGGCGACCGCGCGCGGGTCCTGACCGTCCACGTCCACCCTGGCGTTGAGCTGCTGCTGGTTGGCGGTGGTCAGCTTCGCCGTGATGGGTTCGAGCACGGTGGCGATCGCCGGATGGGCCCGCAGCGTACGGCTGTTGATCTCCGGGGCCGCGTTGTAGTTCGGGAAGAAGTGCCGGTCGTCATCGAGCACCCGCAGGTGCTTGGCGGGGATCCGGCCGTCGGTGGTGAACACCTCGCCCAGCGCGCAGGAGGTGCCCTGGGCGACCTGGGTGTAGACGATGCCGCTGTCCATCACCCGCACGTTCCGGGCCGGGACGTCCATCCGGTACGCCCTGCTCATGCCGGGCAGGCCGTCGTCGCGCACGTCGAACTCGTTGTTGACGCACAGCGTGACCGCGCTCGGGTCCGACCGGGACAGGGCGGCCACCTCGGAGAGGTTGGAGTAGCCGTACCGCTCCTGGTTGGCCTGGTTCGTCGCCAGCGCGTAGGTGTTGTCCAAGGTGGCGGGCGGCAGCCAGGTCAGTCCGTTGCGGGCGTCCTCGTCGCGTACCGCGCGCCACTGGCCCTGTGGGTCGGGGATGGGTCTGGTGTGGCCGAGGTAGGTGATCCAGGCGGTGCCGGTGTACTCGTACATCGCGTCGGCCGTGCCCTTGAGCACCGCCTGCCGGGCGCCGACGGAGCCTTGGATGTCGGTCTTGTCGATGACGGTGGCGCCCGCCGCCTTCAGCGCGAGGCCCATCATCTCGCCGAGGATGATCTGTTCGCTGAAGTTCTTGGAGGTGACGGTCAGCGTCACGCCCCTGAGCGGTTCGCCCCGACCGACCGAACCGGGCCGCACGGGATCCGCGATGGCCTGGCCGCTCCTCAGCCCGCAGCCGGACAGCACGGCCGCGCCGCACAGTGCGAGGGCCGCGCCGAGCGCCACCGCCCGTACCGCGGTCACCGGCGCAGGAAGCCCTGGTCGATCAGCCATGACTTCGCCACCTCCCGCGGGTCCTTGCCCTGGACGTCGACCTCGGCGCCGAGCCTGCGCGCCTCCTGGGTGGTGAGCCTCGCGGTCACCGGGCCGAGCAGCCCGGCGAGTTGGGGATAGCGCCGCAGGGTCGGGCCGTAGACGACCGGGGCCGCGTTGTAGTCGGGGAAGAAGTGCCGGTCGTCGGTGAGCACGGTCAGCCGGTCCGCCTCGATCCGGCCGTCGGTGGCGTACACGTCGCCGATCAGGCATGGACTGCCCGCCGCGACCTGGGTGTAGATCAGTCCGGCGTCCATCGTCATGATCCGCGACTTCGGCACCGAGATGCCGTAGGCCCGCAGCACACCGGGCAGTCCGTCGTCGCGCACCGCGAACTCGTTGTCCGCGCAGATGGTCAGCGCCGACGGCGAGCGCCGGGCCAGCGCGGCCACGTCGGAGAGCGAACGCAGCCGGTAGCGCGCGGCGTTGGCCCGGTTGACGGCGAAGGCGTAGGTGTTGTTCAACCGCGCCATGGGCAGCCAGGCCAGTCCGTTGCGGGCGTCCTCGTCGCGTACCGCCCGCCACTGGGCCTGTGGGTCGGGGACGGTTCCGGTGTGGCCGAGATAGGTGATCCAGGCGGTGCCGGTGTAGTCGTACATCGCGTCCGCCGCGCCGGTGAGCATCGACTGGCGGGCGCCGATCGAGCCGCTGATGCCGGTGTGGTCCCGTACCGTGGCACCGGCCGCCTTGAGCACCAGGCCGGTGATCTGGCCCAGGACGCGCTGCTCGGTGTCCTGTTTGGAGGCCACCGTCAACTGGGCGCCGGACAGCGGCTTTCCGGCGCCCACCGAACCCGGCCGCACGGTGTCCGCGATGTCCGAGCCGCTGTGCAGCCCGCACCCGGACAGCGCCCCGAGCAGCGCCAGTACGGCGCACAGCGCACGGCTCACCCCGCCTCCAGCCCGTGCGGGGTCATCCGCAGCTCGGCCAGTGCCGCCAGCCAGTCCACCAGCAGCGCCAGTGCCACCGCGAGCACCGAGCCCACGATCAGCACCCTGGTGCGCTGGGTGACGATGCCGTTGGTGATGATCGTGCCCAGACCGCCGCCGCTGACGAACCCGGCGAGCGTGCCGGTGCCCACGTTGAGCACCAGTGCGTTGCGCACCCCGGCGAGGATCAGTGGTACCGCCAGCGGCAGTTCGACCTTGCGCAGCACGCCCCAGCCGGACATCCCGATGCCGCGCGCCGCGTCCACCAGGCTCGGGTCGATCGCCCGC
Organism: Streptantibioticus rubrisoli; assembly: GCF_024436055.1. Lineage (GTDB taxonomy): Bacteria > Actinomycetota > Actinomycetes > Streptomycetales > Streptomycetaceae > Streptantibioticus_A > Streptantibioticus_A rubrisoli. The sequence goes on along the minus strand of NZ_JANFNH010000007.1, from coordinate 96,252 downwards.
AGTCCGCTCATGGTGTTGCTGAGCACCGGCAGCACCGCGTACGCCACCATGCCGACCAGCGCGGTGTGCGGTCCGATGCCCAGCCAGAAGGTGAGCAGCGCCAGCAGGCCGATGGACGGGATGGACTGGCCGAGGTTGGCCACCGCGGTGGCCAACGGGGCGGCGGCGCGCAACCGCCTGCGGGTGAGCGCGATGCCCAGCGGGATGGCGATCACCAGCACGAAGAAGGTGGAGTAGGCGACCAGTTTGACCTGTTGCCACAGCGCCTGGCCGACCGCGCCGCCACTGAGCGAGTTGCGTTCGATGGAGTCCAGCCGGACGTTGCTGATCCACAGATAGGTGGCGGCCAGCGCCAGCGCGATCACGACCGGGGTGAGCACCAGCCGCCTGGTGGAGACCCTGCGGCCGGGGGTGCCGGGCAGCGCCGAGGCGAGCGGTTGCTCCGGCTCGCCCGCCGGGTCCTGCCGTTCGGCCAGCCGCTCGTACTTCTCCGGGCCGCCGGTCATGGCCGCTCGCCTCCGGCGAAGCCGGTCTCCAACCGCTCCTGGGTCTGGTGGGCGCGCGCCTCCTCCAGATCGTGCCGGTGCTCCAGGGCGGCCATCCGGTCGGCCTCCAGCAGCTCGTGCACCGAGTTCAGCAGCGTCTCCATGTCGACCACGCCCACGTACTCACCGCGCCGCCCGGTGACCGGCACCCGGCCCGCGCTGTCGGTGAGCACCGCCTCCAGCGCGTCGCGCAGCGTGGCGTCCCGGGTGACGTGGTGGCTGACCAGCGTGCCCGCCCTGGCCAACGAGCCCTTGGCACGCATCAGGTCGCCGCGCCGCAGCCACTTGTACGGGCGCCGCCGCCGGTCGAGCAGCAGCAGTTCGTTGCCGCCGCGTTCGCGCAGCTTGTCGAAGATCTCTTGCAGCGGGTCGTCCATGGTGACGGTGGGGACGTCCTCGATCGTCACATCGCGCACCCGGGTCAGGTTGAGCCTCTTCAGCGCGGCGCCCGCGCCGACGAAGCCGGAGACGAAGTCGTCCGACGGGTTGGTGAGGATCGCCTCGGGGGTGTCGAACTGGGCGATGTGCGACTGCTCGCGCAACACCGCGATGCGGTCGCCGAGTTTGATCGCCTCGTCGAAGTCATGGGTGACGAAGACGATCGTCTTGTGCAACTCGTGCTGCAGCCTGATCAGTTCGTCCTGCAGGTGGTCGCGGGTGATCGGGTCGACCGCGCCGAACGGCTCGTCCATCAGCAGCACCGGCGGATCGGCGGCCAGCGCCCTGGCCACCCCGACGCGCTGCTGCTGGCCGCCGGAGAGCTGGCGGGGGTAGCGCGAGTGGAACTCGCGCGGATCGAGTCCGACCAGGTCCAGCATCTCCTCGACCCGGTCCCTGATCCGGGCCTTGGACCAGCCGACCATCCTCGGCACCTGCGCGATGTTCTCCGCGACCGTCATGTGCGGGAAGAGGCCGGAGGACTGGATGGCGTAGCCGATCCGGCGGCGCAGCCGCACCGGGTCGATGTCGGTGACGTCCTCCCCGTCGATCCTGATCCGGCCGGAGCTGGGCTCGATCAGCCGGTTGATCATCCGCAGCGTGGTGGACTTGCCGCAGCCGGACGGGCCGACCAGGATGACCGTCTCCCCGGCGGCTATCTCCATGTTGACGCCGTCCACCGCGGGCAGCTGGCTGCCCGGGTAGTGCTTGGTGAGGTCGTCCAGCTCAATCACCGCGCCGGTGACGGCCCGCTGCCGGTCAGCCACGGATCCCCCTCGAAGTGGTCAGCCGTCCGATGAGCACCAGGGCGAAGTCGAACAGCAGGGCCAGTACGACGATGCCGAGCGTTCCGGCCAGCACCTGGTTGAGCGCGTTGGCACTGCCCAGGCTGGAGATGCCGGTGAAGATATCGTTGCCCAGGCCCGGTCCCGAGGCGAAGGCGGCGACGGCCGCGATGCCCATCAGCATCTGGGTGGCCACCCGGATACCGGTCAGGATGGACGGCCAGGCCAGCGGCAGTTCGACCCGCAGGATCTGGGCGGCCCGGCTCATCCCGATGCCCTTGGCGGCGTCCACCAGGGTGGGGTCGACCCCGCGCAGCCCCACGATGGCGTTGCGCACGATGGGCAGCAGCGCGTAGAGCACCAGCGCCGTCACGGTGGGCGGCACGCCCAGGCCGAGCACCGGGATCAGCAGGCCGAGCAGGGCGTACGACGGCACGGTCATGATCGTCACGGTGGTGGCGATGGCCAGCCGACCGGCCCGGTCGTTGCGGTACGTCAGCACGCCGATGCCGACGCCGACCACGGAGGCGACCACCATGCACTGGAACACCGCGCTGGCGTGCTGGTAGGTGTCCATCAGCAGCTGCTGACGCCGGTCGCTGACGAAGCTCCAGAAGTCCACGTCGGCCTCCCGACGAATCACCGTACTGACGGCCGCGCGAGGGCGTCCACGGGGCGTCTACGTTCCGTCCTGCGATGCCTGCTCCACCAGCGGGATGATCCGGTACGGAACCGGATTTTCCATGACGATCGCCGTGGAAGCCCGCACGATGCCATCAAAACCCACGACCCGGTCGATCACACGTTGGAGGTCGGCGTTCGAACGGGCCACCAGTCGGCACAGCATGTCCCCCTCCCCGGTGGTGGTGTGCAGCTCCAGCACCTCGGGAACGGCCGCCAAGTGAGCCCGCACATCCGGGCCTTGGCCCTGCTTGATCTCCAGCGTGGCGAAGGCGGTGACCGGATAGCCGAGCGCCGCCGGATCCACCTGGGGGCCGAAGCCCCGGATCACCCCTTTGGCCCGCAGGCGGTCCAGCCGCGCCTGGACCGTGCCGCGCGCCACTCCGAGCTGCCGGGACGCCTCCAGTACCCCGATCCTCGGCTCCCGCTCCAGCAGCTTGATCAGCCGCCCGTCGAGCGCGTCGATGCCCATAGCGCCTCCTCGATGGTCATCATGTACAGATTGACCGGTGATTCCGGGCGTGTGCTGCACAGGGTGTCCAGTGATTTCGCAAACTATTGCGCACTATGAGGCGTGGCGCGAGAGTTTCGCCATGACTGAGACCCAGGAGAAGACCAAGGACGCGTTCCCGGTCAAGGGCATGGACGCCGTCGTCTTCGCGGTCGGCAACGCCAAGCAGGCCGCGCACTACTACTCCACCGCCTTCGGGATGAAGCTCGTCGCCTACTCGGGACCGGAGAACGGCAGCCGCGAGACCGCCAGCTACGTCCTGGAGTCCGGCGGCGCCCGCTTCGTGTTCACCTCCGTCATCAAGGCGGAGACCGACCACGGCCGCTTCCTCGCCGGGCACGTCGCCGAGCACGGCGACGGTGTGGTGGACCTGGCCATCGAGGTGCCGGACGCGCGCGCCGCGTACGAGCACGCCGTGGCCCAGGGCGCCACCGGCCTGGAGGAGCCGTACGAGCTGAAGGACGAACACGGCACGGTCGTGCTCGCCGCCATCGCCACCTACGGCCAGACCCGGCACACCCTCGTCGAGCGCACCGGCTACGACGGCCCCTACCTGCCCGGCTTCGTGGCGGCCAAGCCGATCGTGGAGCCCGGCCCGCGCCGCTTCCAGGCCATCGACCACTGCGTCGGCAACGTCGAGCTCGGCCGGATGGACGAGTGGGTGGCCTTCTACAACAAGGTCATGGGCTTCACCAACATGAAGGAGTTCGTCGGCGACGACATCGCCACCGAGTACTCGGCGCTGATGTCCAAGGTGGTCGCCGACGGCACCCGCAAGGTGAAGTTCCCGCTCAACGAGCCCGCGATCGCGAAGAAGAAGTCGCAGATCGACGAGTACCTGGAGTTCTACGGCGGCCCCGGCGTCCAGCACATCGCCCTGGCCACCAACGACATCGTCGCCACCGTGCGGGCGATGCGGGCGGCCGGTGTGGAGTTCCTCGACACCCCCGACTCGTACTACGACACCCTCGGCGAGTGGGTCGGCGAGACCCGGGTGCCCATCGAGACGCTGCGCGAGCTGAAGATCCTCGCCGACCGCGACGAGGACGGCTACCTGCTGCAGATCTTCACCAAGCCGGTGCAGGACCGGCCGACGGTCTTCTTCGAGATGATCGAGCGGCACGGCTCCATGGGCTTCGGCAAGGGCAACTTCAAGGCCCTCTTCGAGGCCATCGAGCGCGAACAGGAACGCCGCGGCAACCTGTAAGCACCCCGCAAGCAACCCTCCCGGGCGCACCCTCGAGGGGTTCGGGGCGCGGCCCCCGAGGGGGCCAGAGGGCGCAGCCCCGGAAAAGGGGCCGGGGGCGACGCCCCCGAAAACCCCTACCCCGGCCAGCGGCCGCGTGCTTTCGCACGCGGCCGCCCGGTGGGACGCTGAGTCCATGACGGATCTTGCGGAACGGCTGCGCACCGGCCTCCCGGACGACGCGGTGATGACCGACCCGGACGTCACCGCCGCGTACGCCCGGGACATGGCCAGCCTCTGCGACGCGGGCGCACCGGCCGTCGTCGTGCTGCCGCGCACGGTGGAGCAGGTGCAGCACGTCATGCGCACCGCGACCGAACTGCGCGTCCCGGTGGTCCCGCAGGGCGCCCGCACCGGCCTGTCCGGCGCGGCCAACGCCAGCGACGGCTGCATCGTGCTGTCCCTGGTCAGGATGGACCGCGTCCTGGAGATCGACACCGTCAACCGCACCGCGGTGGTCGAACCGGGCGTGGTCAACGCGGTGCTCTCCCGCGCCGTCGCCGAGCACGGCCTGTACTACCCACCGGATCCGTCGAGTTGGGAGCAGTGCACCATCGGCGGCAACATCGGCACCGGCTCCGGCGGGCTGTGCTGCGTGAAGTACGGGGTCACCGCCGAGTACGTGCTCGGCCTCGAAGTCGTGCTGGCCGACGGGCGGTTGCTGCGCACCGGGCGGCGCACCGCCAAGGGCGTCGCGGGCTACGACCTCACCCGGCTGTTCGTCGGCTCCGAGGGCACCTTGGGCATCGTCGTCAAGGCCGTGCTGGCGCTGCGGCCCGCGCCGCGGGCGCAGTTGGCGCTGGCCGCCGAGTTCCCGTCGAACGCCACCGCCTGCGAGGCGATCTGCGCGATCATGTCGGCCGGACACGTGCCGTCGCTGCTCGAACTGATGGACCGCACCACCATCCGGGCGGTCAACGACATGACGCGGATGGGGCTGCCGCAGACCACCGAGGCGCTGCTGCTGGCCGCCTTCGACACCCCCGACCCGGCGGCCGACCTGGCCGCGCTCGGCGAACTGTGCACGGCCGCCGGGGCGACCACGGTGGTACCCGCCGAGGACCCCGCCGAATCCGAACTCCTGCTGCAGGCACGGCGGATGGGGCTGCCCGCGCTGGAGCGTATCACCGGCGCCACCATGATCGACGATGTCGCGGTACCGCGCTCGCGACTGGCGGCGATGCTGGACGGGGTGGCCGCCATCGCCGAGAAGTACGACCTGGTGATCGGGGTGTGCGCGCACGCCGGAGACGGCAACACCCACCCCGTGGTCTGCTTCGACGCCCACGAACCCGACGCCACCCGGCGGGCGAGGGCGTCCTTCGACGAGATCATGGCGCTCGGCTTGGAACTGGGCGGCACGATCACCGGTGAACACGGCGTCGGGGTGCTGAAGAAGGACTGGCTGGCCCGCGAACTCGGCCCGGTGGGCGTGGAGTTGCAACGCGGCATCAAGCAGGTCTTCGACCCGCTGGGACTCCTCAATCCCGGCAAACTGTTCTGAACCCCCACGGAACACTCTGGCGCTACGCCCCGGCCTCCGGCGTGTCGTCGCCCGGCCAACCCCCGTGCGGCCACAGATCGTCCAGCGTGCTGGGGGCGAGCAGTCGGCTCAGTTCGTCGTCCATGCCCAGCTGTTCGTGCTCGGTGCCCGGCGGCACGACGCGCAGCGTGCGCTCCAGCCAGGCGGCCACAGGGGAGGAGGGCACCTCCAACAGCGCACTGCCGTCCGGTGAGTTGAGCGCCAGGCAGATCACACTGCGGCCCTCCACCTTCGTCGGCCAGATCCGCACATCGCCGTGGCCGGACGGCCGGAACACCCCCTCGACCAGCAGTTCCCGGGAGAAGCTCCAGTTCACCGGCGAGTCCGAGCCGATATGGAAGGTGATGTGCACGGCGAACGGGTCGTCCGTCCGGTAGACCACCCGGGCCGGTACGGGGACGCTGCGCTCGGGCGACAGCACCAGGGTCAGTTCGAGTTCACGTTCCACGACGGTGCGCATGAAGTCGACGTCCTTTCCTCGGCGGCCCCTGGCGGAGTGACGCAGCGGACGCTGCGGGGGCCGCACCGGGAGAGAGCGCATTCCTCCGACACCATTACGCGACTTCGGACCGCGATGTTGAGATTTTCCGGAACCGCCGTCAGCGTGGGCCCGGAGCGGCTAAAGAGGACCGGTGGGCGGGTGCGTCCGTACGGGCGTGCGTCGCACGTGTTGACGGTGCTCGGGTCCGTGTCCGCGGCCGTCTACCGAGGTCACGGTTGTTCGTTAATGTCTTCGCTAGTTGTCCTTCCCGGGGGTGTCGCGCCCGGGCACGTTGGCCAGATGGGAGTTGGGGGCCGTGGTGACCTCCGGTGACGGTGGTGAGCAGGTGCCGCGCGAAGGGTATTACCCAGACCCGTCGATTCCGGGATATGTCCGGTACTGGAACGGTGCGGCGTGGGTTCCCGGAACCAGCCGCCCGGCGCCCGCGCCGGGCGAGACTCTCGCCCCGCCCCCGGCCGCCGCGAAGGTGGTGCCGCCCTCGGTGACCCCGCAGGCGCCGCCGCGGACCCCGGCGATCGACGAGTCCGGTCCGATGTTCCTCGACGAGGACCCGGCGGCGCCGGTGGCGCAGACCGCCACCACGTCCGAGACCTCCTGGAAGGCGGATCCGGCCCAGCAGACCGGGGTTGGCGAGGCCGCCCGCAAGGTGAGGTGGGGTTCGGAGGGCGAGGCCGGTTCCACGGCGGACGCGGCCGGTACCGGTACCGCGGACCCCGGCGCGGGCGCCCCGGGGGGCGCGGCTGTCGCCGGTACGGGCGCCTCGGGGGGCGCGGCTGTCGCCGGTACGGGTGGTTCCGGCGGGGCGGCGGGCGGTGCGGCTGGGTCGGGGGCGCCGGGTGTGGGTGGCGGTGCCAGTGGCTCCGGCGCGACCGGTGTGGGTGGCGGTGCTCCTGGTTCGGCGGCGCCCGGTGTTGGGGTCGGTGCCGCTGGTTCCGGGGCTCCCGGCGCGGGTGCTGGGGCGCCGGGGGCTGGGACCGGCGCGCCCGGTGCTGGGGCCGGTGTGCCCGGTGGCGGGGCGGTGGCCGGGTTCGGTCCGCCGGGGTCCGGGGTGCCGGTTTCCGGCCCGGCGGCGGGGGCGCCCGCGGTCGTGCCGGAGGCGGCACCTGGCGGGACGCCAGCCGCGCAGCCACCCGGGGGCTACTCGTACCCCCAGAGCGCCGGGAGCGGCACCCCTCTCGCCCCCGGCCAGGCCGCCTACGCCTACCCGCCGCAGGCTCCCGTGCCGGGCGGCTACGGGTTCCCGCAACCGGGCGGCGAGCCGGTGCCGGGCGGCTACGGCTATCCCCAGGCGGGCAGCGACCCCGTGCCGTGGCAGCGGCAGGTGCAGGAGCTGGCCGGTGACGGCGGCGCGGCGGGGCAGGCGCTGCCGTGGCGTCCACCGGCCGCCAACCCCTTCCTGCAGGCCCAGGAGCAGGCCCGCCCGGCCGGTACCGGGCGCCGACTGGTCGCCCGGATCATCGACAGCCTGCTGGTCGGGGCAGTGGTCGCGGCGGCCGCCTTCCCGCTGGTCACCGCCTCCGTACGGCACGTCCAGGACAAGATCGACGCCGCCCGGCAGAGCGGCGAGAATGTCCAGGTCTGGCTGATCGACGGCACCACCGGCCTCTACCTGGGCATCGTGCTGGCCGTGTTGCTCGTGGCCGGAGTGCTCTACGAGGCGCTGCCCACCGCCAAGTGGGGCCGCACGCTGGGCAAGAAGCTGCTCAACCTTCGGGTGCTCGACATCGAGTCGCAGCTCACCCCGGGCTTCGGCCAGGCGCTGCGCCGCATGCTGGTGCGCCAGTTGCTCGACTTCCTGGTGGTGGGCGTGGTCAACGTCGTGTGGTGCCTGTTCGACCGCCCGTGGCGGCAGTGCTGGCACGACAAGGCGGCCCGCACCTTCGTCGCGGGCGGCAGCTGAGCCGTACACCGGCGTCCCCCGAACGGGTGTGACCACGGGCGGAGCGCTGACAGCCGGGTTTGACTCGGTCCATGAGCACCGATCAGCCGACGCCCGGTCCGGGCGAGGAGCCCCCGGAGCGCCCCAGCGGCCCCGGCGAGGAGCCACCACAGCGACCCAGCGGCCCCGGCGAGCCCAGCGGCCCCGGGGGTGAACCCGGCCGCCCCACCGGTGAGCCCAGCGGTGCCGCGGGCGAGCCGCCGTACGGCCGGATGCCGCCACCGCCGGTCGGCGACCGTACCGAGGCCGATCCGCTGGCCGGGATGCCGCCGCTCGCCAACCGGCTCAAGCGGCTGGTCGCCAGGATCATCGACGCGCTGATCGTCGGCATCCCGCTCAGCATCATCCTGGGCTTCGCCTTCGGCGGCTACGACTACAACCGGGCGGGCCGCAGCTTCTGGCAGGAAATCATCTACGCCGTGGTGTACTTCGGCTACGACGGCTACATGCTCACCACCCGCGGCCAGACCTTCGGCAAGATGGCGATGAAGATCCGTGTCGCGATGCTGCGCGACGGCGCGGTACCGGCCGGTCAACCCGGCTGGACCCGCGCGGCCGTCTACGCGCTGCCGCCGATCGTGCCGTGCTGCGGTTCGCTGTTCTGGCTGATCAACGTCCTGTGGCTGCTGTGGGACGAGCCGTACCACCACGCACTGCACGACAAGGCCGCGAGGACCGTGGTGGTCTCCGCGCAGTGACCGCGGGCGCCCGGTTCAGTGCGGCAGCGAGTGATCGCTGAGCACCGGCTCGGCGGCGCCTCCGGTACGGGCACGCGGCACCCGGTGTCCACGCGCCGGGGCGGTCGGCTCGGCCGATCGGGACTGCCGGGTGGTCTGCGCTCCCCAGGGCAGGGTGAAGGTCAGTGCGACGAGCACCCCGAGCGCCAGCCCGGCGAGCGCGATCACGATGACTCCCGCACCCGAACTGGCTCGGGAGAGCAGCAGCATGGCGATGGTGGAGAAGACGACGGTGGCCGAACCATAGGCGAGCTGGGCGGGAGTCGGGCGCGGCATGGCGGTATCCGTCCTCGATGCGGGGGGGTACGTCAGTCGGTCGGGCGTTGTCCGTTCTTCGTCGTTCGCGTGTTTGATGTGTCGCCCGATGACTCTACGAGTCCGCATGCCCGATGGGAACGTCCGGTAAGCGTGACCTAACCGATCGTACGGAGCACAGGGGGCGCACGGATTCACAGTGCGCCTGCCAAAGCCTCACGTACAGATCTCGCGCAACCCCGCGGGATGACCCGAGCGTGGGACAACGCCGTCTGGCGGAGGGAAGCCCCTCGGCCTGATCATCGTTCTTGTCGGTATGTCCCACTCGTGAGGAGACGCCGTGGCCGCCGGTGGTTTCGCCAAGCTTCCCAACGGCAACGTTGTCGTGGCGCTGACGCTGCCCCGCCCCGGCGGCGACGGCCACGCCGCCGCCGTACGGGTGCTGGTGTACGCGGTCAACCGGCAGCGCGCCCTGACCCGGGTGCGGAACCTCGGCTTCCGCGCGGTCCGGCTGAGCGGCAACGCGGAGCCGCCCACCCCGGACGAGATCAGCGCCGTGCTGCACCATCCGGACGGCCTGGTCTGGCGGCCCCGGCACGCCGACGACACCGAGCTGTGGCATCCGCTACGGGCGCTGCGCCGACTCGGCACGGCCAGCTGAGGACGTCAGTCCGCCACCACCGGCTTGCCGCCCACCACCGGTGTGCCGCTCAGTTCCACCCCGGCCCGGCGCATCTCCTCCAGCGCCCGCTCGGTGGTCTCCGGCAGCACGCCCGCGGTCAGGTCGAGCAGCACCCGGGTGGCGAAGCCCTCGCGCACCGCGTCCAGCGCGGTGGCGCGCACACAGTGGTCGGTGGCGATGCCGACGATGTCGACCTCGTCCACGCCACGGTCGCGCAGCCACTGGGCGAGGCCCAGCCCGCTCTCGTCCACGCCCTCGAAGCCGCTGTACGCGGCCGCGTAGGCGCCCTTGTCGAAGACCGCGTCGATCGCGCCGGAGGCCACGGCGGGCGCGAAGTTCGGATGGAAGCCCACGCCCTCGGTGCCCGCCACACAGTGCGTGGGCCAACTGTCCTGGAAGTCGGGGTGGTCGGAGAAGTGGGCTCCTGGTGCGATGTGGCAGTCCCTGGTGGCCGCCACATGCCGATACACGCTTCCGGTGGCGCCGACCAGGTCGGTGATCGCGGCGGCCACGTCGGCCCCGCCCTCCACCGCCAGACTGCCGCCCTCACAGAAGTCGTTCTGTACGTCAACGACGATCAGTGCCCGGTGCATGGTGCACGCCTTTCGTAAGGCCCTAAGCGTAGTACCGGATCGGGGAGTTGCCCCACCTGTCAGTACCCAGCCGGGTATCGGTCACACGAAATCCGTGGGCAGCACCGGCTCACCGCGCGACAACTGGGTCGCGGACAGCGGCAGTCCGGCCCGCGCCTGGATGTGCCGGGTGCGCGCCGCGTCCAGCGGCTCGCGGGCCACCACCTCGCCGCGCAGCACCAGCGGGACCAGCAGCTGCTGGTCGGCCAGCTCGGCCGGTATCGGTCCGGTGCCGACCACCTCGGCCTCGGCGACACCGTCCGCGTCCAGTCGGCGGGCCGCCCACTTGCGGCCGCCGATGCTGGCCTTGCCGCCCAGCGACCTCTTCGCCACCGGGACCAGCGGGCTGTCCGGGCCGTCGGCGTCGCGCCGGGCGCGGGCGACCAGCTTGTAGACCATCGAGCAGGTCGGATGGCCGCTGCCGGTGACCAGCGAGGTGCCCACGCCGTACGCGTCGACGGGGGCGGCGGCCAGCGAGGCGATGGCGTACTCGTCCAGGTCGGAGGTGACCACGATCTTGGTGTTCTGCGCGCCCAGCGAGTCGAGTTGCTGGCGCACCCGGTGGGCGAGCAGCAGCAGGTCGCCCGAGTCGATGCGGACGGCGCCCAGCTCGGGTCCGGCGACCTCCACGGCGGTGCGCACCGCTTCGCTCAGGTCGTAGGTGTCGACCAGCAGAGTCGTTCCGGCACCGAGGGCGTCCACCTGGGCGGTGAACGCGTCGCGCTCGGTGTCGTGCAGCAGGGTGAAGGCGTGGGCGCTGGTGCCGACCGTCGGGATGTTGTAGCGGAAGCCCGTGGCCAGGTCTGAGGTGGTGGCGAAGCCGCCCACGTACGCGGCGCGGGCCGCGGCCACCGCGGCCAGTTCGTGGGTACGGCGGGCGCCCATCTCGATCAGCGGGCGGCTGCCCGCGGCGACCGCCATCCGGGACGCGGCGGCGGCGACCGCCGAGTCGTGGTTGAGGATCGACAGGATCAGCGTCTCCAGCAGGATGGCTTCGCCGAACGTGCCCTCGACCCGCAGGATCGGCGAGCCGGGGAAGTAGACCTCGCCCTCGGGGTAGCCGTGGATGTCGCCGGTGAAGCGGAAATCGGCCAGCCAGTCCAAGGTGGCGCGGTCGACGACCTTCTCGCGGGAGAGGAAGCTCAGCACGTCGGCGTCGAACCGGAAGTTCTCCACCGCGTCCAGCACCCGGCCGGTGCCCGCGACGACGCCGTAGCGGCGGCCTTCCGGCAGGCGGCGGGTGAAGACCTCGAAGACCGAGTGGCGACGGGCCGCTCCGCTGCGCAGCGCGGCCTGCAGCATCGTCAGCTCGTACCGGTCCGTGAACAGCGCGGTCGACGGCACCGCGACCGGCAGCCCGAGAGCAGACCCGGCCAACATCGCTGGAGTGTCCATGTGTGCGATGCTACCCGGTAATCGTCATTGTGACGATTACCGGGGGCGTGATCTGCGTCGCTCTCGTACCGCGCCCTGACGGTTCGCCACCGTCGAACCACCGGGCTCCATGAACGTGGTTGCTCGCCGCTGCGGCGCAGAGGGGTAACCCGGCGGGCAGTCAGCGGCAGTTGATCCGCCGGTAGGAAGTTCCCGCCGGGTAATCGGCTGGCCCGCAACGAACTCCCCGCCGCGACGGCGGGCAACTACACCCAAGCGGTCCGGAGGTCTCGCTCGCAGCGGACGCGGGTGACTCGACGAGCGATCAGCCGAAGGTTCCGCCGGAAAGAACTCCCCGCCGCGACGGCGGACAACCACACCCAAGGAGCCCGGCGGTCTCGAACCCACCGCGCCCGAGAATCCGGAACCGCACCCCGAGAATCCACAAGGGCGCCGAGGCCCCCAACCCCCGCGGAGCGGAAGCGCGCCGCGCCCAACGGTGGGCGCCATCTGACGCGAGTCGGTGGCGCCGTAGCATGGGAAGGGTGAGTGTCGCACCCATGGAGATCGAGCGGACCGAGTCGAGCGAGGCCGTCTCCGAGCAGCCGAAACCCGACGTCCCTTGGGTGACGATCGTCCACAACGACCCGGTCAACCTGATGAGCTACGTGACCTACGTCTTCCAGGCCTACTTCGGTTATCCGAAGGACAAGGCCAAGAAGCTGATGCTGGACGTCCACCACAAGGGCCGCGCCGTCGTCTCCAGCGGTACCCGTGAAGAGATGGAACGCGACGTACAGGCCATGCACGGCTACGGTCTGTGGGCCACGCTCAGCCAGGACCGCTGACCCCTTCGACTACCCGGAGACATACGGGCCTCATGGCCGGATACTTCGAAGCCGCCCCCGACGGCGGAGCCGCGATCGCCCTCGACGAGGTGGAGATCTCCATCCTCCGCAGCCTCGCCGTCCAGTTCCTGGAGCTGATCGGCCCCGGGCCCGGCGGGTCCGCGGACGACAGCGACCCGCTGGCCGCGCTGCTCGCCGAGGGACCCACCCAACCGCCGTCCGACCCCGCGCTCGCCCGGCTGTTCCCCAACGCCTACTGCGACCCGGAGCGGGCGTCGGACGCCGCGGCCGAGGCGGCCTCCGCCGAGTTCCGCCGCTACACCGAGAACGACCTGCGGGCCCGCAAGCGCGAGGACGCGCTCGCCGTGGTCCGTGCGCTCGACGCGCTCACCCCGGCCGGCGACCGGGGAGCGGTGCTCAAGGTGACCGGCGACCAGGCCCAGCACTGGCTCGGCGCGCTCAACGACCTGCGGCTGACCATCGGCACCCGGCTGGAAGTGGACGACGATCCGGACAGCGACCTGTACCGGCTGCCGGACGACGATCCGCGCAAGCCGCTGATGATGGCGTACATGTGGCTGGGGGGCCTGCAGGAGTCACTGATCGAGACGCTGCTGCCGTAGTGCCGTACCCGGCGGTTCACCGGTTGTTCGCTCAGCGGACGCTCAACTCCGCATAACGATCGGGTTACCCGTGATACGGGCTTCGTCCGCATATGCCGGTTTTCACCCTGCTTATCGGTGACCTCCGTCACATACGTGTGCGTCGATCATCCTCAGACTCGTGATAGGAATCCACGACCAGCCGTAGGACGCCACCCATGTCCACACGGCGGCGCTGTGCCGACCGATCGTCGGCGTGCGACTCCATCCGGGGGAATCGGTACCCGGTCCGGTCATGTAGTACCGGCCGGGCGTGCAGACGTGGAGAAAGGCGCACACCACCATGACCTCAGAGCAGGTCAAACCAATCGACGACAGCGCGGCGGAATCCTCCGAAGAGGGTTATCACCGAGGGCTCGGCAACCGTCAGATCCAGATGATCGCCATTGGCGGCGCGATCGGCACCGGTCTTTTCCTCGGCGCCGGAAAGGCGATCTCCAAGGCCGGTCCCAGTCTCATCCTGGCGTACGCCGTGGTCGGCATCGTCATCTTCCTCATCATGCGGGCGCTGGGCGAACTGCTCATGTACCGCCCGGTGTCGGGAAGCTTCTCCGAGTACGCCCGGGAATTCCTCGGCTCGTTCTTCGGCTATGTCACCGGCTGGACCTACTGGCTTTTCTGGGTGGTCACCGGCATCACCGAGGTGACCGCCGCCGCGAGCTACGTCCAGTACTGGTGGCCGGGCGTTCCGCAGTGGACGTCAGCGCTGGTCTTCACCATCGCCCTGTACTTCGTGAACCTCATCTCCGTGAAACTCTTCGGTGAGTTGGAGTTCTGGTTCTCGATGGTCAAGGTGACCGCGATCATCGGCATGATCCTGATCGGCGTCGGAGTGCTCACCCTCGGCTTCTCCAAGGCCGGTGACACCGCGTCGATCACCCACCTGTGGCATGACGGCGGGTTCTTCCCCAAGGGCATCGGCGGCACGCTGATGACCCTTCAGGTCGTGATGTTCGCCTTCCTCGCCGTGGAGTTGGTGGGTGTCACCGCGGGCGAGTCCAAGGACCCGAAGACCGTGCTGCCCAAGGCGATCAACACGGTGCCGTGGCGCATCGGGCTGTTCTACGTCGGCGCGCTCGTCATCATCATGTCGCTGGTGCCGTGGACCGAATTCAAGCCCGGCGTAAGCCCGTTCGTCGCCGCTTTCGCCAAGGTCGGGCTGCCGCTCGGCGCCGGAATCGTCAACTTCGTCGTGCTGAGTGCGGCGTTGTCGTCCTGCAACTCCGGTATGTACTCCACCGGCCGCATGCTGCGCGACCTCGCGCTCAACGGCCAGGGCCCGAAGGCGTTCACCAAGCTCACCCGCAACGGCACACCGCTGCTGGGCACCACCGTCTCCGGTGCCTTCATGCTGGTCGGCGTGTGGATCAACTACCAGTGGCCGTCGAACGCGTTCAACTACGTGGTCTCGTTCGCGACCATCTCCGGTATGTGGGCCTGGATCATGATCCTCTGCTCCCATCTGCGGTACCGCCGGGCGGTTCGGCTCGGTCGGCTCCCGGCCTCCGACTTCCGGATGCCGGGCGCGCCGTGGACGAGCTGGATCGCGCTGGCCTTCATCGGCCTGGTGATCGTGGAGATGGGTGTCGACCAGGACGCCCGGGTCTCGCTGTACTGCGCCCCGATCTGGGCGCTGATCATGGTCGTCTCATACTTCGGGATCCGGGCCCGCCGCCCGGAGGTCTTCGCGAAGAAGGACGTCCAGGTCGAGCGCGAGGCCGAGCGCGTCGAGGCGTAAGGACACGAGGAGGGCCGCCCCAACTGCCCGGGGCGGCCCTTTCCCGTGCCACCACCCTCAATCGAGACGCTCCGCTTCACTCTTATGCCCGCCCGTCGCCCACCACCACCCTCAATCGAGACGCTCCGCGTCACTCTTATGCTCTAGTGCATGCTCACCATCACCCAGGCCCTGTACGACGCCATCGTCGCCCATGCGCGGGCCGACCACCCCGACGAGGCGTGCGGGGTCGTCGCGGGACCGGCCGGTACCGGACGCGCCGAGCGCTTCGTCCCGATGCTGAACGCGGCCCGTTCGCCCACGTTCTACGAGTTCGACTCCACGGACCTGCTCAAGCTCTACCGCGAGATGGACGACCGCGACGAGGAACCGGTCGTCATCTACCACTCGCACACCGCCACCGAGGCCTACCCCTCCCGTACCGACATCTCGTACGCCAACGAGCCGGGCGCCCACTATGTCCTGGTATCCACCGCCGAGTGCGGCAATGACGAGGGACCGGTGTCGTTCCGCTCGTTCCGCATCGTGGATGGCGAGGTCACCGAGGAACCGGTGGAAATCGTGGCAAGCTACGCGGCTTAGTTCGGGTGCGCCCACCGCTGTCCGCATGCTGGGACAACGCACTGGGGCTGACGAGGGGAATCGATACGATGTCCGCATGGTTGTCCACGACGTGAGCGACAGCGAGAAGGCGCCGGGCGCGCTACTTGTCGCGCGGCTGCACGTCGACCTGTGCCGTCTCGCCAGCGCCATGTGTACCCGCGCGGCGCACCGTCCGGCCTGAGCCCCGTACGGCTCCCGCCCGACCCTGCTCAGCCCGCTGCTCGGCGCGGCCCCGCGGCCGTGCGTGCCCTGTCTTCCTTCCGCACCTGGAGCGCATCCATGGCCATCGAGGTCCGCATTCCGACCATCCTCCGCACCTACACCGGCGACAAGAAGTCCGTCGAGGGCGCTGGCGAGACCCTCGCCGAGCTGTTCACCGACCTCGACACCCGCTACCCGGGCATCCGCGAGCGCGTGGTGGAGGGCGAGGAACTGCGCCGGTTCGTCAACGTCTACCTCAACGACGAGGACGTGCGGTTCCTGGAGGGCATCCAGACGAAGCTGTCGGACGGCGACAACGTGACGATCCTGCCCGCGGTAGCAGGAGGGGCCGGGGCGGAGCCCCGTCCTGCCGGGGTGGTGGCCGGGCGGCGGGCGGGAGCCCGCTGATGCGGTACGACAACCCGCTCGCCGCGGTCGGCAACACCCCGCTGGTACGGCTGGCACGTCTGTCCCCGTCGGACAACGTGACGCTGTGGGCCAAGCTGGAGGACCGCAACCCCACCGGTTCGATCAAGGACCGCCCCGCGCTCCACATGATCGAACAGGCCGAGCGGGACGGGACGTTGACCCCCGGCTGCACCATCCTGGAGCCGACGTCCGGCAACACCGGCATCTCGCTGGCGATGGCGGCCAAGCTCAAGGGCTACCGCATCGTCTGCGTGATGCCGGAGAACACCTCGCAGGAGCGGCGCGAGCTGTTGGCGATGTGGGGCGCGCAGATCATCTCCTCGCCCGCCGCGGGCGGCTCCAACACCGCGGTACGGGTGGCCAAGGAGCTGAGCGCGGAACACCCGGACTGGGTGATGCTCTACCAGTACGGCAACCCCGCCAACACCGCCGCTCACTACGCCACCACCGGCCCGGAGATCCTCGCCGACCTGCCGACCATCACCCACTTCGTGGCGGGCCTGGGCACCACCGGCACGCTGATGGGCGTCGGCCGCTATCTGCGCGAGAAGGTGCCCGGCGTGTCGATCGTCGCCGCCGAGCCGCGCTACGACGACGTGGTCTACGGCCTGCGCAACCTCGACGAGGGGTTCGTGCCGGAGCTGTACGACGAGTCGGTGCTCACCACCCGCTACTCGGTCGGCAGCCAGGACGCCGTGCGCCGTACCCGTGAACTCCTGCGCGAGGAGGGCATCTTCGCGGGCGTCTCCACCGGCGCGGCGCTGCACGCGGCCCTGGGCGTGGCCAACAAGGCGCTGCGCGCCGGGGAGAGCGCCGACGTGGTCTTCGTGGTCGCCGACGGCGGCTGGAAGTACCTGTCGACGGGCATCTACACCGCCCCCTCCACCGAGGCCGCGATCGAGGCGCTGCACGGCCAACTCTGGGCGTAGCGCCCCCGCGGCGACAGCAACGGATCAGGGCGATCCGACAACCGGCTTGGCGGAACACGGACTGGTGATTCCGCCCACAACCGTGCCTGGCTAAGGCGCGCCGACGGTCACCCCGCCTTACTCTCGACTGCACAATGGCGGGCCATGGAATCCGCACCACGCACCCGGCGGCGCGCTCACGACGAAGTGATGCCTCCGGGTGGGTGACCGCACCCGACCGCGCAAGACCCCCGGACCCAAGCCTGGAGGCTCCTGCATGAAGCTCACCGTCGTCGGCTGCTCGGGGTCGTTCCCGTCCGCGGACTCGGCCTGTTCGAGCTACCTCGTCGAAGCCGACGGCTTCCGGCTGCTCCTCGACATGGGCAACGGCGCCCTTGGCGAACTGCAGCGCCACATCGGCCTGTACGACCTGGACGCGGTCCTGCTGAGCCATCTGCACGCGGACCACTGCGTCGACATGTGCGGCTACTTCGTCGCCCGCTACTACCGCTACGACGGCGGCATGCCGGACCCGATCCCGGTCTACGGACCGGAGGGCACCGAGGCCCGGCTGGCCACCGCGTACGGGGAGGAGCCGGACGACAAGTCCATGAGCGAGGTCTTCGACTTCCGCACCCTCACCCCGGGCACCTTCTGCGTCGGCCCGTTCACCGTGCGCACCGAGCGAGTCTGCCATCCGGTGGAGGCGTTCGCGTTCCGGGTGGAGCACGGCGGGCGGTCACTGACGTACTCCGGGGACACCGGGCCGTGCGAGTCGCTGCTCTCCCTCGCGCGGGGCACCGACCTCTTCCTGTGCGAGGCGTCGTTCACCTACGGCAAGGAGGACGTGCCCGCGCTGCATCTGAACGGCCGCGAGGCGGGCGAGCACGCCACCCGGGCCGGGGTCCACCGACTGGTGCTGACCCACATCCCCCCGTGGACCGACCCCCAGGTCAGCCTCGCCGACGCGCGCGTCGCGTACGACGGCCCCGTGGAGCTGGCCCGCAGCGGCGCGGTGTACGAGCTGTAGGCCCACGCGGCTTTGCCCGCCCGGGGGCGCGGTCGGCGAGCCCCGATCCCCCCGCCGCACACGAAAAGGCCCCGGAACCGCCAGGTTCCGGGGCCTTGTACCGGCCTTACGCCTTGGTGAGTTCCTCGACCTCCTCCTCGGGCTCGCGGCCCGGGGTGGGGATGTTGAACTTGGTGATCGCGAAGCGGAACACCACGTAGTAGACGACCGCGAAGCACAGGCCGATCGGGATGATCAGCCAGGGCTTGGTGGCCAGGTTCCAGTTGAGCAGGTAGTCGATCAGCCCGGCCGAGAACCCGAAGCCGTCGTGTACGCCCAGGCCCCAGGTGACGGCCATGGATATACCGGTGAGCACCGCGTGAATGGCGTACAGCACCGGGGCGATGAACAAGAAGGTGAACTCGATCGGCTCGGTGACACCGGTGACGAAGGCGGTCAGCGCGACCGAGATCATCATGCCCATCACGGCCTTGCGGCGCTCGGGGCGGGCGCAGTGCGCGATCGCGATCGCGGCGGCGGGCAGGCCGAACATCATGATCGGGAAGAAGCCGGACATGAACTGGCCAGCGGTCGGGTCGCCCGCGAAGAACCGCGGGATGTCACCGTGGACGACCTTCCCGGCGTGCGTGAAGGTACCGACCTGCTGCTGGAAGAAGGTGTTGAGGAACTGGTGCATGCCGACCGGGATCAGCGCCCGGTTGGCCACGCCGTAGATACCGGCGCCCGCCGAGCCCAGACCGGTCAGCCAGTCGCTGAAGCGACCCAGTCCGGTGCCGATCGGACCCCACAGCAGACCGAACAGCACGCCGAAGCCGGTGCCGATGAAGGCCATCAGGATCGGCACCAGACGGCGGCCGTTGAAGAAGCCCAGCCAGTCCACCAGCTTGGTGCGGTGGAACCGCTGCCAGACGATGGCGCTCACCAGACCGATCACGATGCCACCGAGCACGCCCGGGTTCTGCGGGGTGCCCTGCGGAAGCGCCTTGGTGACGGAACCGGCAACCGGGAAAGCGGTCAGTACGTTGTGGTAGACCAGATAACCGACTAGAGCGGCGAGCGCGGTGGAACCGTCGGCCTTCTTCGCGTAGCCGATGGCGACACCGATGCAGAACAGCAGCGGCAGGTTGTCGAAGAGGGCGCCGCCCGCGGTGGCGAAGACCGTGGCGACCTTGCCCCAGTGCAGCCCGGCTTTGCCGAAGACGTCGTCCTGGCCGAGCCGCAGCAGGATGGCGGCGGCGGGCAGAACGGCGACGGGCAGCTGCAGGCTGCGGCCGACCTTCTGCATACCCTGCATGAAGCTGGCGCCCCGCTTCTTCGCGGTCGCGGGCGCCGCCGAAGCGGTGGCCGTACTCATCAGATTCCTCCTGGTGAGAGGCGGGCTCTGAGGGGGACGGCCCGCGGCTCTGGTCTACACCACTCAGTGGTGTAGACCTGTTGTAACACGTCGGAGCCGCATAAAGGAATCCATGATTTCAAGCAACGCCGACACGCCGCCAATCCGTTATGACGCCCGCTATACCGCCAGGTCCTACGCCTTGGTGGTGTCCGTGGTGTCCTCAGCGTCTTCTTCCGGTTCACGGCCTGGTGTCGGCAGGTCGAACCTGGTGATCGCGAAACGGAAGACCACGTAGTAGACGACCGCGAAGCACAGCCCGATCGGAATGATCAGCCAGGGCTTCGTCGCCAGGCTCCAGTTGATCACGTAGTCGATCAGCCCGGCCGAGAAACTGAACCCGTCATGCACACCGAGGCCCCAGGTGATCGCCATCGAAACGCCGGTGAGCACCGCGTGCACCGCGTACAGCAGCGGCGCGATGAACAAGAACGAGTACTCGATCGGCTCGGTGATGCCGGTGACGAACGAGGTCAGACCGACCGAGAGCATCATCCCGCCGATCGCCTTGCGCCGGTCGGGACGCGCGCAGTGGGTGATCGCCAGCGCCGCGGCGGGCAGCGCGAACATCATGATCGGGAAGAACCCGGAGGTGAACTGCCCGGCCGCCGGATCGCCCGCCAGGAAACGGTTGATGTCACCGTGCACCACCGTGCCGTCCGGCTTGGTGTAACTGCCGAACTGGAACCACACGAAGGTGTTGAGGAACTGGTGCAGCCCCACCACCAGCAGCGCCCGGTTGGCCACCCCGAACACCCCGGACCCGATCGCACCCAGATCGCTGATCCATTTGCTGAACGTGGTCAGTCCGGCACCCACCGGCGGCCAGACCAACAGGCACAGCACCGCGAAGACCAGCGCCACGAAGGACATCACGATCGGCACCAGACGGCGGCCGTTGAAGAAGCCCAGCCAGTCCACCAGCCGCACCCGATGGAAGCGCTGCCAGAAGAAGGCGGTCAGCAGCCCCAGCACGATCCCGCCGAATACGCCCGGGTTCTGGTACACGGGCACGGTGGCGCCGGACCCGGCAAGACAACTCGCCGCAGCGAACCGCGCGCCCGCCGGGCACCGCGGGAACTGGTGCAGGATGCCGTAGTAGACCAGGAACCCGGCGACCGCGGCGAGCGCCGTGGAGCCGTCCGCCTTCTTCGCCATCCCGATGGCCACCCCCACACAGAACAGCAGCGGCAGCCCCAGCGAGGAGTCCAACAGCGCCCCACCCGCGCCCGCGAAAACCCTGGCCACACCACTCCAGCCCAGCCCGGCGCGACCGAACACATCGTCCTGACCGAGCCGGTTGAGGATGCCCGCCGCGGGCAGCACGGCGATCGGCAGCTGAAGGCTGCGGCCCATCTTCTGCGCGCCCTGGAACAGCGACGCCGTCCACTTCCGAACCGGCGCCCGACCGGTGGCGCCCTGCGAGCTCATCGGCCACCTCCTGGCGGGCTGTTGCCGGGTTTGGCGGGCACCACAAGATGGTGTAGACCAGTCACAGTGCGGGTGTTGGACTGCCCCAGCGGGTGCGCCGCCAGCGATCGTCATCATTCGGCAGATGGCGGCCAACCGCTCGCGAAGGTGGGCCAAACGTGCGTTAACGTGTGGATTCTTCACGGCGCGCGCGGTACGCGAACGCGGGCTGCCGAGGGCCTGAGACAACAGGAGTGGACATGGCCAGCAAGGCTGAGAAGATCGTCGCCGGGCTCGGCGGGCTCGACAACATCGAAGAGGTCGAGGGCTGCATCACGCGGCTGCGCACCGAGGTCAACGACCCCTCCCTGGTCGACGAGGCCGCCCTCAAGGCCGCCGGCGCACACGGCGTGGTGAAGATGGGCACCGCCATCCAGGTCGTCATCGGCACCGACGCCGACCCGATCGCCGCCGAGATCGAGGACATGATGTAAGGCGCCGCCAAGCGCCCGGACGGGGTCCGCTCCACACCCGGAGCGGACCCCGTCCGGTTTGTCGATAGGGTCGTGCCCATGTCTCGCATCGACGGCCGCACCCCAGAACAGCTCCGCCCGGTCACCATCGAACGCGGATGGAGCAAGCACGCGGAAGGCTCCGTCCTGGTCTCCTTCGGCGACACCCGCGTGCTGTGCACCGCCAGCGTCACCGAGGGCGTACCGCGCTGGCGCAAGGGCAGCGGCGAGGGCTGGGTCACCGCCGAGTACGCGATGCTGCCGCGCGCCACCAACACCCGCGGCGACCGCGAGGCCGTCAAGGGCCGCATCGGCGGCCGCACCCACGAGATCTCCCGCCTGATCGGCCGCTCGCTGCGCGCCGTCATCGACTACAAGGCACTCGGCGAGAACACCATCGTGCTCGACTGCGACGTGCTCCAGGCCGACGGCGGCACCCGCACCGCCGCCATCACCGGCGCCTACGTCGCACTGGCCGACGCCATCGGCTGGGCGCAGGAGAAGAAACTGATCAAGGCCAAGGCGCAGCCGCTCACCGGCGCGGTCAGCGCGGTCAGCGTCGGCATCATCGACGGCGTCCCCATGCTCGACCTGTGCTACGAGGAGGACGTGCGCGCCGAGACCGACATGAACGTGGTCTGCACCGGCGATGGCCGCTTCGTGGAGGTCCAGGGCACCGCCGAAGGCGCCCCCTTCGACCGCGCCGAGCTGAACGCCCTGCTCGACCTCGCCGTCGCCGGCGCCGCCCAGCTCGACGGCATCCAGCGCGCCGCGCTCGCCCAGGTCCGGGGCTGACCGTCATGCGTACCGCACTGACCACCACCGCCGCCGCGGCCCTGGCCCTCGCGCTGCTCACCGGCTGCGGCGGCCAGAGCGGCAAGCACGACTGCGCATCCGTGGCCGACGCTGTGAACGGCAACGTCAAGGACCTGCGCGCCGCCGTCGCCAAGGGCACCGGCAACCCGCGCGACGCCGCCACCGCGCTGCGCAAGCTCCAACTCAACCTCGACCAGCTCACCAGCGGCGGCAACAGCGCCACCACCAAGGCGGTGGCCGACCTGTCGCTGGCCGCCTCCAACGCGAAGAACGCGCTCGACAAGGGAGAGCCCGTCGACCTCCGGCCGATCAACGCGGCGGCGGGCGCGCTCACTTCCTCGTGCGGAAAGGGATGATCCAGACCATGCAGCGGCTCGTGCTCGCCACCCGCAACGCCAACAAGGTCGCCGAACTGCGGGCCATCCTCGCCGACGCCGGACTGGACGTGGAACTGGTCGGCGCCGACGCGTACCCGCAGGTCCCGGACACCAAGGAGACCGGCGTCACCTTCGCCGAGAACGCGTTGCTGAAGGCGCACGCCCTCGCCCAGGCCACCGGACTGCCCGCCATCGCCGACGACTCCGGCCTGTGCGTCGACGTGCTCGGCGGCGCCCCCGGCATCTTCTCCGCCCGCTGGGCCGGACGGCACGGGGACGACCAGGCCAACCTCGAACTGCTGCTGGCCCAACTCGCCGACATCGACAGCGAACACCGCGCCGCCCACTTCGCCTGCGCCGCCGCCCTAGCCCTGCCGGACGGCACCGAACACGTGGTGGAGGGCCGCCTGGACGGCACCCTGCGCCACGCCCCCGAAGGCGACGGCGGCTTCGGCTACGACCCGATCCTGCAACCCGAGGGCGAGACCCGCACCTGCGCCCAGCTGACGCCCCAGGAGAAGAACGCCATCAGCCACCGCGGCAAGGCGTTCCGGGCACTGGTTCCGGTGGTTCGGGAAGTGCTGGGGTGAGCCGAGAACTGGGCTAAGAAAGGAGCCTGCGATCCCTCCTGGGAATCGCAGGCCCCGCCGGTGCGGCGGAAGGGATTCGAACCCTCAAGCCCGGTCAGGGGCCACAGATCCTAAGTCTGCTGCGTCAACCAACTGCGCCACCGCCGCAAGATGGATCCATAGTAGCGGGTAGTCGCGCCGCGACTGCGGGCTGGTGGCCAAGAGCGTTGCCCACCTACACCTACTTCCACGGCACCAGGTACCCGTCGTGGCATGGCAGTTGGGGCACAACAACCGCAGGTTGGCAGGCCGGTCGTCCAGCCGGTCGCCGTACCGGTGATCTGCCTTTGCCGCGTGGCGAGTTGGGGTGCGCATTCCCGCCTGCTGCCCGGGTGAAGTGTGATGTATCGATTCCCAATGCCCTGACCCGGCGGGTGTCGTGGGTGTGATGCCTGCCCACGACGTGCCGACCGAGGTGGCGTAGGACATCGTTCATGTTCGCCGACACCGTGACCGCTTCGGTGAGCACATCCCGGCTCCACCGAGTGCCCTCCATTGAGGGCCCGCCGCGCCGGGGCCTCGTCCATGGCGCGCGTTCAGATCCCCAGATCCTTGATGATCTTGGCGACATGGCCGGTCGCCTTGACGTTGTACAGGGCGCGCTCCACCTTGCCCTGCTCGTCGACGATGACGGTGGAGCGGATCACGCCGGTCACCGTCTTCCCGTACAGCTTCTTCTCGCCGAACGCGCCGTACGCCGACAGCACCTCCTTGTCCGGGTCGGCGACCAGGGTGACCTTGAGGTCCTCCTTCTCGCGGAACTTCGCCAGCTTCTCCGGCTTGTCGGGGGAGACTCCGATGACCTCGTACCCGGCGCCCGCGAGCAGTTCGAGGTTGTCGGTGAAGTCGCAGGCCTGCTTGGTGCAGCCGGGGGTGAGGGCGGCGGGGTAGAAGTAGACGATGACCTTGCGGCCGCGGCGGTCGGCGAGGGAGACGGGGTTGCCGTCCGCGTCCGGCAGGGTGAAGTCGGGGGCGGTGTCGCCGGGCGTCAGGCGCTCGCTCATGGCTGGGGCTCCTCGTCGGATACGGCTCGGGTACGGCTCGGATTCGCTACCCAGTGAGCCTAATCGGGGTGCCAGGCAGCGCGGCGTAAGGGGAGCTGACAAACTGATCGGCAAGGTATGTCGGTTGTATCGGCCTAGGTGACGGAGGCAGCGCGGTGTCGGAGGGCAGGACTCCCGCTCAGATCGAGGCGGACATCGTCCGCAGGCGGCAGGAGCTCGCCGTGACGCTGGACGAGATCGGGGTGCGGGTGCACCCCAGGACCATCGTCGGCAACGCGTCGGCTTCGGTGCGACAGACGGTGGACCGCACCGCCGGGCGCGCGTACGTGGCGTTGAACCGGGCGGTGACCAGTGTGCGCGGCGAGTTGTTCGCCTCGGACGGCGCACCGCGGATGGAGCGCATCGTGCCCGCGGCGGTCGTCGTGGTGGGGCTGGCCGTGGTGGTGGCCGGGCGGTCGGCCAAGGGCAGGGGCAGGGGCAGGGGCAGGGGCAGGGGCAAGCGGAAGTAGCGTGTTTTGGCCCGTGCTGTGCGTTGTGTAACGGCTCATCCCGGGCGCCGGGGAGCCACACCCGCCGGACGCCAGGTAACGTCGTGCCCGTGAGCTCGAATACGTCCCTCGACGGTGGCGGCGCGCAGCACGCGCGTACGCACGACAAGCTGCCCATCCGCATGCTGCACGACCGGGTGCTGGTACGCACCGACATCTCGGAGGGCGAGCGCCGCTCGTCCGGCGGCATCCTCATTCCGGCGACGGCGGCGGTGGGCCGTCGGCTGGCCTGGGCCGAGGTGGTCGCGGTCGGGCAGAACGTACGGACCGTGGAGGTCGGTGACCGGGTGCTGTTCGACCCGGAGGACCGCGCGGAGGTCGAGGTGCGCGGTGTCGGGTACGTGCTGATGCGCGAGCGGGACCTGCACGCGGTGGCCGCCGAGCGGCTCCAGGGCTCGGAGGACTCCACGGGCCTGTATCTGTAACCGCGGTTTCCGCGGGAAGCGGGCGGTGATCCCGGTCACCGCCCGCTTCGTCGCTTTCATCGTGCCTTTGTTACGGTCGGCGGTACCCGACGAGACGCGCCGTACCGGGACCCGCAAAGACGACGCACCCCGTAGCGACATCCACCACGGAGGTGCCGTCATGGCCTGGGTCCTGTGGTTCCTCGCCGGTCTGCTGGAGATCGCCTGGTCGGTCGGCATGAAGTTCAGCGAGGGGTTCACCCGGCTGTGGCCGAGCCTGGGCACGGTGGCCGGGATCGCGGCGAGTATGGCGTTGCTCGCGCTCGCGGTGCGCAACTGCCGATCGGCACCGCCTACGGGATGTGGGTGGGCATCGGCGCGGTGGGCACTGCGGTGCTGGGCATGATGCTGTTCCACGAGCCGGTCACCGCCGCCCGGGTCTTCTTCGTCTGTCTGCTGGTCGTCGCCGTGGTCGGCCTGGAGGCCCCCCGCGGGCACTGAATGAGGCCACCCGCGGGCGCTGAACGGCTACGGCGCGAACGTCCTGGGCGGCCCGCTGGTCGCCCCCGGCCCGCCGCTCGGCGTACCGCTCGCACCGCCACCACCGCCACCGCCCGGGCCGGGGCCGCCGGAGCCCGCGCCGTCCGAGGTGCCGGACGAGGTGCCGCCCGCCGCGCCCGTCGACGTGCCGCCCGAGCCGGGGCTCCCGGTGGAGCCGCTGGGGCCGCCGTTGCCCGTGCCGCCGTCCGGGCCGCCGCTGGCGCCCTGGTCGAAGCCGCCGTTCAGGCCGCCGGTGACCGGGCTCATCTGCGGCGGTGAGTCGGGCGGGGAGTCCGGTGGGCCGCTTTGCGGCGGGCCGCTGTCCGGCGGGGAGCTCTCCTCCGGTGGGGCGCTGGTGTCCGGTGCGGAGTCGCTGGGCGACGGGCTGGCACCGGACTGCAGGTGCAGGTCGAAGTCGGGTACCGACTGGCCGCGCTCGGCGTCCGCGGTGTACTGCGCCCAGATCTGCGCCGGGAAACCGCCGCCGTTGACCCGGTCGAGGCCGGTGGCGCCGTACAGCTTCATCTGCTGGCCGGTGTCGGAGTTCTGGCCCATCACGGCGACCACGGTGACCAGGTTCGGGGTGTAGCCCGCGAACCAGGCGGCCTTGTCGTCCTCGGCGGTGCCGGTCTTGCCCGCCGACGGCACCCCGGAGGCCTGTGCGGCGGTGCCGGTGCCGTCGGGGGCGTTGACCACGTTCTGCAGCATGGAGGTGGTGGTGTCGGCGGCCTCCCGGGTCACCGCCTGGCGGTGGTCGCGGCCCGGCAGCGACACCGGGTTGCCGCCCTTGACCACGCTGCTCACCAGCCTGTACGGGATGTACGTGCCGTGGTTGTCCAGCGTCGCGTAGGCCTGCGCCATGTCCAGTGGGCTGGCGGTGGCCACGCCGAGCGCGATGGACGGGTAGGCGCTCAAGTCCGGTGTGCTGGCGGGCAGTCCGAGGCTTGTGGCGGTGGCCTTCACCTTGTCCGGGCCGACGTCCTCGGCCATCTGCGCGTAGACGGCGTTGACCGACTTGTTGGTCGCGGTGGAGACGTTGATCTGGCCGTAGTCGACGTCGTCCTCGTTCGCGGGCGCGTAGTTCACCGGCCCGTCGGGGCCCTGTACCTGGCGGTGGTTGGTGCCGTCGTAGACGGTGTTAGGGGTGATCGGTTCGCCGTCCTGGGTGGTGGAGTTGTTCTGCACCGCGGAGGCGAACACGAACGGCTTGAAGGTGGAGCCGACCTGGTAGTCGCGCCGGGTCGCGTTGTTCACGTACTGCTTGGTGAAGTCGACGCCGCCGTACATCGCCACCACGTTGCCGGTGGCCGGGTCGATGGAGACGCCGCCCGCCCGTACGTACTTGTCGGTCGGGTTGGTCGACGGGTCGAGTTTGCCGATGAGTTGGTCCTGGGCGGCCTTGACGAACGCGTCCTGTCTGCCCTTGTCGATGGTGGTGGTGATCCGGTAGCCGCCCGCGGCCAGGGTCTGCTCGTCGATGATCTTGTTCTGGGTGAGGTAGTTCTTGACCGCCTCCACCAGATAGCCGCGCTGACCGGAAAGGCCCGAGCTGGCCTTGGCCTTGCCGGGCGTCGGGAAGGCCATGTGCGCCCGCTGCGACTCGGACAGCCAGTGCTGCTTGACCATGCCGTCCAGCACGTAGTTCCAGCGGGCCAGCGCGCGGTCCTTGTTCTGCGGGTCGGCGACCACGTCGAAGGCGCTGGGCGCGTTGAGCAGCGAGGCCAGGTAGGCGCCCTCGGCGGTGCTCAGCTTGCTGGCGTCCTTGCCGTAGTACGCCTGGGCGGCGGCCTGGATGCCGTAGGCGTTGCGGCCGAAGTAACTGGTGTTCAGATAGCCTTCGAGGATCTCGTCCTTGGACTGCTCGCGGTCGAGCTTGATCGCGATGAAGAACTCCTTGACCTTGCGGCTGATGGTCTGCTGCTGGTTGAGGTAGTAGTTCTTCACGTACTGCTGGGTGATGGTCGAACCCGACTGGGTGCCCTTGCCGCTGACGGTGTTCCAGGCGGCCCGTACCATCGCCTGCGGGTCGATCGCGGACTCGTGGTAGAAGCCGCGGTCCTCGGCGGCCAGCACCGCGTACTGGGTGCTGCGCGGCACCTGGCTGAGCGGGATCTCCTCCCGGTTGACCGCGCCGCTGCGGGCCAGTTCGGTCTTGCCGTCCGAGTAGAGGAAGACGTTGCTCTGCGCGGTCGCCATGGTGTTCGCCGCCGGGATCCGCACCAGCAGGTATCCGGCGATGAACGCGCCGCACGCCGCGATCAGGAACACCAGCACCGCACCGAGCGTGAACCGCCAGGTGGGGACGAGACGGCGCAGACCGGTCCGCCGGGAGCGCGCGGCCCCGTCCCCCGTGCCGCGTCCCTGACGCTCCGGCTGCTCGTCGCTCATGTCTGTACGGACTCCTTGGCCGCCGTGGGGGTTGCGCCGCGGCCCGAACGCCGCGGAAAGGCGATGTCCCGCGGGACACTCTCGCACCATCAGGCTCCGCGCCCACGGCGGGCGCACCCCGACGGCCGTCCCACGGCCCGAACGGCTGTCTCGTTCCACTGGAACGGATCACAAAACCTGTGGCAGCGGTTGGATCCGCGCCCGTACACTGCGGAACTTCCGCCTGACGGTGGATCACTGGTGGTCGGACCCGCACTGGGCGAGGGACGGATGATGGGGCTGCGTGGTGGCGCGCGGTTGTACGCGGCCGTCGCGGTGCGCGGCTTCCGCCGCTATGCGACGTACCGGATGGCCACCTTCGCCGGGGTGTTCACCAACACCGTCTTCGGCTTCATCGTCGCCTACACCTACATCGCGCTGTGGAGCGTACGGCCCCGGCTGGGCGGCTACGACCTGCCACACGCGGTGACCTTCGTCTGGCTCGGGCAGGCGCTGCTGATGACCACCGCGCTGCTCGGCGGCGGGCACGAGGCGGAACTCGTGGAGCGCATCAGGTCCGGTGACGTGGCCATCGACCTGTACCGCCCGGCGAACCTGCAACTGTGGTGGCTGGCCACCGATCTCGGCCGGGCGGCGTTCCACCTGGTCGGTCGGGGGCTGCTGCCGATGGCCGCCGCCTCGCTGGTGTTCCGGCTGGCCTGGCCCACCGGCGCGGCCGTCTGGGGCTGCTTCCTGGTCTCGGTCGCGCTGGGGGTGGTGGTCAGCTTCGCCATCCGCTATCTGCTGGCCCTCACCACCTTCTGGCTGCTGGACGGCGCGGGAGTGCTGCTGATGGCGGCCTTGCTGGCGACGTTCTTCTCCGGCATGGTGCTGCCGCTCACCGTCTTTCCCGGCTGGCTCGGCACGCTGGCCCGGGCGCTGCCGTGGTCGGCGCAGCTCCAGGTGCCCGCCGATGTCTTCCTCGGGCGGCACCACGGCAGCGGGGTGCTGTGGGCGCTGGCGTTCCAGGCCGGATGGGCGGTGGCGCTGCTGGGCGTGGGGCAACTGGTGCAGTCGGTGGCGACCCGCAAGGTGGTGGTGCAGGGTGGCTGACGCGGTACGGTCCCGGGCCGCGCTGGCGGTCGACGGGGTGCGCGCGTACCTGCTGATCGCCGGGATGTGGATCCGCTCCACGATGGTCTACCGCACCTCGTTCGTCCTGATGACGGTGGGCAACTTCGCGATGACCGCGCTGGACTTCGCGGCGGTGGCCATCATCTTCGGCCACACCCGGGTGCTCGGCGGCTTCACGCTCACCGAAACCGCCTTCCTGTACGGGAGTTCGGGCGTCGCCCTGGGCCTGGCGGACCTCGCGGTCGGCAACCTGGACCAGCTCGGGCGGCGAGTGCGGGACGGCACGCTGGACACCCTGCTGGTGCGGCCGGTCCCGGTCTACGCGCAGGCCACCGCCGACCGCTTCGCGCTGCGCAGGCTCGGTCGGATCAGCCAGGCGGCGGTGGTGCTCGGCTGGTCGGCCACCCGGATCCAGGTGGCGTGGACGGCGGTCAACGTGGCCCTCGTCCCGGTGATGCTGGTCAGCGGCGCCGCGATCTTCGCCGCCGTCTACACCACCGGCGCCGCCTTCCAGTTCTGGGCCAACGACGCGGCCGAGGTGCAGAACTCGTTCACCTACGGCGGTCAGCAGGTCGCTGAATGTAGTTTCTAGGTATGAGCGACGAACTGATCCAGCGTGCGCAGTGGGGCCACTTCGACGGTATGAACTTCGCCGTACTGACCCGCCTTTCAACCGAGGAGACAGAAGGCGAGGAGTTAGAACCTGACGGCAAGTCAGCCAACCGCTACATGACCGGCCGGGACATCAAGAGCACGGCCGAGCAGGAGAAGGACAGCCGAGAGTTCATCGAGGCTCGCGGCGGTCGCGTCGTCTTCGTCTACACCGAACCGGACACGTCCGCGTGGAAGCGCAGGCGTGTACGCCTTCCCGATGGACGAGTCGCCTACCGCGTCGTACGCCCCGTGTTCGAAGGAGCCCTAGGCGATCTCAAAGCGGGACGAGCCCCGAACGGCGAACGAGTCGACGGCCTCATCGTGTATGACGTGGACCGGTTGACCCGTGACCCCCGGCATCTAGAAGACGCCATAGAGACGGTCGAGCACTACCACCGGCCGATCATCGACATCACCGGTACCTTGGACCTTCTGACGGACAACGGTCGGGCGATGGCCCGCGTAATCGTCGCCATGGCGAACAAGCAATCGGCGGACACCTCCCGACGAGTGAAGCGGAAGCACAAGGCCATGCAGCAGAAAGGTATCCCAGCAGGCGGAACCCGCCCGTTTGGTTGGAAGGAAGACCGGCGGACGGTAGAGCCCGATCAAGCGAAGCTCATCCGCGACGCTGCGAAACGCCTTATCGATGGAGCCCCGTGGTACGCGATCGTGGCGGAGTGGAACGAGAAGGGAATCGTATCCGCTAAGGGGAAGAAGTGGTCCGTGCGTGTGCTGCAAGAGGTGATGAGTAATCCGCGTATCTGCGGCTATCGTTCTCGAACCGCCGTTGAGTTCAACCCCGAGACAGGTACTGAAAGTTGGAGCATCGTTGCTGTCTACGACGACGAAGGGAAACCAGTTGTTGGGCAGCACCAGCCGATTCTGACGGTCGCCGAGTGGCAGGCGATCACCGCGATTCTTGAAGAGGGGCCGAAGCGCGGCAGTGGTCACAACGCGCGCAAGTACCTTCTGACTGGCACCCTGCGATGTGGTAAGGACAACTGTGGAGCGAAGCTCCGCGCCATGAAGGCACCGCCAAGTCACGGAAAGCCAGAAGGGCATTTCTACTACATGTGCGCGGGCAAGGCCACCGGCCAGGGATGTGGGGGCGTGTCCATAGCCGGACCGCAGACCGACGAATTGGTTAAGAAACTCTTGATTGCACACCATGAGGAGCAAGCCAAAAGGCGTCAGGCTGTCACAGCCGCCGAACCGTGGCCGAAAGAGGAGCAGCTAGCCAGGGTCCACGAAGACATCGAGGACTTGAAGCAGGCCCGCAGGAATCGCCAGATCAGTGCCGAACGGTACTACAGGGATCTGGCCGAGTACGAAGCCGAGGAGCAGCAGCTCAAGAAAGCGCGTAACGCTTGGCAGCGCAAGGCTCTGGCGAACCAAGGGCGCCCCATCGACATTGCCAAGGAGTGGGCACGGCCGGACATCACGCTTGCGGAGAAGCGGGCCTATGTAGAACAAGCATTTACGGCCATTGTCGTTCTGCCGGTTGGTAAGGGCTCACGGGTGCCACTGCGTGAGCGCCTAGTCCCGCTGACCGCTGAAAGCGACTAACAGCAGGATCCATTTAACAGTGCTACGAGGCAGAGGGATAGTGGCGGCGTGACTCGGTGCAATCCGACACCGCTATGCGCAAGAGTGAGTTCATTCGCCGCCACTTCTCATCGGACCATTTGGGAGCCTTCCGGGCATGGTTCCTCGCCCACTCCCAATCCAATGCCTCTTCGTCGCGCTTATGCTGCGACATCGAAACACCTCACGGCCCGCGCGTCTCTGGCGTCATTGCGAGCATGCGCCTGCTGGTCTGCGATGGCTTTCGCGAACCAGGCTTGCCCGAGCGTGTGACCGCTGGTGACGTACCGCCAGGCCGACTCAACGACCACCACTCCCGAAGCCGTTTCGCCCGCAACCTGCCGTTGGTGGTCCGCACGGGCGGAGCGCAGAGCGGTATAGGTGGTGGAGTAGGAACGTGATTTGGTGAGTACGTGGCCGCGAAATCCGAGTGTGTGAGCCCATGCCCGCAGGTTGAGGTCAGCGAATTCGACTAGGCCGCCGAGCCGCCAGCATGCCCTCATGAGTGCCCGTATGTGCGGACTTACGGCTACGATTGATATTTCCGCTAAGGAGGTGACGCGTTGGTCTGTGCCGCCCGCGTCGCCCACGCTTTTCGATGTGTATTTCGCGACGTACGCCGCTACCGTGTCATCGCTTACCACCGCGTCGCCGACCGCTTGTATCGGGTGTACGTCTACTTGTGTGCCCCACTTGACGACTCGGTCGCCGACGGCTGGCGAGTAGGGGGCGTGCACAGCTACCTGCCCAGTGGCCGCTAGGACCGCCTCTTGCAGCCGTTCGGCGGTGCCCCATGGCGGTGGGGGCGTGTCCGGGCCGTCTGGTCCGTCGAGGCGTATGACCGCGTGAAAGTGCACGGCGCCGCGCCGTTGGAACTCCGCGACTTTGGCGAATGACAGTCGGGCGTAGCGCGGGAAATGAGTCTGTGGGATGCCCGCAGCGGTCGCCAGGTGACGCCGTACGGCGTGTGCCCAGCGGGACCACAGCGTGCCTGCCAGGGCATGCCAGAGCACGTGCCCCGCGTAGTCGTAGCAGTCCGGGCACAGCGGCTGGCCGACGCAAGCGTCGGTGTCTTGGTGGGTCTGGCCGCAGCCGAGCGGGCGCCCGTGATCGCACAGGCCGCCGTGGCGTCGAGGATGGCACCGGCCGTCCGCACGGTGCACCCTGCCGAAGGACGGAGCTGTCAGCGTCACGAACAACCGGGGATGCTCTCGGACTTCGGCCGGGACACCCTTACCGCCGGTCAGGCCCGAGCGCACCAGGTGGTACGTGTCGCCAGCGTGCAGGTAGGAGCACGGCTCACAGCGCGAGGACCGCCGGTTGTTGCACCGCAGGGCAAGCCGCCCGGCAGGCTCGGATTCGGTGGAGTAGCGCCGAATGATGTCGCCGGATACCGGGTCAGCCCAGGTGGTATGCCCGGATAGGTAAATGGGGTGTGCGCAGCCGCCGGTAGCGCGTATTTGTTCCAGCCACCGGCGAAAGCCCGGCTCGTTGGCTACGCGGACCATATCGGCGATGGTGGGGGAAAGCGTGCGCTGGCGCTCAGTCTGTTCGAGAACTGAGCGCCGCGCTTGAGTGTCGATGTGGGGGTTACCGATCACGGCGGAGACCTTCCAAGAGGAGCGCCCCAACGCACGGCGCGGAGACTGGAATGGGGTGGGGAAGCCATGGGTTCCTTGTCGGTCGCGGAGGGCAAGTCCCCGCCGCACGTGGACAGTTGGCGCGTCCCCCCGTTCAGGGGAGGAAGAGATGCAAGATTCCGTTGACGACCCAGGCGACGCCGTAGCCCACGGGGGTCATGCCGATTTCGAAGAAGAAGACGCCGATGACGACGACCATCCATACGCGGATTTCCTTGCTTCGTACGGCCATGAACCAGATAGTGAACAGGACGATCTCAACGACGTAGATTTCTGCCGGGTTGAGGGGTGTTGTTTTCATTCCGCCTCGATTCCTTCTGCTGTGGCGGATACAAGTGCCGGGAAGTCCGGCCGAAGGTCTGCGTGTTGGGCAGCGATAGCGCGCGCCTCATCGGTGGTGACCATGTGGGAGCGAGCCCGCAGCCACCGGCCGCCAATGGTGGTGATCGCCACCCCTTGTTCGTGCTCGGTGATCATCTGGGCGGCGTCGACGGCGTCTGGTGCCATGTCGCCGAGTGCCATTTCCGCCGTCGTCGGATCGTTCACGCGGTGCGCTATGCGTCCGGAGAGTTGAGCCCGCAGCGCCGTTACTCCGGGACCGAGTTCGGCGCCGAATCGCTGACCGGCGACCACGAGGTGAAGTCCGAGAGCGGCGCCGAGTTGTGCCAGCCGCAGCAGCAGCACCGAGCACGCCGTGACCTCGTCTCGGGCTTCCCTGGATCCGTCCGACAGGTACAGCTCCGCTATCTCATCCACGACCAGGACCAGGGGCACCGGGCGTTCATCGTCGCTCAACTCCCAGATGTTGCGCACCCCGGCTATCCGGCACACGGCCATGCGCTTGTCCAGCTCTGTGGCCAGCGCATCGAGGAGCGATCTGGCCTGTTTCCGGTTGATGGCCAGCGCGGACAGTCGGGGGAGCCATGGCGACAGTTCCAGCCCGCCTTTACAGTCGATGCCGACCAGGGCCACCGGTTGTCCGGCGAGCGCGACCAGCAGTGCACCGAGCCAGGTGGATTTGCCGGATCGGGTAGCGCCGACGACCAGCCAGTGAGCGACCATCCGGAAATCGATCAGCCAGCCGCCGCCGCTTTCCAGGCGACCGACCCGCGCGACCAGCAGTCGAGGAGGTTGCGCCCGCTCGGTTTCCTCGGTCGCCGCACCGGCCAGGGGATCGCGGGCGGTGACGGTCAGCACCACGTAGCCACGTTCCGGGGAGCTGACACGCACCCCGTAGACCGCCCATGCATGTGCCAGAGCGTCTACCGCCCGATAGAACGGGGATGGTGTTTGCCCGGCATGCAGGCCGATGCGGACGACCAGGCCCCCGCGGGTGGGCCGAGGCAATCCCAGTCGTGGCGGGATCTGCCGCAGCGCACTGCCCTGGACGACCAGGCCCCCGAGAACCCCCCGGTTCCCGCGCGGGGATATGGACAAGTCATTCAGCAGGCAGGTCTGACGCCATGTCAGCCGCATTCGGATCACGGTTGCCGGGTAGCCGAGCAGGTACCAGCGCCAGGGGATACTCCGCACGTCGATACCGCGCCCGGCGAGCCAGGGTTCCCAGCGCCGTCGCGTCAGGTAGGCGACCGCCGCCAGGACGAGGACGACGAGCCAGAGATAGTGCGCATCCATGGCTAGTCTCCCGCGTCCGAGGCTCGGATCCGCGCCAGCAGCAGCCGCGCACGCTCCGAGGCGTCTTCACCGCGTTGCCCCACCAGCGACAGCAAGAACTGGACGGTAGCCAAGTCGGTTTCCGTCTCCAGAAGCGCCCGACATCCGGTCAGCGACCGCAGGTCGTCCATGAGGACGTGGAACTGATGTTCATCGTTGGGGGTCAGCATCAGCCATCACCCCCCTTGCTGCCCCGCGCGGTCGGAGCGGAGGTAGGTGGGGTGCTGGGGGTGGCGGGGGTGATGTCCGCCGCCGACCAGGTAGCGCCAGACCGCCCGTCTATCGTCCAGTCGTTATGCCACAGGTCCGTGATCGTGACCGGCATGCCCACGGTGATGCCCTGTGGTTCGCCCGGGACGACGATATCGATCGTTTCAGATTCGATGCGGTTGCCTTTGGTCGCGGTGACCGCAACGGTGACCAGCCACTGGACGACACCGTCCGCATCCTTGCGCGGACGCCCCGCCTGATCTGTGCGCTGACGCGGCGGGACCATGCAGAGCGCGGCATCAAACCGGTCCGCCGCTATCGGCTTTTGCATGTTCTCTCCCTTCCGGTAGGTCGGGCCGAAGCCCTACCCGCCTAACGTGTCCACTCGCCCACAGGTTCCCTGGTCCACTGGTCCCCTGCCTAAGATCGCCGCTATCCCCTGCCTAGGTGCGCCAGGTGCGCCCCCCATGCGCCCGTGTGCAGGTCTAGGCGAGCACCTATCCTGTCCCCTGTGTAAGTGGAGAAGCGCGCCTTATGCCACGTAGGTCTGACACCCCGCCCGAGGAGGCATCCGCGTCGTGGAGCTACAGCCGCCAGTCGCACGGTTCCAGCAGATCGCCAGCTACTACGCTGACGAGATCGCAGCCGGTACCTACGCCCCCGGATCCCGTCTCCCCTCAGAGTCGGAAATGATCGCCAAATGGGGTGTCAGCAAGAACACCGTTCGTTACGCCCTCCAGGAGCTGAGAAACCGAGGGCTGGTGGAGCGGCAGCAGGGCCGAGGCACCTTCGTGCTGGCAGGTTCCGCCCCGGCAGCGACGATCACGCGCCAGATCACGCGCACCGGCCGCCGCCACCAGGAGCACGGCTACACCCAGGTAGGCGAACCGAAGGTAGAGCGCACGGTCATTGACGGTATGTCAGCGTCATTCCTTGGGCGGGATCCGAACGACGAGGACGAGGCTCTAAGGGTGACCCGGGTGTTGGTGGACGATGCAGGGCATCGGGCACTGCATGCGCTGATCATTCCCATGGATCTGGCGACCACCGCACCCAGCGTGATCAACACCCCGACCATGCCCGTAACCGAGCTCTACACCGAGCTGCGGGACGCCGGACATGAGGATCTTGCGTGGACCGAGTACGTGACTGCGAGGCCCGCGCTACCGGATGAGCAGGTGGCAATGGCCCTGGGCGATACAGGCCCGACGGTTTTGATCACCTACCGCGTCACGCACCACGACGAACGACCGCTGATAGCGGAGCAACTGCGCTGCTCCGCCGCTCGCACCTCCCTAGCGTTCCCTCTCACCGCGACCAGGACCAAGGCCAAGCGCCCGCGCAAGGCCGAAGGCGCAGCGGAGTAACTTTTCTCTACTTACTCAAGGGCGCGCGCCTTACGGCGCGCGCCGCCCGCCCCGACGCCCGCCCGGCATGCGACGTTCCGCCGTTCCGGTCGGTCGCCGGGGCGTGCGTCGCGCGCGAAAGCCACCACCCGAGCAGTACGAAGCCCCCGCCAGCATCAGCCAGCGGGGGCGCGTTGTTCCCTATCGCAGTGCAGGACCTAGGGCGGCGACCACCAGGCCTGCGCTGTCGGGCGTCAGCGGTTGCACGTGTCTGCGTGCTGCTGGGCGGTAAACCGGCTCGGTTGAACGCCCGTGATCAACTTCCGCGTCCGGCAGCCGTCGCAGCGGAGAAACTCTCCCCGCGTCGTCACCTCTACCCATACCCGGTGACCGGCTCGGTTCTTCCAGGTCATGTCGTTCCTCCCGTCCGGAGTGGCACCGCGGATTCCGCCCCCGCCGGGGGGTTGGGTGTTGGGGGCAGTAGGTGAGTCACACCCGACTCATTTCGGGCAAGTCTCCATCGACACCAGGTAAGCCACGAGGAGATCCGCAGACCGGGCGGTGAGTTTCACCCACGGCCGTCCCGACGCGCTCATATGCGGTCGCAGCCGTACCGGGTGGCCCTCAACCTCAATCCCCGCTTGTTCCAGCGCACGCATCAGTCTTTCCGCTGCTGTCTGCGCTTCCGCCCATCGTTCGGCGTAGTCCACCTCAGGGCGGTACTCGCCATCATCGAAATCTTCCTGCCAGGTGGCCGCGCCGTCCACCGCAACACTCCCATCCCAGGACCCCCCACGGCGCCCCGGAGTCGCTGATGATGCCGCGCCGCCGCGCCGTCCACGCGCTCAAGGCCGCATCAGGTAAGGCGAGTTGACGTCCCCTAGCCGGTCACACAGACCTCAGGGGAATCTCAAATCGTACGCCTCATACCGGCCACTGACGAGGGCTAGTCGTGATTCATATCCTTCTGACCAGCCGGTTTTCCCCTACGCGCCGCCAACAGCGTGCAGGCCGACGCGTGCTGACCGGAACCGGTTGCGCTCGCTTCGCGTGACACGCACGTGCGCACCTGCGGACCGTAGGCAGCACTTCCGGTTGCGGAGTCTCGGGCGGTACCGGCCGTGACGAAAAAACCATGGAGGAGTGGTACCTACCGGCGGGGGTGCAGGTGGCACACGCGCGCCTGCCCGGTCGGCACACCGTATCGCCGTGGTTGCCTGTCTTGGGCTGAGGCATCCAGCGGCACGAAGTTGGACCAGGCAGACGAGGACGAGCAACACCGGCTGCGGCCGATGCCGACGAGGAGCCCTAGCCGCAGACCCCACCCGTAGGCGTCGAGGGGGCGCAGGCCAAGTAGCCATCCCACACCCAACCCGCCGACCCAGCAGGCAGCCCGCCAGAGCTTTCAAAGGTGAGGTAAACCCGCGCCCAACTCCCCGATGTGGTCAGGACTTCCACCGAGTCACCGCTGTACAGCAACCCGACGACCGAGCCAGAACCCGCACCCGAGTGCAGCCTTACGCCGTCCGTATCGATCTCAGTCGTATAGGTATCGCGCGGCATCAACCGCTCATGGTGGACCACCACAGCGGACGCAGCAGCCGGAGCGACAGCGTTCGCTGGAGCCACCCCCAGACCCAACGCCACCAGCACCACAATGGCCGCCCCCACAGCGCTCACACATGTACGAACAAAACGCACTGCTACCCCCTTGATCGTGGATGTGTGGCGCCGAGACCCGCCCGGCGCCACACGTAGACAGTCAGAGGACTGGTCCCCTGCCTAAGTTGGGGCGAAGGAGGAGGCCCACCTCAGTCGTGACCGGCCACCGGGTTGCCCGGACCGTAGTAGCCATCCCCAGACACCGTGCTGGGAGTGCCGACATAGGCCG
The DNA here is from genome assembly GCF_024436055.1 of Streptantibioticus rubrisoli. Classification (GTDB taxonomy): domain Bacteria; phylum Actinomycetota; class Actinomycetes; order Streptomycetales; family Streptomycetaceae; genus Streptantibioticus_A; species Streptantibioticus_A rubrisoli. The sequence goes on along the minus strand of NZ_JANFNH010000007.1, from coordinate 57,827 downwards.
CGTAGACCCAGCCGACCGCCCCGGAGTCCAGACCGCCCGCGCTCGCTTCGGGAAGCGACACCTCATACCAGGTGCCGCCGTCCATGTCGGTGCTTGAAGCGATCACGTTGACCTGATCACTGGTGTACAGCAGCCCCTCAACGTCACCGTTCAAGTTGCCAGCCGTACGCAGCCGCAGACCGTCCACCAGCACCGGCACCGGAGCGCTGATCTCCCCGGCAGCCGGACCGGCCACCAGCGAGCTGCCCCCATCGGAAGGCATAGCGGCTACGGCCGGAATGGCCACGGACCCGACCAGGCCCAGACCGGACACCACGGCGCCAACCAGGACCAGCCCCCGTAGGCGCTGACGCACCGTCACACTTGTTCGTCGCACAGAACACCCCTTGAATCGCCAGCGAACGCCCCTTGTGGCGCACGCCCAGGGAGATCCAGCTTGCAACTTAGGCAGGGGAGCAGTCAACAGGCTACCTGGTCCCCTGCCTAAGTATCGTGGTGCCGCCGAACCGACTGGACTCCGGCAGGCCGCCCCTTCCGCCGCTTACACGCCATGCAAGGAGCCCCGGATCGCCACAGAGACGACCGAGGCTCCGTGATCCCTCGACTACTCGGGGCGGGAACGTCAATGCCTACATCTGGATCAGCTTGTCGACAGCTCCCCACTCTTCACCGCGTCCGCGAACTGCGCCCAGGCCGACGCCTTGAACGTCAGCACAGGCCCAGCGGGATCCTTGGAGTCGCGAACGCGGACGCCGGAGGGCTGCGCAGCAACCTCAACGCACTGTCCCCCATTGGATGAGCTATAGGACGACGTGATCCAGATAGCGGTATCAGTGTTTTGGGCATTGCTCATGACGTGTATTCCTTGAGTAGACTCTGGACAAAATGAATCGAATCGTCAGGTGACATGGCGTTCGCTCGCAGACGATCATAGTTTTCCATGGCCCTGTCGACAGCTTCCGGTGAGCGGTAAAGCCTCCCCCCTTGAACATCTTCCGCGTACAGGATGGCAGGCTCACCGGCAAAGGTCAGCACTGTGAATGGAAGCGAGTGAGCAGCAGCGGCACCAGTCGAGTGCCGGATGATCTGTATGTCGACCCTTGGCCCCGAGGCCCACGTGACAAGGTGTTCAAGCTGGTCAGCCATGGTGCGTCGGCCACCCACAGGAGTCCGTAGACATGCCTCATGCAGGACGACCCACAGCAGTGGTGGCCTGTCCTGCTCTAAGACTTCGCGTCGTCGAACTCGCGCCCGCGCCAAGCCCTGAATCCGCTCTTCGGACTCACGAGCACGCCCCGCACGGTAGATTGCCCGGGCGTAATCTTCCGTTTGCAGCATGCCCATAATCTGCGTCGCTGAAAAGTCCAGGACGCGCAAGGCTTTTCGTTCCAGCTCTAGATACGAAACAAACCATGTGGGACTGTCTCCCTCCTGGATATGGTTCCGTAAGCGCCTAAATAGACCGTTCGTTCCAAACGCCAAGTCGCAGGCATCGGCGAACTTTTGAGAAGGCATGATCGTGCCGGACTCAACCTTGCTCACGTACCCCTCGGAGTACCCGGCAATAGTGGCTAAGTGCTTCTGCGTGATCTTCCGCCCCCGGCGGACCTCCCTGACCTCAACTCCGAACCGCTCCAGCGGAGTCAAGTTTTCGGGCCGACCCTCCCCAGCCATCCCCTGACCTCCCCTTACGGCGCCCTAGACAGGCACGAATCCCTGCCAGGACTTGAACGATGGGATTCAAGTCTTCCTAGGCTACTGCGCCTGTGGTGAGTTGGTGACCCTCAGCTACAAGAAGGACCCCGGCGACCGTGCGACCGGTCCCGGGGCGTGGCCAACGCTAGCTAGGAGCGTCAACATGCGTGAGTTTATCGCTTGTTGGTTTGGGCGGGTCAGGGCTTGGTCCGCTCCCCGCCCGCCAGGCCGTCACGCCCGTGCGCACCAGCGTTCCGCCGAACCCGTGAAGCCGTCTCAGGTAACACGGGTACCACGTCGAATGGCAACGCTGCTGGACGGGGAAGCGCTGCCCATCGTCCGCCCGTACGTGCTCGCTCACGAGCAACGGCAGCAGCGGCAACGGCGACGTGCCCTGATGCTGGCAACGATGGGCGTAGACGTAGGCCCGCACACCATTCTCGGCGTGGAGGTGGCGCGGTGAGCACTCCGGCGCGGACGGAACCACCCCTTGAACCCGTGCCGGTAGAGGGGTGCGACGTGTGCGGCGCACTGGCCCGGCAACGAGAAGCAGCTCGGACTGCGGGGAGCCCGATCACCGTCCGGCAGTGCAGCCAGGAGCTTGCCAATCACCCGCACAAAACCGCGAACCGCTGATGAGTATGGATGACCGCATGCCCACGCATGACGTCTTCGCAGACGCCGTGTACGAAGGGTCTCCCCAGGGGTGGTGGACGGAATACGGAGGAGCCCTGGACGTGCGTTCCGGTGTCGTCTCCCTACCCGGTCCCTACCACCCGCCGTGCCTGCGCGGCTGTGAGAGGTGCAGACCACACAGCGATAACCAAGGCCATACCGCCCACCGTTGACCCCCCGTCTCTGCCGGATGGACCCGAAACCCCCGGTGCCCCCCGGGGGATCCGGCAGAGATGGGGCACCAGGAAGGAACGACATGTCAGTTCAGGAACTTCTGAACTTGACTGCTCCCCGTGCCGGGCAGGTAGACCCCGGCGCTTGTGTCCAGTGCGCGAAGCTTTGCAAACAGATTCGGAAGCTAACCAAAGCCCGTGACGCGGATGGAGTCGCAGCGACCACCGAGGCCATGCGCTTGCACAAGCAATACGGGCACCCCGAGGACCTCCGCCGGATTGCCAGCGATCTTCCCGGACCGGACCCCAAGATCACACGGAGCTGATCGGGAGCAAGACGCCCGTCCGGCCATTCCTCGGTCGAGTGAGGACGGGCGCAGTACCCGCCCCGGTCGTCGGTCTGGATTCACGGGCCGGGGCGGGTCAGTAAGTGCAGTGCACCACTCCAACAGGGAGGGATCACGCACCATGACAGGAACGACAGCGATCGACCTGCGGACCGGCAAGTCCCTGGTCAGTGACGAACTGTTCGACAGCACCGCCAGGCCCGTGACGTTCCTCGAACTGGAGATCACCGGGAACTGCCAACTCACTTGCCCCTCGCACTGCTATGCCCAGGCAGGCCCGACGCAGGGGCACGGCACCATGACTGACGAGGACTGGAAGAAGGTGATCCACGATGCCGCTACCTTCGGCGTGAACCATGTCCAGTTCATCGGTGGTGAGCCCACCCGGCGCCCCGGCTGGGAACACCTGCTGCGCTTCGCCCTCGACTTGGGGTTGACCGTGCAGCTCTACAGCAACCTGTACCGGATCAAAGAGGAGTGGTGGGAGCTGCTGACGCATCCCAAGGTCACGCTGGCTACCTCGTATTACTCCGACCAGGCCGAGGAGCACGACCGCGTGACCGGTCGGACGGGCAGCCACGCGAAAACCCGTGCGAACATCACCGAAGCCGTCCGGCGCCACATCCCGATCAAAGTGGGGATCGTTGACATCCTCGACGGGCAGCGTATCGACGCCGCACGGGCCGACTTGGAATCCCTCGGCGTCACCGAGATCCAAACCGACCGCGTACGCGGCGTGGGAAACGCGACGAAGGTTCTCCCGTCCGTCAGCGAGTTATGTGGGAACTGCGCGAACGGCCGCGCCGCCGTCATGCCCGACGGTACGGTGACGCCGTGCGTACTCGGACGCTTCCTCCCGGCTGGATCGGTGAAAACCGAGAGCCTGGCCGGGGTGCTGTCTGGCTCACAATGGGCGAAGGTCGCCGCGTCCATCCCTCGCCGCACCCCAGCGTGTGCACCGGATTCGTGCACGCCCAAGGAAGACTCCTGCCAGCCGTCACCGGGGATGACCGGCGCCTGCACTCCTGCGGACTCTAACGACTGTGATCCGTCCCGTACTCCCGCGTGCAACCCCAAGTACGACAGCTAGGAACTGCTAATGGACTGGGAACCACGAGCGCGGCAACTCGCCTCCGAGACCGTTCACTCCTGCTCGCGCTGGTCCGGGCCGATCGTCACTACCCCGCGTCATGTGTTCGTGCCCCGGTGGTGGGAACGCCACGGCGACGATATGGCCTTGCGCATCGGTGAGGATGATCCCGAAGCGTGGATGGCGAGGGTCTACGCCAACGAGACGATCGTGACCAGGATCGGCCCGCACCACGCCGACCACGCAAACCCCGAAGATCACCCCGTAGGGCTGCCCACCTCGTCATCCACCCTGCCAGGTCTGCTGGTGCAGATGTACCGGCACGCCATGCTCACCGAGGGAGTGAAGGTTCTCGACGTGGGCACCGGCACCGGATACGGAACGGCCCTACTGGCGCGCCGGTTCGGTGCGGAGCACGTTACGGCCGTGGATGTCGACCCCTACCTGACCGAGGCCGCGTCGAAGCGCCTCGACTCGATCGGCCTCTATCCGACTGTGCGCACGGTGGACGCTACTGGCGACCTCCCCGGTACGTATGACCGAATCATCGCGACCGTCTCTGTACGCCGCATTCCCGCCTCCTGGCTTGCCGCGCTACGGCCCGGCGGTCGGTTAGTGACGACGATCGCCGGTACTGGCGTAATCGTCGTGGCCGATAAGACGGAAGACGGCGGCGCGTTCGGCCACACCGCCCCAGAGGGCGCCGGGTTCATGGCCACTCGCCACGGCGACGACTACGACGACCACCTCAGCAAGGTATGGGACAAGGCCAAGGACACCGACACGGCCGGAGAGGAGATCACCACTAGCCGGTACCCGCTACTGTTCCCGCCGGACGATTGGGCCGTGTTCTCCATGCTCCAACTCACCGTTCCCGGGATCGACTTCTGCAAGGCTGAGGAAGACGACACGCGCACGGTGTGGCTGCTGCACGAGGACGGCTCATGGGCACGCGCCACGGCCACCGGGTTCCTCGACTCCCCCAAGGTGCACCAGACGGGACCACGACGCCTGTGGGATGAGTTCGAGCGCATCCGCCACCGCCTCAACCGGGAAGGCACCCTGCCCGTCTACGGGGCCACAGTGCGGATCACCCCGGACGGACAGACCACACTTGCCCGAGGCGGCTGGAGCGTGACCCTGTAACCGGCGACGGGACACGTATCGCGGTTCGCCTAAGGGTTGCCCCGCAAACGATCTTCTACGGGTTGAGGGGTGCGGTGGGCCGACCGGTGGGATCTGTTCCTACCCCGTGAGGACGAGGTTGTGCAGGCGGGCGATGCCGCGCATGGCGTGGTGGACTCCGTCGCCTTTCAGGCGGCAGTCGCGGAGGATTTTCCAGCCCTTCATGCGGGCAAAGGCATGCTCGACACGGGCGCGGACCTTGCGGTGGGAGGCGTTGTGTTCCTCTTTCCACGCCGGCAGTTCGGTCTGACCGCGCTCGCGGCGATGCGGAATCACCAGTCCGGTGCCCCGGTAGCCGCCGTCTGCGATCACCGTGGTCTTGCCGACGGCGTCCTTGACTCCGGACAGCTGCCACGCCTTGCAGTCGTTGCGGTTGCCGGGTAGCGGTCGACCGACCACGACGACGAGTCGGCTGTCGGCGTCGATCACGACCTGGTGGTTGGTGGAGTACCGATAGTTCTTGGACTGCTCGGCTACCTCGTGGTCACGCGTGGGCACGAGGTAGCCGTCCACTATCAGCACGGTGTCTTTGGAGAACCGGCGCCGCGGCTGCAGGGACATCAGCGGGCCGAGGTGGTCGATGATCCGGTCTGCCGCCGACTTCGAGATGCCGAACAGCAGGGCCAGCTGGCGCATTGTCAGGTTCGTGCGCCAGTAGGCCGCGACCAGCAGCACTCGGTCCTCAAGGGACAGGCTCCAGGGCCGTCCCCTGCCAACCGCGTAGGCCCCCTCGCTCCGTAGCGCGGTCACCAACTTCCCGAAGCAGCGCGGGCTCAGACCCGAGAACGGGGCTATCCAAGACGGCTCCGACGCTGTAATCACACCAGTCACACCGTGATCATCCAACCCGTGGATGACAGCCTTTAGCGTCGGCTGCGCAGGAGGGATCCGAGCGCCAGGCCAGCGCCCAGGCCGATCAGGGCGCCGACTGACGTCCGCCATGCGGGCGCTGCTCCGGCGACGGGCACGTCAGGTGGACGAGGTGCGACGGCCGACGGCGTTGGTGGTCCGGCAGCGACAGCGCGAGCGTGCTCCTCGTCCACGATGGCCAGGAATCGACGACCGATACGGCTTCCGGACGAGCTGGCGGTCCATGAGATCTGGGCCCTGCTCCAGTAGTGCCGCCCAGCCTCTCCGGTGAACATCCCGGCCAGCATGTCCCGCAGGAGAGGCTCGCGAATGGTCCCTATTTCGAAGCCCATCCACGCGTAGTTCATCATCAGATCGGCATAGACATGCCGCTTGCGGTCATGGGGATCGGCAATGTCCGTGGCGCCCCAAACAGGCTGGTAGAGCGCCATGTCATCAAGTTCCAGGCGGACCAGCTCAAGGTAGTAACTGCGGATTCCCTGGACCTGCTCCGCCCTGGCCTGGCGGTTCTGAACAACCAGCGAAGCAGCGACGCCGGCCAACGCGAGGGCCGAGACGATCGCCGACGTGAAGCCGTACGCCGCGCCGACCTGACTCAACCTGTTCCAGTCCACCCCCTTGGAGCCGGAGATGTCCTCCAGTACGAATGGCGACAACAGCAGCGCCGCCAGCACGGCCGCCGCAGCGGCGACCAGCCCCAGAGCTCTGCCCACCCGGCGAGCCACTGCTACTGCAGCTACAGACCGATGACGAGCTATCAGGTAAATCACCCCCAGGCGAGCCTGTCCCAGTGACTAGGCCGAGCCAGGGGGCAGCCTACGTGCAGCCCGTCTACTCGGCATCGTTCGCCTGCACAAGGTCACCGTCGCCCGCCGGAAGAACGCCGCCACACTGACCGAAGATCGTTTACGGGACAGCTCTTAGGCAGTTTCGTTTGGATCAGCCGGTCGTCTGTGTGCCATTAGCTGATGGGCAGTGGGCGGCGGATCGAGCCGTTGCTCCCGGACCGTACGCCGAAGCGGGGTGGCCGGTGGCGTGATCACCGTGAGGTAATCGACGCGATCGCCTTCAAGTTCCAGACCAGAACGCAGTGGGTCCACCTGCCGGAGAGCGCTACGGCAACTGGCGGGGCGTCCACAACCGACTACGGATGTGGGCTGTCGATGGCGCCGGGGAGGGTGTGTTCACCGCACTGATGGCCCAGGCCGACGCGAACGAGGACCTGAACTGGGCAGTCTCCGTGGAGTGTCCACGCTCATGTGCGCGCACCAGTACGCGGCCGGGGCCCGCAAAAGGGGCTCCGGCTGGCGAGCTGGTAGTGGGCAGGGGACGTTGCGATCACTAATCATCGCAGCCCGGGACGGGATTTGGACTTGGGGTGCAGTTAGTTGGGGAGTTGGCGACGATGGTGGAGAAGGTGTTCGTGACGGTTCCCGCGTTGTACACACCACCCGGCGCCGTGTCGGAGGAGTTTTCCCTAATGGCGCTGGAACTGAGGTGGGCGGTACTGCCGACACCGTTGAAGAGACCCCCGGCTCGGCCTCCGGCAGTATTGCCGCTGATGGTGCTGCCGTTCAGGGCCAGAGTCCCGTTGAATTCGTTTCGGATGCCTCCGCCGTCGCCGCTTGTGGCGGAGTTTCCGGAGATGGTGGTGCGGTTGATGATCAGCGTCTCACTGGTGTTGAAAGGGCCGCTCCAGATCCCGCCACCGCCAGGGTGGTTTGTTCCTGTTGGCACTCCATTTGCGCGGTTTTTTGTGATGGAGCTGGCCACGATCGTAAGCGGCCCGCCATCGTGGTCGATCCCTCCGCCAGCGAAAGCGGACGTATTTCCACTGATGACCGTCTCTGTGATGAAGCCGACGCCGTCGTCTTGGTCGTAGCCACCTCCTCCGCCGCCGACCTGGGGCGTACCCGCGGTGTTGTTGGTGAGCCTGGACCTGGACAAGTTGGCGTTTCCGCCGGGGTTGTCAACGCCTCCGCCGCGCTGGCCAGCAGTGTTGCCGTCGACCGTCGTGCTCTGAAGGACAGCGGTGCCAGCGCTGATTTCCACTCCTCCTCCGCCGTAGCCAGCAGCGTTAGTGAGCACCTTTGAGTGAGTCAGCGTCAAAGTCCCAAGGCTATCGATGCCGCCTCCTGTACTGAGGGGCGAAAGGCTGGAGTTGTGGCTTACTGTTGAGTGCTTCAGCGTGATCACGCTATCCGAAGCGTTGTAGATACCACCACCGTTGGAACTAGCGGAATTGTCGCTTACTGTGACGTGGGCCAGCGTGATCGTGCCGCCATTGTTGTAGATTCCGCCGCCATTACCGGAGTTCACGCTGCCATTGTTGATTCCACGGGTGACAGTTAGGTTCTTCAGTCCCAACCGCACGCCTGCGGTGTTGACGGACACGACGGTGCCGGAACCTCCGCCATCGAGGACGGCATCTTCAATGCCGATCAAGGTCAGATCCCTGTTAACGGAAAAGTTGCCGACGCAGGTTCCCTTCACCAGCAGTTTCGCCCCAGGAGGAGCGGAGGAGATCGCGGACTGCAGGGCACTCGGATTGTCGTGGCAGTTCACCACGGTGCCTTGGTGGGCCGCAGCCGGTCCCGCCCCTGTCAGACCGCACGCCATCGCCATCGCCGTCGCGGCCATTCCCCGCCAGCACGCGACCCGCTTCGCCGCTTGCACAAACATTCCACATTCTCCTCTGTTCAGCACACGGCGGTACGCTCGACGGACTTGCCTTGCTTTCGCCCTCCCGCTAGGAGTCCCGCTTGTACCCCTGTCCGGGAAAAGTGTTCTCGCTCTGCGCATGGTGGCACCGGAAGCGACCGCAATATCCTTCCAATGGCCGCACCACCTGATAACCGATACGGCACAGAGGGCATTTGTGAAGCACGGCCTCGCACCAGGTGAAACCGCCGCCGCCTTGCAATCGTTGCGGTTGCCTGTGACCGGCCGATGCGATCAGGTCGGCAGCGCCATGGACGGAGCCAGGCTGTCTCACGGCTCGGGACTTGGCACGTATCGGTGGTTCAGCGAGCGTGCCATTAGTCCGAAAGGGTGGAAGTTCGTCGACCGCCTGCCTAACGAGAAGCGGTAGTGGCCTACTTGTGGTGTACGCAGGAATGGGGCGCCCATCCCCTTCATGGATTCACCGACTGGTTCAGCCACTCAATCCGATCCCGGGCGGCCCCTACACCGACCACGCGTACTTGGTGGTCACCGGCCCGCCCTAAGCCCCTCGGGAGCCCTCGTGCGCCATCTCCGCATCCGTGCGTCACGCCGCGCCCTAGCGACCCGCACAGTCCTCAGCATCGCCATCACCGTCGGGGTCACCACGGTGGTCGCAACACCAGCACACGCCCAGACATTCGTGGGCTGCAGCACAGCCGAGCTCAACACGGCCATCACCAACGCCAACGCCAACGGCGGCGACACTCTCTTCCTGTCCCCCGGCTGCGACTACGACTACACCGCGGCCTTCAGCGGTGAGGACGCCACGCCGACCGTCACCTCACCCATCACCATCATCGGCAACGGGGCGACCATCCAGCGCGACCCCGCCGCCACGAATGCCTTCAGGCTGTTCGACATCGGCAATGGTGGCAAGCTCGCGGCGGGGGGCCTCACCATCAAAGGCGGCAACCCCACCGGCGACGGCGGAGGAATCCTCGTCGAGAGCGGCGGAACCCTCAACGCCAACGGCCTCAGCATCAGCGGCAACACCGCCAACCGCGGTGGAGGTGTGGAGCTCAACTCCGGCAGCACCGCCACCATCCGGGCCACCTCCATCGACGGCAACACCGCCGGGCTCGCCGGTGGAGGCATCGACAACCCGGGAGGAAGCCTCACCCTGAACCTGTCCAAGCTCACCAACAACACCGCAGGCACTCCAGCGGTTGGCGGAGGAGGCGGCGGTTACGACCAAGACGACGGTACCGGCGTCATCACAGCCACCATCATCAGCGGAAATACCTCCGCTTTCGCCGGTGGAGGAATCGACCACGATGGCGGTCCGCTCACTGTCTCAGCCAGCACGATCGCGAACAACCGCGCCCTCGGTGTGCCCACGGGATCCAACCACCCTGGAGGTGGGGGAATCTGGACTGGCGCCTTCAACGCCAGCGAAACGACAACCATCAACGGCACCCTCATCACTGGCAACTCCGCGACAAGCGGCGACGGAGGAGGCATCCGGAACGAGTTCAGTGGGGGCCTTTCCCTGAACGCCAGCACCTTGATCAACAACACGGCCGGAGACCAGGCCGGTGGCCTCTATAACGGCGTCAGCAGCACCGCCCACCTGAACATGAGCACCATCACGAAGAACTCCTCCGGAACCGCACCGGGCGGGGTGTACAACGCGGGGACCGTCACGAACACCCTCTCCGCCATCATCGCCAACCCCCCAACGAACTGCACTCCAAGCCCCAACCCAGTTCCCGGCTGCATCAACTAAAGCCGACGGACGCGTTGGCCATCCGGCAGCCCGCGCTGGGATGCGGCCACAGCCTCACCCGGGCCTCGGTGCCGTAGGCTCGGGTGAGGCCTCCATGTGCCCGCACTCATTCCTGGAGCATGCTCGGACGTGAGGATGTCGGCGGCGGAGCGAGCAGGTCATTCGACCAGCTAGTGCCGCATCAGGCTGCGGATGATCCGCAGCAGCCGGTTCCCCTCGTCATCATCGAGCTCCCACACGCGTACTCGCTCTGCCACCCGATCCCAATGGCGGTTACGTCCCGCTCGACACGGCACCGCGGATGGCACGTCACATCACAACAGGCCAAAGGTTGCTTGATGCGGCACTAGCTCATGAGCGAGTGTCAAATAGCTTGCGAAGGAGGCTTGACCTGCGCCTGGCTGTGGGACGGCAGCCGAGGCAAGGCCCTGTCCGAGCTATCCGAGGCTGAACGCTTGGCCCCCAGCTCGTACGTAACCATCCCCTCGCACGGGCGACGCTCCGTCAGGTCGTTTACGCCGAACGGGCGTCCACGCGGGAACGCCTACGGGCGATGTCCAACCGTTTTCACTTGGATGACCAGGAGCTATTCCCCTGATTCATATTCAGGTGTAGTCGCGTCCTTACCGTCCGTTGCACGACACGACGACGCACCCCTCAGGACGCCGAGCGGCGGCGTGATCTCGCCGACGCCAGGCCCTAAGCGCACGCCTATAGTGCGCTACTCCGGTCCCATGTCGCGTCCGTGCGCCCGCGAGGGTGCGCGGACGCGGCGGGTCTTGTCGGGCGGCAACGGTGAGTAGCTTACGTGGCCCCCGCCGTACCGATGCCGCCCCACCTGGCGCCACGTAACAGCGGATGACTACATGACTTGGCCAGGTGCACCGCCGTTGACCAGCAGCGTTCGGCAGTCCGCCGTCTGTCGATCATGAAAACCGTAGAACCTACATCCACGGATGTATTGCGGCAACGCGCTCACCCAGTACCCGCCGACGGTGTTCGCCAAGGACCTGGTGCGCGGCGCCACCTTCGTCGTGCCGCTGGCCTTCGTCAACTGGATGCCCGCGCTGCACATCCTGGGCCGGGACAACCCGCTGGGGCTGCCGGGCTGGGTGGACTTCTGCTCGCCGCTGGTGGCGCTGGCGGCGTGCGCGCTGGCCGGGTGGGCCTGGCGCAACGGGCTGCGGTCGTACCGATCCACGGGGAGCTGAACGATGGACGCGCTGATCCAACTCGACGGGGTGCGCAAGGAGTTCGAGGTGCGCCGCAGGGCCGGGCTGCTGCGCCGCGAACGCCATACCGTGCGCGCTGTGGACGGGCTGAGCTTTCAGGTGGCGCGCGGCGAGATGGTCGGCTACATCGGGCCGAACGGCGCGGGCAAGTCCACCACGATCAAGATGCTCACCGGCATCCTGGTGCCCAGCGGCGGCCGGCTGCGGGTCGCGGGCGTCGACCCGTCCCGTGAACGCACCCGGCTGGCCCGCCGCATCGGCGTGGTCTTCGGCCAGCGCACCACGCTGTGGTGGGACCTGCCGCTGCGCGACTCCTATGAACTCGTCCGGCGCATCTACCGGATCGCGCGGTCCCGTTACACCGCGAACCTGGCGACCTGCGTCGAACTGCTGGACCTCGGCGAGCTGTTGGACGTCCCCGTGCGCCAGCTCTCGCTCGGCCAGCGGATGCGCGCCGACATCGCGGCGGCCCTGCTGCACGACCCCGAGGTGCTCTACCTGGACGAGCCCACCATCGGCCTCGACGTGGTCAGCAAGGCCAAGGTCCGCGACTTCCTGCGCCGGGTCAACACCGAACGCGCCACCACCGTGCTGCTGACCACTCATGACCTCACCGACATCGAGCAGTTGTGCCGCCGGGTCATGGTCATCGACCACGGACGGCTGGTCTACGACGGCGGGCTCGACGGCCTGCACGCGGCGGGGGAGAGCGAACGCACCCTGGTGGTGGACTTCGAGCGCGAACTGCCGCCGCTGAGCATCGACGGCGCCCGCACCGTCCGCACCGAGGGCCCCCGCCAGTGGCTGGCCTTCCCGGCCGCCGCCAGCGCGGCCCCCCTGGTGGCCGAACTGGCCGCCCGCTACCCGCTGGTGGACCTCTCGGTGCGCGAGCCCGCCATCGAGGACGTCATCGCGAGGATGTACGGGGAACGCGGCGGGGCGCCCTGAAGGGGCGCGGGGCTGTGTTCATGTGCGGCTCCGCCGCGTGGGCGCGACCAGCCACGATGCCGCCGCGGACGATCGACGGCACACCGCCGCACTCCCAGCGCATCGTCAGACGCTTGCCGGTGCGTCGCCCAGCAGCGTGGCCGGGTCGACCGCGTCGGCCATCGCCAGGTAGCCCGCGTCGTTGGGGTGCAGGTGGTCGCCGGAGTCGTACGCCGGGAACAGCCGGGTCGGACGCACCGGGTCGCGCAGCGCGCGGTCGAAGTCGACCACCGCGTCGAAGACCCGGCCGCTGCGGATGGCCGAGTTGACCTGTTGCCGGACGATCTCGAACTGCGGCTGGTAGCCGCGTTCGCCCTCGAACGGGGTCAGCGTGCCGCCGACCACCCGGATGCCGTGCGCGTGTGCCTCCCGGGTGATCTCCTGCAGGCCCGCGACGATGGCGTCCGCGTCCGTCTGATGCGGAGACATGATGATGTCGTTGATGCCCAGTTCGACGATGAGCGTCCTGGCCCCGGGCCTGGACAGCGCGTCCCGGTTGGCCCGGTGCAGCGCGCTGGGACCGTCGCCCGCCAGGCTCGGCGTGGGGTCCAGCAGCACCCGGTTGCCGCTGATCCCCTCGTTCAGCACGCCCATGTGCGGCCCCTGCGGGCTGCCGTCGAGCCGCTGGGCGAGGTAGTCGGGCCAGCGGTGGTTGGCACCGACGGTGGAGGTGAAGCCGTCCGTGATGGAGTCACCGAGCGCGACCACCGCGCCCTTGGCCTGGTCGGTCCACACGTCGACCGCGGTCACATAGCGCCAGTACGGGCTCTGCTCGGTGAAGGCGGCCCCGTCGGGATCCGCCGTGTGGTCGCCCTGCGCCAGGTAGGAGGTCTGCCGGGCGTGCGGGTGGTACGTGACCGCGCCGGAGGCGTACGGGCTGAACGTGGTGATCAGCAGGTCGGCGGCGGCCGGTACGCGCAGCCGCACCGGATCGCTGAGCACGCTCTCGCCCACCGGCACGGTCACCGTGGTGCGCCCGCCGAAGGACAGCGCGGCCAGCGTGCCGGGCAGCGCGTCCGGCCCGCCGGTGGCGTCCGCGACCGCCAGCGTGGTGTGCGTCAGGACCAGCGGCGCGGTGCCGAACAGGTTGGACAACTGCACCCGGGCGGCGGTACCGCCCACGCTGGTGTGCACCACGTTGCGGATCGACACGTCGGGGTAGCCGTGCGGGGTGTTCGGCTCGGCGGCGGCGGGCGCGGTGGCCCAGGTGCCCACCCAGGCTCCGGCGTCGGCCTGGGCGGCCGCCGTCGACCGGGGCTGGGGTGCCGTCGAGGCGTCATCGATGTGTGTACCGCCGACACTTACGAGTATCGCGGCGCACACCACGGCCACCACCGACGCCAACGCGGCCAGCAGGGCATAACCGGACTTCCTGGTCACGCGGTGCTTCTCCTCGGTCCTTTGGGCGGCGGTACCGCGCGCCACGCCCCATGATCATATGGGGCGCTCCGGAACTCCCCGCCGAACCGCGGGTGCCGCCGGTAGAGACGACGGGAACTCGCCGATCGTTCCTCAGAAAGCTGTGACAACCGACAATCACGGGGTGGAACGGATGGATGTGGCGGCTAAGACCACCGCCGGGCGCGCCGGTGGCGGGTTCTCGTACGGTCCCGCGGACGAGGAGCGGCGGCGCGGCGTCCGCAAGATGAAGCTGGTCGCCACCGGCTTCCTGGCGGTCGCGACGCTGGTGTACGGATTGGCCAAATGGGCGCAGGCCGCCGGGGCCGGGGCCTGGGCGGGGTATGTGGCGGCGGCCGCCGAGGCCGGGATGGTCGGCGCGCTGGCCGACTGGTTCGCGGTGACGGCGCTGTTCAAACGGCCGCTGGGGCTGCCCGTGCCGCACACCGCGATCATCCCGACGAAGAAGGATGTGCTCGGCCGCTCACTGGGCGACTTCGTCGGCGAGAACTTCCTGTCCGAGCAAGTGGTGCGCACCCGGCTGCGGGCGGTCGGCATCGGCTCCCGGCTCGGCGGCTGGCTGGCCGACCCGGAGCACGCCGACCGGGTCACCGAGCAGGCGGCGGCCGCGCTGCGCGGCGCCCTGCGGGTGCTGCGGGACTCCGATGTCCAGGTGGTGGTCGGTGAGGCGATCACCCGCAGGGCGGACACCATGGACGTGGCGCCGGGCCTGGGCCGGATGCTGGAGCGGGTGGTCGGCGAGGGGGGCCACCGGCGGGCGGTGGACCTGGTGTGCGTACGGGCCCACGACTGGCTGGTGCTGCACGGCGATTCGGTGATGGACGCGGTGCAGAACGGGGCGCCCGGTTGGACGCCGCGCTTCGTGGACCGGCGGATCGGCGAGCGGGTCTACAAAGAACTGCTGCGCTTCGTCGGCGAGATGCGGGACATGCCGGACCATCCGGCGCGCGGCGCGCTGGACCGCTTCCTGGCGGACTTCGCACTCGAGTTGCAGACCGACCCGGACACCCGGGAGCGGGTGGAGCGACTCAAGCGCGACCTGTTGGCGCGCGGCGAGGTACAGGACCTGATCAAGTCGACGTGGAACGCGGTGCGGTCGATGGTGGTCGCGGCCGCCGCCGACGAGCGCAGCGAACTGCGGCTGCGCACCAGGGCGTCACTGCTGTCGCTGGGCGTCCGGATGGCGTCCGACCGGCGCGTGCAGCAGAAGGTCGACGGCTGGCTGGAGGACGCGGCGACGTATGTGGTGACCACCTACCGGGACGAGATCACCGCGCTGATCAGCGAGACCGTCGCCGGTTGGGACGCGGAGCAGACCTCCCGCAAGATCGAGGCGCACGTCGGCCGCGACCTGCAGTTCATCCGCATCAACGGCACGGTGGTGGGCGCCTTGGCGGGCGTGCTGATCTACACGGTGTCGAGGGCGGTGGGCGGTTGAGCCCGAGGGGGTGGGGGGCTAAGCCAGCGACCTGAAGGGGCGCGGGGCTGTGTTCATGTGCGGCTCCGCCGCGTGGGCGCGACCAGCCACGACGGTGCAGCAGCCGATCGACGGCACATCGCGGCACTACCAGCGAAGCGATAGGTAAACGAAGCGATTAGTATCTGAAGCCAGGGAGGGGGTGCCGAGATGTTCCGTGGTCTTGACGCGCTGCGTGTGTGTCTTGGCACGCTGATCCTCCTGCTGGCCGGACTGCCGCTGATCCACGCCCAGTTGACGACCGTGGTCGCGGCGGCCGCCGCCACGGCTGCCGCGGTGCTGGTGTGCCGCGCGTTCGTCAGCGCGGTGGCGGCGCGGCCGGTGCCGCCGGGCCGGATCCGTACCGCGATCCGCGATCGCGAACGCCGCACTGCGTTCCTCCCCCAGCGCGACCCCGACGCCTCGGGCCGCCCCCGCCCCCGAGCCCCAGGCCGTCCCTGCGGGACGGCCGCGTAACGCCTTTCCGGCGGATCTCGCCTAAGGCGAATGCCGCGCGACGGCGCGCAGCCATGACGGCGGAGACCCGCGGTGTTGGAAACCCACCGCTACCCACCGCCCAAGGATCCGCGCGGTAAGCGCACGCGGACCGTCCCTACCGGATCGCAGATCCCGCAAGGACGACTCCGTGGAGGCTCAACCATGTCCGTTTTCACGCCACTTGCCGCACTCCTCGCCCAACTGGCCAACGCCCTGCAGCCGCTGTTCGGCGGCGCGGCGATGGCCGCCGCCGTCATCGCGTTCACCCTGAGCGTGCGCCTCGCACTCCACCCGCTGGCCCGGGCCGCCGCACGCGGTGAGCGGATCCGCGCCCGACTGGCCCCGCGCATCGCGGAGTTGAACACCAGGTACAAGGGCGACCCCCAGCGCATGCAGCGGGCGACGACCGAGCTGTACGCGAAGGAGGGCGTCTCGCCCATCGCCGGTTGTCTGCCGACGCTGCTCCAACTCCCGGTCTTCGCCGTGATGTACCACCTGTTCTCCGGCAGTGGTGGAGCGCTCCGCCAGCACGCCCTGGCGGGCGCGCCGCTCGGCGGCCACTGGCTGGGCGCGGTCCGCGCGGGCGGAGTGTTCGGGCCGCAGGCGGTGGTCTACCTCGCGGTGTTCGCGGTGATCGCCACGGTCGCGTCCTGGACGTACGTGCGGGCCCGCAAGGCCGCCGCGCAGGCCGCACCGCTCCCGGCCGCCGCACCGGGCGCGGTGGCCGGGCTGGCGAAGTTCCTGCCGCTGCTGTCCTTCGGAACGCTCATCACCGCGGCTCTCGTCCCGCTCGCCACCGGTCTGTACCTGGCGACCACCACGGCCTGGACCGCCGTGGAGCGGGCGGTGCTGCACCGGACGCCGAGCGAACCCGTCCCCGCACCTGGCGGAGTGCCGTCCACGAAGTGAGCCGGTCTTGCGGAGCGGCCGGTTGTGCTTGGAGGATCAGACAAGTCATCCGATGACCGTCCTCGTCGGTTGCGTGGTGCCGCAGGGCAGCCAGCCCTGCGGCACGGCGTGTCCACCCTCGACCCGGGAGTCTGGAATGAAGTTGCTGCGTGTCGGACCGGCGGGAGCGGAGCGTCCGGCGTTGCTGGACCACGACGGGACCCTGCGCGATCTGTCGGGACTGGTGCCCGACATCGACGGTGCGCTGCTCGCCGACGAGACCGCGCTGGCGGGGGTACGCCGTGCCGCGCGGGGCGGTGCGCTGCCCGTGCTCGACCGGTCGCGGCTGCGGATCGGTCCGCCGGTCGGCCGGATCGGCAAGATCGTCTGCATCGGCCTCAACTACCACGACCACGTTGCCGAGACGGGAGCGCGGATCCCGGACGAGCCGGTGGTGTTCATGAAGGCACCGGACACGGTGGTGGGCCCGGAGGACCCCGTGCTCATCCCCAGGGGCAGTGTGAAGACCGACTGGGAGGTCGAGTTGGCGGTCGTCGTCGGCCGCACCGCGCGCAGTCTGGAGACCGACGCGGAGGCGCTGGCGGCCGTCGCGGGATACACGATCGCGCACGACGTGTCCGAGCGCGAGTTCCAGATCGAGCGCGGCGGCCAGTGGGACAAGGGCAAGAACTGCGAGACGTTCAATCCCCTCGGCCCCTGGCTGGTCACCGCCGACGAGATCACGGACCCGCAGGCGCTGACGCTGCGGCTGTGGGTCAACGGCGAGCTGAAGCAGGACGGTTCGACGGCGAACCAGATCTTCCCGGTCGCCCACATCGTGCGGTACCTCAGCCGCTTCATGACGCTGTACCCCGGCGACGTCATCAACACCGGCACCCCCGCCGGGGTGGCCTTGGGCCACCCGGATCCCAAGCCGTACCTGCGCGCGGGCGACGTGGTGGAACTGGAGATCACCGGCCTGGGCCGCCAGCGCCAGTTCCTTAAGAACGCGTAGTGCCCTTCCGGCGGATCCGTCGGTGTCGGGGGTTGCGGCCGGTTCGGTGCCGCCGGTCTCCGCCGCCGTGGTCGCTCGCCGTCGCGGCGGTTCGTTCCTGGGGGCAAGCCCCCAGACCCCCGGATGACGTGGGCTGGTCGCCGACTCCTCGGATGACGTGGCCGGGGTGTCGGGGGCTTGCCCCCCGACGCATTGGACCGCCGCGACGGTGAGCAACCACGGCGGCGGAGACCGGCGGTGCCGAACGAACCGCACCCCCAGAGCGCGTCCCAGAACCCGCCGTCACCCAGCGAAGCGCTCCAGCGCGGCCACCACCAGCGCGTGGTCGTCGGCCTGCCGCAGGCCGGAGGCCGCTACCGCGCCGATCACGCCGACGCCCCGTACGCGCAGCGGAAACGCGCCACCGTGGGCCGCGTAGCGTGCGGGGTCCAGGCGCGCGGACTCCTCGAACGTGGTGCCCTTGGCCCGGAACCGCGTCCCGACGAGGTAGGAGCTTTCCGCGTACCGCTCCACCACCCGGCACTTGCGCGCCAGCCACTCGTCGTTGTCCGCGGACGAG
Source organism: Streptantibioticus rubrisoli (assembly GCF_024436055.1). GTDB lineage: Bacteria > Actinomycetota > Actinomycetes > Streptomycetales > Streptomycetaceae > Streptantibioticus_A > Streptantibioticus_A rubrisoli. The sequence goes on along the minus strand of NZ_JANFNH010000007.1, from coordinate 39,288 downwards.
CCGGGCAGCGCGCAGTGGAAGAGCCGCTGCGGTCCGCGCAGCACGGTGACGGCCACCGGCGCCCGGCGCCGCACCGCCAGTTCCCGCAGCAGCCCGCCCAGCCGCCACGCGTCATCGTGCGTGAACTGCCCGAGCGTGAGCCGCAGTTCCTGCTCCTCCAGCACCGGAACCAGCGCCGACGCCTCCTGACGCTCCATCACTCCCGCCCCGCCAGCTCGACGGTGCGCCGCTCCGCCGCCGACACCCGCGCCGCCTCCAGCACCTCCAGCGCGGCCACCGCCTCCCGTGCGGTCACCGGAGGCGCGGTGCCCTCGCGCAACGCCGCCGCGATCCCCGCGTAGTACGCGGGGTAGTCCCCGGGCAGCGTCGGCACCGTGGTGCCGCCACCCGTCAGCGGCGACTCACCCGCACCGAGCCGACCCCACGCCTCCTGCGCCTCCGTACCCCAGCCCGAGCCCGGCCGCAGGCCCTCGCGCAACGCCGCCTCCTGCGGGTCGAGCCCGTACTTCACGTACCCCGCCGCCGACCCCAACACCCTGAAGCGCGGACCGAGTTGCGGGCAGACCGCGCTCATCCACAGATGGGATCGCACGCCGCTCGTGTGCTCAACGGCGATGAACGTGTCGTCGTCCGCCTCGGCGTCCGGGCGCCGTGCGTCGGACTCGGCGAACACGGTGCGCACCGGCCCGAAAAGGGTGAGCGCCTGGTCCACCAGATGGCTGCCCAGGTCGTACAGCAACCCGCCGAACTCCGCCGGATCGCCGGACTCGCGCCAGCCGCCCTTGGGGTGCGGGCGCCACCGCTCGAAGCGCGACTCGAACCGTCGCACCTCGCCGAGCGCGCCGGTGTCCAGGAGGTGGCGCAGGGTGAGGAAGTCGCCGTCCCAGCGGCGGTTCTGGAACACCGAGAGCAGCAGGCCGCGTTCGTCGGCGAGGTCGGCGAGCGCGGCGGCCTCTGCGGCGGTACCGGCCAGCGGCTTGTCCACCACGACCGGCAGTCCGGCCCGCAGGGCGGTGGTTGCCAGCGGGACGTGGGTGCGGTTCGGCGAGGCGATGACGATCAGGTCGAGCCGGTCCGCGCGGTCCCACAACTCGTCCGCCGAGGCCAGGGTGGCGACCTGTGGATGTTCGGCCCTCGCCTGTGCCTGTCGCTCGGGGTTCGAGGTGACGACGGCGTCCAGCCGCAGGCCCTCGGTGGCGGCGATCAACGGTGCGTGGAAGACGGAACCGGCCAGGCCATAGCCGATGAGGCCGACACGGAGCGGAGAGTTCACAGGCATGCGGCCACTAAAGCAACGCTGTTGCGAAAGTGCAAGCGTCGGTGACAATGGGGGCGTGAACAGGGGTAACTCCGGAGCCAACCTGCCCGTACTGCGTGGCCACAACGCCGCACTCGTGCTGGACCTGCTGCGTTCCGCCACCGTGGGCGGCGGCGCGGGCATCAGCCGCCTGGAGCTGGCCGAGCGCACCGGCCTCACCCCGCAGGCGGTCAGCAAGATCGTGGCGCGGCTGCGCGCCGAGGGCATGGCGACGGAGGCGGGCCGCCGCGCCTCCACCGGCGGCAAGCCGCGCACGCTGCTACGGCTGGTGCCGGGCGCGCGGTACGCGGTCGGGCTGCACCTGGACCGAGACGAGATGACGGCGGTGCTCGCCGACCTCACCGGCGAGCGGGTCGCGGTACGCACCGCGCCGTTCGACCTCGGCGCGGATCCGGCGTCGGTGCTGGACGCCGTCGCCGCACGGGTGCGGCGGCTGCTCGCCGGTGTCGGCGGCCGGGCGGTGCTGGGCGCGGGGGTCGCGGTGCCCGGTCCGCTCGACCACCGGTCCGGGGTGCTGCACCGGGTCACCGGCTTCCCGCAGTGGGACGGCTTCCCGCTACGGGCCGCGCTCGCCGACCGGCTCGGTGTGCCGGTCACCCTGGACAAGGACACCAACGCGGCGGCACTTGCCGTGCTGGAGCTTCCCGACGCCCCGCCGACGGGCACGCCGCCCCGCGCCCAGGCACAAACCCCGCCGCGGCCGACACGCACGCCAACCGCTTCCGCGTCCCCACCGCGACCGCCCACCCCCACGGCCCCGGCACGAGCGGGAGACGCGGCAACCCCGTGCCAGCCGCCCGGCCCTGCGGACACCCCACCCCCCGACACCACGGCCACCGCCCCACCACCCGGCACGGTGGGCACCGAACCCCCCGGCACCACGGCCACCGCCCCACCACCCGGCACCGCGAACAGCGCCCCGCCCAACGCCACGGCCCCACCGCGACCAGCAGGGCACCCGACCGGTACACACCCGCCAGCGGCCGGAGGCGGATGCCAACTCGCCGCGCCCGTAGCCTCGTTCGCGTACCTGCACCTGGGCACCGGCCTCGGTGCCGGACTCGTGCTCGACGGTGCCGTCTACCGTGGTCCCCGTACCGGGGCCGGGGAGTTCGGGCACCAGGTGGTGCAGTTGGACGGGCCGCCGTGTGGCTGTGGCAAGCGCGGCTGCCTGGAGGCGCTCTGCCTGGCGGCGCTGGCCCGCGCCGACATCGCGCGGGCGGCCCGCCTGCTGGGCGTGGGCGCCGCCAACCTCGTCGCGCTGCTCGACATCGACCGGGTCGTACTGGGCGGTCGCGCCGTGCTCGCCGCCCGGGAGAGCTTCGCCGAGGGCGTCGCCGCCGTGCTGGCCGAGCAGTCCGTCCACCCGGTCCCGGTCACCGTCGCCCCCGCCGACCGGTCGACCGTCGCGGACGGCGCCGCCTGGATGGTGCTGGCACCGGTCTTCGGCCGCTAGGCGGATCGGGTCAAGTCCGCCGCGGTTCGGCAGCGACCCGAAGGGGCACGGGGCTGTGTTCATGTGCGGCTCCGCCGCGTGGGCACGACCGTCCACGACGGTGCCGCAGCCGATCGACGGCACCTCGCGGCACATCCAGCGAAGCGCTTGGGCACTCGGCTGACCCGCTGCGCCGTCCGGGCGCATACCGGGCCGTGCCCCGGCGGGCCGCCGCGGCACGGCAGGGCGGCGCCGGGTCTGATGGGAAGCACCCCCCCGAAGCGATACCGCGAAGGTCCGACCCCATGCACCTGCGCAGTGCGCCCCTCCGCGGCGCCCTTGTCATCGGCGCCGTCACGATCGTTCCGCTGCTGGGACCCACCCCCGCGGCCGCGGACACCGAACCAGCGCCACCCGCCTGCGACAGTCCCGGCTGCCACAGAACCCGCCCAATGGTCCAACTGGCGCACCGGCAACGGAGGTTGACCGAACTGCACCGCGCCTCCCGGATCCACGACAGCGGTTCCTCGGTCTTCCCGATGCTGCTGGTCGGCGCCGCCCTGATGGCCGGAGCCCGCCGTACCGTCCCCTGGCGCGGCAGGTTCTGAGCCCGCTCTGCGAGGATCGCGGCGTGAAGGACCCGCGCGACACCCACAAAGCCCAGGGCACCCCCGGCGCCCCCGTACGCTCCGGGATCCCCGAGCACGGCCGCGTCCCCAAGTACTACGCCGTCAAGACCCAGTTGGAGGCGTTGCTGGACGAACTCGGCGAGGGCGGCGGCCTGCCCACCGAGCGCGATCTGGCCGCCCGCTTCGGGGTGGCCAGGGAAACGGTCCGGCAGGCCGTACGGGAGCTGCTGATTCAGGGGCGGGTGCGGCGCAAGGGGCGCGGCACGGTGGTCGCGGGACCCAAGCTGGAGCAGCCGCTGTCCCTGGTCTCCTACACCGAGGGGGTGCGCCGCCAGGGCAAGGTACCGGGACGCAGCCTGATCGGCCTGGACCGGATGCCCGCCGGTCCGGAACTGGCCGCGCAGCTCGGGATCGGCGAAGCCGATCCGGTATGGCATCTGGAGCGGGTGCTGCTCGCCGACGACGAGCGGGTGGGGCTGGAGAGCACCTATGTCTCGGTGGAGCGCTTCCCGCATCTGGAACGGGACTTCGACCCCGACTCGTCGTTCTACGCGTTCCTGCGCGACCGGCTCGGGGTGCGGTTCGCCACCGCGGAGGAGCGGATCGAGACGGTGCTGGCCACCCCGCGCGAGGCGCTGCTGATCGGCACCCCTCCGGCGTTGCCGATGCTGCTGCTCAACCGGGTCTCCCGGGATGCCGACGGCCGCCCGGTGGAACGCGTGCGGTCGCTCTACCGCGGTGACCGTTTCAGTTTCACTACACATCTGACCGGGGTCTGACGTCCGCCGCCGTGCGCTTGGTACCGTACGGCCATGTCACGAATAGATAACGGGTCTAGCCCAAACATGGTGGGCTGTTCCTCGTCGCTTCACCACTCGGACGCGACCGCTCAAGCCCCGGCGCACAGGCTCCGGGGCATGAGAGTCGTCATCGTCGGCGCCGGGGTACTCGGCACCATGCACGCCTGGCACGCGGTCGCCCGCGGGCACGAGGTCGTCCACATCGAGCGGGAGCGCGACGCGCGCGGTGCCTCGGTGCGCAACTTCGGGCTCGTCTGGGTCGGCGGCCGGGCGTCCGGCGCGGAACTGGACACCGCGCTGCGGGCGCGCGAGCTGTGGCAGGAGATCGGCGCCCGGGTACCCGGCGTCGGCTTCCGGTCCAACGGTTCGCTGACCGCCGTGCGCACCGAGGCCGAACGCGCCGTCGCCGACGAGGTGTTGAGCCGCCCGGACGCCGATGCCCGCGGCCTGAAGTGGCTGGACACCGACGAGGTCGGCACCGTCAATCCGGCGCTGCGCGGCGAGCTGCTCGGCGCCCTGTGGTGCGAGCGGGACGCCGCGGTGGAGCCCCGGGTCGCCCAGCGCGCGCTGCGCGAATACCTCACCGCCTCCGGCCGTTACACCTTCCTCGGCGGCCGGGAGGTCCGCCAGGCCGGCCCGCGCAGGGTCGTGGACGACCACGGTCAGACCCACCACGCCGACGCCGTCGTGCTGTGCACCGGAGCCTGGCTGTCCGGTCTGGTGCGGGAGCTGGCCCCGCAACTGCCGGTCCGCAGGGTGCGGTTGCAGATGATGCAGACCGACCCGCTGGGCGAACGGCTCACCACCTCGGTCGCCGACGCGGACAGCTTCCGCTACTACCCGGCGTACGCGGGCGGCGCGCTGGACGCGCTGAATGACGGACAGCCGCAAGCCGCCACCGCCGCCGACCACCGGATGCAACTGCTGATGGTGCAGCGCCTGGACGGCTCACTGACCATCGGGGACACCCATGAGTACGCCGAGCCCTTCGCCTTCGACGTGGTCGAGGAGCCGTACGAGCACCTGCGGGAGGTCGCCGAGACGCTGCTCGGCCGCCCACTGCCGCGCATCCGGCACCGGTGGGCCGGGGTGTACGCGCAGTGCGTGGACACCGCGCGGGTGGTGCACCGCGAGCAGGTGGCCGACGGGGTCTGGCTGGTCACCGGACCCGGCGGGCGCGGCATGACCTGCTCGCCCGCCATCGCCGAGACGACCGCTGACGAGCTGGGCTGGTAAGGAAGTTGGTAACGAAAATGACGCAGCTGCCAGAACGCGCCATCAATCTGATCGTCCTCGACATGGCGGGCACCACCGTCGCCGACGGCGGCCTGGTCGAGCAGGCCTTCACCCGGGCCGCGGAACGACTGGGTGTCGAGCCGGACCTGGAGTACGTCCGGGCCACCATGGGCGAGTCGAAGATCTCGGTCTTCCGCGCCCTGTTCGGCGACGAGGACTTCGCCCAACGCGCCAACACCGAGTTCGAGCGGGCCTACGCGGAACTGGTGGACGGCGGGCGGATCACCGCGCTGCCCGGCGCCGCCGAGGCCATCGCCGAACTGCGCGCCGAGGGCCGCAAGGTCGTGCTCACCACCGGCTTCGCCCGGGTCACCCAGGACGCCATCCTGGACGCCCTCGGCTGGCGGGACATCGCCGACCTCACCCTCTGCCCGGCCGACGCGGGCCGCGGCCGACCGTACCCGGACCTGGTGCTCACCGCTCTGCTGCGCACCGGCACCGACGACGTACGGCGGATCGCGGTCGCCGGGGACACCTCGTACGACATGCTCACCGGCGCCCGCTCCGGCGCCGGGATCGTGGCGGGCGTGCTCACCGGTGCGCACGACGAGCCGCGGCTGACCGCCGCCGGTGCCACGCACGTCCTGGGATCGGTCGCCGAACTGCCCGCGCTGGTACGGGGGTTCTGAGATGGGCATCCGGTTCGACTCGGTCACCGTCCGGTACGGGGACAACACCGTCCTTGACCGCCTCGACCTGACCGTGGAACCCGGCGAAGCCATGGCACTGCTCGGCCCCTCGGGGTCGGGCAAGACCACCGCGCTGCGGGCCGTCGCCGGGTTCGTCACCCCGGCGTCCGGACGGGTGCTGATCGGCGGCCGCGATGTCACCGCGCTGCCCCCGTACCGGCGCGGCATCGGCATGGTGGTCCGGGCGTGCAGGTCTACCAGCCGGACTGGAACCAGGTCAACGGCCAGCTGAACAGATACGTGAGTGCCTGGCAGGCTGCCACCGGCAGCTAGGCTCGGAGGGGACCGGGGCAATAGTGTTCGAGCCACCGCCCCGGTCCTGGCTGTTCCATCCGTGAAGGAGTCGTCCCTGTGGCAGAGCGAAAGCCGATCGAATCCTGGCTCACCGACATGGACGGCGTGCTGATCCACGAGGGCATCCCGATCCCCGGGGCGGACGAGTTCGTCAAGCGGCTACGGGAGTCCGGCAAGCCGTTCCTGGTGCTGACCAACAACTCCATCTACACCCCGCGCGACCTGCACGCCCGGCTGTCCCGGATGGGCCTGCACGTGCCGGTGGAGAACATCTGGACCTCCGCGCTGGCCACCGCCAAGTTCCTCGACGACCAACGGCCCGGCGGCACCGCCTACGTGATCGGCGAGGCCGGGCTGACCACGGCGCTGCACGACATCGGCTACATCCTGTCCGACGCCGAGCCGGACTACGTGGTGCTGGGGGAGACCCGCACCTACAGCTTCGAGGCGCTCACCAAGGCCATCCGGCTGATCGACGCGGGCGCCCGCTTCATCGCCACCAACCCCGACGAGGTCGGCCCCTCCGCCGAGGGCTCGCTGCCCGCCACCGGCTCGGTCGCCGCGTTGATCACCAAGGCCACCGGCAAGGAACCGTACTTCGTCGGCAAGCCCAACCCGTTGATGATGCGCGCCGGTCTGAACGCCATCGGCGCCCACTCCGAGACCTCCGCGATGATCGGCGACCGCATGGACACGGATGTCCTGGCGGGCCTCGAAGCAGGCATGGAGACCTTCCTGGTCCTCACCGGCCTCACCCAGCCCGCCGACGTGGAACGCTATCCTTTCCGCCCGTCCCGGGTGGTGGACTCGATCGCGGACGTGGTGGATCTGATCTGACCCGCACAAGGGCGGCGGCCCCGTAGGCTGGGGCCGATCACTTCGGGAGGACCCCATCAGCGCGACTGTGCGACACGGCACGCCTGACGGGCCGATCATTCCTATGCCTCCATTGACCAGAGAGGCGCTGCGCGAAGCCGTCGCGACGCTGGTTCCCTCACGGTTGCCGGAGATGTTCAAGGAGATGCAGCAGGCCTTCGACTGGGCTGCCGATCAAGGCAGTACGGAACCCATCCGGCGGTTCCTGATCCACTGGGGTTCGATCGTGGCGATCGAGCGCGACCCCGCCAAGGCTCGCAGGCTCCACGACGCCGAGCGGCGCATCAACGACCCGGACCCGGCCGTCAGGCAGGCGGCCGTCAGGGAAGCCGGAGAGATCGTCCGCGACGCACGCCAAGAGGTTGCAGGTGGCTGACTGGCGGTGGGACTGGGACCCCAGCAGGGAATAGGTGACGAAGGGCATCTCGGCTGAGGTGATCGCTGAGGTCGAAAAGGTCGCTGCTGAACTGGCCGTGGTCAACTCCATGATCTACCTCAACGGCGTTGACTACACCGGCCCCTCCCCGGGCGTGCGCATCGAGTGGCGGCCGAACTTCGCGGTCCGCTATCTGACCGTCGTACGCGACGAATGCATCTATGCGCTCGACATCCTCGCGTGACCGCATGCCGCCCCAGACCGAAGCCGCCCTCAGAGCAGCGGTAACCCGGCTCAGCTCCGCCAATGCCGCCCAGTTCGAGACCGAACTCCGCCAGGCAGTGGAGGCAGCGACTCGGGCGGGCAACAACGCCTCTGTGCGCACCTTCCCGCACCGCTGGTCCGTCTTCGTCGCGATCAAGCAACATCCTGAGCGCGCCGCGCGATTGCGGGAGTTCGAGCGGATCGTGGGGGAGTCAGAGGACCGAGCGGAACGACGGGCCGCAGCCGCTGGGATCGGGGCCTTGCTGGCTGAGGCCGAAGAAGACCTCAGCCAGGCTGACGGTCCCGCCTAATTCCACCGCCCATCCAGCGCGGACCGCATGGCGCGGCGCGCGGTCGGCGGCCCGCTCCCCGTCAGGGCCGCCGACCGGCGGCCCTCACCCTTGGGCGCTTGGACTGCGGGAGGTGTCCGGTGCGGCCGGGTGAGGTTCAGGGGAGTCCGCCGACCTGGGCAGCGGAGTCCGGAAGCGGACCAGCACCGCACCGTCCAGTGCGTGGTGCACCTGCACGCCGTCCAGCCCCGCGTGCCCGGACAACTCGTGGCACAGCTCCGCCGTGACATGCGAGGGAGGCGCGTGCAACGCGGCGCTGGCGGACGCGTCGGGCGGCTGGTCGTAGCCGTAGTCGGTGACCGAGACGGTGCAGCGGGCGCCGTCCAAGCCGAGCGTGACGCGATACCGCCGGGCGTACCCGTAGTCCAGGACGTAGCGGCAGGCCAGGGCGGTCGCCTCGGCGATCTGCGCGCACGGCGCGTCGTGCGTGCCGATGGTGGTGAGCGCGGCGTGCGTCATGCGCTCGGCGAGCGCGTCGCTGCCGCTGGCCCGTGCCAGCGAGAAGGTGCAGCAGACGTCCAGCGTCGAGCGTCTGGGGTCGGACAGCGGAAGGCGTGCGGAAGCAGTGCCCTTCACCATGGCTGGACCACGTCCTGCGTCGTCGGGGGTATGCGACTGTGCTCGGGTGCGGTGGCGACACGGTGGCCGGGGTCCTGGGCCACACACATACCCTAGAACAGGCCAACGCCCAGCGGGTAGGGCGAGTTGACGCCAAGTCAAAGGATGGGCACGTACCGCGACGGATGCCTGGTGCGGACGCGCGGCACCGAACCCCGCCCGCCCGTACCGGTCGAACGACCGGTTTTCCGAGTCGTCGCAAATCGTACTGTGGTGGGGGCGTCGCGCGGTCTGCCTCAGTTGTCCCGCAGAGCGTCAGAATCAAGGGAGTTGTCCACTATCTGGCGAGCCAGTTCGGACAACCGCAGCCGATGGGTGCGCGCATACCGGCGCAGCGCGCCGAACGCGGTGTCCATGCCCACCCCCCACCGTTCCGCGAGCACTCCCTTGGCCTGCTCCACCACCACCCTGCTGTCCAGCGCCGACTGCAACTGGCTGGCGAGCAACCCGCTTCGGGCGATGGCGCGTTGCCGCAGTATCCCGATCGTCGCGGCGTCCGCGAGCGCCTGCGCCAGCGCCACATCACCACTTCGCGGAGCGCCCGGCTCGGTACGGAACAACTGCAGCGCGCCGAGCGCCGTCTCCCGCCGCCGCAGCGGCACCGCATAGGTGGCCAGCACCCCGTTGCCGACCGCCCGTTCGGCGAACCGCGGCCACCGTGCCCCGTCCGCGGTCAGGTCCACCGGACCGACCACCCGCGCCGCGCGGAAGCACTCCAGCGCGGGGCCGCCGTCCCGCTGCACGTCGAGCAGCGCGCCCTGGGTGCGCACGGACACGGTGCGCAACTTGCCGTAGGCGTCGGCCAGCAGCAGCCCGGCGCCCGACGCGTCGAGGAACTCCAGGCACCGGCTGGCCAGCAGGCGCAGGAACTCGGTCTCCTGGAAGTCGTCCACCAGGGTGTCGGCCAGCTCCACAAACGTTTCCGCTAACCGCTGTTCCCTCGGGCATTCCGCTGGGTCCCTGGGGATCGCGCTCATGGCACCACTCACATCCGCTTCCCGCGCGGCCCTGGAGGGCGCCGGATTTCTGCCGGAATAGTAGCCGCGCCAGCGCGTCGCCAGCCTTCCGGAATCCTCAGGTCCAAACATTGCGGACATATCGGGTCCGAAGCTGTGAGATCGCCCCGAGCTGGAACCAATCCATGCTCGGGGGACGTTCTTGACTGGGATGAACAAGACGATCAGACGCACGGCGGCCTTCTCCCTCCTGCTGGTCCTCGCCCTCTTGCTGCGGGTGTCATGGGTGCAGGAGGTCGACGGCAAGGCACTCGCGGACGACCAGTACAACCGACGGAACCTGATCGCGCAGTACGCGAACCCGTTCGGCGACATCATCGTGGGCGGCCGACCGGTGACCGGCTCGGCCAGGACCAGCAGCCCTGACTTCACGTACAAGCGCACCTACACCGACGGCCCGTTGTACGCGGCGGTCACCGGACGACTGTCCCAGGTCTACGGCGCCAACCAGCTCGAAGGCATCTACCAGGGCGTGCTCAACGGCACTGACTCGCGCACCAGGAGCCTGCTCGACGTGCTCACCGGCCGCACCGGCAAACCCGGCGACGTGCTCACCACGATCGACCCGGCGGTGCAGAAGGCCGCGTACAACGGTCTGGGCAACAAGAACGGTGCCGCCGTCGCCATCGACCCGCAGACCGGCAACGTCCTCGCGATGGTCAGCACCCCCAGCTACGACCCCTCGAAGATCGCCGGTGGCTCCAAGGCCGACGCGCGGGCATGGCAGCGGTACAGCGACGACAAGAGCCAGCCGATGAGCAACCGGGCGCTGCGCCAGACCTATCCGCCCGGCTCCACCTTCAAGCTGGTGGTCGCCGCAGCCGCGCTGCAGGACGGGCTGTACTCCTCGATCGACCAGCCGACCAACAGCCCCAACCCGTACACCCTGCCAGGCACGGTCAGCCAGCTCACCAACGAGAACCCCGCGGCGCCGTGCGAGAACGCCTCGATCAGCACCGCGCTGGAGTACTCCTGCAACACGGTGTTCGCCAAGATGGCGGTGGACCTCGGCCAGGACAAGGTCAAGGCGATGGCCGACGCGTTCGGCTTCGACAGCAGCGAACTGGACATACCGGTGCGCGCCGCGCAGAGCGTCTACCCGACGAAGATGCCCAAGTCCTCGCTGGCGCAGACCGGCATCGGCCAGTTCGACGTACGGGCCACCCCGCTGCAGATGGCCATGGTGGTCTCCGCCATCGCGGACGGCGGCAAGCTGATGGCCCCGCACATGGTCTCCGAGGTCACCGACGGCGACGGCAAGGCGCTGCGGACCTTCGACCCCAAGCAGACGTCCCAGCCCATCAGCGAGCACACCGCCCAGCAGCTGCGGCAGGCGATGGTCTCCGTCATCCAGAAGGGCACCGGCACCAACGCGCAGATCCCCGGCGTGGAGGTCGGCGGCAAGACCGGCACCGCGCAGCACGGCGTGGACAACGGCGAGAAGCCCTACGCGTGGTTCGTCTCCTACGCCAAGGACAGCTCCGGCAAGCAGGTGGCGGTCGCCGTCATGGTCGACGACCCGGACGCGGTGCGCTCCGAGATCAGCGGCAACGGGCTGGCCGCTCCGATCGCCAAGGCGATGATGCAGGCGGCGCTGAAGTCCTCGTGAGCCGATTGGCGTGATTGTGTTGCGCCACATGAACCTTCTGTGTCGTCAGCGGCCGGTTCGCTGGCCGCCGCTCACAGCTTCTGCATAGCCTGCCAACTGTTCCTTCTCCCCGACCAGTTGGAGGACCAGTGCTGCGTGACAACACGCGCAGAAGAACCATCGCCTCGACCGCGACAGCCGCCGCATCCGCCCTCGCGCTGCTGCTGGCCGTCCCGGCGGCGGCCGCCACCCCGACCCCGGGCGCGCCCACCGCGGGCGACCCGTACTACCCCACGTACGGCAACAGCGGATACCACGTCTCCCACTACGACCTGCGGTTGAGGTACCAGCCCAAGACCGACCAGCTCCAGGGCACCGCCACCATCCTGGCGTCCGCCACCCAGGACCTGTCCCGCTTCGACCTGGACTTCTCACTCGACGTCAGCGGCGTGTGGGTCAACGGGCAGCAGGCCGCGTTCACCGAGAACCCCGGCGCCCACAAGCTCCAGATCACCCCCGCCGCGCCACTGGCCAAGGGCAGTGACGCCACCGTCGTGGTGCGCTACTCCGGCGTGCCGTCCAAGGTCACGGTGAACGGCATCAACGCCTGGCTGCGCACGCCGGACGGCGCGGTCGCGGCGGACGAGCCGGAAGCCGCGTGGTGGTGGTTCCCCAGCAACGACCATCCGTCGGACAAGGCCACCTACGACGTGTCGGTCGAGGTCCCCAAGGGCCTGCAGGTGATCAGCAACGGCGTGCTCACCGGCCAGCGCGACACCGCCACCGGCACCCGCTACAGCTGGCGGGAGGACAAGCCGCAGGCCACCTACCTCGCCACCATGGCCATCGGCAAGTTCGACATCACCACCGGCAAGACCAAGGACGGCATCCCGGTCGTCAACGCCTACAGCAAGGACCTCGGCGCCAACGCGGCGGCGGCGCGGGCCAGCGTGGAGCGGTCGGCGGAGATCATCGACTGGGAGAGCAGGTACTTCGGCACGTACCCGTTCGACGCGCTGGGCGGCTATGTGCCCAACGTCAAGACCCACTACGCGCTGGAGACCCAGACCCGGCCGTTCTACAGCCCGGCGCAGTTCGCCAGCGGCTCCAACGCCTCGGTCATCGTCCACGAACTCGCCCACCAGTGGTTCGGCGACGACGTCTCGCTGGAGCGCTGGCAGGACATCTGGCTGAACGAGGGCTTCGCCAGCTACGCCCAGTGGCTGTGGTCGGAGTACCAGGGCGAGGGCACCACCCAGCAGCTCGCCGACTACGTCTACGCCCAGCACCCGGCGAACGACCCGTTCTGGACGGTCAAGCCTGGCGACCCCGGCGCTGACCACCAGTTCGACGACGCGGTCTACGACCGGGGCGCCGCCGCCATCCAGGCGCTCCGCAACACCGTCGGCGACCAGGCGTTCTTCCAGATCCTCAAGGCGTGGCCCCGTGAACACGCGTACGGCAACGGTGACTTCGCGCAGTTCCAGAGCCTGGCGGAGCGGATCTCCGGCAAGCCGCTGGCCCAGCTGTTCCAGACCTGGCTGTTCACCCCGCAGCGCCCGGCGGCGGCCACGGCAGCCAGGGCCTGGGTACGGGCGCTGATGGTGACCGGGCAACCGAGGTCGTGGGCGCGCATCCACGCCGCGTACGCGCGGTGAAAGCCGGACCGGCTGAGCAGGTCGGGCGATGTCCGCTGCGGTTCAGTAGCGCCCTGAAGGGGCGCGGGGAACTGCGCGACCAGCCACAACGGCGCCACGGACGATCGGCGGCACGTCGCCCCACTCACAGCGGAGCGCATAGTCACCCCAAGTGACGGTTTGAGAGGGCGGTGCGGTTATACAGGGCACATGACCGACGCCATGACCGCACCGTCCGAGTCCATCGAGCTGGACGTGAACCGACACGACCCGGCCTACCGGGCCTGGCTGAGGGAGGCCGTCGGCAAGGTCCAGGCCGACGCCAACCGCTCCGCCGACACCCATCTGCTCTCCGTTCCGCTGCCGGTGGAGTGGGGCGTCGACCTGTATCTGAAGGACGAGTCCACTCATCCCACCGGCAGCCTCAAGCACCGGCTGGCCCGTTCGCTGTTCCTGTACGGGCTCTGCAACGGCTGGATCCGCCCGGGGCGCCCGGTGATCGAGGCGTCCAGCGGTTCCACCGCGGTCTCCGAGGCGTACTTCGCCAAGCTGATCGGGGTGCCGTTCATAGCGGTGATGGCCGCGAGCACCAGTCGGGCCAAGATCGAGCTGATCGAGTTCCAGGGCGGTACCTGCCATCTGGTGGACAACCCGTGCGAGGTCTACGAGGCCGCCGCCCGGCTCGCCGCTCAGACCGGCGGCCACTACATGGACCAATTCACCTACGCGGAACGGGCCACCGACTGGCGGGGCAACAACAACATCGCCGAGTCGATCTTCCGGCAGCTGGCGGCTGAGCGGCATCCGGAGCCGTCCTGGATCGTCGCCACCGCGGGCACCGGCGGCACCTCCGCGACCATCGCCCGCTATGTCCACTACACCCAGCGGGACACCGGCGTGTGCGTGGCCGACCCGGAGAACTCCGCGTTCTTCGACGGCTGGCGCACCGGTGACCCGTCGGTCACCACCGACCACGGCTCCCGCATCGAGGGCATCGGCCGCCAGCGCGTCGAGCCCAGCTTCATCCCCGGCGCGGTGGACCGCATGATGCGGGTGCCGGACGCGGCGGCGATCGCCACCATCCACCTGCTGGAGCGGCTGCTGGGCCGCAAGACCGGCGCCTCCACCGGCACCGGTACCTGGGCGGCGTTCCGCATCATCGCGGAGATGCGGGCGCGCGGCGAGCGGGGCAGCGTGGTGACGCTGCTGTGTGATCCGGGGGAGCGGTACCTCGACAAGTACTACTCGCCGGAGTGGCTTGCCGCCCAAGGCATCGACGTCACGCCGTACACGGCACGGCTGGAACGGTTCCTGGCGGAGGGGCGGTTGTAAGCCGAAAGCACCGCGACCGGCAAGTCCTCAGCCCGCCGCGACCCGCACGACGAGGTACCCCGCCACCGCCACCGTCAAGGTGGCGAACGCGCGGCGCAGCGTGGTGGACGGGACCCGGGCCGACACCCGGCGGCCGAGCAGTGAGCCGACGACGGCGGCAGCCGTCAAGGGCGCGACAACCTCCCAGTGGAACGTCTCCCCGCCCGCCCGAGCGGCCAGCGAGACCGCCGAGTTGACCGCGATGACCAGCAGTGAGGTCCCCACCGCCACCGGCATCTCGTACCCCAGCGCCCCCACCAGCGCCGGAACGATCACAAAGCCGCCGCCCACGCCCAGGAACCCGGTGAGGAACCCAACTCCCAGGCCGGAGGCGACGATGCGCAGCACCCGCCCGCGCCCCGGCGCAGCTCGTACGGCAGAGCACCGGAACATGGCTGTCGCCGAGACCGCCATCAGCGCGGCGAAACACAGCATCAACACCGTTGGATCCACCGACCGGTTCAGCGCCGTACCCGCGTACGAGGCCGCGACGCCCGCCGCGCCGAACGAAAGCCCCGCCCCCCAACGCACGTTGCCCGCGCGGGCATGGCTCCACGCCCCGCACAGCGCGGTCACCCCGACCACCACCAGGCCCCCCGTGGTGGCCGACCGAGGGCTCTGCCCCAGCGCGTAGACCAGTACCGGAACCGTCAGTATCGAGCCGCCACCGCCAAGTGCCCCCAGACACAGGCCGATCAGGCCACCGAGGACCAGTCCCAGCAGGGTCATATGACGGTTCCGGGCCGCCCGCCGGTACACGTCACCGGCAGCCCCGCCCGCGCCCACGCCTGCATCCCGCCCCGCAGGTTGCACGCCGTCCGGCCCGCCGCCCGCAGCCGTTCGACCGCCGACGCGGACCTGCGGCCCGACCGGCATACCACCACCAGTAGCTGATCACCCGTCAGCCACGTGAAGTCCGCCGCGGACAGTGCGAGATGCACCGCCTCAGGAGCGTGCCCGGCCGCCCACTCGTCGTCCTCCCGTACATCCAGCAGCACCGCCGCGCCGGAGCCGACCAGCCCCCGCGCCTCCAGCGGATCCACCTCGCGCAGTGCGTCCAACACCGCGACCCCCCAGGTCACTTGGTCAGGGCGAAGGCTTCCGCCCCCGCCAGATCCAGCCGGTACCCCTTCGCCGAGAACTCGGCGCGGGCCGTGAAGCGGTCACCGCGCACCAGCGTGTAGCGCCACTCCACGGGGCGGTCGCCCGCGCAGCCGAGCCGGTCCACGGCGAACGCGGCGACGCCCTCGTCGATGCCGAGCAGTCGGCGCTCGGCGGCAGTGGGCACCACCGCGCGCAGCACCTCGCGGCCACCGGTCAGCCGTACGCCGGTGCGGGCCGCCAACTCGTCGTAGAGCGAGGTGTGCGTGAAGTCCGCCTCCAGCAGCGGCGCGGCCAGCTCGGCTGGCAGCCACACCCGGTCGACGGCCAGCGGCTCGTCGTCGGCCAGTCGCAGCCGCTCAAGGTGGAGCAGCGGCGCGGACTCCTCCAGACCCAGCCGGGCGGCGAAGACCCCGTCGGCACGGATGTCCAGCACCCGCACCACACTGCGCTGCACCTGGCCCGCCGCCTCCACCGAGCGGAACAGGCTGTAGAGCGCGCCCAGCGGCTGCTCTATCTCCGCCGGTACGGCCAGTCGCGGCGGACGGCCGCGCTCGGCGATCACCAGTCCCTCGGCGCGCAGTTGGCGCAGCGCCTCGCGCACCGTGTGGCGGCTGACCCCGTACTCCTCGACTAGCGCCAGCTCGCCGGGGAAGGCGGAGCCGAAAGCGCCGGACTCCAGCCGCGCCCGCAGATCGTCGCGGACCTGGGCCCACAGGGGGAGCGGACTGGATCGGTCCGGCTTGGTTGCTCCAATTGATCGCACGGACCTAATGTACGTACATTCGTGCATTAGCGAAAGGGGTGGGCTGATGGTCGAGGTCCAGGTCATCGACACCACGGAACTGGGCAACCGCAGCTACATCGCGCATGACGGCCGGGTGGCGGTGGTCGTCGATCCGCAGCGCGACCTGGACCGGGTCGAGGCGGCGCTGAACAGCGCCGGGCTGAGCTGCGGACTGGTGGTGGAGACGCACATCCACAACGACTACGTCACCGGTGGGTACGAGCTCGCCCGGCGCAGCGGCGTGCCGTACGTGGTGTCCGCCGCCGAGCAGGTCTCCTTCGACCGGTATCCGGTGGAGGACGGGGACCGTCTCGCGGTGGGTTGCCTGTCCGTCGAGGTGGTGGCGACCCCGGGGCACACCGACGGCCATCTTTCGTACGTGATCTCCGACGGCGACGGGCCGCCCGCGGTCTTCACCGGTGGTTCGCTGCTCTACGGCACGGTGGGCCGCACCGACCTGGTGGACCCCGACCGCACCGAGGAGCTGACCCGGACCCAGTACCGCTCGGCCCGGCGGCTGGCAGCCGAACTCCCGGACGAGGCCGCGGTGTTCCCCACCCATGGCTTCGGCAGCTTCTGTTCCTCAGGACCCGCCACGGTCACCGCGACGGCCACGATCGGTGAGGAGCGCACCCGCAACGACGCGCTCACCGAGCCGGACGAGGACGCCTTCACCGCCCGGTTGATCGCCCGCCTCACCGCCTACCCGGCCTACTACGCGCACATGGCACCGCTCAACCGCCAGGGCCCGGCGGCCGCGGACCTCACGCCGCCGCGGCCGGTGGACGCGGCCGAGCTGAAGTCCCGGATCGCCGCCGGGGCATGGGTCGTCGACCTGCGCGACCGCACCGCCTACGCGGCCGGGCACCTGGCCGGGACGGTCGGCATCGAACTCGGCCGCCAGTTCGCCACGTACCTGGGCTGGCTGCTGCCGTGGGGCGAGCCGGTCACCCTGGTCGGCGAGACCGCCGAGCAGGTGGCCGACGCCCAGCGGCAGTTGGCCCGCATCGGCATCGACCGCCCGGCCGGGGCGGCGGTCGGCCCGGTGCCCGGCGAGTGCCACTACCCGCGGGTGGGCTTCGCCGACCTCGCCGGAATCGGGGACGGGCTGCTGCTCGACGTACGCCGTGACGACGAGCGGGCCAGCGGCGCGCTGCCCGGCTCGCGACACATTCCGCTGCACCAACTGCTGGACCGGCTCGACGAACTGCCGTCCCGGCGGACGCTGTGGGTGCACTGCGCCAGCGGCTTCCGGGCCAGCGTCGCGGCCTCGCTGCTGGCCCGGGCCGGACACCAAGTGGTGCTCATCGACGACGACTTCGGCACCGCGATGACCACGCGGGGCTGAGGGAGGGACGCACATGACGCAGCACTCCAAGATCCTCGTCATCGGCGGTGGCACCGCCGGAATCACCGTCGCCGCCCGGCTGCGCCGCGCCAACGCCCCCGGTGTCACGGTGCTCGAACCGAGTCAGACGCACTACTACCAGCCGCTGTGGACACTGGTCGGCGGCGGCCGGGCGACACTGGGCGAGAGCGCCCGCCGCGAGGCGTCCGTGATGCCGCGCGGCACCCGCTGGATCAAGGACCGCGCCACGACCGTCGACCCGGCCGCCCACCTGGTCACCACGGCCGACGGCGCCCGCCTCGAGTACGACCGGCTCGTCGTCTGCCCCGGCATCCAACTCGACTGGCACCGGGTTCCGGGCATGGCCGAGGCCGTACGCACCCCGTACGCGTCCTCCAACTACCTGCCGGAACTGGCGTCGAAGACCTGGGAGTTGATACGGGGCCTGCGCAGGGGCACCGCGGTGTTCACCATGCCGTCCGGACCGATCAAGTGCGGCGGCGCACCGCAGAAGATCGCGTACCTGGCCGCCGACCACTGGCGGCGCCAGGGTGTGCTGAAGGACATCCGGGTGGTGCTGGTGCTGCCCACCCCGGCGATGTTCGCACTGCCCGCGTTCTCCGAGGAACTGGCCAGGGTGGCCGCCCGCTACGGCATCGAGGTCCGGCTCAACAGCGAGCTGACCGAGGTGGACGGCGACTCCCGCAAGGCCGTGATCGTCGACAACGCCGACGGATCGCGCGAGTCGATCGGCTACGACCTGCTGCACACCGTGCCCCCGCAGTCCGCCCCCGACTGGATCAAGGACGGTCCGCTCGCCGACCCCGACAACCCGGCGGGGTACGTCCAGGTCGACAAGTACACCCTGCGCCACGAACGCCACCCGGACGTCTTCGCGCTGGGCGACGCGGGCTCCACCCCCAACTCCAAGACCGGCGCGGCGGTCCGCAAGCAGGCGCCGGTCGTGGTGCGCAACCTTCTGGCGACGATGGCCGGACGCGAGCCCACGGCACGCTACGACGGCTACGCCTCCTGCCCGATCACCACCGCCCAGGACCGGATGCTGCTCGCCGAGTTCGACTACACGATGCGGCACACACCGTCCATCCCGCTGATCGACACCACCCGTGAACGGCGCGACATGTGGTACCTCAAGCGGTACGGACTGCCCTTCCTGTACTGGCGGTTGATGCTGCGCGGCCTCGCCTGAGGCGCGTGCCGTCGGCGTGCCGTTGTGGTGCGCCCACGGCGCGTTGGCCGAGAGTGTCAGCCATGACGACTGATGACCGGACGGCCGAACGGGAACCACGGCGTTGAGCGGGGAGACGGCCGGTATGCCGGTCCGCCGGATGACCGCCCGGGACCGGGGCGAGGCACACCGCGCGTCCACACAGCTGGAGTTGGCAGGCGTTCGTGTGGGGTTACGGCCACTACATCGTCTTCGCCTCGGCCGCCGCGATCGGCGCGGGCATTGAGGTGGCGGTGGAACAGGCGGTGGGGGTCGCGCACATCGCGACGGCGGCCGCCTCCGCGGCGGTCACCGTGCCGTCGGCGGTGTACCTGTTCACCGTCTGGCTGCTGCACACCCGGTTCGACAAGCGCGGTCTGTGGCACCAGTCGGTGCTGCCCGCCGCGTCGGTGGCGGTGCTGGTGTGCACCCTGGCCGGGCATGCCGCGGTGCTGCTGGCCGGGGTGGTGGGGGTGATCGCGGTGGCAGTCTCAGTGGCGTTCCGGGCGCGGATCGTGCGCGCGGGGCTGGCGGGGGCGCGGGAGAACGCGTAGTGGCTGGGAGCGGACGCCGCGCTCTGGTTGATAGCTCGTATTGCGAGCTAAAATCATGATATGGCGGTAGCGGAGCTTCCTGACGCGCTGAGCGAGGTCCTCACCGGCATCCAACGGCTGGTCCGGCGCAGGCTGCGGGCCGACATGCCCATCCCCCGGCTGCGCGGCGCGCAGGTCGAACTGCTCCGGCTGGTGGTCGCCGACCCCGGGATACGGGTCTCGGCGGCGGCCAACGAGCTCTATCTGGCGGGCAATTCGGTCTCCACCCTGGTCAACCAGCTGGTGAAGGCAGGGCTGTTGCGCCGGGAGACCGATCCGGCCGACCGCCGCTCCACCCGGCTGCTGCCCACCCCGGACGCCGAGGCGCGGCTACGGGACTGGGCGGCACGCCGTACCGCGCTGGTGCGGCGGCAGGTGGAGCGGCTCTCCGAGGAGGAACGGGCGGCGCTGACCGCGGCGATTCCGGCGCTACGTAGGCTCGCCGAGGGCCTGCGCGAGGAGGTTGGCTGATGAGCGACGTCGAGCCGATGGCCGAAGCCCTCGTGTGCCGCGGGCTGGCGTACTCGTTCGGCGAGACCAAAGCGGTGGACGGCCTCGACCTGACAGTGGCCGCCGGTGAGGTCTTCGGGCTGCTCGGTCCCAACGGCGCGGGCAAGACCACCGCGATCCGCTGCATCACCACGCTGCTGCCGGTGCCCGCGGGAATGGTGCGGGTCTTCGGCCATGACCCGGCGCGGGAGCGGATGGCGGTGCGCAGGCTGCTCGGCTACGTACCGCAGCAGCTCTCCGCGGACGCCTCGCTGACCGGGCGGGAGAACGTGGCGCTGTTCGCCCGGGTCTTCGACGTCTCCCGGCGCGAGCGGGCGGAGAGGGTGGCCCAGGCGCTGGAGGCGGTGGACCTCACCGAGGCCGCCGACCGGATGGCGGGCACTTACTCCGGCGGCATGATCCGCCGCCTGGAACTCGCCCAGGCTCTGGTCAGCGCGCCGCGGCTGCTGATGCTGGACGAGCCGACCATCGGCCTGGACCCGATCGCCCGCACCAGCGTGTGGGACCACATCAACGCCGTCCGCGCCGCGACCGGGATGACGGTGCTGGTGACCACGCACTACATGGACGAGGCCGACCAGTACTGCGACCACGTCGGCCTGATGCACCGCGGCCGGATCCGCGCCCTCGGCACCCCGCAGGAGCTGAAGTCCGATCTACGTGAGCGCCGCGGCGGCACGGCGGCGCCCACCTTGGAGGACGTCTTCCGCGATGTCGCCGGAAGCGGTCTTGACGCCCAGGGAGGAGAGTTCCGCGATGTCCGCCGCACCCGCCGCACCGCGTCCCGCGTCAGCTGACCCCGCCGACCGGAACCTCGACCTGCTGCTCGTGGCGCCGCGGGCGCGCACCGGCTGGCGGGTGGTGCCCGCGCGCATCCTGGCCATGTGCGTGGTCGAGCTGCAGAAGCTGCGGCACGACCGCACCGAGCTGTACACCCGTGCCGTGCAGCCCGCGCTCTGGCTGCTGATCTACGGTGAGACCTTCACCCGGATCCGGGCGATCCCCACCGGTGGCATTCCGTATCTGGACTATCTGGCGCCGGGGATCATCGCCCAGTCCGCGATGTTCATCGCGATCTTCTACGGCATCATGATCATCTGGGAGCGGGACTCCGGGATCCTCATCAAACTGCTGGTCACACCCACCCCACGGGCCGCGCTGGTGACCGGGAAGGCCTTCGCGGCCGGGGTGAAGTCCCTGATCCAGGCGGTCGTCGTGGTGGTGATCGCCGCACTGCTCGGCGTGGCGCTGACCTGGAACCCGCTGCGGCTGCTCGGGGTGGCCGCGGTGGTCCTGCTCGGCTCGGCGTTCTTCTCCTGCCTGTCGATGACGATCGCGGGCATCGTGCTCACCCGCGACCGATTGATGGGCATTGGCCAGGCGATCACGATGCCGCTGTTCTTCGGCTCCAACGCGCTGTACCCGGTGTCCGTGATGCCCGGGTGGTTGCGGGCGGTCAGCGGGATCAACCCGCTGAGCTACGAGGTCGACGCGTTGCGCGGGCTGCTCATCGGGACGCCCGCGCATCTGGGGATGGACTTCGGTGTGCTGGCGATCGCGGCGGCGCTGGGGATCACGGCGGCATCGTCCCTGCTCAGCCGGTTGGCGCGGTAGACACTTGAGCCCCTCGCGTTGGACGCGAGGGGCCTGTGTGACCTGAGTGAATGGTGCGCCGCCAGGGACTCGAACCCCGAACCCGCTGATTAAGAGTCAGCTGCTCTGCCAGTTGAGCTAGCGGCGCTCACCGACGGGGAAATATTACCTGATGGCGGAGGGGGGCGGTGACCAGCCGCGGGTGCGGGGTGAAGCCCCCGCGAAGGGCTCGCGCCCCCGTGCGCGCACCGCCAAACGTGATGGGCCCCACATGCAAGCATGTGGGGCCGTTGTGCGCCGCCAGGGACTTGAACCCCGAACCCGCTGATTAAGAGTCAGCTGCTCTGCCAGTTGAGCTAGCGGCGCTCGCTCGACAGAAACTCTACCGGATCCAGAAGGATGCTCATGACCAGTCTATTGACGTGATCGCGTCACGGGGTCCACGCTGTGGGGCATTGGTCTGTACCAACCTCCACCCCCACAGGAGGGCGCACTGTGCCCAACAGACTCAAGACCCTGGCCGCCGCCGTCTCGGCGGCCGCCCTCGCCATCGGTGCCCTGACCACCCTGGCGGCCACCAGCCACGCCGCCCCGGCCGACACCGGTGGGGTCGGCGCCAACTGGTACGCGGCGGCGCCGTACCTGATGCCGCTGGACAACAACCCTCCGGACCCGGGCGCCGTGATGGACGCCACCGGGCTCAAGGCCTTCCAACTGGCGTTCGTCCTCGCGCCGAACGGCGGGGGCTGCTCGGCCACCTGGGGCGGCACCACCGCGGTCTCCTCGGACACCGCGGTGGCGAACGTGATCTCGCAGATCCGCGGCAAGGGCGGCGATGTCTCCGTCTCCGTCGGCGGCTACGGCGGCACCAAGCTCGGTCAGACCTGCGGCACACCGCAGGCCACCGCGGCCGCCTACCAGCAGGTGATCGACAAGTACGGGCTGAAGGCGATCGACTTCGACCTGGAGGAGCCGGAGTACGAGAACTCCGCCGCCATCCACAACGAGATCGGCGCCGCCAAGATCCTCCAGCAGCAGAACCCCGGTATCTACATCTCGGTGACCACCGCGGGCACCGCGGACGGCACCGGCTGGTTCGGCAAGCAGATGCTCAACGAGGCCAAGTCCCAGGGATTCACCCCGAACAACTTCTCCATCATGCCGTTCGACGGAGGTTTCAACGGCGCGGCGGCGCAGACCAGCGCGCTGACCAACTTCAACTCCGTACTGCAGTCGACGTTCGGCTGGGACGCGGCCACCGCGTACGCGCACGAGGGCGTCTCGCAGATGAACGGACGCAGTGACAGCGGCGAGTTCTTCTCCCAGTCCGACTTCCAGACGGTGCTGGACTACGCGACCAGCCACCACATGGCGCGCTACACCTTCTGGTCGGTCAACCGGGACCGGCAGTGCTCTCCACCAGACAACAACGGCACGACGTCGGGAACGTGCAGCAGCGTTCCGCAGGGCGCGTACGACTTCACCAAGTACTCGGTGAGGTTCGCCGGTTCCACTCCGCCCACCTCCACCCCCACTCCGCCGACCACCGGCCCGTGCAGCGCGCCCGCGTACAGCGGCAGCGCGGTCTACGTCGGCGGTGACGAGGTGACGTACAACGGCCACACCTGGAAGGCCAAGTGGTGGACGCAGGGCGAGGCGCCCTCCACCGGCGGCTCGGGCGTCTGGCAGGACGAAGGCCCCTGCTAGCCGCTCCGCTGGGGGCGCGGGGATCTGCCGTCGGTCGTCTGCGGCGCCGTAGTGGCTGGTCGCGCCCAGGTGGCGGAGCCGCACATGAACACAGCCCCGCGCCCCTTCAGGTGACGGACCAGGCGCCGCCTGGTCCGTCACACGCGTTAGAGCGTCAGCGACAACAGCACCGGCGCGGCACGCTTGTTGAGCGTGTCGGCCGCCTTGCGCAGATGGTGGGCCCGCTCCAGCGGCATCGAGACGGCGAGGCAACCGACCGCCGCGCCGACGCTGATCGGCACCGCGGCGCACACCGTGCCGACCGCGTACTCCTGCAGGTCCAGCGTGGGCACGGTGGAGGGATGGCTGTCCAACGTGGTGAACAGCACCCGCTCGTTGGTGATCGTCTTCGAGGTGAAGCGGGCCACCTTGTGCCGCGAGACATGGTCCCGGCGGCCGTCCACGTCGAGTTGGGTGAGCAGGCACTTGCCGACGGCGCTGGCGTGCGCGGCGTCGCGGAAGTCCACCCACTCGTTGACCTTGGGCGCACTCGGGCCGTCCGCGTAGTCGACGATCCGCACCTCGCCGTCGTCGTAGCGGCTGAAGTACACCGCCGCGCCGACCTCGTCGCGCAACCTGCTCAGGATCGCCTTGAGCTTGTCGCCCAGGGCGCGCTGCCGGGTGCTGCTACCGAGCAGGACAGCCGACTCGCCGACCACGTAGGCGCCATCCGGTTGAAGATCGAGGTAGCCCTCGTTCTTCAGCATGGAAAGCAGCGGGGCCAGATAGTCGACGGGCACGCTTATGTCACGGGACAGCTGGTCGGCCGTCACGCCGCGGCCATGGCGGTCCACGGTCGCCAGTACGCGCATCGCGTACTGGACCGCGGCGTAGGCCGGCGCGGTTTGTCGGTGCTCCAGCGACACGGTGTCCCCCTCGCAGGTATGACCGCTTGCGTCATGGTCGCGGCCGCCGGGCACCGGCCGAGGAGATCGGCGGACCGGGTCCCGGCACCGGACCGGCTTCCACGATAGCCCCAACCGGAGTGCCAAGAGCCCTGGTTGCGCACTTCGATGAGGGTTCTCGCGGGTATATGCAGGCACGTATCACGTTGGCATATGCCTGAGTCAGGAACGATCCTGGTACGGTCCGTTGGATTATCCCGGGCACCTGATGGGCACCCATCGGATAACCGTGGTATTCGGCCAGTTCAGCGGACCGCGCTGAGGAATTCCCGGGTGCGTTCGTGTTCCGGCGCGCCGAAAATCCGCTCCGGTGGACCGGACTCAATCACCCGTCCCGCGTCAAACATCAGAACCCGGTCGGAGATGTCCCGTGCGAAGTTCATCTCGTGCGTCACACACAGCATGGTGATGTCCGTGCTGCGCGCGATGTCCCGCAGCACGTCCAGCACCCCGGCCACCAGCTCCGGGTCGAGCGCGGACGTGACCTCGTCCAACAGCAGCACCCGCGGCCGCATCGCCAGCGCACGCGCGATCGCCACCCGCTGCTGCTGCCCGCCGGACAACTGCGTCGGATAGGCGTCCAGCTTGTCACCGAGGCCCACCATCTCCAGCAGGCCCTTCGCGCGCTCCACGGCCTCATCCTTGCTCAGTCCGAGGACGTGCACCGGCGCTTCGGTGACATTCCGCAGCACCCGCATGTTGGGGAACAGGTTGAACTGCTGGAAGACCATGCCGATGCCCTTGCGCACCTCCTTGTCGAGCGGTCGCCCGCCGACCAGGATGCGCCCCTCGTCCGGGGTGAGCAGCGTCATCAGCAGCCGCAGGATGGTGGTCTTGCCGGAGCCGGACGGGCCGATCAGGGTGACGTGCTTGCCCTGCTCGACGCTGAAGTCCAGCCGGTCCAGGACGGTGGTGTCGCCGAAGCGCTTGGTGACCTGCTCGAAGCGGACCAACTCGGCGTCGGACGTGGTCTGGTGGGGGATCTCAGTTGCCAAGACGGCGCTCCAGGGCTCGCATCAGTAGGGACGTGGGGTACGCGATCAGCACGAACAGCAGGCCGACCACGGTGATCGGCTCGGTGTAGCGGAAGGACTCCGCGCCCGCCTCCTCGGCCTGCTTGAGCATGTCCAGCACGGTGATGGCGGCGAGCATCGGGGTGTCCTTGAACATCGCGATGACGTAGTTGCCGAGCGCCGGAACCACCCGGCGGATCGCCTGCGGCAGGATCACCGCGGTCCAGGTGCGGCGGCGCGGCAGGCTGAGCGCGGTCGCCGCCTCCCACTGCCCGGGCGGCACCCCGTCGATCCCGGCCCGGTACACCTCGGCGGTGTAGGTCGAGTAGTGCAGCCCGAGCCCGATCACCCCGGTGGTCAGCGGCGAGAAGGTGAGTCCGGTGGTGGGCAGCACGTAGAAGAGGAAGAACAACTGCACCAGCAGCGGGGTGTTGCGGACGAACTCCACCACCGCGCCCACCGGCCAGCGCACCCAGCGGGTCGGCGCGCGGAACGCCAGCGCCCACACCAGTCCCAGCGCGAAGGCCAGGACAGAACCCAGCGCGGTGGCCTCCAGGGTGACCAGCAGTCCGCGCAGCAGGTCGGGCAGTACGTGTCCGGTGTACGACCAGTCCCAGGTCCTCATCGCGAACCACCCCCGACCGTGCCCACTCCGGTGTCGACCGCTCCTGGCGGTACCCGTTTGGCGCTGGTCAGATCGGGTCGCGGCACCCGGCCGACCGAGGCCTTGGCGCGCCGTTCCAGCAGCCGCATGCCGCGGGTGATCACGAACGCGACCACGAAGTACATCGCCAGGATGATCCCGTACACCTCGGCGCTCTGCCCGGTCGCCAGCCGCACCAACTGGGCGCCGAAGGCGAGTTCACCGATGCCCAGGATCGAGGCGAGCGCGGTGCCCTTGAGCAGTTCGATCAGCAGGTTGCAGAACGGCGGCACCATCTCCGGAACCGCCTGCGGCAGGATCACCAGCCGCATCCGCTGCCACGGTGTGAAGCTCAACGCGATCGCCGCCTCCCGCTGCGCCACCGGAACCGCGCGGATCGCCCCGCGCACCACCTCTGAGCCGTACGCGCCGTAGGACAGCCCGAGCGCCAGCGTGCCCGCCCACAGCGCGGCCAACTGCCAGCCCAGCAGCGGCAGCGCGAAGAACAGCCAGAACATCAGCACCAGCGCGGAGGTGCCGCGGAAGAACTCGACGTAGGCACCGGCGACGAAGCGCACGATCCAGAACCGGGACAGCCGGGCGAGCCCCGCCGCGAAGGCGATGACACCCGCCAACGCGGCGCTGAACACGGTGAGTTGGACGGTGACCCACAGGCCCTTGAAGAGCAGTTCCCACAGTCCGGTGGTCATCAGCCGCACAACTCCCTCGCGGTGAGCGTGGTCGACTCGGTCTCGGTGAAGCCGAACGGCCGGATCAGCCGGAGGAGTTCACCGCTGTCACGCAGCCGGTGCAGCTGGGAATTGAACGCGTCGCGCAACCGGGTCTCGCCGGGCCTGAATCCATAACCGCCCGCGCCGTACTGCTTCTTGCCGCCGACCACCGGAATGAACGGCTCGGTCATCTCCACTTTCGGATGACTTCCGGTAGCCAGCAGATTGCGCAGCGTCAGACTGGTTCCGGCGAAGCAGTCCATACGACCGGCCTCGATTCCCTCCAGGCCGCTGAGCTGGTCGTTGTAGATGGCAATCTTGCCGCTGGGAACGCCGTAGCTTTTCGCGTACTGAATCTCGATGCCGCCGGTGGCCACTCCCATGGAGGCGCCTGTCCTGGCGATGTCCGCATAGGTGCGCAGCTTCTTCGGATTGCCCCTGGGGACGATCAGTGCTTCTTGCACCTGGTAGTCCGGGTCGGAGAAGAGCACCTGCGCGCAGCGGGTGGGGTTGATGAACATCCCGGCCGCGATGACGTCGAACTGGTTCGAGCGCAGCCCGGGGATGAGCGAACCGAAGTCGATGGGCACCGGCTGGGTGTGCGGCACCCCGAGTCTGGTGAAGATGGCCTTGGCGACGGTCGGTGCCTCGCCGGTCAGCCGGCCGTCGCGGTCGATGTACGCGAACGGGATCTCGCCCGCTATCCCCAGCCGCACGGTGCCCTGTTCGCGCAGCCGCTCCAGCAGGTTGCCGCCGTCGGTGGCGTCGGCGGTGGACACCCGGCTGCATCCGGTGGCCAGCGCGGTCAGGCCCAGGGCGCCGAGCAGGCCGCGTCTGGTGAGCCCGGGGGTGGTGGCGCGATGGGTGTGCTGTTGGTAACTCATGCTCCTCCAGGCGCGGTTGTGCCATCGCGCCCTGACGAGGTGGCGCGCGTCATGGCCGCGCGGCTACCCGGGCTCGCGGAGGGTATGAGCGCCGAAACCAACCCGTGACCGTGCGCCGGTCACGGGTTGGCCGGACGGCGGCGGTCAGCGCGCGCGTTCGACCTCGGCCGCGAAGTCCTTGGGGGACACCGGTCCGGTCTGGGTCAGCACGTTCAGCCGTGCGCCGCCCAGCAGTACCGACGGGGTGCCGCCGATCGGCTTGCCGTCGCGGCCCTTGGCGTTGTTGAAGGCCTTGCCGGTCTTCACCGCCCACGGGATGAACGTTCCCTCACGGACCTCGCGCTCGAACGCCGGGGTCTTCAGGCCCGGCACCTTCGCGGCCAGGTCCAGCAGGTAGTTGGTGTCGGCGAAGCGGTCGGTCGCCTCTTCGGGCTGGTTCTCGAAGAGCACCTTCTTGTACGCCAGGTACTTCGGCACTCCGCCCTGGTCGAGCGCGGCGCCGAGGGCGGCGAGCGCGGTCTTGGAGCCGTGCTCGTCCTCGGTGCGGTCCAGGAACGTGGCGGTGTGGTACTCGATGCGGTACTTGCCCTGGTCGGCGAGCGCGCGCACCTCGTCGCCGTCGGCCTGCTCGAACATCTTGCAGATCGGGCAGCGCGGGTCCTCGTAGACCGCCAGCACCCTGCCGTTGCGCGGATCGCCATACGGGACGGTGATGCCGTCGGCGGCCACGTTGCGCGGCGTCTTCAGCGGCTTCGCCGCGGCGTCGGCGGGGATTCGGGCCCAGTCGTCGTGCTCGTCGGAGCCGGAGGCCGAGCTGGCGAACACCACGCCCGCGGCGGCCGCGACCATCGCCGCGACGGCGACCGCGCCGATGCCGAGGCGGCGGCGCAGCTTGGACCGGCGCGCCTGACGCGCCCGCTCGGTCTTCAGCCGCTCACGTGCCGACTGCTTGTTCTGCCAACTGTTCCTGCTGCTCATGAAGGGGCGCTGCTCCTGCTGGTCGCTGTTGGTGAAGTGGTCTCCTTCGAACCTACCTGATAGCCATATAGGTCATAGTTCAACTACAACCATCACTTATCGGTCACCGAAGCGAGCTTTGGGGTCGCTCGTGCGGGGGAAGGCGGTGTGGAGGACACAGCGCTGGAGGTGGAGTTGGTGGAACCGGAACGGTTCGTCGAGGTCGGGCTCGCCAAGCGGGCGGTGGCCTGCCGGGTGCGGCTGTTGGACGACCGCGCGCCGCTGACCTGTGCCGCGGTCTGGGACGCGCTGCCGTTGGCGGGCGACGTGTACCACGCCAAGTACGCGCGCAACGAGATCTACACCCTGCTGCCCGCGTTCGCGGGCGGCGAACCACCGCTGGAGAACCCGACGATCACCCCGATCCCGGGTGACCTGATGTACTTCTCGTTCAGCGACACCCAACTGGGCACGGCGAGTCACGGCTACGGCAGTGCGACCGGGCACGCCGGGCTTTCCCAGGTCGTGGACCTGGCGCTGTTCTACGAGCGCAACAACCTACTGCTGAACGCCGACACCGGGTTCGTGCCCGGCACTGTGTGGGGCACGGTGGTGGACGGGCTGGACCGGATGGCCGCGGCGGCGCACGACCTGTGGCGGGGCGGGGCGCTGGGGGAGACGCTCACCTTCCGGCGGGCGTGAGCGCGTGCGCGGCGCGTAGCACCAGGGCGTCGGCGTGCCGGGCGGCCACCAACTGGGCGCCGATGGGCAGGCCTTGGGGATCGGTGCCGCAGGGCAGCGTGGCGGCCGGCTGCTGGGTCATGTTGAACGGGTAGGTGAACGGGGTCCAGCTCGTCCACCGGCGGCCGGGCGCGTCCGGCGGCGCCTCCAGACCCGCCTCGAAGGCGGTGCACGGCACGGTGGGGGTCAGCAGCAGGTCGTACGTGCGGTGGAAGCCCCCCATGGCGTGGCCGAGCGCCATCCGCACCTCGGTGGCGCGCACGTAGTCCAACGCGCTGTAGCGCGCGCCCTGTTCGGCGATCTGAGCCAGGCCCGGATCGAGCAACTCCCGCTGCGCCGGGTCGAGTCGCTCCACCAGCCGCGCCGCACCACTGAACCACAGCACATGGAACGCCTCCACCGGGTCGGTGAACGGCGGATGCGCCTCCTCCACCCGCGCCCCCAGCTCCGACAACCGGTCCGCCACCCGGCGCACCGCCGCCGCCACCGCGGGCGCCACCGACACCGCACCGCCCAGATCAGCGCTGTACGCGATGCGCAGCCCGGCCACCCCACCGTCCAACTCGTCTCGGAAACCGTCCGTTCGAGGAGGCAGCCCGGACCAGTCCCGCCAGTCAGGCGCGCTGATGACGTCCATCATCAACGCGGCGTCGGCCGCGTCGCGGGTCATCGGTCCCACATGCGCCAGCGTGCCGAACACGCTGGCCGGATACAGCGGCACCCGACCGTAGGTGGGTTTCAACCCGAACACGCCGCAGAAGGCGGCGGGAATCCGCACCGACCCGCCGCCGTCCGTGCCCAGGCTCAACGGCCCCGCGCCCAGGGCCACCGCCGCCGCGCTGCCGCCGCTGGAGCCGCCACAAGTGCGCCCGGAGTCATACGGGTTGCGGGACACGCCGTACAACGGGCCATCGGTGACGCCCTTCCAGCCGAACTCCGGGGTGGTCGTCTTGCCGATGAACACCGCGCCGTGCTCGCGCAGCCGGGCCACCGACGGCGCGTCCTGGTCCCACGGGCCACCCGCCGGGTCGACGGTGCGCGAACCGCGCAGCGTCGGCGCGCCGCGCAGCGGCAGCAGGTCCTTGACCGACGTCGGCACCCCGTCCACCAGCCCCAGGGGCTCCCCGCGCCCCCAGCGCTCCCTGGAGGCCCTGGCAGCCTCCAGCGCGCCCTCGGCGTCCACCCGGCAGAACGCGTTCACCGTGCCGTTGACCGCCTCGACGCGCTCCAGCACCGAGCGCACCGCCTCCACCGGAGAGAACGCGCCGGAGCGGTAGCCCGCGATGAGTTGACAGGCGGTCAGCTCGTACAGGTCGGTCATCGAAAGGGGCCTCCTGTTCAGGGCACGGGCACATAACCCAGCCGCTTGTCCACCACGTTGAGCAGTGGCTGCCCGCACGTCCAGCGGGCGAAGTTCTCCAGGAACTGCTCGGCGAGCTCATCGCGCCAGCCGAAGGTGTCCCCGCTCATATGCGGCGAGACCAGCAGACCCGGCACGTCCCACAACCGGTGGTCGTGGCCGAGCGGCTCGTCCTCGAAGACGTCCAGCACCGCACCGGCGATCCGCCGCCCCAGCAGCGCCTTGACCAGGTCGTCGGTGACCACCAGCGGGCCGCGGGCGACGTTGACGAAGTAGGCCGAACCCTTCATCCGCGCGAACGCCGCCGCGTCGAACATCCCCCGGGTCTCCTCGGTGAGCGGCGCCGCGCACACCACCCAGTCCGCCTCCGCCAGCGACGCGGCGAGTTCCGCGCGCCCCCGGATCCGGCCGAACTCCTGATCGTCCCGCCCGGTGCGGCCCACCAGCTCCCCCCGCACGCCCAGCGCCGCCAGGGTGCGGGCCACCGCCCGCCCGATGGGACCGGCGCCCACCACCACCGCACGGGATCCGGCCACCCGCATCGTCTCCCGGTGCCGCCACCGGCGCTGCCGTTGCAGCTCCCAGGTGCCGTGGAAGTCCTTGGCCAGGGCCAGCACCAGTCCGGTGACGTACTCGGCGATCGGCTGCTCGAAGACGCCACGGGCGTTGGTCAGCACGGTCGGCGCGGCGACCAGCGCGGGGAAGACCAGCCGGTCCACGCCCGCGCTCGCGGTGTGCACCCAGGCCGGCACCCGGCCTCGTTCCGGCCACGCCGTGCGCAGCGCGTCGAAGGTGAAGTCCCATACCAGCACCACGTCCGCGGTGGCCAGCTGCTCTCGCAGCCGTCGCGGATCGGCCCGCACCACACGGGTTCCGCCCGGCAGCCGGTCCAGCCGCCGGGGTGGTTCGTCACCGAGCACGAGTAGCGTGGAAATCCCGTCCACCCGCCCTTTCCGGTCCGCTGGCGTTCGTTGTCCGGTGGATGGATTGACCACGCTAAGAATCCGTATCTACCGTGTCAACAATCCACCTGTCCATACCACTTGTCGTCCTTGGCCCCTCATTCCGCCATGCGTCCGCAAAGGGGACCCTCGTTGGACATCGCCTTCCTCGGCGGGCCGTTGCCGCAGCGCGGTGTCGGTGTCGTAGCGCCGTTCGACTTCGCCCTCGACCGCGAGCTGTGGCGCTGGGTGCCGGACGAGGTGTCGCTGCACCTGACGCGCACGCCGTTCGTACCGGTCGAGGTCAGCCTCGACATGGCCCGGATCGTCAGCGAGCACGAGACGCTGCGGGAGGTGGTACGGGCGCTGCACGCGGTGCAGCCCGAGTCGCTGGCGTACGCGTGCACCTCCGGCAGCTTCGTCGGCGGGCTGGCGGGGGAGCGGGCGATGACCGCGGCGATGAGCCAGGCGTCGGGGGTGGCGCTGCCCGCGGTCACCACCTCGGGCGCGCTGCTGGCCGCGCTGGCCGAGATCGGTGCCCGGCGGGTCGCCGTGGTCACCCCGTACACCAGGTCGGTGACCGACTCCCTGGAGGCCTTTCTCCGCGAGGCCGGGATCGCGGTCACCGGGCGCGCCTACCTCGGGCTGACCCGGCGGATCTGGCAGGTGCCGTACCGCGATGTGGTGGACATGGCCCGCAGCGCGGTGGTGGGCGCCGCCGACGCGCTGTTCATCAGCTGCACCAACCTGCCGACGTACGACGTGATTCCGCAGTTGGAGGCGGAGCTGCGGCTGCCGGTGCTCTCCGCGAACCAGGTGACGATGTGGGAGGCGCTGCGCCGCATCGGCGCGGCGGCCGTCGGCCCGTACCAGGCGCTGCTGGACGCCTCGGCACGGGCCGGGACCGGACTGGTGGTGGGGCTGCCGGTGGAGCCGTTTCCGGCGGCCCCGGTGCTGCCCGAAGTCGCCCTGGCCGGACAGCCGTTCGTCGAGACGGAGGCGTACGACGCGCTTGAACCGCCGCCACCGGAGGATCCGCTCATCACCTGACGGGTACCGGCGACACCTCGGGAAAGGGGCCGTATGGCCGTTGGCTTTCTCTACCCAGGCCACTCCGCGGAGGACGACTATCCACGGCTGGAACGGCTGCTCGCCGCGTCCGGGCCACCGGTTCCGCTGCCGCTGGTGCACACCGACATCGGCGAGGACGCACACCGCGTCGACGCGCTCCTTGAGATGGGCTCGGCGCCCCGACTCGCCGACGGCGCACGGCAGTTGGCGGGCACCGGGGTGCGGGCCGTGGTCTGGGCGTGCACCTCGGCCAGCTTCGTCTTCGGCTGGGCGGGCGCGGGCGAACAGGTGCGGGAGCTGTCCCGGGTCGCGGGACTGCCCGCGTCCTCGACCTCCTTCGCCTTCGCCCACGCGGTACGGGCGCTGGGGGTGCGGCGGGTCGCGGTGGCGGCGACGTATCCACGGGAGGTGGCCGGGCGCTTCGCGGCGTTCCTCGCCGAGGCGGGGGCCGAGGTGGTGCGGGCCCGGTGCAGCGGCATCGTGACCGCCGCGGAGGTCGGCACCTGGGGGCGCGAGGAGGTGTTGCGGTTGGCCCGCGGTGGTGACCATCCGGACGCGGAGGCCGTGCTGCTGCCGGACACCGCGTTGCACACGGCCGCCTGGCTGGACGACCTTGAGGCCGCCGTCGGCAAGCCGGTACTCACCGCGAACCAGGTCACGGTGTGGGAGGGGTTGCGGCTGATCGGCGCGGATCGCCGCCGCTCGGGGTTGGGTGCGCTGTTCGCCGCCGCGGGAGGTGGGGACGCCACTGGGGCGCGGTGAGTGCGTTGGCCGCCGGTCCGCTCGGGGTGCTGGGCGCTCCCCGTCGCGGCGGGAGGGTGGACGCGGGAATAAACCGGAGCCACCATCCGGTTAGCAGCCCCCAGTGGACCGAAAGACGACTGGGAGGCGCGGCGTCGTGGCTGATGAGCGGCGGAACCGGGACGAGATTCGCGGGACGGTGCGGGGGACCGCGCCCGTGCCGTTGTCCGTGTTGGACCTGGCGACCGTCGGCAGCGGTCTGACCGCCACGGATGCGCTGCGCACCAGCGCGGCGCTCGCGCGGCTGGCCGAGGCCCGCGGGTTCCAGCGGTTCTGGGTCGCCGAGCACCACTCCATGCCCGGGGTCGCCAGCTCCTCCCCGGCCGTGATCCTGGCCAACATCGCCGCGCACACCGACAGCATCCGGCTGGGTTCCGGCGGCGTCATGCTGCCGAACCACGCGCCGCTGGTCATCGCCGAGCAGTTCGGCACCCTGGAGGCGCTGGCGCCCGGCCGGATCGACCTCGGGCTCGGCCGTGCGCCGGGCACCGACGGCGCCACGGCGGCGGCGCTGCGCCGTACCGACGCGCTGAACGAGGGCGCCGACGACTTCCCGCGCCAGCTCGCCGAGTTGATCCGCTTCCTGGACGACGACTTCCCCGACGGCCACCCGTACCGGCGGATCCACGCCGTACCGGGACCGGTGCAGGGCAGCGCGGCTGGCGGGGTGCAGTCGCCGCACCGGCCGCCGGTGTGGCTGCTCGGGTCCAGTGGCTTCAGCGCCCGGCTGGCGGGCGAGTTGGGGCTGCCGTTCGCCTTCGCGCACCACTTCTCGGCGCGGAACACGGTTCCGGCGCTGGAGCTGTACCGGGAGGCCTTCCGCCCGTCGGCGGTGCTCGACCGCCCGTACGCGCTGATCGGCGTGCAGGCCTTCGCCGCCGCGCAGGAGACGGAGGCCCGCCGCCAGGTGCTGACCGCCGGGCTGGCGATGTTGCGGCTGCGCACCGGCCGCCCTGGACTTGTGCCCAGTGCGGACGAGACGGAGGCGTATCCGTTCAGCCCGATGGAGCGGGACTTCATGGACTCCTGGCTGGCGAACGTCGAGTACGGCACGCCGGAGACGGTGCGCGAGCGGCTGAACGCCCTGCAGAAGCGCACCGGCGCCGACGAGTTGATGATCACGTCCAGCGTGCACAGCCCGGACGCCCGGCTGCGTTCGTTCGAACTGATCGCGGACGCCTACGAGTTGCCCGACGTGCGCGGCTGACGCATCCAGGCCCAACTGGTGGTCCAGGTCGGTGGGCGGTGTCCCACCGGCCTGGACCGCTTGCCGCTCGGAGATTGGTCTAGTCCAAGATTAGTCCAGACCATTGACGCGGACCTGACCGGTCGGTATCTCCATGAACAGCCGGTGAAATGCCGGGGGCGCTGCCCCCCACCCGGCCTCCACCCTGCTCAGGAGGTCCCCCACGTGCGCTTCTCCCGTAGCCCCAGCAGACCACTGACGGCCGCGCTGTCCGTGCTGGCCCTGGCCGCGGCCGGTCTCGGCGTCGCCGCGCAGGCCGACGCCTCATCGGCCCCCCGGCCCGCGGTTCACGCCGCACCCGCGTCCAACACCACCGGCGCGGCGGCCACCAGCGGTGGCCTGAAGGTCGCGTACTACGACCAGTGGTCGATCTACCAGAACGCCTTCTACCTCAAGAACGTCGACAGTGAGGGGATGGCGGGCAAACTCGACTACCTCCTCTACGACTTCGAGAACATCGACCCGACCAACCTCACCTGCTTCGAGACCACCAAGGCAACCGACCCCGATCCGGGCGGTGAGAACGACCCCAACGCCGGTGACGGCGCCGAGGACTCGTTCGCCGACTACCAGAAGTCCTTCGGCTCGGACATCAGCGTGGACGGCACCGCCGACACCTGGAACCAGCCGATCGCGGGCAACTTCCACCAGCTCCAGGAGCTCAAGGCGAAGAACCCGCACCTGAAGGTGCTGCTCTCACTGGGTGGTTGGACGTACTCCAAGTTCTTCTCCGACGCGGCGGCCACCGACGCATCCCGCAAGAAGCTCGTCTCGTCCTGCATCGACATGTTCATCAAGGGCAACCTGCCCTCGCAGGGCGGCTACGGCGGTCCCGGCACCGCCAAGGGCATCTTCGACGGCTTCGACATCGACTGGGAGTACCCGGGCGGCGGCGGTCACCTCGGCAACCACTCCAGCAGCGCCGACAAGCAGGACTACACCGCGCTGCTCGCCGAGTTCCGCTCGGAGCTGGACGCCCAGGGCCAGGCCGACGGCAGGAGCTACGCGCTGTCCGCCGCGCTCCCCGCGGGCCAGGACAAGATCTCCAACGTGGAGACCGACAAGATCGGCCAGTACCTGACCTTCGGCGACGTCATGACGTACGACATGCACGGCGCCTGGGACGCCACCGGACCGACGAACCACGCCGCGCCGCTCTACGACAACCCCAACGACCCCAGCAAGCCCGTCGCCCCCGGCACCGGGAAGTACTCCGACGACGCCGCGATCAAGGCCTACACCGCGGGCGACACGCAGTACGGCATCCCCGGCGGCTTCCCGGCGGCCAAGCTCAACCTCGGGGTGCCGTTCTACTACCGGGGCTGGACCGGCGTGCCGGCGGGCAGTGACCACGGTCTCTTCCAGAGCGCGACCGGACCGGCCGACGGCTCCGCGGACTCCGGGAACGTACCCGGCATCAGGATGTACAAGGAGCTGACCGGGGTCGTCGACAACCCCGGCGACACCTTCTGGGACCCGGCGGCGCAGGCGGCCTACTTCTACGACGGCAACAACTTCTGGTCCGGCGAGGACGCCCAGTCCCTCCAGGCCAAGGCCGACTACCTGCACTGCAACGGGCTCGGCGGCACCATGATGTTCTCGCTCTACGACCTGGACCAGAGCGCCTCGCTGTTCAACGACACCGTCAACGACACCAACGGCTCGGCGGCGTCTTGCAGTTCGAGCCCCAGCCCCACCCCGACGCCCACTCCGACCCCGACACCCACCCCGACGCCGACCCCCACCCCGACCTCGCCGGGCACCTGCACCGCCGCGCCCTGGGACAAGTCCGCGATCTACACCGCGGGCAACACCGTCTCGTACGGCGGGCACACCTGGAAGGCCAAGTGGTGGACACAGGGCGAACAGCCCGGCACCACCGGCCAGTGGGGCGTCTGGCAGGACCTCGGCGCCTGCTGAGGAGACACCTCCGGTGCGGTCCGCCGCCCTTGGCCCGAGGGGGCTGACGCGCGTAACAAGATTCCCCCGCGATGGCGAGCAACCACGACGTGCCGGACCGGCGGTGCCAAACCCACCGCGACCCCCCAAGACGTCTTGGCGGGCGTTGAGCAGCTCAACGCCCGCCCAGCATCGCGGTGATGCGCTCCGCCGCGACCGGGCGGGAGTAGAACCACCCCTGCCCGGTGTCGCATCCGATCCGCCGCAGCCGCTCGGCCTGTTCCGCGTTCTCCACGCACTCCGCGGTGACGGTCAGGCCGAGCCGGTGCGCCAGGTCGACCAGCGCCACCACGATCGTCTCGTCCGCCGGATTCGGGTGCTCGGGCGAACGGAAGCCCCGCACGAACGAACCGTCCAACTTCAGTGCGGCGACCGGGAGTCGGCTCAGATACGCCAGGTTCGAATAGCCGGTGCCGAAGTCGTCGATGGCGATCCGCACGCCCATCTCGCTCAGCGCGTGCAACGTCTGCAACGGCTGTCCCGCCGAGCCCATCACCGCCGACTCGGTCAGCTCCAACTGCAGCAGTTCCGGGGGCAGTCCGGTCTCGTGCAGGATCTCCGCCACATCGGTCACCAGGTCGGAGTCCCACACCTGACGCACCGCCACGTTGACACTGACGAACAGCGGTTCGTCCGGGTGGTCCTTCTGCCAGGCCCGGGCCCGTCGGCAGGACTCGACGAGCACCCAGTGGCCGAGTTGGACGATCGAGCCGTTCTCCTCCGCAAGGCCGATGAAGCGATTCGGCGCCAACCTGCCGAACTGCGGGTGCTCCCAGCGCACCAGCGCCTCCACCCCGCGCAGCGTCCCGCCGGACAGCGCGACCAGCGGCTGGTACTCCAGCACGAACTCCCCGCGCTCCACCGCCTGTCGCAGCGTGCTCGACAGTGACTGGCGGGTCATCCGGTGGGCGTTGCGCTCGGGGTCGAACAGCGTCCAGCGCGCCTTGCCGTCCGCCTTGGCCCAGTACAGCGTGGTGTCGGCGGCCTGCATCAGACAGGTCGGCGAGGTGCCCGCGGCGGGCCGCTCGACCACGCCGATGCTCGCGGAGACCGCCAGCCGGTGCCCCTCAAGGTCGAACGGCCTTTGCAGCGCGGCCAATACGCTGTCGGCGAGCGCCACCAACTGCTCGGTGTCCTGTGAGTCCTCCACCAGCAGGGCGAACTCGTCACCGCCGAGCCGGGCGGCGAGATGGCCGCCCTCGGCGACACAGGCGAGCAGCCGGGTGGCGACCGCGGCCAGCAGCCGGTCGCCGATGGCGTGCCCCAGCGTGTCGTTGACCGCCTTGAAGCCGTCCAGGTCGAGGTAGCAGATGCCCACCCGGCCGCTGTTCGGAGAGCGCAGCGCGGCCGACAGCCGCTCGAAGAACAGCGCGCGGTTGGGCAGCCGGGTCACCGGGTCGTGCATCTGCAAGTGCCGCAGCCTGGCCGCCAGTTCACGCTGCTCGGTCACGTCCTCCACGGACACCAGCGCGCCCGCGGACCGCGCGTCCTGGTCGCGTTGGCTCAGCGACTCGACGGTGACCTCAGCCCACATCCCTTGGCCGTCACGGCTTTTGAGGCGACAGGTCCTGCGCAGTCGGCCCCGGGCGCCGCGCAGCACGTCCTGGTAGGCGTCCTGGGCTCGTTCGTCGCCGCCCAGTCCGACGAGTTCGGCGGCCCGGCGGTCGGCCAGCCGGGCCGGGTCGGCGCCGAGCAGCGAGCCCAGCGCCGGGTTGGCCGCCAGCAGTCGGCCGTCGCGGTCGACCAACGCCATGGCGGTCCGCGCGGCGTTGAAAGCGGCGTGATAGTCGCGGAGCTCCGCGGCGGCGCTTCCAGGGATCGGATTGTCACACTCCGTGACGTCTCTGGAGCACTCCGCGGGCTCGCTTTCCGGGCTGACCAAAGGTCCGCCTTCAGCTTGCTCCCGCATCGCAGTCGTCTCGCACAGGTAGTCGGGGAGGTGTGGAGGGAACCACCGGAAGCGGTTCCTATGCTGGAAATGTGGCGATCATAGAGGTTCGTAGCGGGCCTGAGCCACTGTCACGGTGGTGATTCTTGGCACGTGAAATGGGGGCGGGAAGCGGAGTGACCGTTCCTTCGATATCGATGTACCCCTCCGTGCCGGATGCTGCACCCAATTGATCGAACGGGATCATCGATTACAGAGCGTAGTTATCTGAGCCTGCCTCAATTGGCTCAGTAGAACAGGGCGTACCCCCGCAAACCATCCCAGGCTGGATGGGTAAGCGAGGGTGGCCCGACTCCTTCCGGGCCGGATCCGTCCGGGAGGCGGTGTGCGAGATCGCCTACGGCGCGTTCGGAACCGCCTCCAGCCCCGTACGCACGCCGGGACGAGCCGTCGCGCGCCCGGCGTATCGGCTTTGCCGGATACGCCGGTTGTGCGAGGGGCGCGCCGCTCCGCGGGTGTGGGGCGTGCGGTGCGCGCGGGTGCGGGGGGCGCC
This sequence comes from Streptantibioticus rubrisoli, assembly GCF_024436055.1. Lineage (GTDB taxonomy): Bacteria > Actinomycetota > Actinomycetes > Streptomycetales > Streptomycetaceae > Streptantibioticus_A > Streptantibioticus_A rubrisoli. The sequence continues at coordinate 132 of NZ_JANFNH010000007.1, read as the reverse complement.
GGTGCGGGGCGGGGTGGCGCGGGGCGCGCGGGTGTGGGGCGCACCGGTGTGGGGCGAGGTGTGGCGGGTGCGGCGGGCGCGGGTGCGGCGGGCGCGGTGCGCGTGGGTGCGGCGCGGGGGTCCGTGTGGGGC
>NZ_JANFNH010000079.1 GCF_024436055.1 Streptantibioticus rubrisoli | reverse complement strand
CAGATCGCCGACAACGGCCGCGGCGGCGCCTCCGCCGACACCGGCAGCGGCCTGGCGGGCCTGGCCGAGCGGCTGGACGCGGTCGACGGCCTGCTGGTGGTCGACTCCCCACCCGGCGGCCCCACCAGGATCACCGCGGAACTCCCCTGGCGCGCATAGGGACCGCGCCCCGGCGAAGAACCCGTCCGCTCCCCGGGGCGCGGGCCGCCCGCCGCACACGCGACCCGGCGAATCCTGGAATGCTGGGCGGCGGAAGCCGACCAGGATGATGGGGGAAGCGAGCAGTGGTGGACAGGGTACGGGTGGTCATCGCCGAGGATTCGGTACTGCTCCGGGAGGGCCTGACCCGCCTGCTGACCGATCGGGGGCACGAGGTCGTCGCGGGGGTCGGCGACGCGGAGGCGCTGCTCAAGGTGGTCGGCGAGCTGGCCGACGAGGACGCGCTGCCGGACGTGGTGGTGGCCGACGTACGGATGCCGCCCACCCACACCGACGAGGGCGTCAAGGCGGCCGTGCGGCTGCGCCGCGACCATCCCTCGGTGGGCGTGCTGGTGCTCTCGCAGTACGTGGAGGAGCAGTACGCCACCGAGCTGCTGGCCGGATCCAGTCGGGGCGTGGGCTATCTGCTCAAGGACCGGGTGGCCGACGTCCGCGAGTTCGTGGACGCGGTGGTGAGGGTGGCCGCGGGCGGCACCGCGCTGGACCCCGAGGTGGTCGCCCAGCTGCTGGGCCGCAGCCGCAAGCAGGACGTACTGGCCGGGCTGACCCCGCGCGAGCGGGAGGTGCTGGGGCTGATGGCCGAGGGGCGGACGAACTCGGCGATCGCCAAACAGCTGGTGGTCTCCGACGGCGCCGTGGAGAAGCACGTCAGCAACATCTTCCTGAAGCTGGGGCTGGCGCCCAGTGACGGGGATCACCGTCGGGTTCTGGCCGTTCTCACCTACCTGAACTCCTGAGGTCTGACACGGTGTCACTGGGGCTGCCGACCACAGGTTCGGCAGCCCCTGCGAAATGGCCGGAATCCACCCCAGGAAGAGCAGGAAGCAGGACTAAAGGACGTCGTTACAGCGTTCTAATGACGTGGGGTCCAGGATGCGAAACGCGCCAGGAAGGTCACCCTTACCGACGTACCATTGGCCGCGGTACCGGCGGTAAGGCAGTGATTCTGCGTTCCCCAGCCGCCGCCTCGAAGGAGGTCCAGTTCAGTGACCAGCCAGGTCAGCAGCCCGGCCGAGCCGCCAGCGCCCGGTGAGCAGAGCAAGCCAGGCAAGGAGATCAGGCGCCTGGACCGGGTGATCGTCCGGTTCGCGGGCGACTCCGGGGACGGCATGCAGCTCACCGGGGACCGGTTCACCTCCGAGACGGCCTCGTTCGGTAACGACCTGTCCACGCTGCCCAACTTCCCGGCCGAGATCAGGGCGCCCGCCGGGACGCTGCCGGGTGTCTCGTCGTTCCAGGTGCACTTCGCCGACCACGACATCCTCACCCCGGGCGACCGCCCCGACGTGCTGGTGGCCATGAACCCCGCGGCGCTGAAGGCCAACGTGGCCGATCTGCCGCGCGGCGCGGAGATCATCGTCAACACCGACGAGTTCACCAAGCGCGCCATGGCCAAGGTCGGCTACGACACCTCGCCGCTGGAGGACGGCGCGCTGGAGGCGTACAACGTCCATCCGGTGCCGCTGACCACCATGACGGTGGAGGCGCTGAAGGACTTCGGGCTGTCCCGCAAGGAGGCCGAGCGGAGCAAGAACATGTTCGCGCTCGGGCTGCTGTCGTGGATGTACCACCGCCCGACGGCCGGAACCGAGAGGTTCCTGCGTACGAAATTCGCCAAGAAGCCGCAGCTGGCCGAGGCGAACATCACCGCGTTCCGCGCCGGGTGGAACTTCGGAGAGACGACCGAGGACTTCGCGGTCACCTACGAGGTGGCGCCCGCCCAGGCCGCGTTCCCCCCGGGCACGTACCGCAACATCTCCGGAAACCTGGCGCTGGCCTACGGCCTGGTCGCGGCGTCGCAGCAGGCCGACCTGCCGCTGTTCCTCGGCTCGTACCCGATCACCCCGGCCAGCGACATCCTGCACGAGCTGTCCAAGCACAAGAACTTCGGCGTGCGCACCTTCCAGGCCGAGGACGAGATCGCGGGCATCGGCGCCGCGCTCGGCGCCGCCTTCGGCGGGTCGCTGGCGGTGACCACCACCTCGGGCCCCGGTGTGGCGCTCAAGAGCGAGACCATCGGCCTGGCCGTCTCCCTGGAGCTGCCGCTGCTGATCGTCGACATCCAGCGCGGCGGCCCGTCCACCGGTCTGCCCACCAAGACCGAGCAGGCCGACCTGCTGCAAGCCATGTACGGGCGCAACGGCGAGGCGCCGGTGCCCATCGTCGCGCCGTCCACCCCCGGCGACTGCTTCGACGCCGCGCTGGACGCCGCCCGCATCGCGCTGACCTACCGCACCCCGGTCTTCCTGCTCTCCGACGGCTACCTGGCCAACGGATCCGAGCCCTGGCGCATCCCGGACATCGGTGAACTCCCGGACCTGCGCGTCCAGTTCGCCACCACCCCCAACCACACCGACGCCGACGGCAACCAGCACTTCTGGCCGTACCTGCGCGATCCGCAGACGCTGGCCCGCCCCTGGGCGCTGCCCGGCACCCCCGGCCTCGAGCACCGCATCGGCGGCATCGAGAAGCACGACGGCAGCGGCAACATCTCCTACGACCCGGCCAACCACGACCTGATGGTCCGCACCCGGCAGGCCAAGGTGGACGGCATCAAGGTGCCGGACATCGTGGTGGACGACCCCACGGGCGACGCCCGTACCCTGGTCATCGGCTGGGGCTCCACGTACGGCCCGATCACCGCGGCGGTGCGCCGCACCCGGCAGGCGGGAGGCGAGATCGCCCAGGCCCATCTGCGGCATCTCAACCCGTTCCCCGCCAACCTCGGCGAGGCGCTGGCCCGGTACCGCAACGTCATCGTCCCGGAGATGAACCTCGGCCAGCTCGCGCACCTGCTGCGCGCCCGGTACCTGGTCGACGCCGCCTCCCACACCCAGGTCACCGGCCTTCCGTTCAAGGCCGAACAGCTCGCCGCCCGCCTCCAGGAGGCCGTGGCGCAGGGCCTTACGAAGGAGGCCGCCCATGTCCGCTGACGCGCTGTCGCTGATCCCCAAGGCCGACGCCAAGCAGTCGATGAAGGACTTCAAGTCGGACCAGGAAGTGCGCTGGTGCCCCGGCTGCGGCGACTACGCGATCCTCGCCGCCGTCCAGGGCTTCCTGCCCGAGCTCGGCCTGGCCCGCGAGAACATCGTCTTCATCTCCGGCATCGGCTGCTCCTCACGCTTCCCGTACTACATGAACACCTACGGGATGCACTCCATCCACGGCCGCGCCCCGGCCATCGCCACCGGACTGGCCACCACCCGCCGCGACCTGTCGGTGTGGGTGGTCACCGGAGACGGCGACGCGCTGTCCATCGGCGGCAACCACCTCATCCACGCGCTGCGCCGCAACGTCAACCTCAAGATCCTGCTGTTCAACAACCGGATCTACGGCCTCACCAAGGGCCAGTACTCCCCCACCAGCGAAGTCGGCAAGATCACCAAGTCCACGCCGATGGGCTCGCTGGACGCGCCGTTCAACCCGGTCTCGCTGGCCCTCGGCGCGGAGGCGTCGTTCGTGGCCCGCACCATCGACTCCGACCGCAAGCACCTCACCGAGGTCCTGCGCCAGGCCGCCGCCCACCCCGGCACCGCGCTGGTGGAGATCTACCAGAACTGCAACATCTTCAACGACGGCGCCTTCGACGACCTCAAGGACAAGAACACCGCCCTCGAATCCCTCATCCGCCTGGAACACGGCCAGCCCATCCGCTTCGGCGCCGAAGGCGCCAAGGGCGTCGTCCGCGACCGGGCTACCGGCGACCTGTGCATCGTCGAGGTCACCGAGGACAACGAGGCGGACATTCTGGTGCACGACGCCCACGCCGCCTCGCCGACGACCGCGTTCGCGCTGTCCCGCCTGGCCGACCCGCAGACCCTGCACCACACCCCCGTCGGGGTGCTGCGCAGCGTGCGCCGCCCGGTCTACGACAACGCCATGGCCGACCAGCTCGACGCCGCCGTGGAGCAGAAGGGCAAGGGGGACCTCGCTGCCCTGCTCGCGGGCAACGACACCTGGACCGTCGTCGGCTGACGGCGTCTCCCTCACGAGGATCACGTATCGCACGGGTGCCCGGTCGACGCGTCTACAAGACACGACGACCGGGCAACCGTATGTGTATGTCTATGGCCACCACTACCGAGACCACCGCGCCCCGCGACAAGGTCACCTACCGCTTCAAGCGACTGCTGCTCGGACCGCCGCTGATCACCGAGCAGTTGTCCGAGGAGAAGCTCTCCAACCCGATCGCGCTCGGCGTGCTCGCGTCCGACTGCATGTCCTCCACCGCGTACGGCTCCGAGGAAATGCTGCGGATCCTCGTCCCGGTGATCGGCGTTGCCGCGTTCTCCATGCTGATGCCGCTCACCGGCGTCATCATCTTCGTCCTGTTGCTGCTGACCCTGTCCTACCGCGATGTGGTGACCGTCTACACCCGGGCGGGCGGCTCCTACGTGGTCGCCCGGGAGAACTTCGGGCCGAACGTCGCACAGATCGCGGCCGTCGCCCTGCTGATCGACTACATCGTCACCGTCGCCGTGCAGACCGCGGCCGGAAGCGACGCGATCATCTCGCTCGCCCATCTGATCGGCAAAGGCTACACAGGACTTGACAACTACAAGACACCGATCAACGTGGTGGTCGTCCTGATCCTGATGTACGGCAACCTGCGCGGCATCCGGGAGGCGGGCCGGACCTTCGCCGCGCCCGCCTACATGTTCATGTTGGCGGTCGCGGCGATGCTGGTGGTGGGCGTGGCCCGGTTCATGCTCTACGGGCACCTGCCGCACGCCGACGTCCATGCCTCCGGCGCGCTGTCCCTGGGCTCGTCGAGCAACGGGTTGTTCTACGGCGCGACGCTGTTCATCGTGCTGCGGGCGTTCGCCAACGGCGGTTCCTCGCTGACCGGTCTGGAGGCGATCTCCAACGGCGTCTCGGCGTTCCGCGAGCCGCAGGGCACCAACGCCCGCAAGACACTGGTGGCGATGAGCATCGCGCTGGCCATCATGGTCTTCGGGGTCTCCACGCTGGCGTACTTCACCCACGCCATCCCTTACAAGGACGGCAACCCGACCGTCATCGCCCAGGAGGCGCATCTGCTGTTCGGCAGCGGCTGGATCGGTACCGTGGGCCTGATCTACGTGCAGTTGGCCACCGCGCTGATCCTCTACACCGGGGCCAACACCCCGTACACCGGCTTTCCGTTCCTGGCCAGCTTCGTGGCCGAAGACAGCTTCCTGCCACGTCAGTTCATGCGGCGCGGACATCGACTGGCGTTCTCCAACGGGATCGTGGTGCTCACCGCGCTGGCACTGGCGCTGCTGATCGTCACCCGCGGCAACGTCGACAAACTGGTGTCGCTGTACGCGATCGGTGTCTTCACCGGCTTCACCATGGCCGCGTCCGGGCTGTTCGCCTACCACCTCAGGCGCCAGGAGGCCGGCCGCGCCTGGAAGATGGCGGTCAACCTCGCGGCGGCCATCGCCTCCGCGCTGGTCGTGGTGATCTTCGCGATCACCAAGTTCACCGAGGGCGCCTGGCTGGTGGTGGTGCTCTTCCCCATCGGCGTGTGGGCGTTGATCCGCATCAACCGGCAGTACCGCGCCGAGGCGGCGGCGATGGAGACCATGCCGGTGCCCGGTGCCGACCGGCCGACCTGGCGGCGGCACGTGGTCTACGTCCTGGTGGACAGCCTCGACCTGGCCACCCTCAAGGCACTGCGGTACGCACACCGGGTGCGGCCCGACGAGGTGCGGGCACTGCACTTCATGGTCGACGACAAGCACGCCCGGCAGCTGATGGACAACTGGGAGGACACCGCGGGCACCACGGTGCCGCTGGAGGTCGTCGAATGCCCCGACCGGCGGCTGCGGCGCGCGGTGGTGGAACTGGCCGCCCGCACCACCAGCGACGGCGAGACGGCGCTCACGCTGTTGCTGCCCCGGCGCACCTACGCCCCGGTGATCGGCAAGATCCTGCACCGGGGGACGGGTGACGCGATGGCCAAGGCGGTTGAGGACCTGCCGAACGTGGCGGTGACCGTCTTGCCGTTCGACGTGGAACGCGCCGTCCAGACGCTGGAGGCCGGGCGCCAGCCCGCGCCGTGACAGGTGCTCGCCGTTGCGGCGGAAACCATCTCCGCCGCGACGGCGAGCAACCACCATGCCGGAGTCCGGCGCTACCGAGCCTGCCTAAGCGGTGATGTCCCGCGTGGTGAAACGCGCCCACGCGGCGGAGCCGAACACGGCCGTGTACAGCGCCTGCAGGCCCAGGTCCTTCGCCAGACCGTCCCACATCACCGGCGCCCGCAGGAGATCGGCGAAGCTCAGCCAGTAGTGCGAGAACAACAAGGGCTGCACAGCGTGCAGTTGGGGCACACCGTCCATGATCTGGACGGTGATGAGCACGCCGACGGTGGTGGCCATCGCGGCGATGCCGCTGTCCGTCAACGTTGAGATGAACAGCCCCAGCGCCGCGATGCCGATCAGTGACACCGCGACCACCCCGGCGATCGCCGCCGCCCGCAGCAGCCCGTCGGAGAACGGAACGGTGACCCCGGAGATCAAGGTGACGTCACCGAGCGGAAACAGCACCGCGCCCACCAGCAGCGCGGAGGCCGCCACCACCAACGTGGCCACCAGGCAGAACACCATCACCGAGGCGTACTTGGCCAACAGCAGCCGGGTCCGCCCGGCGGGCGCCACCAGCAGATAGCGCAACGTCCCCGCACTGGCCTCCCCGGCGATGGCGTCACCGGCGATGACTCCGATCGCCATCGGCAGGAAGAACGGCAGCGTCACCGCCAGCGCGGTGAACACCAGGAACAGACCGTTGTTGGTGACCTCGGCGATGAACGCCGGGCCGTGCCCGCCCTGATCGCCGTGCGTCTGCGCCTTGACCGCGATGCCGACCAGCACCGGCACCGTCGCCAGCACCCCCAACAGCACCAGCGTCCGCCAGCGGCGGAACACCGTACCCAGTTCGCTGCGCAGCAGCCCGAGTGACCACAGTGGGCTGGGGTTGCGGACCAGCGGTTCAGCCAGCGACATCGAACCCCTCTCCGGTCAGCGCCACGAACGCGTCCTCCAGCGACACCCGCTGCCTGCCGAAGCCCCGCACCCGGACCCCGGCGGTCACCAGTGCCGCGTTCAGCACCGCCAAGTCCGGTGCGCCGTCCGGCAGTTCACCACTGACCTCGTCGCCGTCCGAGGTCAGCTCGGACAGCCCGTGCTCCTTGAGCACCCGTGCCGCCTCGGCCGGGTCGGGGGTGGTGACGGTCAGCCGACCGCGTACGCCCGCGGACAGCTCGGCGACGGCGCCCTGGACGATCAGTCGGCCGCGGGACATCACCGCGGCGTGGGTGCAGACCTGCTCGATCTCGTCCAGCAGATGCGAGGAGAGGAACACCGTGGTGCCGTCCGCGGCCAGCTCCCTGACCAAGCCGCGGATCTCCCGCATGCCCTGTGGGTCAAGGCCGTTGGTGGGCTCGTCCAGCACCAGCAGTTCGCGCGGCTGGAGCAGGGCGGCGGCCAGGCCCAGGCGCTGCTTCATGCCGAGCGAGTACGCTCGCGCCTTCTTGCCCGCGGCCGCGGCCAGCCCGACCCGCTCCAGCGCCGCGTCCACCCGCGCTCCACGGGTGCGCGGATCAGCCGTCGGATCGGCGGCGTCGAACCGTACGAGGTTGTCCCGTCCGGTGAGGAACGGATACAGCGCCGGTCCCTCGATGAGCGCGCCGACCTTGGGCAGCACCCGGCGGGCGGCGCGCGGCATCGGCTCGCCGAGCAGATGGCCACCGCCCGAGGACGGCTCGATCAGCCCCAGCAGCATGCGGATCGTCGTCGTCTTCCCCGATCCGTTGGGGCCGAGGAAGCCGAAGACGCTGCCGCGTGGAACGGTCAACTCCAGCCCGTCGACAGCGAGCTGCCCGCCACGGAACCTCTTGGTCAGACCGCGCGTGGCGATCGCGGCCTCCCCGGCGGGCAGCCCCTCCGCCCGCCCGTCGCCCGCCACCGCCCTCAACGGAGGCGCTTCGCGCCGCTGTTTCACTAATTCGCCGCCGAATTGGCCGCCTTGACCAGCGCGTTCTGGTTCACCGCACCGGCGAAGACCGCGCCCTTGTCGGTGATCAGTACGTTGACCAGCCGGGTGTTGATGACCGTCCCGGTGCCGAAGGAGCCCTTGACCCGGTGGCCGAAGGAACCCAGCAGGCCCTGGACGCTCTCGCTCTGGCCGCCCTTGCCGCTGGGCAGTTGGCCGCCTTCGGACTTCAGCTCCGCGATGGAGTTCCAGTCCTTGCCGATCACGTTCAGACCGGACAGGCCGCCGTGATCCTGGGCGCCCCGGTCCTCGCCGTTGTCCTTGCCCTCGGTGACCTTGGCGCCCCTGGGCACCGAGAAGTCGAAGGTGCTGGCGGCGGGCTTGCCGAAGTTGACCTTGGTGTAGCCGATGTCCACCGCCGCCGCGCCGCCGCCCTTCGGGGTGAGGGTGAACCTCAACGGCACGCCGTTGGCGGCGTCGACCGCCACCCGGATCGAGTCGATGGTGCTGTCCGCCTGCTTGGGCTTGACCAGCAGTTTGTAGGCCTGCTGCCCGGCGACCCGCGCGGTGCCGTCCACGGTGACCGAGGTGGTCGGGCCGACGTTCTTCAGCGCCTGCCTGACCGCTTCCTGCGGGGTGGCGGGGAGCTGCTCGTCCCGGTGCGTACGGTGGCCGCGCTGGGCGCCCTTGTCGGCGGTCTGGTGGTACACCGAGTTGCTGGCGCTGTCGTACGCCCACATCTGGTCGCCGTTGTGCACGACCGTGTACTCCGCGGTGTTGTCGACGATCGACACCCGCTGGCGGTCCGGGCCGTCGGCGGCCACCCGCAGCGTGTGCGTACCGGAGATCAGTTCGGTGAGCTTGGCTTGCGGATCGGCGGTCGAGCCGCCACCGCCCTTGCCACCGTGCTGGCCGAACGGACCGCCACCACCGGTCGCGCCGCCCACGGCACCGTTCAGCAGACCGTCGGGCAGGCCGAGGTCGGTGGTGACCTGGACCGAGCCGGAGACCGTCTGGACCTTGGACGTCGCTATCTTGTCCAGCAACTGCTCAGCGGTGATGTTCGGCAGGGAGGGGCTGCCGCCGGTGCTGGCCAGGGCGGTGCCCAGGCCGATCGTGGCCGCCGCCACCCCCGCGATGGCGACCGGCACGCCGTACCGGACCACCTTGCGGGAGCGCGGAAAGGCGTCGCCGCCGTCCCCCTCGAACCCTGCGTACCCTCCGAAGTCCCGTTCGGCCTGCGGCGGTTGGATCGGTGCCATTGCCTACTACCTCCGTCGTTGGCGGTGGCCCGGCTCTTCCATTGTCACCCGAGCCCCCCATGGCTGGTGCTGTCCATCCCACCAAACGGAGGCGCCCCGACACATCCGCCCACAGGATCAACCCGATGTACGCCCCGGGGATGACGGAACCCTGACCGCGTGTTACCCGGCCCGGTAGACCACCGCGTCACACAGCGCGACCAGCGCCTGCTTGGCAGCGCACTCCGACAGCGGGTCCAGTGCCGCACGAGCCGCGTCGGCGTACCGCACGGTGTCCCGGCGCGCCTGCTCAAGCGCCGGGTGGGCACGTAGCAGCCGCAGCGCCTCGGCGTGCCGCTCGTCGTCGCTGAGGTCGCTGTCCAGCAGCTCCACCAGACGGCGGTCGTCGGGCGACGCGGCGCCCGCGGCCCGCGCCACCTGGTCCCGTACGTGCAGCACCGGCAGCGTGGGGATGCCCTCCCGCAGATCGGTGCCCGGTGTCTTGCCGGATTCATGGGTGTCGCTGGCGATGTCCAGGACATCGTCGGCGAGCTGGAACGCCACGCCGATCCGCTCGCCGTACTGGGTGAGGGTGTCCACCACCGACTCGGGCGCGCCGGACATCATCGCGCCGAAGCGGGTGGAGACGGCGACCAGAGAACCGGTTTTCCCGGCGATGACGTCGAGGTAGTGGTCAATGGGGTCACGTCCGTCGCGCGGTCCCGCGGTCTCCAGGATCTGACCGGTGACCAGGCGCTCGAACGCCTCCGCCTGGATGCGCACCGCCTCCGGGCCGAGGTCGGCCAGGATGTGCGAGGCGCGGGCGAACAGGAAGTCACCGGTGAGCACCGCGACCGAGTTGTCCCAGCGGGCGTTGGCGCTGGGCACGCCGCGGCGGACGTTCGCCTCGTCCATCACGTCGTCGTGGTAGAGGGTGGCGAGATGGGTGAGCTCCACGACCACCGCGGACGGCACCACACCCGGCGCGTGCGGGTCCCCGAACTGCGCTGCCAGCAGCACCAGCAGCGGCCGGAACCGCTTGCCGCCCGCCCGCACCAGATGCTGGGCCGCCTCGGTGATGAACGGTACGTCGCTCTTGGTGGCTTCCAGCAGGCCCTCTTCCACATCCGCAAGACCCGCACGGATGTCGGTGTCGAGGACCTGGTCGCGCACGCTCAGCCCGAAGGGCCCGACGACGGTCACGAGGGGAACTCCTGTCGCTGATTCGGTCACGTGGCCTCAGTGCCATTGGTTGCAGCGTATCCGGTCGCCTGTGGATCACCATGGGCTGGTCCGGTTCGCCGCCACGTGGCTGTGGCCGATGACCTGCGTCTGCGACGCTTTGCCCTCCCTCCCGCCCTTTCCTTCCCCC
>NZ_JANFNH010000078.1 GCF_024436055.1 Streptantibioticus rubrisoli | reverse complement strand
CTTATTCCCTGCGCGTCAGCAACCAAGGCTCCACGACACCCAGCCCCCGCACGGGGCGGCGCCACATCGGCTGCAGCGCGAAGCGGTACTTCTCGTCCTCCGACGCCTCCGCCTCGGAGACCGGCGCGTCGCCGGAGGCGCCCAGCGCCTCGGCGAACTCGCCGTCCACCAGGACCGCGTCCCGCGGCGCTATCGAGGTCAACCGGCTCGCCAGGTTCACCGTCGTACCGAACACATCGCCCATCCGGGTCGTCACCGTGCCGAAGGCCATGCCGACCCGCAGCGCGGGCATCGTCTCGTCGCCGGTCATGGTCTCGATCAGCCGCAGCCCGATCTCGGCGGCGACCCCCGCGTCGTCGGCCACGAACAGCACCTCGTCGCCGAGGGTCTTGATCAGCCGCCCGCCGTGCGCGGCCACCAGATCGGCGGAGGTGGTCTCGAACGCCTCGACCAACTCGCCCAGTTCCTCCTCCTCAAGGCGGCGGGTGAGCCGGGTGAACCCGACCAGGTCGGCGAAGCCGACCGCCAGCCGACGGCTGACCGCCTCCTCGTCGTCGGCCCGGGCGATCCGGCTGGTGGCGGCGGCGAGCTGACGCCGCCACACGTAGACCAGGAACTCCTCCAGCTCCGGCAGCAGCAGTTCGACCAGGGGGTACGCCACCTCGGCCCGGGTCATCCCCGGTTCCGGCGGCTCGGTGAGGCCCTCGAGGAAGGAGTCGGTCTGCCAGTCGGCCAGCCGGGCCGTGGTCTGCCCGGTGGACCGGGCCACCTGCACCGCCATCGACTCGCTGAGCAGCCCGGCCTCCACCAGACCGGCGAGCCGCCGCAGCGCCAGGACGTCTGCCTCGGTGAGCGCCTTGGCCTGGCCGATGTCGGCGAAGCCCATCGCCCGCCAGAAGCGCGAGGCCAACTCCATCGACACGCCCGCGCTGCGCGCCGCCTGGAAGGGCGTGTAGGAGCGTTCGGCGCCCAGGATCATCTGCTCCAGGCGCAGCGCCAGCGGATTCTCCCCGTTCGCCGCCTCAGCCGCCTCAGCCGCCTCAGCCGGGTCAGGCCGCTGCGCCGACTCGCCCGCCGCTCGCCCGGCCCGCTGGTCCGGCGCCTCCCGCTCGTGGAACGCCGCCTGCTCGTCCGCTGGTCCGCGTCCGCCCGGCGGTTCCGGCGAGCCGAACTCACCGGCCGCGTGGTGCGGCGAGTTCGCCGCGTCGTCCGCGCTCACCGGCCGCCCCCTGCCTGATCCCTGATCACTGCCCTTCCGATCACTGGGGTCCCGGGCAACGCGACGGCTGACGCCGCGAGCCCTGGGGAACGTCCCGTCAACAATACGGCAGTGTGCCGTAGCTCACGCTCGCACCACCCCACGAGGCACCGCCGTCGGCCATCCGGCGGACCCTCACCGCTCGTCCCCCTGGTCCCGTTCCGCCTCGCCGCCCGCCACCTGCCGTACGTGCACCACATCGCCCGCGCCGACGGTTTCCTGCCGCCCCTCGGCGGAGATCACCAGCCGCCCGTCGGAGTCCACCGCCACCGCCTCGCCGACCAGCTGGCGCCCGCCGGGCAGTTCGGCGCGAACGGTGCGGCCGAGCGTCGCGCACCCGGCCGCGTACGCCTCCTGCAGGCGGCACTCGTGCGGGTCGCCATCCGCCGCCCGCCACCGCTCGTACCACTCGGCCACCGAGCGCAGCACCGCCCGCAGCAGCGGATCGCGGTCCAGCACCGGCGCACCGGCCAGGGCGAGCGAGGCGGCGGTGGGCACCGGCAGCTCGTCCTCGCGCAGGCTGACGTTGAGGCCGACGCCGATGACCAGCCCGGTGTCGTCGGGCCGCTCGGCCAGGATCCCGGCGGCCTTGCGCTCCTCGCCGCCGACCGTGACCAGTAGGTCGTTGGGCCACTTCAGCGCGGTGTCCACGCCCGCGGTACGGGAGATGGCCGCGGCCGTGGCGACCCCGGCCAGCAGCGGCAGCCAGCCCCACCGGTCCACCGGCACCGCGGGCCTGCCGTCCTGCGTCGGCAGGCCGGGCCGGAGCAGTATGGAGAAGAACAGACCGGAGCGGGCGGGCGCCGTCCAACGGCGCTCCAGGCGGCCGCGCCCGGCGGACTGCGCCTCGGCCACCAGCACCGCGCCCTCGGCGGCACCGGCCTTGGCGCGGGCCACCAGGTCGGTGTTGGTGGAACCGGTGTCCGCGACCACGTCCAACGCGGTCCACAGTCCCGGAGAGGTGAGCAGCGCACGGCGCAGCGCGGACTCGTTGAGCGGCGGCCGTTCCAGGTCCGACCAGCGGTTCGAGGAGGTCATACCCGCAGCCTAGGGGGCGCGCCTACGCAGTGTGGCCAACGCCGCAGTGCCCACCGCGCACCCGCGCCGTTACGCTACGACAGCGTTACCCGCCAGTCACCTGTGCCCGTACGAAACCTTCGACGAGACACCGACGAGAGCAGGAGAGCCGCCTGAGATGGCCGAGCCCGAGATCGACATCCACACGACCGCTGGAAAGCTGGCGGACCTGCACCGTCGGATCGAGGAGGCGACCCACGCGGGCTCCGCACGAGCCGTGGAGAAGCAGCACGCCAAAGGCAAGCTGACCGCGCGCGAGCGGGTCCACCTGCTGCTGGACGAGGGCTCGTTCGTGGAGTTGGACGAGTTCGCCCGGCACCGCTCCACCAACTTCGGCCTGGAGAAGAACCGCCCGTACGGCGACGGTGTGGTCACCGGTTACGGCACCGTGGACGGCCGTCCGGTGGCGGTGTTCTCCCAGGACTTCACGGTCTTCGGCGGTGCGCTGGGCGAGGTGTTCGGCGAGAAGATCGTCAAGGTGATGGACTTCGCGCTGAAGAACGGCTGCCCGGTCATCGGCATCAACGACTCCGGCGGCGCCCGCATCCAGGAGGGCGTGGTCTCGCTGGGCATGTACGGCGAGATCTTCCGCCGCAACACCCATGCGTCGGGCGTGATTCCGCAGATCTCGCTGATCATGGGTCCGTGTGCGGGCGGCGCGGTGTACTCGCCCGCGATCACCGACTTCGTGGTGATGGTCGACCAGACCTCGCACATGTTCATCACCGGGCCGGACGTCATCAAGACGGTCACCGGAGAGGACGTCGGCTTCGAGGAGCTGGGCGGCGCACGCAGCCACAGCACCAAGTCCGGCAACGCGCACCACATGGCGGGCGACGAGAAGGACGCCATCGAGTTCGTCAAGGCGCTGCTGGCGTACCTGCCGAGCAACAACCTCCAGGAGCCCCCGGCCTTCGCCGAGGAGGCGGACCTCACGGTCAGCGACACGGACCTGGAACTGGACACGCTGATCCCGGACTCCGCCAACCAGCCGTACGACATGCGCACGGTCTTCGAGCACGTGCTGGACGACGGCGAGTTCCTGGAGACCCAGGCGCTGTTCGCGCCGAACATCATCACCGGCTTCGGCCGGGTCGAGGGCCACCCGGTCGGCGTGGTCGGCAACCAGCCGATGCAGTTCGCCGGTTGCCTGGACATCGACGCCTCCGAGAAGGCGGCACGTTTCGTCCGCACCTGCGACAGCTTCAACATCCCGGTGCTGACCTTCGTGGACGTGCCCGGCTTCCTGCCCGGCACGGACCAGGAGTGGAACGGCATCATCCGGCGCGGCGCCAAGCTGATCTACGCGTACGCGGAGGCGACGGTCCCGCTGATCACCGTGATCACGCGCAAGGCGTACGGCGGCGCGTACGACGTGATGGGCTCCAAGCACCTCGGCGCGGACCTCAACCTGGCCTGGCCCACCGCACAGATCGCGGTGATGGGCGCCCAGGGCGCGGTCAACATCCTGCACCGCCGCAGCCTGTCGGAGGCCGCCGATCCGGACGCGCTGCGCCAGGAGTTGATCACCGAGTACGAGGACGCGCTGCTCAACCCGTACATCGCCGCCGAGCGCGGCTATGTGGACGCGGTCATCCCGCCGTCCACGACCCGTACCCACATCGTCAAGGCGCTGCGGACGCTGCGCAACAAGCGCGAGGCCCTGCCGCCGAAGAAGCACGGCAACATCCCGCTGTAACCCCCTTTGCCAGAAGGGGCGTTGACCGTACGGCGATCTCCCGGGGGACACCCCGGGGGGCCGCCCCCAGCCAGGGTGGGGGCGCCCGCCCTGGCACAGCAACCGAACGCGAGGCGAACGTCAGTGATCAAGGTCGTACGGGGCAACCCGACCCCGGAGGAGTTGGCCGCCGCGCTGGCGGTGGTACAGGCGCGCGCCGCGGCCGTTCCCGGTGGAACGGGCGGCGCGCGCCCGCTGAACGCCTGGGCCGACCCGGCACGCGCCATCACGCTGCGCCGGATACCGCGCCCGGGCCCGATGGCCTGGCGCAGCACGTACTGGCCGGTGTGATCCGACCGGGGCCGGTCCCAGGGCCGGTCCCGGGCTGACTACCCTGATGCCCATGACCGCTGCGCGCCCCCTCGTCCTCGCCTCCGCCTCGCCCGCCCGCCTCGGGCTGCTCAAGCAGGCCGGGCTGGATCCGAAGGTCATGGTCAGCGGGGTCGACGAGGACGCCATCAGCGCGCCGACACCGGGCGAGTTGGCCCGGGTGCTGGCCGAGGCCAAGGCGACCGCGGTGGCGGACGGGCTGACCGGCGGCGAACTCGTCGTCGGCTGCGACTCGGTGCTGGACCTCGACGGCGAACCGCTCGGCAAGCCACGGGACGCCGCCGACGCCACGGCCCGCTGGCGGGCCATGCGCGGCCGCTCCGGTGTTCTGCGCACCGGGCACTGCGTGATCGACACCGTGAGCGGTCGTCGGGTCAGCGAGACGGCCTCGACGACGGTACGGTTCGGCTCGCCCGACGACGCCGAGATCGCGGCGTACGTGGCCAGCGGCGAACCACTCCATGTGGCGGGCGCGTTCACCCTCGACGGCCGCTCGGCGCCGTTCATCGAGGGCATCGACGGCGACCCGGGCAACGTGATCGGCCTCTCGCTGCCGCTGCTTCGCCACCTGCTGGCCCAACTGGGCGTACGCATCACGGACTTGTGGGGCTGAGGTGCCCGGCGCCCTGAAGGGGCGCGGGGCTGTGTTCAGGTGCGGCTCCGCCGCGTGGGCGCGACCAGCCACAGTGGTGCCGCAGGCGATCGACGGCACACCGCCGCACTCCCAGCGGAGCTCACTGCTGCGCCGCCGTACCCCCGGATTCAGCCGGGCGCAGCCCGGCGTACAGCACGAGCGTGGCCACGACGAGGCCGAGCCCGACCATCATCGCGACGAACGCCAGCCACCCGATCATCCCGACAACCGCCGCGCCCAGCACGCAGTGCGCCACCGCGCAGACGATCAACAGGATCCGGGCGAACCGTCCGGGTGCGCGATCGGCCACGGCCGCCCGTACCGCGATCGCCGCACAGGTGAGCAGAAACAGCCCGATGAGCCCCGCGGCGACGAACGCCCCGGTCGACATGGCCGTGGGTGCCAGCCCGCCCAGTGACATGCTTTGACGTTTCACCGCCAACCCGAGCATGAGGTTGACGAACGCGATGGCGACCGCCTCGATGACCAGCACGCCCGCCGCGACCGCCGCCACCGGTCTGCGCATCAGCACCGCCCCCACTCGTTACCGTCGGCATCGCCAGCACGGACGCTACTAACGGGTAATGCTCCGGACAAGAGGCGTGCATAGGGGTTCTGTGGGGCTGCGCCGCCGTCAGCCCGCCGAGCGCCAACACCCGGCAAACTTTCCGCCCAGTAGTCGTGGAGTTCCCACAAAGAATCCACCGTGCACCTTCCGTCCCGGCACACCGCGCCAACTGCGCCACAGGGCCGGTGATCAGTGGCGAAAACCAGGCGTACCTTGGTCCGACAAGGGTTCAAGCGTCTCCCGGCCATGTGGCACCACCGTGCGTGTGGGCAAGGTCACCCATAGGGGTGGCTCGGCACGACGTGTCGGCAGTCCCTAAACTCACCTTGTTTCAAGGAGGGAGCCATCGTGCGTAAGGTGCTGATCGCGAACCGCGGTGAAATCGCCGTTCGTGTCGCTCGTGCTTGCCAGGACGCCGGGATCGCCAGCGTGGCCGTCTACGCCGAGCCGGACCGGGACGCGCTGCACGTGCGCACGGCCGACGAGGCCTACGCACTCGGCGGCGACACACCCGCCACCAGCTACCTGGACATCGCCAAGGTACTCAAGGCCGCCGCCGACTCCGGCGCGGACGCCGTCCACCCCGGCTACGGCTTCCTGTCCGAGAACGCCGAGTTCGCCCAGGCGGTGCTGGACGCGGGCCTGATCTGGATCGGCCCGCCGCCGCAGGCCATCCGCGACCTCGGCGACAAGGTCGCCGCCCGCCACATCGCCCAGCGCGCCGGAGCCCCCCTCGTCGCGGGCACCCCCGACCCGGTCAGCGGCGCCGAGGAGGTCGTGGAGTTCGCCAAGCAACACGGCCTGCCCATCGCGATCAAGGCGGCCTTCGGGGGCGGCGGACGCGGCCTGAAGGTCGCCCGCACCCTGGAAGAGGTCCCCGAGCTGTACGAGTCGGCGGTCCGCGAGGCGGTCGCCGCCTTCGGCCGCGGCGAGTGCTTCGTCGAGCGCTACCTCGACCGTCCCCGCCACGTCGAGACCCAGTGCCTGGCCGACACCCACGGCAACGTCGTGGTGGTCTCCACCCGCGACTGCTCCCTGCAGCGCCGCCACCAGAAGCTGGTCGAGGAGGCCCCGGCGCCGTTCCTCACCCCGGAGCAGAACGCCGAGTTGTACCGCGCCTCCAAGGCCATCCTCAAGGAAGCCGGCTATGTCGGCGCGGGCACCTGCGAGTTCCTCGTCGGCCAGGACGGCACGATCTCCTTCCTGGAGGTCAACACCCGCCTGCAGGTCGAGCACCCGGTCACCGAGGAGGTCACCGGCATCGACCTGGTCCGCGAGATGTTCCGCATCGCCGACGGTGAGGAACTGGGCTACGACGACCCGCCGATGCGCGGCCACTCCTTCGAGTTCCGCATCAACGGCGAGGACCCCGGCCGCAACTTCCTGCCCGCACCGGGCACGGTGACCCGCTTCACCCCGCCCGCGGGACCCGGCGTGCGCCTGGACGCGGGCGTGGAGACCGGCAGCGTGATCGGCCCGGCGTGGGACTCGCTGCTGGCCAAGCTGATCGTCACCGGCGCCACCCGCAAGCAGGCCCTTCAGCGCGCCAAGCGGGCGCTGGCCGAGTTCGAGGTCGAGGGCATGGCCACCGCCATCCCCTTCCACCGCGCCGTGGTCACCGACCCCGCCTTCGGACCCGAACTCACCGGCAGCACCGAGCCGTTCACCGTCCACACCCGCTGGATCGAGACCGAGTTCGTCAACGAGATCCCGCCGTTCGCGGGCGCGGTCTCGGAGGAGGAAGAGGCGGAGAACGCCCGCGAGACCGTCGTGGTGGAGGTCGGCGGCAAGCGGCTGGAGGTCACCCTTCCGGCATCGCTCGGTGTCGCCACCGCCGCCGCTCCGGCGGGCGCGAAGAAGGCCCCGCGGCGCAAGGCCGCCAAGAAGTCCGGCCCCGCTGCCTCCGGTGACGCCCTCACCTCGCCGATGCAGGGCACCATCGTCAAGATCGCGGTCGAAGAGGGCCAGGAGGTCAACGAGGGTGACCTGATCGTGGTGTTGGAGGCGATGAAGATGGAACAGCCCATCAACGCCCACCGCTCCGGCACCGTCAAGTCCCTCACCGCCGAGGTCGGCTCCTCGCTCTCCTCCGGCGCCGTCATCTGCGAGATCAAGGACTGACGTCCGACAACCGCATGGCCCGGCCGACGCTCGTCGGCCGGGCCATCGGTGTTCGTACGGTGAATGCGATTCTGGAAGCAGGGAGCCGGGGGCGGAAGCGGTACGGAAGGGTCGGGCGATGGCGAAGCCGATGCGGGCGGACGCCCGCCGCAACTACCAGCGGCTGGTGGCGGAGGCCAAGAGCGCGTTCCTCGAACAAGGCACTAACGCCTCGCTGGAGGACATCGCACGCCGTGCCCAGGTGGGCATCGGCACCCTGTACCGCCACTTCCCCTGCCGGATCGCCCTGATCGACGCGGTCTACCAGGAGGAAGTGGGCAAACTCGTCGCCTACGCCGCCGAACTGGCCGACGTGGACGACCCGTTCGAGGGCCTGGCGCAGTGGCTGCGGGCGGTGCTCCGGCACGCCAGCACCTACCGCGGCCTGGCCGCCGCCCTGATGGAGTCGGACCACGCACCCGGCACGGGCGCCACCATGACCGCGTGCAAGGTACCGATGCGCGAGGCGGGCGGCGCACTGCTGACACGGGCCCAACAGGCCGGGCTGGTACGCGCGGACGCGCACATCCCCGACCTGTTGCAGCTCACCCATGTCATCGGTCTGGCCGCCGAGAAGACCCCCGACGATCCGCAGATCGCCGAACGGCTCCTCACACTCACCCTGGACGGGCTACGGGCGAGGACCTGAACTACCGTCTGCGCGGGGCGAGATCGGCCACCCGGCCCGCGGTCGACTGCTCGGGCGGCAGCGGAGCGCTGCGCAGCGCCGCGCCCGGTTGCCCGCCGCCCGGCCGGACATGCCGCCGCGGGCCCGGTACCGGAACGTCTCTGCGGGGCCGACCGCCGCCCGTCTCACCGCCGTCCGACGGCGAAACGGAAGCGACAGTGATGCGCACGCCACAGTCAGCGAGCGCCTGTAGTTCGGTCGCCGCGCGGTCATCGCCCATCGGGGGCTCGTCGGTGACGAGATGGGTTATGACATCGGACGGCACGGTCTGGAACATAGTGTCCGTACCCAGCTTGCTGTGGTCGGCCAGCACCACGACCTCGGCGGCGGCCTGCACCAGCGCGCGGTCCACGCTGGCGGAGAGCATGTTGGAGGTGGAAAGACCGCGCTCCGCGGTCAGTCCGCTGCCGGACAGGAACGCCCTGGTCACCCGCAGCCCCTGGAGGGACTGCTCGGCGCCGCTGCCGACGAGTGCGTAGTTCGAGCCGCGCAGGGTGCCACCGGTCATGACGACCTCGACCCGGTTGGCGTGTGCCAACGCCTGTGCGACCAACAGCGAGTTGGTGACCACGGTGAGACCGGGAATGCGCGCGAGCCGACGGGCCAGCTCCTGCGTGGTGGTCCCGGCGCCCACCACGATGGCCTCGCCCTCCTCGACGAGACCGGCCGCGAGATCGGCGATCGCCGTCTTCTCCGCGGTCGCTAGATGGGTTTTCTGCGGAAAGCCGGATTCCCTGGTGAAACCGCCCGGCAGCACGGCACCGCCGTGCCGGCGGTCGAGCAGTCCTTCGGCCTCAAGCGCCCGCACGTCCCGCCGTACGGTCACTTCGGAGGTCTGGACGACGCGGGCGAGTTCACGGAGCGATACCGCCCCGTTCGCTCGCACCATTTCGAGGATCAACTGACGACGTTCTGCTGCGAACACGAAACTGACAGTAATGCCAACAGGCGTCTAGTTTCAGCAGTTTGCACCAATTAACAGAAGTTGTTCATGTGCGCGCCGCGCGAGTGCTATAGAACGAGCGAGCGCGGGCGCACTACCGTCGGTGACCGAGCGTCGGCTGTTACGCGTTGGTCGTCTTGCGGTTGTGCAACTGCCGTGCGACCTCGGCGAGCGACCCGGACAGCGACGGGTAGACGGTGAACGCGTTGGCGATCTGCTCCACGGTCAGGTTGTTGTCCACCGCGATCGAGATCGGGTGGATCAACTCGCTCGCACGCGGGGAGACCACCACACCGCCGACCACGATGCCGGTGCCCGGACGGCAGAACAGCTTCACGAAACCGTCCCTGATGCCCTGCATCTTCGCCCGCGGGTTGCGCAGCAGCGGCAGCTTGACCATCCGCGCGTCGATGACCCCGTTGTCCACGTCCGCCTGGCTGTAGCCGACGGTGGCGATCTCCGGGTCGGTGAACACGTTCGCCGACACCGTCTTCAGGTTCAGCGGCGCGACCGCGTCACCGAGGAAGTGGTACATCGCGATCCGGCCCTGCATCGCCGCGACCGACGCCAGCGCCAGCACACCGGTGCAGTCGCCCGCGGCGTACACGCCGGGGGCGGTGGTCCTGGACACCTTGTCGGTCCAGATGTGGCCGGACTCCTTCAGCTTGACCCCGGCCTCCTCCAGCCCGATCCCGGCGGTGTTGGGGATCGACCCGACCGCCATCAGGCAGTGCGTACCGGTGATCACCCGGCCGTCGGCCAGCGTCACCTCGACCCGGTCGCCGACCCGCTTGGCGGCGGCGGCCCGGGAGCGGGCCATCACGTTCATGCCGCGCCGCCGGAAGACGTCCTCCAGCACGGCGGCGGCGTCCGGGTCCTCACCGGGCAGCACCCGGTCGCGCGACGAGACCAGGGTGACCTTCGAGCCCAACGCCTGGTAGGCACCGGCGAACTCGGCGCCGGTCACACCGGAACCGACCACGATGAGCTCCTCGGGCAGCTCGTCGAGGTCGTAGACCTGGGTCCAGTTCAAGATCCGCTCGCCGTCCGGCAGCGCGTCCGGTATCTCCCTCGGGTGCGCCCCGGTGGAGATCAGCACGGCGTCCGCGGTCAGCGTCTCGGCCGATCCGTCGGCGGCGGTCACCGTCACGGTGCGCGAGCCGTCCGCCGCCTGCTGCGGCTCCAACCGGCCCCGGCCGCGCAGCACCCGGGCACCGGCGCGGGTCACGGAGGCGGTGATGTCGTGCGACTGGGCCAGCGCCAGGCGCTTCACCCGGCGGTTGACCTTGCCCAGGTCGACGCCCACCACTCGCGCGGCACGCTCGACCGGTGGCGTGTCGTCCGCCACGATGATGCCGAGCTCCTCATAGGAGGAGTCGAAGGTCGTCATGACCTCGGCGGTGGCGATCAACGTCTTCGACGGTACGCAGTCAGTCAGCACCGACGCTCCGCCCAGACCGTCGCAGTCGACGACGGTCACCTCCGCACCCAGTTGGGCCGCGACCAGCGCCGCCTCGTATCCGCCGGGTCCGCCACCGATGATCACGATCCGAGTCACGTGCTCCATTGTCCCGCAAGTGCGGGCCATCCTTCTCGCCGGGGGTTCCCCGGCGTCCCCGTCGTTTGTCGTTCCGCTGGTGGGGGGTGCGGGTGAGTGGCGGGGTTCGCCCACCCGCCC
>NZ_JANFNH010000077.1 GCF_024436055.1 Streptantibioticus rubrisoli | reverse complement strand
TTCCATGGGGGCGGTCGGGTGGGTGGCGAAAACGCGGGGTCCGCTCGGGCAGGCGGAGGCCGACGGAGCATGGGTGGGCGGGAGCCCGGATGGTTGTCGGGGCGGGCCTTTAGGCTGACAGGTATGACGATGACGGGGGGCACGGAACAGGAGGGCGCGCCGAGCGGCGGTGCGCCCGGGGGTGGGCGGTGGTGGTGGGCCAGGCGGCGCAGCCTGGCCCTGGACGCGTCGCTGGCTGTGGTGTCCGCGCTGGAGTGTGCGGCGGAGGGGGTCTCGTTCGCGCGCGGTAGCGGGATTCCGCTGGCGCTTGGGGTGGCTTTCGGGCTCCTGGTCGGGGCGACGCTGCTGGTGCGGCGGCGCTGGCCGATCGCGGTGGTGCTGATCGCGCTGGCGGTCACTCCGGCGCAGATGGGCCTGGTGCTGGGGGTGGTCAGCCTCTACACGCTGGCGGCCTCCGATGTGCCGCGGCGGATCATATCGGCGCTGGCCACGATGACGGCGGCCGGAACGCTGATCGTGGCGTTCGTGCAGATGCACCACGATGTGGTGCGGCACGGCAGCAGTGAGGCGGCCAAGTGGGCCGCGGTGGCGATCACCGTGCTGGTGGCGGTCGGTCTGACGGCGCCGCCGGTGCTGCTGGGGCTGTATGTGGGGGCGCGGCGGCGGCTGGTGGAGACGCTGCGGGAGCGGGCCGACGGTCTGGAGCGGGAGCTGTCGCTGCTCGCGGAGAAGGCGGGGGAGCGGGCCGAGCGGGCCCGGATCGAGGAGCGCACCCGGATCGCCCGGGAGATGCACGATGTGGTCGCGCACCGGGTGAGCTTGATGGTGGTGCACGCCTCGGCGTTGCGGTCGGTGGTGCGGGAGGATCCGGAGCGGGCGGTGGGCAGCGCGGAGTTGCTCGGTGACATGGGCCGCCAGGCGTTGAACGAACTGCGGCAGATGCTGGGTGTGCTGCGCACCGAGTCGGGCGCGGCCGTCTCGCAGCGCCCGGTGGAGCCGGTGGTGCGGCCGGTAGCGGCGGTGGAGGCGGACGGGGACGGGCCGTGTCTGGCGCAGCTCGGGGTGCTGGTGGAGCAGTCGCGGGCGGCCGGTATGGCGGTGTCGCTGTCGGAGGAGGGCGACCGGCGGCCGTTGTCGCGGCCGGTGGAGCAGACCGCGTACCGGGTGGTGCAGGAGGCGCTGACCAATGTGCACAAGCACGCGCCGGGCGCCAGCACGCTGGTGCGGGTGGCGTACCGGGCGCAGGAGATAGCGGTCCTGGTGGAGAACGGCCCGCCGGACGGCCAGCCGTCGGCCCGGCTGCCCAGTGGCGGTAACGGGCTGGTCGGCATGAAGGAGCGGGTGTCCGCGCTGGGTGGGGGTTTCGTCGCCGGTCCCCGGCCCTCCGGCGGGTTCCGGGTCTCGGCGGTGATCCCGGCCCGGCTGTGAGCGGGCGCCTCCGGTGCGTATCTGTTTGGGCTGTTGCCGTCGATGACCGCCGGGCCGCGTTGTCGTGGTTGCTCGCCGTCGCGGCGGGTCTTCTTCTGGGGGCGAGCCCCCAGGCCCCGGTGGCGGCGAAGAGCCCACCACTTCGACGCGCGCGAAGCTCCTGGAAGCTTGGGGCCTTTTGGTTCTGTGGGGCTTTGCCCCCACAGAAGCCCCGCCGCGACGGCGAGAACCACGACGGTGCAGACCGGCGGTCTACGACGCGCCGCAACCCACGAAGCCCGCGCCCCCGTGCTTACCCGCTGACCGACAGCCGAATCGGCCGCACCCCCGTGACCAGGGTGACCAGCGCCTGGTCGAACGTCTCGCCGACGTACCAGTCCCCGGTGTGGTCGACGGCGTACACCCGCCCGTGCGCGTCGATCGCCAGATGTGCCTGCCCGTCGGCCTCGGCGCCCAGCGGGCACACCTCGGTGCCCAGCGCACGCCCGAGGTCGGCGAAGGTTCGGGCCAGGTGCACTGCGCGCAGCGGGTCGACGACCAGCCCGGTCGGCGCGATCTCGCGGCCCTTGCCCTTCTGCGGCGGGATCGCCAGGGCGCCGAACTCCGCCCATGCCTCGACGGCTGCCGGGAAGACGGCGTGCTGGTGGCCGCCGGGGGAGACGTACGCCCGTAGTTCGTCGGCCCATGTCTCGGCCTGCTTTATGTCCCAGCGGCTCGGCTGCCAACCGGCCGCCCGCAGGGCGGCATCCACGCTGTCGGGGAAGCGGGCGGCGGCCTTGTCCGGGGAGCCCGCGCTCTGCCCGCCATCGCCCTCGAACGAGGTGCTTCGCACCACTGTCACGCCCTCCCGTCGCCCGCCACCACCCTCGAACGAGTTGCTTCGCACCACTGTCACGCCCTCCCGTCGCCCGCCACCACCCTCAAACGAGTTGCTTCGCAACCCTGTCACGCCCTCCCGTCGCCCGCCGCCACCCTCAAACGAGTTGCTTCGCAACACTGTCACGTCCTTTCCGTGGTGGGGTCGACCGCGCGTACCCCGAAGTGGGCGAGTAGTGGTGCGCAGGTGCGGCATGGCGGGGCGTAGGCGCCGTGCTCCGGGTCGCCGGCCTCGCGGATCCGGCGGGCGGTCAGCTTGCTGTGTTTGAGGGCCTTGCGGGCCTCGCCGTGGCTGAGCGGTTTGCGGGCGGCGCGTCCGCTGCGCTTGTCGGCCAGCGCGGTCAGGAAGCGGGAGAGCAGTACCGGTTCCGGACAGCGTCCCGCGGTGCGGGTGCGTTGCGCGACGGGCAGTCCGGCGAGGAACGCGGCGACCAGCGGGTGGAGTTCGGGTGGGGTGTCGCCCTTGGCGCCGGTGCAGGTCAGGGTTTCGCCGCGGACGGACAGGGCGGCGGCGACGGCGGGGAGGATGCCGTCGCGCCGGTGCCGCAGCACCGGCGGCGGACCGAGCGGGCGGGTGCCCGCACCGCCGCTGTTGCTCCAGGTCAGCCGCGGGTCCACGGTTATCGTCTCCACCGCCGCACCGGTTCGCGCTTGTTGCGTTGTTTGCAAGATCGTGCTTCCCTCCCGTGCATCCCCCGTTGAGAGTGCCAGCCTGCCAAATGTGCCTGTTGGTACGGAAGGCGAGCGTAAATACGGGAGATTCGTCACGCGACGGTGACGAGAATGTGGGGATCGTGGCCGGAATGTGACGGATTTGGGGCCCAACCTGTCGTAACGCTCCCTCAACCCCCATACATCGGCGCGCCGTTGGCCAGTGGTTCGTGGCGAGCGGTGGAGGCAGCGGGTCCGGGGTGTTGCCACACCCCATAGGCTGTGCCCCAAGTGACAGATCCATCAGGGGGCATCCACCATGACGACTGGTCGGCTCGGGGCGACGGCAGCCCCGCCGAACGCTGCCTACGCCGGGCAGGTCGTGCACTTCCCGGACCCGATCCGGGCCGCCCGCTACCCGCAGGGCGTCCGTGTGGACGAACACGGCTATCCGGACTTCTCGCCGTATGCGCGGGCCGCAGCCGAGATCGCCGATCCTCCGGAGGGCTTCGGCGTCGACGAACTGCGACTCACCGACTACGTGTCGGCGAACGCCGCCCTGTTCCACTCGGGCCACGAGCTGTTCACCGGCGAGTCGCCCACCGCCGTCGACGCGGACCGCAGCGCCCTTCCGGTGTCCCCGGTGGCCACCCCGACCGGCTGGACCTGGCACCACGTCGCGGGCAGCCGCCGGATGGAGCTGATCCCCGTCGAGGTCAAGGCGCTGCTGCGGCACCACGGTGGGCTGGCCACGGCCGCCGCCGACCAGGACAAGCGCGGCACCCGCCCGCTGCAGGAGACCCGGCCCGTGCACTTCGCGGTCTCCGATGAGCCGGAGGAGGAAGGCGGCGAGTCGGTGTTCGCCGCGGTCAGCGAACAGCGGCTGCGGGAGGTCGAGGAGGACCTCGGCTACCGGCTGCCGGGTCCCTACCGCGGTTTCCTGAAGGCGTCGGGCGGCCGCCCGGTGGTCGGTGTCGCGCTCGATCCGGAACTCGGGCTGCTGATCGACCAGCCGTTCTTCGCGGTACGCGACGAGGCGGCCACCGACGACCTGCGGTACGCCAACAAGTGCCTGCGCGACCACCTCACCAAGGACTACCTGGGCATCGGCTATGTGCAGGGCGGGTTGTTGGCGGTGAAGGTCAAGGGCGAGCGGATCGGCACGGTGTGGTTCTGCCCGTACGACGACGCGCGCGACACCAACGACGGCTGGGACTCGCCGCAGCAGCGCGTCGGTTCGCTACTGCTGCCGTGCGGCGATGATTTCGACGCCTTCCTGCTGCGACTCGCGGGCAATCCGCCGGAGTTGGAGACGGTGGCGAACCTGATGGTGGACGGCGGCTTCGCCCGGGCCGTCCCGGTGGAGGAGTGAGTCGGCCCGGTGATTACTTTCACGCAGGCGCGGGAGCGCGCCGAGGCCTGGGTCAACGGTGACGTTCCGGCGTACGAGCGCCGGGAGGTACGGGTCCGGGAGTTCGACCTGGGCTATGTTGTCTGGGCGGAGGACCGCGAGGACGGGCCGACGTCCGACGGCGCCAGGTCCCGGCTGGTCATAGCCCGCGAGGACGGCCGCACCACGCTGTGGCCCGCGCTGCCGGTGGACGAGGTGATCCGCAGTTACGAGCTGGCGTACGGGGCCCCGCGGCACCCCGAGCCGGAGGCGGCGGTCGAGCCGCCCAAGCGGCAGGACCTGGAGGCGACCTCGTTCCTGCTGAGCCCACCGCAGTGGCTGCAGGACGCGGCCGACAAGCTGGGCATCCCGGACAACCGGCGCGCCTCCGGCAAGGCCGCCGAGGGCAACTCCGACGCGGCCGAGGCGAGTTCGGCCCCGAAGGCCTCGCCCGACCAGGGCTCCACGGCGACCGGCTCGACCCCCACCCCGCCGCCCGCCGCCCCTGCGGCGGCCACTCCCTGGGCGGACGCCAACGCCGACTCGGACGCCTCGGTGGCGTCCGCCTCCGTCGCACCGCCCGCCACGGTGCTGGCACCGCCGGTCAGCGGCTCGGACGTGCCGGATGCCTCGCCGGGCGCCCGCGCGGAGGCCAAGACCGAACTGCTGCCCAGTGGCAGCGCGTTGCCGCCCACCCGGGTGGCGCCCGCCGTCGACGCACCGGTCAGCGGCGGCCCGGCCGCGCCCGAGCCGCCGTCGGTCCCGAGCACCCCGCCGCCGGGGCGGAACGCCCCGGGCCTGGGGCACCTGCCGCCGCCCACCGGTCCGTCGGTGCACGCCACACCGCCGCCCGGCTGGCTCTCCGCGGTCGACATCGCGGACGCCGAGACGTCCAAGGCGATGCCGCCGCGCGCTCACACCCCGCCGCTGGTCGCGCCGAAGGCGCCGGATGCGTCCACGCCGCCGCCCGCGGCGCCGGGCGGCTACGTCGCGACCCAGTTGGTGCCGTCACTGGACGCCGACGGCCCGACGCCGCCGCCCACCCCGGGCGCGCCGGGTACGCCCGCAGGTCCTCCTACGCCGCCGGGCGTACCGGGTACGCCTCCCGGTCCCCGCACGCCGCCGGGCACGCCGGGTACGCCGCCGCCCGCGGCGCATGCCGCCGCCACCGTGCTGGCCAGCCCGTCGGACCTGCCGGGCGGCCCCGCCGGTCGCGGCACCCCGCCGCCTCCGCCCCCGCCGCCGCCCGCGACGGGCGCCCCCGGCCGGGGCGCGGCCACCCCGCCGCCCCCGCCGCCGGGCCCGGCCACACCGCCCCCGGCGCACGCGGCGGCGACAATGCTCGCCACCCCCCAGGGCGGCCCCGGCATGCCTCCGCCCCCGCCGCCCGGGGCGATACCGGGCACCCCCGGTACGCCGCCGCCCGGTGCTCCCGGCGGCTACGGATTCCCGCAGCCGCCGCAGGGCGTGCCGGTGGTCGGCCCCGGCTACATGGCCGTACTGCGCTACCGGGCGAGCGACGGTTCCGAGCAGCAGCTCATCCGCCGCTCCGCGCCCGGCACGCCGCATCCGGAGTGGCAGATACTGCACGAGCTGCGGGCGTTGAACGTGCCGCCGCAGCAAGTGCTGGAACTGCACACCGAGTTGGAGTCGTGTGATCTGCCGGGCGGCTACTGTGCGCGGATGATCCGCGAGACCTGGCCGCAGGTGCGGATCAGCCACACCGCGCCGTACGGCCGTGACCACGCCTCGCGCCAGCAGGGCGTACAGCATCTGCTCACCCACCAGGGGGAGTTGGCGCAGGTCGCGGACGGCCCGGCGCGCCCGCGCCCGCAGCGCGTACCGCTGCCCAACCCGCAGCAGGTGCAGCGCGTCGCGCCGATTCCGCTGCAGGCCATCGGGCAGGAGCTGGCGCAGACGTTCGGCCCGCAAGGCGTGTTCCGGTTCGACCAGCGGGCGGTGGCCCGCCAGGGCGTGCCCGACATCGTCGCGCAGACGCTGGTGTGGGCCGGTCTGCCGACCGACTTCGGGCCGTTCTTCTGGGCGCAGGCGCAGCCCGGCCGCCCGGTGCCGACGCTTGCCGAGGTCGCCGCCGAGCGCGGTGTTCCGGCGGCGCCGGACGCGGCGTCGTACCTGGTGATGGGGAACGACTTCGGTCGGCAGTTGTGCGTGCAGTACGGGACGGCGCACATCATGGCGGTGCCGCTGGAGGCGGTTGCGGGGGCGCAGTCCAGCCCCGCCCAGTTCGTCAACACCAGCCTGCCGGACTTCGCCCGCTGCCTCGCTCTGCTGGGCGGTATGTGGCGGCTGCGGCTGGGGCTCACGCCGGACCAGGCGGGCCGTTGGACGGTCGACTTCCAGTCCCAGCTGGCCGCGCTGGACCCCGCGGCGCTGGCCTCGCCGGACAACTGGTGGTCGGTGCTGCTTGAACAGATGTGGGACGGGCTGCTGTAGCGGTCCGCCGAGGACTGGGCGAACGGGCGCGCCCCGCCGGGACCGGCGGGGCGCGCCGCTGTGTTCGGCGTGTGGCGTCCGTCACGTTGCGGCGCGGAGCGGAGGGTGGCGCGCTGGGGCGCGATACCGCGACCCAGCGATGAGGCGTCTCGGGCGCGTCGTGACGCAAGCTGGGTAGGGGGTCAGCGGAGTGTTGCGGCATGATTATTTCGCCCAAATCATGAAAGATAGGGCGGGTTACAGGAGACAAGGGGCTGAGCATGGTGATGTCGATGACCCCCGAAGGCTTCACTACCGCCTCCCGGGGCCGCGGCTACCGGGTCGAGCAGGTTGACGCCTTCCTCGCCGCCCTGTCCGCGGAGCGCGACGCGGCGTGGGAGCGCGCCGCCCGCCTGACCGTCCTGGCCAACGAGATGGACGCCGAGGCCAGCGGCCTGAGAGCGGCCCTGGACGCACTCGGACCGGTGACGTACGAGGCCCTGGGCGCGGGTGCGCAGCGGCTGCTGAGAATGGTCGAGGAAGAGACCGCGGAGGTAAGGGAGCGGGCGCAGGCCGAGGCCGAGCGCTCGATGCGGATGGCCGAACAGGTCGCCAGGGAGCTGCGGGAACAGGCGCAGGCCGAGGCCCGGCAGCGCCGCGGCGCCGCCGACGAGGCCGCCGAGGGCGTACGCGCCGCGGCCGAGAAGTACGCCGCCGACGTACGCGGCGCGGCCGAACAGGAGGCCGCCCGCATCCGCCAGGAGGCCGAGCGCGCCCTGGAGGGCGTACGGCAGGACGTCGCGCGGACCGTCGCCGAGCAGGAGAAGGAGCAGCGGCAGCGGCTGGCGGAGTTCGAAAGCCAGCTCGCCGAGCGCGAGGCGGCGGTGGACAGCCGTCTGACCGACCTCGCCGACCGTGCGGAGCGGTTGCTCGCGGACGCGCAGCACGCGCACGCCGAGGCGGAGGAGACGGCCGCCCGCCTCCAGGCCGACGCGGAGTCCGAGGCCGCGGCGATCGCGGCCCAGGCGCACGCCATGGCCGAACGCGTCGCCCGGGACAGCGAACGGGAGTTGCGCGAGCACGAGATCCACTGCGAGGAGATCCGCTCACATCTGGCCCATGTGCGCACCAGCCTGTCCACACTCACCGGCCGACCGCTGCCCGACCAGACCACCGACCGCCCGTAGCACCGAAGTCCACCGCCGCGGCCCCCGGTTCGCCGGGGGCCGCGGCGTTCGTATGGCGCGGTGCCCCCTAGGGGATGCCCTGTCCTCCCTCATACCCCCGGTTCGTCCCGGGGGAGGAGGAGCGGGGCCGTACCGCTGCCTAGCCTGAAATGGCACCGCTGCCGTACCGATGGCGAACCGCGGCTCAAGGGTGGGGAAAACCCCATCCCGAACCGGAGTCCTGCCCCATCGCGTCGGACACCCCCCGTCGGCGACGCTGAACACACCGCTTGATCCCACGACATTTCAGGAGAAACCACGTGACCACGGCTGTAGCACTTCCCCGGGCGGGCGGCAGCGGAGGGCGCACGGCCGTCGCCGCGAGGGCCCGGCAGGTGACCAAGGCGTACGGCACCGGGGAGACCAGGGTCGTCGCGCTCGACGCGGTCGATGTCGACATCGCCCGCGGCCAGTTCACCGCGATCATGGGGCCGTCCGGTTCCGGCAAGTCGACGCTGATGCACTGCCTCGCCGGACTGGACTCGCTCACCTCCGGCCGCATATGGATAGGCGAGACGGAGATCAGCAAGCTGAAGGACAAGCAGCTCACCCGGCTGCGCCGCGACCAAGTCGGCTTCATCTTCCAGGCGTTCAACCTGCTGCCCACGCTGAACGCGCTGGAGAACATCACGCTGCCGATGGACATCGCGGGCCGCAAGCCCGACCAGCAGTGGCTGGATACGGTCGTGCGGACCGTGGGCCTGGGCGCGCGGCTCAAGCACCGGCCGAGCCAACTGTCCGGCGGCCAGCAGCAACGCGTGGCGGTGGCCCGGGCGCTCGCCGCCCAGCCCGAGATCATCTTCGGTGACGAGCCGACCGGAAACCTCGACTCGCGCGCCGGTGCCGAAGTCCTGGGCTTCCTGCGCCGCTCGGTGGACGACCTCGGTCAGACCATCGTGATGGTCACCCACGATCCGATGGCCGCCTCGTACGCCGACCGTGTGCTGTACCTGGCGGACGGCCGGATCGTGGACGACATGGCCAACCCCACCGCCGAGTTGGTCTTCGAGCGCATGCTGCAGTTCTCCGGAGACGACCCCCGGACCCCCGACGAGCACGTCGAAGCGCGCGGGAGGACCTCGTGACCGTCCTGAAGACCTCGCTGCGCAACTTCCTCGCGCACAAGGGCCGGATGGCGCTGTCCGCCGTGGCGGTCCTGCTCTCCGTGGCGTTCGTCTGCGGCACGCTGGTGTTCACCGACACCGTCAACGCCACCTTCGACAAGCTCTTCGCCACCACCTCCGCCGACATCACCGTCAAACCCAAGGACGCGGGCAACAGCGACAACAACGCCGGTTCGCCGCCGTCCACCCTGCCCGCCGCCACCGTTGGCACGATCGCCGCCGAGCCGGGCGTGAAGAACGCGCTGGGCGTCGCCTCGTCCACCCAGGTCACCCTGGTCGACCCGAGGACCAACAAGAACATCGGCCCGACCTCCGGCGCCCCCACCATCGCCTCCAACTGGACGGTGACCCCCAACGCCGCGCTCAAGCTCACCTCAGGACGGGCGCCGCAGGGTCCCAGCCAGGCACTGCTGGACGCCGACACCGCCAACAAGGCACACCTGGGCATCGGCGACGAGGTCAAGGTGATGTCCGCGTACGGCACCTTCACCCAGAAGATCACCGGCATCGCCACCTTCCAGACCACCAACCCCGGTGCGGCGATGGTGTTCCTGGACACCCCCACCGCACAGCGTGAACTCCTCGGCCACAGCGGCGTGTTCAGCTCCGTCGAGGCGTATGGCGACGGCAGCCGGACCAACGACCAGCTCAAGGCGCGGGCGATGACCGCGCTGGGCGGCGGCTACCAGGTGCAGACCAAGGCCGAGGCGGCGGCGGAGAACAAGTCGTCCGTCGGCAGCTTCCTCAACGTGATGAAGGACAGCATGCTCGGCTTCGCCGGGATCGCCGTGCTGGTCGGCATCTTCCTGATCGTCAACACCTTCTCCATGCTGGTCGCCCAACGCACCAGGGAGATCGGCCTGATGCGGGCCATCGGCGCCAGCCGCAGGCAGGTCAACCGCTCGGTGCTGGTGGAGGCGGTACTGCTCGGGGTGCTCGGCTCCGCGCTCGGTATCGCGGGCGGCATCGGCATCGCGGTGGGCCTGATGCGGTTGATGAACGGCATGGGCATGCACCTGGACACCAGCGAGCTGACCGTCAAGTGGTCAACTCCCGTTGCGGGTGCGGTCATCGGTGTCCTGGTCACGCTCGTGTCGGCCTATCTGCCCGCCCGGCGGGCCGCGAAGATCTCCCCGATGGCCGCGCTGCGCGACGCGGGCGGCGGCCAGGAGGCGGGCAGGTCCACCGTGCCGCGGTCGGTGATCGGCCTGCTGCTCACCGGTGCCGGTGCGGCGTCGCTGGTGGCCGCGGGGGCGGCGAAGGCCGCCGGGACCGGCAGCGTGTACCTGGCCTTCGGCGTGCTGCTCACCCTGGTCGGCTTCATCGTGATCGGCCCGCTGCTGGCGGCCGGGGTGGTACGGGTGCTGGGCACGGTCACGCTGCGGCCGTTCGGCCCGGTCGGCCGCATGGCGCAGCGCAACGCGCTGCGGAACCCGCGTCGTACCGGTGCCACCGCCGCCGCGCTGATGATCGGGCTCGCGCTCGTCTCGGGACTGTCGGTGGTGGGTTCCTCGATGGTGGCCTCGGCGGACGAGCAGATCGACAAGTCGGTCGGCGCGGACTTCATCATCTCCACCGACTCCGGCGCGTTCACGCCCGATGTCGTCAAGGCGGTCAAGGGCACGGCGGGCCTCGGACACGTCACCGAGTACAAGGACCTGCCGGTGGTGCTGACGCTGCCGGACGGTACCAAGGCCAAGAAGCCGTTGTCCGCCACCGACCCGACGTACGCCGACGACCTGCGGGTGCCGGTGGTCTCCGGCCAGGTCAAGGACGCGTACACCGAGGGCGGCATGACGGTCGGCGAGACGTTCGCCCACGACCACGGGCTGAAGCTGGGCTCCACCCTGACCGCGGCGTTCCCCGGCGGTCGCACCGCCCAGCTCCGGATCGACGCGGTGACCTCGAAGAACACCTCGTTCGACCAGGGTGCGATGTACGTGGGGTTGGACACGGTACGGCGGTACGTGCCGCGGGAGCTGGTGCCGCAGGACGTGATGCTGTTCGCCACGGCGGCCGACCACAAGAACCCGCAGTCCGCGTATGACGGGCTCAAGGCGGCCGTGCGGGACTTCCCGCAGGTTCAGGTGCGCGACCAGGCCGACTACAAGAAGCTGCTGCGGGACCAGCTGGGCCAACTGCTCAACCTGGTCTACGGGCTGGTGGGGCTGGCGATCATCGTCGCGGTGCTGGGGGTGGTGAACACCCTCGCCCTGTCGGTGGTCGAGCGGACCCGGGAGATCGGCCTGATGCGGGCGATCGGGCTCTCCCGCCGCCAGCTGCGGCGGATGATCCGCCTGGAGTCCGTCGTCATCGCCCTGTTCGGCGCGGTGATCGGCCTCGGCCTGGGCATGGGTTGGGGTACGGCGGCCCAGAAGCTGCTGGCCCTGCGGGGGCTGGGCACGCTGGCGATCCCGTGGTCCACGATCGTCACGGTCTTCGTCGGCGCGGCGGTGGTGGGCCTCCTGGCCGCCCTGGCCCCAGCGTTCCGCGCTTCGCGCATGAACGTCCTCTCAGCGATCGCGACGGACTGACGTCCGCAACGCGCTTCGTTCGCCGGTGCGCGGGGCGCGTTGC
>NZ_JANFNH010000076.1 GCF_024436055.1 Streptantibioticus rubrisoli | reverse complement strand
GGGGGGGGTTTTGGGGGGGGGGGGCTGGGGCGTACAGGTGCGACTGGTCGGCCAGTTCCACGATCTTGCCCAGGTACATCACCGCGACCCGGTCGGAGACATGACGGATGACGGACAGGTCATGGGCGATGATGAGGTAGGTCAGCCCCAACTCGCCCTGGAGGTCGGCCAGAAGGTTGACCACCTGGGCCTGGATGGACACATCCAGGGCCGAGACCGGCTCGTCGGCGACCACCAGCCGCGGCTTGAGCGCCAACGCCCGGGCGATGCCGATGCGTTGCCGCTGGCCGCCGGAGAACTCGTGCGGATAGCGGTTGTAGTGCTCGGGGTTGAGCCCGACGAGTTCCAGCAGCTCCTGTACGGCGTTGCGGATGCCGCCCTGCGGCCGTACGCCCTGGAGTCTGAAGGGCGCGCCGACGATGGTGCCCACCGTGTGGCGCGGGTTGAGTGACGAGTACGGGTCCTGGAAGATCATCTGCACGTCGCGCCGGAGCGGCCGCATCGCGGCGGTGCCCAAGTGGGTGATGTCGCGGCCCGCGAACCGCACGCTGCCGCCGGTGGGTTCGAGGAGCCGGGTGAGCAGCCTGCCCAGGGTGGACTTGCCGCATCCGGACTCCCCCACCAGCCCCAGCGTCTCTCCGGGACGCACGTCCAGATCGACACCGTCGACCGCCTGCACCGCGCCGTGCGTGCGGCGTAGCAGGCCCCTGGTCAGTGGGAAGTGCTTGACCAGGCCGGTGGTCTTCAGCAGCGGTTCGCTGGCGGTGGCGTTGGTCATCCGCTTGCCTCCCAGATGCGATCGCGGTCCGCCACCGGCAGATGGCAGGCGGCGAAGTGCCGCCGCGCCGCCTCGCGCAGCTCGGGTACGGTGCTGCGGCTGGCCCCGGCGGTCAGTTCGGCGTACGGGCAGCGCGGGTGGAAGGCGCAGCCGGACGGCACGTTGATCAGGCTGGGCGGGGCGCCCCTGACCGGGGTGAGGCGCGCGCCGCGCTCCCGGTCGAGTCGCGGCATGGAGCCCAGCAGGCCCCAGGTGTACGGGTGTTGCGGTGCGTGGAAGACGCGTTCGGCGGGACCGCGCTCCACGCACCGTCCGGCGTACATCACCAGGATGTCGTCGGCGAGTTCGGCGACCACTCCCAGGTCGTGGGTGATGACGATGACGGCCGAGCCGAACTCCCGTTGCAGGTCCCGGATCAGGTCGAGGATCTGCGCCTGGACGGTGACGTCCAGCGCGGTGGTCGGCTCGTCGGCGATCAGCAGGTCGGGGTTGTTGACCAGGGCCATGGCGATCATCACGCGTTGCCGCATGCCGCCGGAGAACTGGTGCGGGTAGTCGTCGAAGCGCCGGTCGGGGCGGGGGATGCCGACCCGGCCCAGGAGTTCCACCGCGCGGGCGCGGGCGGCGGCCCTGCCGACCGGATTGTGCACCCGGTACGCCTCGCTGATCTGCCTGCCCACCGTGTAGTACGGGTGCAGGGAGGACAGCGGGTCCTGGAAGATCATCGCCATCTGCCGCCCGCGCAGCCGCCGCACCGCGTCCGGGTCCGCGTCGGTCAGTCGCTGTCCGTCCAGCCGGATCTCGCCGGAGATCCGGGCCCGCCCGCGCCCGTACTGGCCGACGCCGTGCAGCCCCATCACCGCCAGTGAGGTCACCGACTTGCCGGAGCCGGACTCGCCGACGATGCCCAGGGTGCGTCCGCGCGCCAGCTCGAAGGAGAGCCCGTCGACGGCCTTGACCAGCCCGTCGTCGGTCGGGAAGTGCACCTTGAGGTCCCGTACCGACAGGAACGCTTCGGGATCGTCCGTCATGCCAGCCTCACTCTCGGGTCGACCACGGCGTACAGCAGGTCCACGACGAGGTTGGCGGCGATCACGAAGAACGCGGCGATCATGGTCACCCCGAGGATCACCGGCAGGTCCTGGTCGCTGATGGCCCGGACCGCCGCCTGCCCCAGCCCCTGCAGGCTGAACGTGGTCTCGGTGAGGATCGCGCCGCCGACCAGGGCGCCGAGGTCCATGCCGAGGATGGTCAGCACCGGCGTCAAGGTGGCCCGCAGCGCGTGCCTGCGGATCACGACCGGTTCGGCCAGCCCTTTGGCCCGAGCGGTCCTGATGTAGTCCTCACCGAGGATCTCCAGCATGGTGGCCCGGGTGAGCCGGGCGTACATCGCCGCGTACAGGAACGCCAGCACGATCCACGGCAGCAGCAACCCCCTCGCCCAGGCCAGCGGGTTCTGGGTGAACGGTACATAACTCACCGTCAGCCAGTGCAGTTTGTAGGTGAACACCGCCAGCGCCAGCATCCCGGTGAAGTAGATCGGCAGCGACACCCCAGCCAGCGCGGTGGCCATCGCCGCACGGTCCCACAGGCTGCCGCGCCGCAGCGCGGAGAGCACGCCGGTGGCCACCCCGACCACCAGCCACAGCACGCACGCGCCGATCGCCAGCGAGAAGGTGACCGGGAAGCGGTCGATCAGCAGCGGCCACACCGGCTGCTCGGTCTTGAAGGAGTAGCCGAAGCAGGGCGCCGCGCAGTGCGTGACGTCCGCGCCGCTCGCGTAGTCGCGTCCGGCGACCAGGCCCCAGATGAACCGGGCGTACTGGACGATCACCGGCGCGTCCAGCCCCAGCTTTCTGCGGATCCCGGCGATGGCGGCCGGGTCCGCCTGCCGTCCGGCGAACAGGGCCGCCGGGTCGCCACCGGTGAGCTTGGGGACCAGGAAGAAGATGCCGAAGGTGACCAGGGTGACCACCAGCAGCATCACCACGACGGCCACCAGCCGCCGGACGAGGTAGGCCAGCACGGCGCCCCGCCCCTACTTCGCGCCCTCGACGCCCAGCGACACGAAGTCGTACTTGCCGCTGTAGGAGGTGGCGGTGTAGGCGTTGGTCAGCCGGTCGCTGCGCCACACCAGCGCCTTGTCGTAGACGATCGGCAGATAGTAGGCGTCCTGCATCACCCGGTGGTTGATGTCGGAGTACAACTGCCCGGCCTTGTCGGCGTCGGTGGTGGCGATCGCCTGGTCGAACTCGCCGTTGATGGCGGGGTCGTTGATCTCCGAGTAGTTGTTGTTGCCGTTCGGCAGGATGAACCGGCCGTCCACCAGCGGCTGAAGGAAGCCCTGGCCGGTGTAGAAGTCGGGACCCCAGCCCATCACGATCAACCCGTAGCCCTTCTTGTGGACCACGTTGGGCACGCCGATGATGTTCGGCGTCTGCGCGCCGTCGTACTGGTCGATCTGGGTGGTGATGCCGACGGCCTTGAGCGAGGCCTGGAGGGCGACCGCGGAGGCCACTTCGGCGGACTTGTTGTTGCGCACCGCGATGGTGGTGGAGAACCCGCCCGGCTTTCCGCACTGCTGGAGTTCGGACTTGGCCCTGGCGATGTCCGGCGCGCCTCCGTTGCTGGTCAGGCCGTACGGGTCGTACTTGGTGTCGGCGCCCTTGACACCGTCCGGCAGCATGTTGGTGCCGATGTCGCCGCCCGCGATGGGGCCGCCGCGCGCGGTCTGCAGCGCCTTGTGGTCGGTGGCGTAGATGACCGCCTTGCGGCAGTGGATGTTGTCCAGCGGCTTGACGGCCGGGACCAATGAGACGTAGCGGATGTATCCGGTGGTGGGGTCGTCGGTGCTCGCCTTGAGCCTGGGGTCCCGCAACACCTTCACCCGGGCCGCCTGTTGGAGTCCGGTCTGGTTGAGGTCGAGGTCGGCTTCGCCGTTCAGCAGCTTGCTGTCCAGGTCGTCGGCGTTGGAGCCGTAGACGACCTCGATGCGGTCCGGAAGGGCCGGGCGGATCGGGTCGGAGGCCTTGTTCCACTTGTCGTTGCGGACCAGCACCAACGTCTTGTTGGGCTGGTAGGCGAGGAACTTGTACGGGCCGTCGGAGAACGGCCGCAGCCCGTACTTGGCGCCGGTGTCCTTGGACCGCTTGACCGGTGAGCCCTCCGGCAGCGCCAGCATCTGCTCGAAGTCGCCGTTGGGCTTGGCCAGATGGAAGACGACGGTGTGGTCGTCCGGGGTGTCGATCGACTTCAGCCCCAGCTTGTCGGGTGCGGGGTCCTTGTACGGGCCGGGGTACTTCTGGCTGTTGTCGAGGTTCTGCATCAGCCAGATCGGGCCGCCGGTGATCACGTCCTGCGCCCAGGTGCGTTCGATGCCGTACTTCACGTCCTGCGCGGTGACCGGCGAGCCGTCCTCCCAGGTGGCTCCGGATCTCAGGTGGTAGGTGTAGGTACGGCCGCCGTCGGTGACCTGCGCCAGCGAGGTGGCCAGGTCCGGCACCAGCTTCAGGCTGGCGTTGCCCGGTTTGGTGTCGTACGTGATGAGCTGGCGGGTGTAGTAGCGGGCGAAGTCCCACATGAAGCCGTAGTAACCGCGCTGCGGGTCGAGCGAGTCGAAGTCCTGGGCGGCGGTGAACCGCAGGGTGCCGCCCTTGGCGGTGGACGGGTGGACGACGCTGGCGGCCGCGGCGTTGAAACCGGCCGCCGTGCCGCCGCCGCTGCCGCCGGACGCGCCGCTGCACGCGGCCGTGCCGAGCAGTGCGGCGAGGGCGACGGCGGATCCGGCCGCCAGGGTGAACCGGGTGGACCGCTGGGGCATCACGGGAGTCTCAACCTCCATGATCGGTCGGCGCGTTGGTGGGTTCAGCGGGTGCCCTTCGGGTCCAGCGCGTCACGCACACCGTCGCCGAAGAGGTTGAAGGCCAGCACGGTGACGAAGATCGCCAGGCCCGGGATGATCATGAACATCGGGTCCGCTTGGAAGACGGTGACGGCCGCCGAGAGCATCTGCCCCCAGGACGGCGTCGGCGGCTTGACCCCGGCACCGAGGAAGCTCAGCGCCGCCTCGGTGAGGATGTTGGTGGGGATCATCAAGGTGGTGTAGACGGTGATCGGCGCGATCAGGTTGGGCAGCAGCTCACGGAAGAGGATGTAGCCGCGACCCGCGCCCAGGCTGCGCGCCGCCTCCACGTACTCCCGCTCGCGCAGCGCCAGCGTCTGGCCGCGCACGATGCGTCCGACGTACGGCCAGCCGAAGAAGCCGATCACCACGATCAGCACCGCCATCCGCACACCTGAACCGCTGAACCCCCACAGCGAGTTGGGCACTACGGAGACCAGCGCGATGATGAACAGCAGTTGCGGAAACGCCAGCAGCAAATCCATCACCCGGCTGACCAGCGCGTCCACCCAGCCGCCGAAGTACCCGGCGACGATGCCGAACAGCGTGCCGAGCAGCACCGCGACCACCGCGGCCAAGAACGCCACCAGCAGCGAGACCCGCGCTCCGTAGACCACCCGGCTGAACAGGTCACGGCCGTTGACCGGTTCCACCCCGAACAGGAAGCGGCGGCTGATGCCGCCGAAGGGGTGGATCGGCGTGCCCAGGTTGGGGTCGATCTGGTCCTCGTGCAGTTGGTCCGGCGGATGGCCCAGCAGGGAGACGATCAGCGGTGCGAAGACCGCTACCAGGATCAGCAGGACGACGACGGCCCCACCGGCGAGCGCGACCTTGTCGCGTCTGAGTCGCAGCCAGGCGATCCGGCCCGGCGAGCGGCCCTCGATTGCCTTGGCCGGTAGGTCGGCGGTGATGTCGGCGGGCGCGGTTGCGCCGGGCTCGTGCGGCGGTGCGCTCATCGGTCCTCGTGGGTCCCTGGCCGGAGCTGTCCGGCGGCGGCGGGTACGGGGTGGTACGTGGGGCACCTTGCGGCGCGAGTCTGGGGTGTGATCTAGATCACTCGCCAGATCCCGGGGGGAATGGATGCGCAACCGTGATGTGGGCAGTGAGCTTCCGTTACCGCGGTGTCGTTAACGGACAGGCACAGCCGTGTTTCCGGAAGATACGGTCCTCTCATGGACAACCGACTACGGGCGGTCTGCGACCTGATGGTCCCCGTCGTCCGCGAGATGGCCGGGCTGCACGAGTACGACGGCGTCGTACAGGACCTGTCGCCGCAGGGCGTCCGGCGCTCACTGACCGCGCTGGCCAGGGCCCGGCGGGACACCCCGGCGCACTCCGATCCGCACGACGAGGCGCACCTGGCCGTCTTCGAGGAGGGGTTGCGGGTGCAGTTCGGTGAACTGGAACTGCACCGCAGGGACCCGTACCTGCACCTGTCGAACCTCGAACTCACCGCGTACGACCGGGAGTACGCGCCCGCGCCGGAGCGCGCCGCGGCCCGCCGTAGGCACCTCGCCCAGTGGCCGGACGCCGTGGACGCGGCCATCGCCTCGCTCGACCAGGTCAGCGCACCGGTGGCGGGCGCGCTGCTGGCGGCGGTACGCGGCCTGGCGGCCGGGCTCGATCCGGCCCGGGACCAGGAGACGGCCGCCGCGCTCGCCGCGCACCAGCGGCTGGTCGCGCACATCGCGCGGGCCGCGGAGACCGGTGACCCGGACCCGCGCCTGGGCGGTGCGGCGCTCGCCGCGCTGATGGGCAGTCAAGAAGGCGTGGAGGTCGACCTTTCGACGCTGGCCGAGGCGGCGGAGCGGGAACGTCAGCGGCTGGCCGAGTTGTTGGCGCAGGCGTGCCGGGCGCTCGATCCGAGCAGGACGGTACGGGAGTTGGTGCCCGAGCTGCTGGCCGACCATCCGGATGCGGACGGGGTGATCCCAGAGGCGGCCGAACTCGCCGCCGAGGTCCTTGAGTTCACCCGGGAGCGCAAGCTGGTGCCGTACCTCGACGGGGAGTGCCGGGTCGGTCCGGCACCGGAGTCGCGGCGCTGGTCGTCGGCGATGATGACCTGGGCGGCGCCGTTCGAGGCCGACGCGCCCTCCTGGTACCACATCACTCCGCCCGGCGCGGGATGGCCCGCGGCCGAGCAGGAGGAGTGGCTGACCCTCTTCAGCCGTACCGGGCTGCCCTCGGTCACCGTGCACGAGGTGGCGCCCGGGCACTTCGCGCACGGCCGTGCGCTACGGCACGCGCCGACCGATGTGCGGCGCGCGCTGCACTCGTTGACGTTCTGCGAGGGGTGGGCGCACTACGCGGAGGAGATGTGCCTGGAGGAGGGGTTCCGGGCGGGCGATCCGCGGTTCACCATCGGGGTGGCGTTGGAGGCGCTGGTCCGGGTGACCCGGCTGACCTGCGCGATCGGGTTGCACACCGGTGCGATGGATGTCGCGGAGGCCACGGAGCGCTTCGTCCGGGACGCTTTTCTGGCCCGCGCGGCGGCCGCGTCGGAGGCCCGCCGGGGCACGTTCGACGCGGCGTACGGCCGCTACACGTGGGGCAAGCTGGAGCTTCTTCGCCTGCGCGAGCAGGCTCGGAAGCGGTGGGGTGCCGCGTTCACCCTCCAGCGCTTTCACGCTGCGCTGCTCGCGCTCGGCTCCCCGCCGCTGGGCTTGCTCCCCGCAGCGCTGTCCGGCTGACGCCGGGGGGTGCGGTTCGGGTTGCGGTACATCCTCGCCGGGGGTCTGGGGGCTTGCCCCCAGCAAAAGCACCGCCGCGACGGTGCGCAACCACCACGGCGGAGACCGGCGGTGTCAAAGCGTGCCGCAAGCCGCACAAGGCCACTAATAAGCGCGCGGGGGCCAGCCCGCGGTGGGGGGCGGCCAAGCCGCCGTACCCGGCACCGCCTCGCGGGCGTAGAACGGCCGCGAGGCCCGCATCCACATGGCGATGGGATCGAACTCGTCGGCCAGCGACACGGTGGTGAGCGCCAACCCGTCCGGCGCCGCCGCGGCACACTGCCGCATCATCATCTGGACCGCGTCCGCCGCGTGCGGCCCGGTCTCGTACAGCCCGACGCCGATCGCCAGGAACGGCTCCCCGAGCGTCGGCCGTACCCACGCGGCGCACAACGTGCGCACCACCGGGGTGTGCTGGGCGTGCTGCGACAGCGCGGCGTAGAAGTGCGGTATCCGCAAGGTGGGTTCGCAGATCTGCAACGGCCCGGCGGGCAGCCGGTCAAGGCCGCAGGCGATGCGCCGCAGGTCCAGCCACGGCACTCCGACGCCCCCGCCAGGGGCATGCGGGTTGAGCCACAACCCGTAGCGCTCCCGGTACAGTTCGGCCGCGACCTCGCGCCCGGTGACCACCTCGTGCGCCCGGTTCCATCCGCTGGCCGCCAGCTCCTGCGCGGAGGTGACGCACGGCGCGTACCCGAACCCGCCAGCGTCCATGTTCCCGTACTGCGCGTCGGGCGAACCGGGTTGGCCATGCCAGAGCAGCATCCACACCTGCCCGTCGACCAGTGCGCGCAGCAGCGCCTCGTACATGTCGTAACGACCGGGCGCCACTTGGCGCAGCGCGTCCTCCACGCCAGCGTTCACTTGGGGGTCCGCCCCTTCCGTCGCTTGCTCCGCCCCGTCCGCCACAATCAGGTCCCCAGCCTAACGGCGGGGGCCGACAACAGCCTGAGACCCGGGCTCAGTCCCGCGCGAAGAACGGCCGAACGCGTTCGTGCATCCAGTCGCCCACCGGGTCCTGGGCCACGTCAAGCAGCACCAGGTTGACCGTCCACCGCACCGGCGCCGCGCCGAGGGCGCGCCCGAGCGCGTTCATCGCGGCGGCCCGGTCCTCCTCCTGCCAGCGGTCCAGCTCCACGCCGACGAACAGCGTCGGCGGCTGCCCCTCCACCGAC
This sequence comes from Streptantibioticus rubrisoli, assembly GCF_024436055.1. Lineage (GTDB taxonomy): Bacteria > Actinomycetota > Actinomycetes > Streptomycetales > Streptomycetaceae > Streptantibioticus_A > Streptantibioticus_A rubrisoli. Next base: position 5,585 of record NZ_JANFNH010000076.1, on the reverse strand, counting down.
CCCAGCACGCGCCGCGCCGAGAGCACGACCGGGGTGATCGCGAACTCGCCCGCGGCGGCCGCGAGGAAGTCCACCGGTTCGTCGTCGGGCCCCGGCTCCCACAGCCGTACCCGGCCGCCGCCCGGCGCCCCGCCCCGGCAGAACTCCTCGACCGCGGCGGCGGGTATCCGCAGCCCCACCGCGGCACCGGGGTTGATCGCGATACCGGCCCGCGGCGGGAGCCCGCGCGCGAACTCCAGCGCGGGCGCCACCACGAAGGACATTCCGGGTGCAACCCGTACCAACTGCTCCTGGGAGCTGAACACGGGTACGTACGCGGCGCCGTCCAACTCCATCGCGGGCAGGTCGAGATCGCGGCTGTCCGGCCCGCCGCCGTTCGGCAACGGCACCCACAGCGCGGAGCGCCCCAGCACCTCCAGCACCCGCGGCACCGCACCGGGCTCGCCGAGCGCCGCGGCCAGCACCTCTTCCAGTTCGTTGGCGGGCCAGCCGCCACCGTGCGGCAAACCGGGCTGCACCGTCCCGTACGGCTCGTGCTCCCCCGATCCGTAGCCGTACTGCGCCGGAACGTTCATCTCCACCCCACCTGCGGTCATCGTCGTGCCTGGCGGAACCCTAGCGGCCCTGGCCGGTGGACCGCGCGACGTGTAATGATGCACGCGCCAACTCCATACCGGCCGTTCGAATCCGTGCGGGAGAGTTCCCGGCCGACGCGCACAGCGTCACCGGGGCGCCGAAGGAGCAAGTCCTCCCTTGAATCTCTCAGGCCCCGTTACCGCGCGGATGAGGCACATCTGAAAAGCGGGCGGCCAACGCCGCCCCACCCAAGGTGCAAACCGCGTCCCGCCGGGGCCGTGGTGAACCTCTCAGGTTCGATGACAGATGGGGAGGATTGTCATCGCCACGCCTGTTCCGTCCGCACCTGGGAGCTTCGTATATGACCACCGCCCCACGCCGTACCGCGCTCGATGCCGTGCACCGCGCGCTCGGCGCGACCATGACCGACTTCGCGGGCTGGGACATGCCGCTGCGCTACGGCAGCGAACGCGACGAGCACAACGCCGTACGCCGCACCGCCGGGCTCTTCGACCTCTCGCACATGGGCGAGATCACCGTCACCGGGCCGCAGGCGGGCGAGGCACTGGACTTCGCGCTGGTCGGCCATCTGTCCGCGCTGGCCGTCGGCCGCGCCCGGTACACGATGATCTGCGCCGCCGACGGCGGGATCCTGGACGACCTGATCGTCTACCGGCTGGGCGAGGCCGAGTTCATGATCGTCGCCAATGCCGCCAACGCCCAGGTGGTGCTGGACGCGGTCACCGACCGGGCCAAGGGCTTCGACGCCGAGGTGCGCGACGACCGGGACGGCTACTCGCTGATCGCCGTACAGGGCCCGCAGTCGCCCGCGATCCTGAAGTCGCTGACCGACGCCGACCTGGACGGCCTGAAGTACTACGCGGGCCTGCCCGGCACCGTCGCCGGGGTCAGCGCGCTGATCGCGCGCACCGGCTACACCGGCGAGGACGGCTTCGAGCTGTTCGTCTCCCCCGCGGACGCCGAGACGTTGTGGCAGGCGCTCACCGAGGCGGGCGCGCCGCACGGGCTAGTGCCCTGTGGGCTGTCCTGCCGGGACACGCTGCGCCTTGAGGCGGGCATGCCGCTGTACGGGCACGAGCTGACCACCGCGCTGACACCGTTCGACGCCGGGCTCGGCCGGGTGGTGAAGTTCGACAAGCCGGGCGACTTCGTCGGCCGCGAAGCGCTGGAGCGGGCCGCCGAGCAGGCCGCGGCGAACCCGCCGCGCAAGCTCGTCGGGCTGGTCGCACAGGGCCGCCGGATCCCGCGTGCCGGGTACCAGGTGACGGCCGAGGGCGGCACGGTGATCGGCGAGGTCACCTCCGGCGCGCCCTCGCCCACCCTGGGCAAGCCGATCGCCATGGCCTATGTGGACGCCGCGTACGCCGCGCCCGGTACGCCGGGCGTCGCGGTGGACATCCGGGGCAGCCACGAGCCGTACGAGGTCGTGGCGCTCCCCTTCTACAAGCGGCAGCGCTGATCCTCTGTCGCTGACCGCTGCACTCATCAGCACGAACGCCCCAGGGCCGACCCGCCCGAACGCCCACCCGCCGCATCGGCACGGCTTTACATCCGGGAGAATTCCGTCATGAGCATCAACCCCCAGGAACTGCGTTACAGCAAGGAGCACGAGTGGATCTCCGCCGCCGAGGCGGGCGTGGCCACCGTGGGCATCACCTCGCACGCCGCCGACGCGCTCGGCGATGTGGTGTTCGTCCAGCTGCCGGAGGTCGGTGACAGCGTCACCGCGGGCGAGAGCTGCGGCGAGCTCGAGTCCACCAAGTCGGTCAGCGACCTGTACTCGCCGGTCAGCGGTGAGGTCACCGAGGCCAACGAGGACGTGGTCAGCGACCCGTCGCTGGTCAACACCGCCCCGTTCGAAGGGGGTTGGCTGTTCAAGGTCCGGATCACCGACGAGCCCGCCGACCTGCTGTCCGCCGACGAGTACACCGCCTTCATCAGCGGCTGACCGGGGAGTTGCGATGTCACTGATCAACAGCTCGCTGCACGAGTTCGACCCGGAGGTCGCGGCGGCCGTCGACGCCGAGCTGCGCCGCCAGCAGTCCACCCTGGAGATGATCGCCTCGGAGAACTTCGCTCCGGTCGCGGTGATGGAGGCCCAGGGCTCGGTACTGACGAACAAGTACGCCGAGGGCTACCCCGGCCGCCGCTACTACGGCGGCTGCGAGCACGTCGACGTCACCGAGCGGATCGCCATCGAGCGGGTCAAGGAACTGTTCGGCGCCGAGGCCGCCAACGTCCAGCCGCACTCCGGCGCGCAGGCCAACGCGGCGGCGATGTTCGCGCTGCTCAAGCCGGGTGACACCATCCTGGGGCTGAACCTCGCGCACGGTGGGCACCTCACCCACGGGATGAAGATCAACTTCTCCGGCAAGCTCTACAACGTGGTGCCGTACCACGTGGACGCCGAGACCAACCTGGTCGACATGGCCGAGGTGGAGCGGCTGGCCAAGGAACACCGGCCGCAGCTGATCGTGGCGGGCTGGTCGGCGTACCCGCGCCAGCTGGACTTCGCCGCGTTCCGCCGGATCGCCGACGAGGTCGGCGCGTACCTGATGGTCGACATGGCGCACTTCGCCGGTCTGGTGGCGGCGGGGCTGCACCCGTCCCCCGTACCGCACGCGCACGTGGTGACCACCACCACCCACAAGACGCTCGGCGGCCCGCGCGGCGGGGTGATCCTGTCCACCGCCGAACTGGCCAAGAAGATCAACTCCGCGGTCTTCCCCGGCCAGCAGGGCGGACCGCTGGAGCACGTCATCGCGGCCAAGGCGGTGGCCTTCAAGGCGGCGGCCACCGAGGAGTTCCGGGAGCGGCAGTCCCGTACCCTGGAGGGCGCGAAGATCCTCGCCGAGCGGCTGACCCGGCCGGACGCGGTGGAGGCGGGCGTCTCGGTGCTCTCCGGGGGCACGGATGTGCACCTCGTCCTGGTCGACCTGCGCCACAGCGAGCTGGACGGCCAGCAGGCCGAGGACCGACTGCACGAGATCGGGATCACGGTCAACCGCAACGCGGTGCCGAACGACCCGCGTCCGCCGATGGTGACCTCCGGCCTGCGGATCGGCACTCCGGCGCTGGCCACCCGTGGTTTCGGCGCGGACGAGTTCCGTGAGGTGGCGGACATCATCGCCGAGGCGCTCAAGCCGTCCTTCGACGCGGGGACGGCCGAGGGCCTCAGGGCACGGGTGACGACGCTCGCCGCCAAGTTCCCGCTGTACCCGGGCCTGAACTAGGCCACCACCGGTTGACGGGGCACCGCGCACACTGGAGACAGTGCGCCGGTGCCCCGCGCCACGCACCACCCTGCGCACCACCCCGCGCGCCGACAAAGGAGTCCCCTTGGCCATCTCGGTCTTCGACCTATTCTCGGTCGGCATCGGCCCGTCCAGCTCGCACACGGTCGGCCCCATGCGCGCCGCCCGGATGTTCGCCCTCCGGCTGAAGAACGAGGGCCTGCTGGCGCACACCGCCTCGGTGCGTGCCGAACTCTTCGGCTCGCTGGGCGCGACCGGGCACGGTCACGGCACGCCGAAGGCGGTACTGCTCGGCCTGGAGGGCGACGCGCCGCGCACGGTGGACGTGGACACCGCGGACGACCGGGTGGAGGGCATCCGCGCCTCCGGGCGGCTGCGGCTGCTCGGGGCGCACGAGATCGCCTTCGACTTCGACCGGCACCTGATCCTGCACCGGCGCCGCGCGCTGCCGTACCACGCCAACGGCATGACGCTGTTCGCCTACGACGCCGAAGGCGCACCGGTGCTGGAGAAGACCTACTACTCGGTCGGCGGCGGTTTCGTGGTGGACGAGGACGCGGTCGGCGAGGACCGGATCAAGCTCGACGACACCGTCTTGAAGTACCCGTTCCGCACCGGCGACGAGCTGCTGCGGATGTCGAGGGAGACCGGTCTGTCGATCCCGGCGCTGATGCTGGAGAACGAGAAGGCATGGCGCAGCGAGGCGGAGATCCGCGCGGGACTGCTGGAGATCTGGCAGGTCATGCAGGACTGCGTACGGCGCGGCATGTCGCGTGAGGGCATACTCCCCGGCGGCCTGAAGGTGCGCCGCAGGGCGGCCGCCGCCGCCCGCCAGCTGCGCGCCGAGGGCGACGCGGCGGCGCGGGCCATGGAGTGGGTGACGCTGTACGCGATGGCGGTCAACGAGGAGAACGCGGCGGGCGGCCGGGTGGTGACCGCCCCGACCAACGGCGCGGCGGGCATCATTCCGGCGGTGCTGCACTACTACGTCAACTTCGTACCGGGCGCCGACGAGGAGGGCGTGATCCGCTTCCTGCTGGCGGCCGGTGCGATCGGCATGCTGTTCAAGGAGAACGCCTCGATCTCCGGCGCCGAGGTCGGCTGCCAGGGCGAGGTGGGCTCGGCCTGCTCGATGGCCGCGGGCGGTCTCGCCGAGGTACTGGGCGGCTCCCCCGAGCAGGTGGAGAACGCCGCCGAGATCGGCATGGAGCACAACCTGGGCCTGACCTGCGACCCGGTCGGCGGCCTCGTCCAGATCCCGTGCATCGAACGCAACGGCATGGCCTCCGCCAAGGCAGTCACCGCCGCCCGCATGGCCCTACGCGGCGACGGCCGCCACCACGTCTCCTTGGATAAGGTCATCAAGACGATGAAGGAGACGGGCGCGGACATGAAGGTCAAGTACAAGGAGACCGCCCGCGGCGGGCTCGCGGTGAACGTCATCGAGTGCTAGGCGGACAGGCCCTGGCCTGCGTAGTCGCTTCCGGCATCACCGGGCGTACGAGCCGAGGCCGACGAGGCAGTAGACGTACTCGTTGATCACCGAGCCGCCCAAGGTCGTCCTGGAGGAGAAGGCGTACTGGGTGTCGGGGTTGCTGTTGCACTCGTTCAGGTCGGTGGTCGCGTTGAAGGTCTGGATCACCCGGTAATGGGCGTCGGACGCCGAGCAGTCGACCTCGGTGACGTCGTTGACCTCCTGCGCGGTCGTCGAGTCGGGCAGCGTGCCGTTGAGGC
>NZ_JANFNH010000075.1 GCF_024436055.1 Streptantibioticus rubrisoli | reverse complement strand
ATATCTGGCGTTGACTTTTGGCACGCTGTTGAGTTCTCAAGGAACGGAAGCTTCCTTCGAGACCGTCTCACCGGCCCCTCCGGGCTTTCCCTTCGGTTTCTCCAGCTTATCAGACCCTTTCCGGCCCAATTCCCGCTGGCGGGATTCACCTTCCGGCTTTCGCTTTCCGGCTTTTTCCAACCGTACCAGATTCGATTTCCGTTTTCCGGTCTTCGTTTCCGGCCTGGTCGGCGGCCACTACTTTACCGCGATTTCTCGACAAGGCAATTACGCCCTGTTCGGGGTCGCGATGAGACGGTAGTGGTTGGCTGCCTTCTCAAGGGGCCCCGACGGTCTGAGTGACCACGCCGTACGGCTCTCCTTATCCAGCGGCTCGGGCTACGTTAGGCGGTGGGCGGGCCAGAGTCAAGTCTCCAGCCCGCCCAACTTCCAACTTCCGGCGGTCAGTCGCCGCTGACCTCGATCGCAGCCAGGTTCTTCTTGCCTCGGCGCAGCACCAGCCACCGCCCATGAAGCAGGTCGGCCGCGGACGGAACGGCGTCCTCCGCCTCAACCTTCACATTGTTCACGTACGCACCGCCCTCCTTGATGGTGCGCCGGGCAGCGGACTTGCTGGGGGCGAGCCCCACCTCCGCCAGCAGGTCAACCACCGGACCCAGCGCGGGCACCTTGGCGTACGGCAGCTCCGCCAGGGCGGCGGCCAGCGTCCGCTCGTCGAGGTCTACCAGTTCGCCCTGGCCGAAAAGTGCCTTGGACGCCGCGATGACGGCGGCCGTCTGCCGTTCGCCGTGCACCAGGGTGGTCAGCTCCTCGGCCAGTGCCCGCTGGGCGGCACGCGCCTGCGGGCGCTCCGTGGTGAGCCGCTCCAGTTCCTCGATCTCCTCATGCGACTTGAAGCTGAAGATGCGCAGGAACTGCGGCACGTCCCGGTCATCGGCGTTGAGCCAGAACTGATAGAAGGCGTACGGCGTGGTCATCTCGGGGTCGAGCCAGACGGTGCCGCTCTCCGTCTTGCCGAACTTGGTGCCGTCGGCCTTGGTGATCAACGGGGTGGCCAGCGCATGGACGTTGGCGCCCTCGACCCGGTGGATCAGGTCGATGCCGGAGGTGAGGTTGCCCCACTGGTCGCTGCCGCCGGTCTGGACCGTGCAGCCGTACCGCCGGTACAGCTCCAGGAAGTCCATGCCCTGCAGGATCTGGTAGCTGAACTCGGTGTAGCTGATCCCGGCGTCCGAGTTCAGGCGTCGGGCGACCGCCTCCTTGGCGAGCATCTTGTTCACACGGAAGTGCTTGCCCACGTCCCGCAGGAACTCGATGGCCGACATTCCGGACGTCCAGTCCAGGTTGTTGACCATGATCGCGGCGTTCGGGCCCTCGAAGGAGAGGAACGGCTCGATCTGGGCGCGCAGTCGCTGTACCCAGCCCGCGACGGTCTGCGGATCGTTGAGCGTGCGCTCGGCCGTGGGCTTGGGGTCGCCGATCAGGCCCGTGGCACCGCCGACCAGGCCCAGCGGGCGGTGGCCCGCCTGCTGGAGGCGCCGGATGGTGAGGATCTGCACCAGGTTGCCCAGGTGCAGGCTGGGGGCCGTCGGGTCGAAGCCGCAATAGACCGTGACCGGGCCGTCCGCGAACGCCTTGCGCAGTGCGTCCTCGTCGGTGGAAACGGCGATCAGCCCTCGCCACCGCAGCTCGTCGACGATGTCCGTCACGGTCTTGTGTCTCCCTTGTCTGTGGTTACGACATGTGCCCGTCGGGCCACGAGTCGTTCTCTGCGCCGCTTTCGCAGCGTGAACGAGCCTACGCGGTTCCGGCAACCGGTTATGTACGGCGCTTGCGCGGGGCGTGCGGCCGGTAAGGGCTGACGGTGGGGTCCGAGTCGGTCCAGAAGCGCCAGGGGTGGGCCGCGCCCTCGCCCCCGACGCCGGTGCGCGGGCCGTTGCGGATGGCGTCCAGGGCGGGCGGCGTGCCGGTCAGCATGCAGAACGCGGAGCCGTCCGGGTCGGCGGGGCAGGCGTCGCTGCCGTTGAGCGCCCGGTCCACGTTGAGTGCGGTGGCCAGGCGTGCCGGTCCCTGGGCGAGGTCGGTGTCGCGGCGTGAGGTGTGGCGGTACTTGCGGGCGAGGTCGGCGCCCGCGGTGATCTCCCCGGCGCGCAGCAGTACGGCGCTGGCGGTGCCTTCCGGGCCGCAGACCAGGTTCATGCAGTGCCACATGCCGTATGTGAAGTACACGTAGACATAGCCGGGCGGTCCGAACATCACGGCGTTGCGGTCGGTGCGGCCCCGGTAGGCGTGCGATCCGGGGTCGGCGGGGCCCGCGTAGGCCTCGACCTCGGTGAGGCGCAGCTCGATCGGGCCGTCCGGGGTGTTCCGCACCAGAACGCGGCCCAGCAGGTCGGGGGCGACGTCGAGTACCGGCCGGTCGAAGAAGGAGCGGTCGAGCGGGGTCCGGTGGGGGGCGGCGATCATGTCGTACGAGCCTAGCGGTAGGCGGGTCCGTGGCGGGCGGCTACCCGGGAACCCCCTAGGGTGGCCGACGAAGGATCAGGTGCGACCAGGAGGTAGCCAGGTGACCGAGCAGAAGAGGCGGCCGCTCCCCCATGACTTCCACCCGCCGGTGCCGTCGTTCACGGTGGTGAGCGATGACGTGCGGGCTGGCGAGCGGCTCGGTGACGCACAGGTCTACGCGAAGGGCAACACCTCGCCGCACCTGCGCTGGGAGGGCTTCCCCGAGCAGACCAAGAGCTTCGCGGTGACCTGCTACGACCCGGACGCGCCGACCGGCAGCGGTTTCTGGCACTGGGTGGTCTTCGACCTTCCGGCGACCGTGACGGAGCTGCCCGCCGGTGCGGGGACGGGGAAGTTCGAGGGGCTGCCCGAGGGTGCGGTGCAGGTGCGCAACGACTACGGGACGCGGGACTTCGGGGGCGCCGCGCCGCCGCCCGGTGACGAGCCGCACCGGTATGTCTTCACGGTGTACGCGGTGGACACCGAGAAGCTCGGGCCGGACGCCGACGCCACCCCCGCGGTGGTCGGTTTCAACCTCCGCTTCCACACCATCGCCCGGGCGCAGCTGATCGGCGAGTACGGGGAGCCCGCGGCGGGCTGACGTTCGTCGGGTGCGGAAATTCCGTTGCGCCGCGCCGAGTTGGACCGCACAGTGGTGTGTGCCAGGTGATCTGGCATTGGTTACCGGGCAGTTGGCACCGCAGTGGCGGGGGTGGCGGGTGTTGGCCCGCCGTCTGCCGGAACCGGGTCCGCTTGGCGCGATCCGGTGTCCGCGCTGGCTGCCGTTGCTCCGGGCGCCCTTTGCTTTCACGGGGGGGAGGGCGTCCGGAGCTTTCTACTTTCCATGCGTTGAGTGACATGCCGTCAAATGTGCGGCGTCTCAGGGAATTTGCGTTGCTCGCGGCAGCGTGATCCGGCCACAGTGGTGCCACCTCGCTAGTACGGGCGGGGAAGGGACCCGGGAGGTGGGCGGGATGCGCGAGACGCTGGTACTGAACGCGAGCTTCGAGCCGCTGTCGACGGTGTCACTGCGGCGTGCTGTGGTGCTGGTGATGCAGGGCAAGGCCGTGGTCGAGCAGGCGCATCCCGGGCTGCGGATCCGTGCGGCGCAGGTCGATGTCCCGGTGCCGCGGGTGATCCGGCTCTGCCGCTATGTGCGGGTTCCGTTTCGACAACGGGCGCCGTGGTCGCGGCGCGGGGTGCTGGTACGTGACCGGCACCGGTGTGCGTACTGCGGCCGTCGGGCGACCACGGTGGACCACGTCGTACCGCGCTCGCATGGTGGGCGGGACACATGGCTGAACACGGTGGCGGCCTGCGCGGCGGACAACCACCGTAAGGCGGACCGTACGCCGGAGCAGGCCGGGATGCGGCTGCTGGCCAAGCCGTTCGAGCCGACCCCGGCGGACGCGCTGCTGCTCGCGCTCGGGCTGCGGGACGCCGACCTGCCGGAGTGGCTCGCCCTGCCGGCCTGACGGCGCCCTACGCGGTCACTCCTTGTCGAGGCCGGGGCTCTCCCGGCGGGGGCTCGCGATCGACCCGTTGTTGCCACCGCCGCCGTTGCCGCCGCCGGTGGGCGGGGCGAAGTTGCCGATGGCGCCGCCGAGGCCCTTGAGGGCGTCGCCGATCTCGCTGGGCACGATCCAGAGCTTGTTGGCGTCGCCCTCGGCGATCTTCGGCAGCATCTGCAGGTACTGGTAGGCGAGCAGCTTCTGGTCGGGGTCGCCCGCGTGGATGGACTCGAAGACGGTGCGGATCGCCTGGGCCTCGCCCTCGGCGCGTAGCGCGGCGGCCCGGGCGTCACCTTCTGCGCGCAGTACGGCGGAGGCCTTCTCACCTTCGGCGGTGAGGATCTGGGACTGCCGGATGCCTTCGGCGGTGAGGATCGCGGCGCGCTTGTCACGGTCGGCGCGCATCTGCTTCTCCATCGAGTCCTGGATGGAGGTGGGCGGTTCGATCGCCTTGAGCTCCACGCGGTTGACGCGGATGCCCCACTTGCCGGTCGCCTCGTCGAGCACGCCGCGCAGGGCCGCGTTGATCTCCTCGCGGGAGGTCAGGGTGCGTTCCAGGTCCATGCCGCCGATGATGTTCCGCAGTGTGGTGACGGTGAGCTGCTCGATCGCCTGGATGTAGCTGGCGACCTCGTACGTGGCGGCCCGGGCGTCGGTCACCTGGTAGTAGATGACGGTATCGATGTTGACCACCAGGTTGTCCTGGGTGATCACCGGTTGAGGGGGGAACGGCACGACCTGCTCGCGTAGGTCGATTCGGTTGCGGATCGTGTCGATGAACGGCACCACGATGTTCAGGCCGGCGCTGAGGGTTCGGGTGTACCGGCCGAAGCGCTCGACGATGGCAGCGCTCGCCTGCGGGATGACCTGCACCGTCTTGATGAGTGCGATGAAGACGAGCACCACCAGGATGACCAGGACGATGATGATGGGGGTCACGACCACTCTCCGTACCACGCGCCGCTGTCCGATGGTTTGGTGATCAAGTCTGTCAGACCTCGGTCGCGGAGGTTGGTGGGACCGGCGAATTCCCGTTGCCCCGCGGGCCGGTGGACCCGTCACATGACGACCGCGGTCGCTCCCTCGATTTCGATGACGTCGACTTTCTGACCGGCTTCGAAGACCTGGTCGGTGTCATATGACCGGGCCGACCAGATTTCGCCGCCGAGTTTGATCCGACCGGTGTCGCCGTCGACTCTCTCCACGACCACCGCCTGGCGGCCCCTCAGCGCGTCAACTCCGGTGCGCAGCACGGGGATCGTGGTGCGGTGGCGGTTGGCGATGGGGCGTACCACCGAGACGAGCGCGATGGAGACGACGGCGAAGACCACGACCTGGAGCACGGCGCCAGCGCCGAGGGCAGCGGTGATCGCCGCGGCGACGGCACCGGCCGCGATCATGCCGAACTCCGGCAGCGCGGTGATCACCAGCGGGATGCCCAGCGCGGCCGCGCCGATCAGCCACCACACCCAAGTTTCCACCCCCCAATGGTAGGCCGCCCGGGCGGGCCCGGAACAGGGAGCGGCCGCTGGGCGCCCGGGTGTTGGGGGGTCAGGTAAGCGGCAGGCCGTGCGCGGTCCAGCGGTCGGCGTGGCGCTCCACGATCAGCGGCAGGCCGAAGCAGTGGGACAGGTTGCGGGAGTTCAGTTCCAACTCGATCGGGCCCGCGGCCACCACCTTGCCCTGACGGATCATCAGGACATGGGTGAAGCCTGGGGCGATCTCCTCGACATGGTGGGTGACCATGATCATCGAGGGGGCGATGGGGTCGCGGGCGAGCCGTCCGAGACGCCGTACGAGGTCCTCCCGGCCGCCGAGGTCGAGACCGGCGGCGGGCTCGTCCAGCAGCAGCAGTTCGGGGTCGGTCATGATCGCGCGGGCGATCAGGGTCCGCTTGCGCTCACCCTCGGAGAGGGTGCCGAACCTGCGGTCGGCGTACTCGGCCATGCCGAGCCGGTCGAGGATCAGGCGGGCACGGTCCTCGTCGGACCGGTCGTAGCTCTCCCGCCAGTGCGCCGTCATGCCGTACGCGGCGGTGAGCACGGTCTCCAGGACGGTCTGGCGACGCGGCATCTTGTCGGCCATGGCGACGCCCGCGATGCCGATCCGGGGGCGCAGGTCGAACACGTCGACACTGCCGAGCTTCTCGCCGAGGATCACGGCGTCGCCCTTGGTGGGGAACAGGTAGCTGGAGGCGACATTGAGCAGCGTGGTCTTGCCCGCGCCGTTGGGGCCGAGGATCACCCAGCGCTCCCCCTCGGCGACCGACCAGGAGATCTGGTCCACCAGAGCCCGTCCGTCGCGGACCACGGATACGTCCACCAGCTCCAGTACATCGCTCATGAGCGCGTTGTCTCCCCTATAGCCTGTTGCGATCTCGGTCGTCGAGGGTGCAGTCCCGAAGGAAAACCTACGCCACGTATCCGGCGGTCCTGTCCCTAGGCTGGGTGGATGCTTCAGGAACCTCGCTCAGGACGTATGACGGCATGGGGAAATGCCCTGATTGGTGGTTTTGTCGCCCCGGACGACGCGGCGGAGGAGATCGTCGGCGGTGACTCCGTGCACCGGATCGTCGATCTGCCCGGCGAGGACGCTCCGGTAGGGCTCACCCTCGGGCTGGGACGGTTGCGCGCGCTGGGGGTGTCGGGCTTCCGGCTCGCGCTGCCGCTGCCGGGCCATCCGTTGGGGCTGAGCGGGCCGCCGGAGTTCAACGCCCGGGCGCTGGCGGCGGGCGAGGCGGTGATCGCGGTCGGCGCGTTGGCGCTCGGTCTTGTGCCCGAGGTCAACGAGGCGGGGACGCGCGACGACCGGCATGTGGAGGTGCTCTGGCACTGCATGGAGGTACGGGATGCGCCGCCCGCCGATGTCCCGTCCCTCGGCGAGGCGGAGCGGGAGCTGGCGGAGGCGCTGCGGGACGCGACGGCGGCGCTGAGCCAGCTGGACGTGGCGGGGGCGGGACCGGCGGCGCAGGCCGCGCTCGACGCCTATCGGGCGCGGGTGGAGCGGGGTAGGGAGGTGCTGGCGCCCGGGTATCCGCCGCGGGCGGCGCGAGTGCTTGAACTCGCCCAGCGGGTGGGGGCGTTGACGTCCATCGCGCAGAGCGTCCAGTCCGGCCCCGAGCACGGTACGGCGGTGAGCGCGTCGCAGATCGCGGCCCGCGCCGAACTGCTGCGGCCGGTGGAGCGCGTCGCCCGCCGGGCGCAGGTGGCCGCGTACAACGCGTACGTGGAGGCCGCGGAACGCCGCCGGGAGTGAGCATCGCCACACGGGCGGGGCGGCTGCGTGAATTCTCGGCCGCGCCGCCGTGGTTGCCCGCCGTCGCGGCGGGGAGGTTCCACGCCTCGCGGACCGAGCCATCACACCGGCCTGAGGCCGGTTTGGCCGCCTGGCCACACCGATGCCGATGCGGTCGCTCGCCGCTGGGCGGTCAGGAGTTGCCGTCCCACGGTGCTGCGGGCGGGGGCTGACAGTGAGGGTGCGCGTGCGACCGCCTGCCACGTCGATGTGGTCGCTCGCCGTCGTGGTGGGCAGGTTTCGTACCACCGGAGGGTCGGAAAATCCTGACCGCCGCGGCGGCAAGCAGCCCCGACGTGGTGGACCGGCGGTGTTCAACCGGCCGCAACCGCGCGGCAGTCCGCCCCGGACGGCGACCGGTCGCACCGCACCACCCGCCGCACCGCACCACCAGTCCCCCGCCCAGCCGCAGCGCGCAATCGGCCGCACCGCGCCGCGATCCGCACCGGAGGCGGAAACGCGGGCGGCCCCGCGCGGACGCGGGGCCGGTGGGTTGGGTCAGCCGCAGATGCCGTTGTTACCGAAGGCCGGGTTGAGCAGGCCGATGACGTCCACCGTGTTACCGACCAGGTTGATCGGGACGCTGACCGGGACCTGGATCCCGTTGCCCGAGATCAGACCGGGTGACAGGGCCGTACTGGCTGCCGCGACGCTGCTGCACGAGAAAGCCTTCTCGTGCTCCTCGAACCGCTGCTGACGGTCGTGCGCGGACGCGGCCGTGGTGGAGGCGCCCGCGGCGACACCGGCCGCCGCGATGACGAGGGCGGCCTTCTTGGCAGTGTGCATGGAAAATGCTCCTCTTGTCGTTCCGTGGCCGCTACTGCGGTGCCACACCGAGGCAAACGCCCCGAACGCCCTGATGACACGCGGTTCCCCGTCGATACCTCCAGACGGCGCAAAGCAGCCCAGGGCACCACAAAATACGAAACGGCCCCGGAGGTTCATTCCCTCCAGGGCCGCCGACCAGGAACGGACTCGCGGACGCGGTCAGTGCTTCCGTTCGGTGATTACTCGTTCACGCTCTTGTTGTCGAACGAGGCGTTGTGGACGCCGATGACGTTGATGCTGTTGTTGGACAGGTTCACGGGAACGTCCACCGGCACCTGGACCACGTTGCCCGAAAGCACGCCCGGCGAGTTCACGGCCTTGGCCTCGGCCTGGGGGCAGCAGGCAGAGGCAGCACCGGCACCGACGAGGGCGATACCGCCGGCGAGGGCGGTGACGGCCGCGGCCTTCTTCAGGTTCAACACTTCTTTGTTCCTCCTAGCGTGGTGCGCCCGCGCGGGTCGCTGCGGACACGCCATGGAGAACGGCCGACGGAAACATCCGTTGCGCCATTCGGGCGACATACACCCGACGGTATGAATCTCAGTCCGGTTGGCTGCGAACCGGTCAGTTTCCCATCCCGTGCCGTACCGCCCACAGCGCGGCCTGGGTGCGGTCGGCGAGGTCGAGCTTCATCAGGATGTTGGAGACGTGGGTCTTGACGGTCTTCTCGGAGAGCACCAGCGCCCGGGCGATCTCGCGGTTGGACCGACCGTCGGCTATCAGCGCCAGCACCTCGCGCTCCCGGTCGGTCAGCGAACCGCCCCGCACCTGACCGCCGCCCGGCTCCTCCCGGGCCAACAGCGCGTCGGCCACCTCCGGTTGGAGCAGCACATGCCCGGCGCGCACCGAGCGGATCGCGGCGGCGAGCGCGTCGGGGTCGACGTCCTTGTACACGTAACCCGCGGCACCGGCGCGCAACGCGGGCACCACGGTGCGCTGCTCGGTGAAGCTGGTGACCACCAACACCCGTGCGCCGTTGTCCAGTTCACGGAGCTTGCGCAGTGCCGCGATGCCGTCGGTGCCCGGCATCCTGACGTCCATCAGGATCACGTCGGGCCGCAACTCCTCGGCGCGGCGCACCCCTTCGTCACCGTCGGCCGCCTCGCCGACCACCTCGATGTCGTCCTGGACCTCCAGGAACGTCCGCAGGCCGCGGCGCACCACCTGGTGGTCGTCCACCAGCAGCACCCTGATGACCGAGGCACCGTCGCCCCCGGGCCCGCTCGGTTCAGCCACCGGGCACCTCCATTTCGATGACGGTCCCCTTGCCGGGAGCCGAGTCCACGGTGAGCCTGCCACCCGCACCGGCCGCGCGGTCCCGCATCGAGACCAGCCCGAGGTGGCGGCCCGCCCTGCGCACCGCGGTCGGCTCGAAGCCGCGGCCGTCGTCCCGCACGCGCAGCACCGCACCCCTGCCGCGCCCTTCGAGCAGCACGTCGACGGTGCCGGCGTGGGCGTGCCGCAGCGCGTTGTGCAGTGCCTCCTGGGCGACCCGTAGCAGCGCCTCCTCCTGGGCCGAGGGCAGGGCGCGTACGGACCGGGCGGTGAAGGCGACCCGGGCGGCGTGCGCCCGGTCGAGCACCTGGACGTGGGTGCGCAGCGCGGCCACCAGGCCGTCCTCCTCAAGGGCGGCGGGGCGCAACTCGACCACGACGGCGCGCAGTTCGTCGGCGGCCTCGGCGGCGAGCCGGGCGACCTCCTTCAACTCGCCCTTCGCGCGCTGCGGGTCGCGGTCCACCAAGGTGGCGGCGGCCTGCGCGGTGAGCCGCAGGGAGAACAGCTTCTGGGAGACGGCGTCGTGCAGTTCGTGGGCGATCCTGGCCCGCTCCCCGGCGATGGTCAGCTCACGGCTGCGCTCGTACAGCCGGGCGTTGGTCAGCGCGATGGCGGCGTGCGCCGCGAGGGTGCGCAGCAGCGCCTCGTCGTCATCGGTGAAGGCGCTGCCCTGGTGCGGGTCACAGCACTCCTCGTTGGCCAGGAAAAGGGCACCCAGCACCTCGTCCCCGTCCACGATCGGCACGCCGAGGAAGTCGGCCAGCTCCGGGTGGGCGCTGGGCCAGCCTTCGAAGCGCGGGTCGGTGCGTACGTCGTGGAGGCGCTGCGGGGCGGCGTCGTGGAGCATGGCGGCGAGGATGCCGTGCTGGCGGGGTAGCGGGCCGATGCGCTTCCACTGCTCGTCGCTGACGCCGTCGACCACGAACTGGGCGAAGCCGCCGCGGTCGTCTGGCACGCCCAGCGCCGCGTACTTGGCGCCGACGAGTTCGCGCGCGGAGGTGACGATGGTCTGCAGCACGTCGCGCACTTCGCGGTGGCGGCTCATCGCCAGCACCGCGGCGCTCACCGCGTCGATCCCGCCGCGTGCGGACCTCTCGTTGGACATGTGTTTCACGGTACCGGCGGCCACTGACAGTGGCATCGGACCGGCGGCGGGGCGGGGCTGGTCCCCGGGGCGTAGGCCGAAGTTCCTCGGTGGGGCGCGGCGTGCGGCCGAGGTGGCCAGGGTGCGCCGGTTCGTGGTGACGCCGGAGCGCGGGGTGCGCGTGGTCGACGGTCTGCTGACCGGGCTGCACGAGCCGGAGGCCTCCCATCTGCTGATGCTGGAGGCGGTGGCTGGTCCCGCGCTGCTGAACCGGGTGTACGCCGAGGCGGTGCGGCGCCGCTACCGGTGGCACGAGTTCGGGGACGCCAACCTGCTGCTGCCGTAGCGACGCAGCGGCGGCCCCCCTTGAACAGGGGCGCCGCCGCCGTATGTTCAGGTCACTTCTCGCGCATGACCTCGGGCTCGTGCCTGCGCAACAGCCGGGCGACCGCGAAGCCGCAGACCGCGCCGAGCAGCAGCAGGACCGCCATGTCGAGCGACCAGGCGCCCGCGGTGTGCTTCCACAGCGCGTCCACGCTGCCCGCGTGGTCGGGCGGGACGGGCGGGTCCCACGGCATGAGGTTGTTCAGGTCGGCCGTGGTGGCCAGCCCCGCCAGCGCCCAACGGGACGGCATCAGCCAGGCGACCTGCTCGATGCCGGGCTTGTGGAACAGCTGGAAGAGCACCCCGGTGAACACCACCTGGACGATGGCGAACATCACCAGCAGCGGCATGGTCTTCTCGGCGGTCTTGACCAGCGAGGAGATGACCAGGCCGATCATCATCGAGGTGAAGCCGATCCCGATGACCACCAGGGTCATCTCGACCGCGGGCGCGTTGTGGAAGATCACGCCCTCGGTGGGCAGGGTGCGCGGCGCGAAGCCGATGCCGCAGATGATCACGCCCTGGATGGCGGTGATCACGCCGAGCACGATCACCTTGGACATCAGGTAGGCGGAACGTGACAGGCCGACGGCCCGTTCGCGTTCGTAGATCACCCGTTCCTTGATCAGTTCTCGTACGGAGTTGGCCGCGCCGGAGAAGCACATGCCGACGGTGAGGATCATCAGGATCGTGCCCGCGTCCTTGTTCCAGGCGAAGCCGCCCTTCACCGGTCCCGGGCCGATGCCGTACTTCGCCGGGATCACGGTGCTCACCACGCCCAGCACCGCGGGCAGCACGACCATCAGGCCCATGAAGCCGCGGTCGGAGGCGATCACCGACAGATAGCGCATGATCAGGGTGCCCAGTTGCGAGCCCCAACTCTGCGGTTTCTGCGGCCTGCTCTGCTGCGGCGCGACGGGCGCGGCCTGCTGCGGGGCGGCGGCGTCGAGGTCGGCCGCGTACATCTGGTAGTGCTGCGAACCGCGCCAGCGGCCCGACCAGTCGTAGTCGCGGTAGTTCTCGAATGCCTGGAAGACATCCGCCCAGGTCTCGTAGCCGAAGAAGTTCAGCGCCTCGTCCGGCGGGCCGAAGTACGCCACCGAGCCACCCGGCGCCATCACCAACAGCCGGTCGCACAGCGCCAGTTCGGCCACCGAGTGGGTGACCACCAGCACGGTGCGCCCGTCGTCGGCGAGACCGCGCAGCAACTGCATCACATCGCGGTCCATGCCCGGGTCGAGGCCCGAGGTGGGCTCGTCGAGGAAGATCAGCGACGGCTTGGTGAGCAGTTCCAGGGCGACCGAGACGCGCTTGCGCTGGCCACCGGAGAGCGAGGTGATGCGCTTGTCGGCGTGGATGTCCAGCTTGAGTTCGCGCAGCACCTCCTCGATCCGGGCGTTGCGCTCCTCGGCCGCGGTGTCGCCGGGGAACCGCAGCTTGGCGGCGTAGCGCAGCGCGCGGCGGACCGTCAGCTCCTTGTGCAGGATGTCGTCCTGCGGCACGAGGCCGATGCGCTGGCGCAGTTCGGCGAACTGCTTGTAGAGGTTCCGGTTGTCGTAGAGCACCTCGCCCTGGTCCGCCGGGCGGTAGCCGGTGAGGGCGCGCAGCAGTGTGGACTTGCCGGATCCGGACGGGCCGATGACGCCGACCAGCGACTTCTCCGGGACCCCGAAGGAGACGTCCTTCAGGATCGTCTTGGTGGTGCCGCCCTGCGGCACCTGAACGGTCAACCGGCGCGCGGAGAACGAGACCGCGCCGGTGTCGACGAACTCCTCAAGCCGGTCGCCGACCAGCCGGAACGTGGAGTGGCCGACGCCGACGATGTCGTTCGGGCCGATCAGATGGCGCTGTACCGGCTGGCCGTTGACGTACGTGCCGTTGTGACTGCCGAGGTCGACGATCTCCATCCGCCCGTCGGGGTGGGCGTGGAACTCGGCGTGGTGGCGGGAGACCTGGAGGTCGGAGACGACCAGTTCGTTGTCCAGGGCACGGCCGATCCGCATGACCCGGCCCACCGCGAGGTGGTGGAAGGTCGTGGGGCTGCGGTCGCCGTGCGGCTGTGGCGCGGCGGGCCGCTGCTCCGGCCGCGGCTGCTGCGGCGGTACGTGGGCGTGCGGGGGCTGCGCGTGCGGCGCCTGTTGGGGCTGGGAGCTCCAGGCCGCCTGCTGCTGCGGGAACTGCTGTTGCGCGGGCGGCTGTTGCACCGGCTGCTGGTTGGCCCAGCCGTCTGGCGCCTGCCGCGGTGGGACGGGCGCCTGCTGCGCGGCGGGCGCGGTCACCGGTTGGACGGCTGGTGCCGCGGTGAAGGTCAGCCGTGGACCGTCGGTGGCGTTGCCCAGGTGCACCGCGGTGCCGGGACCGATCTCCGTCTGCTGGACGCGTTGTCCGTGCACATATGTGCCGTTGGTGCTGCCGAGGTCCTCCACCACCCAACTGCGGCCACTCCAGCGGATGGTGGCGTGGCGCCAGGAGACGCGGGCGTCGTCGAGCGCCACGTCGCCCTGTGGGTCACGACCCAAGGTGTATGACCTGGACGCGTCAAGCATCCAGGTCTGTCCGTTTAGTTCCAGTACGAGTTCCGGCACTCCATGCCCCACAAGGTTGTCCCCCGAGTGATCCCCCATGCCGGGGAGCCTAGGGATGTCGAACATCGGGAGGAACTATTTCAGGCTCTCGTACGTAACCGAAAGTCGCCCTCACCGAACCGCCGCGACACCGCCGAATTGACTCCACCGATACGGCCTCGGAGAGTGGAAAGAGCCCATGGATCGCCACACTCTGGATGATCCGGGCAACTGACCGACCGGGGGTCGCGATGACCAGCGGCGACACTTACGGTTACCAGGCGCGAGACGGTCCCGAGACCGCGCCCACCACTCCACGCGCGGTGCCCTGGGGCAATGTGCTGCTCACCGCGTTCGCGGCGGTCGGCTGGTCGTATTCGGCCATGGCCGCGGTGGCCGCCTTGGGCCTGCACCTGCTCGGCGCGGACGCCCAGGGATCGCTGGGGCCGATGACCGCGGCCGTGGTCACCATGGCGGTGGGCGGCAAGGTCAGCCCGTCCGGCGATGTCACGGCCTTCGGGATCAGCGGCGCGGCCGCGCGCGGCACCATCGACATCCTTCCGCTCGGCGTCGGCCTGGTGGGAGCGCTGCTGCTGGCCTGGGTGGTGCTACGCCCCCTACGGCAGGCCAGGGAGCCGGTCGGGGCGCCCGAGGTGGCCGCTCGCACCGGCACGGTGGCGGCACTGTTCTTCGTGGTGCTCGGCGGGCTGGCCTGGGCCGGGCGCTCCACGATCTCGATCAACGGTGCGCTGCTGGGCAACGGCCAGGGCGGTACCGGCGGGATCCTCGGGACGCTGCCCGGAATCGGCGATCTCGGAGACCTCGGCGGCGGACTGCTCAACGGGCTGGACCAACTGGTCAAGGACAAGGCGTCGGTCGGCTTCCGGGCCGACATCGGCGCCTCGATGACCGGAGGGCTGATCTGGGTCCTGGCGGTGCTGGCGATCGCGCTGCTGGCCTCCCGGGCCACTCCGCTGCCGCCGGGCTGGGCGGCGGTACGGCCCGCCGTGTGGGCGCTGTGCGTGATGCTGCTGGCGGCGGTGGTGGCCGGACTGGCCGCGGCGGTGTACTCGGCCATCACCGACGGCCACCCCGGGCGGGTGGTCGGCGGTGCGCTGCTGGGCGCGCCCAACGGGGTGTGGCTGGGGACGACGCTGGGGCTGTTCGTGCCCTGGTACGGCAGTGCGTCCGGGCCGCTGGCGGTGCTGTTGCCGCATCCGCTGGCGGCGGTGCTGGGTACGGGGGGCGGTGAGCGCTCAATCACGGTGGCCGGACTGGCGCAGGCCGACGGGCGGATGTGGCTGCTGCCGGTGGCGGCGGTGACCATGATGCTGGCCGCCGGGGTACTGGCCGCGGCTCGCACCCCGGCGGTGCGGCGGGGTTCCGCGTGGCGTTACGTCGCCGGGTCCGCGGGGCGGCTGGCGGTGGTGGGGGCGGGGGCGGTGCCGCTGGTCGCCTGGCTGACCGGCTTCGCGGTCAACGCGGACCTGTCCGTCTTCGGCTTCGACGCGGTGGGGTCCGCGCTCACCCTCCATCCGTCTTTGGCGCTGGCCGCGCTCCTGGGCGCGGCATGG
>NZ_JANFNH010000074.1 GCF_024436055.1 Streptantibioticus rubrisoli | reverse complement strand
CACGCTGTTGAGTTCTCAAGGAACGGAAGCTTCCTTCGAGACCGTCTCACCGGCCCCTCCGGGCTTTCCCTTCGGTTTCTCCAGCTTATCAGACCCTTTCCGGCCCGATTCCCGCTGGCGGGATTTCCTGCTCTTGCCTTTCCGGCCTCTCGGCCCGTCCGGCGTGTTCACTACTTTAGCGGATTTCCCCGCCGACTCATAATCGAGCCGACTGGACCGAATTCCGGCATGCCGAAATTGATCCCGAGGGAAGGCCGTGCAGTAGTGGTTTGCCGCAGAGCGGCGGAAGTGGCTGCCGTTGGACCTCCTACGGCCCGCGGCAACTGTTCGACTCTACACCAGGCCCTTATGGCTTACAAGCCGCGCCAGTTGGCTCACCGTGCGCTACGCTGCCTGCCATGACTTCGCGTGCGCTCATCCAGCTGTGGTGGCCCGCCTGACGGCGGCCACCCCTCAGCGCATGCATCCAACGGCCGCCGCCCAGGCGGCCGTTCGCGTTTCAGCTCCCGCACCCGGCCGTCGCGGACGGTGGTCCCCGTATCCAGGGAGACAGGGAGACAGTGAGATGACGCGAATCTTCAGCGGTGTCAAGCCGACCGGCCACCTCACCTTGGGCAACTACCTCGGCGCCGTGCACCGCTGGGTGCAGGTGGACCAGCACCGGGCGGACGCGCTGTTCTGCGTGGTCGACCTGCACGCGCTCACCGTCGAGCACGACCCCGGCCGGGTGCGACGGTTGAGTCGCCAGGCGGCCACCCTGCTGCTGGCGGCCGGGCTGGACCCCGCCGTCTGCACGGTGTTCGTACAGAGCCACGTCGACGAGCACGCCCGGCTGTCGTACCTGATGGAGTGCACGGCCACCGACGGCGAGATGCGCCGCATGATCCAGTACAAGGAGAAGGCGGCCCGTGAGCAGCAGCGCGGTGGGAGCGTGCGGCTGTCGCTGCTGACGTATCCGGCGCTGATGGCGGCGGACATCCTGGCGTACCAGGCGGACGAGGTGCCGGTCGGGGACGACCAGACGCAGCACGTCGAGCTGACCCGGGATCTGGCGGTGCGGTTCAACCAGCGGTACGGGCACACCTTCACCGTGCCGAAGGCGGTGAATCCGTCGGTGGCGGCGCGGGTGATGGACCTGCAGGATCCGACGTGCAAGATGGGCAAGTCGCACGCCGCGACGGCCGGGATCGTCTATCTGCTGGACGAGCCGGACGTGGTCCGCAGGAAGGTGATGCGCGCGGTGACGGACAGCGGCATTGAGATGGCGTACGAGCCCGGCACCCGGCCGGGGGTGGCGAACCTGTTGGACATCCTGGCGGCGTGCACGGGGACTTCGCCGCGGGATCTGGCCGAGGGCTATGACTCGTACGGCGCGTTGAAGAAGGACACCGCGGAGGCGGTGGTGGAGCTGCTGCGGCCGTTGCGGGAACGGCACGCCCAACTGTGCGCCGATCCGGGCGAGGTGGACCGGGTGTTGCGGGAGGGTGCCGAGCGGGCGCGGGCGCTGGCCCGCCCGACCGTGGACGCGGCGTACGCGGCGGTCGGGCTTCTGCCAGCGCTGTAGGCGAGGGGGTTCAGCCGTTCCCGGAGGCCAGTTCGCGGCTGCGGTCGCGGGCGGCCTCCAGGGCGGCGAGCAGGGCGGCTCGTACGCCGTGGTTCTCCAGTTCGCGGATGGCGCTGATCGTGGTGCCCGCCGGGGAGGTGACGGCCTCGCGGAGCTTGACCGGGTGCTCACCGCTGTCCCGGAGCATGACGGCGGCGCCGATGGCGGCCTGGACGATCAGGTCGTGGGCCTGGGCGCGGGGCAGGCCGAGCAGGATGCCCGCGTCGGTCATCGCCTCGACCAGGTAGTAGAAGTAGGCCGGGCCGGAGCCGGACAGCGCGGTGGCGGCGTCCTGTTGGGACTCGGGGACCCGCAGGGTCTTGCCGACCGGTTGGAAGATCTCCTCGGCGCGTACCAGGTGTGCCTCGGAGGCGTGGCTTCCGGCGGAGATGACGGACATGCCCTCGTCCACCAGTACCGGGGTGTTGGGCATGACCCGCACCACCGGGGTGCCCTCGGCCAGGCGTTCTTGGAGGAAGGTGGTGG
The DNA here is from genome assembly GCF_024436055.1 of Streptantibioticus rubrisoli. Classification (GTDB taxonomy): domain Bacteria; phylum Actinomycetota; class Actinomycetes; order Streptomycetales; family Streptomycetaceae; genus Streptantibioticus_A; species Streptantibioticus_A rubrisoli. Next base: position 13,504 of record NZ_JANFNH010000074.1, on the reverse strand, counting down.
TGATGCCCGCGGCGGCGGAGATCACCAGGCGGTCGGCCGGAACGTGCGGGGCGAGTTCGTCCAACAGGGCGGACATGTCCTGCGGCTTGACGGTGAGGATGAGGGTGTCGGCGGCCTTGGCCGCTTCGGCGTTGCTCACCGCCTCGGTGCCGTACCGGGTGCGGAGTTCGGCGGCGCGTTCCGCGCGCCGGGTGGTGACCAGCAGGTCGCCCGGGGCCCACCCCGCGCGGATCATTCCGGAGAGCAGCGCTTCGCCGATCTTTCCGGTGCCTAGGACTGCGACTTTCTGGGGCATGCGGTCATCCTCGCATCGGTTGGCGTTCGTCCGCAGGCCGTGGGGGTTGGCGTTTCACCGCCCACCGTTTCTCTCGTCACGGTGTACGCCGTCGTAGCGTTGCCGAGCCCAAGGCCAGCACCAGCAGCGCGCAGCCCGCGAGCACGACCAGGTCGCGCGCCAACGCGCCGGTCACGGACGCCTCCAGCGTGACCCGGGTCATCGCGTCCACCGCGTAGGACATTGGCAGCACGTCGGAGGCGTAGGACAACGCCGACGGCATCGCGCCACGCGGCACGAACAGGCCGCACAGCAGCAGCTGCGGGAAGATCACCGCGGGCATGAACTGGACGGCCTGGAACTCGCTGGCCGCGAAGGCGCTGACGAACAGCCCGAGCGCGGTACCGAGCAGCGCGTCGAGCACGGCGACGAGCAGCAGCAGCCAGGTGGATCCGGCGAGGCTGAGGTGGAGCAGCCCGACAGCGAGGCCGGTGCACAGGGCGGCCTGGACGACGGCGAGCAGGCCGAAGGCGAGCGCGTAGCCGAGGATCAGTTCCGCCTTGTGCAACGGCATCGACAGCAGTCGCTCCAGGGTGCCGGAGGTGCGTTCGCGGAGCGTGGCGATCGAGGTGACCAGGAACATCACGATCAGCGGGAAGACGCCGAGCAGCGCGGGCCCGATGTGGTCGAAGGTCTGCGGGGTGGCGTGGAACGCCCAGTAGAGCAGGGTGATCAGGACGAGTGGGATGCCCAGCATGAGGGCGACGGTGCGCGGGTCGTGGCCGAGTTGGCGCAGTACCCGGCGGGCGGTGGCGAGGGTGCGCCGGGTGCTCATCGGGTCGCCTCCAGGCGGGGTGCGCCGGGTGCTCATCGGGTCGCCTCCTGGCGGGGTGCGGACGGGTCCACGAGGTGCAGGAAGGCGTCCTCGACGGTGTCGGCGCGGGTGCTGGCGCGTAGTGCGTCGGGTGTGTCGTCGGCGAGCAGTTGTCCGTCGCGCATGAGCAGGAGCCGGTCGCAGCGTTCGGCCTCGTCCATGACGTGGCTGGAGACGAGCAGGGTGGTGCCTTCGGCGGCCAGGCGGTGGAAGAGCTGCCACAGCTCGCGGCGGAGCACCGGGTCGAGGCCGACGGTGGGCTCGTCCAGGACCAGCAGCTCGGGCGTGCCCAGCAGGGCGACGGCGAGCGAGGCGCGGGAGCGCTGGCCGCCGGAGAGGCGGCTGACCAGCTGGTCGGCGTGTGCGGTGAGGTCGACCTCGGCCAGGACGCGGCGCACGGTCGACCGGCGGTCGGCGCGGGAGGCGCCGGGGGACAGGACGGTGGCGAAGTAGTCCAGGTTCTGACTGACGGTCAAGTCCGCGTAGACGGACGGCGCTTGGGTCACATAGCCGACCCGGGAGCGCAGCGCGGGATGGCCCGCGGGGTGGCCCAGGACATCGAGTTGGCCGGTGACCTTGGCCTGGGCGCCGACCAGGGCGCGCAGCAGCGTGGACTTGCCGCAGCCGCTGGGGCCGAGCAGGCCGGTGACCTGGCCGCGGGGGACGGCGAAGTCGAGGCCCTTGAGGACGGTTCGGGCACCGCGCTGAACGGTGAGCCCGGCGGCGTGTACGGCCGGTGGAGCGGAATTCATCACATGATGAATAGTGGAGGCTGAGCCCACCGCCGTCAAGGGGGTGGGTCTGGCCCCACCCGAGGTCGGGCGCTGGAGGCAGTGCCACCGGCCCGGCGCGCGCCGAAACTGGTGCCATGAGGGGACAAGGGCGAATACGACGCGGCACCCACGACCATGAGCGGCTGGCCCGCCGGGTCCGGCGCAGCGAGCAGTGGAAGGCGCTGGGGCTGGGGCTGCGGATGTTCCGTAGGTCGCTGGACACCGTGATGCCGCTGGCGGTGGCGCTGACCGCCACCGCGTTGACGTTCTGCCTGGGGCTGGTCTTCCTGGCGCCGCCCGCGTTGCGGCTGACCCAGTGCATGGCCAGGCGCGAACGGCGGGCGCTGGCCGAGGAGTTCGGCATCGAGGTCGCGGAGGCCTACCAGCCCGAGCCGACCGTGGAGGCGCTGCCCGACGGGCGGTACCGGTTCGGCAGGCGGGTCAGGCGCACGATGCCGGGGCAGTGGGAGCTGGACTTCCAGCGGTTCACGACCGATCCGGCGATCTGGCGGGATCTGCGCTGGCTGTCCAGCGCCCTGGTGCTCGGGGCGATGGCGGCGGTACCGGCGGCGCTGATCGGGTACGGGCTGATCGGCCAGCTCGTACCGTTGATCGCCTGGTGGGCGCACCATCCCGGGCAGGGCGACAGTACCGTCTACACCTGGTTCCTGGCCCGGCCCGACGGGCAACTGGCCTGGCCCGCACATGTGTTGCTGGGTGCGGCGTTCTTCGGCGGGCTCGGGGTGGCCCCGGCCTTCGTGCAGACCGCCGGCCACTGGTCGGCGAAGCTGCTCTCGCCGCCGGAGAACGCCCGGTTGCAGCAGCGGGTGCGGCGGCTCACCGAGACCCGGGCCGACGCCCTCGACGCGCAGGCCGCCGAACTGCGGCGCATCGAGCGGGACCTGCACGACGGCGTCCAGGCCCGGCTGGTCGCGATGGGGCTGAACCTGGGCGCTGTCGAGCAGTTGCTGGAGCGCGATCCGGCGGCCGCCAAGGCGCTGTTGGCGCAGTCCCGGGAGGCGTCGGCGAGCGCGCTGCGTGAACTGCGCGGTCTGGTGCGCGGAATCCATCCCCCGGTGCTCGCCGAGCGCGGTCTGGCCGACGCGATCAAGGCACTGGCGCTGGACAGTCCGCTGGCCGTCGAGGTGGCCGAGGACCTGCCGGGGCGGGCCGAACCGCCGGTGGAGTCCGCGGTGTACTTCGCGGTGAGCGAGCTGCTGACCAACGCGGCCCGGCACGCGGCTGCCGAGCGGGTGTGGATCGACGTGCACCACACCGGTGACGCACTGCGGGTGCAGGTCACCGACGACGGCCGGGGCGGCGCCGACGCCTCCAGGGGCAGTGGGCTGCGCGGCATCGAGCGCAGGCTCGCTACGTTTGACGGCGTACTGGCCCTGAGCAGTCCCAACGGCGGACCGACCATCGTGACCCTGGAGCTACCGTGCGCATTGTCCTCGCCGAGGACCTCTACCTCCTCCGGGAAGGGCTGATCCGGCTGCTGGAGGCCCATGGCTTCGAGATCGCGGCGGCCGTGGAGAGCGGCCCCGAACTGCAGCGGGCGCTGGTCGAACTGCGGCCGGACGTCGCGGTGGTGGACGTACGGCTGCCGCCGACGTTCACCGACGAGGGCCTGCAGGCCGCGCTGGCCGCCCGGCGGGAGGTGCCGGGCCTGCCGGTGCTCGTGCTGTCGCAGCACGTGGAGCAGTTGTACGCGCGGGAGTTGCTGGCGGACGGCTCCGGCGGGGTGGGCTATCTGCTCAAGGACCGGGTGTTCAACGCAGAGCAGTTCACCGACGCGGTGCGGCGGGTGGCCGCGGGCGGCACCGCGATGGACCCGGACGTCATCGCCAAGCTGCTGCGCAGCAACGCCCGCGACCAGCCGCTGGCCGCGCTCACCCCGCGCGAGCGCGAGGTGCTGGAGCTGATGGCGGAGGGCCGCTCCAACACCGCTGTCGCGCAGCGGCTGTTCATCAGCGAGGGTGCGGTCAGCAAGCACACCACCAGCATCTTCGCCAAGTTGGGGCTGGCCGCCTCGGACGACGACAACCGCCGGGTGCTGGCCGTACTGGCCTACCTCAACGGGAGCTGACGGAGGTCAACGGCGCTTGCGCTTACCGGAGTTGCGCGTCGCCGGGTTGCCGGTGCGCGCGGAGCGGCGCCGTTCGTACGCCTCCAACGCCCGCTCGTACTCGGCGCGGTGCAGTCGCTCGCCCGGTGCCTCGCGCAGGCAGCGCAGGAAGTACGCCAGCAGCGAGCCGATGAAGCCGATCAGCAACAGCCCGCGGTTGTCACCCCTGGACTCGGCACGGCGGGTGAAGCCGTCCCAGGTCTGCCGGAAGGCCAGCGCGGTGCAGATGGCGAAGGCGGCGATGAACAGGATCTTGACGAAGGAACCCACATCGGCGGTGTCGAAGCCCTGGTAGGCGAAGCGCACCAGGAACGCCCCGGCCGCCGCCGCGAGCAGCGAGCCGACCGCCAGACCGGCCCGCCGCCAGCCGTAGCCGCCGTCATGGTGCACCCAGGTGGTGCCGAAGAACCGGATGGGTTCCGGCCGCGGTCCGCCCTCGTCGCTGCTGCGCTGCTCTGCCTCGCTCACACGGGCAATTGTCACCCGAGCTTGCTGACGTCCCGCACCGCACCCTTGTCGGCGCTGGTCGCCATGGCCGCGTACGCCTTCAGCGCGGTGGAGACCTTGCGGTCGCGGCCCACCGGGCGGTACACGCCACCGAGCGCCGCTCGGCGCTCGGCCAGCTCCGGCTCGCTGACCTTCAGCTCGATGGACCGGTTCGGGATGTCGATGCGGATCAGGTCGCCGTCCCTGACCAGGGCGATCGCGCCACCGGCCGCCGCCTCGGGGGAGACATGGCCGATCGACAGGCCGGAGGTGCCACCGGAGAACCGGCCGTCGGTGATCAGCGCGCACGCCTTGCCCAGGCCGCGGCCCTTGAGGAACGCGGTCGGGTAGAGCATCTCCTGCATGCCTGGGCCGCCCTTGGGGCCCTCGTAGCGGACGACGACGACATCGCCCTCCTTGACCCGCTTGTTCAAGATCGCGTCGACCGCCTGCTCCTGGGACTCCACGACTACCGCCGGTCCCTCGAAGACCAGGATCGACTCGTCCACCCCCGCGGTCTTCACCACACAGCCGTCCACGGCGATGTTGCCGTGCAGCACGGCGAGGCCGCCGTCGGCGGAGTAGGCGTGCGCCACGTCCCGCACGCAGCCGGACTCGGCGTCGGTGTCCAGCGAGTCCCACCGCTCGGACTGGGAGAACGCGGTGGCGGAGCGCACGCAGCCGGGCGCCGCGTGGAACAGCTCCACGGCCCGGGGGGACGGGGAGCCGCCGCGGATGTCCCAGTTCTTCAGCCAGTCGGCGAGCGACGCGGAGTGCACCGCGTGCACGCTCTCGTCGAGCAGCCCGGCCCGTTGCAGTTCGCCCAGGATGGCGGGGATACCGCCCGCCCGGTGCACGTCCTCCATGTGGTACGTGCCGTTGGGCGCCACCTTGCACAGGCACGGCACACCGCGGGAGAGCTGGTCGATGTCGGCCATCGTGAAGTCCAGCTCGGCCTCCTGGGCGGCGGCGAGCAGGTGCAGGATCGTGTTGGTCGAGCCGCCCATGGCGATGTCCATCGCCATGGCGTTCTCGAACGCGGCGCGGCCCGCGACGGCGCGCGGCAGCACGGTCGCGTCATCCTGCTCGTAGTACCGCTTGGTGATCTCGACGACGGTGCGGCCCGCGTCCTCGTACAGCGCCTTGCGGGCGGTGTGGGTGGCGAGCACCGAGCCGTTGCCGGGCAGCGCCAGGCCCAGTGCCTCGACCAGACAGTTCATCGAGTTGGCGGTGAACATGCCGGAACACGAACCGCAGGTCGGACAGGCCGCCTCCTCGATCCGGGCCAGGTCCTCGTCGGAGACCGACTCCGAGACCGCGTCGGACATCGCCGAGATCAGGTCGAGCCCGGTGCGCACCGTGCCGTCCACCAGCACGGCCTTACCGGCCTCCATGGGGCCGCCGGAGACGAAGACCGTCGGGATGTTCAGCCGCAGCGCGGCCATCAGCATGCCCGGGGTGATCTTGTCGCAGTTGGAGATGCACACCAGGGCGTCGGCGCAGTGCGCCTCGACCATGTACTCCACCGAGTCGGCGATCAGGTCCCGGGACGGCAGGGAGTAGAGCATTCCGCCGTGCCCCATGGCGATGCCGTCGTCCACCGCGATCGAGTTGAACTCGCGCGGGATACCGCCCGCCTGCTTGATGGCGTCGGAGACGATGCGGCCCACGGGCGCGAGATGGGTGTGGCCGGGCACGAACTCGGTGAAGCTGTTGGCCACCGCGATGATCGGCTTGCCGAAGTCCTCACCGGCTACGCCCGCCGCGCGCAGCAGCGCGCGGGCTCCCGCCATGTTGCGGCCGTGGGTGACCGTACGTGACCTCAGCTCGGGCACGGGACCTCACTCCTCAGAGTTTCTTGGGGCGCCTTCCGAGGGTACGCCCACCGTGTCGGGATGCGGACGTGACGTCCGCGATCCGGACATGCTTTCGTGCGCCTACTCGGACGCCGTCAGATAGCGCTGGATGGTGGGCGCCACGTACCCGACGATCTCCTCCTCCGTCGCCGAGGCCAGCGGCTCCACCTTCAGCACGTAGCGCATCAGCACCACCCCGATCATCTGGGCGGCGGCCAGCTCCGCGCGCAGCCGGGCGTCCGGCAGGTCCAGCTCGCCCGCCACCTTCAGCAGCACCCTGCGCAGCACGAAGCCGCGCAGCACGCCCGCCGCCGTCTCGTTGGTGACCGCCGAGCGCACCACGGCGAGCAGCGGGGCCCGGGTCACCGGGTTCTGCCATACCGACAGGAAGTACCGGGCCAGCCGCTCCCCCACCTGGTCGGGACCCGCGGCCAGTACGTCGGGCACGCCCAGCGCGGGGGCGAAGGAGACCTCGATCGCCGCCTCGAAAATCTGTTCCTTGGCGCCGAAGTAGTGGTGGACCAGCGCCGAGTCAACCTCCGCGGTCTTGGCGATCGCCCGGATCGAGGTCTTGTCGTAGCCGCGCTCGGCGAACACCGCGCGGGCGGCGGCCAGGATCCGCTCCCGGGTGCCGGAGTCACCGGCGCGGGCGCCGGTGGGACGGCCACGGCGGCGCCGGGTGGGCGTCTCGGGCGGCGGCTCGTGTTCGGTCATCGGGTGCGGCCGACCTCCGCCGCGGAGACCAGGTGCAGCCGGGTGAAGGCCAGCGCCTCGGCCAGATCGGCCTCACGTTCGGCGGCGCACATCGCCCGCCGGGTGTTGACCTCGACCACCACATGGCCGTCGAAGCCGCTGGTGGCCAGCCGCTCCAGCAACTCGGCGCACGGCTGGCTGCCGCGTCCCGGGACCAGGTGCTCGTCCTTGGCAGAACCGTTTCCGTCGGCCAGGTGCACGTGCGCCAGCCGGTCGCCCATCCGGTCGACCATCTCCAGCGCGTCGTTGCGGGCCGTCGCGGTGTGCGACAGGTCGACCGTGAAGTGCCGGAAGTCCTCCCTGGTCGGGTCCCAGTCGGGGGCGTACGCCAGCATCTCGCGGTCGCGGTAGCGCCACGGGTACATGTTCTCCACCGCGAACCGGACGTCGGTCTCGTCGGCCATCCGCCACACGCCCCGGACGAAGTCCCGGGCGTAGTTGCGCTGCCAGCGGAAGGGCGGGTGCACCACGACCGTGGCGGCGCCCAGCCGCTCGGCGGCGCTGCGGGCGCGTTGCAGCTTGGTCCACGGGTCGGTGGACCAGACCCGCTGGGTGATCAACAGGCACGGCGCGTGGACGGCCAGGATCGGCACGCCGTGGTAGTCCGAAAGGCGGCGCAGCGCCTCGATGTCCTGGCTGACCGGGTCGGTCCAGACCATCACCTCGACGCCGTCATAGCCCAGGCGGGCGGCGATCTCGAAGGCGGTCGCGGTGGACTCCGGGTATACGGACGCGGTCGACAGCGCGACCTTGGCGTCCGGCACCGTTACGGCACGGCGCGGGGCGCGATGCGGGTGCGGGTGCGTTGGGTCGGCCACGGGCAACAGCGTACGGGGGCGCTGCCGCTGGGCGAGCGTGATCCCGATTACCCCGGGTGCGGTTGCGGTCCCGGGCACGGGGTTCCGCGTCCGGTGCGGCGCGGCGGGGGTGGCTTTTCCCACCCGCCCGCCCGCCCACCCGATCGGGTGGGCGGGCGGGCGGAGGCCCCGAGTCAGAACGGAAACCCGGAAGCCGAGCAGAACCCCGGAAGCCGAGCAGCAACCCGAACCCAGCGGAACCCCGACCTCCAGCGGGACCCCGAACCCCAACGGAACTCCGAACCCCAACGGAACCCCGAACCCCAGCGAAAACCCGCACCCCAGCGAAAACCCGCACCCCAGCGAAAACCCGCACCCAACAAGCGAAAACCGAGCTCCAGCGAAAACCGAAGCCCAACCGAAACCGAAGCCCAGCGGAAACCGAGCCCCAACCGAAACCGAAGCCCAGCGGAAACCGACCCCAGCAGAGCCCAGGCCCTAGATCCGGTCGAGCCGCCGCAGGATGACCCCCTCCCGCAGCGCCCAAGGGCAAATCTCCAGCTCGTCCAGTTCGAACAGATCCATCGCCCCCTCCGCCACCAGCGCGCCCGCGAGCAACTGCCGGGCGCGCCCCTCGGAGACCCCGGGCAGCATCGCCCGCTCGGAAACCGGCATGTTCGCCAGCCGCGGCACCCACTCCTCCAGCGCCCGCCGCCCGAGCGTGCGCTGCGCGTACAGCCCCTCCGCCGACCGCGCCGCCCCCGCGATCCGGGCAAGCTGCTTGAACGTCTTGGACGTCCCGACCACATGGTCGGGCGTCCCCAGCCGGGAGAACTCCGAGACGGTGCGGGCGATCTCCGCCCGCACATGCTTGCGCAGCGCCCGCACGTCCTCCGCCGACGGCGGATCCCCCGGCAGCGCGGCAGCCGTGAGCCGCCCCGCCCCCAACGGCAGCGAGACCGCCGCGTCCGGCTGCTCGTCGATGCCGTAGGCGACCTCCAGCGAGCCCCCGCCGATGTCCAGCACGAGCAGCCGCCCGGCCGACCACCCGAACCAGCGGCGGGCCGCGAGAAAGGTCAGCCGGGCCTCGTCCTCACCGGACAGCACGGCCAGCTCGATACCGGTCTCCTCCGCGACGCGGCCCAGCACCTGCTCCCCGTTGGCCGCCTCCCGTACCGCGGAGGTGGCGAACGGAAGGACCTCTTCCACGCCCTTGTCCTCGGCGACCTGCTTGGCCTCCAGGATCTGCGCTATCAGCCGCTCGACGCCCGCGTCGCCGATCGCCCCCTTCTCATCGAGCAGTTCGGCCAGTTTCAGCTCCGCCTTGTGGGAGTACGCGGGCAGTGGCCGCGCGCCCGGATGCGCGTCCACCACCAGCAGATGGACGGTATTGGACCCCACGTCGAGCACTCCGAGTCGCATAGCCAAGACGCTAGCGCGATCCGTACGCCGCGGTGACCGGGGGCAGCACCTACCCTGGACCGCGTGGCAAAGGCGGCAAAGGCGAAGAAGCCGAAGAAGAAGCAGCAGCAGCGGGAGACGGCCGACGAGGTCGGCCTGGACTTCCCGCGGGCGTGGGTGGAGTTCCCCGACCCGGCGGATGACGAGCAGGTCTTCCGCTGCGACCTGACCTGGCTCACCTCCCGCTGGACATGTGTCTTCGGCCGCGGCTGCCAGGGCATCGAGGCGGGCCGGGCCAGCGACGGCTGCTGCACCCTGGGCGCGCACTTCTCCGACGAGGACGACGAGGCGCGGGTCGCCAAGCACGCGGCCCGGCTGACCCCGCAGACGTGGCAGCTGTACGAGACCGGCAACGGTCCTGAGGGCTGGGCCGAGGTCAACGAGGACGGCGACCGGCAGACCCGCCGGGTGGACGGCGCCTGCGTCTTCCTGAACCGGCCGGGGTTCCCGGGCGGCCAGGGCTGCGCGCTGCACACGCTGGCGCTGCGCGAGGGCCGCGAGCCACTGGAGACCAAGCCGGACGTGTGCTGGCAGCTGCCCATCCGCAGGACGTACGAGTGGGTGGACCGGCCGGACGACACCCGGGTGCTGGTGGTGTCGATCGGCGAGTACGACCGGCGCGGCTGGGGGCCGGGCGGCCATGACCTGCACTGGTGGTGCACCAGCGCCACCTCCGCGCACGGAGGGGGCGAGCCGGTGTACGTGTCGTACCGGCCGGAGCTCACCGAGCTGATGGGCGAGCCGGGCTACCGCAAGCTGGCGGAACTGTGTGAGGCGCGACTGGCCGCGCAGTTGCCCTTGGTCGCCCCGCACCCTGCGGATCCGGTGTAACCCCTCCCGGGATCCATTCGGGAACCTTTCGGGAACTTTCCGGGGGCGCACCCCCGGCACCCTCCTATGACGCCGATGCCCGAGGGGTCGGCGTCGTGGTGGCGGAGGGTGTCGGGGACGGTTGGCCCTGACCCTCGATAGTGATCATCGCGCCGGAGGGCTCGAAGACGATACGGCCCCGCCAGCGGCCCGCCGGTTCGGCCTGGTGGTTGACCGTGACCGTCACCGTGACGCTCTCACCGGGCCGCAACTGGCCTGCGGTGAGGCTGAGTTGGAGCCAGGCCGCGCTGGTCGACGCGGTCCAGTGCAACGGCGCACCGCCCTCGTTGGTGAGCGTGATCAGCGTGTCGGAACCGGCTGGCTGGGCGCTGAGGGTGAGCCGCCCCGGGCTCGGCGAACCGCTGCCGCTGCCGCTGGAGACCGACGGGGACGGCGAGCCGGGCGCGGACGACGCGCTGCCGGTTCCGCTGGGCGAGGCGGCCGGGCTGCCGGGCAGGGCGCTGGGGCCGCCGGTGCCGTCGTCCTGGCGGCCGGGCCCCTCGGCGGGCCGGCCGTCGCTGCCCGTCTTCTGGTACGTGTAGTCGTCGCCGCCGTTCGCCTCCGTGGCGGAGACCGTGGTGGCGTCCTGGCGCTCCCCGGTGTGCGGGGCGCTGCGGTACGCGGCCCACAGGGCCAACGCGGGGGCGGCCACCACGGCGGCGACCACGGTGGTGGTGACAGCGCGGTGCCGGATCAGTGCCCGGCGGGCGGCCCGGTCCTTGCTGTCCACCGGGAAACCGCGCCGGTCGAAGTGCGGTACCGGGCGGTGTCCGCCACCGCGCATGGCGCGCAGCGAGTGCTGCATCGCGCTGTGCGCGGCCTGCCGTGGCGCCTCCAGGACCGCGAGCACGGCCGGAGTGGCCGTACCCGGCCACGGCCCGGCGGAGACCGCCTGCTCGGCGGTGAGGCGGCAGGCCGGGCACTCGTCGACGTGCCGTACGAGTTCCCGGCGCAGCGCGGTGCCGAGCAGCACCTGGGTGTCCCCGGCGAGCCGGGCGACGGCCGGGCAGCTGCCGAGTTCCACCACCGCCAGCGCGGTACGGGTGCGTTCGATCTCGCAGGCGGCGCGGGAGAGCAGGGCGCGGGCGACCTCCTGGTCCATTCCGGTGACCATCGCGATCTCGCGCTCGGAGAGCTGGTGGCGGACCGCGAGTTCGATGGCCTCGCGCTGTTCCGGGGTGGTTCCGGCGGCCTCCGGCCAGGCGAGGGCGGCGAGTTCGCGGCGGCGCTCCTGGGCGGCCTGCGGTGAGGTCTCCGGTGAGCCGACGGCGGGGCGCCCCTCGGCCAGGCGGCGCAGGCAGGCCCAGCGGGCGATGGCGTACAGCCAGGGGCGGCGCAGTTCGGGGTCGCGCAGCCGTCCCCGGTAGCGGTCGGCGACGGCGAGGGTGTCGCCGAGCGCGGCGATGGCGGTGTCGCGTTCGCACAGTACCGACAGGCAGTAGGTGAACAGCCCGTCCAGGTACGGCTCGTAGGGCGAGGGAGCGGGGCCGGGCGCGGGGCGGGTGGCGCGCGGCACCGCCCGGTGTGCGCCGGTGATGGTGGGGGGCGACTGGGGGTGTTCGGGCCTGCTCATCACTGGGCGACGGTAGGGCGGGGATTAGCGCCCTCCCACCCCTGATCGCAAGGTTTAACCCTTTCGGGTGCACTTCACCCGCGAAGAGGGACATCCGCTTGGGCCATATGGGTGACCCGCCACCACGTCAACCGCGCACCGGCGCACGCCCCGGCGGGTGCCGGTGCGTCTCCGGCGTGGCCCAGCGAACGAGCCCCGGAAAGGACTGTCAGACCCCGGCGCTACGGTGGCGGTCATGGCTGCCCGTACGCGTACCACCGCCAAGGACCGACCGTCCTACCGCTGCACCGAGTGTGGCTGGACCACCGTCAAGTGGGTCGGCCGCTGCGGGGAGTGCCAGACATGGGGCAGCGTCGAGGAGTACGGCGCCGCGCCCGCCGTGCGCACCACCGCGCCGGGCCGGGTCACCGCACCGGCCCGGCCGATCGGGCAGGTCGACGGGCGGCAGGCGACCGCGCGCGGCACGGGCGTACCGGAGTTGGACCGGGTGCTGGGCGGCGGCCTGGTGCCGGGCGCCGTGGTGCTGCTGGCGGGCGAGCCCGGGGTGGGCAAGTCGACGCTGCTGCTGGACGTGGCGGCGAAGGCGGCCAGCGGCCAGGCCAGGACGCTGTATGTGACGGGAGAGGAGTCCGCCGGGCAGGTGCGGTTGCGGGCGGACCGGATCGGCGCGATCAGCGACCATCTGTACCTGGCCGCGGAGACCGATCTGAGCGCGGTCCTCGGCCATCTGGACGACGTCAAGCCCGCGTTGCTGGTGCTGGACTCGGTGCAGACCGTGGCCTCGCCGGAGATCGACGGCGCGCCGGGCGGGATGGCACAGGTGCGCGAGGTGGCGGGCGCGCTGATCCGGGCGTCCAAGGAGCGCGGGATGTCCACCATCCTGGTCGGCCATGTCACCAAGGACGGCGCGATCGCGGGGCCCCGGCTGCTGGAGCACCTGGTCGACGTGGTGCTGCACTTCGAGGGCGACCGGCACGCCAGGCTCCGGCTGATCCGCGGGGTGAAGAACCGGTACGGCGCCACCGACGAGGTGGGCTGCTTCGAACTGCACGACGAGGGCATCACGGGGCTTGCCGACCCCTCCGGGCTGTTCCTGACCCGGCGTGCCGAGCCGGTGCCGGGCACCTGTCTGACCGTCACGTTGGAGGGCCGCCGCCCGCTGGTGGCCGAGGTGCAGGCGCTCACCGTCGCCTCGCAGATCCCCTCGCCACGGCGGACCACCTCGGGGCTGGAGACCTCACGGGTGTCGATGATGCTGGCGGTGCTGGAGCAGCGCGGCCGGATCCACCAGATCGGCAAGTGCGACATCTACAGCGCCACGGTGGGCGGGGTGCGGCTGTCCGAGCCGTCCGCCGACCTCGCGGTGGTGCTGGCGCTGGCGAGCGCGGCCAGCGACACACCGCTGCCCAAGAACCTGGTGGCGATCGGCGAGGTGGGCCTGGCCGGTGAGGTCCGGCGGGTCACCGGTGTGCAGCGGCGGCTGGCGGAGGCGGCCCGGCTGGGCTTCACGCACGCCCTGGTGCCGCAGGATCCCGGCAAGGTTCCGGCGGGCATGCGGGTCACCGAGGTGGCCGACGTCAGCGAGGCCCTACGGGTCCTTCCGGCCCGCACCCGTTAGCGGCCTCCCGCCGGGGGCGCTGGAAATGCCCACCCGCCCAC
>NZ_JANFNH010000073.1 GCF_024436055.1 Streptantibioticus rubrisoli | reverse complement strand
TGACTGAGCGTCAGGCGGTGTTTTCCCTTGCGTTGACTGGTTGATGTGGGGGTGTGTGACGGCTACTGGGGTGGGAGCACGCAGGCCGTGGGAGGTCGAGGACGGGTTGTGGGAGCGGATCGAGCCGCTGTTGCCGATCGTGGAGCGGCGCTACCGCTATCCGGGCCGTAAGCGGCTTGACCAGCGTAAAGTCCTGTGCGGGATCTTGTTCGTGCTGTACACCGGTATCCGGTGGGAGTTCCTGCCGCAGGAACTCGGCTTCGGTTCCGGGATGACGTGCTGGCGGCGCCTGCGGGACTGGAACGAGGCGGGAGTCTGGAAGCGACTGCACGAACTGCTGCTCGCCGAACTGCGCGCAGGCGACGTGCTCGACCTCTCCCGGGCTTCCGCCGACGGCTCCCACCTGCGGGCCTTGAAGGGCGGGGATGCCACTGGGCGCTCGCCAGTGGACCGCGGCAAGACGGGCAGCAAGCACCACGTCATCGTCGACGCCCACGGAATCCCCCTGGCCGCCACAGTCACGGGCGGCAACCGCAACGACGTCACCCAACTCCTTCCGCTGATCGAGGCAGTGCCGCCGATCAGGGGAAAGCGCGGACGCCCGCGCCGACGCCCCGACGTGCTCTACGCCGACCGCGGCTACGACCACGACATCTACCGCCGTAGGGTCCGTGAGCTGGGCATCCGCCCCGTCATCGCCCGCCGAGGCACTGACCACGGCAGCGGTTTGGGCAAGAACCGCTGGGTGGTGGAGGCCGCCTTCGCCCTCCTGCACTGGTTCCGACGCCTGCGCATCCGCTGGGAAGTCCGCGCCGACATCCACCAAGCATTCCTCACCCTCGGCTGCGCGATCATCTGCTGGCGACGCCTCAAAGCCTCATTTTGATTTGAGTCCTGAGTACGGCCGGTTCAAGGGGATACGCACCCTGCACCCGCTGCTGGCCACGATCTGCACTCCCGCCTCGCGGCCGGTGATCGCCGCCGTGCGGATGCGCCGGGGCAAGGCAGCCGATTCCCGCGGCGCCCCGAAATTCGTCAGTGAAGCTCTGGCCACCGCGGCCGAGGCCGGCTGCACCGGCATGCGCATCCTGCGCGCGGACTCCCAGTTTTACAACGCCGGTGTGATCGCCGCCTGCCGCCGGGCCGGGGCCCGTTTCTCGATCACCTGCGGCATGAACCCCTCCATCAAGCGGGCCGTCCTCAGCATACCCGAGGCCGCATGGCAGCAGATCACCTACCCCACCGCCGTGCCCGACCCCGAGACGGGAGAACTCATCTCGGACGCGGAAGTCGCCGAGATACCCGCCTACACCGCCTTCGCCAGCCGCAAGAAAGCGGAGCAGGTCACCGCCCGCCTCAGCGTGCGCCGAGTCCGCGACCTGGCCAAACCAGCCATCGTCGGGGAGCAGGGCGAGTCGTTCCCCCTCTGGCGCTACCACCCGTTCTTCACTGACAACCCCGCGCCGATGCTCCAGGCTGAACGCGAGCACCGCCACCACGCCGTCGTCGAGCAGGTCATCGCCGACAGCAAAGCTTCCGCCCTGGCCCACCTGCCCTCTGCACACTTCCACGCCAACGCCGCCTGGCTGATCCTGTGGGCGATGGCCTACAACCTGCTGCGGTCCACCGGCGCTGTGGCCTCCGCCTTCCACGCCAAGGCCACCACCGCCACTCTGCGCGCCCACCTGATCCACCTCCCCGCCCGGATCGCCCGCTCCGCACGGCGCATCACCTTGCACCTGCCGGACAACTGGCCTTGGCAACACGCCTGGACGCACCTGTTCGAAACCGTCCACGCGCCGCCCGATACGCCCTGACGTCCCTAACCACCCGCCCGCCAGGGCCGACCGGAACCGAAACGTGGAAGAGCTGGACAAACCAGCGGATACCCCCTGCCCACCCCCAGCCAACAGCCCAAGAACCCACCCGCAAAACCTTTCAAAAGCCGACCGGTGGATCAAGGCTTAGACGGTGCCCTACGTGGTGGGTCGGACGAGTCGCTAGTAGCAGCACAGGGCGGCGCCGAGGCCGAGAAAGGCCAGGTAGTTGCGCGGATCGCGCTCGTAGCGCGGCGAGAGTCGACGGTAACCAGACAGCCAGCTCATGGTCCGCTCGATCACCCACCTTCGCCGTCCAAGCCGTTCGCTGGACTCGGCCATGAATACCGCTCGCGGTCGGGTGCTCAGTGCTCTGCGTTGCCGTCGAGGCCGCCCAGAAGGTTCCGGCCTGGGTGTCGGCTCACCAGCACACGGGGCCATCGCCCCTCGGCGCGGCCGCGTCGCATTCCCCGGTGCTCACCTCCGCACCAGACCGCATGGACATCGCGTTGGCCCTGCCTGCGAGGGTGGCGCCGAGTTGGTGTGCGGCGTGATCCCGAAGCAAAGCTGGTGTCGTTGTTGAAAGTCGAGTGAGTGGCCGGATCACGCCCTGAACTCGAGCACGACGTACGCCCTGAGGCTGCAGCATCGCTCGAATGCTGGCGACCGCCCTTGCCCTGGTGCCCTGGTGACACAGGCGTCGGGCGGGGTGTCACGTCATGCCTGTGTCGTCACCGGCCAGGCCCCGACTGTCCGCATTAATGGATGCCTTCGCGCCAACTTGGGTCAGGTCATTCGCTGTTGTTGACGGATGATTCCAATTCGAGCGTATGCTCACAGGCATGTTCATCCGCTTTAGTGGGCGGAGTCGGAGTGGTCGAGGGAGCCATGCCGCACATGGATGAGTTACGCGTCGTTGCCGTCGGGGACGTCTTTGTGCACCGAAAGGATCCGGAGGACGCGTTCCAGTACGTCCGCAGTGCCTTTCGCAGCGCGGGTGTGGCGTTCGCCAATCTGGAGGGCGTTTACAGCAACACCGAGGAGCGGGCACCGAGCGCAGGTGTGCCGGTAATCGCGGATCCGGCGCATGCGCCGAGCATCGCGACCGCTGGAATCAACGTCGTCTCTTTGGCGAACAATCACAGCCTCGACGGCGGATCGCTTGCGCTCCTTGAGACGCGCAAGCTCATGCGAGACAGCGGAGTGGCTACCGCGGGAGCCGGTGAGAACAGTGCCGCGGCGCACGAACCCGCAGTGATCGACACTGGTCGGGGGCGGGTGGCCGTACTGGCTTATGCCTCCGTCTTTCCCTGCGGATACGAAGCCCGGCCAGGCGTACCCGGTCTGGCTCCGGTGCGGGCGAGCACTCTCTACTCTCCCTGGGAGACGAACGAGTGGAACCCGGGGCTGCTGCCCAGGGTCATCACCGTCCCCGACGAGGGCGACATGGACGCGCTGCGCGAGGACATCGCGCAGGCCCGCAAGCGTGCGGACCTGGTGGTGGCGAGCTTCCACTGGGGCGACTTCACCAGGCCGTTTGTCCTCACCGATCACGAGGTGCGCACCGCCCGTGCCGCCATCGACGCCGGTGCGGATGCGGTGCTCGGACACCACCACCACCTGTTGCGTGGAATCGAGTTTCACCGTGGTCGTCCCATCTTCTACGGGCTGGGACACTTCGCTTTCGATCTTCCTGGACTCGAAGAACGGCTGCAGAAGTCGGCTTATCTGGGGCGCGGAGACGCCAGGCTGCGGCGGGAGAGCGCCCGGCGTTTCGGCGACTACCGCATCGGCGCGCGCGAAGGTTATCCACTGCTGCCGTTCCATCCCGAGGGCAGGCTCACGGGCTTTGCCGTACTCAGTTACAGAGGGGGGACGCTGGAGGCAGGATTCGCCCCCTGCATCCTCGGCCCGGACAACAGCCCCCGGCCCGTGGCGGCCTCGACTCCCGAAGGGAAGGAGGTCATCGACTACCTGGAGCGGTGCTGCGAGTTCGAGGAAATCGCCACGCGCTTCGAGCGCGATGCGTTTATGTTCGACGGCGTATCGGTTACTGCCGTCAAGCCCAACGACTGAAATCCACACACCAGTGAGCGGCCGATTCGCGCCGCATCTTCCACAACGAACACCAGAAGGGTCATCGATGTCGGAACGGAAGCGTTATGTCGCGACGGAGAGCGACGAGCAGTACTACTGGGAGCGAGTGCGCCGCAACCTGGGCTGGCTGGGCGACGCGGTGGAGGAGCAGAAGGAGCGTCAGCTCAAGCTGAAGAATGCAGTCATCGGAATCGCCGGCGTCGGCGGGATAGGTGGAGCGACCGCCGAGCGGCTGGTGCGTATGGGTGTGCAGAACCTGAAGGTGGCCGACCCGGACACGTTCGAGGTCTCCAACATCAACCGGCAGTTCGGCGCGACCATCGACACGGTGGGCCGCAACAAGGCCGAGGTTGTCGCCGAGGCGGTGTACAACACCACTCGGGATGTGAACATCGAGGTGTATCCCGAGGGCATCACCGAGGAGACGGTGGACGAGTTCTTCGAGGGCTGCGACTACGTCCTCGACAAGATCGAGCTGTATGAGATCGAGGCTCGCTACACCCTGCACCGGGCCTTCCGTCGTTCCGAGCGGTGCCAGTTCATGATGCTCACCCCGGTGTTCGGCCACCGCACGTTCTTCTTCAAGTGGACCCGCGACTCCATGACTGCGGAGGAGTACTTCGGCGTTCCCGAGGGCGAGGAGATGAACGAGAAGAACGCCGAGCAGCTCATCAGCAGGTTCATTCCAGAGATGCCGGACTACCCGCGCCGACCCACCCTCGACGAGTGGTTCATCAAGAACCAGGAATGCCCCATCTTCGCGGGCACCCCACCTCTCGCCCAGGGCATGCTCGCGTCCCGTCTCGGCCAGGCCATCACCGGGCTGGACCAGCTGCCCGGTGCCGTGCCGCTGCCGGTCACGCCCGGGTACGCGATGCTCGACACGCAGAAATGGGTGGCCAAGACCGTGGAGGGACAGTGGTGGTAGCCAACCGCCTCGCGGTCCCCGAGGCCCCGCCCCGCAACCGTGCCACCGAGCGGTCCGCGTTACCCCTGCACGCAGCATCGCTGCGCACCTGGCAGCGCTCCGACTATGAGAGCGTCTGGGCGAGGGCGGAGTGGATGCTGCGTCAGCCGCGGGAAATCGTGGCCCAGTCGGCGCCTGGCATGCTGCTCGGGGTGCTCTTCTACCAGAACAGCACACGTACCCGGCTCAGCTTTGAGGCGGCGGCGCGCCGCATCGGCGGCGCGGCCATCGGCTTCTCCGATGTCGCGACCACCAGGGCCGGTGACTTCTACCGGGAATCCCTGGAGGACACCGTGCGCGTCGTGGGCAGCTACGTTGACGCCTTGGTGCTGCGGCACACGGAGGACAACGCTGCGGAGCGAGCGGCGGCAGTGTCGCAGGTCCCTGTCATCAGCGCCGGCACCGGTGACCGGGAGCACCCGACACAGGCCATGCTCGATCTGTGGGTGCTGCGCTCCAAGTTGGGTCAGCTCACGGGCGTGACCCTGGGCTATGTGGGCGACCCCGTCTGTCGGCACGCGCGCTCTCTCATCTACGGGTTGTCTGCCTTTGGTGCAGCGGGCATCGTCTTCCTCGCGCCGGAGGGCGCGACCGTTCCGGACGATGTCCAACGCACGATCCGGGATGCCGGGATGTCCTGGGGGATAGCGGGCTCCGCGGCCGAGTTGCTGAGCAAGGTCGACGCGGTGAGCATGATCCCGTTCGAGCTGTCGGACTTCCATGAGAGCGCTGTGCGCTCCCGTACTCGGTCGCACCAGCTCGATGAACGGTTCGTGTTCGGCAGCGCGCTGCTCAGCCGCACGGGGACAGGTGTTCCGGTGGTCCACACCGGTCCCCGTGGCCCGGAGCTGCCGCCCGAGACAGACGACATGGCCAACGTTCACTACTTCGAGGGCGTGGCCAAGGGCGTCGTTCTGCGCTCGGCACTGCTGGCGGAGCTCTTCGCCTCCCGCCGTAGCAGGTAGCACGCTCGCCCCGCGCCGGGGGGGGACACATGGATGGGCCGTACCGGGGCCCCACGACCCGGTACGGCCCACGCACGCTCTCCTCTCCCCGCTCGTTCGTGCCATCTCAGGAGATCGCTCATGCTGGATGACCCGTTGATCGCGGCCCTGCGCGCTCGCGCCCCGCGTTCTCGCGTGCTGGTCGAGGAGGACATACCGAGCGGCTACCTGCACGACGAGGCGGCCGGGGCCCCGTTCGGGCAGGCCCGCGCGCTCGTGTTGCCGCAGGACACGCCGGATGTCTGCGCGATCGTCGGCACCTGTGCCGAGTTCGATGTGCCTCTCGTACCGCGGGGTGCGGGCACAGGTCTTTCCGGCGGCGCCAACGCGGTCGATGGATGTGTCGTGATCAGCACCGAGCGCATGAATCAGGTCCGCGAGGTGGACGTGGAGAACCAGACGGCCACCGTGCAGCCGGGGGTCGTCAATGATGACCTCAAGCGCCTATGCGCCGAGCACGGGTTGTGGTACCCGCCTGACCCTGCGAGCTCCGCTTGGTCGACCATCGGGGGCAATGTGGCCACCAACGCCGGCGGGATCTGCTGTGTGAAGTACGGAGTCACCGGGGACCATGTGCTCGGCCTCGAAGTTGTCGTGGGCGACGGTACGGCGGTACGGCTCGGTTGCCACACGGTCAAGGGCGTGGCCGGGTATGACCTGCGCGGGCTGTTCGTCGGATCGGAAGGCACGCTAGGAGTAGTCACTGAGGTCACGCTGCGGCTCCGCAGCAGGAACCGTACGCCTCCTGTGACGGTGGTCGGCTTCTTCAAAGAGCTCGCCGACGCGGGGCGGGCGGTAGCCGCAGTGGCCGCCTGCGGAGTGACGCCTGCCGCCTTGGAGCTGGTCGACCGCAACTGCCTGAGGGCCGTCGACGAGTGGAAGCGGACGGGCATGGATCGCGATGCCGCTGTACTCCTGCTGGCGCGCAGCGACGCACCGCCGGGTGCAGCGGAGGAAGAGGGCAGGGTGTTGATGGACTGCTTCAACGGCGCCGGCGCTACATGGGCGGATGTGTCCACCGACCCTGTCGAGTCCGAGGCTCTCTTCGAGGCCCGCAGGCTCGCCTATCCCGCACTGGCGCGATTGGGGCCCGTCCTGACCGAGGACGTGTGCGTACCTCGGCGCCACGTTCCGGAGATGCTGGCACGTATTTCGGACATCTCCGCAACTTGGGAGATACCTGTGGCCAATATCGCGCACGCCGGGGACGGTAACCTGCACCCCTTGATCAGGATGCCGAGCCTGGATGCCGCTGCAACGGTCAGAGTGCAGCACGTATTCGACGAGATCATGGACGCGGCGATTGCCCTGAGCGGAACAGTGACCGCCGAGCACGGGATCGGGCTGCTCAAGCGGGATGGAATGCGCCGCGAAATGAGCCTGGCGGTCATAGCAATGCAGCGGAGCGTGAAAGAGGCGCTGGATCCCCGGGGCATCTTCAACCCCGGGAAGATCCTGGGCTGACACGTGTCCGCAGCGACGTAGCGCTGAAGCAGCCTTTGTGGAGGATGAGTTGGAACCGGATTTACAGGTGTCGACCACCAGGTCCATCGCGGTGGTCGGAGCCGGGCCGCGCGGACTGGCGGTGGTCGAGAGGATCTGCGCCAACGCGCCTGTGGTGGCTCCTGGAAAACGTATACACGTGCATGCCATTGATCCGTTTCCTGCGGGTGCGGGCCGCGTGTGGCGGACCGACCAGGCAAGAGAGCTTCTCATGAACACGGTGGCGTCCCAGGTCACCGTCTTCACGGACGACTCGGTCGAGTGCGGGGGGCCGGTGGCAGAAGGGCCAAGCCTGTATGAGTGGGCGCGGTTCTTTTCGCTTACTGCCCAGCTCAGCGAGTACGAGTTCAGTGTGCGGGAGGAGGCCAAGCGGCTCGGGCCCGACGCGTATCCGACGCGCGCCCTCTACGGCACCTATTTACGGTGGGCCTTCGAGCACATCGTCAACACCGCCCCGAAGCAGGTGGAGGTGACGGTCTGGCAGGCCGCGGCCACGCGGCTCACGGACTGCGCCGACGGCAGCCAGACGATCGAATTGAGCGATGGCGGGCCACTCAAGGGGCTGGACGCGGTGATCCTCGCTCAGGGACATCTGGACTGCGAGCTGGCGGGGACGGAAGCGGCCTTGGCCGCGCACGCGCAGGCAGGCGGGGCCGTGTACATCCCCCCGCAGAATCCCTCGGAGGCCGACCTCACCGGCATCTTCCCTGGAGCCGTCGTGGCCCTGCGCGGCCTCGGACTCAACTTCTTCGACTACATGGCGCTGTTGACCGAAGGATGCGGGGGAACCTTCCGGTCGGAGGGCGAACGCCTGGTCTACGAACCGTCCGGCGAGGAGCCGACACTGATCGCGGGCTCGCGGCGCGGCCTGCCGTACCACGCGCGCGGCGAGAACCAGAAGGGCGTATCCGAACGCCACGAGCCACGCTTCCTCACCGCTGACGTGATCGCCGGGTTCAGACGGCGCGCGCAGGAGGGCAAGGGAGTGGAGTTTCGGCGGGACGTGTGGCCACTGATCAGCCTGGAGGTGCAAGGCGCCTACTACGCCACGCTGCTCGCGCAACGGGAGTGCCAGTGCACGGCGGCCGAGTTCCTTGAGCGGTACGCCAAGGCCGCGGGAACCGACGAGGAGCTCGGGCTGCTGCGCAGTTACGGCATCGGGGCCGAGGACCTGTGGGACTGGGAACGGGTGAATCATCCGCATGCGGGCATGCGGTTCGAGGGGACCGAGGAATTCAACCAGTGGTTGATCGGTCATCTTCGCGAAGACGCCGCCCAGGCAGCACAGGGCAATGCCTCCAACCCGCTCAAGGCAGCTCTCGATGTGCTGCGGGACCTGCGCAATGAAGTCCGACTCGTTGTCGACCACCAAGGCATCACCGGCGGGTCGTACCGAGACGACCTCGACGACTGGTACACCCCCATGAACGCCTTCCTGTCCATCGGCCCGCCTCGAAGCCGTATTCGGCAGATGATGGCGCTGATGGAGGCCGGTGTCCTGACGTTGGTGGGGCCGGGCATGCGGATCGGCGCCAACGCCGTCACCGGGCGCTTCGACATCGAGTCAGACCTGACCGGCGCGCGGCCCTTGTCGGCATCCGTGGTCATCGAGGCGCGCCTTCCGCAGGCAGACATCCGGCGCACCCGCGATCCCCTGCTGCGCCACCTGCTTGCCTCGGGCGGCTGCCATCCGTACCACATCGGCTCCCCGGCCGGGCCCGGCTACATGACGGGGGCCTTGGCCGTCGGCGCACGTCCTTACCCCGTGCTGGATGCCGATGGTCGTCCCCACCCCGCTCGGTACGCGTTCGGTGTACCGACTGAAGGGGTGCACTGGGTGACTGCGGCTGGTGTTCGCCCCGGCGTCAACTCGGTAACGCTCAGTGATGCCGACGCCATGGCTCGGGCGGCGCTCGACGCCGACAGCGGCGACCGCCGACCCCCCGAGCACGCTCATGTCTTCTCCTCGCCGACCATGCCCGGAGGTGTCGTGTGACGCTGACGCAGACGGATGCAGCGTCGGGGGTTCCCGGCGCCGAGGGCGCCGGGAAGCTGGGGGCCCTGGACGCCGCGCTGATGTCCCCTGTTCGGGCGGGTGCGCCGACCGAGGCAGCGCTGTCGGATGAGGCGTGGCTGTCGGCCATGCTCGACGCCGAGGTGGCTCTCGCCTGCGCCCAGGCCCGCATCGGGATGATTGCGTGGACTTCCGCGGACGCAATCGCGGCCGTGGCCGGCAGCTGGCGGTGCGACCTGGTGTCGCTGGCCTGCAGGGCACGTGACGCCGCCAACCCCGTGGTCGCGTTCGTGCAGGAGCTCACCCGAGAGGTGGCAGCCCGGTATCCGGACGCTGCGGACGACGTGCATCGGGGCAGCACCAGCCAGGACATCCTCGATACCGCCACCATGCTGCTTGCGGCCCACGCCGTGGACCTGATCCTGGAAGACCTCGATCGTGTCTGCGACGCTCTGGCACGGCTCGCGGAACGCCACCGCGACACCCCCATGGCCGCGCGCACCCTCACCCAGCACGCGGTGCCCACCACGTTCGGTCTGAAGGCAGCTGGGTGGCTGCACGCCATCGGCGAAGCATCGGTGCGTCTGAGGCGAGTCCGCGGCGAGCTGCCCGCTCAACTCGGGGGCGCCGCCGGGACCTTGGCTTCCTACCATGAGTATGCCGTGCTACGGGGGGTGGTGGCTCAGGACGGCGGGTCACCCGCGCTGGAGCTGGTCTCGGTCTTCGCCGAGGAACTGGGGCTGGCGGAACCTGTGCTGCCCTGGCATACCGCCCGAGCCCCGATTGCCGCGCTCGGCGCCGAACTGTCCATGCTGACAGGCGCACTTGGGAAGTTCGGTACAGATATGCTGAACCTTGCTCGTACCGAAGTCGCCGAGGCAACCGAGCCGACGGCCGAGGGACGAGGATCCTCCTCCGCGATGCCGCAGAAGCACAACCCCGTTCTGGCCACGCTCCTGCTGTCAGCCGCGCTGCAGTTGCCAGCTCATGCGTCAGTGTTGATGCACTGCATGCTGGCCGAGGACGAACGGCCCGCAGGTGCCTGGCATGCGGAGTGGCAACCGCTGCGGGAGGCTCTGCGGATCGCGGGCGGTGCGGCGCACACGGCGGCAGAACTCGCCGAGGGCCTCGCCGCCCAGCCCGGTGCCATGGCACGCAATATGGAGCTCACCGAGGGGCAGATCGTCGCCGAGCGGCTGGCCGTGCACCTGACGGACGCGCTGGGCAAGGCCGGTGCCAAGCAGTACCTGGGCAGGATAGCCACCTCGTCCACCGCAACCGGTATGCCCTTCAACCGGGCAGTCCGCACCGATCCGGGCATCCTCGAGCATCTTTCCCCCAGGAAGATCGAGGAGATCCTTAATCCCGCCGACTACCGCGGTGCCGCCGGCGAACTGGTCGACCGGGCGCTTAGAGAGCACCGGCTGCGCTCGCACAGCGGTACCGGGGTGCTCGCCGCCCACGACGCCGGTGACATCGAGCAGCCCGACACCGGGAAGGGGCACTTCGATGCATAGCAGAGGCGAGGCGGCGGAAGCCGTACGTGTAGCCAAGATCCGACGCAACGTCACCTGGGAGCTACTGGCCGAAGCGATGGGCCGTCCGCCCGTGTGGGCCACGGCCGCGCTACTCGGTCGGCACCCCTTGACGTCCGCCGAGGCACAGGCTGCGGGATCGCTCCTTGGCCTGGAACCGGAGGTCGTCCAGGCGCTGCAACTGCCGCCCGTACGCGACGACGCTTCTGGGACCTTTCCCGCCGACCCCACGCTCTACCGGTTCTACGAGGTCCTGAGGCTCTACGGACCAGCGTTAAAGGAACTTATCCACGAGCAGTGCGGCGACGGCATCATGAGCGCCGTCAACTTCCGGCTGGATGTACGTCGTGTGCCGGATCCGGCCGGCGACCGCGTCGTGGTCGTGCTGGACGGGAAGTTTCTCCCCTATCAGTGGTGATGTGACTCAGTACGTCGGGCGCCGCCGGTGATCCGAGGGCCCCAGCGTTGGGGCCTGATCACGCGGCGGCGCGCGTGCGCAGTGCGTCCATCTCGATGCCCAGCCACTCGCGGAAACCGTGAACGCCCTTGTCCGGCACACGGACCACCCGGCTGTTGGGCGCCTTGACGACCCATCCGAGTTCCAGCAGTCGCTCGAGCACCACGGCACCTACGGCGCCAGACAGGTGATGTCGCTGCTCTGTCCAGTCGACGCAGTAGCGCACTGCCTTGCGTGCCGTGCGCGGCGGCTCCACGCCCACTTCACCGAGAACCGTCCAACCGTGCTCGGTGACCTCGTATGTCAGGTCCCAACCGGGCGCGGACAGCCGGTCCTTGACCGAACGGGCCGGGTCGTGCACACCGTTACCGCCGATGAGGGCCTTCCGCTCGATCAGCGCCTGCATGACACTGACCCCCAGATGGCCGGCGAGGTGGTCGTAGCATGTGCGCGCCAAACGCATGGCGCGGGCTCGGGTGCCGGAGCGCAGGGAACGTGGTGTGAACGGTGGGGCCAGCTTGGCGAGCGTCTCCAAGGCGTGCGCGACCTCGGCTGAGGCGAGGCTGTAGTAGCGGTGGCGGCCTTGCCGTCTGACCGTCAGAAGCCCTCCCTCTACCAGTTGGGTCAGGTGGCCGCTCACCGTAGAGGGTGCCACTCCTGCCTCCGTGGCGAGCATGGTCATCGGAAGCGCTCGGTTGTCCAGCAGGGCAAGCAGGATCCGGGCCCGTGTCTGGTCTCCGATCAAAGCGGCCGGAGTCAGAAAATTCGCGTCTCCCGCTAAGTCGCGCATGAGTCTCCAACGAATTCCAGTGCGATAGACCATCGTACGACCCTGATGCTCCCACTGTCCCGTGTGCGGAGCACCTACCGGTCAGGTCGACCATACCGGCGGCACACTTCGACCTGGCCCGAAGCTTCCCGGGGCTAGGTTGGAAGCCTTCGCTTCCCCTTCGACACGGAGTACGCACCGAAGCGCGGGTTCCGTGTACATGGGATGTGCATCTCTGTCTTTGTGGAGGTACTGATGGGCCGCGAGTTGATCACCCGGGGAAAGCTTCCCGGTTACCGTTACTCCCCCGGAGTGTTGGTTGGCAACACCGCTTACCTGGCCGGCCATTTCGGCGTCGACAGTGGTGGGAGGCTTGTCGCAGCCGACGTAGCGGCCCAAGGGCGCCAGGCGCTCACGAATCTGGGATCCACCCTCGAAGCCGCGGGAATGACGCTGGCCGACGTCGTCAGCATGCGAGTGTGGCTCACTACCTATGACAACATGCCCGCTTTCGACGAGGCATACGGCGAGTTCTTCCCCGCTGACCCGCCCGCTCGGACGGCGTTCATGGTGGAAAGGCTCCCATTAGGGGCGGCAGTCGAGCTCGATGCGATCGCGGTTCGGGAGTCGGCCGAGGTGAAGGCACGACTGGCCTGATGTCGGGTGCGGAAGGGAGTGAAGGAACGCCGATGTCCTTGGATGGATTGAAACCCCGTGCGGCGGTTGCGGACCCCGCGCCGTCACGTGCAGCTTCCCGACTGCCATTGGTCGCTTTGTGCCTCGGGTTCTTCATGGTGATGCTGGACGCGACGGTGGTGGCAGTCGCGCTGCCGCCGATCGGCCGGGACTTCGGGTCGGGCGGGGATCTGGCGGGCGCCCAATGGGTCGCCGACGGCTACACCATCGTCTTCGCCGGACTGCTGCTGTCAGCGGGATCCGTAGGTGACCGGTTGGGCAGTAAGCCCGTGTTCCAGGCGGGACTCGGCTCGTTCGTCGCCACATCCGTCGGGTGCGGCATGGCACCTTCCTTGTGGTTTCTGGTGCTGATGCGTCTGTTGCAAGGACTTGCCGCCGCGCTGGTCGTTCCCACGTCGCTCGCTTTGATCCATGCCTCATACGCCAACAAGGAAGACCGAGCGCGGGCGATCGGTGTCTGGGGCGGCATCGGAGGCATCGCCGCTGCTTCCGGACCTGTGCTCGGCGGGCTGCTCGTCTCCGCTTTCGGTTGGCGCTCGGTGTTCTACGTGAATCTCCCCTTCGGGCTACTAGGCATCGCCCTGACGGCCCGCTATGTGGTGGCGCCGCGGCAGCAGCGAGTGCGCGGCATGGACCTGCCCGCGCAGATCCTCGGCATCTTGGCCCTCGGGGCCATCACCTTCGCGATCATCGAAGGGGGGCACCGAGGGTGGTACTCGTCGATGGTCCTGGCCGCGTTCGCGCTCTTCGTCATCTGCGGGACGGCCTTCGTGCTCGTCGAGCAACGGGTCCCGAACCCCATGCTGCCGCTGTCGCTGTTCCGCCATGTCACGTTCTCCAGCGCCACTGCCGTCGGCCTGTTGCTCAACATCGGTTTTTACGGGCAGTTGTTCGTTGTCACCTTCTACTTCCAGCAGTACCGCCACTATGCGGTGCTATGGGCCGGCCTGGCGATCCTGCCTCAGACGGCGATGGCCGGCCTCGCTTCGGCCTTGGGAGGACGGATGACCGCGCGCACCGGCCCCCGGGCGCCCATGACGCTGGGCCTGTTGATTGGTGCTGCGGGGTTCTTCGCGTTGCTCGTCGCAGGTCGCTCGACCCCGTACTGGGCGCTGGTGCTGCCTCTGGGCGCCATTGGTTTCGGCACGGCGTTCACCATGCCTGCGGCCGTGGCGTCGGTAGTGGAGTCGGCCCCGCCGAACAGGTCGGGTGTCGCGTCAGGAGTGCTCAACGCCAGTCGCCAGGTGGGGAGCGCAGTGGGGGTGGCCCTCCTTGGCGCGCTGGTCGCCGATGCCGGGCACTTTGAGTCGGGGATGCGCGCTGGTTCGCTGATCAGCGGGGGCTGCTTCGTCGTGGGCGCGCTGATCGCGCAGGCAGCGGGCGGGGGTTCGGCAGAAGACG
This sequence comes from Streptantibioticus rubrisoli, assembly GCF_024436055.1. GTDB lineage: Bacteria > Actinomycetota > Actinomycetes > Streptomycetales > Streptomycetaceae > Streptantibioticus_A > Streptantibioticus_A rubrisoli. Next base: position 3,366 of record NZ_JANFNH010000073.1, on the reverse strand, counting down.
CTCGGGGATGAGGCGCCGCGCCCGGGGGAGAACGCTGGGTGGCTCATTGATGTCCGCAGCGGCGGATGGATACGTCGCGCTGTGTGTAGCATCGACCGACACAGCGGACAGCCCACGCCGGGCGTTACGTCTCCACCAGAGGACGGCTGATGAGCGACAGCGAACTCCCTCGGGGGCACGGCAGTCGACCGCTACTCGCCAAGTTCGATCAACGCCTGAGCGAGCTTATAGCGGCGCTCTACCCAGACGAGCGGCAGCGTCCGGGATACGCGAAACTGGCCGCACAGATCAGACAGAGCACCGGCGGTACGATCTCGGCGACCTATCTGTGGGAGCTGGCCACGGGCAAGAAGCGCAATGTGACTCTGGAGCAACTTGACGTACTGGCCGAGTTCTTCGGAGTCCCGCCGGAGTACTTCTTCGATGACGATGTAGCTGAACGCGTGAGCGCACAGCTCAAATTGGCCTCCGCTTTGCGGAACGCGCGCGTCCGCAACCTCGCTCTGCGCGCCGAGGGGCTATCGCCCGAGACTCTCGACGCACTGCTCACCATGGTCACTGAGGCCCGCAGAATCCAGCGTCTTCCGGACATCGAGACAACAGGCGAGCCGGAGATCGAGAACTAGCTCCGCGCGTAGGGAATGCTCACCTCAATGCCTGAGCGCGGGTCTCTCGGTGCCTTGCAGTCTGTGGCCGGATTCCGTTGGTTGTGATCGACTGCGGTTGACGCGTCCAGCTGTGTGTCAAAGGATCCTGCGAGTGCCTGCAGAACCGCAGATCCGATGCATCGGAGAGTGTGCGTTCTCGTTGCCCGCTCAAAGGAGAGTGAAGGTACCCGCATGCCGAGCCGCTTCAGAAGACTCCAGCGACGATGCCAGTCGATAGTGGACCAGTTGGACCTTCCCCGACCTTTCTCCGCAGAATCCTTATGCGCACATCTTTCCCAAGAGCGCCGACGTCCCATTCACTTACACGCTATCCAGCCGTACACCATCGGCACCTCGGTCTGCGGCCTCTGGCTCGCCACCGACACGGACGATCACATATTCTTTGAGCCGCAGACGACTTGGCTCCATCAAGAGCACATCATCCTCCATGAAATCGCCCACCTACTCTTCGATCATTATTCATTGAGTGCGCGCGGCACTACGGAGCTGGCCGGGCTGTTCGCCGACCTCAGTCCTCGCACCGTCAAACGACTCCTCGCCCGCACGAGCTATTCCACGGTCCAGGAACAAGAGGCGGAAATGCTGGCGAGCCTTATCAGAACAACGACGGCCCGAGCACGCGAGTCTCCGCCATCAGGAACACTTGGAGAGCTCGAGGCCGTTTTTGGAGGCAGCGGCCCACATGCTCACTGACTTATCCCGCCTCGGGCGGCTGGTCGAAGACGTGGGGACGGCAGCCATTTGGGCCGCAGTGCTGCTGCGCATCCCCTCAGCCCGTCACGACAGCCGCCAACGCGGGCTGTGCATCGCTGTGGCAGCGGCAGCGGCGGCCATGGCACTCCGTCTCAACCCGGTGAGCAGGGCCATCGACTTCTTCACCCGAGACCCCCATCTGACCCACCTGGCCATGCATTTGTTCGCGGCCTTCTCTGCCATCTTGGTGCTCGACTTCCTCTTGGTAGTCACCGGCGGCGGACCTCCGAGAGCGCGGTTACACATGATCGGCGCCGCGCTCCTGCTCTTGCTGGTCCTCCGCGATGCGACGGCGAAGCCGCACACGCAGGAACTCATCGGACCTCACGGTGTTTCAGAACCTTCTATCGAGTTCTGGCTCATTCTCACTGGCATGCACCTCGCGTCCGACAGCACGTGCCTCATCGTGTGCTGGCGCTACGGCCGCCGCAGCACCAGCGGCACCTCGCGGACGAGCTTGGCGCTCTTCGGCCTGGGAACCGCCTTCGCCGGACTGTTCTGGCTCGGGTATCTGGTGTACATGCCGACACGGTCGCCGTGGATCCCGCCGTTCCTCTCGCTCACCATGGGGCTGCACGGCCTGCTCAGGGCTGCCTCAATCGCCGTTCCGACCGTTCTCGATACACGCATGGCCCTCGACAAGGTCACGACCCTGTGGCGCCTGTGGCCCTTGTGGCACGATCTCGTCGACGCGGTGCCCTCCGTGGCGCTGATCAAGCCTCGCAAACGCCTGGGGGAGATCCTCTGGCCGCAAGGACCCCGAGATCTGATCGTCTACCGCAAAATCGTAGAGATCCGCGACGCGATCCTCGTCCTGCGCGACTACCTGCCGTCTGACCATGCCTTCGCCGACAGCGAAGTCGGCTATGCCGACACACGAGGTGGGGACCCCGATGCCCTCGCCGGCAAGCTCAGAGAAGCCTGCCGGGCCAAGCTGGCGGGCGAGCCCCCCTCAGCAAACCGGGCCCATCTCGTCCAGCCCGAGCAAGTGAACATGGCGGGGGAGACGGAGTTCCTGCTCCGGGTCGCCGCGGCCTACAGCTGCCCAGCGGCGCGAGATGACCACCGTGATCGGGTGACAACACCGAAAGGGACTGCATGACAACGACCATGATCACCGGAGCCACTTCGGGTATCGGAGCGGCGTTCGCCCGCCGCTTCGCCGCTATGCAGCACGACCTGATCCTGGTGGCCCGCGACCAGGGGAGGCTGGAGCGAACCGCAGCCGACCTCCGGGACCGGTTCCACATCGCCGTGGACACGATCCAGGCGGATCTTTCCGTTCCGGCCGACTGCCGCCGGGTCGAGGAGCGCCTCGCCCTTGACGACTCGCCCGTCGACATCCTGGTCAACAACGCGGGATTCGGCCTGGCCAAGCCGTTCCCGCACAGCCCGGTCGACGATGAGGAGCGCATGCTCGACGTCCTGGTCCGGGTACCCCTGCGGCTCACCCACGCCGCGGTGCACGGCATGTTGCCCCGCAGGCGCGGCTCCGTACTCAATGTCGCATCCGTCGCGGGCTTGCTACCGACCGGAACCTATGGCGCGGCTAAGGCATGGCTGATCGCCTTCAGCGAGTCCCTGCGGGTCGATCTCGCCCCGCACAACATCCAGGTCCTCGCCCTGTGCCCCGGCTTCACCCGCACCGAATTCCAGCAAAGGGCCGGGATGGATGTCAGCGCACTGCCCGAGCGTGCGTGGCTCGACGCCGAAGCCGTGGTCGACCAAGCGCTCAGGGACCTGCGACGCCACCGGCCGGTCAGCATCACAGGGTTGCAGTACAAGGCGTACGCGTTCACCGTGCGGCACGTCCCACGTGTGCTTGCTGCCAGGCTGGCCCGTCCCCGAAACGTGTGAACGACAGCGGATGTGACCGGAATCGATTTGAGTTCAGCGCACGAGGCGTTGGTCTCCTTCATATGCGGTAGGCATCGATGACGCTTAG
>NZ_JANFNH010000072.1 GCF_024436055.1 Streptantibioticus rubrisoli | reverse complement strand
GGAGAAACAGGAGCGGGCGGGTGGGAGACAAAGAGGCGGGCGGGTGGGGAGAACCGGCCTCAGCCAGAACCTTCCCGCACCCGCCCACCACAAGTACCCGCGAAAGGCCAAGCGTCAGCGCACTGGCGTCAGCGCCCCCGCAGCCACCCGGCGACCTCGGTCGCCCAGTACGTCAGGATCATCCCGGCCCCGGCGCGCCGGATCCCCAGCAATGTCTCCATGATCGCCGCGTCCCGGTCGATCCACCCGTTGGCCGCGGCGGCCTCGACCGTCGCGTACTCACCGGAGATCTGGTACGCCGCCACCGGAACGTCCACCGCGTCGGCGACCTGTCGCAAAATGTCCAGATACGGCAGGGCGGGCTTCACCATCACCATGTCGGCGCCCTCGGCGAGGTCCAGCGCCAACTCACGCAGGGACTCACGCGCATTGGCCGGATCCTGCTGGTACGTCTTGCGGTCGCCCTTGAGCGAGGAGTTGACCGCCTCGCGGAACGGACCGTAGAACGCCGAGGCGTACTTGGCGGTGTACGCCAGGATCGACACGTCCTGGTGGCCCGCCGCGTCCAGCGCCTGGCGGATCACCCGCACCTGACCGTCCATCATCCCGCTCGGGCCGACCACGTGCACACCGGCGTCCGCCTGCACCCGCGCCATCTCGGCGTAGCGCTCCAGCGTCGCGTCGTTGTCCACCCGGCCCTGGGAGTCCAGCACTCCGCAGTGGCCGTGGTCGGTGTACTCGTCCAGGCACAGGTCGGACATGACCACCAGGTCGTCGCCGACCTCGGCGCGCACATCGCGGATGGCCTTCTGCAGGATGCCGTCCGGATCGGTGCCCTGGCTGCCGACCGCGTCCTTCACCAGCGGCAGACCGAACAGCATGATCCCGCCGACACCCGCGGCGACCGCCTCGGCCGCCGCCTTGCGCAGCGTGTCGCGGGTGTGCTGGACCACGCCCGGCATCGCGTTGATCGGGGCGGGCCCACTGATGCCCTCCCGGACGAACGCCGGGAGGATCAGGTCGGCCGGATGCAGCCGGGTCTCGGCGACCATCCGCCGCATGGCGGGCGTGGTACGCAGCCGACGCGGCCGTACGTGCGGGACCTCAGCCACGGGCCCTCCTCCGCGATCCCGGGCGCCGCTCGCTCGGGCGGGTGACCGGGTCCCCGGCCTCGACGGCGGCCGCCCGGCGCGCCCGGCCGAAGTCTGCCAGCGCCTCGGCCAGCGCGTGCACCGACGGCTCCGGCGCCATCACGTCCACCCGCAGCCCGTGCTCCTCGGCCGTCTTGGCGGTGGCCGGGCCGATGCAGGCGATCACGGTGACGTTGTGCGGCTTGCCCGCGATGCCGACCAGGTTGCGAACCGTACTCGAAGAGGTGAACAGCACCGCGTCGAACCCACCGCCCTTGATGGCCTCGCGGGTCTCGGCGGGCGGCGGCGAGGCGCGCACCGTGCGGTACGCGGTCACGTCGTCGACCTCCCAGCCCAGCTCGATCAGCCCGGCGACGAGCGTCTCGGTGGCGATGTCGGCGCGCGGCAGGAACACCCGGTCGATCGGGTCGAAGACCGGGTCGTACGGCGGCCAGTCCTCCAGCAGCCCGGCCGCCGACTGCTCACCGGACGGCACCAGGTCGGGCTTGACGCCGAACTCGACCAGCGCCTTGGCGGTCTGCTCGCCGACCGCGGCCACCTTGATGCCCGCGAACGCCCGCGCGTCCAGCCCGTACTCCTCGAACTTCTCGCGCACCGCCTTGACCGCGTTGACCGAGGTGAAGGCGATCCACTCGTAGCGGCCGGTGACCAGGCCCTTGACGGCACGTTCCATCTGCTGCGGGGTGCGCGGCGGCTCCACGGCGATGGTCGGCACCTCGTGCGGCACCGCGCCGTAGGAGCGCAACTGCTCGGACAGCGAGGCGGCCTGCTCCTTGGTGCGCGGCACCAGCACCCGCCAGCCGAACAGCGGCTTGGTCTCGAACCACGACAGCTGTCCGCGCTCGCCCGCGGCGCGCTCACCGACCACGGCTATCGCCGACTGGCCCGGCTCCGGCGACGGCAGCGCCTTGCTGGCCTTCAGCTCGGCGGCGATGGTGCTCAAGGTGGCGGTCCAGGTGCGCTGCCGGGTGGTGGTTCCGGCGACGGTGACGGTGAGCGTGGTGTCCGGCTTGCGTCCGGCGGCGATCAGCTCGGCGGCGTTGCCCGCGACGGCCTCCAAGGTGGTGCTGACCACCAGCGTGGAGTCGCTGGCCCCGGCCTCGCCCCAGGACCGGGCGTCGGCGGCGCCCGCGTCGATGAACCGCACGTCCCCGCCGATCGGCACACCCGCGTACGCGGGCACACCGACCGCCGTCGCGACCCCGGGCACCACTTCGAACGGGATGCCCGCCTTGGCGCAGGCCAGCATCTCCTCGGCGGCGCCGCTGTCCAGGCCGGGGTCGCCCGCGACCGCTCGCACCACCCGCTTGCCGTTGCTCGCGGACGCCATGACAAGCTTGGAAGCGTGCGAGGCGGCGCCCAACGCGCCGTCGATCGCCGTGATTTCGGGTGCCTCCGTGGCGGCCCGCGCGTGCTGGCGCACGACGTCGAGCACCTGTGGGTCCGCGACCAGGACATCCGCTTCGGACAGCGCCTCTACGGCGCGCAACGTCAGCAGCCCGGGGTCTCCGGGCCCGGCACCGAGGAAGGTGACGTGCCCTGCGGCAGGCTTGTGCGTGGCGGTGGGGCTCAAAGTGCTCGCTCCCCCATCAGACCGGCCGCGCCCTTGGCCAGCATCTCGGCGGCGAGGCCGCGGCCGAGGGCCACGGCCTCCTCGCGGGATGCGGGCAGGCTGCCGGTGGCGGACATCTGCACCAGCTCGGCGCCGTCGGTCGTGCCGACGACACCGCGCAGGCGCAGCTCGGTTACTTGCTCGTGCCCGCCCGCGTCGGCCAGCGCGCCCACCGGGGCGGAACAGCCGGCCTCAAGGGCGGCGAGCAGGGATCGCTCGGCGGTCACGGCGGCCCGGGTGACCGGGTCGTCGAGCGCGGCGAGCGCCTCGGCCAGCGCGGTGTTCTGGTCGGAACACTCGATGGCCAGCGCTCCCTGTCCGGGAGCGGGAAGTACCAGGTCGGTGTCGAGGTGCTGGGTGATCACCTCGGACCGGGCGATACGGTTCAGCCCGGCCGCGGCCAGCACCACGGCGTCCAGCTTGCCGGAGGTGACGTATCCGACCCGGGTGTCGATGTTGCCGCGGATCGGCACCGTCTCGATACGGCGGCCCAACTGGCGTGCCCAGGCGTTCAGTTGGCACATCCGGCGCGGCGATCCGGTCCCCACCCGCGCCCCGTCGGGAAGCTGCTCGAAGGTCAGCCCGTCGCGAGCCACCAGGACGTCCCGCGGGTCCTCGCGGCGCGGGATCGCGGCCAGCACCAGGCCCTCGGGGTCGGCGGTGGGCAGGTCCTTCAGCGAGTGCACGGCGAAGTCCACCGCACCGGCGAGCAGCGCGTCGCGCAGCGCGGAGACGAACACACCGGTCCCGCCGATCTGCGCGAGCGCCTCGCGGGAGGTGTCGCCGTAGGTGGTGATCTCGACCAGTTCGACGGGTCGGCCGGTCAACTCCCGGACGCGGTCGGCGACCTGGCCGGACTGGGCCATCGCGAGCTTGCTGCGCCGCGTGCCCAGCCTGAGGGGTACGTGCTTGTCGTTCATGCCCGCTCTCGATTCGGGTCACCGGTGTCGGCCCGGCTGACGGCGGCGACCGCCTGCGGGTCGAGGTCGAACAGTTCACGCAGCGCGTCCGCGTACCCGGCGCCGCCGGGTTCGCCCGCGAGCTGCTTGACCCGCACGGTGGGCGCGTGCAGGAGCTTGTCGACGACCCGGCGCACGGTCTGGGTGATCTCCGCGCGCTGCTTGTCGTCCAGGTCTGGCAACCGCCCGTCCAGCCGGGCGAGTTCGGAGCTGACCACGTCGGCGGCCATGGTGCGCAGCGCCACCACGGTCGGAGTGATCCTTTCGGCACGCTGCGCGGCGCCGAACGCGGCCACCTCCGCGGAGACGATCCGCCGTACCGCGTCCACGTCGGCGGCCATCGGCGCGTCGGCGGAGGCGGCGGCCAGGTCCTCGATGTCGACCAGGTGCACACCGTCCAGGTCGTGCGCCGCGCCGTCGATGTCGCGGGGCATCGCCAGGTCGAGCAGGCTGAGCGGGCCGGTCGCGGTGCGCTGCCGGATGGCCTCGGCGACCGCCTCCCGGTCGAGCACCAGGCCGGTCGCACCGGTACAGGAGACCACCACGTCCGCGGCGGCCAGCTCACGGGAGACGTCGGCGAACGGCACGGCGCGGCCGCCGAGGGAGGCGGCCAGCCGCTCGGCGCGGTCCACCGTCCGGTTGGCGATGACCAGTTCGGCCACCCCGGCGCGGGCCAGCGTGGTGGCGGCCAGCGAGGACATCGAGCCCGCGCCGACCACCAGGGCCCGCTTGCCGGGCAGTTCGCCGATGTGCCGGGTGAGCTGGTCCAGACCGAAGGTGACCAGGGACTGGCCCGCCTTGTCGACGCCGGTCTCGCTGTGCGCCCGCTTGCCGACCCGCAGCGCCTGCTGGAACAGGTCGTTGAGGGTGCGGCCCGCGGTGTGCAGCTCCTGGCCGAGGCCGAGCGCGTCCTTGATCTGGCCGAGGATCTGGCCCTCGCCGACCACCATCGAGTCCAGGCCGCAGGCGACCGAGAACAGATGGTGCACCGCCCGGTCCTCGTAGTGCACGTACAGGTGCGGGGTGAGCTCTTCCAGGCCGACGCCGCTGTGCAGCGCGAGCAGCGTGGACAGTTCGGCGACTCCGGCGTGGAACTTGTCCACGTCCGCGTACAGCTCGATGCGGTTGCAGGTGCCCAGCACCACGGCCTCGGCGGCCGGTTCGGCGGCGAGGGTGTCCTGCAGGAGCTTGGCCTTGGCGTCCGCGCTCAGCGCCGCCCGCTCCAACACACTGACCGGCGCGCTGCGGTGGCTCAGTCCTACGACGAGAAGGCTCATGCTCGCCCCTCGCTCCGCTCGCTCCGGCCTTCGCCCGGGGCGCGCCCTTCCGTGATCCGCTCGCTCATGCGGGCATCACGGCGGGAACGTCCCCGTCAGGTCCCGGACGGTCGGCGGCCTCCTCGGCCGCCTTGGGCAGGGTGCCGCGGGCCACGGCCTCGCCGAGGTCCTCACCGGCCTTGCGCTGCTCATGGAAGGCGAGGATCTGCAGTTCTATGGACAGGTCGACCTTGCGCACGTCGACGCCGTCCGGCACCGACAGCACGGTCGGCGCGAAGTTGAGGATCGAGGTGACGCCCGCGGCGACCAGCCGGTCGCAGACCTCCTGGGCGGCACCGGCGGGGGTGGCGATCACGCCGATCGACACCTGGTTGCGCTCGACGATCTCTTCCAGCTCGTCGGTGTGCCGCACCGGCAGCCCCGCCACCAGCTTGCCGGTCTGCGCGGGGTCGGCGTCTATCAACGCGGCCACCCTGAAGCCACGTGAGGCGAAGCCGCCGTAGTTGGCGAGCGCGGCGCCGAGGTTACCGATACCGACGATCACCACCGGCCAGTCCTGGGTGAGGCCCAGTTCGCGGGAGATCTGGTAGACGAGGTACTCGACGTCGTAGCCGACACCGCGGGTGCCGTACGAGCCGAGGTAGCTGAAGTCCTTGCGCAGCTTCGCGGAGTTCACCCCGGCCGCGGTGGCGAGTTCCTCCGAGGAGACCGTGGGGACGGACCGCTCGGACAGAGCGGTGAGCGCCCGCAGGTACAGCGGAAGCCTGGCGACGGTGGCCTCGGGGATCCCTCGGCTCCGGGTCGCCGGTCGGTGAGTTCGGCCAGTTGCCACGATGCTCCTGCGGGTAGAGCTGGGCTGCGGGCGACCGCCGTTGATGGGGCCACCCCGTATACGCCAGGCTATGTCTTTGTGAACGCGTGCACAAAGATGGTGTCCGCTTTGTCCGCAGGAAGTGACCGGCATCACGCGCCCCCGTTCCCGGCAAACGAAACCATTCGCCGCCCCGGAACGTTCTCTTCCAAGGCCCTGGAGCGGCCCTGGCGCCCGATCCACGGCACCGGGGCCCCTGTCATATGCGGCAGCCTCGGCCACCGCACCGCCGCCGCCTCGGCCAGCTCAGCCTCGGTGACGGTCGCGTACCGCGCGAACAGCCGCCCGCAGGTACGGGCGTCACCCAGCGCGGTGTGCTGCGACCAGCCGGGCAGCCCGGCCGCCTCGGCGCAGGCGCGCAGCGAGAGCCCGCGCGGTGACCGAGCGTGCCGCTCCGCGAGACGCATCGTGCACGCCTGGGGCACCTCGGGCAGTTCGACGCCGAGCCGGGCGTACTCGGCGGCCAGGAACGCCCGGTCGCAGCCCACGTTGTGGCCCACCAGCACCCGGCCGCGCAGCAGCCCGAGCAGCCGGGCGGCGATCTGCGCGAAGCGGGGTGCGGTACGCAGGTCGTCCGGCTCGATGCCGTGGATGTGGGTGGGGCCGACCGGCCCCTCGGGGTCGACCAGGGTGCTGAACTCGCCCTGGACGCGCAGCTCGCGGTCCAGCTGCACCACGGCGAGCTCGATGATCCGGTGGCGACGCGAACTGGAGCCGGTCGCCTCGACGTCGACCACGGCGTACCCCCCGCGCCCACCGCCAGGGGCAACCGACGCCCCCTGGAGCCTCGGGAGCACGCGCCCACCTTCCTACGTATGCCCCCGACGGCCAAAAACCACTAGATGGTAATCGAATACGCGACCTTGACGGAACCATGCGGAAATCCCCCGCAAACCGCAGGGGTCCGGCGGCTCGCCCCGGAAGTAGTGGGGGTCCGGCGGCTTGCCCCGGAAGTAACCCCGCCGCAACGGCGAGCAACCACCGCGGCGCGGCCCGGCGGTCCCGAACCCACCACACCCCAGAAGCGAGCCGCCAAGCGCTGAGCGTTACGCGCCCAGCGCGCGCCGCAGCCGCTGCTCGTCCACCCGCCAGAAGTCATGCTGCGCACCGTCGACCAGGACGACGGGAATCTGCTCCCAGTACTTGCGGTACAACTCCTCGTCCTGGGTGATGTCGCGCTCCTCCACGGACGCGCCCAACTCCGAGGCGACCTTCTCGATCACCGCACGCGCCTCGTCGCACAGATGGCAGCCAGGCTTGCCGATCAACGTGACGGTGCGCTCATGCGGGGGCTTCTTGCGGGCACTGCGGCCGATAAGCGGGCTCATTCCTGACATTGTGCCCCTGTTACACGGCGGACCCGAAGAGTTCATATGCCCGGACCCGGCCCGTCCAGATCAGTCCGAACACAGTGGCTATGCTCGCCCTATGGCGGCACTGCTTGGATGGCTCCCTTCGCGTAGGCGCTCGGCCACGCCGCGCAGCGTACTGGCGGGCGAGGCCGCCGCCGAGGCCGCCCTCGCGGCTCCCGAGAAGGACGAAACGCTGCCCGCCACCGAACAACCAGCCCCGCCGGAAGCGGTGTTCCCGGTCGCGGGCGATCCGATGGCCGCGGCCTTCTTCGACCTCGACAACACCGTGATGCAGGGCGCCGCGCTGTTCCACTTCGGCCGCGGCCTGTACAAGCGCAAGTTCTTCCACAAGCGCGACCTGCTGCGCTTCGCCTGGCAGCAGACCTACTTCCGGCTGGCCGGGGCCGAGGACCCGGAGCACATGCGCGACGCCCGAGACAGCGCGCTGTCCATCGTCAAGGGCCACCGGGTCGAGGAACTCATGGCCATCGGCGAGGAGATCTACGACGAGTACATGGCCGGGAAGATCTGGCCGGGCACCCGCGCCCTGGCCCAGGCCCACCTCGACGCGGGCCAGCGGGTCTGGCTGGTGACCGCCGCGCCGGTGGAGACGGCCACGATCATCGCCCGCAGGCTCGGCCTGACCGGCGCCCTGGGCACCGTCGCCGAGTCGGTCAACGGCGTCTACACCGGCCGCCTGGTGGGCGAGCCGCTGCACGGCCCGGCGAAGGCGGAGGCGGTCAAGGCGCTGGCCGCCGCGCGCGGCCTGGATCTCTCCCGCTGCGCCGCGTACAGCGACTCGTCCAACGACATCCCGATGCTCTCGCTGGTCGGCCACCCCTACGCGATCAATCCGGACAGCGCGCTGCGCAAGTACGCCCGCGAGCACGAGTGGCGGCTGCGCGACTACCGCACCGGCCGCAAGGCGGCCAGGATCGGACTGCCCGCCGCGGCGGGCATCGGCGCCGTGGCGGGCGGCGCGGCGGCCGCCGTGGCCCTGCACCGGCGCCGTCGCTGAACAACTCCCGCCCCGGGTACGCCCCGGAGGCGCTCCCCCTCTCACCCCCGGCGACGGTCACTGACCGTCGCCGTTTGTCGTCGTGATCGCCGTAAACCAACTACGGATCGGCAATCTCCTCCTCTTACCCCCTCCAGGCCCCCGTCAGTCGCACAACTGACGTCAAGCCACAACACGCCCTTCAACAGCACAATCCGCGAAAGAAATCGGTCAACTTCCCGCAACGACTCGGTGATTGATCGATCGTCAACTAGTTACAGAGTGGGCGGAACCGACGAATTCAGCAACTCGGTGTAGCGTCGTCTGCACGAAGCGTTATTCTCCTCAGACGCACACCGGTACCCACGCGTCCCTACGACGGATGAACGGTCCCGTACTGCACGTGATGGAAGTTCTGCCTCTGGGAGTCCCGTGTACCCACTCGTCGGGGTTGACGCCTCAGGCCTGGCCGCGCTGCGCGCACAGGTGGCCCACCGCCTGCGCCTGGTCCTCCCCGCGTACGCCGTCCCCGCGTACGCCGTCCCCGTACCCGCGCACGTACCCGTCTACGCCACGGCGGTCGGCGGAACCCCTGTGGCCTCCGGCCCGCTGACCGGCAGACGAGCCCCCCGCCACACCGGCAACCCGGCCCAGCGCAACGGCACCCGCGCCGTTGGCACGGGAACCGGCGCCTCGTCCCGGCGCCCCCCGGCCGACAGCGACAGCCTGCGCATGATGGAGCTGGTGGAGCGCGCCCAGGCCGGGGAGACCGAGGCCTTCGGGCGGCTGTACGACCACTACTCGGACACCGTTTACCGGTACATCTACTACCGGGTGGGCGGCAGGGCCACCGCCGAGGACCTCACCAGCGAGACCTTCCTGCGCGCGCTGCGCCGGATCGGCACGTTCACCTGGCAGGGCCGCGACTTCGGCGCCTGGCTGGTCACGATCGCTCGCAATCTGGTCGCGGACCACTTCAAGTCGAGCCGTTTCCGACTGGAAGTGACCACCGGCGAGATGCTCGACGCCAACGAGGTGGAGCGCAGCCCCGAGGACTCCGTCCTCGAATCGCTCTCCAACGAGGCCCTGTTGCAGGCGGTGCGCAAACTCAACCCGCAGCAGCAGGAATGCGTCACACTCCGCTTCCTCCAGGGCCTCTCGGTCGCCGAGACCGCCCGGATCATGGGCAAGAACGAGGGCGCCATCAAGACCCTCCAGTACCGCGCGGTACGCACGCTCGCCCGGCTGCTGCCGGACGACGCACGGTGACCACCGCTCCCCCGGAGTGTCACCGCACAGCGCGCCCGGCGGGCGCCGCGTAACCCGGCTGGCGCGGTGCTCGTTGCAAGGAATGCAGACCCCCCACGGTCGCGCACGGACGTTCCCCGATCACTCGATCGGGTGGATGTGCTCAAGTTGCGCAACCCTTCGGCCACTTCGGGGAGTCGAAGGTGATGACGAGAGGAGGTGCCGCCCGTGATCGGACAAGCAACGGCGCACCGGCGGGCGAACGCCTTCGCCCAGGCCCTGGAGTCGGCGGACACCCGTGAAGCCACCCCGGAACGCGCGGCCCACGCCGCGGATCGGCACGCCGACCCGCAACAGGGTCGGCTGCTTGCCATGGCGGAGGCGCTCGCCGAGGTACCCAGACCCGAACTGGACCCCGAGGTCAAAATGGTCCAGCGGGCACAGCTCATCGCGGCCATGGAGGCCGCCCTGGCCGACGGCTCCCTGAACACCTCGGGCCGGGTGCCCGAGCAGCGGGCGGCGGGCGGCACGGGCTCCGGCAGCCCGGTCAACCTGCGTCGGCTGCGGCCCCGTTCACGCTGGTCCCGGCGGCTCGCCGCGGGCGGGCTGACGGTGGGGGTCGCGGCGGGGGCGTTCAGCGGTATCGCCGCCGCGAGCACGGAGGCGCTTCCCGGCGACACGCTGTACGGGCTCAAGCGCGGCATGGAAGACCTGCGGCTCGATCTGACCGGCGACGACGCGGCACGCGGCAAGGTGCTGCTGGACATGGCCTCGACGCGGATGCAGGAGGCCCGGCGCCTACTGGAGCGCGGCCGCTCCGGGCCGCTGGACGCGGAGTCGGTGCGCGAGGTCGGCAACGCGCTCTCCGGTATGCACAACGAGGCGTCGCAGGGGCATGACCTGCTCAGCGGGGCCTACCAACGGGACGGTTCGCTCGCCCCCATCGAGACGCTCAACGCGTTCTCCCAGGCGCACCGGGTGACGTGGAGCCAGCTGCGGGACAAGCTTCCGCCGCAGCTGCACCAGGTCGGTACGCAGGTCAGCTCGGTCTTCGACGCCATAGACCAGGAAGTGGCGCCGCTGCAGCACCTGTTGTCGCCCACGTCCGGCGGCACCGCCAAGGGTCGGCATCCCGGCAGGCCCGCGGCGAGCGCCCACCACGACGCCCTGCACCAGGAGTCCACGCCCACATCGGGCAACTCGCCCCAGGGCGACGACACCATGGGCAGCAAGCCCAACACGCCCCCGTCGACCACCGACTCGCCAGGAAACCAGGGCGTGTTGGGCGGCCCCGGCCTGCTGAGCCCACCCCAGGGCCAGCCGTCGCCAACCGGTGGCACGGGCTCCGACAAACCCCAACCGGAATCCAGCCCCCAGCCCCTGCTCCCGGGCTTGCCCGGCCTCCCAGGCCTGGGCCTGAACGGCACAGACACCTCGAAGTAGTCCTGGGCGGCTCGCCCCCAGCCCCCGCAACGCGCGGGCGGGTTTGGGGGCGAGCCCCAAAGCGGCGGCGGCCGCGAGATCAGAAGAAGACCGAGCGGCGCTGAACGAGCAACTTGTACAGCGTGTGCTGAATCGTTTCCCGAACCTGATCCGTCAGATTGAACACCAGCATCGGATCATCCGCCGCCTCCGGCGCATACCCGTCCGTGGCGATCGGCTCACCGAACTGGATCGTCCACTTCGTCGGCAGCGGCACCATCCCCAGCGGCCCCAGCCACGGAAACGTGGGCGTCAGCGGGAAGTACGGAAAGCCGAGCAGCCGTGCAAGGACCTTCGCGTTGCCGACCATCGGGTAGATCTCCTCGGCCCCGACGATCGAGCACGGCACGATCGGCACCCCGGTGCGCAACGCCGTCGACACAAACCCACCACGGCCGAACCGCTGGAGCTTGTACCGGTCGGAGAACGGCTTCCCCAGCCCCTTGAACCCCTCTGGCATCACCCCGACGACCTCGCCCCGCTCCAACAGCAGTTGGGCGTCCTCCGCACAGGCCAACGTGTGCCCGGCCTTGCGCGCCAGCTCGTTCACCACCGGCAGCACGAACACCAAATCCGCCGCGAGCAACCGCAGATGCCGCCCGGCCGGATGGTGGTCATGCACCGCGACCTGGGCCATCAACGCGTCCAGCGGCAACGTCCCGGAATGGTTGGCCACCACCAACGCCCCGCCGGTGTCCGGGATGTTCTCCACCCCCCTGACCTCGACCCGGAAGTACGAGTCGAACAACGGCCGCAGCAACGACATCAGCACCTGGTCGGTGAGTTCCTCGTCGTACCCGAACTCATCGACCTCGTAGTCCCCGGTGATCCTGCGCCGCAGGAACGCCAGGCCGCCCGCCACCCGACGGTCCCACTGCCCGCCGAGCAACCGGCCCGCCGCCCCGCCGAGCGCGTCCGTCAACGCACCGAGCGGCGCGGGCAGTCCCCCGGAGCCGCCCTGCGCGGCCTCGTCCTGCGGAACCGGACCCTCCTGCGCCTGTTCTGCCGCCTCGGCGACCACCGGCCGCTTCCCCCCGCGCGCCGTGCCGTCCTCCGGTGCCACCGCCGCCAGGCCCGGTTTGCCCTTGCGCCGCGAACCGGGGTTGCGGCCCGCGCGCCGCCCGCCACCCTCGACGGAACCACCCCGCGCTCCTGCCGCATCGGAAGCCCGCGCCCCCCGACGCGCACGCGTGTCCTCGTCGAACGGGATGACCTTGGCGTCCGCCATGGATCCGCTCCTCCTCGTAGGCTCGTGGGGCTCAGGGGATGTGGCGTCGTGTCCGTCACGCGGACGGGGACCGTTCATCGGGATGTCCCGGCGGGCAGCACCGCGGCGACCCGGTCGACCGCGTGGGCGAGCAGCTCCGGCGGCAGCAGGCCGGGGCCGCGACTGGCCGCGAAATCGTGGAACGTACCGGCGGTGGTGAACTTCGGGACGAACCCGAGCGTCTCGCGCATCTGCGTGGTGTCCACCACCCGGCCATGGGTGAGCAGCCGGATCTGCTCGGGCGAGAAGTCGCTGACCCCCAGACTGCGCAGCGCCGAACCCGCCCAGGTCACCGTCGGCAGCAGTACCGGCACGGTCGGCTTGCCGAGGCGCCGCGCGGTCTGCGACAGCAGCAGCACCCCATCGCCCGCGATGTTGAACGTACCGGAGTTGAGCGTGCCGCGGTCGGGTTCCTGGGACGCCACCAGCAGCACCCCGATGACATCGTCCTCGTGCACGAACTGCAGCCGGGGGTCGTAGCCGAAAACCGTCGGCAGCACCGGAAGCGAGAAATACTCGGCCAGCGGGGACTCCGCGCCCGGCCCGAGGATATTGGCGAACCGCAGCACCGCCACCGCCACATCGGGGCGCCGCCGGGCGAATCCCCGTACGTACCCCTCGACCTCGACCGCGTCCTTGGCGAAGCCACCACTGGGCAATGACTTGGCCGGCATGGTCTCGGTGAAAACGGCGGGATCCCGCGGTGCGGAACCGTACACGTTGGTGGTGGACTTCACGACCAGGCGGCGCACCGAAGGCGCCTTCTGGCACGCGCCGAGCAACTGCATCGTGCCGATGACGTTGGTTTCCTTCACCGCCGATCGGCTGCCCCGGCCTCGCGAGCGGCCGAGCGGGGTGCCGTTGACGTCCATGTGCACCACGGTGTCCACATCGTGTTCCGCGAGCACCTTGGCGATCATCGGGTGCCGGATGTCGGCCCGTACGAAGTCCGCGTCGCCCAGCGAGTGTTCGGGTGGCACCGCGTCCACCCCGATCACCCGGTCGATTCCCGGTTCCCGCTGAACGCGCCGGACGAACCGGCCACCGAGGCGACGAGCCACTCCCGTGACGAGCACGACCTTGCCCAAGATCGAAGCCTTCCCTTCTCACCCGGCTGTTCTGGTCACCGTATCGGTTCGATATTGCGCTGTGATGTCCGGAGAATGCGGGAAGTGACCGCGCCCACACCGTTCGGTGTCGAACTCCGGCCATCTGCAGCGGCCATGTGATGGCCGTTCACGATCCCTGCGGCAACCCGCCGGGTGCCCGCACAGGTGCCGCTCGGATATGCCACCGCCGCCGGATATGCCACTGCCCTTCGGCCACCACGCCAAGCGGCGGCCGAAGGGCAGCGAAGCGAACGCGAAGCCCGCTTACTTCTTGTTACGGCGCTGCACTCGCGTGCGCTTGAGCAGCTTGCGGTGCTTCTTCTTGGCCATGCGCTTGCGGCGCTTCTTGATGACAGAGCCCACGACTACCCTCGCTCATGATTGGAATCACTCGGTGCGGGGCGTCCGAGCCCACACGACCTACGTCGGCCAAGACTACCCGCCAAATTGCGGCGGGCGTAATCCGGGTAGCGCCGAAGTTGATCCGTGGCGTCGGCTAAGCCGACTCCACCCCCACGAAAGACTCCCTGAGGTAGTCGTGGACGGCCTGTTCTGGAACCCGGAACGACCTGCCCACCCGGATCGCTGGCAGATGACCGCTGTGCACCAATCGGTACACGGTCATCTTGGAGACGCGCATCACCGTAGCCACCTCAGCCACGGTCAGGAACACGACCTCGTTCAAAGGCCTCTGGTCAGCGGCCATGACAACACCTGGACCTTCCGCACATGATGGCCGTCGGCTTCCCCTCCGACGACTCCTACACGCACGTGCACTCACCACCAGATTAGGTGCGGGTGAGGCAAGTGGGGAAGAGGAGTACCGTTCGGTTGCCTACTGTGACAGACAGGCCCGATTGAGTACATAGCGAGTTAGCGGCCGGTAGTAGCCAGACCGCGCAGCGTCATCAACCGGAACCACGACCGACACCCGCCCTTCGCGCTCCCCGACGAACAGCGCCGGATCATTCACATCTGCCAGCCCCACTGCCTCGATGCCCAGCTGACCTGCCCCGCAGACCCATCCATGGTCCCCGATCACGAGCGACGGCAGCGGCCCGTCGCCCCCCGCGGCGGCCGCCAGGACGGCCCGAACCGGCAGCGGCGAGTGGCAGTGCGCGGCTGGCGCGCCCCCACTGTGATCCCTGCCCGCCGGACGCACCACCGCGACCCCGTGTACGTAGTCGAGGGTGTGGGTACGTAGTCCAAACCGGGTCGAGATGTCGATACATCGACCATACGCGGGAGTGAGCACAGGACACCCCGCTGCCGAGAGCCCGACCGCCAACCCGGCGTAGAACTCCAGGAGTTGACGTGGATGACCGGTCCCCAGCAACACCGGCGCCCGCGCCCTGGCGGCCCTGGCGAGCCGCTCCGCGAGGGCGTCCAGCGCCGCGAGCGTACGGTCCGGATCGATCACCTCCCGGCCTGACGTACGACCCGGATCCGGCGAGACCCCACACCGGTCCGCCATCAGCCGCAGCAACTCCTCCGGCGTCCAACTCCCCACCGGATCAAGCCCGATGAGGACCCTCGGATCGCGCTGCGCGAACCTCAGGTAACTGCGCAGACTCTTCTCCCGCGGCGTCGCCACCGTACCGGCCAGCCCGGTCGCCACCAGGTGCGCGCGCAGCGCCTCGGCACTCAACACACCCTCGATGGTGGCCGCTCGCCCCACCCGGCACACCGACGAGCCCCCAAATCCCGCGCCAACGGGGTGACATGCGGTACAGGCCCATCCCACGGCGGCCTGGTGCCGCGTCGCCACGGCTACGGCAGCAGCCCGTGCAGCGGGAACACCGCCCGCCGGGTCGCCAGCACCGCCTGGTCCAGCCGGTCCGCCGGGTCGTACCCACCGTCGTCGAACCCGCGCCAGACCGGACGCCGCCCGTCCGTCATCCGCGCCGGGGCGACCTGCCGGGTCAGCCGGTAGACCTCGTGCCGCCACTCCTCCGGAGTGAGCGCCTCCGGCGGGATCGGCGCACCCGCCACCAGCGCGACCAGGTGCGTCCATGTCCGCGGTACGACCTCGACCACCGCGTAGCCCCCGCCGCCCAGCGCCACCCACCGCCCGTCGGCGTACCGGTGCGCCAGGTCGTGGCACGCCTCGGCCACCGCCCGCTGCGCGTCCAGGCTCACCGCCAGATGCGCCAGCGGATCCTCGAAGTGGGTGTCCGCGCCGTGCTGGGTGACCAGCACCTGCGGCCGGAACGCCGCCAGCAGCTCCGGCACCACGGCGTCGAACGCCCGCAACCACCCCTCGTCCCCGGTCCCGGCCGGTAGCGCCACGTTCACCGAGCTGCCCTCGGCGCCCTCCCCGCCGGTCTCCTCGGGGAAGCCGGTCTGCGGGAAGAGGGTGCGCGGATGCTCGTGCAGCGAGATCGTCAGCACCCGCGGGTCGTCCCAGAACGCCGCCTGCACCCCGTCCCCGTGGTGCACGTCCACGTCCACGTACGCGACCCGCTCGGCGCCCAACTCCAGCAGCCGGGCCACCGCCAGCGCCGCGTCGTTGTACACGCAGAACCCGGACGCCGAGCCGGGCATCGCGTGGTGCAGCCCGCCCGCGAAGTTCACCGCGTGATCGGCGTCGCCGCGCCAGACCGCCTCCGCCGCGCCCACCGACTGGCCCGCGATCAGCGCGGACACCTCGTGCATCCCGGCGAACGCCGGGTCGTCCACGGTGCCCAGACCGTATCCGAGCTCCGCGCCGCGCGGGTCTACCGAGGCGCGGCGGACCGCCTCGATGTAGTCCGAACGGTGCACCAGCCGTAGCGTCGACTCACCGGCCGCCGGGGCGGCGACCACCGGCATCGACTTGGTCAGCCCGAACGCCTCCACCAACGACCTGGTCAGCGCCAGGCGCACCGGGTCCATGGGATGGCCAGGCCCGAAGTTATAGCCGGTAACCGCGTCATCCCACATCAACTGCCCGCGCCCGCTCATGTCCCACACCGTATCGGTCCGGTTTAACCGCGAACGAACGGGCGTACAGCAGTGTCGCGAGGACCAGCGCCATCGGCACCAGCATCGCCCCGCGATAGTTCCACGCGTCGCCGATCGCTCCCACCAACGGCGAGCCCACCAGGAAACCCACGTAATTGAAGACGTTAAGCCTGGCGATCGCGGCATCGGAAACACTCGGACCCCGCCGGTCATACGCATGCCGCCCCGCGGCGGCGAACGTCTGCGGCACGATCACGCACAACCCCAGACCCAGGACGGTGAAACCCACCATCCCGACCCACGCCCCGGGCGCGGCGGCCACCACGACGAACCCACCCGCGGCGACCAGCGCCCCGAACCGCACCACCGCGATGGCACCGAACCGCCGCACCCCCAGGTCACCAACCGCCCTACCGAGCAAGGTGGTCACCATATATACGTTGTAGGGAACGGTGGCCAGCTGCTCCGAACTGTGCAGGGTGTCCTGCAGATACTTGGCACTCCAGTTGGAGACCGTCGAGTCCCCTATATACGCGAACGCCATCACCAGACAGAACGGCAGCAGCAACCGGAACCCGACCGAGCCGCCCGCTCCTTCCCCAACTCCCTTGGCCGGGCCGTCCAGTTGCTGGTCCACGAACCACCGTCCGGCAACCACGGCCACCGGTATCAATACGACGACCGTGGGCCCGTACAGCGCGGCAAGCGACAGATGCCAATGCGCCCCCACCCAGGCCAGCGACGCCCCGGCTATCCCGCCCAGGCTGTACGCGGCATGGAAGCCGAGCATGATGCTGCGGCCATAGGCATGCTGAAGGCTGACCCCCAGCATGTTCATGGAGGCATCCAGGCCGCCGACCGTGAGCCCGAACAACGCCAGCGCGACCGCGCACTGCCACAGCGCGTTCCCCGCCCCCGCGCCCACCAGCGCCAGGCACACCACGGGCTGGACGCAGCGCAGTACCACCGACGGACGCACCCGCTTGACCAACTGCTCGGTGCACACGCTTCCGACACCGGCCAGCACCGGTACCGCCGCGAGGAAGACCGGCAACAGGGCATCCGAGATGCCGTAACGATCCTGCAGAGCAGGGATCCGGGTCACCAGAAGTGCGAAGACCACCCCCTGCACGAAGAAGCTGACGGCGAGCGAGGCCCGGCCGTGCCGCAAGCGTGCGTCCATGGAGGTGGAGCGTACGGCCCGGGACTACCGATGGGTATCCCTTGAACCTCGTTCTCTCTCCGCGGTACTCACGCCAGCAGGCGCGAAAGCTGCGACATGTCGGTGAACACGGCGTTGGCACCGGCGAGTTCGGCGGTCGGCGTCATCGCCGCGAACCCGTACACGTCCATCCCGGCCGCCACCGCGGCCTGCACACCCAACGGGCTGTCCTCGATCACCGCACAGCGCTCGGGAGAAACGCCCATCGACTTCGCCGCGTAGAGGAACAGGTCCGGCTCCGGCTTGCCACGGCCCACGTCCTGCGCGCTGAAGATCCGCTCCTCCGTGAAGTACGGGTAGAGCCTGGTCGTCCTCAGCGCCACCCGGATCCGCTCATGGCTGCCCGATGAGGCGACACAGTACGGAATCTCACGCTCTACCAGCTCGTCCAGCACGGTGCTGACCTCGGCCACCGGTTGCAGGTCTCGGTGGAAGGCGTCGAAGACCTTGGCGTGGAAGGTCTCGTTGAAGTCCGCGGGCAGCGTCTGCCCGGAACGCTCCCTCACCAGGTCGTGGATGCGGTGTACGGCGGCGCCCATATAGTCCCGGATAGACTCCTCGTACGTCGTGGGATGCCCGAGTTCGGTCAGGTAGTCGGCGAGTATCCGATTGGAAATCGGCTCGCTGTCGACCAGGACGCCGTCGTTGTCGAAGATGACAAGTTCGTACCGCATCGCACCACTGTAACGGCACAACGCAAAAAGCCGTTCCCCCAGAGCCTGTTGAGGCCCCGAGGGAACGGCTATCACAATTTGTTCGGCGGTGTCCTACTCTCCCACAGGGTCCCCCCTGCAGTACCATCGGCGCTGAAAGGCTTAGCTTCCGGGTTCGGAATGTAACCGGGCGTTTCCCTAACGCTATGACCACCGAAACACT
>NZ_JANFNH010000071.1 GCF_024436055.1 Streptantibioticus rubrisoli | reverse complement strand
CGCCCACCCATACGGCCAACGGGCTCCCCGCCCGGGCGCCCCGTACGCCCGAAGCACCGGCCCAAGCCGAAGCCCACCCCGGAGCCGAACACCGCACGCCCCGCCGGAGGCGAACCGCGCCCGCCGCGGGGAGCGCCCCGGCGGGTGGCGGGGCGCCCGGTAGACTTTGCCCTGGTCTCGCCCGCCCGGGCGCCCCCGCCCGGGCGACCCGTACGACCGGAGGAGAGCAGTGGCAGCCAACGACCGGGCAGGGGCGTCCGGCAGGTCTGGCGGAAGCGCCGACGGGCTCATGCGCGCCTCGCTCAGCGCGGTGGCGCCCGGCACGGAACTGCGGGACGGTCTGGAGCGGGTCGTCCGCGGCAACACCGGCGGGCTGATCGTCCTGGGGATGGACAAGACCGTGGAGTCGCTGTGCACCGGCGGCTTCGTACTGGACGTGGAGTTCACCGCGACCCGGCTGCGCGAGCTGTGCAAGCTGGACGGCGCGGTGATCATGGACCGGGACATCACCAAGATCCTGCGCGCGGGCGTCCAGTTGGTCCCGGACCCGACCATCCCCACCGAGGAGACCGGCACCCGGCACCGCACCGCGGACCGGGTCAGCAGGCAGGTGGGCTTCCCGGTGGTCTCCGTCAGCCAGTCGATGCGGCTGATCGCCCTGTACGTGGGCGGGCAGCGCCGGGTGCTGGAGGACTCGGCGGCGATCCTGTCCCGCGCCAACCAGGCGCTGGCCACGCTGGAACGCTACAAGTTGCGGCTGGACGAGGTGGCGGGCACGCTCTCCGCGCTGGAGATCGAGGACCTGGTCACCGTACGGGATGTGACGGCGGTGGCGCAGCGGCTTGAGATGGTGCGCCGGATCGCCACCGAAATCGACGAGTACGTCACCGAGTTGGGCACCGACGGACGTCTGCTGTCGCTCCAGTTGGACGAGTTGATCGCGGGCGTGGAGCCGGAGCGCGAGCTGGTGGTGCGCGACTACGTACCGGAACCGACGGCGAAGCGGGCCCGCACCGTCGGCGAGGCGCTCGCCGAGCTGGACTCGCTGCCGCAGAGCGAGTTGATCGAACTGACCACGGTGGCAAGGTCGTTGGGCTACACCGGCTCGCCGGAGTCGTTGGACACCGCGGTCAGCCCGCGCGGCTACCGGCTGCTGGCGAAGGTGCCCCGGCTGCCGAACACCGTCATAGAGCGGCTGGTCGAGCACTTCGGCGGACTGCAGAAGCTGCTGGCGGCCAGCGTGGACGACCTGCAGATGGTGGAGGGCGTCGGCGAGGCCCGGGCGCGTTCGGTTCGCGAGGGCCTGTCCCGTCTCGCGGAGTCCTCGATCCTGGAGCGGTACGTCTAGTTCCGGCCTCAGGAACCACCGTTGAGGGTGAACGTGGTCTGCGCGGAACCGATTCCGCCTGTGGTGACCTTCACCTGGTACGTGCCGGACGGCGCGGTCTGCGCACCGGACGGCGAGGCGCACTGCGGAACGCTGAGGGTGCGGTCCCACTGGACGTAGAAGCTGGTCCAGCCGCCAGCCGGAACCTGGAGCGGATAGGCCTCGCGGGTGGGCGGGCAGTCGTCGGACGCCCACACATGGTGGCCGGAGCCGTCCACGATGGTGACCACCGCGGCGGTGCTGCCGAAGTCCACCTTGCAGGCGCTGCCACCGGAGTTGACCGCCGTCAGCTCGAACTTCGGCTTGTCGGTGAGGTCGTAGGTGTTCTTCACGCTGCGCAGCTTCAACTGCACCTGACCAGAAGTGCAGTCGGGCAGCGGGGAGTCCGCCGGTAGCGGAGCCGGGTTTCCACCGGATCCGGAACCTCCGTCCGAGGTGCCGCCAGCCGTACCGGAGTTGGCCCCTCCGGTGCTGGCGCCGCCGCCCGTACCACCGGACGAGCCGGTGCCGCCGGAGGTGTCGCGACCGCCCGGCCGTGCGGTGATGCCGGTCTGGCTGCTCGTCGGACCGGGGGTGATGGAAGGAACCGGAGTGCGGCCGCCGGGCCCCTGCGCCTCGCCCTTGTGCCCGGCGTTGCTGCCGCCGCCGGACAGCAGCAACCAGACTATGAGCCCGACGAGGAGCACGAACAGGCCCAGCACAACTGCCCGCCGCCGCCAGTAGATGGAGGAGGGCAGGGGGCCCACCGGGTTGCGCAGATTGCCCACGCACCAAACTCTATGGGAGATCCGGCGCCGCTCTGTGCACCACCCGCCGCATGAACCTCAACTCTTTGCAGCTCTTCATATGTTTCGACGCGGCTGAGGCGGGTGTGGAAGGATCGAACACGTCATGACCACCGATACCACCCGCGCCATCGAGGCCGCCGAGGACCACGCCGCCGCGCTGCACCTGCCGGTGACCGCCTGGTTCGAGGCCAACGCCCGCGACCTGCCCTGGCGCCGTCCGGACGCCGGTGCGTGGGGGGTGATGGTCAGCGAGTTCATGCTCCAGCAGACGCCGGTCTCCCGGGTGCTGCCCATGTACGAGCAGTGGCTGGCCCGTTGGCCGCGCCCGGCCGACCTGGCCGCCGAGCCGCCCGGCGAGGCGGTGCGCGCGTGGGGTCGGCTCGGCTACCCGCGCCGCGCGCTGCGGTTGCACGCCGCCGCCAGCGCCATCACCGAGCGGCACGGCGGTGAAGTCCCCAGCGACCACGCGGAGTTGCTTGCGCTGCCCGGGGTCGGCGAGTACACGGCGGCGGCCGTCGCCTCCTTCGCGTACGGCCAGCGGCATCCGGTGCTGGACACCAATGTGCGCCGGGTGCTCGCCCGTGCGGTCAGCGGCGTTCAGTACCCGCCCAACGCCACCACGGCGGCGGAGCGGCGGCTGGCGCGGCGGCTGCTGCCGGACGACGAGGCCACGGCGGCGCGTTGGGCGGCGGCCACCATGGAGTTGGGCGCGTTGGTGTGCGTGGCGCGCGGTCCGCAGTGCGGGCGGTGCCCGATCGCGCCGCGGTGCGCCTGGCGGCTGGCCGGGTTCCCGGAGCACGACGGTCCGCCGCGGCGCGGCCAGTCGTACGCCGGGACGGACCGGCAGGTGCGCGGCAAGCTGCTCGCCGTACTGCGCGAATCCCCCGAACCCGTAACACAAGCCGCACTTGATGCTGTTTGGGACGAACCGGTACAACGCGCACGGGCGTTGGACGGTCTGGTGGCCGACGGCCTGGTGGAGCCCGTCGCACCGGGCGTGTACCGCCTGCCCGCCGAGCGACCGCCCACGCACTCACCGTGACCGCGGAGTGACCGAGAGAGCCGTTGGTTCCGGTTGTTACACAACCGATGGGTTCCTGTGAAACCGCTGTGTGCCCAGGGCCGGGGTTCTCGCAACAGCCGGTGCCTAGCGTCCTTGCCTGCGTCCTTCCATCGGGCTTGACCAACCGACCGGACGCGCACGGTGACAACCACGGCAACGGGACGTTTGGAGGCGGCCATGGCGGCGGACTCGGCGATCGACAGCAAGGCGCTGGACTTCGAGGAGTACGTACGAGCCCGGCAGGACTCACTACTGCGCAGCGCCCGCCGACTGGTCCCCGACCCCGTGGACGCCCAGGACCTGGTGCAGACCGCACTGTGCCGCACCTTCCCGCGCTGGGAGCGGATAGCGGACAAGGGGCTGGCCGACGCCTATATGCGGCGGGTGATGATCAACACCCGTACCGAGTGGTGGCGCGCCCGCAAGCTGGACGAGGTGCCCACCGAGAACCTCCCGGACGCCAGCATCGACGACGGCACCGAGCAGCACGCGGACCGGGCCATGCTGCTGGGCGCGCTGGCGGTGCTCGCCCCCAAGCAGCGGCAGGTCGTCGTACTGCGGCACTGGGAGCAGATGAGCACCGAGGAGACCGCCAAGGCCCTGGGGATGTCGACCGGCACGGTCAAGAGCACCCTGCACCGCGCCCTGGCCCGGCTGCGCGAGGAACTCGAACGCACCGCCTACGGCCACGAGGGCACCGACACTGCGCCGGGGGAGGGCGCGTGCGCCGCATAGCCCCGTCCCCCTACAGATGCGCACTGCTGACCGCCGCGCTCGCGCCGCTGGTGCTGATCACCGGCTGCGCCGAGGGCGGCGGTGTGCGCGTCGAGGGGACCGCGGGCACCGCGGCGGTGAGCCCCTCCGCCTCGCAGCGGCCGACTCCCAGCACCAAGGTCGATCCGGTCGCGCTGCTCAGCAACGACCCCAAGGTCGGCACCGACATAAAGCGGGACCTCAAGCCGTGCGCGGGCCACGAATACCCCATCGACACCAGTTACGGGTATGTGACCGGGAACTCTGTGCCCGATGTGGTGATAAACGTCCAGACTTGCGCGGATGGACTAGGACTGGGTAGTTACGTCTACCGTATGGAGAACGGCGAATACACCGATGTCTTTGGGGACGAGCAGCCGCCTGTCACCATTGAGATCGACAAGAACGACCTGATGCTGACCCGGCAGGTCTACGGGCCCGAGGACAAGGTGTGCTGTCCGTCCGGTGAGGACGTGATCACGTACCACTGGACCGGGGACCGCTTCGCCGAGACCTCCCGCACCCACAGCGACTACGGAAAAAAGGCCGCCGATGGCTGACACTCATGTCCTGTTCGTCGAGGACGACGACGTGATCCGCGAAGCGACGCAGCTCGCCCTGGAGCGCGACGGCTTCGAGGTGACCGCCGTCCCGGACGGGATCGTCGGCCTGGAGGCCTTCCGCGCCCGCAGGCCGGACATCGCGCTGCTCGACGTGATGGTGCCCGGGCTCGACGGGGTCAGCCTGTGCCGGCGGATCCGGGACGAGTCCTCGGTGCCGGTGATCATGCTGTCGGCGCGCGCCGACTCCATCGACGTGGTGCTGGGCCTGGAGGCCGGGGCCGACGACTACGTCACCAAGCCGTTCGACGCCGCGGTCCTGGTGGCCCGCATCCGGGCGGTGCTGCGGCGCTTCGGGCACGCCTCGCGGCACGCCGGAGCGGAATCCTCCGCCGAGAGCGACGGATCGCTGCGGTTCGGCGATCTGGAGATCGACACCGACGGCATGGAGGTACGGCGCGGCGGGGAGCCGGTATCGCTCACCCCGACCGAGATGCGGCTGCTGCTGGAGTTCTCCGCCGCGCCCGGCTCGGTGCTCTCCCGTGACCGGCTGCTGACCAGTGTCTGGGACTACGACTGGGGCGGCGACACCCGGGTCGTGGACGTCCATGTGCAGCGCCTTCGCACCAAGATCGGCCAGGACCGGATAGAGACGGTGCGTGGCTTCGGATACAAGCTCAGGGCCTGAGCGACCGTGCCTGCCCTGAACCGTGCCGCGCTCCGCCGCGCGGGTCTGCGCTGGCCCGGGCTGCGCTGGAAGCTGACGGTGGCGATAGCGGCGGTCTCCGCGCTGGTCGCGCTGGCCATGGCCGTGGTGGTGCACAACGCGGCCCACCTGAGCATGCTCAACAGCGCCCGTGAGCTACAGGACCAGCGGGTGCAGGTCGCGGCCCGGATCTACGAGTCCAACCACCGGCTGGTGATCTCAGCCAAGATCAACGACCCCAATCTGCCCGCACCGCTGAAGACCGCCGCGGCGAAGGGGCTGCGCGCCACTTACATCAAGAGGGTCAGCGGAGAGCCCATCGTCTGGGCCGAGATGCCGCTGCCCAACAACAAGGTCATCTCGCTCTACGACCGCTCCCCCGACCTCGCCCAGGTGCTCTCCGACCTCGACGGGGTACTGATCGCGGGCTCGGTCGCGGTGGTACTGGCCGGGGCGGCGCTGAGCGTGATCGTCGGCGGTCAGCTCTCCCGGCGGCTGCGCAAGGCGGCGGTCGCGGCGCGCGCGGTGGCAGGCGGCGAGCCGGACGTGCGGGTGCGGGACGCGGTGGGCCGCCGGGTGCGGGACGAGACCGACGAGTTGGCGCGGGCGGTGGACGAGATGGCCGACGCGCTGCAGAAGCGGTTGGAGGCGGAGCGCCGGGTCACCGCGGACATCGCGCACGAACTGCGCACACCGGTGACCGGTCTGGTCACCGCCGCCGAACTGCTGCCCCCCGGCCGCCCCTCGGAACTGGTGCGCGACCGGGCACAGGCGCTGCGCACGCTGGTGGAGGACGTGCTGGAGGTCGCCCGGCTGGACGGCGCGCAGGAGCGCGCCGACCTCCAGGAGGTGGCGCTGCCGGAGTTCGTCCGCCGCCGGGTGCGCGGGCTGGCGCCGGAGGCGACCGTCGAGGTGGTACGGGACGCCTGGGTGCAGACGGATCCGCGGCGCCTGGAGCGGATCCTGGGCAATCTGCTGGCCAACGCGGTCCGGCACGGCAAGGAGCCGGTCGAGGTGGTGGTGGACGGCCCGGTCGTCCGGGTACGGGACCATGGGCCGGGGTTCCCCGAGGTGCTGCTGCGGGAGGGGCCGAGCCGGTTCCGTACCGGCAGCAGCGACAGGTCGGGCCAAGGGCATGGCCTTGGCCTGACGATCGCCGCGGGCCAGGCCCGGGTGCTGGGCGCGACCCTCTCCTTCCACAACGCGGATGACGATGACGGCGGCGCCATCGCCGAACTCCACCTGCCACAGGCCCAACCGGAGCCGTAACAGCCTGCGCCGGGAGTTGCGCAAGGTCGCCTCAAACCAGTGGTTACGGAACATACCTCCCCGGTAGCGAAATCTCCCTCAAACGGCCCACAACTTCCGGGTGTGGCGAATCGGTAGGCAGGGCGCATGTCCACCCGGCACCAGCAGGTGCCGTTCGTCTAAGGAGCTTCATGTCGTCCCTCAAGCGTCGGATCGCCCAGGTCACCCTGGTGGCCACGGCAAGCACCCTGCCCATGATCGTCTCCGCGGGCTCCGCCAACGCCGTGGGGGCCGACCTCGGCCCGCTGGTGGAGAAGGTGGCCAAGACGACCGTACCGCTGGTCGCCAACACCCTGAACCGCCTGCAGGGCCAGCAGGGGCCCGCGCCGCTGAGCGGCGCGTTCGGGCAGAGCGGCGGAACGGCGTCCCCGGGCGGCCTGTGAGCGATGCGCGGAAAGGGGTCGGCCCCGGAACCATGTGAACGGTTCCGGGGCCGACCCCTTTGGGTCCGCGTGTGTCAGACGTCCTTGCTGAGGTTCGGGCCAGCGCCACCGCTGCCCGCGGCCTCAACCGGCGGAGCGTCCGCCACGGCGACCTTCTCCTCGCCGCGGAAGGTGAAGGTCTTCTCCTCACCCTCGCCCTCCGTGCCGACGACCACGATGTGACCGGGGCGCAGCTCGTTGAAGAGGATCTTCTCCGAGAGCTGGTCCTCGATCTCCCGCTGGATCGTGCGACGCAGCGGCCGGGCGCCCAGGATCGGGTCGTAGCCCTTCTTCGCGAGCAGCGACTTGGCCTCCTGGCTGAGCTCGATGCCCATGTCCCGGTCCTTGAGCCGCTCGTCCACCTTCGCGATCATCAGGTCGACGATCTGGATGATGTCGTCCTCGCTGAGCTGGTGGAAGACCACGATGTCGTCGACACGGTTGAGGAACTCCGGCCGGAAGTGCTGCTTCAGCTCTTCGCTGACCTTCGCCTTCATCCGCTCGTACCCGGTCTTGACGTCACCCGCGGCGGCGAAGCCGAGGTTGAAGCCCTTGGAGATATCCCGGGTACCGAGGTTCGTGGTCATGATGATGACGGTGTTCTTGAAGTCGACCACCCGGCCCTGGGAGTCGGTCAGCCGACCGTCCTCCAGAATCTGCAACAGCGAGTTGAAGATATCCGGGTGGGCCTTTTCGACCTCGTCGAACAGCACCACCGAGAACGGCTTACGGCGCACCTTTTCGGTGAGCTGGCCGCCCTCTTCGTAACCGACGTAACCGGGAGGCGAGCCGAAGAGGCGGGAAACGGTGTGCTTCTCGCTGAACTCCGACATGTCGAGCTGAATCAGCGCGTCCTCGTCGCCGAAGAGGAATTCGGCGAGCGTCTTGGACAGCTCGGTCTTACCGACACCGGACGGACCGGCGAAGATGAACGAGCCACCGGGACGCTTGGGGTCCTTCAGACCCGCACGAGTGCGGCGGATGGCCTGGGAGAGCGCCTTGATGGCGTCCTTCTGGCCGATGACGCGCTTGTGCAGCTCGTCCTCCATGCGCAGCAGGCGGGAGGACTCCTCCTCGGTGAGCTTGAAGACCGGAATGCCGGTGGCCGTGGCCAGGACCTCGGCGATCAGCTCCTCGTCGACCTCGGCGACGACGTCCATGTCGCCGGCCTTCCACTCCTTCTCCCGCTTGGTCTTCGCGGACAGCAGCTGCTTCTCCTTGTCACGGAGAGAGGCCGCCTTCTCGAAGTCCTGGGAGTCGATGGCCGACTCCTTCTCCCGGCGCACGTCGGCGATCTTCTCGTCGAACTCGCGCAGGTCCGGCGGAGCGGTCATCCGGCGGATGCGCATCCGGGAACCGGCCTCGTCGATCAGGTCGATCGCCTTGTCCGGCAGGAAGCGGTCGGAGATGTAGCGGTCGGCCAGGGTGGCCGCCGCGACCAGGGCGGCGTCGGTGATCGAGACGCGGTGGTGCGCCTCGTACCGGTCGCGCAGGCCCTTGAGGATCTCGATGGTGTGGGGCAGCGACGGCTCGGCGACCTGGATGGGCTGGAAGCGGCGTTCCAGGGCCGCGTCCTTCTCCAGGTGCTTGCGGTACTCGTCGAGCGTCGTCGCGCCGATGGTCTGCAGCTCGCCCCGCGCCAGCATCGGCTTGAGGATGCTCGCGGCGTCGATCGCGCCCTCGGCGGCGCCCGCACCCACCAGGGTGTGGAGCTCGTCGATGAACAGGATGATGTCGCCGCGGGTGCGGATCTCCTTGAGCACCTTCTTCAGGCGCTCCTCGAAGTCACCGCGGTAGCGCGACCCGGCCACCAGGGCGCCCAGGTCGAGCGTGTAGAGCTGCTTGTCCTTGAGCGTTTCGGGAACCTCGCCCTTGACGATGGCCTGGGCCAGGCCCTCGACGACGGCGGTCTTTCCGACACCGGGCTCGCCGATGAGGACGGGGTTGTTCTTGGTACGGCGGGACAGCACCTGCATGACCCGCTCGATCTCCTTCTCGCGCCCGATGACCGGGTCGAGCTTGGTCTCGCGAGCGGCCTGCGTCAGGTTGCGGCCGAACTGGTCGAGGACCAGGGAGGTCGAGGGCGTGCCCTCGGCCGGGCCACCGGCCGTGGCGGACTCCTTGCCGCCCTGGTAGCCGGAGAGCAGCTGGATGACCTGCTGCCGCACCCGGTTCAGGTCGGCGCCGAGCTTCACGAGGACCTGGGCGGCCACGCCCTCGCCCTCGCGGATCAGGCCGAGCAGGATGTGCTCCGTACCGATGTAGTTGTGGCCGAGCTGGAGGGCCTCACGGAGCGACAGCTCCAGGACCTTCTTGGCGCGCGGGGTGAAGGGGATGTGCCCGGACGGGGCCTGCTGGCCCTGGCCGATGATTTCCTCCACCTGCTGGCGGACCGCCTCGAGCGAAATCCCGAGGCTCTCCAGGGCCTTAGCGGCGACACCCTCACCCTCGTGGATCAGGCCCAGGAGGATGTGCTCGGTGCCGATGTAGTTGTGGTTGAGCATCCGGGCTTCTTCCTGAGCCAGGACGACAACCCGCCGCGCACGGTCGGTGAACCTCTCGAACATCGTTAATCGCTCCTCAGAGCGGTCAGGCAGATCGGGGCCGGTCCCCTCCCTGTCCTTCCGCATGCTAGTCCCGACGAGCGGGACAGCTCACTTCAACCGTCGACACCCGTGAGAAGCTTCGCTGCCCTCACAGCCGACAACAGCTCCAACCCGATGGTGCGAGACGATGTTCCCGCAGGCCAGGCGGATGAACACTTATCGCGTACGCCCGTGGCGAACGCCCACCTCACCTGCGATCGCGCCATCCCTCCCCACTAGGTATTTCTTACCCGCTCGCACCGACAATCCATGCGGCGCACATCCGTCGTGTCTGCTACCAGCGAACAACCTTGCGCCGGGTCAGCGCCGAACGCGAGACGTTGTGCGCCGCGGCCGTTACCCAAAGCCATCACTCTTCGTATTTCCGGTACAGCGCTCCGTAACCCTTCCACAGGGTGGCAGTTGCTACGGGCATGGGACACGGCACGCGCGACTGGTACGAACGCGAGCTGGGATGGGCCACATCCGGCCACGCCCCGGTGGAGCTGCTCACCGGGTTGCGGTTCGACGTGCTCGACGTGCCCGCCGCCGCGGGGCTCGCCGTGCTGCGCAGGATCGCCCGCACCGGCCCGGCGGCGCTGGCCGGGAAAAGGATCCTGCTGCTGGTCGCAGCGGGCAGCGCGGAGGAGCTGCCGGGGCTGCTCGACTGGCTGGAGTGGGGCGGCATCGAGCTGGACCTGGCGGTGCGGGGTACGGGCGCACGCATCCCCGCCCCCGTCGTCCCGGGGGAGGCCGGGTACCGGCCGGAAGCGGTTCCTGATACGGCGACCGCCGGTGACCGGCACCGTCCGATGTGGCTACGGCCTCCCGAGCCGGGCCGCGAGGTGGAGCCGACGCTGCCGTCGCTTTCGGTGTGCGCGGACGGCGGCGGGCCGGGCGACACCGGCCCGGTGGGTCTGGTGCCGCTGGTTGGGGCGGTGGCCACCGAGTGCCACCGGACCCGGATCCTTTCAGCGCGGACCGATCAGCCGTGCGCCTTCTCGTACGCCTCACGGATGGTGGCGGGGACGCGGCCACGGTCGTTGACCTCGTAGCCGTTCTCCTTCGCCCAGGCGCGGATCTTGGCGGTGTCCTGGCTGCTGCTGGCGGCGGCGCGCACGCTGCGGCCACGGCCCCGGCTGCGGCCGCCGGTCTTCCGGCCCGCCTCCACGTACTCCGCGAGCAGGCCGCGCAGCTTGTCCGCGTTCTCCGTGGTGAGGTCGATCTCGTACGTCGCGCCATCGAGAGCGAACGTCACGGTCTCGTCAGCCTCGCCACCGGTGATGTCGTCAACGAGAAGGACCTGGACCTTCTGTGCCACGGGCTTCCCTTTCATCGATATGGTTCCGGGGACTCCCCGGGATAAAGCAGTACGAGAAAAGGAAACCGCTTTTCCCGGAAAAACTCAAACCCTTGGGCAGCGGTCGACCGTGCACCAGTACGGAGGTAGCGCGTTCCGCATGGCGCGATTCGGACATACCCGTACCGGGGGCGGGGGCATGCCGGTGGCAACATCTAGCGGAAAATACTCCGCAGGGTGGCGCGATCACAGATGCAACAGCATCCGGCTGTTGCCCAGGGTGTTCGGCTTCACTCGTTCGAGGCCCAGGAACTCCGCGACGCCCTCGTCATAGGAACGCAGCAGCTCGCTGTAGACATCCCCGTCCACCGGAGTCTCGCCGATCTCGACGAAGCCGTGCTTCGCGAAGAAGTCGACTTCGAAGGTGAGGCAGAAAATGCGGCGCACTCCCAGCCAGCGCGCGGTCTGCAAGAGCTTGCCGAGCACCTGGTGTCCAACGCCTTTGCCGTGCAGGTCCCGGCGCACCGCGAGAGTTCGCACCTCGGCGAGGTCCTCCCACATCACGTGCAGCGCGCCGCAGCCCACCACCTCCGCGTCGGTGTCGCGTTCGGCCACCCAGAACTCCTGGATGTCCTCATAAAGCGTCACCGTGGGCTTGTCGAGCAGGATGCGTTCGTGCACATAGCCGTCGAGCAACCGCCGGATCGCGGACACGTCGCTGGTCCTGGCCCGGCGGACGGTGACGTCATTTGCGCTGCGGGGCGTTGCGGGCGAGGGCGGGGAAGGCACAGAGGACATAGCCGGACGCTATCGCCCGGGCGCTTCCCGGGTGCCGGCGGGTTCGCCGGGAGCGGCTTCCGGCTGGACGATGCGGGAGGCGTCCCGCAAGGCTTCGCGTTGTTCCGGCGACATCATGCTGAAGAACTGCACGAGAGCCGCGGCCGGGTTCTCGCTCGCGGCCCATGCCTCGTGCATCAGTGCGGCCGAGTACGCGTCCCGGGTGGAAACCGCCTCATAGCGATAGGCCCGGCCTTCGTGTTCCCGGCGGAGCATGCCCTTCTGATGAAGGTTGTCCATTACCGTCATCACCGTGGTGTAGGCGATGGACCGTTCCTGCTGTAGGTCTTCCAGCACTTCGCGGACGGTGACCGGGCGGTTCCACTGCCACACCCTGGTCATGACCGCGTCTTCGAGATCGCCCAATCGCCGTGCCACAGCAGAATAGTAGTGGCAAATGTCACGGATGCGGCATTTTCAGGGCCGATAGGAGCCCCGAAGCATTAACTTTGGGGCTCCGCGGAAGCGGCTGTCGAAGTGGCTTGGCGGGACGCCTCGGCGCGGGCGAGTGCCGCGTCCACGGCGGCGTCCTCCTTGGCCTTGTTGGCGCCGCCCTGGTTCTTGATGATCGTCACGACGAGGTACGTGAAGGCCACCGCCATTACGACCGGCGGAACCAGCGCGGAGACGTAGTCCACGATTGCCTCACTCCTTCTGGGAAACCCTGTCAAGTCTCCCAGAGTAGGTCAGAGGGTTTTCCCGCCAGGCTCCGAGGGGGCATAAGTCAGCCGATGGCGCGCCGTTCCTGATCAGGTGTGCCCTCGCGGCGTCGCGGCGGCCAGATTTCCGCCGGGGTGGGCACCCGCCGCTCCGGCTCGGGGGACTGCGGCGGCTGCGGCGGCTCCTCGACCGGCCCGCTCGCGCGGCGGCCACCGGGCAGCGCCAGCAACACCTTGCTGCCGGCCCATCGCGCGCAGCCCCGTTCCGCGGTCCTGGGACGCGGCGTACGGCCGTCGAGCCGGGCGCGTACGGCCCGTTCTGCGAGGTCTTCACAACGTCGGCGCATACCTTCCCTCCGGTATGACTCGGCGGGTCCGCACGGCAGCCCGCACAACTCCCTTAGCGCGGCGAGGTCTTCGGGGCGCGGCAGGTAACCGCCGTCCAACGCCTCACCGAGCAGCTCCAGGTAGTCCGCCGCGGCACCGGGCAGGGCCGCCCGGTAGCGCGCCAGGTCGGCGCGGAGGAAGGAGCGCAGGCGGTCGCCCTCGCGGGCCGCCTCGTCCAGTGCTTCCGCGAGCCGCAGATAGTGCTGGACGTCACCCGCCCGGTGGGCGGGCTCGTCCGGGAGTTCCGCGATGGGTGCGGTGCGGGCGGCCTCGGCGAGGGCGCACCGGAGCACACGCAGCTCGTCCGCGCTGAACGCCATACCGCCTCGGGACCCGTGTGGCGTGGGCATGGCTTGACTTTACGTACTTAACGGACAAATGCCGCGCATTTGTCCGTGACGGCGCGGCGGATCGCCCTCCCGGCGGGTTCTCGGGCGGGTTGGGGTGGTTCGGCACCGCCGGTCCGCGCTCTTGTGGTTGCCCGCGTCGCGGCGGAGATCTCTGACCGGCGGTCGCGGGTGGATGGTCAGTGGCCGGTCCCGCGGTTCGGCTCCGCGTCGGCTGCCCCGGCACCCCGGCCGGGGCTGGCCGGGGCCGGGCGCCGGGGTGCCGTCAGGGAGGGCTATGTCAGGGAGACGTTGCGTTCGTAGACCAGGCGCAGGCCGATCAGGGTCAGCCACGGCTCGTGGGCGTCGATGATGGAGGCCTCGCCCAGCACCAGGGGAGCCAGACCGCCCGTGGCGATGACCGTCACGTCGTCGGGGTCGTCGGCGAGTTCGCGGGCCATCCGTTCGCCGATGCCGTCCACCTGGCCCGCGAAGCCGTACAGGATGCCGGACTGCATCGCCTCGACCGTGTTCTTGCCGACGACGCTGCGCGGCCGGGCCAGCTCGATCTTGCGCAGTTGCGCACCCCGTACCCCGAGCGCGTCCACCGAGATCTCGATGCCGGGGGCGATCGCGCCGCCCAGGTACTCACCGCGGGCGGAGACCGCGTCGAAGGTTGTGGCGGTGCCGAAGTCCACCACGATGCACGGGCCGCCGTAGAGGTGGACCGCGGCCAGCGCGTTGATGATGCGGTCCGCGCCGACCTCCTTGGGGTTGTCGGCCAGCACCGGCACCCCGGTCTTGACGCCCGGTTCCACCAGTACCGACGGCACGTCCCCGTAGTACCGCCGGGTCACCTCGCGCAGCTCGTGCAGCACCGAGGGGACGGTGGAGCAGATGGAGATGCCGTCGATGCCGTCGCCCAGGTCGTCGCCGAGCAGCGGGTGCATGCCCATCAACCCCTGCAGCAGCACGGCGAGTTCGTCGGCGGTGCGCCGGGCGTCGGTGGAGATGCGCCAGTGCTCGACGATCTCCTCGCCGTCGAACAGGCCGAGCACCGTATGGGTGTTGCCGACGTCGATGGTGAGCAGCATCAGTCCTGCTCCGCCCGGAAGTCCAGGCCGATGTCGAGGATCGGCGCGGAGTGGGTGAGCGAGCCGACCGCCAGGTAGTCGACCCCGGTCTCACCGTAGGCGCGGGCGTTCTCCAGCGTCAGGCCGCCGGAGGACTCCAGCAGCGCGCGACCGGCGTTGATCGTGACCGCCTCCTCGGTCTCCATCGGAGTGAGGTTGTCCAGCAGCACCAAGTCGGCCCCGGCGTCGAGGACTTCGCGCAGCTGGTGCAGGGTGTCCACCTCGACCTCAAGCGGCAGCTCGGGGAACTCCGCGCGCACCGCGCGGAACGCCTCGGCGACGCCACCGGCGGCGACCACGTGGTTGTCCTTGACCAGCGCCGCGTCGGACAGCGACATGCGGTGGTTGACACCGCCGCCGCAGCGCACCGCGTACTTCTCCAGCGCGCGCAGCCCCGGGGTGGTCTTGCGGGTGTCGCGGACCCTCGCCTTGGTGCCCTCGAGCGCGTCGGCCCAGGCCCGGGTGGCGGTGGCGATGCCGGACAGCCTGCACAGCAGGTTCAGCGCGCTGCGCTCGGCGGTGAGCAGGTCACGGGTGCGGGTGCGCACCGTCAGCAGCACCTGCCCGGCCTCGACCCGGTCACCGTCCCGCACGTGCCGTTCCACCTCGAACTCGTCGGTGCACACCACCGACAGCACCGCCTCGGCGATGTGCAGACCGGCCACCACACCAGCCTGGCGGGCGGTGAAGTCGCCCACGCAGACGGCGTCTTCGGGGACCGTGGCCACCGTCGTCACATCGACGCCGTTGTCCAGGTCCTCCTCGATCGCCAGGTGCGCGATGTCCTCGACCTGCACCGGGTCCAGCCCGGCGTCGGCGAGCAACTGCGCCAGATCGGGGTCGAGACCGCACTCCAGCGGGTCGACGTCGTAGACCTCGGACTCGCCGCAGTCGCACGAGTCGCCGCAACCTCCTCCGGTGTCGACCGGTACTTGACCTGGGCGGCCGATCTGGAGGAGTGGCAGGTCGGGGGTGCTCATGAGCGGGGCTCCCTGTTGCTGGGGACGGGCTGGGGGAAGTCGGCGGTCGCGGTCAACGACACGGACAGCGTCCGCTCGGGAGTCAGCCGCACCACCAGGTGGCGGCGCCAGTTGGCGTCGTCGCGGTCCGGACGGTCCTCGCGCCAATGGCAGCCGCGGGTCTCCTCGCGGCGGCGGGCGGCGGCGACCAGTACCCGGGCGACCAGGTTGAGGTTGGTGGCCTCCCAGGTCTCCACGCAGGGTTCGGCGGTCTTCTCGTCCCGCTCCAGGTCCTCCACCGCCTGGGTGTGGATCCGCTCCAGCGCCCCGGCGGCCTCCGCCAGGCTCTCGGCGCTGCGCAGCACGCCCGCGCCGCGGGTCATCGCGCGCTGGGTCTCGTAGCGCGCGGCGTGCTCCAGCAGCGGGTCGCGGGACGGTCCGGGCACCACCGGCGCACCGGCGGCCGGGGGGTTGTCCCGGATGTCGTCGGCGATGCGCTCGGCGAACACCAGTCCTTCCAGCAGGGAGTTGGACGCCAGCCGGTTGGCGCCGTGCACGCCGGTGCAGGCCACCTCACCGCACGCGTACAGGCCGGGCACGGTGGTCCGGCCGCGCAGGTCGGTGCGTACGCCGCCGGAGGCGTAGTGCGCTGCGGGGGCGACCGGGATCCACTCCGTCACCGGATCAATGCCGTTGGCGCGGCAGGCGGCGAGGATGGTGGGGAACCGGCTTGCCCACATCTCGGCGCCGAAGTGCCGGGCGTCGAGGTACATGTGCTCGGCGCCGGTCTCCCGCATGCGGCGCATGATGCCCTTGGCGACGATGTCGCGCGGCGCCAACTCGGCCAGTTCGTGCTGCCCCTGCATGAACCGCGTGCCGTCCGCGTCCACCAGGTACGCGCCCTCGCCGCGTACCGCCTCGGAGACCAGCGGTTGCTGGCCCTCGGCCTCCGGGCCGAGCCACAGCACGGTGGGGTGGAACTGGACGAACTCCAGGTCGGAGACCTCGGCCCCGGCGCGCAGCGCCAGCGCGACACCATCGCCGGTGGAGACGGCCGGGTTGGTGGTGGCCGAGAACACCTGGCCCATGCCGCCGGTGGCCAGCACCACGGCGGGGGCGTGCACCGCGCCCACACCGTCTCGCTGCCCCTCGCCCATCACGTGCAGGGTGACTCCGGCGGTACGGCCCTCGGCGTCCGTGAGCAGATCGAGGACCAGCGCGTTCTCGATGGTCTCGATGCGCCCCTGGCCCTCGGCATGGGGAACCCCAGCGCGCACCGCGTCGACCAGGGCGCGGGAGACCTCGGCCCCGGTGGCGTCGCCGCCCGCGTGCACTATCCGGCTGCGGTGGTGGCCGCCTTCGCGGGTCAGCAGGATCTCGCCGGTGGACTCCGAGGTGTCGAAGCGGGCACCGACGGCGATCAACCGCCGTATCGCGTCCGGGCCTTCGGTGGCCAGGGTGCGCACCGCGGGCTCGTCGCACAGCCCGGCGCCCGCGACCAGCGTGTCGTCCAGGTGCTGCTGCGGGGTGTCGCCGTCGCCGAGGGCGGCGGCGATGCCGCCCTGCGCCCAGCGGGTGGAGCCGTCGTCCAGCTTGGCCTTGGTGACGACGGTGACCTTGGCGCCCGCGGCGGCGCAGCGCAGTGCGGTGGTCAGTCCCGCGACGCCGGAGCCGACGACGACCACATCGGACTTGATGGCCCAGCCGGGGGCCGGGGCGAGCAGCCGTATGCCGGTCATGAGAAGGCTCCGAACTCCAGGGGGATGTTGTCGATCAACCGGGTGGTGCCGACCCTGGCCGCGAC
Organism: Streptantibioticus rubrisoli; assembly: GCF_024436055.1. Taxonomy (GTDB): domain Bacteria; phylum Actinomycetota; class Actinomycetes; order Streptomycetales; family Streptomycetaceae; genus Streptantibioticus_A; species Streptantibioticus_A rubrisoli. Next base: position 1,774 of record NZ_JANFNH010000071.1, on the reverse strand, counting down.
CGCGAGCACCGCGGGGCCGGTGTGGCCGGGCGCGGCCTCGGTGAAGTCCGCCGGGTCGACCAGGGCGAGGTAGTCCACCGCCACGCCGTCGGCCGCGTCGAGCACCGCGCGGGCCGCCTTGCGCACCGCGTCGGGGCCGTCGGCGAGCGCGTCGCGCCCGGCGAACAGGGCGCGGGACAGCGCCAGGGCGCGGCGCCGGTCGTCGTCGGTCAGATAACGGTTGCGGCTGGACAGCGCCAGGCCGTCCGGTTCCCGCACGGTGGGTACGCCGACGATCTCCACGCCGAAGTTGAGATCGGCCACCATGCGGCGGATCAGGGCGAGTTGCTGGGCGTCCTTCTGACCGTAGAAGGCGATGTCCGGGCGGGTGAGGTGGAGTAGCTTGGCGACGACGGTGAGCATGCCGTCGAAGTGGCCGGGGCGCGCGGCGCCCTCGTAGCCCTGGCCCATGGGGCCCGCGGTGATGCGGACCTGCGGCTCGCCGCCGGGGTAGACCTCGTCGGTGCCCGGGGCGAACACCACGTCGGCACCGGCCCGCTCGGCGACCCGCACATCCGCGTCCAGGGTGCGCGGATAGCGGTCGAAGTCCTCGCTCGGACCGAACTGCAGGGGGTTGACGAAGACCGTGACGACGACCTGGCCGTTGCCCACCCGCTGCCGGGCGACACGGATCAAGGTGGCGTGTCCCTCGTGCAGGGCGCCCATCGTCATGACGACGGCGCGCGCACCGGGCGCGGCGGCCGGCAGCGCGTCCAGTTCGGCCGAGGTGTGGACCAGTTCCGTCATGCGTTCCCTCCATCGGCCAGCACGCCCAGCAGCGCCTCGGCCTGTTCCGCCTTCAACATCCCGTTTGCCAGCGCACGGTCGGCGGTGGCCCGCGCCATCGCCAGGTACGAGTTGACGGCCTGCGGGGCGGCCTTGCGCAGCTCGGCGACGTGCGCCGCGACGGTCCCGGCGTCACCTCGGGCGACCGGGCCGGTGAGCGCCTGGTCGCCGGAGCGCAACGCGTTGTCCAGCGAGGCGCCCAGCAGCGGGCCGAGCATCCGGCCGGGGTTGGCCACCCCGGCCGCGGTGAGCAGTTCACGGGCCTGGGCGACCAGGGTGACCAGGTGGTTGGAGCCGATGGCCAGCGCCGCGTGGTAGAGCGGACGGGCCTGCTCGGCGATCCACTCCGGTTCGCCGCCCATCTCCACCACCAGCGCCTCGGCGGCCAGCCTCAGCTCCTCCGGGGCGGTGACGCCGAACGGGCATCCGGCCAGCCGCTGCACGTCGACGCTGGTTCCGGTGAAGGTCATGGCGGGGTGCAGCGCGAGGGGGAGCGCACCGGCGCGCAGGGCGGGGTCGAGGACGGCGGTTCCGTACCGGCCGGAGGTGTGCACCAGCAGTTGCCCGGGGCGGACGGCGCCGGTCTCGGCGAGGCCTGCGACCAGGCCGGGCAGTACGTCGTCCGGGACGGTCAGCAGTACCAGGTCGGCGCGGGCCATCACCTCGGCGGGTTCGACCAGCGGTACGCCGGGCAGCAGGGCCTCCGCGCGGCGGCGGGACGCCTCGGAGACGCCTGATACGGCGACCGGCCGGTGCCCGGCCAGTCGTAGCGCGGCGGCGAGCGCCGGGCCGACTCGTCCGGCCCCGACCACACCTACGGCGAGCCGCGCCGGGCGGGACTCGGCGGACTCGGTGATTCGGTGGGTGTTCACGCGGCTGTGGCCTTCCGTTCCAGTCCGCGGGGGTACCGGACGCATCAATGCTACGCGCTGGCGTTTGGGGGTACGCC
>NZ_JANFNH010000070.1 GCF_024436055.1 Streptantibioticus rubrisoli | reverse complement strand
TCCTGGTGCTGCTGGGCGTGTTGTGCTTCCGCGGCGCCGCGGAGTCGATCCTGTTGCTGGCCCTGTGGATCGGGTTCGGCTGGCTGCTGCGCGGCATGCTGATCGCTGCCTCGGCGGCCTCGGCCCCGGCCATGCCCGCGCGGGGCTGGCAGATCTTCCTGGGCATCACCATGCTGCTCGCCGGGATAGTGCTGATCATCTTTCCGTTCGCCTCAATCGCCGTGCTCACCGAGGTCACCGGCATCATGCTGGTCGTACTCGGGCTGACTGAGGTTGTCCACGGCTTCCAGCTGCGCCACCAGCTACGGAAACTCACCCCGGCCGGACAGACCGTTCCCCGCCACACGTGGCGCCCGCATCTCGGTCACCCTTGATCTGCGCGATGGCCCCCGACAACGGCATGCGTGCATCCGTCTCCTCGGCCACTCGGCGCCGCACACCGCGTCGTACGGCTACTGATCCCAGGTGGGCCGCATGGGGGCTACTTTTTCCTCTCCGCCTCCTGCGGTCCATCGCCCGATCCGCCGTGTGGCCGGGGACTGGCGGTGCTGGCCGCCTCCGTGCCCCCGGACCTTGCGGGAACATGCAGAACCTTCGTGATCTCTGCTGCCAGGGCGTTTGCCAGTGCCGGAGCAAGGGCGTTCGCCAGGGCGGTCGCGAGGGCCTGGGAAAAGAGGAGTCGTTCGATTTCCGACATGTGAGACGGCCTAGACAGTGAAGCCGTGGCCATTTCAAGCAGAGCCGCTACAAGCGGATCTTTCCCGTACTCGCTTGCTGTCTTATGCGGGAGGCCCGTCTCCCTTACCATCTCTTCGAAGACGTCATCGATGAATTCCTGCAAAGGCTCTCGATGTGCTTCGTTGCCGGGGTCAGCCGCCATTTCACTTTCCTCAGAGGTCGGTTTTTCGATGGGCAGCAGCCAGCTTGCCCTCGCCCTGGCGTGGCAACCGGACGGAGGGCAAGCTTCTCTGCCAGAAGTTTGGAGCTCTTTCGTTCGGCCCCACCGATGACTCTTTTCCCGCTACGCGGCTTCACTTCGTAGCGGGATGTCGAAGCCAGTGCGAAAGGGGCCGCCAAGTCAACGGTGCATGAGCGCGGCCATGAGCAGCGGGTTGACCGGGGGAGGCGGCGGAGGAGGAGACGGAGCCATCGCAGGGCCAGCCGTGAGAGCCGCCATGAGCAGCGGGTTGATGGGAGGCGGCGGAGGAGGAGGCGGGGGCGCCGCGTGGCTTGTAAGCGCCGCCAGAAGCAGCGGAGCGAGCGGCGACTCGCCCTGCTCCTTACGACCACGGACGAGCGCGGCCATGAGCAGCGGGTTGATCGCAGGAGGCGGCGGAGGAGGAGACGGAGCCACCGCAGGGCCAGCCGTGAGAGCCGCCATGAGCAGCGGGTTGATGGGAGGCGGCGGAGGAGGAGGCGGGGGCGCCGCGTGGCTTGTAAGCGCCGCCAGAAGCAGCGGGTTGATCGCAGGGGGCGGCGGAGGAGGCGGAGCCACCGCCGGGCCTCCTGCCATCGCCGCCAAAAGCAGCGGAGCGATCGGGGACTCCCCTTCCTCCTTACGACCACGGGCGAGCGCGGCCAGGAGCAACGGGGCGATGGGAGGTTCGTGGCGCTCCTCGCGGCGAGCCATCAAGGCGGCCAGCAGAAGGGGGCCGATGCCCTCCTCCTCGCCAGCCTCCTTCTTCTCGCGCATAGGAGCTTCCGGCATCGCTGTCATGATTGACCTTTCGGTGTGGCGATATAGCGACGTCGTTCGGTCTTGTTCCGATCAAGGGGACTTCACCTCGATACATCAGATATCATCACACCATCCGACATTGGGCATACCTCGGAGCTCGACTCGTAACCCGTATAGCGCACAAAGCCGGGGCGAAACTCGCGCACCTAGACCGTTCGAACTTGCCGTCACTGCTGACCTGTTCTAGTGAATTCCACCGTCGGCTCCAGCCGTCGATCAGCCCATTACCACGCGGTTTCCGAAGGTTGTCCCGCCCCCACAAATCACGTAGCCAGCCGCTTCTCCCTGACCTTCAGGCGAATCCTCTGCACCTGCATCAGCTAACGACGACTCATACGTGACCGCTCCACACCGCCGGGGCCTATGAGGTTCCTCAGTTGCTGAGTGTCGGCGGTAGCCGATAAGGACCGCGGCTACGCCAACGAAGGCGAGGAAGATCAGCCTTGCGCTCGTGCAGGCGTCGCCACCCGGCGAGCAGGGACGCGGTCCTCACGGCTACTCCAGCGCTGAGACCCCAGCCCTGTGGAGGACATGCCCTCGCGGCGATGCGATGGCGGATGCCGCGTTGGCAGAGCCGCCTGCGCAAGTGGTCGTAGTCATGATCGCTTCCTCATCCACGCGCGCCACGGTCGCTCAATGACCTCGGTGAAGCTCTGGTGCATGGGGTTGCGTCGGACATGCTCGAACACCCATGACTGGGGCTCGAAAGGGTCCTCGCTCCACGCACTACGGGTGTCGGCCGGGTCCTTCGCCGGTTCTTCCCCGTCGGCGCAGACCGCGCACGCCATGGCGTACCGGATCGGCAAGGCGTCCGGCTCCAGGTCGGGCTCCAAGGTCCACTCCGCCCGCAAGATGACCGTGTGCGCGCTCACTGGCACCACGCCCGTTGCGCGTTGGTCTCCAGAGCCACACCGAGGTGATCCCGCTCCGTAGCCAGCGGCAGAAAAACCACCGGCCGGGCTGTCCATTCGAAGCGGCTCCCCGCAACTGCCACCGCGAACGAGAAGACCTCGCCAGCTTCGAGGACCGCCTCAACATCTCGACTTCCACCCGCCAGCACATCCCAGGTGTAGGACGACACGGGGCTCACGCATCACCGTACCGATGATGGCAAGACCGATCCTGGCCCACCGGGCAGCCGCAGCAGCGGTACTCACGGCAAGGGAGTCGAAACGGTGGCTCTCCCCTTGATCGTCAACCGTGAGCCACTCACACCAGTAGCCCGCTCTCGTAGGGGTCGTTCCGTGCTCTCGTGCGTTGATCAGCATCGCTTGCTACCGAGCCCATCCGGGGACCAGTCCTTGACGTGAAGGAAGCCACCAGCCTTCTCAATTTCGGCCGCTACCTCGTCAAACTCAGCCTGTACCGGCGAGATCATCGACCGCCAGGCGGTGAGCACCGCCCCCGCCTCCCGCACCTGAATGCGCTCAATGGCGCGCATGAGCCCGTCGCGCCCTTGTGGCGGCAGGAGCCCCGTCGTGTCCTCGATCACCGCGACCACGTCCCAGCCGAACATGGCGGCGTACTCTTCGCACTCTCGCCGAGCACCGCTCGGATCAGCGTTAGCGGCCGTGCAAAGGTAGATCACGCACTTGAAGCGCTCCACCCCAGAAGCCGCGTCGGCGAGGTCCCTTCGGCGCTGGCGCTCACCGGGCGTACGGCGCGCTACGGGCGCTTCGCGATCCATTGTGTCCTGAATCCTGACCATGCGTCAATCGTGTTCCGGTGATTACACATGGTGAAGATACGGGCCGTACGACCTGCCAAGGTCGATTGCCCCGACCCGCACGCTCCGTACGACTCAGACAATCAACGGGACGCCGATGACCTCGCTGATCGTACGGACTTTCGCCGTAGACACCCGCGCCAGGCGCTTCCCAATGACTTCGGGCAGCGCTTGATGCCGCACCCATTCCGGCGCGTCCAGGCCCACGCTGATCAGCGTCTCGGCCGCCTGGTCGTAGAGCTTCGCTTCGCACTGTGCCAGGGCGACGTCGAGCTTGTAGCGGTTTCGAGCGACCTTGGACATGTAGCGAGGGATCTCGGTGTGCTGTGCGAGCTTGAGCGCCCGCCCGTAGTTCCCGAGCGCCACGGCGATTCCCACGGCCTCGGTGTTGGTGGCAGTCGGCCCGAAGTGCGTTCCGTACAGCGCCTCGTCCTTGTTCAGCCGCGCAGCGGCAGCGTGCGCCTGTGAGATGTAGTCATCAGCCGACGCCGCGTCACCTCGGCGTGAAGCGGCCACCGCTGCCGAAATCATCAGCCGCCCGTACGCGAGCATTTCCGGCCGGGATGGCCTGCTGAAGGACGGTTCGATGCGAGCGGCGGCACGCTCAGCGACGGTCACCGCTCGCGGAACCTTCGCGTCCCGCAGGTGGATCCACGAGAGGGTGGATTCCAGCAACGCGACCAGGACGGGATCACCCTCCGCGAGACTCTTCGCCGACGTAAGCGCACTCAGCGCAAGATCACGCTGTCCGAAGCCGTTCGCGCAGGATGCCGCCACCCGGTACGTGCTGGCCAGGACCAAGCCGAGTTCTTCGCGCTCACGGCCGGTGGTGCTCTCGTATCTGGCCCGCCCCTCCAGGAGGACCTTGGACGCCAAACCGCTCAACTCGGTGTTGTCGCTCCGCCAGTACGCCGACCAGGCGAGGTCCCGCGCCCGTGACAGCTCGGCGAGCGAACTCGGCTCACCTATGCCGTCCCAGTCACCGAGAGCGCTGTCATGGACCGCGTCGGAGAGCTGACGCAGTGCGGCGCGCGTGTCACGGCTCATCCCGCGCCGAGGGGCTTGCTGGCCAAGGATGACCGCAACGTCGGTCTTGAGCGCGGCAGCCAGCTTGAGCAGCGACCCAACCGAAAGATCGCCCTTGTTCTGCTCGGCCTTCTGCACGAGGCTCAACGAAACGCCAGCGGCCTCAGCCAGCCCCTGTTGCGACAGCTCCGTACCACGGAGGATCTTGATGCGTTGCCCGGTCGAGTAGTCGGCCCAGTTGCCCACAGTCCCCCCAAGGGGTCGCTCGCGCTCGATCGCTTTCGAGGATGCTAGTCCTCTTCCCCGTACACCCGGGGGTGAACAACGAGGCTGCGAGACAGGCTTCCCGCCGTGCCAGTACCGTGCCAGACAGGACGGATGATCATGGTCACCAGCGGTCACTCACGGATCGACAACGGAACGGCCCCTGACCCGCTCTTCAGCAGGCCAGGGGCCGTTTCTTCCCTGTGGCGGCGGCAGGGTTCGAACCTGCGTAGGCGTAAGCCGACAGATTTACAGTCTGCTCCCTTTGGCCGCTCGGGCACACCGCCAGGAAATTCGTGCTCGGGGTCCGCTTTCGCGGAGCTCCGTGGCGACGACGTAAACGATACCTGATGACCCGGGGTGCTCCGCCACCTGGTTGATCAGCGCCGTGGCCGGTGGCGATGGCTACCCTTGCGGGTACGGCCGGGCGCGCGGCGTGTGGTCCGCACCGGTTTTCGGTGCGCCCGCTCGTTCCCGGTCCGTTCCCCCGAGCATCCGACGCAAGGAGCCAACTGAACATGGCCGACTCCAGTTTCGACATCGTCTCGAAGGTCGAGCGGCAGGAGGTCGACAACGCCCTCAACCAGGCCGCCAAGGAGATCTCGCAGCGCTACGACTTCAAGGGCGTGGACGCCTCGATCGCCTGGTCGGGTGAGAAGATCGAGATGCGCGCCAACGCCGAGGAGCGGGTCAAGGCGGTCCTCGACATCTTCCAGTCCAAGCTGGTCAAGCGCGGGATCTCGCTGAAGGCGCTGAAGGCGGGCGACCCGCAGGCGTCCGGCAAGGAGTACAAGATCATCGCCTCCCTGGAGGAGGGGATCTCCCAGGAGAACGCCAAGAAGGTCGCCAAGATCATCCGCGATGAGGGCCCGAAGGGCGTCAAGGCCCAGGTCCAGGGCGACGAGCTCCGCGTCAGCTCCAAGAGCCGCGACGACCTCCAGGCCGTGATCGCCCTGCTCAAGGGCAAGGAACTGGACTTCGCGCTCCAGTTCGTCAACTACCGCTGAGCCCGCCCCGGGGCCTCACCGCGCGCGTGGTGAGGCCTCAGCGGGTGGCGAAGGGGCGGTCGGTGGGGACGATCTCACGGCCCAGCGGGGTCAGCGAGATCGGGATGAGCTTGAAGTTGGCGATGCCCAGCGGGATGCCGATGATCGTGAGGCACAGCGCGATGCCGGTGATGATGTGGCCGATCGCCAGCCAGATCCCGGCGAGGATCACCCACACCAGGTTGCCGAGGAACGAGCCGACGCCCGCGTCCCGCCGTACCACCGCGGTACGGCCGAAGGGCCACAGCGCGAAGCCCGCGATGCGGAACGCGGCGATGCCCCACGGGATCGTGATGATCAACACGAACATCACGATCCCGGCCACCGCGTAGCCGATGGCCATCCAGATGCCGCACAGCAGCAGCCAGATGATGTTGAGCAGGGTCTTCACCGGCGACCTCCGGCCATTTCCTCCAGGCGGGCGATGCGCTCCGCCATCGGCGGGTGGGTGGAGAACAGCTTGGACGCGTCCGCGGCGCGGAACGGGTTGGCGATCATCATGTGGCTGGTCGTCTCCAGCCGCGGCTCCGGCGGCAGCGGAAGCTGCTGGGTGCCGATCTCCAGCTTGCGCAGCGCGGATGCGAGGGCGAGCGGGTCGCCGGTGAGCCGGGCGCCGGAGGAGTCCGCCTCGTACTCCCGGGAGCGGCTGACCGCGAGCTGGATCAACGAGGCCGCGAGCGGGCCGAGGATCATCATCAGCAGCATGCCGACGATGCCGGGGCCCTCGTCGTCGTCGGAGCGGCCGACCGGGATCAGCCAGGCGAAGTTGACCAGGAACATCACCACGGAGGCGAGGGCTCCGGCGACCGACGAGATCAGGATGTCGCGGTTGTAGACATGGCTGAGCTCATGGCCGATCACGCCGCGCAGCTCGCGCTCGTCCAGGATCCGCAGGATGCCCTCCGTGCAGCAGACGGCGGCGTTGCGCGGATTGCGGCCGGTGGCGAAGGCGTTGGGGGCCTCGGTCGGGGAGATGTAGAGCCGGGGCATGGGCTGCCGGGCGGCTGTCGACAGCTCGCGCACCATGCGGTACAGGGCGGGCGCCTCGAACTCGCTGACCGGACGGGCCCGCATCGACCGCAGGGCGAGCTTGTCGCTGTTCCAGTACGCGTACGCGTTGGTGCCCAGCGCCACGAGGACGGCGACGATCAGGCCGCCTCGCCCGAAGAAGCTGCCCACGAGGATGATGAGCGCGGACAGTCCCCCGAGGAGTACGGCGGTCTTCAGCCCGTTGTGCCGGCGGTGCACGGTAGCCCTCCAAGACGTGCGGTGCGGAGCTCTCCTTCCACCCTCCAGTGGACCCTCCCGTACTGGTCAACGCCACGCGGAAGTCCCCGGTTCCCCGGGGCGGGACCGCCCGCCGTCCCCGTACGGGTGAACGTCACAACAGCGAGCCGGAGGCGAACCGCAGCACCAGTTGGGGAGCGCCGGACAGCGCGACGCCGACCACCGCGGCGGCCGCGATCGCGGCCGTGAGGGATGCCGGAGCCCGCACCACCGGCGCCGCCTGTCCGGCGGCCGGCTCGGGGCGCATGAACAGGAGGGCCGCCCAGCGCAGGTAGTAGTAGAGCGCGACCACCACATTCACGGCCATGATCACCGCGAGCCAGCCGAGACCGGCGTCGACCGCCGAGGAGAAGACCACGACCTTGGCGAACAGCCCGATGACGCCCGGCGGTAGACCGGCCAGGCAGAGCAGGAAGAACGCCAGCGCCAAGGCGGCGAGCGGCCGACTGGCGTACAGGCCGCGGTAGTCGGCGATGCGGTTCAGCGCGTTGGAGCGCAGTACCAGCGCGGCGACCCCGAACGCGCCGAGGTTCACCACGGCGTACATCAGCGCGTACGAGACGGTCGCGCCGATCTGGTGGCGCTGATCGGTCACGTAGCCCGCGGCGGCCAGCGGGACCAGCAGATATCCCGCCTGGCCGATGGAGGACCAGGCCAGCAGCCGTACCGCGCTGCGCGCCTGCTCAGGGCGCTGGCGCAGCGCGGCCAGATTCCCCACGCTCATGGTGAGCGCGGCGAGCACGGCGAGCGCCGGACCCCACACGTCCCCGTACGGCCGGAAACCGACGACCGTGACCAGGATCAGACCCGAGAAGCCCGCGGCCTTGCCCACCACCGACAGATAGGCTGCGACCGGAAGCGGCGCTCCCGTGTAGGTGTCCGGCACCCAGAAGTGGAAGGGCGCGACGGCGAGTTTGAACGCGAAGCCGACCAGAGTGAGCACCGCACCGGTCCTGGCCAGGGTGGCCAGTTGCGCGGGCGCGTGGGTGAGCCCGTCGGCCAGTGCGGTCAGGTGCAGGGTGCCGGTGGCCGCGTAGACGAAGCTGACGCCCAGCAGCATCACGGCCGTAGCGGTGACCGACGACAGGAAGAACTTCAGCGCGGCCTCGCTGGACAGCCGGTCCCCGCGCCGCAGTCCCACCAGCGCGAACGCCGGCAGTGAGACGACCTCCAGGGCCACCACCAGGGTCGCCAGGTCGCGGGAGGCGGGCAGCAGCGCGGCGCCCGCCGCCGAGGACAGCAGCAGGAACCAGAACTCCCCCTGCGGCAGCCGGTCCTGGTTGTGCAGCGACAGCAGCGCGGTGAGCAACGCGCCGCCGATCACCAGGAGTTGGATGGCGAGGGTGAAGTGGTCAGCGACGTAACTGCAGTTGTGCGCACCCGTGGTGAGGCAGAAGGTGCTGCGGTCGCCGCCCAGCAGCGGCAGCAGCGCCAGACCCGCCAGCACCATCCCGCCCACCGAGGCCCAGCCGAGCAGCGGTTCGCGCGCCTCGTCGACGAACAGGTCGGCGACCAGCACCACCAGCGCGACGACCGCGAGGATCGTGGGAGGGGCCACCGCGAGCCAGTCGACGGACTGGACGAGCCCTCCGGCGAGTTCGGTCATCAGTGGCCTCCCAGCAGGATGCGTACGGCCGGGTCGGTGAGGCCGAGCAGAGCCGCGGGCCACAGGCCCGCGAGGACGGTGAGCGCGACCAGCGGCGACCACGCGGCGAACTCAAAGCCCCGCACGTCGGCCAACCGCACCGCCTCCGCGCTGCGCTCCCCCATGCACACCCGGCGCACCACGCCCAGCAGATAGGCGGCGGTGAGCAGGGTGCCGAAGGCGGCCAGCGCCAGATACGTCAGATACGCCGGGCGGCTGAGCCCCGCCGCCGGGTGGAAGGAGCCGAACATGGCCAGCATCTCGCCCCAGAACCCGGCCAGCCCCGGCAGGCCGAGCGAGGCGACGGCGCCGAAGGCCAGCAGGCCGCCAAGGCGCGGCGCGGTGCCGTAGAGCGCGGCGCCGCCGTCGCCCGCGAGGCGATCCAGGTCGGTGCTGCCGTAACGCTCCTTCACCGCACCGACCAGGAAGAACAGCAGGCCGGTGATCAGGCCGTGGGCGATGTTGGCGAACAGCGCGCCGTTGACCCCGGTCGGGGTAAGCGTCGCGATGCCCAACAGCACGAAGCCCATATGGCCGACGGAGGAGTACGCGATCAGCCGCTTGAGGTCGCCCCTGTTGCCCTTGCGGCCGAGCGCCAGGCAGGCCAGCGAACCGTAGAGGATGCCGACGACCGCGAACGCGGCCAGATAGGGGGCGAAGAAGTGCGCGCCCTGCGGCGCGATCGGCAGCACGATCCGCACCAGGCCGTACGTGCCCATCTTCAGCAGCACACCCGCGAGCAGCACCGAACCGGTGGTGGGCGCGGCGGTGTGGGCGTCCGGCAGCCAGCTGTGCAGTGGCCACATCGGGGCCTTGACGGCCAGGCCGATGCCGATGGCGAGCACCGCGATGATCTGGGTGCTGTGGCTGAGCTTCGAGCCGTTGTCAGTGGCGAGTGCCACCATGTCGAAGGTGCCTGCCTTCAGCCCGATCAGCAGCAGGCCCAGCAGCATGACGACGGAACCGAGCAGCGTGTAGAGGATGAAGCGGAAGGCGGCGCGGTCCCTGCCCTCACCGCCCCACCGGGCGATGAGGAAGTACATCGGGATGAGCACCATCTCGAACGCCAGGAAGAACAGCATCAGGTCGAGCACCGCGAAGGTGCCCAGGGTGCCGGCCTCCAGGAGAAGGAGGAGTGCTACGAACGCCTTGGGGCTGGGCCCCTCGGGCATGTTGAAGTACGCATGCAGAGCGCACAGGAAGGTGAGCAGCGCGGTGAGGACGATCAGCGGAAGCGAGACGCCGTCCACCCCGAGGTGGATACGGATGTGCAGCGCCGGAATCCAGCTGAGATCGGTGCTGCCCTGCATACGCGCCGAGTGGCGGTAGTCGAAGGCGGCCGCCAGCACGATCGACAGCAGCAGTACCGCACCGGTGACGGACACGCCGTGCCGTAGCACGGCCTGGTCGGGGTCGCGGCCCTTGAGGCCGGGCGGGGCGGGCAGCAGCGCGCCGATCGCGCCCAGCAGGGGCAGGACGAGCAGCGCCACCAGGGCGTACTGCAGGACGGTGTCGTTCACGGCTCAGGCTCCGGTGGCGACGAGGACGGCGAGGACGACGGCGCCGGCGAGCAGTGCGCTGAGGTAGGTCTGCACATTGCCGGTCTGGGCTCGGCGGACCACCGCGCCCAGCAGCCGGGGGGTGGCTCCGGCGCCCTGTACGTACGTCTCGACGACCTCGCGGTCGAGGAAGCGGACGAGGCTGGAGGCGGCCAGCACGGGGCGGACGAACAGCGCCGAGTACACGGCGTCCAGGTGGAAGCCGTGCGCCGCGTGCCGGTGCAGTCGGCCGAGGAGCAGTCGGCCTGGGTCGGCGGGGTCGGGGGCGGCGGCGATGTCGCCGTACGCCTGTTCATGGGTGGCGATGGCGACGGCCTCGGTGGCGCCGGGTTCGGGCTCCACGTCGGTCACCACGCCGAGCGGTACCCGGCGCGCGGCGGTGACCCGCCAGGCCGCACCGGTGACCGCGATGCCGACCAGAGCCAGGCCGACGCCGACGATCGACGTGGTCAGGGTCGGGGTGAGCGGCGTGCCGTCGAACCACTTCGGCAGCGTGCCGACGGCCACCCCGAGGGAGAGCGCGGGGACCGCCAGCACCCACAGCACGGCGTTCATCACCACCGGCAGCTTGTGCTGCTCCGGGGCCTGCCCGCCGCTGCCGCGGAAGGCCAGCAGGTACAGCCGGGTCGCGTAGGCCGCGGTGAGCAGCGCGGTGGCCAGGCCCGCGGCCAGTACCGTCCAGCCGACGGCGACCGGTACGTGCGGCTGGTGGCCGCCCGCGGCGTGCTCGGCGGCACGCAGCACGGACTCCTTGGAGAAGAACCCGGAGAACGGCGGCAGCGCGGCCAGCGCGGCCAGCGCGATGGTGACCGTCCACATCGCGTCCGGCGCCCGCTCGCGCAGATCGCGCATCCGGGACATGGCGGCCAGCGAGTTGGTGCCCGCGGCGTGGATCAGCACGCCCGCGCCGAGGAACAGCAGCGCCTTGAACGCACCGTGGCTGAGCAGGTGGAAGACGGCGGCGCTACGGTCGCCGACGGCCAGCGCCCCGGTCATGTAGCCGAGCTGCCCGATGGTGGAGTACGCCAGCACGCGCTTGATGTCGTCCTGGGCCAGCGCGGCGAGCGCCGAGCCGATCATGGTGACCGCGGCCATGACCGCCAGTACCGCCAGCGCGGCGGCGGACAGCGCGAAGACCGGCAGCAGCCGGGCGATGAAGTAGACACCGGCCGCGACCATGGTGGCCGCGTGGATCAGCGCGGAGATCGGGGTGGGGCCCGCCATGGCGTCCGGCAGCCAGGTGTGCAGCGGGAACTGCGCGGACTTGCCCGCCACACCGCCGAGCAGCAGCAGCGCGACCAGGGTGGGGTGGTGCAGTTGGCCGCTCGCGGCCGCGGTGAGGATGCCGTTGATCCGGAACGTCCCGGCGTCCGCGGCGAGCGCGAAGATGCCGATCAGGAACGGCACGTCGCCGAGCTTGGTGACCAGGAACGCCTTGATCGACGCCGATCGGGCCTGCGGGGTCTCCCAGTAGTGCCCGACCAGGAAGTACGAGCAGATGCCCATGACCTCCCAGCCGACCAGCAGCACCATCAGGTCGCCGGAGTAGACGACCAGCAGCATCGCCGCGGTGAACAGCGACACCAGGGCCGCGTACGACGGGTAGCGCGGGTCGTCGCGCAGATAGCCGGTGGAGTAGATCTGCACGCAGGTCGCCACCAGCCCGACCAGCACCGCGATCAGCACCGAGAAGCCGTCGAGGTGCAGGGCCAGGTCGATCGGCACGGAGCCGGTCGGGGTGAGCCGGGTGCCAGCGTCGGTCGCCGGGCCGGTGCCCTGGCGTACGGCGACCAGCACGGCGAGGACGAACGCGGCGAGGGTGGGCAGCACCGCGAGCGGCCGTACGAACCCGGGTGCGCTGCGGCCGAGCAGCAGCCCGGCGGCGGCGCCCAGGAACGGCAGGAGGGGGACAAGGGCGGCGAGGGTCGTCAGGGTCACGCGGTCTGCTCCCTGGCGCGAAGTGCCTGCTCGGCGGCGGTGTCGGCGGGATTGTCAGTGGTGGGTGCGATGCTGGCGGAGCCAGCGTCGGGAAGGGTCCCGGTGTCGGCCAGATCGGTGAGCTTGTCGACGTCCGAGGTGCCCCGGTTGCGGTAGACGAGCAGCACGATCGCCAGGCCGATGCCGATCTCCGCTGCGGCGATGGTGATGGTGAACAGGGTGAGCGCCTGGCCCGCGTGCAGGGTGTCGCGGAGCCAGACGTCGAAGGCCACGAGGTTGAGGTTGACGGCGTTGAGCATCAGCTCGACGGACATCAGGACGAGGATCGCGTTGCGCCGGGCGAGGACCCCGTACAGGCCGACGCAGAACAGGAGGACGGCTAGGACGGCCGGATAGGCGAGGTGCATCAGCTCTCCCCGGTCTTCCGCTTGGACACAGCGGCACGCTCGGACCCAGCAGCACGCTCCGACATCGCACCGGGCCCGGACGACGCACCGCGCCCGGACAGTGCGCCGAGCGCAGCCGAGGCGGCACGCCTGGCCGGGGCACCGCGCCTGGACAGCACGATCGCGCCGACGAGCGCGGCCAGCAGCAGTACGGACAGCGCCTCGAACGGCAGCACCCAGTGCCGGAAGAGGACCGCGCCGGTCACCTTGGTCGACCCCTGGGCGGCGCCACCCAGGTCGATCCAGGTCGAGCGGAACGCGTCCACGACCACCCACACCAGCGTGGCCGCGGCGGCCACGGCCACGGTGAGCGCCACCCAGCCGTTGCCCGAATCGGCGTCCGGGGAGCGGCCGATGGGCGCCTTGGTGAGCATCAGCCCGAACAGAAGGAGGACGACCACGGAACCGACATAGATCAACACCTGTACCCAGGCGATGAATTCGGCGGTGAGCAGCAGGTACTCGATGGCGAGCCCGCCCAACGCCACCACCAACCACAGTGCGGCGTGCACCAGTTGCCTGGTGGTGACGGTGATCAGGGCCGCGCCGAGCGTGGCGATCCCGACCAGCGCGAAGGCGATCTCCACCCCGGACGGCGACATGAAGCCGGGGTGTGCGGCGGCGAGGGTCATGCGTCGCCCTCCCGCGGCTCCGTCTCCTGAGCCGTCCCCTCCTGGGCTGCCGTCTCCTGCGCGGCGGCCAGCTTCTCCGCCGTCTTGCGCGCGGCGGCGATCTCCTTCGGCTCCTCGGCACCGGGGTCGAGGGCGGGCGGAGTCGGCACCGTCCACATCCACTCGCGGAGCTTGTCCCGTTCGTGGGTCAGCTCCCGGATGTCGGTCTCCGCGTACTCGAATTCCGGTGACCAGAACAGCGCGTCGAAAGGACAGACCTCAATGCAGATACCGCAGTACATGCACAGCGAGAAGTCGATGGCGAAGCGGTCCAGCACGTTGCGGCTGCGCTCCCGCCCGCCGGGCGCGGCAGGCGGCACCGTCTCCTTGTGGGAGTCGATGTAGATGCACCAGTCGGGGCACTCGCGGGCGCACAGCATGCAGACCGTGCAGTTCTCCTCGAACAGCCCGATCACCCCGCGGCTGCGCGGCGGCAACTGGGGCGCGGCGTCCGGGTACTGGTGGGTGACCGAGCGGCGGGTCATCGTCCGCAGGGTGACGGCGAGGCCCTTGGCCAGACCGTGTCCGGGCACAGGACTCATGCGAGCACCTCGCTTCGCTCGGCGCGGCATTCGCCCAGGACGCACCTCTCCATGATTCGCTCGCTCATGAGATCACCACCTTGACGATGCCGGTGAGCGCGATCTGGGCGAGGCCGAGCGGGATCAGCACGGTCCAGGCGAGCTTCTGCAACTGGTCCTCGCGCAGCCGTGGATAGGTCACCCGCAGCCAGATGACGACGAAGGCGAGCAGCGCGGTCTTCACCAGCGTCCACAGCCAGCCGAAGCTGCCGGACAGCGGTCCATGCCAACCGCCGAGGAACAGCACGGTGGTCAGCGCGCACAGCACGACGATGCCCGCGTACTCGGCGAGCAGGAACAGCGCGAACCGCAGCCCGGTGTACTCGGTGTAGGCGCCGAAGATGATCTCGGAGTCGGCGACCGGCATGTCGAACGGCGGTCGCTGCAGCTCCGCGAGCCCCGCGGTGAAGAACACCAGCCCGCCGATGAGCTGCCAGGGGATCCACCACCAGTGGAAGGCCTGCACGATCCCGGGCAGTGAGATCGTCCCCGCGGCCATCGCGACCGATCCCGCGGCGAGCAGCATCGGCAGCTCGTACGCCATGAGTTGGGCGGCGGTCCGCAAACCGCCCAGAAGGGAGAACTTGTTAGCCGAGGCCCAGCCCGCCATGATCGAGCCCAGCACACCGACGCCCATCACGGCGAGCACGAAGAACAACCCGGCGTCGATGGCCTGGCCGACGAGCCCGTTGGGGCCGACGGGAATGGCGATCAGCACCAGCAGATAGGGCAACAGGGAGACGGCCGGGGCGAGTTGGAAGACCCGGCGGTCGGCGCCTGCCGGAACCACGTCTTCCTTCTGCGCGAACTTCACACCGTCCGCGACGAGTTGTGCCCAGCCGTGGAAACCTCCGGCGTACATCGGGCCGAGTCGGCCCTGCATATGGGCCATCACCTTGTGCTCGGTCTGGCCGACGACCAGCGGCAGCACCAGGAAGGCCACCAGGACGGCCACCAACCGCAGAACGACGTCAAGCGTGCCGCTCACTGCGTGTCGCCTCCTTCGTCACTCGTGGCTTCCCTGGTCTCCGCCCCGGTCCGCTCGGACGCGGCCTCGGGTTCCGGAACATCCGGCTCCGGCGTGGCCCGCGGGGCTTCCGGTTCCGACGCATCGGGCCTCGCGGTGGCTCGCCGAGCCTCCGACCCCGCCGCACCCGGCTCCGTGGGCTCCTGCGTGCCCCGCGCAGCCTCGGATTCCGCCGTCTCCCGGGGCAGGTTCCACGGCGCGTCCGAAGTGCGCCTGCGCGGAGCCGGGCGCTCCGGTGCGGGCGCGCCCTCGGCCGAGGGCTCCTCGGCGGCGGCCCGCTGGCTCGCCGACCCCTCCGACGCAGTGCGCGCACGCCGCGCCGGACGCTCCGGCGCGGAGGTCGACCCGGCGGGCGCCGCCTGGCTGGCCGAGCCCTCGGAGACGCTGCGGGTGCGCCGGGCCGGGCGCTCGCCCGCCGCCGCGCGGGCGGGACGGGCCGGGGCAGGCGGAAGTTGGCCCTTGAGCGGTCCCCACTCGTTGGGGTCCGGCACACCCGGCGGCAGCATCTGCCGCCGCTTCGGGCCACCATGTGCAGTGCCCGCCGCGGGCTCCCCTGGCTCCTTCGCACCAGGCCATGCCTTCGCCACCCGCGCCGCCAGGACGAAGTCCTTGCGCAGCGGGTGTCCCTCGAAGCCCTCGGGAAGCAACAGCGGAACCAGGTGCGGATGGCCGGTGAAGCGGACGCCGAACATCTCGTGCGTCTCCCGCTCGTGCCAGGCCGCACCGGCGTAGACCCCGGTGGCGGTGGGCAGTTCGGGCGCGTCGTGCGGCACGGTGGTGCGCAGCACGAGGTGCCGTACCCCACCGTGCCCCGGGTCGGCGAGGTGTGCGCAGACCTGGAAGCCAGTGCCCGGCTCGTCGACCGCGCTCAGCCAGTCGAAGTAGCCGCAGCCCAACTCGTCGCGGGCGGTCTCCAGCGCGGTGATCCACGAGGCGGCCGGGACGTCCACGGTGAGCAGGCCGTACGCCTCCTCCGCCGTCGCCTCTGCGCCGAAGATCTCGGCGGCGGCCTCCGGCAGCCGGTCGAACGCGGTCATCTGCCGCCCTCCCCCGGTGTCGGCGGGGCGGCGACCAGCCCGCTGCTCAAGGCGGCGGCCGACGGCCGCGCGGCGCCCGCACCGTCCCCGTACCGCTCGCCGAGCGACTCGCGGGCGATCTTCTCCTGGAGCTTGAGGATGCCCTGGAGCAGCGCCTCGGGCCGCGGCGGGCAGCCGGGCACGTACACGTCGACCGGGATGATCTGGTCGACGCCCTTGGTGACGGAGTACGAGTCCCAGTAGGGGCCGCCGCAGTTGGAGCAGGCGCCGAAGGAGATGACGTACTTCGGTTCCGGCATCTGCTCGTAGAGCCGCTTGACCGCGGGGGCCATCTTGTCGGTCACGGTCCCGGAGACCACCATCAGGTCCGCCTGCCGGGGACCGGGCGCGAACGGGATGACCCCGAGCCGGATGAAGTCGTGCCGGGCCATCGACGCGGCGATGAACTCGATCGCGCAGCAGGCCAGACCGAAGTTGAACACCCACAGGCTGTAGCGGCGGCCCCAGTTGAGCACCACCTTCATCGGCTCGGGGGCCAGGCGTGCCAGCGTGCCGAGCCGCCTGGGCTCCGGTAGCGGCTGGGGCTGGGGCAGCGGCTGAGGATTCGTCTGCGGCGTCACGTCCATTCCAGGACGCCCTTCTTCCATGCGTACAGCAGCCCGACGGCGAGGAAGCCGATGAAGACGAACATCTCCACCAGCGTGGTGCCGCCGAACCCGGGTGCGGCGAACACCGTCGCCCACGGGAACAGGTAGATCGCGTCGACGGCGAAGATCACGTAGAGGAAGGAGTAGACGTAGTACCGGATCTGGGTCTGCGCCCAGCCCTCGCCGACCGGGTCGACACCGCACTCGTACGTCAGCATCTTCTCCCGCGTCGGCACCACCGGCCGCAGCAGGTGCCCGGCCGCGAAGGCCACGGCGACGAAGAGCACGCCGACGACCGCTACCAGGCCGACCACCGAGTAGGCGTGGTAGTACCCCGCCGCCAGGTACGCGTCGGCCGCGCCCCTGACGCCGCCCACGGCGTCGGCGCTCGCCACGGTGGCCACGGTCGCCTCCGGCACGTCCGCCCCTCGTTCCTCTTCCGTCCCGGCACCCGTCCAGCACGCCGTCCGGCGTTCGAGACGATGTCCAGGAGGTTTCTTTACGACTCTTTAGACGATCTGTACGCAGGCGAGTCTATGGCCTGCCCGGGACGACGGGCCGACGAGGGACAGGTCCTTGTCGGACGGGCAGACCCGCTGGTGGGGAAAACCCCACCTTCTCCCCCCAACACCCCCCATGGCGCGGCCGCTGAGTGGCCGGGCAGTCTTACATCATGGACACCCGTGCCCTGGACGAGACAGCCCGCGAAAGCGTCGAGGATGACGATGCCCAGCCGTTGCCGCCGCCGCGGCTGGCGTTCGGCGCGGTCACCTGGAAGGAGATCGCGCACCTCCTGCTGAACCTGCCGGTCGACCTGCTCTGCTTCGCGTACGTCGTGATCATCCTCACCCTCGGCATCGGCCTGTCGGTGACGGTCGTGGGGCTGCCGCTGCTGGCGGGCGGGCTGCTGGGCTGCCGGGTGCTGGGCCGGATGGAGCGAGCCCGGGTGCGCGGGCTGCTGGGGGTGCGGATCGACGAGCCACGGCGGCTGCGGTCCCGGGAGGGCGGCTTCCTCGGCTGGCTGTGGACCAGGATCAAGGACCCGGTGGCCTGGCGGCACACGCTGTACTTCTTCATCCGGCTGCCGTGGGGCGTGCTGACCTTCGGGCTCGCGGTGACCCTGCTGTTCGTCGGCTGGCCGGTGCTGCCGTGGGTGGCGCGCGGGCTGGCCAACGTCGACCGGGCGATGGCCCGCGGGCTGCTGTCGCCGTCGGACGAACTGGAGCGCAGGATCGCCGAGTTGGAGAACGACCGGGGCACGGTGGTGGACACCGCCGCCGCCGACCTGCGCCGCATCGAACGCGACCTGCACGACGGCGCACAGGCCCGGCTGGTCGCCCTCGCCATGGACCTCGGCCTGGCCAAGGAAAAACTCGCCGAGGACCCCGAAGCCGCCGCCAGGATGGTGGACGAGGCACACGGCGAGGTGAAGACCGCCCTGCAGGAGCTGCGCGACCTCGCGCGCGGCATCCACCCGGCGATCCTCACCGACCGCGGCCTGGGCCCGGCCCTGTCCGCGGTGGCGGCCCGCTGCACGGTCCCGGTGAACGTCACCGTCGACCTGCCCGCCCGACCGGTACCGGCCATCGAGGGCATCGCCTACTTCACCGTCTCCGAACTGCTGACCAACATCAGCAAGCACAGCGGCGCCAGCCGGGCCGCCGTCGACATCTGGCGCTCCGAAGACCGCATGCTGCTCCAGATCGCCGACAACGGCCGCGGCGGCGCCTCCGCCGACACCGGCAGCGGCCTGGCGGGCCTGGCCGAGCGGCTGGACGCGGTCGACGGCCTGCTGGTGGTCGACTCCCCACCCGGCGGCCCCACCACCATCACCGCCGAGCTGCCCTGGCGGGACCGGGAGAAGGCCCAAACCGCACGGTAGGGATATCCCCCGCCCGAAAACGCCGATCCGCACCATGGGCCGAGGCCGTCCTCGCCACCACGCTGGAAGCACCACGAACCACTGTGAGTAGGACGGACACAACCATGGCGACCGGCTATCCCGAACAGACGCGCCCTCGGGTGCCCGCGGTGCTGCGCGCCCCGCTGGAGGGCCGCACCTGGCGCGAGTTCCTGTACCTGATCCTCAACCTGCCGACGGGCGTCGTCTGCTTCACCTTCGCGGTGGCGATGCTGTCCTGCGGTGCCGGGCTGCTGATCACCTTCCTCGGGGTGCCGGTGCTGGCCGCGATGCTGGCGGGCTGCCTGGGCCTGGGCCATGTGGAGCGGGCCAGGGCCAGGGGGCTGCTGCGGCTGGACGTCGCGGACCCTGAGCCGGTACGCCGCGGGCGCGGGCTGATGGGCTGGGTGGGCGGCCTGTTCAGGTCCGGCGTCTCCTGGCGGCATGTGCTCTACGCGTTCTTGCTGTTCCCGTGGGGTGTGTTCACCTTCTGCGTCTGCGTGGTGCTGTGGACGTACGGCTGGGCGGCGCTGACCTACCCGCTGTGGCAGTGGGTCTTCCCGGCCTACGTCCACCAGCCGGGGCTCCAGCTGTACGGGGACGTCGACCACTCCGTGTACCTGGACGGTCCGTTCAAGGTCACGCTGACCGCGCTGGCCGGGCTGCTGCTGGTGCTGGGCACGCCGTGGGTGATCAGGGGGCTGACCGCCGTGGACCGGCTGATGGTCCGCGGGCTGCTCGGGCCGTCCCGGCTGGCCACCCGGGTGCACGAGCTGGAGACGGACCGGGGCACGGTGGTGGACACCGCCGCCGCCGACCTGCGCCGCATCGAACGCGACCTGCACGACGGCGCACAGGCCCGGCTGGTCGCCCTCGCCATGGACCTCGGCCTGGCCAAGGAAAAACTCG
>NZ_JANFNH010000006.1 GCF_024436055.1 Streptantibioticus rubrisoli | reverse complement strand
GGGAATAACCGCCACATGAGACTCTTCGTAGCCCTCTGGCCCTCCCAAGAAGCCCTACGCGACCTGACCCGCGCCGAGAACAGGCTCCGCGCGTCCCCCGACGCGCAATCCCTCCGCTGGGCTGGCGAGGGCGGCCACCACCTCACCCTGGCGTTCCTGGGGGAGGTCGCCGAGGAGACCCTCCCCGAGCTGACCGCCCGCCTGGAACGCGCCGCCAGGCGCCACGCACCCCTGGCGTTGCGCCTGGCAGGCGGCGGCCGGTTCGGCGACCGCACGCTGTGGGTCGGAGTGGAAGGAGACGTGCAGGCCCTCGGCCACCTGGCCGACTCCCTCGCCGCGGGCGCCCGCAGAGCGGGCATCGAGATGGAGGACCGCCCGTTCCGCGCCCATCTGACGCTGGCCAGAGGCCGCCCGCACCGCCACACGGCGTTGCGCCCGTTCGCCGACCTGCTGACCGGCTTCACCAGCCACGAGTGGACCGCCGACCACATCGCCCTCGTACAGAGCCACCCGCCCGCGCCGGGGACCTCGGGTGCCCAACCCCACTACGAGGTACTGCACCGCTGGCCCCTGGGCCACTGACGTGTCCGCGTCCCCGCGGCCCCCGTAGCACCGCCCCCGGCCCGGGGCAAGGTCCCGAGCCGGTTAGGCTCGATACGTGGACCCGAAGACCCGTACCCGAGTGATGACCGCGGCCCTCGTCCTGCTCCTGGCCGTCGTAGTAGTAGCCGCCGCCCTCCGCTGACGCCGAACCCGCCCAGCCAAACCACCCCAGCAGCCCCTTGCCCCCTACCAGGCGAAGGCTTCCGGGGACGGCCCGGGGCCCGGGAAGACGGTGTCCAGTTCTGTGACGAACTCCTCCGGAAGCCGGAGGTCGAGCGCTCGCAGCGCCGACTCCAACTGCTCCGCGGTCCGCGGGCCCACGATGGGGCCGGTCACCCCGGGACGGGTGAGCAGCCAGGCGAGGGCCACCTCGCCGGGCTCATAGCCGCCCTTGGCGCAAAGATCCTCGTACGCCTGGACCTGCTCGCGCCGCGCGGCGTTCTTCAGCGCGTCTGCCGCACGGCCGCTCGCCGAGCGACCCCCCGCCGCCTCGCGCTCCTTGCGCAGCGCGCCACCGAGCAGCCCACCGTGCAGCGGCGACCACGGGATGACGCCGAGCCCGTACTCCTGGGCTGCCGGTATCACCTCCATCTCCGCGCGCCGCTCCAGCAGGTTGTAGAGGCACTGCTCGCTGACCAGCCCGAGCGAACCGCGGCGCGCCGCCGCCTCGTTGGCCCTGGCGATGTGCCAGCCCGCGAAGTTGCTGGAACCGGCGTAGAGGATCTTCCCCTGCTGCACCAACACGTCGACGGCCTGCCAGAGTTCGTCGAACGGGGTCTTCCGGTCGATGTGGTGGAACTGGTACAGGTCGATGTGGTCGGTGCCCAGCCGCTTGAGGCTGGCCTCCGCCGCGCGGCGGATGTTGAGCGCGGAGAGCCTGCCGTTGTTGGGCCATTCGGCCATGTCCGCGTAGACCTTGGTGGCCAGTACCGTCTTCTCGCGGCGGCCGCCGCCCTTGGCGAACCAGGAGCCGATGATCTCCTCGGTGCGGCCCTTGTTCTCGCCCCATCCGTAGACGTTGGCGGTGTCGAAGAAGTTCAGTCCGGCGGCGTGCGCCGCGTCCATGATGGCGTGGCTGTCGGCCTCGTCGGTCACGGGGCCGAAGTTCATGGTGCCCAGCACCAGTCGGGAGACCTTCAGGCCGGTACGTCCGAGCTGTGTGTAGTCCATGGACGACAAGCCAAGCCGTTCGAGCGCGCTCGAAGCAAGAGGGTGCCGGGGCATCCCCGGCACCCCCAACTGCCCGGTTACAGGCGCTCGATGACGTAGTCGACGCAAGTGGTGAGCGCCTCGACGTCCGCCGGGTCGATGGCCGGGAACATCGCGACGCGCAACTGGTTGCGCCCCAACTTGCGGTAAGGCTCGGTGTCCACGATCCCGTTGGCCCGCAGCACCTTGGCGATCGCCGCGGCGTCGATGTCGTCCGAGAAGTCGATCGTGCCGATCACCTGCGAACGCTGCGCCGGGTTGGCCACGAACGGGGTGGCGTGCTCGGACTTCTCGGCCCAGCCGTACAGCCGGGAGGAGGAGTCGGCGGTGCGCTCGACCGCCCAGCGCAGTCCGCCCTGCCCGTTGATCCACTTCACCTGCTCGTTGAGCAGGAACAGGGTGGCGAGCGCGGGGGTGTTGTACGTCTGGTTCTTCTGCGAGTTGTCGATGGCGGTCGGCAGGTCGAAGAAGGCCGGGATGTGCCGACCGGACCCGGCGATCCGCTCCGCCCGCTCCAGCGCGGCGGGGGAGAACAGCGCCAGCCACAGTCCGCCGTCGGCCGCGAAGGACTTCTGCGGGGCGAAGTAGTACACGTCGGTCTCGGCGACGTCGACCGGCAGACCGCCCGCGCCGGACGTGGCGTCGACCAGCACCAGCGCGTCCGCCTCGGCGCCCTCGACCCGCTTGATCGGCATGGCGACACCGGTGGAGGTCTCGTTGTGGGTGAACGCGTACACGTCCACCCCGGCCTCGGCGGCGGGCGCCGGGTGAGTACCGGGGTCGGAGGAGATGACCGTCGGGTCCTCCAGCCACGGCGCGAGCTTGGCGGCCTTGGCGAACTTCGAGGAGAACTCGCCGAAGGACAGGTGCTGCGACTTGGACCTGATCAGGCCGTGCGTCGCGATGTCCCAGAAGGCGGTGGAGCCGCCGTTACCGAGCACCACCTGGTAGCCCTCGGGCAGCGAGAACAGCTCGGCGAGGCCCTCGCGCACCTCACCGACGAGGTTCTTGACCGGCGCCTGCCGGTGCGAGGTGCCGAGCAGTGAGGTTCCGGTGGCCGCCAGGGCGTCGAGCGCCTCCGTACGCACCTTGGACGGGCCCGCGCCGAAACGGCCGTCGGCGGGCTTGATGTCTGCGGGAATCTGGATCTCAGCCACGAGCGGAAGCCTATTGCGAAACGGCTCCGGTACGGTCGCCGTTCCACCCGATGAGACACCGGTGTCCCACCGCCTGGGGTTGTGCGCGGGCCTGCCCCGCGCACGGGAGCGGGGCGACCGCCCCGGAAAACCCCGTGCCCCGGTGATCAACCGGTTGATCACCGGGGCACGCTAGGGGCATGACCCTGCTGCGCGCCCTGGAACAAGCCGTACGCGGCCAGGTCGCCTTCGACGCGGCGAGCCGGGCGTTGGTGACCATGGACGCCTCCAACTACCGGCGGGTGCCGCTCGGCGTCGTGGCGCCACGGGACGCCGACGACGTCGCGGCGGCGCTTGAGGTGTGCCGGGAGCACGGCGCGCCGGTGGTGCCGCGTGGCGCGGGCACGTCGGTCGCCGGGAACGCGATCGGCACCGGCGTGGTGCTGGACTTCACCCGGTACATGAACAGGATCCAGGCCATCGACCCGGTGGCCCGCACCGCCGTGGTGCAGCCCGGCGTGGTCCTGGACGACCTGCGGCGGCAGGCCGCGGCCCACGGCCTGACCTTCGGCCCGGACCCGTCCACGCACAGCCGCTGCACGCTCGGCGGCATGATCGGCAACAACGCCTGCGGCGCGCACTCCGTCGCCTGGGGCACCACGGCCGACAACGTGCACTCGCTGGACGTGCTGACCTACGGCGGCCAGCGGCTGCGGCTGGCCAGCGGCACCGACGGTCTGCCCGCCCCCTTGCGAGACGGCATCGAGGAGCTGACGGCAGGGCACCTCGCCGTGCTGCGCACGGGCTTCCCCGAACTGCCGCGCCGGATCTCCGGTTACGCGCTCGACCAGCTGCTGCCGGAGAAGGGCGGGCACCTGGCACGGGCGTTCACCGGCAGCGAGGGCACCCTCGGGGTGCTCACCTCGGCCACCGTACGGCTGGTGGCGGCACCCGCGGTGCGCGCGCTGGCGGTGCTGGGCTACCCCGACGACAGCGCCGCGGCCGACGCCGCCACCGGGCTGCTGCCGTTGCGTCCGCTGACCGTGGAGGGCATGTCCGCCGATGTGGCGGCCGGTGCCGCCCGGCTGCTGCCGCGTGGCGGGGCGTGGCTGTTCGTAGAGGTCGGCGGCGACTCGACGGCCGAAGTGCGGGCGAAGGCCGACGAGTTGTGCCGGACGGCGCTCGCGGACGGCGCGGTGGACGGCGTCGTCGTCACCGAGCCGGGCGGGCAGCGCACGCTGTGGCGGGTGCGGGAGGACGCCGCGGGCCTGGCGACCCGGCTGCCGGACGGCCGCGAGGCCTGGCCGGGCTGGGAGGACTGCGCGGTGCCCCCGCACCGGCTCGGCGGCTACCTGAGGGAGTTCCGCGCCCTGCTGGCCCAGCACGGGCTGCGTGGGGCGCCGTTCGGGCACTTCGGTGAGGGCTGCGTCCATGTCCGCGTCGACTTCGACCTGTTGGGCGAGCCGGGCATCGCCCGCTTCCGCCGCTTCTCCGAGGACCTGGCGCGGCTGGTGGTGGCGCACGGCGGATCGCTCTCCGGCGAGCACGGCGACGGCCGGGCCCGCTCCGAACTGCTGCCGCTGATGTACGGACCGGAACTGGTCGGTCTCTTCGGCCGGTTCAAGCAACTGTGGGACCCGGCGGACGGCATGAACCCGGGCGTACTGGTCCGTCCCGCCCGGCTGGACGAGGGCCTGCGCTTCACGGTGCTGCCCCAGCGCCCGGTGGACGTCGAGTTCGGCTATCCGCACGACGGCGGTGACTTCTCGGCGGCGGTACGGCGCTGCGTGGGCGTCGCCAAGTGCCGGTCGACGCAGGCTGGTTCGGGGGTGATGTGCCCGTCGTACCGGGTCACCGGTGAGGAGCGGCACTCCACCCGGGGGCGGGCCCGGCTGCTGCACGAGATGCTGGCGGGGGAGGTGGTGACCGACGGCTGGCGGTCACCGTGGGTACGGGAGGCGCTGGACCTGTGCCTGTCCTGCCGGGGCTGCCGCTCGGACTGCCCGGTCGGGGTCGACATGGCCACGTACAAGGCGGAGTTCCTGCACCACCACTACGCGGGTCGGGTGCGCCCGGCCGCTCACTACTCCATGGGCTGGCTGCCGGTGTGGCTACGCGGCACGGCGGCGCTGCGGCTGGCGCCGCTGCTGAACGCGGCGGCCGGTACGCCACTGTCCGCCGTGGCGAAGCGTGTGGGCGGCATCGCCGCGGAACGTGAGATTCCACGGCTTGCCCGGGTGCCTTTCACCCGTTGGTGGCGTGCGCGTCGAGGCAGCGGCGGAGCCGGACGCACCGTCGTGCTGTTCCCCGACACCTTCACCAACTACCTCAGTCCGCAGGTCGGTTCGGCCGCCGTGCGGGTCCTCCAGGTGGCCGGGCTGCGCGTCGTGGTGCCCCCGCGGCCGGTGTGCTGCGGGCTGACCTGGGTGTCCACCGGCCAACTCGACCGTGCCCGCAAGGTGATGCGCCGCACCCTGGAGACGCTGCGGCCCGCGGTGGCCGCCGGGCTGCCCGTCGTCGGCCTGGAACCGAGCTGTACGGCGGCGCTCCGTACCGACCTGCCCGAACTGCTGGGCTGCGACGACGCCAGTCGACTGGCCGCCTCGGTGCGGACGTTCGCCCAGGCGCTGGAGGAGCACGCGCCCGACTGGACCCCGCCGCGCCTCGACCGTCCGGTGGTCGGCCAGACGCACTGCCACCAGCACGCGGTGCTCGGCTACGCAGCGGAACGACGGCTGCGCGCCCGGGCGGGGCTCACCGGCGAGCTGTCCGGCGGCTGTTGCGGGCTGGCCGGGAACTTCGGCTTCGAACCCGGCCACTACGAGGTCTCGGCGGCCTGCGCCGCCGAGCAGTTGCTCCCCGCGGTCCGCGACGCCCCACCCAACTCGCTGGTCCTGGCGGACGGTTACTCGTGCCGCACGCAACTGGCCCAACTGGCAGGTGTGGAAGCCCACCACCTGGCGGAGGTCCTGGCGAACGCCCTGGATACCTGAGCGCTCCGCTGGGGGTGCGGCGGTGTGCCGTCTCGATCGTCTGCGGCACCGTTGTGGCTGATCGCGCCCACGCGGCGGAGCCGCACATGAACACAGCCCCGCGCTCCTTCAGCGCGCTACCGAACCGCCAAATGACCGCCGCGACGGCGAGCAACCCCCACCGCGAGCGATCCCCACGGCGAGGGTCCGGCGGAATCAGAAGCCCACCGCACCCCCGGAGGGCTCAGTGAACGGCCTCGCCGAACCCCTCCACGTCGCGCGGGCTGCGCGGCCCGGGCCCCACGTACCGGGCCGACGGCCGCACCAGTCGGCCCGTCCGCTTCTGCTCGAGGATGTGCGCACTCCACCCCGCCGTACGGGCACACGTGAACATCGACGTGAACATGTGCGCCGGAACCTCGGCGAAGTCCAGCATGATCGCCGCCCAGAACTCCACGTTGGTGGCGAGCACCCGGTCCGGCCGCCGGTTGTGCAGCTCCTCCAGCGCCGCCTTCTCCAGCGCCTCGGCCACCTCGTAGCGCGGCGCGCCCAACTCCTTGGCGGTGCGCCGCAGCACCCGGGCGCGCGGGTCCTCAGCGCGGTACACCCGGTGCCCGAAGCCCATCAGCCGCTCGCCCTTGTCCAGGGTCTTCTTCACGTACGCGGCCGCGTCACCGGTGCGCTCGATCTCCTCGATCATCCCCAGCACCCGGGACGGCGCACCGCCGTGCAGCGGCCCCGACATCGCGCCCACCGCGCCGGACAGCGCCGCGGCCACATCGGCACCGGTGGAGGCGATCACCCGGGCGGTGAACGTCGAGGCGTTCATGCCGTGTTCGGCGGCCGACGTCCAGTACGCGTCCACGGCCTTGACGTGCCGCGGGTCCGGCTCACCGCGCCAGCGGATCATGAACCGCTCGACAATGGTCTCCGCCTTGTCGATCTCCCGCTGCGGCACCATCGGCAGCCCCTGGCCGCGCGCCGACTGCGCCACGTAGGACAGCGCCATCACCGCCGCCCGCGCGAGGTCGTCACGCGCCTGCTCGGCGCTGATGTCGAGCAGCGGTTTCAGGCCCCACACCGGCGCCAGCATCGCCAGGGCGGACTGCACGTCGACCCGGATATCACCGGAGTGGACCGGGATCGGGAACGGCTCGGCGGGCGGCAGACCGGGGTTGAAGCTGCCGTCCACCAGCAGGCCCCAGACGTTGCCGAACGACACGTTGCCGACCAGGTCCTCGATGTCGACGCCCCGGTAGCGCAGGGAGCCGCCCTCCTTGTCGGGTTCGGCGATCTCCGTTTCGAACGCGACGACTCCCTCAAGTCCGGGTACGAAGTCGGACATCAGGCGGCTCCTCTTGATGTGGTCGACGGTGGCTGGTGACGCCTCGGTCATATGCCCTGCTCGGGTGGTGGTTCACCCTGCCGAGGAGGAACGCAGCAAGATATCTGTTGGTGTCGAGAGGTCACAGCGGTCCAGGGGCGATTCTGTCGGTTTCGTTACGTGACCGGAAGCGTGACGTGCGGCACACTGCGTGACCTTGACCGGGTGGGCGGCTTGTCGGCCCTGTACCGAACCGCCCTGACGTGCGGTGTCACCCGCCCGGGTGAGCCTTGCCCCGGCCGCGCACCGGCCGCGCTCCGTGCTGCAAGATGTGCGGGTGCCCCACCCCGACCCCGCCACCATGCGGAAGCAGTACCGTGCCGAAGGCCTCGACGCGCCGGAGCTGGCCGCCTGCCCGTACGAGCAGTTCGCCCGTTGGTTCGCCGACGCGGCGAACAGCGGGCTGCCGGAGCCGAACGCGATGGTCGTCTCGACGGCCGACGCCTCGGGGCGCCCCAGCTCGCGCACCGTACTGCTCAAGAGCTACGACATCAGCGGCTTCGTCTTCTACACCAACTACGCCTCGCGCAAGGGCCGCGACCTGGCGGAGAACCCGTACGCCTCGCTGCTCTTCCCCTGGCACCAGATCGCCCGGCAGGTGATCATCAGCGGTCCGGTGGCCAAGGTGGCACGGGAGGAGACGGTCGCGTACTTCCGCAGCCGGCCGCATGGCTCACAGCTCGGCGCGTGGGCCAGCGACCAGTCGGCGCCCATCGGCTCGCGCGCGGAACTGGAGCGGCGGTACGCGGAGCTGGCCGACCGGTACCCGGAGAGCGAACGGGTTCCGGCGCCGCCGTTCTGGGGCGGTTACCGGGTGGGCGCGGAACGGATGGAGTTCTGGCAGGGCCGGGAGAACCGGCTGCACGACCGGCTGGTGTACGTCCGCGAGGAAGAGGGCTGGCGGATCGAGCGCCTGTGCCCGTGAACACGCCCCAGGGCACGCCTGCCTGCGCGGGCGTGCCCTGATAAGCGGCGACCCGCGGGCTGCTGCCTGTCGCCTGCCATCCCCAAGGGGATGACGCTCCAGGACCGGTCGGACGAGGTCCGGTAGCCCGCGGGTCGGGTGACTGCTTTGGATTAGGCCTGCGACGCACGACTCGCAGGCGAGGTGCGCGGCGTCAGCCCGCAGCCACCTCACGCGTCCGATAGTCAATCATTCTTCGGACCACCTCCTCTCCGTGTACCGCCAGCCTAAGAAGGCGGCCGACGAGAGACAACTGATTTTCCCGAACGGGCTGTGGGCTGCGTCACAGGAGAGTTGAATGGGGAGATGTGCAGCCTTCCGACGCCCACGCGAAGCCGCTGAGCGGAGGCGACGAGCAGTTACTCGCCGCCCTCCTGGAAAGCATGGACGCTGCTCTGTGCGCCTTTGACCAGGACGGCCTGGTCACCCACTGGAACACAGAGGCGGCCCGGATCCTCGGCTGGACCGCCGAGGACGCCGTCGGCCGCCGTGGACTCGCGGGCTGGGCGGTGCGCAGCGCCGACGCCGACGACCTGATGGCCCGGCTGCTCGGGGTGATGAACGGGCCCGGCCGCCAGGTCCATGAGTTCGCCCTGCTGACCAAGGACGGCCATCGCGTCCTGGTGCGCGCCCAGACCGCCGCGGTCACCACCCCCGACGGGCAGCCCGCGGGCGTGTACTGCGCCTTCTCCGAGGTGCACGCGCAGATCGACCTGGAACGGTCCATCGCGCTCAGCGACGCCCTGTTCCAGGAGGCCTCCTGGGGCGTGGTGTTGATAGACGCCGACCTGCGGCCCGCCGTCGTCAACGGCTGCGCGGCGCGGGCGCTGCGCACCGGCCGGGAGTCGCTGCTCGGCCGCCCGCTCGGCGAGGTGCTGGGCCAGGGCGTGGAGGAACTGGAGGGCGCGCTGCACCACGTGCTCTCCGAGGGCCCGCCGACCACGCCGCTCGACCTGTGGGTGACCCTGCGCGCGGACGGTCCCGACCCCGCACGGCACTGCTGGCGCAGCGGCTTCGTACGCCTTGGCTCACCGCTCGGCGAGGAGCCGGTGCCGCTCGGGGTGGGCTGGATGTTCGAGGACATCACCGACACCAAGCTCGCCGAGCAGGAGGCGTCCCAACTCCGGTTCCGCACCAACCAGTTGCGCCGCGCGGCGAACGCGGGAGCCGAGTGCGAGGACCCCATGGAGGCGGCCACCGGCTATCTGGACTACGCCCTCGCGGGCTTCGCCGACGACGGCCTGATCGACGTGATCGGCCCGGGCGGCAAGCTGGTGCGCGCGGCCGGTACGCCTGGCGGCCCGGGACCGTGCCTGCCGGTCGCCTCCGGCGGCATCCCGGTGCCGTACGAGGAGGGCCATCCGGCGCTGCAGTGCGTCGAGCGGCTCGGCTCGGTGCGGTCGGCGGACCTGTCCCCGGAGCGGGCCGCGGCGCGCAGATGGCCCGAGGGCACGGTGTACGCGCTGTGCTCGGTGCTGCGCAGCCGGGGGCGGACGCTGGGTGTGGTGACGTTCCTGCGCGGGGCGGGGCGGCGCCCGTTCGACCGCGCGGACGCGGCGTACGCGGAGGACGCGGCGGCTCGGATCGCGGCGGCGCTGGACCTGGCGGCGCTGGCGAAGCGGCGCCGTTAGCCGCTTTGGCGACTGTCCGGCGGATCCCGTGCCGTGGGCGACAACATCCCGCCGCGACGGCGAGCAACCACGACAACGCGGACCGGCGGTCATGCCCTTGCGCAACCCATGACGCGAAGTCCGCCGGAAGGGCCCTAGCGCCGGTAGAAGATCCGGTCGCCGTACTCGGCCAGGATCCGGCCGTTCCACTCGTGGCCGCCGTCCACGTTGCCCGACCGCAGCAGCGGCGGCGTGTGGCCGCGCCCGGCCAGTTCACCGACCGCGGTGGCGACCACCGCCTGCAGCAGGGCGCTGGTGACGACGGTGGACGCCGGGCCGAACGGCGCCGGGACGCCCTGCGCGGTCAGCTCCGCGTCGCCGACCGGGATCTTGCTGTCGATCACCACATCGCAGTGTTCCTTCAGATATGTGCCCGAGGAGTGCCGCGACTTCGTGTGCTCCGGGTACGCCAGCGAGGTGACGCCGATGACCTTCAGGCCCAGCGCCCGGGCGTTCAGCGCCATCTCGACCGGCAGCGCGTTGCGGCCGGACAGCGAGATGACGACCAGCACGTCGCCCGGCTCGGCGGGACTGGTGTCCAGCACGGCCGCGGCGAGCCCGTCGACCCGCTCCAGGGCGCTGCCCAGGGTGGCGGGCACGATGTCGACCCCCATGACACCGGGGACCGCGAGCAGGTTGATCAGGGCCAGCCCGCCCGCCCGGTACACCACGTCCTGCGCCGGGAGCGAGGAGTGACCGGCGCCGAAGACGAAGACCCGGGCGTTGCCCTCCACCGCGTCGGCGATCAGCCGACCCGCCTCGGCGATGCTCTCCGCGTCCTCGTCGCGCACCCGGCGCAGCAGGCCGATGGCCGCGTCGAAGTACCGTCCGGCGAGATCGTCAGCCGCCATGTCGCCGTCCTCCGCTCCTAGCTCGCCGATCACGGTGGAGCCTTTCGGCACGGGCTGTCAACCGCGAGCGGGCGGCGTTGTCGGTGGCATGCGTCAGAATTGTCAGCAGGGCCACCGCACGAGCTATTGAGGGGCACGTATGTCGGGACACCTCATCGACACGACGGAGATGTATCTCCGCACCATCCTGGAGCTTGAAGAGGAGGGTGTGGTCCCCATGCGCGCCCGTATCGCCGAGCGGTTGGACCAGAGCGGTCCGACGGTCAGCCAGACGGTGGCGCGGATGGAGCGGGACGGTCTGGTGCAGGTCGCGGGCGACCGGCACCTGGAGCTGACGGAGGAGGGGCGGCGGCTCGCCACCCGCGTCATGCGCAAGCACCGGCTCGCCGAGTGCCTCCTGGTCGACGTCATCGGCCTGGAGTGGGAGCAGGTGCACGCGGAGGCCTGCCGCTGGGAGCACGTGATGAGCGAGGCGGTCGAGCGGCGGGTGCTGGAGCTGCTGCGGCACCCCACCGAGTCCCCGTACGGGAACCCGATCCCCGGCCTGGAGGAGCTGGGGGAGAAGGCGGAGGCCGATCCGTTCCTGGGCGAGGGGACGGTCAGCCTGGTCGACCTGGATCCCGGTGCGGACGGCAAGACCGTGGTGGTACGCCGGATCGGCGAGCCGATCCAGACGGACGCCCAGCTGATGTACACGCTGCGCCGTGCGGGCGTCCAGCCCGGTGCGGTGGTCAGCGTCACCGGCTCGCCCGGCGGTGTGCTGGTCGGCTCCGGCGGCGAGGCGGCCGAGCTCAGCCAGGACGTGGCCGGTCACGTCTTCGTGGCGAAGCGCTGAGCGTTCCGCTGGGAGTGCGGCGATGGGCTGTCGATCGTCCGCAGCACCGTCGCGGCTGGTCGCGCCCACGCGGCGGAGCCGCACATGAACACAGCCCCGCGCCCCTTCAGGGCGCTGGCCAACCCCCAGCGCGAGCGCGGATCCAAAAGAGACAACAGCGCGGATCCAAAAGAGACAACAAGGACCGAAAAGGGATAGGGCCCCGGCGAATGCCGGGGCCCTCCTCCCCCTACGTCCCCTGGGCGCCGTACCCGGAACCCCGAGCTCTCCGGGTCCTTCCCCTTGCCCAGCGGGGACGATCCCTCCCCGCTGGAAGTACTCCCCGCAGGGCCTTCGAAGCACACCCTTCCCTTGTCACTCGAAAGGGCGGTGTTAAGCGCCATACCCCCTTTTTCGAAGGTGAGTTCGATACGGTGGATCTGTTCGGCCAACCGGGCCGGACAGGACGGTTGACCCGGGGGTGCCGGATCGATGGTTCGTCGTATCGAGGTGTCCGGAGCGGGTGGCGTACAGCTGGCCGCCTGGGACTTCACAGACCACCACAAACCGCATGACGAGTGCGCGCCACCAGCAGTGCCGGACGCAGAGGCGCCGCTCCCCGCGGTGCTGATGCTGCACGGGCTGATGGGCCGAGCCGCCCACTGGGCGGCGACGGCCCGCGCGCTGGCCGCCCGTTACCGCCCGGTCGCCCTCGACCAGCGCGGCCACGGCCGCTCCGCCAAGCCGGACGGCCCCTACACCCGCGAGGCGTACATCGCGGATGTCGCGGCCGCCATCGAGCAGCTTGACCTGGCGCCCGCCGTCCTGGTGGGCCACTCCATGGGCGCGCTCACCGCCTGGCAACTCGCCGCCTCGCGCCCTGAGTTGGTGCGCGCCCTGGTCATCTGCGACATGCGGGCCTCGGCGCTCGGCGAGGCGAGCCAGCGTGAGTGGGAGCAGTGGTTCGCCTCCTGGCCGCTGCCCTTCGCCACACTGGCCGACGTACGAAGGTGGTTCGGCGCCGACGACCCCACGCTGGAGCGGCCGCGCCCGGTGCGCGGGGCGTTCTACACCGAGGTGATGGAGGAGCGCTCCGGCGGCTGGTGGCCGCAGTTCTCCTTCCAGCACATGCTCGACTCCCGGGAGCCATGGATGCGCGACGCGCACTGGGACGAGCTCGCCCAAGTCCATTGCCCCACCCTCGTGGTGCGCGGCTGGGACGGCGAACTCGGCCGTGCGGAAGCCCAGGAGATGGTCCGCGTACTGCCGCATGGCACATACGCCGAACTGGCGGACGCCGGACACCTCGTCCCCTGGGATCAACCGGAGGCCTGGCAGCGCGCCCTGGAGGAGTTCCTGGCCGTCACCGTCCATTGACCCCGCGGCGGGCGGAGGCCGCCCACCGCGTCAGCGGTCCCGCAGGGCGGCCGCCTCCCGGCCGCAGGCGTAGGCGAGCGGGCTGATCAACTCCTCGGCGTCCGGCAGCCACCGGTTCAACGCGGTCGGCTGCCGCGCCCACTGCACGGACCCCCGGCCCATCCGGGTGGGCGGTGCCGGAACGTAGTCCCCGTCCCCGCGCACCACCATGTCCAGCGCGGACGGCGGCCACCCCAACCGCCGTACCAGGTCGGGGACTTTGGCGCTGGCGCCGGGCAGCACGAAGAACACCAGCCTGCGATTGGGTGTGGACATGACCGGACCGAGCGGCAGCTCCATCCGTTCCATCCGGGCCAGCGCCAGGCAGCCCGCCACCTCGGGCACGTCGATCACGTCGAAACTCCGGCCGGTGGGCAGCAGCACGGAGGCGCGCGGCTCTCTGGACCACATCCGGCGGACCGCCACACCGCTGCCGGTCGCCTGCCCCGGCCAGTCGGTGCGGGTGGGGTGGGCGCCGGGGGCCGGGCAGCCGCTGAAGCCGCAGGAGCAGCGCAGGTCGCCGCCGTTGTCGTCGAGCCAACTGCCCGGGAACACGTCCCAGTGCCGCTCGTCCGCGTATCGCACCGCCGCCTCCAGCATCTGTTCGGATGCGGCGAGCGGCTGCGGGGCTCCGATGGTGTCTTCCACGCGATGCACAACTTCCCTTGTCAGCAAGGGTTACGGAAGCCGCGTTCCCTCTTGGGTGGGACACGCGGGGCGCACAGGTGCACGGTTGGGGGCGCGCACGAGGGACCGGCTCCGGGGGTGGGTAGTTCCCTCACGGCACGGTGGCACATCTCATTGCGCAAAGTACCGATAAAGAGCCGTAAAGCGGCATAACTGCCCACCCCCGGTGGGCAGAGATCATGCAGCACGGGGAACGACCCGGCTGCGACACCTTTAGGTACAAAGGGGGGACGACGATGGCCGCCCGACCACTGGTGGCGCGTCAGCCGAACGAACGGCTGCAGGCGCTGATCCAGGAAGCCGGATGTTCCAACGCCGGACTGGCTCGCCGCGTCAACATGTGCGGCGCCGAGCACGGCCTCGACCTGCGCTACGACAAGACCTCCGTGGCGCGCTGGCTGCGAGGTCAGCAGCCGCGCGGCCGGGCCCCGGCGATCATCGCCGAGGCGCTGGGTCGCAAGCTCGGCCGCACCGTGACGATCGACGAGATCGGCATGGCCAACGGCAAGAACCTCGCTTCCGGCGTCGGCCTGCACTTCGCGCCCACCGTTCTCGGCGCGGTGGAGCAGGCCTGCGAGTTGTGGCGCAGCGACGTGGGGCGCCGCGACTTCCTGACCGGCTCCACGGTGGCGGCCTCCGCGCTGGTCGAGCCGAGCCGTGACTGGCTGATCACCGGTCCGGACACGGTGGTCTCGCGCAGCGGCGGGCCACGGGTCGGCATCGCGGACGTGGCGGCGGTACGCGCGACGACACAGGCGCTGGTCGACCTCGACCACCGCTTCGGCAGCGGACATGTCCGCCCGATCGTGGTCCACTACCTCAACAGCGTCGTCTCCGGACTGCTGGGGGGCTCCTACCGGGAGGCGACCGGCCGCCAACTCTTCGCCGCCGTGGCGAGGTTGACGGAGCTGGCCGGATACATGGCGGTGGACACCGGCCAACCCGGTCTCGCCCAGCGGTACTACATCCAGGCGCTGCGGCTGGCGCAGGCCGCGGGGGACCGTGGTTACGGCGGCTACGTACTGGCGGCCGGGATGAGCCACCTCGCCGCCTCGCTGGGCAACCCCCGGGAGATCGCGCAACTCGCCAGGGCCGCGCAGGAGGGCGCGCGCGGCCATGTCACTCCCACCGCGCAGGCGATGTTCTACGCCGCGGAGGCGCGTGGGCACGCACTGCTCGGTGACGCCAAGGCGTGCGAGGCGGTCGCGGGGCGCGCGGTGGAGGCGCTGGGCCGCAGCGTTCCGGAGGACGACCCGGACTGGATCGCGCACTTCGACGAGGCCTACCTGGCCGACGAGTTGGCGCACTGCCACCGCGATCTGGACCAGCCGGGCCCCGCGATGCGCCGGGCGCACGAGGCGCTCGCGGGCCATCCGCCCACCCGGGTCCGGCGGCGGGCCATAGGCCTGCTGGTGCTGGCCTGCGCACAGGTGCAGGCCCGCGAGGTGGAGCAGTCCTGCCATACCGCCACACAGGCGGTCGAGTTGCTGGGCGGGCTGCGCTCCAACCGGGGCGCCGAGTACCTGGACGACTTCCGCCGCCGTGTCGAACCGTTCTCGGACGAGCCGGTGGTGCGCGAGTTCGGGGCACGACTCGAGGAGAGTGAGCTGGCCGCGTGATCTCGTCCCGGCGGGGGTGAGGAATGTCTCGGGGACGCGCTCCCGCTCCCCGCCGGGGCGCTCCAATTGTTACGGGACCGCTATACCGGCGCCTTCCGCCGTTGTGGAAGGCGCCGCATGCTGCGAATTCCTGGAACGGACGCCGGGCTCCCGGGTGACCGTCAGCACACTACTGTGCGGTCACTCACACGGGCGCGTAGTGGGGACTGGAATTGACCCGGTAGCGTGAGCCGACGTTCCGATGGGCCGGTCGGGGTCAGGGACTCAGCTCTACCCGGAGCGCGTTCCGGCCGGCCACAGTCACGCAGCAGGCAGGAGTTCCGGTGATGCAGAGCGGGCGCGGAGAAGAGGCGGCGGACGGCGCGTACCGGCCGACGCCGATTCCACACGAGCCGCAGGCGTCGACGGTGCCCGAACCCCGCGAGGGCGTCGTGCTGCCCGCGCAGGGCGCACACCACGGTGAGCCGCAGTGGCCGCAGCCGGACCAGGGGGTGCAGCCCGCCCCCGGCCAGCCGTGGGGCACACCACAGCACGCGTCGCAACACCAGGGCCCCCCGCCGCCCGGCGCGGGCGAGGCCACCCAGTTGCTCACGCCGTACGGCCAGCAGTCCGAGGCGACGCAGTTGCTCACGCCGTACGGCCAGCAGCCGCAGGCCACCCAACCGCCCGCCCCGCACGGCCAGGACTCGGAGGCCACCCAACTGCTGCCGCACTACGCCCAGCAGTCCGAGGCCTCGTACCCCCACGAGTCCGAGGCGACCCAGTTGCTCACGCCGTACGGCCAGCAGGCCCAGGCCGCGCCGGGCGGCGATGCGCCCGCGCCGGGCGCCGATTCGGAGAAGACCCAGCTCATCGCGCCGATACGGCAGCAGCCAGCCGAACTGCCGCAGCAGCCCACCGAGTTGCGCCAACCGCTTCCTCCGGAGCAGCAGTTGCAGGCGCCCGTACCGCCGCCGCCGGCGCAGCCGCCCGCCGCCGGTGTGGAGGCGCCGCCGATGCCCAGCGCCGCGCCGTACGCCATCCGGCCGGGCACCCCCGGCGACCAGCCGCCGCAGGAGCGGACCCAACTCCTCACGCCGCAGCAGCCCGCCGCGGCGGCCACGGAGCAGCTGCCGCGGTACGGCGAAGGCTGGCAGCAGTCGCAGCAGCCGCCCCAGGCGCAGCTCGCCGAACAGGCGCCGCCGCAGGTCAGGGACGACTACGACTTCCTGTACCGCAAGGACGGCGGCACCGGTGCCGCACGGCCGCCGCACAACCCCTCGTACGGCGACGGCATGCCGCCGCAGCCGCCGTTCACCCAGCAGCCCGCGCGGGACTTCGGGCCGGACGCCCCCGCGCGCCGTGCCAGGCTCTCTCCGCGGGCCATGATCGGCATCGGGGTCGCCGGTATCGCCGTCATAGGGGTCGCGGTGGGGGCCGCGCTCAGTGGTGGCGGCGACAGCGGCAACGACCAGCAGAAGGCGGGCGCCGCCTCACCCGCGACGGGCGCCTCGACCGTCGGTGGTGCGGGAGACGCCGCGCAGGCGCAGGCCAAGCAGCTCGACGCGCTGCTGAAGGACAGCAACAGCAGCCGCGCCTCGGTGATCAGCGCGGTGGCATCGATCAAGTCCTGTTCCAACATGGACACCTCGTCCGCCGACCTGCGCACGGCCGCGGGCCAGCGTGACCAACTCATCACCCGGCTCGACCAGTTGACCCTGGACAAGCTGCCCAACCACGACGAGTTGGTGCAGCAGCTCACCGCCGCCTGGAAGGCGTCCGCCGAGGCGGACAACGACTACGCGGACTGGGGCGACCAGGTGGCCAAGGACAAGAAGGGCTGCGTCAAGGGCCACGCCAAGGGCACTCCCGCCGCGCAGAAGGGCAACGCGGCGAGCGGCCGGGCCACCTTCGCCAAGAAGAGGGCCGCCGATCTGTGGAACCCGATCGCCAGCCAGTACGGCCTGACCCAGCGGCAGTTCACCGACCTGTAGCGGCTCCGGCTCAGCCGGCGCCCTCCAGCGTGTCCCGCACGTCCACGAAGCCGCCCTTGCCGACGGCGGTCAACTGGCCGCCCTTCACCACCTGGTAGGTGACGGTGGCGTTGACCATGCGCGGATAGCCGCGGACCGCCAGCATGTCCGCGTACCGCCAGCCCAGCGGCGGGGTGAGGCCGCCGGTGGAGATGCCATGGGCGCGGTCGAGCGCGTCGTGCACCGTCTGCGCGGTGATCGGGCCGTGGCCCAGTGAGCTCACGATCTTGGTGAACACCGTGTAGGCGATCCAGGTCGTCTCCGCCCCCGGATCGGCGACATCGATCCGGTTGTCACCGAACGCGTAGGTGGAGACCGCGGTGCGCATGGGGTTCCACGCCGGGTCGTTGGCGGGCGGGTACCAGCTCGTCGCGTACGCGCCCTCCAGCGGGCTGTCGGCTCCCCCCGTGCTGTCCAGCAGCGACTGCTTGACGCTGCCGAGCACGGAGGCGGTGCGCACCTGCTGTCCTGAGCCGAGCCGCCGGAAGGAGTCGAAGAAGATGGCGGTACGGTCGCCGAGCACCGCGGTCACACAACGTCCCGGCTGGCCCGAGCCGATCGCCCGCTGGGCGGCGTCGGTGTAGTCGGTGGCGTCGTCGGGGGCGCGGATGTCGTCGGCGGGGGCGCGGTGCCGGAAGGCCAGTCCGGCGTCGAGGAACTCGGGGTACTGGTCGCCCGCCGCGCTGTCCGGGCGGACCAGCGCGGTGTGGTCGCAGATGCTGGACAGCTGGCGCCCGTTGCCGGTCAGCAGCGCGGGCGCGCCGCCGTTGACCGGATACGACACCGGGCTGGTGAACTCCTCGGGCGCCACCCCGTACCCACCGAGGTACGGGATGCCCGCGTTCTCCAGCGAGGCCATGAAGCTCTGCCCGTACTGGCTGTACGAGCCGACGACGGCGACCGCGTGGGCGTCCACGGCCTGTTGCGCGCAGCGCTCCGCGCGGACCGTGTCGTTGTGCTCGTCACACGTGAGGACCTTCAGCGGATGGCCGTTGATGCCGCCTTCGGCGTTGACCATCCGCGCGTAGGCCTGCGCCATGGCTGGCATACCGGGCATGTTGGTGGAGTTCGTGCCCTGGGGTGCCCAGGTCATGACCACGACCGGCGCCGTGGAGTCCGCCCCCGCCCCGGTCCTCGGCACCGCACCGCAGCCGCTGCCGCCGCTGGCCAGGAGTGCCGCAGCGGCCGCCAAGGCACCGAACCGTCGTCTAGCGGTCATGGCGCCCTACGCTTCCCGGCCGCCGTCAACGTGGGAGTGACCGCATCGCAACCGCGGGTGACGGACAGGTGAATTGCCCGTGCGCACGGTGTGCGCGCCTTTTCGTTTCGGACCGTACCTGGTGGGAGCTGTGCCCTTTGTTGAACGTACGATCGATAACCGTGCAAGGTTCGGAGAAGTCTTCCCGGCGGGGCGTCCGCTCCTCCACGATGGGGCGTATGCCGCTCAACGACATGCCCTGGTGGCGCTGGCGCAGCAACGTGCGCTCCGCGCTGCACATGCTCAGCGATCCGGTCTTCCAGCAGGAGTGCTGGGTCGTCGGCCGTCCCGGCTACGGGGATGTGACGGACGCCGTCTACCGCCTGGTCGAGGACACCTGGTTGGACAACTGGTCCGCGGAGAAGTACGTCGGGACGATCTTCCGCGACACGCAGGAGGCGACGCTGGTCGACGCCGCCGTGCTGCGGGTGCTGCGGATCCTGCACGAGGTCGGCGCCGACGCCCCGGCCGCCTCCTATCTGGCTCACCCCGGCTGGCCGGACGCGGTACGGGCGGCCCGGGAGGCGCATGTGCGTCTGGCGTCCAACGACGGGGACGACGTGGACGCGCCGCCGCGGTCACTGGACGTGCTGGCGATCTACACCCGGGCCCGCTGACCGGTCTCGCGAACCGGACCGCTGACCTGCGGCCGGGCGTGATGTGCGAGGCTATGGCGGTGACCGAAGCACAGCCCACCGCCCCGCAGTACGTCCTCACGCTGTCCTGCCCCGACAAGCAGGGCATCGTGCACGCCGTATCCAGTTACCTGTTCATGACCGGTTGCAACATCGTGGACAGCCAGCAGTTCGGTGACCAGGACACCGGTCTGTTCTTCATGCGGGTGCACTTCTCGGCCGAGCCCTCGGCCACCGCCGACAAGCTGCGGGCCAGCTTCGCGGCGGTCGCCGACTCCTTCCGCATGGACTGGCGGCTCTACCCCGCCGAGGCGAAGATGCGGATCCTGATCATGGTCAGCAAGTTCGGGCACTGCCTGAACGACCTGCTGTTCCGCTCGCGGATCGGCGCACTTCCGGTGGAGATCGCGGCGGTGGTCTCCAACCACCGTGACTTCGAGGAACTGGTCGGTTCGTACTCGATCCCCTTCCACCACATTCCGGTGACGAAGGAGACCAAGGCGCAGGCCGAGGCCGAACTGCTCAAACTCGTCGAGGACGAGGAGATCGAGCTGGTGGTCCTCGCCCGCTACATGCAGGTCCTCTCCGACGACCTGTGCAAGCGGCTGTCCGGGCGGATCATCAACATCCACCACTCCTTCCTCCCGAGCTTCAAGGGCGCCAAGCCGTACCACCAGGCGCATGCGCGCGGCGTGAAGCTGATCGGTGCGACGGCGCACTATGTCACGGCCGACCTCGACGAGGGCCCGATCATCGAGCAGGAGGTCGAACGCGTCAGCCACGAGATGAACCCCGACCAGTTGGTGGCCGTGGGCCGCGACGTCGAGTGCCAGGCCCTGGCCCGAGCGGTCAAGTGGCACAGCGAACACCGCGTCCTGCTCAACGGCCACCGCACGG
The DNA here is from genome assembly GCF_024436055.1 of Streptantibioticus rubrisoli. Lineage (GTDB taxonomy): Bacteria > Actinomycetota > Actinomycetes > Streptomycetales > Streptomycetaceae > Streptantibioticus_A > Streptantibioticus_A rubrisoli. Next base: position 181,417 of record NZ_JANFNH010000006.1, on the reverse strand, counting down.
TCGTCTTCCCGTAGCGGCTCCTTGCCACCCGCTTACCCTTCCCGGGGGCTGCGGCCCGTAAGAAACTCCCGCCGCGATGGCGAGTACCCCGACGCGGCGCCGACCGGCGGTACCGAATGCTGCGCACCCCCCAAGCGCACCCAGGCCGCACCAACGGCCGGGCCCGTAGCTCCCGGGGGCTCCGCCCCGGAGCCCCTGGCGGGGTTCCGGGGCGGAGCCCCGGAGGGGCGGGGCGGGTGGCGGAACTACATCCGCGACAAGCTCGCCGTCGCCGCCAGCACATCCCGAATCGCCTGGCGATCCCCCGCCTGCCCCACCGCCAGTTCCTCCGGCTCCCGATGCCCGGCCGCCAACTGGCAGAACTCCGTCGCCTCCAGCGCGACCTGCGCCACGCTCTCGTCCCTGGAGCCCACCGCCGCAGGCGAGTCCAGCGGGATGAACCAGTCGCCGCCGCCCTCGCCTTCCAACTCCAGATGGACCGAACGCCCCGGTGTCCCCGCCTCCACCCACCGCGCCGGAGAGGCGGCGAGCCCAGCCCTGCGCCGCCCGGCGAGGGCGATCGGCAACAACCGCGCCGTCAGGTTGAGCATCGCCTTCAAGTGCCGCGGCGCGGGCGGACCGTACGGATAGGCGACCGCGTCCGCGATGTCCCCGGCATGGATCCAGCACTCGAACGCCCGGTCCACGAACGCGTCCCGCAACGGAAGCTTGAAGTCCCCGTAGCTGACGTCGAGTCCACCCGCGCTCCGCCCGGCGAAGGACACCGTGCGCAGCAGCGTGTGGCCCTGCTCCCGCCACTCCTCACGGACCTCGCCGCCGGTCCGCCCGCCGGACCGGCGCCAGTGCTCGATCGTCCGCTCGGTCGGATCCCGCGGCGCCTCCGCGCCCAGTGCCGAGTCCTCCCCGAGCGCGGCACATATCAGCCCGTCGACCGCGGTCAGATGACCGATGACATCCGCGACGGAGACACGCCGCGTACCGCGGTGCCACGCGAGGACCACCGGCGCGGCCCAGTCCCCCGGCCCGAGGTCCCGCAGCAGCGCGTCGAGCCGCGCGGTCTCCGCGTCGTACGGACCCGCCCACTCGGGCACGGGTATCCGGGCGGGCCGACGGCCCAGACAGTTCTCCAGAACCCGGGCGCGCAGCAGCGGATCGAGGTCGAGCGAGTCCTCCGACCGCAGCAGCCCGACCGCGTCCCGCAGCCGAACGGCCTCCTCCGCGCAGGTGGCGCAGTCGGTGAGGTGCGACTCCACCGCCGCCGTCTCCTCGGCGGAGCACGCCGACAGCGCCCATGCGCCGAGCAGTGACTTCAGCGTCCGATGGTCGAGCGACGCCGCCGTCGCCCGCACCGGCGGCGGAAGCGGAGGACCGTCCTCTGCGGCACCCCGCGGCCACGGCACCCGTGGCCTCGGCGGGCCGTCGTTCCGCTCCGGCCCGCCGCCGAGCGGACCGTCCCCGATGGACCCGGTCATCGCGGACTGCCCTGGCCGGACACCGAGCCCGACGCGGAGCCGGAACCGGCCGACGGCCCCGGCTGCATGGCGGTGGAGAGCATCTGCAACCCGAGCCGCAGCCGTCGCCGGGCCTCGTCCTCGGTCAGGCCCAACTCGGCGGCCGTCTGCCGGTAGTCACGGCGGTGCAGATACGCCTGGTCCAAGGTGTCGCGTATAGAGGCGGGCATCGAGCTCTTGATGAAGTCGGCGCGTGCCGCGGTGTTCGCCTCGCACACCTTCCGCTCGAACTGCTCGGAGGTCCGCTCACCGCCCGCCCTGATCCGGTCCGCCTCACACCGCCGCAGCCGGTGCACCGCCTGCCGCTGGGTGAGGGTGGCTATCCAGGAACGCAAGTTGCCTTCCTTGGGGTCGTAGGCGTCCGGGTTCTCCCAGATGTACCCGAAGACCTCACGGGTGATCTGGCCGGCGGCGTCCTCCTCGCCCATCACCCGGTACGCGAGCCCGTGCACCAGCGAGGCGAAGCGGTCGTACAGTTCGCACAGCGCCGCCTCCTCCCCTCGGGCCAGCCGCTGCTGCATCTTGCGGTCCCAGCGCGGTGGTGCGGGTGTCGCCATACGGCCGCCCCCTTTCAGCTCACCTCATCGCTCAACGTTCATCGCTCATCACTCATCCGTCACCAACGAATGTAGCCGCGGGGTCTGACAACGCGCCCCGCTTTGCCACAACGAACACCCGATGGGTACCGGCGAGTACGGAACGGGTACCCAACCCGCCACAAGTAGAGGCCTGGTGAAGACGAGCTGTTATGGGGGTGTGACCGCGGCCTAAACGGGAAGGCGCGCCGCTGGGCATAGGGTCGGAGTAACCGGAACGGAACGACCTGCCGACGAAGGGGCAGTGAGCGGTGGCGTTGAGAGTCAAGGCGGAGCAGCGGGACGGCTGGACCGTACTGCGCGTGTCGGGCGAGATGGACCTGGTGACCTCGCCCGGAGTGCGGCAGCACGTCCATGACGCGGTCGCCGAGGGGCGGCGCAGCGTGGTGCTCGACCTGTCCGACGTGCGCTTCTGCGACTCCAGCGGGGTGGGCGTGCTGATCGCGGCGCGCCGCCTGATGCGTTCGTGCACCGGCCGCCTGCGGCTGATACTGCCCGCCCAGGGCGCGGTGGACGGCTCGCACGTCAACCGGGTGCTGGCCGCGCTGGGTGTACGCCGCCTGTTCGAGGTCTTCCAGGACCTGGACGCCGCCGTGGACGACACGGCCCGCCCGCTGTCCGCCTGAGCGGCAACGGCAAGGCTCCGAGGGTCACTTGACGGCGTAGTCCCCCAACGCGGGCTCCAGCAGCCCGAATGCCTCCCTGGCCGCCGCGGCGAGCCCGGTGAAGAACTCCTCCTCGTCCTGTCCCGCCTCGCAGCGCCGTCGCGCCTCGTGGAACAACACCCGCTGCACACCGGACAGTTGCGCCGCCGCCACCCGTGGCGCCACCCCCTCGGCGCCGACCTCCTCGATCAGCGTCCTGGCCAGCGCCTGCTCCTGCTGGTCGTAGATCTCCCGCAGCCGCGTCCGCAGTGCCGGGCTCTCCACGGTCAGCCGCGCGAAGCCGGGGCTGATGCGGCCGAGCAGCGCGGCGTGCGCCTCGCAGTCCGCCAGGTACTTGCGGCGCAGCGCGGCCAGCGCCGACTCGCCCGGGGAGCGTTCGGCGACGGTACGCGACGGTCCGTCGACCACTTCCTCGTACGCGTCGAAGAACAGGTCCTCCTTGCGCGGGAAGTAGTTGGTGACGGTCATCTTGGAGACCCCGGCGGCCTGGGCGATGTCCGCGATGGTGGTCTGCTCGAAGCCGCGCTCGATGAACATCAGCGTCGCGACGTGCGAGATCCGCTCTCGGGTCTGCTGCTTCTTGAGCTCGCGGAGCTGGGCCATGGCCCCATCCTATCCAGTTTCTGGGTTCGACCTAAAAAACCTTGTGCAGATTCGTTGGTCCAGCCTAAATTTATGTCCATGCTAAGAAGTCTCCCTGGGGTCACCGCCCACCCCGCCTCTGACCCGGACCGCGACCGTGTGGACGCCGCGGTCTGGCGGATCGCCGCCGTACTGCTCCTCGGTCCGGTGCTCGCCCTCCTGGACTCCACGATCGTCAGCGTCGGCCTGGACTCCGTCGCCCGCGAGCTCGGCAGCCCGCTCACCACCGTCCAGTGGATCTCCACCGGCTATCTGCTGGCCGTCGCCCTCGTCATGCCGCTCACCAGTTGGGCGACCGAACGGTTCGGCGGCAAGGCGGTGTGGATGGCCTCCGTCGCGCTGTTCACCGCGGGCTCCGCTCTGTGCGGGGCGGCCTGGTCGGCGCCCGCGCTGATCGCCTTCCGAGTGCTGCAGGGCATCGGCGGCGGCATGATCCAGCCGGTCGCCCAGTCGATGCTGGCCCAGGCGGCGGGACCGCGACGGCTCGGCCGGGTCATCGGCGTCACCGTGCTGCCCATCACCCTCGCCCCCGTCGCGGGCCCGGTGCTCGGCGGCCTGATCGTGCGGAACCTCGACTGGCGCTGGATGTTCTACGTCAACGTGCCCATCGGCATCGCCGCCTTCCTGCTCGCCGCCCGGGTACTGCCCACCACCCCGCGGCCCAGCGGCCGCACCCCGCTCGACCTGACCGGACTCGCGTTGCTCGCTCCCGGCCTCGCCGCGCTGATGTACGGCTGCGCGCAGTCGAGTTGGGGCGTCCTGCTTACGGGCGCCGCGCTGACCGCCGGGTACGTCGGGTACGCGCTGCGTCAACGCGGCCACACGCCCCTGATCGACGTGCGGCTGTTCGCCCGCCGCGGATTCGCCGCCGCCACCGCGTCCTCGTTCGTCCTCGGCGGCTCGCTCTACAGCGCGATGCTGCTGCTCCCGCTCTACTTCCAGCAGGTGTGCGGCGCTGACGCGATGAGCGCGGGTCTGCGACTCGCGCCGCAGGCCGTCGGCACGGCGGCCGTCTCACTGCTCGCCGGACGCCTCGGCGACCGCCATGGGCCGCGCCCTCTGATGCTGGCGGGGCTTGCCCTCGCGCTGCTGGGCACGCTGCCGTTCGCGTTCCTCGGCCGCGGCCCGGCCAACTGGCTGCTGGCCACCGCCCTGTTGGTGCGCGGCGCCGGTCTGGGGCTGGCCATGGTGCCCGGCATGTCGGCCGTCTACGCCGCGGTCGCTCCCGAGGAGGCCCCCAAAGCGGCGGGAACCGTCAACGTCGTCAACCGGCTGGGCGGTTCACTGGGTACGGCGGTGCTGACCGTGCTGCTGCAACACCAACTCACCAGTGCCGCCGGCCCGGCCGCCGCCTACGGGTACGCGTTCGGATGGGCACTGGTGCTGTCCTCGGTGGCGTTCGTTCCGGCGCTGTACTACCCGGCCCGGAAGAACATGTAGTGGTACGCGATCCGTGAACATGTCCGCCCGATCGACAAGGAGCAGTTGATGACCGTCCCCCGACTGATGGCCGTGCACGCCCACCCCGACGACGAGTCCAGCAAGGGCGCCGCGACCCTGGCCCGCTACGCGGCACAGGGCGCCGAGGTGCTGGTCGTCACCTGTACAGGAGGCGAACGCGGAGACGTCCTCAACCCGGCCCTCGACCGTCCCGAGGTCCACGCCGACCTCGCGGCGGTCCGCCGCCGCGAGATGGCCGCGGCCGCCAAGGTCCTCGGTGTACGGCAGCGGTTCCTCGGCTTCGCCGACTCGGGCCTCCCGGCCGACGGCGAACCGCTGCCGGAAGACTGCTTCGCCGCCGTCGCCGTGCCCGAGGCGGCGGCCGAACTGACCGAGGTGATCAGGGAGTTCCGCCCGCACGTCGTCGTCACCTACGACCCGACGGGCGGGTATCCGCACCCGGACCACATCCAGACCCACCGCGTCGCCCTCGCCGCGCATGACGCCCTGGAGGGTGATCCGGCGCAGCCCCTCAAGCTCTACTACCTGGCCGCCTTCCAGAGGGAGTGGTTCGCCACCCTGCACGAGACGATGCTGAAGCGCGGCATCGCCTCCCAGCTGGGCGAGTTGCTCGCCAACTGGCCCGACTGGGCACCAGAGTTCGACGTCACCACGCGCGTCAAGTGCGCCGAGTACTTCGACGTACGTGACCGCGCCTTCCGCGCCCACGCCACCCAGGCCGACCCGGCGCACCCGTTCTTCGCCCACCCCCGCGACCTGGAGCGCGAGGTGTGGCCGACGGAGAACTACGTCCTGGCCCGCTCGCGGGTGGCGACGCGGACTCCGGAGGACGATCTTTTCGCGGGGATCACTCCGCGCTGATCCACCTGAGGGCGCGCGCCTTAGGTGGTCAATCGATGTACGGGGTGGCCGCGGCCACGAAGTCCCGTATGGCCAGCCGCGAGGCATCGCGCGCGGCGTCCAACTCCTCCCGCGCCTCCACCCGGTGCAGCGCGCCCACCACGTCCAGCGTCCGCTCGGCGACCCGGGAGAGCTCAGGACTCCCGGTGAGCATCGGGCACGGAACATCGCCTCGTAGGTGGCGTAGCGCAGCTTGTAGACCTGTTCCTGGAGTTCGGGCGTGTCCTCGTCGATGCGGTTCTCGTGGGCGTGTGTGACGGTGGACCCCAGCAGCGTGCCCAACACGGCGATGACACTCGGCAGAACCGCACCCATGGCCGCAGTCGATCACACGCCCGCGCCCCGCGTGGTGGCACGATCACGGCATGACGCACATCACGCTCACAAAAGGCGACATCACCACCCAACACGTCGACGCCATCGTGAACACCGCCAACTCCTCGCTGCTGGGCGGTGGCGGGGTGGACGGGGCGATCCACCGCGGGGGCGGCCCGGAGATCCTGGCGGAGTGCCGCGCCCTGCGGGCGGCGAAGTACGGCAGGGGGCTGCCCACCGGCCAGGCGGTCGCGACCACCGCGGGCAAGCTGCCCGCGCGGTGGGTGATCCACACGGTGGGGCCGGTCTGGTCGGCGAGCGAGGACCGCTCCGCCGCACTGGCGTCCTGCTACCGCGAATCGCTGCGCGTGGCCGACGAGTTGGGGGCGCGGACGGTGGCCTTCCCGGCGGTCTCCACCGGCGTCTACGGCTGGCCGATGGACGACGGCGCCCGGATCGCGGTCCGCACGGTTCGGGAGACGGACACGTCGGTGGACGAGGTCCGCTTCGTCCTCTTCGACGACGCCGCGTACCAGGCGTTCACCGACGCCATGTCCTGACCGCACCCCTGCGGGCCGCTACGGGTGGAGCCGCCCCGCGAAGCGGCGTTCGAAGCCGTCGCCGGTGTCGGCCGTCACCGTGTGGTCGTAGCGCCCGGCGGAGGTCGGCGCGAGCACGACACGGGCGGTGCCGCCCGGCGCGACGGTCACCGTACGCGGCGCCGAACTCGGCGCGAACAGTGCCTTGTTCACCTCGACGGTGAACACCACCGGCTTGCCGCCCTCGTTGCTCAGGGTCAGCCGGACACCGTCCGCATGCTCGGTGGCGGTGATCTCGGGGTGTCCCTTCGCGGGGTCGTTCCAGGTGCGGACATCGCCCTTGAAGCCGCGCAGGAACCCGTCGGGACCGTGCGCGTCGATGTCGTACGGGCCGCCGCTGACCGCCTGCGCGCTGAAGAAGTCGGTGACCGTTCCGCCGACCGGCAGGGTGTAGCGCCAGGCGCCGAACGCGCGGTGGTTGACCGTGTAGATCGACAGACCCGCGCCGAGGCGGCCGAGGTTGTCCACGGTGGTCCACAGCAGGCCCTTCGCCGGGTCCGTACGCGACGACGAGCCGAACCGGTAGCCGATCGGAAGCGCCGGCCGGTCCCCGGGCTCCGTCTCGGGGAAGGTCTGGACGATCGGGGGGAAGATCGGCGGCAGTACCTTCTTGTCCTGCTCGGCGAGGTCCGCGAGCAGCTTCTTGGTGTCGGGCAGTGTGGGAAACGCGGTGCTGTTCTTGTGCCGGAAGTCGAACGCCGACATCAGGTCGCCGCACACGGTGCGGCGCCAGGCGGAGATGTTGGGCTCCTTGACTCCCGTCCAGTTCTCCAGGAAGCGCAGCACAGAGGTGTGGTCGAAGACCTCGGAGGCAACGCGCCCGCCGCGGCTCCACGGGGAGATGACGATCATCGGCACACGGGGGCCAAGGCCGATGGGCGCGCCGCCCACGAACTCGTCCGGCGTGCCGTCGGGGGCCACCGGCGGCACCACATGGTCGAAGAAGCCGTCGTTCTCGTCGTAGTTGAGGAAGACGACCGTCTTCTCCCAGACCTGCGGATGTTTGGCCAGCGCGTCGAGCACATAGGACGCGGTGAAGTCGGCGCCCTGCGCGGGCGGATGGTTGGGGTGCTCGGACTGGTCGGTGGGCGCCACCACCCAGCTGACCGCCGGAAGCCGCCCGCTCGCCACGTCCTGCGCGAAGTCGTCGGGGCCGCGTTTGACCATGCCCCGGGTGTAGAGCGGGGAGTCCTTGGGCGCGTTCTGGAACTGCTTGAACCATGCCAGGGGGTTGTCGTCGAAGTTGTCGTCCTGCTGATAGATCTTCCAGGAGATCCCGGCGGACTGCAGCCGCTCGGGATAGGTGGTCCAGGTGTAGCCCTTCTCGCTGTTGTCGGTGACCGGTCCGCCGCCCGTGCCGCGCGGGTCGATCATTCCTGTCCACAGATAGAGCCGGTTGGGGTTGGTGGACGCCATGGTGGAGCAGAAGTACTGGTCGCACAGGGTGAACTGGTCGGCCAGCGCGTACTGGAACGGGATGTCCTGGCGCCGGTAGTAGCCCATCGTGTACCAGGACTTGGCCGGTATCCAGTTGGTGTACCGGCCGTTCGCCCAGGCGCTGTGCGTGCCGTTCCAGGAGTGGTCGAGGTCGAAGATCCGCTGTGCGTCGGAGGTCGAGGTGTCCAGGTGCCAGGGCAGCAGGGTGGTTCCGCCAAGAGTGCCCAGCAGCTTCTGGTGCAGCACGTCGGACCCGTTCGGCAGCCGCACCAGCGAGGTGTCCTGGTAGCCGCGCACCCCGTTCAACGTCCCGTAGTAGTGATCGAAGGAACGGTTCTCCTGCATCAGGATCACCACATGCTCGACATCGTCCAGCGTCCCGTGCGGCCCGCGCCGCCCGGTGGCCGCAAGGGCCTGCCGCACCGCCCCGGGCAGCGCCCCGGAACCAAGCGCGGCGCCACCGGCGACGGCCGAACCCAGCAGCGTGCGACGGGAGATGGGGGACACGGCGCCTCCTGGTCAGCTCGGTTACCGGCGGGTACAGACCGGTGCGGCGCGATGATTCCAGCCACCGGTGAACTTTGGAAGGCTCACGTACCCCTGGAATCGGGCAAGTTGGTGGCGGCGCCGTCGGACGTGCCACGCCCGGTGAGCCGTTCGCGGAGCTGGTACTTGAGCACCTTGTGCAGGGTCTCGTTGCGCGGTAGCGCCGGTACGACCTCCAACTGCTCCGGCAGCTTGTGCACCGCCAGCCCCGCCGACCGCAGGAACGACGTGACCTCGGCCAGGGTGAGCGGCGCGCCGCCGGGGGGCTGTTCCACGACCGCGCAGACGCGTTCCCCGCGCTCGGGGTCCGGCAGGCCGATCACGGCGGCGTCGTGTATGGCCGGGTGTTCGTAGAGCAGTTCCTCGATCTCCCTGGCGGAGATGTTCTCTCCCTTGCGGATGATGACGTCCTTCAGGCGCCCGGTGAGCACCAGATGCCCGTCGGCGGTCAGCCGACCCAGGTCGCCGGTGCGGAAGAAGCCGTCCTCGTCGAACGCGGCGGCGGTCTGGCCGGGGTCCACATAGCCCTGGCACACCGCCTCGCCGCGCAGCCGGATCTCGCCGTCCACCACGCGTATCTCCATCCCGGCCGGTGGGCGGCCCTCGGTGGTCGCCAGGTTCTCCGGGGTGTCGAGCGGCGAGCACATGGTGATCATCGGGGCCTCGGTCATGCCGTAGCCGTGGGTGAGCTGGCAGCCGAGCTCCCGTACCACCTCGTGGTACAGCTCGGGCGGTTTGGGCGCCCCACCGCCCGCCAGCAGCCGCAGGGTGGGCACCAGCCGTTCGCCGGGCGGCAGTTGGCGCTGTGCCGCCAGAAACAGCGAGTAGAACGCCGTGCTGCCGCCCGCCAGCGTCACACCGTGCCTGCGGTAGGCGTCCAGCACCTCCGGCAGCGCGAACCGCTCCACAAGCAGTGCCGGGAATCCGTACAGCAGCAACATGATCAGGTAGTCCGGTCCCCCTATGTGCGCGTAGGGGAAGGCGATCGAGCCGACGTCGTCCGGCCGCATCCGCAGGGCGTGCGCAAGGCAGGCGCCGCCCGCGATCAGGCTGCGGTCGGTGTGCCGCACGCCCTTGGGCGCGGAGGTGGTGCCGGAGGTCCAGTAGATCCAGCGCACCTGCCCGCCGTCCGACGGCGGGGGCGGCAGGGTGCCGGGGTCACCGTCGGGCAGCCGGTGGTACACCGTGAGCGGCCGTGGCGGGTGCGGGAGTTCGCGGGCGAGGCGGTCGGCCATGGCGGTGTGGTCGAAGCCCCGCCAGGTGCCGGGGGTGACCAGGAAGCGTGCTTCGGTGCGCTCGACGGCATGCCGGACCTCGCGGTCCCGGTAGACCGGGATGACCGGGGTCTGCACCGCTCCCAGCCGGGCGAGCGCGGCGGAGAGCACCACCGTCTCGATTCGCGTCGGCAGTTGCCAGCACACCGGGGTGCCCGGCCGCACCCCCAGCTCGTACAGGCCCGCCGCCGCGCGTTCCGCGTGCTCGGCGAGCCCGCCGAAGGTCATCCGGCGGTCCGTCTCGTCGAACAGCGCCGGTGCCCGGGGTGTGAGCGCGGCGCGGCGTGCGATCAGCTCCCACAGGGTGTGGGACGTGCCGAGGTCGTACGGGGTGGTCGCGCTCATCCGGTCCTCCGGTCGCGCCTTGTCGGTTGCGGGTGGCGTGGCTACGGTAGATCTGACGCCGCGTCAGATGAAGTGTCCGGGCGAAGGGGAGGCGGCCGTGGAGCTACCGAGGATCATCAGCGTCGACGACCACGTCATCGAGCCCGCGCACCTCTTCGACAGCTGGCTCCCGGCCAAGTACCGCGACCGCGGCCCCCAACCGCTCACCGCGGGCATCGGCGAACTCGCCTACGTCGGCGGCAGGTACCAGATCACCATGGACCCCGACGGACCGCCCACCGACTGGTGGATCTACGAGGATCTGAAGTTCCCGTACAAGCGCAACATCGCGGCCGTCGGCTTCGACCGCGACGAGATGACCCTGGAGGGCATCACCCGCGACCAGATGCGCCGCGGCTGCTGGGACCCGATCGAGCGGTTGAAGGACATGGACCTCAACCATGTCGAGGCATCGCTGTGCTTCCCCACCTTCCCGCGGTTCTGCGGCCAGACCTTCGCAGAGGCGCGGGACAAGGAGGTCGCCCTGGCCTGTGTGCGCGCCTACAACGACTGGATGGTGGAGGAGTGGTGCGGGGACAGCGGGGGACGGCTGATACCGCTGTGCCTGATACCGCTGTGGGACGTGGAACTGGCCGCCGCGGAGATCCGGCGCAACGCCGAGCGCGGGGTCAAGGCGGTCTGCTTCAGTGAGATCCCGACCCATCTGGGGCTGCCCAGCGTCCACTGCGGCTACTGGGACCCGTTCTTCGCCGTCTGCGAGGAGACCGGCACCGTCGTCAACATGCACATCGGCTCGTCCTCGCAGATGCCCGCCGCCTCACCGGACGCGCCGCCCGCCGTACAGGCGAGCCTGAGCTTCAACAACGCGATGGCGTCGCTGATGGACTTCCTGTTCAGCGGCGTGCTGGTGAGGTTCCCGCAGCTGAAACTCGCCTACAGCGAGGGCCAGATGGGCTGGGTTCCGTACGCCCTGGAGCGCGCGGACGACGTCTGGCGCGAACACCGGGCGTGGGGCGGCGTGCGCGACCTGGTCCCCGAGCCGCCGTCCACGTACTACTACCGGCAGGTCTTCTGCTGCTTCTTCCGCGACAAACACGGCGTCGAGTCGATCGACACCGTCGGCCGCGACAACGCGACCTTCGAGACCGACTATCCGCATGTGGACTCGACGTTCCCGCACACCAGGCAGGTGGCGCTGGACCATGTCAAGGGACTGGACGACGAGACCGTCTACAAGCTGATGCGCGGTAACGCCATCCGGATGCTGGAGCTGGACCTTGACCGCTGAGCTGTGCGCGGGCCGGGTGGTGGCGATCACCGGCGCGGGGCGTGGGATCGGCCGCGAGCACGCGCTGGCGTTCGCGGCGGCGGGGGCGCGGGTAGTGGTCAACGACCTGGGCGTGGTTGGCCAGTCGCAGATGTTTGACGCTCCGGCCGCACTTAATGAGCCGGGCACGCCCGAGGAGGTCGTCGAGCGGATACGGCAGGCGGGCGGCGAGGCCGTCGCCCACACCGGGGACGTCGCGACCTGGTCGGGCGCCGCGTCCCTGGTGCGCACCGCGCTCGACGCCTTCGGCGGTCTGGACGTACTGGTCAACAACGCCGGGATCCTGCGCGACCGGATGCTGGTCTCGATGACGGAGGCGGAATGGGACGCGGTGGTGCGGGTGCACCTCAAGGGCCACTTCGCGCCGCTACGGCACGCCGCCGCGTACTGGCGGCAACAGGCCAAGTCCGGTCGGCCGGTGGCGGCCCGTGTCGTCAACACCACCTCCGGTGCGGGGCTGCTGGGCAGCGTCGGGCAGGGCAACTACGCGGTGGCGAAGGCGGGCGTCGCCGCCCTGACGCTGGTCGCCGCGGCCGAACTGGGGCGGTACGGGGTGACCGTCAACGCCATCGCCCCCGCGGCCAGGACCCGGATGACCGAGCAGGCGATGCCGGAACTGGTCGCCCGCCCGGAGCGCGGGTTCGACACCTACCACCCCGGCAACGTCTCGCCGCTGGTGGTCTGGCTGGGCAGTACGGAGTCGGCCGGGGTGACCGGGCGGATCTTCGAGGTCGAGGGCGGCCGGGTGTCGCTCGCGGACGGCTGGCGGCACGGCCCGGCCGTGGACGTGGGCCGCCGCTGGAGGCCCTCCGAACTCGGCCCGGTCATCGGCGCGTTGCTGGGCAAGGCGGCACCGCCCGAGCCGGTCTACGGGCAGTGATCCATGGACCTGGCCTACACCGAGGAAGAGGAAGCCTTCCGCGCCGAACTGCGCGCCTGGCTCACCGCCACCGTGCCCACGCTCGCGCCCAGACCCGATCCGGCGGACTGGCCGGGCCGAAGGGCGTACGACAGCACCTGGCAGCGCATGCTCTACGACGCCGGTTACGCCGGACTGCACTGGCCCGCGGAGGCGGGTGGCCGCGGTGCCACCCCCACCCAGCACCTGATCTTCCTGGAGGAGACCGAGCGGGCCAAAGCGCCGTACGTCGGCGCCCACTTCGTGGGACTGCTGCACGCCGGGCCGACCATCGCCGCCGAGGGCACCCCGCAGCAGCGGCGCCGCTGGCTGCCGCCCATCCTGCGCGGCGACGAGGTGTGGTGCCAGGGCTTCAGCGAACCGGAAGCGGGCTCGGACCTGGCGGCCTTGCGCACCAGAGCGGTCCGGGACGGCGACAGCTATGTGGTGACCGGTTCGAAGATCTGGACCTCGCACGCCGAAGTCGCCGACTGGTGCGAACTGCTGGTGCGCACCGACCCCGAAGCGCCCAGGCATCAGGGCATCACCTGGTTGGCCATGCCCATGAACGCCGACGGCATTAAGGTACGGCCGCTGCGCACACTCGCTGGATCGAGGGAATTCGCCGAGGTGTTCCTTGACGAGGTCCGGGTACCGGTGGCGAACCGGGTGGGCGAGGAGAACGACGGCTGGCGCGTCACCATGGTCACGCTGTCCTTCGAACGCGGTACGGCGTTCGCCGGTGAAGTCATCGCCTGCCAAAGGACGTTGCGCGAGGTGGCCGCCATGGCGCGGCGCAACGGCAGCTGGGACGACCAGACGCTGCGGCGGCGGGTCGGACGGCTGGCCGCCGAGTTCTCGGTGCTGTGGCGGCTCATCCAGTGGAACGTCAGCGCGGCGCAGGACGGCACGGGCGTACCCGGCGTCGGCGGCTCGGTGTTCAAGCTGCGCTACTCGCAGGCGCGCCAGGAGCTGTACGACACGGCGGCGGCGGTGCTGGGCGTGGAGGCCCTGGACACCTCGCGGGAGTGGACCGTCGACCGGTTGTCCTCGCTGTCGTACACGATCGCCGCGGGCACCTCGCAGATCCAGAAGAACATCGTCGCCGAGCGGATCCTCGGCCTGCCGAAGGGGCCGTGACCCGGTGCGCTTCCAACTGAACGACGACCAGCGCGCGTTGCGCGGGGGCGTACGGGAACTGCTGGCCGGACGGTTCGGCCGGGACCGGATGCGGGCCTGCGTGGCGGACCCCTCGGTGGACCGGAGGCTGTGGCGGGAGCTGGGCGCCGCCGGAGTGTTCGGGCTGCGGCTTGAGGAGATGGGGCTCGCCGAGGCCGCGTTGGTCTTCGAGGAGGCCGGGCGGGCGCTGCTGCCGGGACCGCTGGTGGCCACGCATCTGAGCGCGGGAGTGGTGGACGGTGCCGCCGAGGGCGAGGCGGTGGTCGCCGGGTGCGATGGCGCGCTGGTCGATCATCTGCCGGACGCGGACGCGGTGCTGTGGCTCGATGAGAGCGGCGCCTTCGTTGTCGATCCGGCCGAACTGGTCACCGTCGAGCTGCGGTCGGTGGATCCGATGACCCCGCTGAACCGCGTCACGGTCCGGCCCGCCGAAGGGCGCGCGCTTCCCGGCGCCGCGCGGTTGCGCCGTGAGGCCGTGCTGTTGACCGCCGCCCAGCAGTGCGGCATCGCGGGCCGGACGCTGGAGTCGGCGGTGGAGTACGCGGGCGTACGGCGCCAGTTCGGGCGGGCGATCGGGGCGTTCCAGGCGGTCAAGCACCTGTGCGCGGACATGCTGGTGCGGGTCGAGATGGCCCGTACCGCCGTCCACGCGGCGGCCGTCACCGGTGATCCGGTGGAGACCGCCGCCGCCAAGCTGCTCGCCGACGAGGCCGCCGTCCGCAACTCCCGCGACTGCCTTCAGATCTTCGCCGGCACCGGCTTCACCTGGGAGGCCGATGTGCACCTCCACATGAAGCGCGCGTGGTTGTTGTCAACCCGGTTCGCCCGGGAGGGGGAGATCCAGGACGCCCTGGCGAGCTCCCTTCCCGCGCCCGGGATCTGGTAATGGTGACCGGGCGGGTACGCGCCCTCGCCCCTGGTCGCCAGCAGTTGCGGAATGGTGCGATATGCCCGGAATAAGGAGTCACAGAGCGTCGATATCGGGTTGTGTCCGAGGTGTAACTCGTAACGGCGTGGAGTCGACGCCTTGCTCGGGTACCCTCCATCGGGTGCGAGTGGTTCACGGGCGCAACAATCGCGACGGTCGTCATGGCGGTGGCCATGCGGCAACCGGCGCGGTGCCCCGGGATGCCCGCGGGCGGCGTGAAATCGCCCGTAGGCGCTGGACACGCACGGTGTCGCGCCCATTCACTACCCGTAACGCGCGCGGCCGCGGGGCAGTATGCAGCATGTGTACCGCGTCCCGTTGGAATATGACTGAAGCGCTTGTTGCGGTGACTGTACGTCAATCATGCTGTCCTTCGTCAGCGTCACGGTCGGTGACGGTACGGAGGCGCGAGGCGATGTGTCCGCCGGTTCGGATGGTGTGAGCGGTGCAGGTGCTTCAGGTGCAGTTGGAGGTCTTCCCTGACCCGGCTGAGGTGGGCCGGGCCCGCAGATGGGCCCGTTCCCGGTTGCAGCGCTCGGGCATAGGAGCGGACGAGCCGCTCGCCGAGACACTGCTGCTGCTCATCTCGGAGCTGGTCACCAACGCGGTGGTGCACACCGGCTGTCCGGCCGTGCTGCGGATGCTCTTCCCCGAGTCCGAGGCCCATGAGGCGGGCGCCAACGGGACGGTGCGCGTGGAGGTCGCCGACGCCAGCGCCAAGCCTCCGGCGCCGCGGCACGCCAAGGGCGACGAGACCGGCGGGCGCGGCCTTGAACTGGTCGACGGGCTCGCCGACCGCTGGGGCTGGGAGCGCGAGGGCTCCGGCAAGCACATCTGGTGCGAGGTGGACCGGCCCGAGGAGACGCCGACGGCTTCTCCCGCCCGGTACCTCTGCGACGAGGCCCCCATGACCGCCTACGGTGACGCCATCGGATACCGGAGCGACGACCCCGCCGCCGCCGGAACCGTTCCCGGGCCGGGTGCCTCCAGGCGCCCGGGTGCGGCGAGTACGGGCTATCTGATCGCGACCGGCGCGACCGGACTGCCCACCCCGCCGACGAACGGCTCGGGCGTCGCGCTCAGCAGGAACGCGTAACGACCGTCCTCGGCACAGGCTGTGGACAGTTCCTCCAGATTCCAGTTCTGCCCCTGCGGCATGCCCATCTCCACCAGGTGGAGCGCGTGCACCGGCAGCCACAGGTCCTTGATCTCGGGCGGGAACACCTCGAACGTCAACGTGTCGTCGGCGACCGCCGCCACATCACGGGCGTGGAACCACTCGGGCGCGCTGATCGACAACCCGGGGGACGGGTACGCGTATCCGTGCCTGTCACCGCTCAGGTACCGCTGGATCTGCCCGGTGCGCACGACAACGATGTCGCCCCCGCGGACCCTGGTGCCCGCCAGTTCCTCGGCGGCGTCGAGGTCTTCGGATGTCACGGCATGGCCCTCGGGAAGGCGCTCGACGCCGCGTGTGCGGGCGACGTCCAGCAGGACACCGCGGGAGATCAGGGTGGTGACCTTCTCGATCCCGCTGAACCCGGCTCCCTGGTGCGCGGTGACCGTGCTGGCGGGGCGACCGTTGTAGAGGCGGCCGGAGTGCGAGACGTGACCGAGGCCGTCCCAGTGTGTGCCCGCCTGCAGCCCCATCGTGACCACGTCGTCGCTGATGGCGACCGTATCGGGGCCGAACATCGCCCAGTTGACGGCGGTCATCGTGCGCAGCGGGTTCACCCGGCCCGGGATCGCTCCGGTCTGCACCCCGTCCTGCCTCAGGGGTAGCGCGAGCGGGACTCGGTGGCCGGTGCGGACGGCGCGGGCCGCCTCGCGCACCACCTCGTCGGTGATCAGGTTGAGCGTGCCGATCTCGTCGGCCGTGCCCCAACGCCCCCAGTTGTTCACGCGCTTGGCGATGTCATGGAACCGCTCGGGCAACGGCATCCGGGCCTCCAGTGCGCAGTACGGGCTTGCGGGGACGCGGGGCTTGCGCGATGGGTCACCACTGTTCCTAGAATCTAACGCACCGTCAGAAACTGGGGAAGTTCCGTGGGAAGGTTCCGCCGTGGGCGACTTCTTGACCGGCAAGGTCATCGCGATAACCGGCGCGGGGCGGGGGATCGGACGGGCCGTCGCGCTCGCCTGCGCCGCCGAGGGCGCCAAGGTCGTGGTCAACGACCACGGTGTCTCCATCGAGGGCGGCGAACCGACCAGCGAGGTGGCGGCGGCCGTGGTCAAGGAGATCGAGGCGGCGGGCGGCGACGCCGTCGCCGTGGCCGACGACGTGGCGACCATGTCCGGCGGCGCCCGGATCGTCGCCACCGCCGTCGAGACGTACGGGCGGATCGACGGGGCGGTGTGCGTCGCCGGAATCCTGCGCGAACGCATGCTGTTCAACATGACCGAGCAGGAGTGGGACCCCGTCGTCGCCACCCATCTCAAGGGCACCTTCACCGTCTTCCGTGCCGCATCCGCCGTGATGCGCCAACAGCGCTCCGGCACCCTGATCGGCTTCACCAGCGGCAACCACCAGGGCAGCGCCTCCCAGGCCAACTACTCGGCGGCCAAGGGCGGGATCATCTCCCTCGTTCGCAGTGCCGCCCTCGGCCTGCACAAGTACGGCGTGACCGCGAACTGCGTCGCGCCCATCGCCCGCACCCGGATGTCCGCCAACGTCCCCATGGAACTGAAGGAGATGGGCGAACCCGAGGACGTCGCCCCCTTCGTGGTCTACCTCCTCAGCGACCGCGCCCGCGACATCACCGGCCAGGTGTACACCGTCGCCGGACCGAAGATCGCGGTGTGGGCCCAACCCCGCGAACTGCGCGCCGCCTACGCGGAGGGCGGCGGCTGGACCCCGCAACGCATCGCGGACCTCCTGCCCGGCACCGTCGGCACCGACCCGATGCCGCTGCTCGCCCAACTCGACGCCATGCGGCGAGCCGCCGCCACGGGCGACCGGCCCAACGCCTAGGGAACCGCCATGGACTTCACCTTCGGGCCGCGGGCCGAGGCCTTCCGCGCCGAGGCACGGGCCTGGCTCGCCGAACACCTCACGGCCACCACGACCAGCGGCCGGGCGTGGGAAGGCGAGTTGGGCGCCCACGGCTGGATCGGCCTGGGCTGGCAACCCCCGGACGGCCACCCCGCACCGCCCAACGGCGCCCGCGGACCGTACGGAAACCGGCATGGCTCGCTGGTCGAACAGGTCGTCTGGGGGGAGGAGTATGCCCGCGCCGCCGCACCGGCCCGCTCCGGCCACATCGGCGAGAACCTCCTCGCCCCCACCCTGCTCGCCCACGGCACCCCCGCCCAACGCGACCGCTTCCTGCCGCCCATCGCCCGTGGCGAGGAACTGTGGTGCCAGGGCTACAGCGAACCGGACGCCGGATCCGACCTCGCGGGCGTGCGCACCGCGGCCGTCCGGGACGCCGGTGGAGCCAACTACCGGGTCACCGGCCAGAAGATCTGGACGTCACTGGCGCTGGACGCCGACTGGTGCTTCGTCCTGGCCCGCACCGAACCCGGCTCCACCCGTCACCGTGGACTGTCCTTCCTGCTGGTGCCCATGGACCAGCCCGGCCGCGTTGAGGTCCGCCCCATCCGGCAGATGTCCGGCGACAGCGACTTCAACGAGGTGTTCTTCGACGGCGCCTACGCCGCCGCGGACCACCGTGTCGGCGCCGAGGGCGACGGCTGGCGCATCGCCATGGCCCTCCTCGGCTTCGAACGCGGCGTGTCCACCCTCGTCCAGCAGATCGGCTTCGCCCGGGAGTTGGCGGACATCATGGCACTGGCCTGCGGCAACGGCGCCACCGATGATCCGGTGCTACGCGACCGCCTGATCCGGCAGTGGGCGGACCTGCGCGTCATGCGCTGGAACGCGCTGCGCACCCTCGGCACCACGGATCCGGCCGCCCCGAGCATGTCCAAACTCCTGTGGGCCCGCTGGCACCAGCGCCTCGGCGAACTGGCGATGGCCGTACGAGGCACCCCCGCCTCGGCGGGCCCCGCCCTCCAGGACGCGGCTGTCTCGGCCGCCGAACCCGACGACCCGAGCACTGACCTTCCATATCAACTCGACTCCATCCAAAGGCTCTTCCTGTTCAGCCGGGCCGACACCATCTACGGCGGATCGGACGAGATCCAGCGAACGATCATCGCCGAGCGCGTCCTCGGACTTCCGAAGGAGCCCCGCCCATGACCCCCGAACCCACCCCCGGGCGGCTCACCGGGGCTGGTACGGCAGCTCGGACGCGGCCACCGTCGTACGAGTCGGCCCATGGACTGCTCACCGGGCGGACCGTCCTGGTAACCGCCGCCGCGGGCACCGGGATCGGCTTCGCCACCGCCAAACGCTGCGCCGAGGAAGGGGCCGCCGTCGTCATCAGCGATCGCCACGAGCGCCGCCTGGCCGCGTCGGCCGAGCAACTCGCCGACACAACGGGTGGCAAGCCCCTCGCCGTGCCCTGCGATGTGACCGTCGAAGCCGACGTGCAGCGTCTGTTCACCACCGTCACCAACGAACTCGGCGGAGTCGACGTCCTGGTCAACAACGCGGGCCTGGGCGGCACCGCCGAACTCCTCGACATGACCGACGAACAGTGGAATCGCGTCCTCGATGTCACACTCGGTGGCACCTTCCGCTGCACCCGCGCCGCACTTCGGCACATGTGCCCCCGCCGCACGGGCGTGATCGTCAACAACGCCTCCGTACTGGGCTGGCGCGCCCAGGCCGGACAGGCCCACTACGCCGCGGCCAAGGCCGGTGTCATGGCACTGACCCGATGCGCGGCCATCGAGGCCGCCCCGCACGGTGTGCGGGTCAACGCCGTCGCCCCCTCTCTCGCCATGCACCCCAACCTGGCCAAGGTCACCAGTGACGCACTCCTCGATGAACTCACCTCCCGCGAAGCCTTCGGCCGCGCCGCCGAACCCTGGGAGATCGCGAACGTCATCGTCTTCCTCGCCAGCGGCTACAGCTCCTACCTGACCGGTGAAGTCATATCGGTCTCCTCCCAACACCCCTGACGTCATGGCCACTTGACCGACCAGCGGGTGACCGGACCAACGAGCCCAGCGAAGGGCACCGACGGATGAAGCGCTACGCGCACTGGATCAACGGACGGCATCAGCCCGCCCAGGACCACTATCCGGTCATCAACCCCGCCACCGAGCAGGTCATCGGCCTCGCCCCGGAGGCGGCACGGGACGAAGTGGACGCCGCGGTCACAGCCGCGCGTACCGCGTTCGAGCGGTGGAGCCGCACCGCTCCCCGGGAGCGCGCCGCCGTGCTGGACCGTGCCGCGGACCTGCTGGCCGCCCGCGCCAAGGACCTCGTACCACTCCTCCAGGCCGAGACCGGAGCGACAATGCGGGTGGCGGCCACCATGCAACTGCCCACGGCCGTCGAACGCTTCCGTCGCTACGCGCGCGGGGCGATTGAGCCCGACACGATCCCGTTGGCACCCCTGCCGGTGAAGGCGTCCCCACTGGCGGCCGGAGGCCTGCTCGGCGCGGCCGCCATCCGGCGACCGGTCGGCGTCGTCGCCTGTATCACCTCGTACAACTTCCCCGTGGTGAATCTCGCGGGGAAGGCCGCGCCCGCACTGGCTATGGGCAACACCGTCGTGGCCAAGCCAGCGCCGCAGGATCCGCTGGCCTGTCTCCTTCTCGGCGACATCCTCCAGCAGGCCGGTCTGCCGGACGGCGTGTTCAACGTGGTGACCGGGTCCGGTGCCACAGCGGGTGAGTACTTGGTCGGCCACCGTGGCGTCGACATGATCAGTTTCACTGGTTCCACCTCCGTGGGAAAGGCGATAGCCGAATCGGCTGGCCGGTCGATGAAGCGAACGCTCATGGAACTCGGTGGCAAAGGAGCCGCGATCGTCCTGGACGACGTGACCGACGGGGCGTTGAAAAACGTGGTGGGCGGCGTCGGTTCGACATGGTCGTTCCACTGCGGACAGATCTGCACGGCTCCGACCCGGGTACTCGTCCATCGCGCGCTGTACGAGAAGGTCGTCACCGGTCTCCAACGCTACGCCGAGACACTGACAATCGGGGACCCTGTGGATAACTCCACGATCATCGGCCCGTTGATCAGCGCCGCCCAACGCGACCGCGTCGAGTCCCACATCGCCGGAGCTCGGGACCAGGGCGCCCGTATCGTCACCGGCGGCACCCGCCCCGACCTCAAGCCCGGCTTCTACGCGGCGCCCACCCTCATCGCCGACGTGCGACCGGAGACGGCCGTGGCCCAGGAGGAGGTCTTCGGGCCGGTGGTAGTCGCCATCCCCTTCGACACCGAGGACGAGGCGGTCGAGATCGCCAACGGCACCGCGTACGGTCTGTACGACTACGTCTTCTCCGGCGACGCCGGTCGCGCCTGGCGGCTCGCCGGTCGGCTGCGCAGCGGAAACGTCGGCATCAACACCGTGCAGCGGCACCCCGAAACGCCCTTCGGCGGATTCAAGGAAAGCGGGGTCGGCCGGGACGGCGGCTCGTTCGGCCTGCACGCGTACAGCGAACTGCAGTCGGTGGTCTGGCCGTCGTAAGGAACCGGCGGCCGTGAGGACGGTGGGTATGAGAGGCGTGATCTTCGACGGCGAGCGGCCCCGGGTCGTGGACGATCTCGCGGTGCGCGCGCCCGGCCCGGGCGAGGTCGGTGTGCGCGTCCGGGCCGCGGGACTGTGCCACAGCGATCTGTCGGTGATCGACGGCACGATCCCCTTTCCGGTTCCCGTCGTCCTCGGCCACGAGGGCGCGGGCGTGGTCGAGGCCGTCGGCGCGGGCGTCAGCCATGTCGCACCCGGCGATCACGTCGCGCTGTCCACGCTGGCCAACTGCGGTGCGTGCGGCGAATGCGATCGAGGCCGTCCGACCATGTGCCGCAGGGCGATGGGGCGTCCGCAGCGACCGTTCAGCCGCGGCGGCGAGGCGCTCTACAACTTCGCGGCCAGCTCCGCCTTCGCGGAGCGCACCCTCGTCAAGGCGGTGCAGGCGGTCCCCGTTCCACGGGACATACCCTTCACCTCCGCCGCGCTGATCGGCTGCGCCGTCGTGACTGGCGTCGGTGCCGTGCTCAACCGGGCCAGGGTCGGCCTCGGCGAGTCCGTGGTCGTCATCGGCACCGGCGGCGTCGGCCTCAACGTCATTCAGGGCGCACGGATCGCCGGAGCCCGGCGCATCATCGCCATCGACGCGAACCCGGCAAAGGAAGCGGTGGCCCGGCGGTTCGGCGCCACCGACTTCATCGACGCCTCACGGGTCGCCGACCCGGTCGAGGCGGTCCACGCCCTGCTGCCGAGCGGCGCCGACCACGCCTTCGAGTGTGTGGGGCACGTACGGCTCATCCGTCAGGCCATCGACCTGCTGGACCGACATGGCCAGGCCGTACTCCTCGGCGTACCGCCCGCGGACGCCGAGGCGTCGTTCCGTGTCTCCACCATGTATCTGGACAAGTCCATCCTCGGCTGCCGGTACGGGTCCTCACGGCCGCAGCGGGACATCGCGTTGTATGCCGAGCTCTACCGGCAACGGCGCCTGCTGCTCGATGAGTTGGTCACCAGGACCTATCCGATAGAGGACTTCGCCAAAGCCGCTGATGACGCGCGCAACGGGCGGGTGGCCCGTGGCGTGCTCACCTTCTGATGGGGCTTGCGTTGGCGCGCGGCGCCAAGCGGGAGCGTGCGAGGTTGTGGCCGGAGCTCTGACCGGAGGCGGTGCGAAGTCAGGCTGGAGCCCTAACCGGAGACGGTGCCGAAGCGCCCCTGGTGGAAGATCAACGGCGCCTCCGCTCCGTGCCGCTGCGTACCGAGGGCGGCGACACGGCCGACGACGATGAGGTGGTCACCGCCGGTGTGCACCGCGTGAATGGTGCAGTCGACCCACGCGGTGACCCCGGCGAGCAGCGGTGCGCCGGTCGCGGGGGCGGCAGCCCACTCCACCCCGGCGAACTTGTCGCCACCGCTCACGGCGAAGGCCCGGCACAGTTCCTTCTGGTCGGCGCCGAGGACGTTGACGCAGAAGACACCGGTGCGGGCGATGCGCGGCCAGGTGGTGGACGTACGGCCGACCATGAACGCGACCAGCGGTGGGTCGAGCGACAGCGAGACGAACGACTGGCAGGCGAAGCCGGCGGGGCCGGGCTCCTCGTCATGCGCTTCCGGCGCGGTGATCACCGTGACGCCGCTGGCGAAGTGGCTCAGCACGCGCCGGAATTCGCCGTGGTCGACCGGCGCCCGATCGTCATCCCGAACCGCTCGCAGCTCCGGTCGTGGCATCGCTTCGACGGGTGCGGCGGTTGTCGGCGCCCCTACTGACCTGAGGTAGCGGACGGCGGTGGCCGCCATTCCTGCGTGTCCCATCACACTGACCATTGAAACTGACCAAGCGTCAGATTGAAAGTGTGTTTGTGGGGCGCTTGCCGCCGGTCAGCGGCCCCGGAATTGCGGGCTTCGGCGTTCGACGAAGGCGCGGACGCCTTCCTGGGCGTCCGCGGTGGTCATGTTGATCTCCTGGGCGGCGGCTTCGGCGGCGAACGCGGTGCCGCGGTCGGACTCCAGCGAGGAGTTGACCAGTTGTTTCGTGAGCGTCAGCGCTCGGGTGGGTGCGCAGGCGAGCCGGTCAGCCCACTCACGGGTGGTTTTCGTCAACTCCTCAGCGGGCACGACGCGGTTGACCAACCCCAGCCGCTGCGCCGTGGCAGCCCGCAGGTCCTCGCCGAAGAACATCAGCTCCTTGGCGCGCTGCGGACCGACCAGGCGGGGGAGCAGATACGTACCGCCTCCGTCGGGGACCAGGCCACGCCGGACGAACACCTCGATGAACCGCGCGCCCTCGGCCGCGATGACCAGGTCGCATGCGAAGGCGAGGTGCGCCCCGATACCGGCGGCGGTGCCGTTCACGGCCGCGATCACCGGTTTCTCGCAGTCCAGCACGGCGGCGATCAGCCGTTGGGCGCCGCGCCGTATGGTCCGGGCGACGTCGCCCGCGATGCGGTCGGCGGGGGTGGGGATCGGGCTTGCGGTGGGTGGCCCCGGGCGGGTTGCCGGGGTGGCGCGCAGGTCTGCTCCGGCGCAGAACGCCCGGCCCGCTCCGGTGATCACGACGGCCCGGACCAGCGGGTCGCCGGAGGCGTCATCCAGTAGGCGGATGAGGCGTTCGCGCTGGTCGGGGGTGAGCGCGTTCATCGCCTCCGGCCGGTTGAGGGCGATCCACGAGACCCCGTTGTCAGTGGCCCGGAGTACAACTGAATCGACGGACGGATCGATGGATTCTTCGGGGGAGGAAGTCATGAAAGTCCTTGGTCACGGTTGGAAGTACCGGCCGCCCACGCGGCATCGGCCGGGCGCCGCGCCTGGCTCACCGGCACACCGCGAGCGCGTCCAGCGCCACCGCGCCCTGACCGCGGGGCAGCACCATCAGCGGGTTGATGTCCAGTTCAGCGAGGCTGTCATCGAGTTCCATCGCCATGCGCTGCACTCGCAGGATCACATCCACCAACGCGTCGGCATCGGCGGGCGGTTGGCCGCGCGCCCCCTCGAGAAGGGGGTACCCGCGCAGTTCACGCAGCATCGCATGGGCTTCTTGTGGCCCGAAGGGGGGAACTCGCACCGCTGTGTCCCGCAGCACCTCGACCAGCACACCACCGAGACCCACGGTCACGGTGGGGCCGAACAACGGGTCGTGGTGGACGCCGACGACCATCTCCACACCCTGCTCCACCATCTGGCAGACCAGGACACCGTCCAGATCGATGTTCCAGAAGCGGGCGATGTCGGTCAGCTCCCGATAGGCGTCGCGGACCTGGCTGGCGGAGGTCAACCCGATCCGGACCAAGCCGAGTTCGGTCTTGTGCGACAGCTGGGCACCGGAGGCTTTCATCACGATCGGGTAGCCGACCAGCCCGGCCGCGCGAACCGCTCCGGCGGCACTGTTCACCAACTGCTCCCGCGGCACGCGGATTCCGTACGCCCGAAGCAACTGCTTGGCCGCGTGCTCGCTCAGTCGCTGTCCCTTGCGCAGCAGCGGCCTGGCCTTGCGGACGGACGGCGAGAGCGTGCGTGGCGCGTCGGTGAAGGGGGACCGGTAGTCGGCGACGAAGCGGTGGTGCTGGAGATAGGCCTTGATCGCGGTGACGCAGTTGCCGAAGGTGCGGAACGTGGCGACCTTGGAGGAGCCCAGCAGTGTGCTGCGATAGGCCTCCTCGGTGCCCACCGGCGAGCCCCACACCACGCACACCAGCTTGTCCGTGTGCTCGGCCGCGTCCACCAGGTCCTGGGCCAGCTTGTCGCTCATGGGCGGGAACGGCCCGGTGATCGGGCAGACCAGCACACCAACGGACGGGTCGGCCAGGATCGCGTCGATGATCCTGCGGCCCCGCCAGTCGCCCACTGGATGGCCACCGTTGTCCACTGGGTTGGCCACGCTCAGGTACTCGGGTATCCACTGGTGCAGCTCTGCCTGCTTGTCTTCGGACAGTACGGGAAGCGACAGGCCCGCCGCACTGGCCAGGTCGGAGAAGTGCGCGCCGGTGCCGCCGGAGATGGAGTAGACGACGACGCCCTCGGCGCTCGGCGGCTTGGCGCGGGCCAACAGATGGGCGGTGTCCTGGAGTTCGTCAAGGCCGTCGACCCGGATGACGCCGAACTGCTTGAACGCCGCGTCGGTGACGGCGTCCGAGCCGGTGAGCTTCCCGGTGTGCGACGCGGCCGTACGGGCGCCGGTCTCGGTCCTGCCGACCTTGATCGCGACGATCGGGACCTTGTTCCGGGCCGCCCGATCGGCGGCGAGCATGAACGACCGGCCGTCCTTGAGCCCTTCCACATACGCGGCGATGGCCCCCACCTCGGGCCGTTCCGCGAAATACGAGATGAAGTCGGCGGCTTCCAGATCCGCCTCGTTGCCGGTGGGCGCCCAGTGGCTGAGCCGAATGCCGAGTTCCTGGAGGGCGAAGACCGGGCGGCCCTGGTGGCCTGACTGGGTGATCAACGCGATCGCCGGGCCTTCCAGGTCGTCGCGGAACCGCTCGAAGGCGTTGAGGTTGGTGTTCGGCCCGAGCAGCCGCAGGCCTGAGCGGCTCACCGCCTCGGCGAGGCGCCGTTGGGCGGCCGTGCCCGCCGCACCGGTCTCGGCGAACCCTGAGGCGAACGCGACGGCGAACTTCGCCTTGGCGTCGGCCAGTTCCTCGATCACCGGCAGCGGATCGGAGACCAGTAACACCGCGAGGTCAACCGGCTGCGGCAGCTCCGCGGCGGATGCGTGGCACGCAAGCCCGAAGACCGTCTCGCGTCCCGGGTTGACCGGGAGGAGCCGGGCGCCGACTCGATCGGACCAGGCCATCAGCTGGCGGGTGATACCGGTGTTCGGCTTGCCCTCGGCGTCCGAGGCGCCGATCACGGCCACCGTCTCCGGGCGGAAGAACCGGTCGAGGTCGGGCACCGGTGCGTACAGCGGCCGTCCGCTGACGTCGAGGTCCGCGGCGCCGTGCACGGCGGGTCCAGGACGTTCGCCGCAGGCCACGGCCCGCGCCGAACGGGGGTCGGTGCTGAGGCTGCCGTGTGTCGATCCAAGCATGGGTCCCGCCCGCTCCTGGTGCACTGTTGACTTAGCTGACGCTTAGTCAGATTACTGAATTGAGCGAGCGCCAGGAACTGGTCAGTAGCGAGAAGCTTCCGCAGGGCTCGCGTGCGCCGAGAGCCGGTCGACGGCTTCGCTCAGGGGGGGGCGGATGGATCGACGAGATGTGCCAACTGCCGGGGGAATCTGCTGAGGAAGGAGTTCCATGGTGCACACGCTCTGGCTGACGGGTGGCGACTGGTTCGCCGTGCTGCGCATAGGTCTGGGCCTGTGGTGGCTGGAGAGTTGGCGGCACAAGGACAAGAAGGCATGGTTCGAGCGCGGTTCGGGCATCGCCTGGGCGGCCGACATCGCCGAAAGGCACCGTTGGTCCTTGGTGCGCAACGGCTTCAGTGCGGTCGTGGCCCCTCGGCCCAAGACGATCGCCTATGTGGTGGCGTATGCCGAACTCGCCCTCGGACTGGGCCTGACGTTCGGGCTGCTGACACCGATAGCCCTGGTGGGCGGCTTGCTGCTCAACCTCATCTACTTCGTGCTGATGATCCACGACTGGGCCGAGCAGGGGCAGAACTCGATGATGGCGCTGATATCGCTGGTGGGGCTGTTCGCCATGTGCTGGCAGCACTGGTCGCTCGACGCGGCGTTCGGACTCTTCTGACGGTGGGGCGCGAACGGAGGGAACAGCCATGCCAGAGGGGCGCTTCGACCTGCCGGAGATCGACGCCTTCACCCGCCGCTACTGGGACGCGGCAGCCGAAGGCCGGTTGCTGATCCGACGGTGCCGGGGCTGCGGTGTCGCGCATCACTACCCGCGTGAGTTCTGCCCGCACTGCTGGAGCGATGCCGTGGACTGGGAGGAGGCCAGCGGTCGGGCCACCCTCTACACCTGGTCGGTCGTCCACCGCAACGATCTGCCGCCCTTCGCGGACCGTGTGCCGTACACGGCAGCGGTGGTAACCCTCGCCGAAGGGCCGCGCATGATGACGGAGATAGTCGACTGCGCGGCGTCCGACCTGCGGGTCGGCATGGAACTGCGGGTGGCCTTCCGGGCGGGTGCGGACGGCGGGGCGCGCTTAATTCCCGTGTTCCGCGTGGCCGGTACAGGTGTTGAATGAGTGCATGCTGCGACCTGTCGAACTCCAGGCCTATGGACTGACGCTGCGCCCCTGGGAGGAGGACGATGTGAAAGCCGCGCTACGTGGCCTGTCGGATCCGGACTTCAACCGCTGGAACACGCCCGCAGCGCCGATAGAGGACGAGCAGGGTGCCCTGAGGTTCATACGGAGCCGCCGGGAGGGTTGGGCGCGCGGTGACACGGTGTCGTTCGCCGTCTGTGAGGACGGTGATGTCCGCGGTCATGTCGGCGTGCAGTTGTCCGACGCGAGGATGCGTAGCGGGCGGGTCGGCTACTGGGTGATCCGGGAGGACCGGGGACGGCGCATAGCGTCGCGGGCGCTTGAGGCGCTCACCCGTTGGGCGTTTCGTGATCTGAGGCTGTACCGGCTCGAGTTGGGGCACGACACCGACAATGAGGCGTCCTGCGCGGTCGCCCGCCGGTGTGCGTACGCCTACGAGGGGCTGTTGCGTGGCGCGCGGATCGACCTGGGCGGCATACCTCGCGACCTGCATCTGCATGCCCGGCTCGCCGTCGATCCGGCGCCCGAGGTGCCGACCGCGCCTTGAGCGCGCGGTCTCAGTCGCGCCCCAGGACGACGGTGCCCGAGGAGCAGAACCAGCCGCCCGTCCCGCTTGCCACGGCCAGTTGTGGCAACCGCCCACGCCTGCGTACCTGATGGCCGCCCGCCTCACCCCGCAACTGCCGTACGGCCTCGACGAGGAGGAACAGCCCACGCATACCGGGGTGGCAGGCGGACAGTCCGCCGCCATCGGTGTTGACCGGCAGTTCGCCGTCGGTCAGCAGTCGCCCATCGGCGGCGAACGCGCCGCCCTCTCCCTTACCGCAGAAGCCCAGGTCCTCCAGCGTCACCAGCGTCATGTACGTGAACGCGTCATAGATCTGTGCCACGTCGATGTCGGACGGCCGGATTCCGGCCCGCGCGAAGGCAAGCCGTCCGGAGACCGCAGCGGGTGACACGGTGAAGTCATCCCACTCCGACATCGTGCTGTGCGATACGCACTCACCGGTACCCAGGATCCACACCGGAGGCTTGACGGTGTCCGGTACGTACTGCTCGGCGGCCAGCAGAACCGCGCAGCCGCCGTCGGAGCGGATGCAGCAGTGCAGTTTGGTGAACGGGTCGGCGATCACCGGGCCGGAGAGCACCTCGTCGACGGTGATCGGCGTCCGGTACATCGCGTCGGGGTTGCGGCTGGCGTTCGCGCGGGCCTGGACGGCTACCTCGGCGAGCTGCTCCAGCGTCGTGCCGTACTCGTGCATATGGCGTCGGGCGGCCATCGCGTACTTGGCGATCAACGTATGCCCGTACGGCACCTCGAACTGCAGGGGGCCGCGGGCGCCGAAGGAGAGGTTGGCGGTACGGCGTCCGGCCTTGAGGTCGGCGCGCGCGGTGGACCCGTAGACCAGCAGTACGGCGTTGGCGTGCCCGGCGGCGATGGCGTCGGCGGCGTGCGCCGCCATCACTTCCCAGGTCGAGCCGCCAACGGCGGTGGAATCGACCCAGGTGGGGCGCAGACCCAGGTATTCGGCCACTTCCACGGGCGCCAGGGTGCCCAGTCCCGCCGACCCAAAGCCGTCGACCACCGACCGGTCCAGCCCGCAGTCCGCCAGGGCGCGTCGGGCGGCCTGTGCGTGCAGGGCGTATGGGGTCAGCTCATCGACCCGACCGCAGTCGGCCAGGGCCACCCCGATGACGGCGACCTTGCGACCGTCGCGGGATATCACGGGCGTCGGCATAAATCTGACGGTACCTCAGTTTGGCGGCGGCCGTGCGATCTCGTCGTGGCGTACCCCTGTGCTCGGGATGCCCGGCTCCCTAATATGACGAGACGTCAGGTAATGGGAGTGTTGCGGTGGCCCGCCTGGAAGGATCCGCCGATGGATGCCGAGTTCACCGAGGAACAGCACGAGATCCGGCGCACCCTGCGCGACCTGCTACGCGAGCGGTGCGGACCCGACCAGGTCAGGGCCGCGTGCCGCACTCCCGCTGGATACGACACGGAACTGTGGCGGCTACTGGCACAGCGGCTCGGGCTGCCTGGCCTGGCCCTCCCGCAGCGGTACGGCGGCGTCGGCTGCGGCGCCACCGAGCTGGTGCTGGCGTGTGAGGAGACAGGCCGGGTGCTGCTGCCAGCTCCGCTGCTGGCCAGTTGTGTGCTCGTGGCACCGCTCATCGCGGAGTTGGGCAGCGAGGAGCAGCGGGCCGCATACCTACCGCGCATCGCCGCGGGCGAGCTGACGGCCGCGCTGGCCGTTCCCGGGCCGCTGGGCGCTGTTCTCGGGCTGACCGGACCCAATGACGGCCCTTGGGCCGGGGGTGGGCGAGCGGGCGGCGTACAGGCCCGTCAGGCCGCCGACGGCTGGTGGCTGTACGGGCAGGCGGACCAGGTGCTGGACGGGCACAGTGCCGGGCTGCTGCTGGTCGCCGCGCACACCGGTGGCTACGTGCGCGGTCGAACCCGCCTGTTCATGGTGGAGGCGACGGCGCCCGGGCTGACCCGCACCCGGCTCACCACGCTGGACGGGACCCGTCCACAGGCGCGGGTGGAACTGCGTGACGTGGCCGCCGTGCCCCTGGGCGGGGCGGTCGGGCCGAGAGCGGACGAACTGTCGGCGGCACTAGTGCGCACCGGTGGGCTCGCCGCGGCCGTACTGGCCGCGCAGGCGGTGGGGGCCGCGGACTTCGCGCTGTCCAGCACGGTGGCGTATCTGCGGGTGAGGCGGCAGTTCGGACGGCCCGTCGGATCGTTCCAGGCGGTCAAGCACCGTCTCGCCGACGGTTATGTGCGGGTGGAGGCGGCGCGCTCGGCCGCGTACTACGCCGCCTGGGCGGCGGGCCGGGAGAGCGCGCCCAATGGTGGCGGCAGGGAGGACGACATCGGCGTCGTCGGCCCGCTGGCCCTCGCGCAGGCGCTGGAGACGCTGACTCACGTGGCCGGGGAGTCGATCCAGCTCCACGGTGGGGTCGGCTTCACCTGGGAGCACCACGCGCATCTGTACTTCAAGCGGGCTGCCGCCGACGAGTTGGTTTTCGGCCCCGTGCACCGGCTCAGGGCGCATGCCGCACGGCGGGCCGGGGTGCTCGGTGCCGGTGTGGCCGAGGGGGCGGTCGCATGACGGCGGCAAGCGCCGTGCGGCGGATCGTCCAGGAGGTCTCGTCCACCAGGGCGTTCGCCAAGGTCGCGCCGTATGTCCTTCCGGCGCTGGACCGGCTCGTCCACCGCTCGACCGGCGGCAGGGTGATGCTGGGCGCCCGGATGCTGCCCAGTGTGGTCCTGACGTCCACGGGTGCGCGCAGCGGCCAGCCACGGCAGACCCCGTTGGCCTGCATGCCCGCCGAGGACGGGACCTTCGTGCTGGTGGGCAGCAACTTCGGGCGGCCGGGCCACCCCGCCTGGACGGGCAACCTGATCAGGAACCCGAGTGCTCGCATCAACTGGAAGGGGCGCGACATCCCGGTCACGGCCGCGTTGCTCGAAGGTGCCGAGCGCGCGCGGGTGTGGGACGCCGTGGTGCGCTTCTGGCCGCCGTACGCGAAGTACGCGGAGCGGGTGGAACGGGAGATCCGGCTGTTCCGGCTCACGCCGCGCAATTGACCGGGCGCCATCCGAAGCGGCGCCAGAACGGGCGGTGGGAGCCCCACACGCCGACGCGGGCGCCGGACCGGCTACCTCCCCCGAGGGCCGGCCGACGCCCGCGTCAATGGCTGGCAGGACGTGGCAGGACGAACTGGCGACACGGCGCTGGGCCGCCGCCGAATGGTGCTTGCGCTGTTACTTGGTCGGCTTCTTACCGGTCACACCCAGGTGCACCAGGAGCGCCAGGTTGGGCTTGAGCTCAGCCTGCTTGACGCCCCAGGACTGGAAGCCCTTCTGGTGCGCCGCCACTGCGGCGAGCATGGCCACCAGAGAACCGGCGATCGCCGCCGGGCTGACCGTCTTGTCGACCCGGCCCTTGCTCTGAAGCTCCTTGATGGAGTCGGTGAGGGAGTTGGTGACGGCGTTGAGGATCTTCATGCGGATCTTGTAGAACCGTTTGTCCCCTTCTGCCGCGCCAAGGTCGACGACGCGCAGAATGGCGTCGTTCTTACGCCAGAAGGAAAGGAACCCGTCCACCAGGTCCTCCGCGGCGGCCCAGGCGGGCTTGCCCGTCCAGGTGCGCCCTGCGACGAGATCGGTGAGGGTCGCTCCTTCCTTGGCCATCTCCTCGGCGAGTTCGAGGACCGCGCCCTCGACATCGGGGAAGTACTGGTAAAACGTTGCGGGGGAGGTACCCGCCATCCGGGCGACGTCGATGACCTTGACGTCCCGGTACGGCGAGCTGCTGAGCATCTCGCTGAGGCATTCGAGCAGCTTCTGCCGCGTCGCCTGCCCGCGGCGCCCTGCAACTCGGCCGTCGACGGTGCGAACTTGTCCTGTCATGCCGTCAGTTTACCTTCGGGTGATCAGTGCGCGATTCGGCTGCGTGCAAATGGGGAGGGCGCTCCCCTCCACCATGAACATGCAGGTCAGCGCCGGTTATATAGCGCGCGCCGGGTGATGCCAGAAACAGCACCGGATCCGCGATCTCCTCGGGGCGGGCCAGTCGGCCCATGGGAATGGCGGCGCCCAGTGTTCGCCTGGCGGCCTCGTCCCCGTAGTGGGCGCGAGCCGCCTGCGCTGCGCCGCCGGTCTCGTCGTCGGTCAGTACCAGGCCCACGACCAGGCAGTTCACCCGGACCTTCGGCGCCCACTCGGCGGCCAGGGAACGGGTGAGCGAGGACAGTCCTGCCTTGGCGGCCCCGTAGGCCGCGGTGCCGGGGGAGGGACGGACCCCGCTGACGCTGCCGATGTTGACGATGGATCCGCCACCGGGCTGCTCGCGCATGATCAGGTACGCCGCCTGTGCGCAGTACAGCGGGGCGAGCAGGTTCAGCTCGATGATCGCGCGGGAGAAACGCGGGGAGGCCGTGGCGGCCTCCGCGTAGGGGGAGCCGCCCGCGTTGTTGACCAGCAGGTCGAGCCGTCCGTACGCGGTGTGTACCCGGTCGAACAGCGCGCTGACGGCGTGCGGGTCGCGTACGTCGGCTGGGTGGAAGGTGATGCCGTCCGGCAGCGTCCGCGGCCTCCCACGGGCGCATACGGCGACCTCGGCGCCCGCTGCGCGGAGCCGCTCCGCGATCGCCCGGCCGATGCCGCGGGTGCCGCCCGTAACGAGTGCGACTTGCCCTTCCAGGTCATCCATCACGTCGGCTATCGTGCCAGAGGAACTGACGCAGCGTCAGATTAGGTTCAACTCGGCGCGAAGGGAGGTCTGATGGCGGTACGGGTGGCGCACCAGGCGACGGGCATCGCGGAGGTGGTGATCGATGCCCCGCCGGTCAACGCGCTTGACGTGGCAGGGTGGTTTGAGCTCGCCCGCGCACTTAACGCGCAGGGATCGGAACCCGGCACAAGGGCGCTGGTTCTGCGCGCCGAAGGCCGGGGCTTCTGTGCGGGCGTCGACATCAAGGAAATGCGGCGTCCACCACGCGCGGGTGCGGGGGCCTACGGCGCGCTGCTCGGCGCCAACTCGGGTTGCGCCGCGGCCTTTTCCGCGGTGTACGACTGTCCGGTACCGGTGATCGCCGCGGTGCACGGCTTCTGCCTGGGTGGCGGAGTGGGGCTGGTGGGCAACGCGGACATCGTGATCGCCTCGGACGACGCCTACCTGGGGCTGCCCGAAGTCGACCGCGGAGCGCTGGGCGCGGCCACGCACCTGGCCCGCCTGGTGCCGCAGCAGCGGATGCGGCACATGGTCTATACGGCCCAGTACGCCACCGCCGCCGAACTCCATGGCTACGGTTCGGTGCTCGCGGTCGTCGACCGCGACCGGCTGCGCGAGACGGCGCTGGACGTCGCCGCCCGCATCGCCGCCAAGGACGTGGT
The DNA here is from genome assembly GCF_024436055.1 of Streptantibioticus rubrisoli. Classification (GTDB taxonomy): domain Bacteria; phylum Actinomycetota; class Actinomycetes; order Streptomycetales; family Streptomycetaceae; genus Streptantibioticus_A; species Streptantibioticus_A rubrisoli. The sequence continues at coordinate 148,170 of NZ_JANFNH010000006.1, read as the reverse complement.
CGTCATCCGCGCTGCCAAGCAGTCCCTGAACGGCATCGACCCCGTCGACGTCAAACGCTCCTACCGCTATGAACAGGGCTTCACCTTCGAGCTGAACCTGACCGGCGTCAGCGACCGGCTGCGCGAGGGCTTCGGCCGGGGCGATGGAGCTGGCGACCCGGGCGGCCCGGCGCAAGGGGAGGGCACATGACGGACAAGCGGATGACCGCCGACGAGGCCGTCTCGCGCATCGAGAGCGGAATGACGGTGGGCATCGGGGGCTGGGGATCGCGCCGCAAGCCCATGGCACTGGTGCGCGCCCTGCTGCGCTCTCCCGTCAAGGACCTGACCGTCGTTTCCTACGGTGGTCCGGACGTGGGGCTGCTGTGCGCCACGGGCAAGATCCGCGAGGTCGTCTACGGCTTCGTGTCGCTGGACTCCATCCCCCTGGAACCGCACTTCAGGACGGCCCGGGAGACGGGCGCGGTGCGGGCCCTGGAACTGGACGAGGGCATGTTCCTCGCCGGGCTGCGGGCGGCGGCGCTACGGCTGCCGTTCATGCCGGTGCGCGGCGGGATCGGCTCGGACGTGCCGCGCAACGCGCCCGCCCTGCGCACCGTCGCCGATCCGTACGGCAGTGGTGACGAGGTGATGGCCGCGCCGCCGTTGGAGCTGGACGTCGCCTTGGTGCACGCCAATCTCGCCGATCCGCGCGGCAACGCGGCGCTGACCGGGCCCGACCCATACTTCGACGACCTGTTCTGCCTCGCGGCCAAGACGGCCTATGTCTCGGCCGAGCGCGTTGTCCCTACCGCCGAGCTGCGGCGGCAGGCGGGTTGCCTGCACGCGCTGGTCATCCACCGGTACCTGACGACAGGTGTGATCGAGGCACCACGCGGGGCGCACTTCACCGAGTGCCCGCCGCAGTACGGGCGCGACGAAGCGTTCCAGCAGGCGTACGCGCGGGCCGCGGCCGACCCGCAGGAGTGGGCCGCCTTCGCCGACCGCTTCCTCGGTCACCCTGACGAGCCGTCGTATCAACAGGCTGTGGACGAGTTCTACGCCGCGCGAGGAGTCCGTGCCGGAGGCGTGCGATGACTAGCACCGCGACCCGTGCCGAGGTCTGCGTCACCGCTTGCGCGCAGGCCTGGCGCGGTGACGGCGAGATCCTCGCCAGCCCCATGGGCACGGTACCCACCCTCGGCGCCCGCCTCGCCCGCGCCACGTTCGCGCCGGATCTGGTGCTCACCGACGGCCTCGCCCTGATCGTCGACGGTGACATCCCCCTGGGCACACCAGCTGAGGACCTCACCGTCGAGGGCTGGCTGCCGTACCGCGCGGTGCTCGACCTGCTGGCCAACGGGCGCCGCCACGTGATGATGGGCCCGGCGCAGATCGACGTGTATGGCAACGCGAACATCTCCTGTGTCGGCGACTGGGCACGCCCCAAGCGCCAGCTCCTCGGGGCCCGCGGTGCCCCCGGGAACACCGTCAACCACGCCACCAGCTACTGGGTACCGCGGCACAGCCGCCGTGTCCTCACCGCCCACGTCGACGTCGTGTGCGGCGTCGGAAACGACCGTGCCGCCGCGCTGCCCGGTCCCGCGGCCCGCTTCCACGACCTGCGGCGGGTCATCACCAATTTGTGCGTGCTGGACTTCGAAACCAGCGACGGACGGATGAGGCTGGTCTCGGTGCACCCCGGTGTGACGGTCGCGGAAGTTGTCGAGGCGACAGGTTTTGATCTTGCCGCCCCCAAAGGATCGGGACAGGTGCTGCCGGGCGTTGACGTACCCGTGACCGCGGGCCCTACCCCGGAGGAACTGCGCCTGATCCGTGAGGTCCTCGACCCGCGCTCGCTACGCGACCGCGAGGTTCCGGGATGACGCTGCGCACCCGGCTGACCGCCCTGGTGGGCATCGACCACCCGATCGTGCAGACCGGGATGGGGTACGTGGCCTATCCGCAGTTGGTCGCCGCCACCGCCCGCGCGGGCGCCCTGGGCGTGCTCGCCTCGGCGACCATGGCCTACGAGGAGCTGGCGGCCGCGATCGCCGAGGTCAAGGCGGCGGCACCGAACCGCCCCTTCGGCGTCAACCTGCGGGCCGACGCCCCCGATGCCGCCGAGCGGATCGACCTCATGGGCCGTGAGGGCGTACGGGTCGCCTCGTTCGCGCAGGCGCCCAGCCGCGACCTGATCAAGCGGGCGCACGGTCACGAGATGATCGTGATGCCGTCGATCGGTGCCAGACGGCACGCCGAGAAGGTGGCGGAGTGGGGAGTGGACGCGGTCGTCGCCCAAGGCGGCGAGGGCGGCGGGCACACCGGTCCGGTGCCGACCACACTGCTGCTGCCGCAGGTGGTGGACGCCCTCGCGGGCTCGTCCGTCGCCATCGTCGCGGCGGGCGGGTTCTTCGACGGCCGGGGCTTGGCCGCGGCGCTGGCCTACGGCGCCGACGGCATCGCGATGGGCACCCGCTTCCTGCTCACCTCGGACGCCCCGGTGCCACGTCCGGTCCAGCGGCGCTATCTGTCCGCGGACGTCACCGGGACCACGGTGACCCGTGAGGTGGACGGTGTGCCGCACCGCGTGCTGGCCACCGATTTCGTGGCCTCGCTGGAGCGCGGTGGGCCGCTGCTCCGCTATCCGCGCGCCGTGCGCAACGCGTTGCGTTTCGCGCGGATGTCCGGAACGCCGTTGCGCGCGATGCTGCGCGAGGGGCGGGCGATGCGCGAGGAGCGCGGGTTGAACTGGCCGCAGGTGCTGATGGCGGCCAACACCCCGGTACTGCTGCGCGCGGCGATGGTGGACGGCCGCGCCGACGTGGGTGTCATGGCCTCAGGGCAGGTGGCGGGGGTCATCGAGGACCTGCCGTCCTGCGCGGAGTTGGTCCGGCGGGTGGCCGCCGAGGCTGAGACGCGGCTGACCGCCGTCCACAGCCTCGCGATGCGCTGATCCGATGATCGGATCAGAGTTATCCACAGGGCGGGCGGAAGCCGTGCTGCCGGGCTAGCGTGGCCAAGGAGACGACATCCCATCGCACGGGAGGACTCAGGGCGATGTCTGCGTTCGCGGAAGGTGCCCCTTGCTGGGTGGATGCGATGCTCCCGGATGTGGCGGCGGGCAAGCGCTTCTACGGGGAGCTGCTGGGCTGGACGTTCGAAGACGGCGGCACGCCGGGCAGCTCCTACAGCCTGGCGCTGCACGGCGGACGGCACGTCGCGGCGCTCCTTCCCAAGCGGGACGGACGCATGCCGACCACATGGACGGTGTACTTCGCGTCGGATGACGCGGTCAGGATCGCCGAGACGATACGCGAGGCAGGCGGTCAGATCGTGACGGGCCCGGGTCAGGTGGGCGATTTCGGCACGATGGTGATCGCCGCCGATCCCAGCGGTGCCGTCTTCGGCGTATGGCAGGGCGGCACACATCAGGGCTTCGGCAAACGGGACGAGGTGGGGGCGTTCGGCTGGACGGAGCTGTACACGCGGGAGAAGGACGCCGTCGACCCCTTCTACCGAAGGGTGTTCGGCTATGAGACCGAGCAGATAGGCGAGGCGGGCGGCGATTTCGACTACGAGGTGTGGACGCTCGAACGCGGCTCCGAGATCCAGTACATCGGAGGGCGCCTGCAGATGGGGCCGGACTTCCCGGCCGGGCTGCCCGCACACTTCCGGGTCTACTTCGTGGTCGGTGACTGCGACGAGGCGGTGGCCACCGTGCGCGAACTCGGCGGCAGGGTCAGCACGGAGCCGCAGGACAGCCCGCACGGCCGCTGGTCCTCGGTCATAGACGACCAGGGTGCGCACTTCACGGTCATCGACACCGCGACGAAAGTGGGGGAGGGATAGGCGTCTGCCGGAACAACCAGCGTGCTAAAGAGGTCGGTTGGGCGTCGTGACCGCCGTGGGGTCTACAGCCGCTCGATGATGGTGACGTTGGCCTGGCCGCCGCCCTCGCACATGGTCTGCAGGCCGAACCGGCCACCCACACGCTCCAGTTGGTGCAGCAACGTGGTCATCAACTTCGCGCCGGTGGCGCCCAGCGGATGACCGAGGGCGATGGCGCCACCACACGGGTTCACCTTGGCGGGATCGGCGCCGGTCTCCTTCAGCCAGGCCAGCACCACTGATGCGAAGGCCTCGTTGATCTCAATGGCGTCGAAGTCGTCGATGCTCATGCCCGTCCTGGTCAGCGCGTGCGCGGTCGCCGGGATCGGCGCGGTCAGCATGGCGATCGGGTCGTCGCCGCGCACCGACAGGTGGTGGATGCGGGCGCGCGGGGTGAGCCCGTGGTCCCGTACCGCCCGCTCCGAGGCGAGCAGCAGCGCCGACGCGCCGTCGGAGATCTGCGACGCGAGGGCGGCGGTGAGCCGTCCGCCCGGTGCGAGCGGTTGCAGGGACGCCATCTTCTCCAACGAGGTGTCCCGGCGCGGCCCTTCGTCAACCGCCAGTTCGGGTAGCGGCGCGGTCTCCTTCTCGAACCAGCCGCTGTCGATCGCGTGCACCGCCCTGTGGTGGCTGGTGAGCGCGAGGCGCTCCATCTCCTCGCGGGAGATGTCCCACCGGTGCGCGATCATCTCCGCGCCGTGGAACTGGCTGACGGGCTGGTCCCCGTACCGCTCGCGCCAGCCGGTGGAGCCCGAGAAGGGGTCGGCGAAGCCGTACTCCGCGCCGACCCGGAACGCGGCGGCGATCGGAATCCGCGACATGTTCTGAACGCCGCCCGCGACCACCAGGTCACTGGTGCCGGACAGTACCGCCTGTGCCGCGAAGTGCACCGCCTGCTGCGAGGAGCCGCACTGCCGGTCGATCGTCACGCCCGGCACGTGTTCCGGCAGCCCGGCGGCGAGCCAGCAGGTGCGGGCGATATCACCCGCCTGCCCGCCGACCGTGTCCAGGCAGCCGAAGACCACGTCCTCGACGGCCGCCGGATCGATCCCGCAGCGCTGGACCAGCGCGCGCAGCACATGCGCGCCCAGGTCGGCCGGGTGCACCGACGACAGTGCGCCGTTCTTGCGTCCCACCGGGGTGCGCACCGCTTCGACGATGAAGGCCTCTGCCATGGCAACCCCTCCAGAAAGGATGCTGATGCCGACCGCGGGATGGTGAGGAAGCACTCTTAAAACTGACGATCCGTCAGGTTATGCTAGCGCAAGTGACGGACCTTATCTTCAGCGTGACCGAAGAGGCCTTCCGGCGGGAGATACGGGACTGGCTGGCGCGGCATGTGCCGAGCGAACCGCTGCCGTCCATGGACACCCCGGACGGCTTCGAGGCGCACCGGCGGTGGGAGCGCCATCTGTACGACGCCCGCTGGGCGGTGGTCAGCTGGCCCGCGGAGTACGGCGGGCGGGGTGCGTCACTGGTCGAGTGGCTGATCTTCGAGGAGGAGTACTGGCGCTCGGGCGCGCCCGGCCGGGTCAGCCAGAACGGCATCTTCCTGTTCGCCCCCGCCGTCTTCGCCTACGGCACCGAGGAACAAAAGCGCCGCGTCCTGCCGCCGATGGCCGCCGGGGAGGAGATATGGGTGCAGGGCTGGTCGGAGCCGGAGGCCGGATCGGACCTGGCGGCGCTGCGCTCGCGCGCGGTGCGCGACGGGCGGCGCGGCGGCTGGCGACTGACCGGCCAGAAGACCTGGAGCTCCCGGGGAACTTACGGGCACCGGATGTTCGGCCTGTTCAGGACCGACGCCCGGGCCGAACGCCACCACGGCCTGACCTACCTCATGGTCGACCTCGCCGCCGACGGCGTCACTGTGCGCCCCATCCGGCAACTCGGCGGCGAACCGGGATTCGCCGAGGTCTTCCTGGACGACGTCTTCGTACCGGACGCGGACGTGCTCGGCGAGCCCGGCGAGGGATGGCGCGTCGCGATGTCGACCACCGGCGACGAGCGCGGCCTCAGCCTGCGCGGCCCCGGCCGGTTCCTGGCCGCGGCCGACCGGTTGGTGGAGCTTTACCGCCGGGTGAGCGCTGGTGAGGAAGCGGGCACGGACACCCCGAACGCGTTCCGCGACGCCGTGGTGGACGCCTGGATGCGCGCCGAGTCCTACCGTCTCTACACCTTCCGTACCGTCACCCGACTCGGCGACGGACAGCGCGTCGGCGCGCAGTCCAGCCTCAACAAGGTCTTCTGGTCCGAACTCGATCTCAACCTGCACGCCACCGCGCAACGACTCCTCGGCCCATGGGCGGAGACCGGCGGCCCCTGGCTCGACGGCTACCTCTTCTCGCTCGCGGGACCCATCTACGCGGGCACCAACGAAATCCAGCGCAATGTCATCGCCGAACGACTGCTGGGCCTGCCAAAGGAACCAAAAGGGTCGAACGGCGAGAAAGGTGAGAAAGGGGAAGGCCGGTGAGGCTCGCGCCGACGGCCGACGAGGAACTGTTCGCCCGCACGGTCCGGGCGGTGCTGGAGCGCCGCTGCGCCCCGCGGGAGGTGCGTGCGGGGTTCGCCCGCGGACGGTGGGCGGAGCTGGCCGAGATTGGCGTCACCGGCCTGCTGGTGCCCGAGGAACACGGAGGGCTCGGCCTCGGCGCGGGCGCGCTGGTCGCGGTGGCGGAGGAGGCGGGCCGGGCGTGCGCGCCGGAGCCGGTGGTGGAGGCCGCGGTCGCGGCCACGTTGCTCGCGCGGGTGGACGCGGACGGCCGCGCCCGCGAGTGGCTGCGCGCCCTCGCCGTGGGCGCCGCCGTCCCCGCGGTGCGGCTGGCCGGGCCTGGCACGGCACCGGTCGCGCACGCCGCGCACGCGAACTTCGTGCTGGTCGCCGACGGCGACACGCTGTACGGGCGGTCGGCCGCCGAGGCGTACATACATCCAGCGCCAGGGGTGGATCCTGGGCGGGGACTCGCCTATGTCGATATGTCGATGAGCCCGGACGGGTTGCTGGCAGTGCGGCAGGAGCAGGCCGTCACCCGTGCCGCGCGGCTCGGCGCGATCGGTGCCGCCGCAGATCTGCTGGGGGCCGCCCGCGCGATGCTCGACCTGACCGTGCGCCACGCCCGCCAGCGCCACCAGTTCGGGCGGCCCATCGGCTCGTACCAGGCGGTCAAACACCAGTTGGCAGACGTCCTGAGCGCGGTGGAGTTCGCCCACCCCGTCGTCCTTCGTGCCGCCTACTCCCACGAACACGGTCGGCCGTCCGCCGGGCGGGACGCGGCCATGGCCAAGGTCTTCGCCTCGGACGCCGCCGACCTGGCGGCCCGCTCCTGCCTGCAGGTGCACGGTGCCATCGGCTACACCCAGGAGTGCGACCTGGTGCTGTGGCTGCGGCGGGTGTGGGCCCTGTCCGCCGCCTGGGGTGACGCCGCTCACCATCGCGCCGCCATCGCGGCGGACCTGCTGGGTCCCGCACCAGCGCCGCCGTGTCCGTAGGTGGCGTAGGCAACCCGTGGCCGAAAACCGGCGTCTGTATCACAACGTGGGCGGACCAGTAGACGCAGAATCGTTCCGGCGTACCGTACGGCACGCTCGGAATCGCCCCGGGTTCGCACCCGGGGCACATCCCAGGAAGAATCAGCACCCGTACCCCGGGGCGATTGACGGTGAGACGCTGCCCGGGGCTGCAACAATTCGGGGGTACGGGGAGGTGGCAGGCCAGTGGTGGAACAGCTGACGCAGCACGACCCGAGGCGAATCGGTCCATTCGAGGTCCTCGGGCGGCTCGGCGCCGGCGGCATGGGTTTGGTCTATCTCGCCCGCTCGGCGTCCGGTCGACGCGTGGCGATCAAAACCGTGCGCGCCGAGCTGGCGGAGGACCAGCTGTTCCGGGTCCGGTTCACCCGCGAGGTGGAGGCGGCGCGCGCGGTGAGCGGCTTCTACACCGCCGCCGTGGTCGACGCCGATCCACGTGCCGCCGTGCCGTGGCTCGCCACGGCCTACGTTCCGGCGCCCTCGCTCGAGGAGATAGTCAACGAGTGCGGGCCGCTTCCGGCCCAGGCGGTGCGCTGGCTGGCCGCCGGGGTGGCGGAGGCGCTGCAGTCCATCCACGGCGCCGGTCTTGTGCACCGGGATCTCAAACCCTCCAACGTCCTCGTGGTCGAGGACGGACCGCGGGTGATCGACTTCGGTATCGCCAGCGGTGTGTCGAACACCCGGCTGACCATGACCAACGTCGCCGTGGGCACGCCTGCTTACATGTCGCCTGAACAGGCGCGCGACTCGCGGAGCGTCACCGGCGCCAGCGACATCTTCTCGCTCGGCTCGACGCTGGTCTTCGCCGCGACCGGACATGCGCCCTTTCACGGGTCGAATCCGGTTGAAACGGTCTTCATGCTGCTCCGTGAGGGCCCGGACACGACGGGCCTGCCGGACGAGTTGCGTCCGCTCATCGAGTCGTGCATGCACATGGAGCAGGAACTGCGGCCAACCCCCGCCGACCTCCAGGCGCAACTGGCGCCTCATCTGTTCTCCTCCGCGGACGACGGCGGTTCGGTCTCCGCGTGGCTGCCGGAGCGCGCGGTCGCGTTCATAGAGCAGCGCAGCGGCCGCAGGCAACGCGCCGCCGCGGCCGCCGCGGCCAACGTCGCCGCCGCCAACGCCGCCGCCCACGACGGGCCGCCCCCGGTGGCGGCGCCGCTGCCTGAACAGGCGCCGCCCTCGGGGCGCCACGCAGGCGGCGAGGACGGTCGCGAGCACGGCGCGGACGGCCATCCGGCGCGGCCCGCGGGACCGGTACAGCTCGCGGGCTCGGTGCCGATCGGGCCCGGCCCGCTGGTGGCCGACGCCAAGGACCCGCGCGGCACCCAGGGCGCGCCCCCGGCCCCCGGCCTGGACTGGACGGCACGCGGCCGCGGACCGGTCCCGGCCAGCCCGCCTCCCGCCGTGGAGCCGTCGACCCACCAGTCCGTCCCCGCACAGCCGCCCGCTCCTCCGGTCCGGCAGCCGGTGCAGCACGGCGTCGACGGCCATGATGAACGGGACACGCGCTGGCGCCCTTGGCGCTTCCGCATGTCGAACGACGTATGGGGTACGCCCGTTGTGGCGGGCGACCGCCTGTACGTGACATCGTTTGAGGTGCATGTACTCGATGTGGCCACCGGACAGCGGCAGTTCAAGACCCGTGACGTCGCCTGGACGATGGTTGTCGCCGACGGCCGGATCTATGCGTCGGACGGTCCGAGCCTGTACGCGCTGGACGCCGCGAACGGCGGCGAGTTGTGGCGCCTGGCCGTCGACGGATGGGTGTACGCGCTCCAGGCCGCCGGTGGCACGGTCGTCACCGGTGTCCGCGGCGGAGGCGTACAGGCGTGGGACGCGGCGAGCGGTGAACTGCTGTGGGAACGGACCGGCGCCCAGGCCGACTTCGAGTCACCGCAGTCCGGCCCCGCCCTGGTGGACGGCTTGGTCTACTACCGCGGCGGCGGACTGCTGCACGCGCTCGACGCCCGTTCAGGTGCTGAGCGCTGGGTGTATCCGCTGGGTGACGCAGAGGCGGCCGTGAGCGGCGCCTCCGGCATGCCGGTGCGCCCGACCGTGGGCGGTGGGGCCGTGTACGCCACTGTGGGCGGCCGGGTCCTGGCGCTGGACGCCGCCGACGGTGGCGAGCGGTGGCGCTTCGACGCCCCAGCGGTGGTCTTCGCACCGCCCACGCACGCTCCCGGCGGGGTGTACGTGGCCGACTACCTGGGCACGGTGTACGCGCTCGACGCCCGTTCCGGCGTGGAGCGCTGGCGTGTCGCCACGGAGGCCCGGCAGTCCGTCGAACCTGTTCTGGTTTCGGGTGGCCTCGTCCACCTCGGCAGCGGTGGCGCGCTCTACACACTGGACGCGGTGTCCGGGGCGCCCAGGTGGCGGTTCGCCACCCAGGGTGAGATCGTCGGATCCCCCACGGCGGCGGACGGCCGCCTCCACTTCGGCTCCGTGGACCACTGCCTCTACACCGTGGACGCGACGAGCGGCCAGTTGCGCTGGAAGCTGGAGACGGGCGGCGAGATCACCGGGTCCCCGGTGGTGCGGGACGGGGTGGTGTACGCGTGTAGCAAGGACCGGTGCGTTTACGCCCTGGACGCGGTCAAGGGGACGGGCTCGCGCCGGTAGGGCGCGCGGTGGGCGGCCTTCGGGCAGCCCACCGCATCAGCGCACACGGTGATCACCGCTGCGGTCGCGGAAGAGAGCGGCCTGCTGTTCAGGCGGAAGGTTTCCCAGCTTGATCAGTTGTGGTGCTCCGGCCAGCGCGAGGGAACGTGTGGCGGCCCGCGCCGACCACACGGCGCGCACCGTGCCCTGCACCGCCTCCGTCGGATACGACGCGATGACGCGGGCCGCCTCCATCGCGGCGTCCAACAGTCCCGCACTCGGGACGAGTTCGGAGACGAGCCCGATCTCGTAGGCGCGGCGCGCGCCGATGCGTTCCGCGGTGCCCATCAGGGACATCCGCATGACCTCCCCGTATGGCATGCGCTGTGCCATGCCGATCGACTCGAAGGCGCTGACCATGCCATAGGTGGTGTGCGGGTCGAAGAAGCTCGCGTGGTCGGCCGCGATGGCGAACTCGCACTCCGCGAGCAGATAGAACGCACCCCCGCAGGCCATACCGTTGACCGCGGCGATCACCGGTTTCCACAGGTCGGCGGACTTGGGACCGATGTCGATCAGCGGATCGTCGATCGTGTACGGCGACGGCGGTTGCGGAACCACCCATGAGCGGTCCAGACCGGTGCAGAAGGCCTTGTCTCCGGCGCCGGTCAGGATGACCACGCGCACGTCCGTGGACATCCGGAACTCCCCCCAAGCGGCACGTAGTTGGTCGCGCATCGCACGGTCGATCGCGTTGTGCCGGTCCGGCCGGTCGAGGGTCACCACCGCGATCCCACCCCGGTGATCGACGGTGATCACGGGCGTTCCAGCATCCAGCGCGGGACGGTGGTGTCCTCCGCCATCGTGTGGAAGCAGACGCGCACGGCCGCGCCGATGCGCAGCCGTGCCGGATCGAGGGAATTCAGCGGAGCGTCGGGCGCGGTGACCACGTTGCCGACGAGTCGGATCCGGGGGTCCTCCACGAGCTCCACGACGACCGCGTTGTACGGCGCCTGCGCCGCGTAGCCGGGCAGCAGCGGCGGATGGGGCACGACGTAGGACCAGATGCGGCCGCGGCCGGACATCGACCGCCAGTCGCTGGCGAAGGACCGGCAGTGCGGGCAACACGGCCGCGGCGGGAAACGCAATCGTCCGCACGCGGCGCAGGCCTGGACGCGCAGCTCGCCGCGCGCCGCGAACTCCCAGAAGGGGGCGCCGTCCTGGTCGTGGACCGGCAGCAGCAGGCCGTTGTCAGTGGTGGCCTTCATGATGGGGGACATGAACGCTCAACTCCTCAGCAACAGGGCGGAGGTCGGCACGCCCTCGCCCGCCGTGACCAGACATGTCGCCGCGTTCGGCACCTGCGCGGTGGAGGTACCGCGCAACTGCCTGACGCCTTCGTTGATCAGGTTGAAGCCGTGTACGTACGCCTCGGACAGGCCGCCGCCCGAGGTGTTCAGCGGCAGACGACCTCCTATCTCCAGAGCGCCACCGGTGGTGAACGCGCCACCCTCACCGCGTCCGCAGAAGCCATAGCCCTCCAGGGAGAGCGGGATGAGCGAGGTGAACGCGTCATAGATCTGCGCGACGTCGATGTCCTCGGGGGTGAAGTCGGCGGTCTTCCACAGCTGTCTGGCCGCTGTCCACGCGGGGCCGGTCAGCGGGTCGTCGGTCCAGTAGTTGACCATGCCGTGATGCTGGGCGGGCAGCGCCTGGGCGACGGAGTGCACATAGACCGGTGGGTGACGGCAGTCGCGAGCGCGGTCAGCGCTGACCACGACGCAGGCCAAAGCGCCGTCGGTCTCCAGGCAGTTGTCGTAGAGGCAGAGTGGTTCGCTGATCCACCGGGCGGTCATGTACATCTCGCGGGTCAGCGGGCGCTCGTACATCATCGCGGCCGGGTTCTGGTTGGCCCGGTTGCGGCAGGCGAGAGCGACATTGAAGAGGTGGTCCCTGGTGACTCCGTACTCATGCATATAGCGACGGGTGAGCATGCCGATCTCGTCCGCCGGACGCAGCAGCCCGAACGGCCGCGTCCACTGGGCGGGGGTGGGCAGTTGGACCTGGACGTCGGTCCACGGGCGCTTGCCTGAGCCCCGCTTACGCGACCGCCAGGCGACGCCGACGGTGGCCTGGCCGGTGGCGATGGCGGCGGCGAGGTGCACCACGGTGGCGCATGAACCACCGCCTCCGTAGCCGACCTTGGAGAAGAAGGTCACATCTCCCGCGCCGATGGCCTTGGCGATCTCGACCTCGTCGGTCTCCTCCATGGTGTACGAGGCGAACGCGTCCACCTCAGAGGGGTCGATTCCGGCGTCGTCCAGCGCCGCCAGGACCGCCCGGCAGGCGAGTGTCTTCTCGGGGTCGTCGAGCCGTTTGGCGAACGCGGTCTGGCCTATCCCGACGATCGCGGTCGCGTCCTTGAGCGATGCCATCGGAGCGCCTCCTAAGTGTCCCGAGTACGCGAAGGACCGGGTCTGGCCGGGCACCAGGCTACCCACTAATCTGACGACTAGTCAGCTATCTGGGTTGAACCGCATGGCTATGGGAGGCAGCGGTGATGCGCGGTGACCTGGAGTTCGGGAGCATCCCCAGGCTGGTGGCCGAGGCCGCCAGACGACACGGTGACCGGGAGGCCGTGGTCGACGGGCGGTCCAGGATCTCCTATGCGGAACTGGCCGCACGCGTCGAGCGGGTGGCGGCGGCCTGCGTCGCCCGCGGTGTCGAGACGGGCGACCGGGTGGCCGTCTGGGCACCGAACACGGCCGACTGGATCACCGCGGCCCTCGGGGCGATCAGCGCAGGCGCCGTCCTGGTGCCGTTGAACACCCGCTACAAGGGCACCGAGGCCGCCTACGTACTGGACCGCACCCGCGCCCGACTGCTGTTCGTCACCGGCACGTTCCTCGGCACGTCCTATGTGGCCTCGCTACGGCGTGCGGTGGGCGAGCCGCCTTCGCGGGGGTCCGACGGGCCGCTGCCCGGGCTGCCCGGACTGCGCGACGTGGTGGTGCTGGCGCAGGACGCACCGCCCGACTTCCACACCTGGAAGGATTTCCTGGCGGGCGGCGACACCGTACCCCGCGAACGAGTGCGCGCCCGGGCCACCGCCGTACGCCCCGACGCCCCCTCCGACATCATGTTCACCTCTGGCACCACTGGCCACCCCAAGGGCGTTGTCATCACCCATGCGCAGACCCTGCGCGTCTACGGAGTGTGGAGCGAACTGGCGGGACTGACCGCCGAAGACCGCTGCCTGATCGTCAACCCCTTCTTCCACACCTTCGGTTACAAGGCGGGCATCATCGCCTGCCTGCTGCGCGGGGCGACCATGGTTCCGCAGTCCGTGTTCAACGTGGACACCGCCCTGGCCAACATCTCCACCGAACACATCAGCGTGCTGCCCGGACCGCCCACCCTGCACCAGGCGATCCTCGACCATCCGGCACGCTCCCAACACGACCTGTCCGCACTCCGCTTGGTGGTGACCGGGGCCGCCGTGGTCCCGCTGACACTGGTGGAGCGGCTGCGTCGCGAGTTGGGTGTCACCGTGCTGACCGCCTACGGTCTGACGGAGGCCTCGGGCACTGTCGCCATGTGCCGCCGCGGCGACCCGGCGCAGGTCATCGCCTCGACGTCCGGCCGTGCCATCCCCGACACCGAGGTCGCCATCGCTGACAACGGCGAGATCCTGGTGCGCGGTTACCACATCATGACCGGCTACTTCGAGGAGCCGCAGGAGACGGCGAAGGCGATCGACAAGGACGGCTGGCTGCACACCGGCGATGTCGGAGTCCTCGACGCCGCTGGCAACCTGCGCATCACCGACCGCATCAAGGACATGTTCATCGTGGGAGGTTTCAACGCCTACCCGGCGGAGATAGAGCGCGTTGTCTGCCGCCACCCTGATGTGCTGGACGTGGCCGTGGTCGGCGTTCCTGACGCACGGCTCGGCGAGGTGGGCAAGGCATATGTGGTGCGGCGCCCGGACTCCACGATCACCGGTGAGGATGTGATCGCCTGGGCGCGGCGGGAGATGGCCAACTACAAGGTGCCGCGACAGGTGGAGTTCCTGAGCGAGCTGCCGCGCAACGCCAGCGGCAAGGTGCTCAAGGGCGCCTTGCGCGCCCGCCCCACAACATGACGGAGCGGCGGCGGACCCCCCGGTGCCGCCGCCGCTCCTGCTTGGGGTGAGGGGATTAGGCGTTGCCCCAGGTGTCCGGCGTGGTGGCGGTCGAGTCCGCGTCGCTTGCCCGCTCGACGGCCACGGTCCGCTCACCGTGGGTGTTCGCGCTGCCGGAAGCAGCCGCGGGGACCGCGAGTGCTGCCGTCGCGGCCGCGATTCCCGCTGCCGCGATGGCAGCCTTCCGTATCAGACTCATGTCTGCTCCAGTCTTGGAGTGATAGATGGAATGGGAGCCGCGCACAACGAAGTTGGCCGCGACGCCCCCTCCACGCCGCGGCCGCCTAGATCGCTGATGAACCCCCGTTGTTCCCCCGTGGCGTCAACCCCTCACTGAGAGGGGAGGATCGTGTTGCCCCAGGTGTCGGGAAGGACCGGCCGCGTCCCCGTGTTGCCCCAGGTGTCGGGGTCGTCCTGAGCCTGCTCCGAACCGCCCTCGCCAGCCGACTGCTGCTCGATGCCGTTCGGCGGCTCCGGGAACTCTCCCGCACCGATTCCCGTGCCGATGCCCGAGCTGGGCTTGTTGCCCTTGCCAGTACCTGGAACATTCGCGGTCATTGTCGTACTCCCCGTTAGATGCCTCGTGGCGTGTTTGCTTCCGAACTCAGGGCGCCCGCTTGGTGACGACCCCCGTGCGCCACCAAGCGGGGCATCTCTCGATGCATGGAAATCTTGGCAGCGCCCGATAAGCAACCGATAAACGCCCCTCCAATACCCCTTTGAACTGCGGTTATACAGCTACGCTCGATGAGGGGCGGTCGTTGAGGAGCTGCAGCACCTCGCTTGCTCCCTCTGTACCGAGTGACTTGTGGATGTTCAGGGCGTCATGCCAGCAGGCGCGGGCACGGTCGGCCTGCCCGATTCCGTCGAGCGCGCGGCCGAGAACGGTCAGCACATCGGCCATCCGCCAGTGGCCGGTGGTCCTGTTCACCAGCCCCAGTGCCTGCTCGGCGTGCGCGGCCGCCTGGCGGTGCCGTCCGGCCGCGACGTGTGCCACAGCCATGCGGTAGAGGGTCATTCCCTCCCACAACTGCTGGCGCGCCTCCCGGAAGATGGGCAGCGCCTTGTTCAGGCAGCCCAACGCCTCGTCGAGGCGACCGCTCGCGGTCAGCGCGATCGCCAGCACATACAGCCCCATGCCGAGGCGGTAACCGCCGGTCCTCAGCTCGTAGTAGAGCTCCATGGCCTCCTCGGCGGACGCCACGGCCCGTTCGCAGTCGCCCACTTCGACGTGTACGCGTGAGAGGTTGCTCAACGTCGAGGCCATACCGGTGAGGTTGTGGTGCTCCCGGAACGACTCCAGCGCCTGTTGGTAGTACGCCTGGGCCTCCTCGTAGTGGCCCCGGTCCTTGGCGATCAGCCCGCGCAGGTTCGGTGCGTAGCTGCAGGTCAGCGGGTCCTCTGCGGCCAGCCCCAAGAGCAGCGCGCGCTGCGCCTCGAGGTCGGCCTCCTCGAAGTGGCTGCTGGACCACGAGCGGATCCGGCCCAGCAACAGATGCGCCCGCCCGGCCACCAGCGGGTCACCGCAGTCGTCCGCGGTCTCGATCACCGCGCGGACCGCTTGCTCGTAGGAGCGTAGATGGACACCCGACTCCATCAGGTCCTGGGCCGCGAACAGCAGGTCGACCGCATGGCGCAGCGGCCCCGCACAGCCGTGTGCCGCGGCCTGCCGGACGGCGGCCAGGGCTCCGGCGGCTTCGGCGAAGAGCCAGTCCAAGGCCTCGGACTGCTCAGTGAAGGCCAGACCGGACAGTGTGGGTGCCGCGAGGTGCTCGAGGACCGGCTCCCCCGGGTTCATCAACTCATACACACCCGCCGCCGACGCCAAATAGAAGTCGAGCACGCGCGACAGCGCGGCCTGGCGGTCCTGTGGGGTCTCGTCGCGTTCGGCGCAGTCGCGGGCGTAGAGGCGCAGGAGGTCGTGGTACCGGTAGCGGGCCGGGGCCGCGGACTCCAGCAGGCTTATGTCGACCAGCGCCTCCAGCAGCGACTCGGCCTCATAGGTGTCCATGTCCAGCACCGCGGCGGCCGCGTCCAGGGAGATGTCGGGGCCGTCCGGCAGCGCCAGCAGGCGGAAGGCGCGCGCCTGTTCAGGAGCCAGCTGGCCGTACCCCATCTCGAAGGTGGCCTTGACCGCGAGGTCACCCGCCTTCAGCTCGTCCAGCCGGCGCCGCTCGTCGCTGAGCTTGCGGGCCAGTACCGAGACGGTCCAGGTGCGTCGGGTGGCCAGCCGGGACGCGGCGATACGGATCGCCAGCGGCAGGAAGCCGCAGGCCGCGACGACATCGAGAGCCGCCTGGCGCTCGGCCATGACGCGCTCGCTGCCGACGATCTTGGTGAAGAGCTGGAGCGCCTCCTCCGGACTCATGACATCGAGGTCCACCAGATGCGCGCCTTCCAGGTCCACCATGCGGACCCGGCTGGTGATCAGCGCCGCGCTGCCCGCGGTCCCCGGCAACAGCGGTCGTACCTGCGCCGCGTCGTGCGCGTTGTCCAGCAGGGCGAGTACCCGGCGTCCGTCGAGCACCGAGCGGTACAGCGCCGCTCGGTCCTCAAGACCGTCCGGAATGGCTGAATCCGGTGTGCCGAGCGCCCGTAGAAAGGATGCCAGCACCGTCTCCGGTTCGGCTGGCCGCGCCCCCTGCCCCTGGAGGTCCACGTACAACTGCCCGTCAGGGAAGGCGGTTCGGGCCGCATGGGCGACATGCACCGCCAGCGTCGTCTTGCCGACACCGCCGATGCCTGCCACCGCGGACAGCGCCATGACACCCTGTTCGGCGGTGGCCAACTCCTCGGCGAGTTCCGAGACGAACGCCGCCCGGCCGGTGAAGTCCACGACGGTGGCGGGAAGTTGCGCGGGTCGCACTGTGGCGATCGCCGATCCGGCATCCCCGGGCAGCGACGGAGGGGCTAGTTCCGGATCGGCCTCCAGGATGCGCTGGTGGAGCTCGCTGAGTTCGGCGCAGGGGTCGACACCAAGCTCGTCGGCGAGCAACCGCCGGGTGTCGGCGAAGACACCCAGCGCCTCGGCCTGCCGACCACTGCGGTACAGCGCGAGCATGAGCAGCGCCCGCAGCCGCTCGCGCAGCGGATGTTCGGCCGACAAGGCGGTCAACTCCGATACCGCCTCACTGTGTCCGCCGAGTTCCAGATCAAGTTCGAGGCGGGCGTCCAGCAGCGACAGCCGGTACTCGATCAGTCGGGCGCGCTGCATCTCCGCGTACGGCCCCGGCAGCCCAGCCAGCGGCTCGCCGTCCCACAAGTCGAGTGCGGCGCACAGCAGTTCCCTCGCCCGCGCCGGATCGCCGGAGGCCCGCGCCTTCTCCGCCTCGGCCGCGTGCTGCTCGACGACCGCGATGTCCACGCTGCCCGGCGCGGTGCGCAGCGCGTAGCCGCCCGACACCGATGTCAGCACCCCCGCGCCGAGGGCCTTGCGCAGCCGGAACGCGTAGGTGCGCAGCGCCGCCAGCGCGCTCTCCGGCGGCTCCTCGCCCCACAGCGCGTCGATCAACTCATCGGCGGTGGCGGTGCGGCCGCCGCGCAGCAGGAGTGCGGCCAGCAGGGCACGCTGCTGGGGCGAGCCCGCCGGTAGCGGGTTCTCGCCGTCCCAGGCTCGCACCGGGCCGAGGAGCGCGAAGCGCAGTCCCGGCTCCGTTCCGCCATCCATCACAGACTCCCATTCCGCCGACGGCGAGAACGCTTCGAGCACGTACCGAGCGGACGTATATCGATCGTTCATCGCGAGCCGGGACCATCTCCGCGTGTGATGAGTACAGCCGCGTGACCGCCAGTTTGCCCTGTCCTAGCGGGCGCGGTCACCACCTCACGGGCGGTTGTACGCCAATCGGTCCGAATTGATCGGAATTTGATATTCCGTGTGTGAGGCCTGTGGGGGAGAGGAGTGACGGAGCTGTCATGTGCTCATGGTGTACACCGCCGAAGCCGTCCGCGTCGGTGTTGGGGGGCGGTCTCGGTGGAGCCACCGCGGAGCGGACGCACGCGAGGATGAGCACGGTGGTGACACCCGGCCGGATGTTGCGCAAGAGGGCCGCGGAACTGCCGTGCGCGGTTCCGTACGGCGCGCTGCCGGGGGCGCCCTTCGCCGCCACCGCGGCGTGCAGCTACGCCGAACTCGACCGCCGGGCGCGCGCGGTGGCCGCCCGGCTCGGTGGTGCGCTCCCACCGGGCAGTCGAGTGCTTCTCGCCTACCGCCAGGGTCCGGACTTCGCGGGCGCCTTCTACGGCTGCCTGTACGCGGGCATGGTCGCGGTGCCCTATCTGCTGTCCGAACCCGCACCCGGCGACGGCGTGCCGGACGGACTGGACGACGGCCTCGACGACGGGATCGCCGAGGCCGTCGACCTGGTGGCACCGGCCGCCGTACTGACCGCCGCGGACGGCTGGTCGGCCCTACCGGTCAACCGCGAGCGGGTTCCGGTTCTGGAGGCCGACGGGCACATGGTCGGCGGCAGCCCGGTCGCCGAACTCGCCGAACGCTGGCGCCCGGTGGGCGTGCTGCGGTGGGCGGACGCCTACCGGCGTTATGTGCCGGGGTCGTTGAGCGGTCCGTTGGGCGGCCGGATGGAGCCGCCGTTCAGCCATGGCGACCTGCTCAACGTCCTTCAGGAGCTACAGGACGCCTGTCGACTCGGCGTCAAGGACGAGGAGTTGAGCTGGATCGCCTCGGTGCACGGAATGGACGACGCGGTGTGGCGGCTGCTGCTCCCCGTCCACCAGGGGCGCGCGGTCTGGGAGACGGCTTGGCCGCCCAGTCCGGACGACATGGCGTAGCAGCCGGTGGCAGGGGTGCTCAGCGGCCGCGGCCGGGCGTGATCGACCGGCGGCGGCCCTTCCGCAGTAGCTGACGGCATGTCAGATAAGCGCTACCGTGGCTCCATGGAGAGCTTCCCGGAGATCATCTCGGTGGACGACCACACGGTCGAGCCCGCAGGCGTCTGGCGGGACCGGCTCCCGTCCCGGTACCGCGACACCGGTCCGCACGTCGTGCGCGCGCCGGTGAAGGAAATGACCTTCGTCGGCGGCAAGTTCGCACCGAGGATGGGCGAGCCAGGCGACGACGGGCCGATCGCCGACTGGTGGGTCTACGAGGACCTGCGCCGCCCGCTGACCCGGCTCGACACCGCCGTCGGCTACAGCCGTGACGAGGTCCGGCTCGAAGGCATCACCTACCAGCAGATGCGTCCCGGCTCCTACAGCGTCCCGGAGCGGCTGGCGGACATGGACATCAACCATGTGCGCTCCGCGCTCTGCTTCCCGACCTTCCCGCGCTTTTGCGGGCAGACGTTCACCGAGGCCAAGGACCGCGACCTCGCGCTGCTGTGCCTGAGGGCATACAACGACTGGATGGTGGAGGAGTGGTGCGGGCCACAGGCGCGCGGCCGTCTCATCCCCCTCACCCTCATCCCGCTGTGGGACGCGGAGCTCGCCGCCCGTGAGGTGCGGCGCAACGCCGAGCGTGGTGTGCGGGCGGTCTGCTTCAGCGAGATACCGCCACGCCTCGGACTGCCGTCCATCCACAGTGACGCCTGGGACCCCTTCCTGGGCGCCTGCGACGAGACCGGCACCGTCATAGCCATGCACATCGGCTCCTCCTCGCAGATGCCCTCCACCTCATCCGACGCACCGCCCGCCGTCGGCTCCACGATCACGTTCGCCAACTGCTGTTACTCGATGGTGGACTGGCTGATGTCGGGGAAGTTCGAGCGTTTCCCCAACCTGAGGATCATGTACGCCGAAGGGCAGATCGGCTGGATGCCGTACGTCCTGGAGCGCGCCGATGTGGTCTGGGAGGAGAACCGGGGCTGGGGCGGTGTCGCCGACAAGGTGTTGCGCCCTCCGTCCGAGCTGTTCGCGGAACACGTCTACGGCTGCTTCTTCGACGACGCGTTCGGCCTGCGGAACCTCGACGCCATAGGGGTGGGCAGCGTCCTGTACGAGACGGACTACCCGCACTCGGACTCGACCTGGCCGAAGTCGAAGGAAGTCGGTGAGTCACAGATGGGTCACCTCCCGCAGGACGTGGTCGAACGGATCGTGTGCGGCAACGCGATCGAACTGCTGGGCCTGACGCACAACGGCCTTTGGCCCGGCGCCGCGCGGTGAGCAGTGGGTGGGCGGTCCCCCGCGCCGCCCACCCGCCACCGACCGGAGCCGCTGGCCGCTCATCGTGGGGCTTGCCGCCCCGGTACTCAAAGGATGCCGAGTGGCAGGGGTATCGGGGCAGTGCCATTCGTCCTGAGTGCGTTATGACATACGTCATGGGATCAGGCATGCACGCAGGGTGCCCACTGACCCACGCTGGCTCGCCTCGGGCACGGCCCGTTGTCAGTGGCGAGGTGCATCATCGCTTCCATGACGCACAGCACCGACGACGCGCTGCACACACTCGCCCGCGAGCATCTGCCCGACGAGATCGCCGAACGGTGGATAGGCCTGCTGCGGCCGGGGCTGCGCCTGGAGAAGGCCACGGGCGCTGCCCCGGTTGCCGGCCGGCTCGGCGGACTGCCGGAGCTGCCGGAGAGCGAGGAGTGGCCCGTATGGCAAGGGCACGGCCCGCTCTCCTTCGTCGCCTCGCTCGACTGCGCCGCGCTCCCGTCCGCCGAGTTGGACATCACCCTGCCAACGGACGGCACGCTGGCCTTCTTCTACTTCGACGGGCAGTTGGACGACGGCTGGGCGGTGGTCGACGCTGGTGATCCCGACAGTTGGGCGGGAGCGCGGGTGCTGTACATACCGGCGGGCGCCCCCGTTGCCGAGCGGGCGGCGCCGGAGGGGGTTCGACCGTACCCCGAGGTGCCGCTGACGGTGCGGAGGGAGGCGACGGCACCTGACCTGTGGCACTCGGTGGTCCACCGGGAGTTCGGGCCGATGCCCGACGACCACCCGGTGTGGGGCGAGGACTTCAGGGAGGCCCTGTGGAAGCACTCCGAAGGCGCGGAGCACCGCATCGGAGGCCATGCGCGTCCGGTGCAGGACGAGGTGGAGTGCGAGGTTGCCCGCGGCGCTCTGGGCAGCCCGCCGTGGGATGACCCTCGCATCAAGGAGGAGGCCTCGCGCTGGGTGCTGCTCGCTCAGTTCGACACGGATGATGACGCCGACATGATGTGGGGCGACTGCGGCGCCCTGTACTGGCTCATACGCCCCGAAGACCTGGCGGAACGCCGCTTCGACCGCGCGATGTTCACCTGGCAGTGCGGCTGACGGAAATTGGTGCGGGACGTGCGACCGCCCGGACGCATGGTCGGCGGCCAGACCACACCCTTGCCTGACGGCACGTCAGCTATGACGATGTGGGCACTCGCCACGAGGAGGCCCACATGGTGCGGATCCTGCCGGAAGGCCGTTTGGTCTATGGGATGCAGTTGCCCGTCCAGGCGCTGAGCGCCGTCTTCGCGGAAGGGTGGGAGACCGAGGCAGGACCGGTGGAACTGCTCGCGGTCGCCCGGGCGGCGGACCGGCTCGGTTTCTTCTATGTCGCCTGCTGTGACCATGTGGCGATTCCCGCCCGGTTGGCGGACGCGATGAGCACCACCTGGTACGACCCGGTGGCCACCTTGTCCTATGTGGCCGCCGCGACCACGCGGGTGCGGCTGCTCAGCCATGTCGCCGTGGCCGGACTGCGGCATCCGCTGGCCTTCGCCAAGCAGTACGCCACCTTGGACCACCTCTCCGGCGGGCGGCTGATCCTTGGGGTGGGCGCCGGACATGTTCAGGAGGAGTTCGACGCCCTCGGTGTGGACTTCGGCCGCCGTGGGCCGGTGCTCGACGAGACCATAGACGCGCTCAAGGTCGCACTGGGGCCGCAGGAGTTTCCCGAGCACGACGGTCGGCACTTCTCCTTCCGCGGGCTGGGGCAGCGGCCCCGGCCGGTACAGGTTCCCCGGCCGCCGATCTGGGTCGGCGGATCCTCGCCCGCGGCGATACGGCGGTCGGCGCTGCGCGGCGACGGCTGGCTTCCGCAGGGCGATCCGCGAGGCCAACTTCCGTACCGGATAGCGGAGCTGGTCCGGCTGCGCCGTGGTGAGCCACTGGACATCGGGGCGATCACCGAGCCGGTGTACATAGGCGAGCCGTCCTGGCGGGTGGGGCGTCGCGCACTCTCCGGCAAGGGGGAGGCCATCGCCGAGTCGCTGCGTGAGTATGCACGGATCGGCGTCGGGCAGATACAGGTCCGCTTCCGCAGCCGTGGTGTGACCGAACTGCTCGACCAGATGGAGGCGTTCGCCGCCGATGTCGCGCCGCACCTCAACTGATCCCGGTGCCCGGGTATTGACGGTTCCGGCGGGCGCTGCGAGAGTCGAGTGAATCTGACGCTACGTCAGAAACGTGGTACCGCTTCGAGGAGCGATCTTGGAATTCGGGATCTTCGTACAGGGATATGTGCCCGCGAGTCGGGCGAAGGCCGACCCGGAGGCCGAGCACCACGCGCTGCTGGAGGAGACCGAGTACGTCATTCAGGCCGACAGGTCGGGTTTCAAGTACGCCTGGGCGAGCGAGCACCATTTCCTGGAGGAGTACTCCCACCTTTCGGCCAATGATGTCTTCCTCGGCTATCTGGCCCATGCCACGAAACGCATCCACCTTGGTTCCGGAATCTTCAATCCGCTGCCGCAGGTCAACCATCCCGCGAAGGTCGCCGAGCGGGTCGCGATGCTCGACCATCTCTCCGGCGGCCGCTTCGAGTTCGGCACCGGACGCGGCGCGGGCAGCCATGAGATCCTCGGCTTCCTCCCCGGGGTGACCGACATGAACCACACCAAGGAGATCTGGGAGGAGACCATCGCCGAGTTCCCCAAGATGTGGCTCCAGGACACATACGAGGGGTTCAAGGGAAAGCACTGGTCGCTCCCCCCGCGCAAGATCCTTCCAAAGCCGTACGGTGGCTCGCACCCCGCGATGTGGTACGCGGCGGGATCGCCGCCCTCGTACGCCATGGCCGCCAGAAAGGGCCTTGGGGTACTGGGGTTCAGCGTGCAGAAGGTCTCCGACATGGAGTGGGTGGTCGACTCGTACAAGACCGCCGTACGCGACGCCGAACCGGTCGCCGACTTCGTCAACGACAACGTGATGGTGACCTCCACCGCGATATGCGCCGAAACCTCGAAGAAGGCCCGGGAGATCGCGGTCTCCAGCAATCTCAACTACCTGCAGTCGCTGCTGTTCCGCTACCACGACACCTTCCCCAGGCCCGAGGGAATCCCGCGGTGGCCGGAACTCCTGCCGGACTACACCCCGGAGATCATCGACCTGTTGATCGCCGAGGAGTTGATGATCTGCGGTGATCCGGACGAGGTCCTCGCGCAGTGCAGGCGGTGGGAGGCGGCGGGCGCCGACCAGTTGGCGTTCGGACTGCCGGTGGGCGTGCCGTACCAGGACACGCTGACGACGATCAAGCTCATCGGAGAGCACGTCATCCCGAAGATCGACACCGACCCGGTGCACCGGACCACCCGCTTCCGCCAGGCGGCGCGGGGCTAAGGGCTCCGCTGGGAGTGCGGCGATGTCCGGTCGATCGTCTCAAGCACCATCGTGGCTGGCCGCGCGGTTCCCGGCGCCTTTCAGGGCACTGCCGAACCGCGGCGGACTTCGCCTGATTGCTCAACCGGTTACCCGGCCCGGACGGCGCCGCGGGCCTGTGGCGCCCCCTGTACGGCGACGGCTTCCCGGGCCGTCGCTTCCCGACCCGGTCCGGAGCCGTGCGGCGGCGGCCCGTCGCACGGCTCCGGCCGGGCCGACCCACTGGGCCGCGCACCCTCGCACCCACTTTCCGCGGAGGGGAATGGACCATGCTTGACCACCTGATAAAAGGCGCCACCGTGGTGGACGGCACGGGCGCGCCCTCGTACCTCGCCGACATCGGAATAAGAGGCGGCAGAATCGCCTCCATCACCGCCCCCGGCAGCACCGCGGAAAGCGTGCGCAGCGCTCAGGACGCGGCCGGGCTGGTGCTCACCCCCGGATTCGTCGATCCGCACACGCACTATGACGCCCAGTTGTTCTGGGACCCCTTCGCGACGCCGTCCATGAACCACGGTGTGACCACCATTGTGGGCGGAAACTGCGGATTCACCCTGGCACCGCTCAGGCCGCGGGACGCCGACTACACACGGCGCATGATGTGCAAGGTCGAGGGCATGTCGCTCAAGGCCCTTGAGGACGGGGTCGACTGGAACTGGGCCTCGTTCGCCGAATACCTCGGCGCGCTCGACGGGCGGATCGCGGTCAACGCCGGTTTCATGGTGGGGCATTGCGCACTGCGGCGGCATGTCATGGGCGAGGACGCCATTGGCGGGCAGCCCACCGCGCGGCAGTGGGAACGGATGCTGTGGCTCTTCCATGAGTCGATGGACGCGGGCGCATGGGGCCTTTCGACGACGCAGTCGTCCACGCACACCGACGGGGACGGCAAACCGGTGGCGTCGCGGTACGCGGGCCGCGAGGAGTTGCTGGCGCTGTGCCAGGCGGTCGGGGAACACGAGGGCACGCAGATGGAGGCGATAGTCGCCGGATGCCTGGACCGGTTCTCGGACGACGAGGTCGAGTTGCTGTCCGCCATGAGCGCAACCGCCGGGCGACCGCTCAACTGGAACGTGCTGACCATTGACGCGGCCGTCCCCGAACGTGTTCCACGGCAACTGCTCGCATCCGCCATGGCCCGTAAGGCGGGTGGCCGGGTGGTGGCACTGACCATGCCGATCCTCACCCCCATGAACATGTCGCTCGGCACCTTCTGCGCGCTCAATCTGATTCCCGGATGGGGGGAGATCCTCGCCCTGCCGGTGGACGAGCGGATCGCGAAACTCAAGGACCCCTTGGTACGGGCGGAGATGCGGCGCCGGGCGGAGAGCCCGGAGGCGGGCGTCTTCCGGCGGCTGGCGGACTTCGGACGCTACGTCATCGGGGATACGTACTCCGAGGAGAACGCCGGACTGAGCGGTCGACGGGTGGGCGAGATCGCCGCGGAGCGCGGCCAGGAGCCCTTCGAGGCACTGGTGGATATATGTGCCAACGACCGACTGCGTACCGTGCTTTGGCCCATGCCCACGGACAACGACCCCGCGAGCTGGGAGCTGCGGCGGCAGACCTGGGAGCATGAGGACGTCATGCTGGGTGGCTCGGACGCGGGCGCGCATCTGGACCGGATGTGCGGTGCGCCGTATACGACGCGGTTCCTCGGGGACTGCCTGCGCGGGCGCAAGCTGGTGGGGCTGGAGCGTGCGGTGCGTATGCTCACCGGCGATCCGGCCAGGCTGTACGGGTTGCGCGGACGCGGCCGGATCGCCGAGGGCTACCTCGCCGACCTGGTGCTCTTCGACCCGGAGCGGATCGATGCCGGACCCGCGACGCTGGTGCACGATCTGCCGGGCGACAGCCCGCGGTTGGACTCCAGGGCGCAGGGCGTGGTGAGCGTACGGGTGAACGGCGTGGAGACCGTCCGCGACGCGGTGGTGACCGGCGCCGTCCCGGGGACGGTGCTGCGCTCTGGGCGCGACACGGAGACGGTCTCGACACGGTAGACCACCCGCGGCGGATCCCCTGTCGGACGCGGCGGTTTCGGCCCGCCGCGTGACCGCGCGCCGCTGCGGCTCCTACGTTGGCTGGCGAGCCCCCCAACAGCTTCGGCAGGAACGCCGCAGCGGTTGCGCGCCGTGCCGGAGCTATCTCAGATTCGATGCGACCACGTACGGGAAGAGACAAGACCGGGCAAAAGTCGCCCGAACCCGGAGGTGCTCGCAGTGCGTATCTCGACCATGATCTTTCTGACCGATGAGACCCTCGGCCCCGTCCAACTCGCGCGGGAGCTTGAGCAGCGTGGATTCACCGGGCTCTACCTGCCCGA
Organism: Streptantibioticus rubrisoli; assembly: GCF_024436055.1. Lineage (GTDB taxonomy): Bacteria > Actinomycetota > Actinomycetes > Streptomycetales > Streptomycetaceae > Streptantibioticus_A > Streptantibioticus_A rubrisoli. The sequence continues at coordinate 122,125 of NZ_JANFNH010000006.1, read as the reverse complement.
GCACACCCACATCCCGGTCTCCCGCAAGAGCCCCTACCCGTTCGGCGGGGAACTGCCGCGCGAGTACAGCCGCACCCTCGACCCGTTCACCGCGCTGGGCGCTGCCGCCGCCGTCACCGAGCGCCTCGTACTCGGCACCGGGATCACCCTGGTGGCCCAGCACGACCCCATTGTGCTCGCCAAACAGGTCGCCACCCTTGACCACCTCTCAGGCGGCCGGTTCACCTTCGGTGTGGGCCTAGGGTGGAACGAGGAGGAGGCCACCGATCACGGGGTGGACTGGAAGCGGCGCCGCACCATCGTCCGGGACAAGATGGCGGCGATGCGCGCCCTGTGGGCGCCCGAACCAACCGGGTACGACAGCGAGTTCGTCCACGTCGAGCCCAGCGAGGCGTATCCCAAGCCGAAGGGCCTGCGCGTCCTGCTCGGCGGCGCGCCCGGACCGAGGCTGTTCGCGGACGTCGCCGGATACGCCGACGGCTGGCTGCCGGTCGGCCAGGACCCGGCCGAGCACCTGCCCGCACTGCGCGCCGCCTGGGCGGAGGCGGGCCGCGCGGGCGAGCCGCAGGTGGTGCCCTACGGGGTGCGGCCCAGCGCGGACAAGCTCGCGAGGCTGGGCGACCTGGGCATCGAGGAGGTCGTCGTCATGCTGCCGCCCTCCGGAGCCGACGAGGCGCTGCGCACCCTCGACGGCTACGCCCAGTACCTGTAACGCACGGCCGGGGCCGCGTCGCGGGGCCGAACCGCGCCGGACCGTACGCGGCCGCTATTCCTGGGCATGCCTGTGACAAACCGCGCAGGGCGGCATCGCTGGTGCTGTCGGTGGTCGCTCGTATGCTCGGTGAATGGACACCAGCCTGCCGCGCCCCGAGGAGCCGACACCGACCGCCAACGCCATGCGACGTGCGCTGAGCCGCGCCCGCAGCGGTGTCGCGTTGGACGTCGCCGAGGCGGCCGTCCTGCTGCGAGCGCGCGGTGAGGACCTCGACACCCTCGCCGCGGTCGCCGCACGGGTGCGGGACGCGGGCCTTGAGGCGGCCGGACGTCCGGGCGTGATCACCTACGCGCGCAACGTCTTCATCCCGCTGACCCGGCTGTGCCGGGACCGCTGCCACTACTGCACGTTCGCCACTGTGCCGGGCAAGCTGCGGCGCGCGGGCGAGGGGATGTTCCTGTCCCCCGACGAGGTGCTGGCCATCGCCCGGCGCGGTGCCGAACTCGGCTGCAAGGAAGCCCTGTTCACGCTCGGCGACCGCCCCGAGGACAGGTGGCCGCAGGCCCGCGAGTGGCTGGACGCCCACGGCTACGACGACACCGTGGCCTACGTACGGGCGATGGCGATCCGGGTGCTGGAGGAGACGGGGCTGCTCCCGCACCTCAATCCGGGCGCGATGTCCTGGACGGACGTACAGCGCCTCAAGCCGGTCGCGGCCTCCATGGGCATGATGCTGGAGACCACCGCCATCCGGCTGTGGTCGCAGCCGGGCGGCCCGCACCACGGCTCCCCGGACAAGGACCCCGCCGTGCGCATGCGGGTGCTGCACGACGTGGGCCGTTCCAACGTGCCGTTCACCACGGGCATCCTGATCGGAATCGGCGAGACGTACACCGAGCGCGCCGAGTCGCTGTTCGCGATCCGCACGGTGGCCCGGCAGTACCACGGCGTCCAGGAGGTGATCGTCCAGAACTTCCGCGCCAAACCGGACACCCCGATGCGCGGCATGCCGGACGCGGAGCTGGACGACCTGGTGGCCACCATCGCCGTTGCCCGGCTGATCCTTGGCCCCGCCGCCCGCATCCAGGCGCCGCCGAACCTGATCGCGGGCGAGTACGCGCGGGTCATCGCCGCGGGCATCGACGACTGGGGCGGCGTCTCCCCGCTCACCCCCGACCACGTCAGCCCCGAGCACCCCTGGCCGCACATCGACCAACTGCGCGCCGTCACCGCCGAGTCCGGCTTCGCCATGCGTGAACGCCTCACCATCTACCCGGAGTTCGTCAAGCGCGGCGAACCCTGGCTCGACCCGCGCGTCCTGCCGCACGTACGGGCACTGGCCGACCCGGACAGCGGCCTGGCGGTGGAGGACGCCCAGCCCACCGGCCTGCCCTGGCAGGAGCCTGAGGAGGTCTTCACCGCCAGCGGGCGCACCGATCTGCACACCGCCATCGACACCGAAGGCCGCACCAGCGACCGCAGGAACGACTTCGACGAGGTGTACGGCGACTGGGAGGCACTGCGTGAACAGGCCGCGCCCGGCACCGTCCCGGACCGCATCGAGGCCGACGTACGCGCCGCCCTGTCCACCGCCGCCGACGACCCCACGCGGCTCACCGACGCCGAGGCGCTCGCCCTGCTCCACGCGGAGGGGCCAGCGCTGGACGCGCTGTGCCGGATCGCCGACGACGTACGGCGCGACGCGGTCGGCGACGAGGTCACCTACATCGTCACCCGGAACATCAACTTCACCAACGTCTGCTACACCGGCTGCCGCTTCTGCGCCTTCGCCCAGCGTCGCACCGACGCCGACGCCTACACCCTCTCCCTTGAACAGGTGGCCGACCGTGCCCAGCAGGCCTGGGAGGTGGGCGCCACAGAGGTGTGCATGCAGGGCGGCATCCACCCCGACCTGCCCGGCACCGCCTACTTCGACATCGCCCGGGCGGTCAAGGACCGGGTGCCCGGCATGCATGTGCACGCCTTCTCGCCGATGGAGGTGGCCAACGGCGCCACCCGCACCGGACTGTCCATCCGCGACTGGCTGCAACGGGCCAAGGAGTCCGGCCTGGACACCATCCCCGGCACCGCCGCCGAGATCCTCGACGACGAGGTGCGCTGGGTCCTCACCAAGGGCAAACTGCCCACCGCCACCTGGGTGGAGGTCATCAAGAGCGCCCACCAACTGGGCATCCGCTCCTCCTCCACCATGATGTACGGGCACGTGGACCAACCCCGGCACTGGCTGGGCCATCTGCGGCTGCTCGCCGAGATACAGCAGGAGACCGGGGGGTTCACCGAGTTCGTCACCCTGCCGTTCATCCACACCAACGCGCCGGTGTATCTCGCGGGCATCGCCCGACCCGGGCCGACCCACCGGGACAACCGCGCGGTCACCGCCATGGCCCGGCTGCTGCTCCATCCGCATATCCGTAACATTCAGACGAGCTGGGTGAAACTGGGCACCGAAGGGGCGGCCGAAATGCTCCGCTCGGGCGCCAACGACCTGGGCGGCACGCTGATGGAGGAGACCATCTCCCGAATGGCGGGCTCCAGTTACGGGTCCTACCGCTCCATCCGCGACCTGGTCGCCATCGCCGAAGCGGCGGGCCGACCGGCCCGGCAGCGGGACACCCTGTACGGCACGGTTCCGGAGGAACGCCGGGCGGCCGGGCTGGCCTCGGACGGCCACCTGCCCGAGCTGCTGCCGGTCCTGGACAGCTGAGAAGAATCGACACAGTGAAGCGGCCAACTGAGAAGGGGAGTTGAGGCGTGGCCGAAATATGGGGGCGGGCGGAGCAACAGGACTTCCGCAGCCGGGTGAGAGGCTGCCTGCTCGGCGGGGCGATCGGCGACGCGCTGGGCGCCGGTATCGAGTTCGACTCGCTGGCGGCGATCCGCGACAAGCACGGTGCGGCGGGCGTCACCGACTACGTCCCCGCCTACGGGCGGCGCGGCGCCATCACCGATGACACCCAGATGAGCCTGTTCACGGTGGAGGGGCTGATCCGCGCCCATGTCCGCCGCGACGCCGGGACCTGGCACCCGCCGACGGACGTGCACCGTGCCTACCTCCGCTGGGCCGCCACCCAAGCCGACTGGGGCCCTGACGAGCGGGACGCCGACGCGGGCTGGCTGGCCCGCGAGGAGTGGCTGTACTCCCAGCGTGCCCCCGGCCGCGCCTGCCTCTCCGGCCTCGGCGACGACCGGATGGGCACCCTCGCCCAGCCGAAGAACCCTGGTTCCAAGGGCTGCGGCACGGTGATGCGCTCCGCGCCGTTCGGCCTGCTGGTCGGATGGGAGCCGGGGCTGGTCTTCCAACTGGCGGTGGAGTGCGCCGCGCAGACGCACGGTCACCCCACCGGATACCTGGCGGCCGGGGCGTTCGCGGTGATCACGCACGCGCTGGCGCACGGCAGTCCGCTGGAGCAGGCCGTACAGCAGGCCCTGGCGCTCCTGGCCGCCCAGCCCGGCCATGAGGAGACCACCCAGGCGCTGCACGCCGCGCTGGACGCGGTCCGTCAGGGGCCGCCGTCCGCCGAGCGGGTCGAGGCGCTCGGCCAGGGCTGGACCGCCGAGGAGGCGCTGGCCATCGGGGTTTACTGCGCGCTGGTCGCCGAGGACGTACGGCATGGGCTGCTGCTGGCCGTCAACCACTCCGGCGACAGCGACTCCACCGGTTCGATCTGCGGGAACCTGCTCGGCGTCCAGCACGGCGACACGGCGCTGCCGCCCGCGTGGGTGGTGGAGTTGGAGGGCCGGGGGGCGATCCTCCAGCTGGCGGACGACTTCGCGATGCAGATGACCCAGGGCGCCGCCCTGACCGGCGCCAGCGCCTGGCTGCAGCGTTACCCGGTCTCGGGGTGATCCCGTGCCCGGCCACCCGCCCCGAACCCCTTACGGCGAAGGGCGGGTGGCGCCGGGCCGGGTAGCCACCCAATAAGAGCGGTGCTTCGCAGACCGGAACCGAAGTCCGTTCCCTGCGAAGGGACTTGAACAGCAACGAGCCCCCTCGGCCAGGACGGCGACCAGTCGAGAGGGACTCTGGTGTTACTGCCGGTGTAACTGCCGCGGCTCGCGGCGGTGTTTGTGACGAGAAGGGATATCGCGCTGCGGCGACCGGACCTCAGGCGAGGTCGAAGGCGCCCGCCTCCACACCGGCGATGAAGGCCGCCCAGGACTCCGAGGTGAAGGACAGCGAAGGTCCTTGCGGGTCCTTGGAGTCGCGCACCGCCACGGCCTGCGCCCCGGGGGTGCGCACCTCCACGCACGCGCCGTGTGCGCCGGAGTGCGAGGACTTCTTCCACGCGGCCGTGATGCCCTGGCTGGTCTGCTGGTTGTTCATGGTCAGCTCCGAAATAGCCGAGATGATTGGGGAGTTGTCGACCCCTTGGCGACGCGAACGACGCTACTCGGCAACATCACTTCCTGGAGCCGCTGTTCACTCGACCGGATGGCATATCCCATTCACCTCTTCCGTCATCAGTGACGACGGTGTAGCCTCCGGCGCCGCATGCGACACCGGAGCACTCCAGGGCTCTACGGGACGTACTCGCGGGCGACCTTGTTCATGAACTGCCGTGACTGTTCCGGGCTGAGTGCCAGCGCCCGCAGGTGCTCGTACATCACGCAGTAGTCCTGCACATCACTGGGCTTCTCCAGGTACAGGTCGCTGGTCATGCCCTCCAGATAGACCACGGACGCGTCCGAGGCGTCCTCGAACTCCAGGATCGCGAACTCGCCGTACATCCCCGGGTGGGCGCCGACGCTGTACGGCAGGATCTGCAGCGTGACGTGTGGCATCGTGCTGTACTCCACCAGGTGGTCCAACTGCTCGCTCATGATGCGCGCGTTGCCGGTGACCCGGCGTAGCGCCGCCTCGTCCAGCACCACCCAGAACCGCACCGGGCTGACCGGGTCGGTGATTCGTTCCTGCCGCTTGAGCCGCACCTGGATACGTTTCTCCACCTCGGCGACGGTCGCCTCCGGCCACATGCCCTCGATCACGGCCCTGGCGTAGTCCGGGGTCTGCAGCAGGCCGGGGACGATCAGCGAGTCGTAGACCCGCAACGAGACGGCGTCGGTCTCAAGGCCGATGTAGACGCTGTACGGGACATCGCCGAAGGCGTGCCACCAGCCCTGCTGACGCGACTCCTTGGCCATCTGCATCAGCGATTCCACGATGCGGTGGTCCTCCACGCCGTACACACCGCACAGATCGCGTACGTCGCGCTGGCTGATGCTGCGGCGGCCGTTCTCCAGCCGACTGATCTTCGACTGCGACACCAGGAGCCGGGCGGCGACCTCCTCCGCCGTCATGCCCTTGGTCTCACGGAGTTTGCGCAGCTCCGAACCCAGTCTGCGTCGCCTGACAGTGGGATTGACGTTGGACGCCACGGAACTGCACCTCCGACTGTGAACCGCACCGGCACCGCTGCTCTTGTAGGAGTTCAGGTACCTGCTCTTGTACGACCGGTGTACTGCCGGTCAGCAGCCTGCCACCAGAGGTCAACGCTGCGCAGAAGAACGGGAGCAATTAGCTGTGCGGTACCAGCGGAACGCGCGAGGCGGTGAACCGGTGTTCGGCCGGTTCACCGCCTCGCGCCCTTCAGCGGCTCCCGTACCGGGTCATGGGGACGGGGGTGTGGGTCGGTGCTGTGTCCGTGGCTTTCGCGTCCGATGGGTGTCGGACGGTGTCACGGGCCGGGTCATCCGGTCGCCCGAGGGGCGTCAACGAGCTCCTGCCCTGGCCATGCCGCGACCGGCGGCACGGGCCTGTGCGGCCTGGGCGGGTGCTCGTCGCGGCTGTACCGCCACGCCGTTCTGCACGTCCATCACGGCGTGCGCGACCAAGCCGCCCATCGGGTCGTACCTGATGAGGTCCCGTAGGCGCGATCGCGAGGACCGGCCTTCGTTACCGGGGTAGAGGTGCTTGCCGAGGCCCACCGCGTGGGCGAGTGAGGCCAGCGCCGCGGTCCGCGGGTCCGGCGGTACGCCGGTGCGGATCGCGTTGTCCAGCCGGGCCCTGATCTCCCGGCTGACCGCGCTGTCGGTCGCCTGGTAGCGGGTCGTCGGCAGTACCCCGCACATCTGGCCCGGCACGGCGTGCACCATGTCGCAGCGTTCCAAGTGCGCGAGATACGTCTGGCGCAGCCCCAACCGGGGCCCGCCGATCCAGTGGACGGCGCGCACCGGGCTGCCGCGCCTGCGCAGCAGTTCCAGTGCGGTGTCCAGGGTCGGATCACCTGTCGGCCGCGGATGCACCACGGCGATACGATCCCCGTCCGGGGCTATCCGTCCTGCCAGGGCCAGCTCCACTAGCTGTGCCCCGGCCAGACCAAGGTCGAGTGACTGCGGCTGCGCCGTGGTCCCGGTCGTCGGGTCCAGGGCGAGCAGCAACAGCTCCTCCGGAATTGTTCTGCGGCTCCTGCCCATCCATGCCTCCCCGCGTGGATGAATGACAGGGTGACGCCTCTCACACCGATGTGTCGAGAGTGCCTTTGCCTTATCTGCGGGAACCGGTAGGTATGTCGTTCTCGTCTAGCGGGGTGGCGGCGGCGTCGTGTGGCGTGGACCGGCTGTTCCCCATTGGGTTGCGGTGGGATCGGCGGGTCAGGCGGCGAGGGCGCGGGCGCGGGCAGGACACTGGTCCGGGACACTGGATATCGGCAGCGGGGCGCCGGGTGAGGCGCCCCGCCTGATGTGTACGGGAGGCTTGGGTGGCGGGCGATTCCCCCGGCAGGGCGGAACAGCGGCGGTCGTCGGGGGAGACGACGGAACGTACGGGGAAAAATAGCGACAAGCTAGACCCGAGGCTCGCGGTGAAGCGGACCGGGTCAACTGACGGCGCCGCGGCCGACGGTACGGAGCAAGACGGCGCGCCTGAGCCGACGATGACGATGCGGATCCGGGTGCCCGCGGGCGACGGCGCGGCCCGCTCCGCCACCGCGGTCACCGAGCGCGCCGGGCGTGAGCACCCGGCGGGCGACCCGGCTGAATCTACGTCGGATGACGTAGCGGAACCGGGCTCCGGCCAGCGCTCCGGTACGTCCAACAGTGGTCGTGTGTCGACTCCGGCTGCACGGGACGCGAAGTCCCGGACGGCGGACGGCACTTCCGCGAAGGCCGAAGAGAAGTCCTCGACGGGGTCCCAAGCGGAAGACGATCAAGAGAAGCGTTCCGTCAACGGCCCTGGTACGGGAAGGTCTGCGGCCGCGCCGGGTGCGCAGGCTGCCGACTCCGACGCGTCCGGCGACGGCAAGGAGAAAACCGGCCAGTCGAAGGGCGACGCCGCTCCGGCTGCTGCCAAGAAGGTGGCGGACGACAAGCCCGCGCCGGAGAAGTCCCCGGCGAAGCCGTCGTCCGCTGACGCCCCGGCGGCGCGGCCTTCCACGCCCGCGGCGGAGGCCGAGGGCACCGCGAAGTCTGCTCAGGAGGGCGCCGCCGAGCCCGCTCAGGAGGGCGCCGCCAAGAGCGAAGCGGACGCCACCGGCGAGCCGCGCGCCGCCAGCGAGCCGGGCGCCGCCAAGAGCGAAGCGGAGCCTGATGCGGAAGCGCGGACGCAACCCAAGCAGGAGAGCGCCGCTGCCAAGTCCGGCCAGCCGTCGGCCAGTACGCCCCTGGCGAAGCCCTCGGCTGCCGAGCCCACCGCGTCGTCGCCCGCTTCTGCGAAGCCGACGCCCGCGTCCGAGAAGCCCGCGCCCTCGGCTGCCCCCGCGTTCGAGAAGCCCGCGCCCTCGGCCGCCCCCGCGTCCGAGAAGCCAACTCCCGCCCCGGCGAAGCCCGCTCAGCGCTCCTCCGCCGAGGCCCCGGCCAAGCCCGTCCAGCCCCCGGCCAAGCCCACCCAGCCGGGCGCGGCGGCGGCCAGCGCGGCGCCCAGTGTGCCGCTTCCCAACCAGGAGGCGGCCAAGCCCAGCGAGCCCTCGGCCAAGGCCGCCCGGGCGGAGGCCGAACCGGAACCCGTTGAGCGGACCAAGCAGCAGCCGTTGCCGCCCGTTCCCGGTGAGCCGCTGAAGCTGCTGGCCGAGCTGACCAACACCCCGCCCCCGCCGCCGACCCTGCTGCGCTCCGCGGTGCGCCGGATCAAGATCTGGACGCCGCTGGTCGCGCTGCTGGCGATCATCTTCGTCGTGGTGCAGGCGGTGCGCCCGTTGCCCAGCCCGAAGCTGACGCTGACCAGCCCGGCCTCGTACACGTTCGGCGGGGCGGCGCCGTCCATGCCGTGGCCGACCGAGGGCCAGGCGGCTGTGGAGGTGGAAGGCCTCGGCGGCATGGGCGCGTTCGGCCCGCAGAAGCCGGTGCCCACCGCGAGCGTCGCCAAGGTGATGACGGCCTATGTCATCCTGCGCGACCATCCGCTGAAGCACGGTGAGAGCGGCCCCCTGATCAAGGTCGACCCGCAGGCGGCGGCGGACGTCAGCCGGGAGAACGAGTCGGTGGTCAAGGTGACCGCGGGACAGAGCATCAGCGAGTACGAGGCGCTGGAAGCGATCATGCTTCCGTCGGCGAACAACATCGCGCGTCTGCTGGCGCGTTGGGACGCCGGTTCCGAGGCGGAGTTCGCGAAGAAGATGAACTCGGCCGCGAAGGACCTCGGGATGACCAACACCACCTACACCGACCCGAGCGGCCTGGACGCCACCACGGTGAGCACCGCCGTCGACCAGATCAAGCTGGCCCGGCAGGCGATGAGCAACGAGGTGTTCCGGGAGATCGTCGCCAAGCCCTCGTACAAGGCCGCCAGCGGCGACACCTACCGCAACTACAACGGACTGGTTCCGCTCAACAACACCGTCGGCATCAAGACCGGCACCAGCACCAGGGCGGGTGGCAACCTGGTCTTCGCCGCCGTCAAGCAGGTGGGCGGCACCACGCAGTTGATCATCGGCGCGGTGATGGGCCAGTACAAGCCCGCGATCATCGACACCGTGCTGGCCGCTGGGCGGCAGCTCATCATGGCCGCCCAGCAGTCGCTTACCTCCGAGCAGGTGATCAAGAAGGGCGATGTGGTCGGCTATGTCGACGACGGCCTGGGCGGCAGGACGCCGGTGGTCGCCACACAGGACGTGCAGGCGGTCGGCTGGGCCGGGCTGAAGGTGGACATCGCGCTGAACGCCGGTTCGTCCGGAGTGCCGCACTCGGCGAAGGCGGGCGCCACGGTGGGCACGCTGACGGTGGGCAGCGGTCCCGGGCAGGTGAAGGTTCCGGTCGCGCTGCAGTCGGACCTCAACGCGCCGGGACTCGGTAGCAAGTTGACCCGCATCGGCTGAGGCTGACCGGTCTCGGCTGGGGCCGAGCCGAAGTACCAGGCCGCGGTCGCCCACCCTGGGCCACCCCGGCCGGGGGGTTTTACCGTCAAAAACGCGGCCCAGTTATACCCACGCTGTGGATAACCGTTGGTCGTAGCCACCGGGGTCAGCGTCCGCGCAGCGAGCGGTACTGCCGTACCAGCGCGCTGGTGGACGAGTCGAGGCCGGGCACCTCGGCGCCCTCGGTCAGCGCGGGCTCGATGCGCTTGGCCAGCACCTTGCCCAGCTCGACGCCCCACTGATCGAAGGAGTCGATGTTCCAGATCGCGCCCTGGACGAACACCTTGTGCTCGTAGAGCGCGACCAGTTGGCCGAGAACCGAGGGCGTCAGCTCCTTGGCCAGGATGGTGGTGGTCGGGTGGTTGCCCACGAACGTCTTGTGCGGCACCAGCTCGGCGGGCACGCCTTCGGCGGTGACCTCCTCCGGGGTCTTGCCGAAGGCCAGCGCCTGGGTCTGCGCGAAGAAGTTCGCCATCAGCAGGTCGTGGTGGTCGGCCAGCTCACCGAGCTCCGCGATCGGTTGGGCGAAGCCGATGAAGTCGGCCGGAATCAGCTTGGTGCCCTGGTGGATCAACTGGTAGTACGCGTGTTGTCCGTTGGTGCCCGGAGTGCCCCACACCACCGGCCCGGTCTGCCAGTTGACCCGGCGGCCGTCCCGGTCCACGGACTTGCCGTTGGACTCCATGTCGAGCTGCTGCAGATAGGCGGTGAAGCGCGACAGGTAGTGGCTGTAGGGGAGCACGGCATGCGACTGGGCGTCGTGGAAGTTTCCGTACCAGACGCCCAACAGCCCCATCAGGAATGGCGCGTTGGCCTCGATCGGCGCCGTCTGGAAGTGCTCGTCCACCAAGTGGAAGCCAGCCAGCATCTCACGGAAGTGGTCCGGACCGATGGCGATCATCAGCGACAGGCCGATCGCCGAGTCGTACGAGTAGCGGCCGCCGACCCAGTCCCAGAACTCGAACATGTTGTCCGTGTTGATGTCGAAATCTGCGACCTTCTCCGTGTTGGTGGACAGTGCCACGAAATGCTTGGCCACCGCGCTCTCGTCGGCGCCGAGGCCCTTCAGCAGCCAGGAACGCGCCGACTTGGCGTTGGTGATGGTCTCGATGGTGGTGAAGGTCTTCGAGGCGATGATGAACAGCGTCTCGGCCGGATCCAGGTTCCGCACCGCCTCATGCAGGTCGGCGCCGTCCACGTTGGACACGAAGCGGAACGTCAGATCGCGCGCGGTGTACGGGCGGAGCACCTCGTACGCCATGGCCGGGCCCAGGTCGGAGCCGCCGATGCCGACGTTGACGATGTTCTTGATGGGCTTCCCGGTGTGCCCGGTCCAGTGACCGGAGCGGATCTTGTCGGCGAACACGCACATCTTGTTGAGCACCGAGTGCACCCGGGGCACCACGTTCTCGCCGTCCACCTTGACCACCACATCGCGCGGTGCGCGCAGCGCGGTGTGCAGTACCGCGCGGTTCTCGGTGACGTTGATCTTCTCACCGCGGAACATCGCGTCACGCAGCGCGGTCACCCCGCGAGCCTCGGCCAGTTCGCGCAGCAGGGTGAGCGTCTCGTCGGTCACCAGGTGCTTGGAGTAGTCGATGTGCAGGTCGCCGACGGTCAGGGTGTAGCGCTGGCCGCGCTCGGAGTCGGCGGCGAACAGGTCCCGCAGATGCACCTCCCCCAACTGCTCGCGGTGCTTGCCGAGCGCTTCCCACTGCGGCAACCGGTCCAGCCGGGCGGCGTGGTCTGCTGGGGTCTCGGGCATCGTTGCTCCTCGTCGTCGACCGGCGGGCCGGGCCGGTGGGGTAGTGCGGGCCGATGAGGTCGTACGGCCGGTGGGCTGGTCGCTCACGGCCGCCACTCGTCACCCTACGTCCGCTCACCTGCCGCTTCGCAAAACGGGATCCAAACGGCGACCGCGTGCCGCCGGGCGTTCACCGGCCCGTCGCGCACCGGTTGGGTACGCGGCTCACCGGTCCACCGGCCGGAAGTTTCGCAGCCGCAGGCTGTTGCCCACCACGAAGACCGAGGAGAACGCCATCGCGGCGCCCGCGATCATCGGGTTGAGCAGTCCGGCCGCGGCCAGCGGCAGCGCGGCCACGTTGTAGCCGAAGGCCCAGCACAGATTGGCCCTGATGGTGCCGAGGGTGCGCCGGGCCAGCCGGATGGCGTCCGCCGCGACCCGTAGGTCGCCGCGCACCAGGGTCAGATCACCGGCCTCGATGGCCGCGTCGGTGCCGGTGCCCATGGCCAGGCCCAGGTCCGACTGGGCAAGCGCGGCCGCGTCGTTGACGCCGTCACCGACCATCGCGACGCTGCGTCCCGTACGCTGCAACCGTCTGATGACCTCGACCTTGTCCTCCGGCATGACCTCGGCGATCACCTGGTCGGCGGCGATGCCGACCTCGGCGGCGACCGCCCGGGCGGCCCGCTGGTTGTCCCCGGTCAGCAGTACCGGCGTCAGCCCCAGCTCGCGCAGCCGCCGTACCGCCTCGGCGCTGGTGGGCTTGACGGTGTCGGCGACCACCAGCACGGCGCTCGGTCGGCCGCCGTCGGTGACGACGACGGCGGTGCGACCGGCGGCCTCCGCGCGCTCCTTGGCGTCACGCAGTTCGGCGGGCAGCGGGGTGTCGGCGCGGCCGACGGTGACGGTGTGTCCGTCGACCACACCGCGCACGCCCACGCCCGGTACGGCGGTGAACTCGGTGGGGGTGGGCAGCGGACCGGTGCGCTCCTCGGCGGCGCGGGCGATGGCCTTGGCGATCGGGTGCTCGGCCGCGTGCTCCAGGGCGCCCGCCAGCCGCAGCGTACGGTCCGCGTCCACGCCGTCGGCGGTCACGATGTCGGTGAGTGCCATCACGCCGCTGGTCACCGTGCCGGTCTTGTCCAGCACGATGGTGTCCACCTCACGGGTGGTCTCCAGCACTTCCGGCCCCTTGATCAGGATGCCGAGCTGGGCGCCGCGTCCGGTGCCCACCATCAGCGCGGTCGGCGTCGCCAGACCCAGCGCGCAAGGGCAGGCGATGATCAGTACGGCGACGGCCGCGGTGAACGCCGCGGCGGCGCCCGCACCGGCGATCAGCCAGTAGCCGAGGGTGGCCAGCGCCAGGGTGATGACGGCGGGCACGAAGACCGCCGAGATCCGGTCAGCGAGCCGCTGGGCCGCCGCCTTGCCGTTCTGCGCCTCCTCAACCAGCCTCGCCATTCTGGCCAGTTGGGTGTCCGCGCCGATCCGGGTGGCCTCGACGACGATCCGGCCGCCCGCGTTCACCGTGGCGCCGGCGACCGTGGCGCCGGGTGCCACCTCGACGGGCACCGACTCACCGGTGAGCATCGAGGCGTCCACCGCCGAAGTGCCGTCCACCACCACACCGTCGGTGGCGATCTTCTCCCCGGGACGCACCACGAACCGGTCGCCGACCGCCAACTCCGCGACGGGTACGCGCACTTCACGGTCACCGCGCAGCACCGCCACGTCCTTGGCGCCCAGGTGCAGCAGGGCGCGCAGCGCTGCGCCCGCGCGCCGCTTGGAGCGCGCCTCGAAGTACCGTCCGGCCAAGATGAACGCGGTCACCCCGGCCGCTGCCTCCAGATAGATGTTCCCGCCACCATCGGTGCGGGAGATCGACAGCTCGAAGGAGTGCTTCATGCCCGGCATTCCGGCGTCCCCGAAGAACAGCGCCCACAGCGACCAGCCGAACGCCGCCAGCGTCCCCATCGAGATCAGCGTGTCCATCGTCGCCGCGCCGTGGCGCAGATTCGTCCAGGCGGCCCGGTGGAACGGCCAGGCGGCGTAGACGACCACGGGCGCGGTGAGGGTGAGGGAGAGCCACTGCCAGTCGCGGAACTGCAGTGCAGGGACCATCGCCATGGCGATCACCGGTACGGCGAGCACGACGGCGGTGAGCAGCCGTTGGCGCAGTACGGCCAGCTCGTCCGGGGCCTCGTCGGCGGTGGGCTGGTCAGCTTCCGCCGCGGGTGGCGCGGGGAGGGCGGCGGTGTAGCCGGTGGCCTCCACGGTGGCGATGAGGTCGGCGACGGTGAGGCCGGGGCCGTAGCTGACCTTGGCCCGCTCGGTGGCGTAGTTGACGGTGGCGGTGACGCCGTCCATCCGGTTGAGCTTCTTCTCGATGCGGGCGGCGCACGACGCGCAGGTCATCCCCCCGATCTCCAGCTCGGCCTCGGCGGCTCCCGCTGTGCCGGGGGCCGTGGCGGGGGCCGACGCCGTGGTCGGGGTCGCGGCGGGTGGGGTGGTCATCGATGCTCACTCCCGGTGTGGCGGTATGGCAGCTCCTTGCGCCGTACATAACCTTATACCCCCTAGGGGTATTCCCTGGTGGCACTCCCGCCTGATGGCCGGCGGGTGCCGTCTGGTGGCGGCTAGTGGGTGTCGTCCGCCTCCGTTCCCTCTGGCTGACCGGCGAGGACGTCCAGGATGGGCTGGCCGTACTTCGCCAGCTTGTTCTCGCCGACGCCACTGATCGTTCCGAGCTGGTCAAGGGTGCTCGGCACGGTGGTGGCGATCTCCCGCAGCGTCGCGTCGTGGAAGATCACATACGCGGGCACGCCCTGCTCCTTCGCGGTGGCCGCACGCCAGGCGCGCAGCAGCTCGAAGACCGGAACTGCCGCCTCCGGCAGGTCGACTGGGACCTTGCGTCCGGCCTGGGCGGCCTTCGGCTCCTTGGCGGTGCGGGTCGGCCGCTCCGGTTCGCGGCGCAGCATGACCTGGCGCTGCCCGCGCAGCACCTCGCCGCTGCTGTCGGTGAGCACCAGCGTGCCGTACTCGCCCTCGACGGCGAGCAGGTCCTGTGCCAGGAGTTGGCGCACCACGCCGCGCCATTCGGCCTCGCGCAACTCCGTGCCGATACCGAAGACGCTCAGCGCGTCATGGTCGAACTGGATGACCTTGGCGGTCTTCCGGCCCAGCAGGATGTCGATGATCTGCCCCGCGCCGAACTTCTGGTTCCGTTCCCGCTTGAGGCGGACCACGGTGGACAGCAGCTTCTGCGCTGCGACAGTGCCGTCCCAGGACTCCGGCGGCGTCAGACAGGTGTCGCAGTTGCCGCACCGCTCGCTGTGCTGGCCGAAGTACGCGAGCAGCCGCACCCGGCGGCAGTCGATCGTCTCGCACAGCGCCAGCATGGCGTCGAGGTGCGCGGTCAGTCGGCGCCGGTGCGCGTCGTCGCCCTCGGAGGTCTCGATCAACTTCCGCTGCTGCACGACGTCTTGGAGCCCGTACGCCAGCCACGCGGTGGACGGCAGACCGTCCCGCCCGGCCCGCCCGGTCTCCTGGTAGTAGCCCTCGATGGACTTGGGCAGGTCGAGGTGGGCCACGAACCGCACGTCCGGCTTGTCGATTCCCATGCCGAACGCGATCGTGGCGACCACCACCAGACCGTCCTCGCGCAGGAAGCGCGCCTGGTTGGCGGCACGGGTGCGCGCGTCAAGCCCGGCGTGGTACGGCAGCGCCTCAATGCCGTTGCGCACCAGGAACTCGGCGGTCTTCTCCACGGAGGCGCGGGACAGGCAGTAGACGATGCCCGCGTCCCCGGCGTGCTCGGTGCGCAGCAGGTCGAGCAACTGCTTCTTCGGGTCGTTCTTGGTGGCGATGCGGTACTGGATGTTCGGCCGGTCGAAACTGGCCACGAAGTGCCGGGCGTCCTCCAGCTTCAGCCGGGCGGCGATCTCGGCGTGCGTGGCCTTGGTGGCCGTGGCGGTCAGCGCGATGCGCGGCACCTTGGGCCAGCGTTCGTGCAGCGCGGACAGCGCGAGGTAGTCCGGCCGGAAGTCATGCCCCCAGGATGCGACGCAGTGCGCCTCGTCGATCGCGAACAGCGCGACCTCACCGCGGTCGAGCAGGCTCAACGTCGCCTCGCTCTGCAACCGTTCCGGCGCCAGGTAGAGCAGGTCCAGCTCCCCGGCGAGGAACTCCGCCTCGACCATCCGCCGCTCGTCGAAGTCCTGCGTGGAGTTGAGGAACCCGGCCCGTACCCCCAGCGCCCGCAGCGCGTCCACCTGGTCCTGCATCAACGCGATCAGCGGCGAGATCACCACGCCCACGCCGGGCCGCACCAGCGCGGGGATCTGGTAGCACAACGACTTGCCACCACCGGTCGGCATGAGGACCAGCGCGTCGCCCCCGCCGACCACATGCTCGACGATCTCCCGCTGCTCCCCGCGGAACGCGTCATACCCGAACACCCGCCGCAGTACATCCACGGGCAGACCGGGCTCAACGTCGGCGACAGCGGCTACGGAACCGTTTTCCAGGGGAGTCATCCGGCCATGCTAGGAGAATCACGCGAACCGCGAGGCGGCCTGTGGATAACCAGGACGCCCACCGCCCGCCCCTCGCGGCACGGCCGCGCCGCCCTAAGCCGCGGCGCCAGCGCGGGCGCGGCCGAGGGCCGTGCCCTTGGCCCAAGAAACGACCAAGGCCCAGGCCCCGGCTGATCACCGGCCGACCCGGGCCTCCACCGCAACCGCCGCGGGGGCGACGCGAGGTGCCCCCAGCAGGATTCGAACCTGCGACACCCGCTTTAGGAGAGCGGTGCTCTATCCCCTGAGCTATGGAGGCGGGGCCTTGCGTAAAGCGTGGCTGAATACTCTGAGTGAGTATTTCGCCTCGGTTGTGGCAAGGGTGCGACCGCCACCGAGGTGGCGGTCCCAGACAGGGTAGCGGATCGGGGCGGGGTGATGGGTTGAGGCTGATGCCTCAGCCTCGTTCATGATCGGCTGGGTTTGCCGTCGTTGCTGACGTATGTGGTCTCGGTTCCAGCGTCGGTGTAGATGGGGTCTTCTCGAACCCCGTTGACCCGTACCATTCCTGCGACTTGACGAGCTCCGTCTGAAGGCGAAACAGCTCCCGCTCGTCCACCGGCCGCGGCAGCCGCACTCCCGGTCGACCATTCGGCCTCCCGCTCCTTGTGGGGTGCTTCTTGCCAGGCACGGACGCACTTCCTCGGCGCCTTGATGCGTTCCACGCTACGAGCGGAGAGGCGGAAGAGACCGGCACAATGACCGGCGCGCGGTCAGGTCGGTATCACCGCGACCGGGCAATGGGCGTGGTGCAGAACGCGTTGGACCACTTTGCCCAGTGGCATGGAGAACGAGGGGCGATGGCGTCGCGCCCCCACCACCACCAGGTGGGCCGTGTGGGACGCGTTGATCAGTGCCTCCTCCGGCTCGGTCAGCCGGATCTCCACCGTCACGTCCACGTCGGGGAAGGCGTTGCGCCCGCTGGCCAACATGTCCGCCAGCTCGGCTCGTTCCATGGCGACGTGTTCCTCGGCGTCCGGCGGTGGCACCGCGAGGTAGCCCGGTAGTGCCTGTGGGTACATCCAAGCCCGGACCACGTGCAGTGGCGCGTGCCAGCGGGCTGCCTCGGCGAACGCGAACTCCACCGCCTGGGGCGACTCGCCGGGGGCGGCTCCGAGCACGACCGCGCCCGGTATGGCCACGTCGCCTCTGTCCTGTGTGCCGCGCACCACGACGACGGGGCCGACCGAGTGCGCGGCCACTCGTTGACTCACCGAACCGAGCAAGACCGCAGTGAACCGGTTCAGCCCCCGAGCACCGACCACGACCAGCGCGACTTGCCTGGACACGCGGATGAGTGCGGCCACCGGATCGCCCCAGACCACTTCCCAGGTTGCCACCAGACCTTCGCGGCCCTCCTGGGCCAGACGTGCCGCCTGCTCCACGTCCTCCTCGGCGGCCAGTAGGTCCTTGTCGGCAAGGCTCTGATGGCTGGTGTCCGGCTGATAGAACCCCAGGGCGTGCACGATGTGCAGTTCCGTGTCACGCCGGGCGGCCTCGTCGGCCGACCAGTGCAGCGCTCCCGCCGCCGCCTGTGACCGGTCGAATCCCACCACGACGCTGTCCGCGGACGGTGTGTTCATCGCTGCCTCGGTTTCGCGGGGTGGGCTTAGGCGCCCTCGTCGTCGAGCCGGTAGTCCAGTCGTGCCTCGACGCTGACGACACCGTCCACACCTCGGCACAGCCGCGCCACCAACGGGATGAGGCTGCGGCGCTCGACAGTGCCGGTCAGGGTCACCTGTCCGTCGACGACGTTGACGGTGACGTCGGTCGGCGCCAGCCGCAGGGTGCCGACGAGCACGTCGTCCATGATCTCCTCGCGCACGGCCTGGTCGCGGCGGAGGAAGACCCGCAGCAGGTCAGCACGGCTGACCAGGCCGACCAGTTGCCCTGCCTCGTTGACCACGGGCAGCCGCTTGACCTTGTGCTGCTCCATCACACGGGCCGCCTCCACCACCGTCCACTCAGGGCGGGCGGTCACCGCGGGGGTGGTCATCAGCCACTCCGCCGAGGTGGCGGCGGCCTTGGCCAGGTCCGCTTGCCACGCATGCGTCCCGGGCTCGGAGCGCTCGAACGCCTCGGCTAGCAGCCCCGCCGGGTCGGGCTGTCCGGCCTGTTTGCGCAACAGGTCGGCCTCGGAGACCATGCCCACCGGGCGGTCGTTGTCGTCCACCACGGGTACGGCTGTGATGTCATGTTCCGCGAGTAGTCCGGCGATCTCCTTGAACGTCGTGTCCCGCCGTACGGTGACGACCGCAGTCGTCATGAGATCGCTGACGTTTCTGTGCCGCATGATCCCCGTCTCCTCTCACGCACGCCGCACGCGGGCCCGAGCGCTCACCGGGGCGGATGTCCTCACCACAAGTGTCCGATGCGCCCTCGCCCCCCGCACGGGGACGAAGGCCCCTTGCCGGTGGGCCGCCCTACCCGAGCGGGTGGCCGTCGGCTGGTCCACGATGGACGTGACGGCAGCCGCGCACGGCGGAGGAACCGCCCGGCCGGGGCAGGGCTTCCTACCATCCCCACTTGGTGGAGATGGCTCGGCAGGAGTGCCGAGCCCGCGCACGGGGTGGGCAGAGTTTCGCTGAACACCGCCGATGGCCTGGTGATCATGCCGGTCAACTACACGATGGACATCGACGTGGTCGCCTTCCGCACCACCTACGACCACAGTCTGGCGGCCGCTGACGGAACCGAGGTGGCTTTCGAGGTGGACCGGATCGACGAAGCGCCCAGCCAGGGTGGGAGCGTGCTGGTCGTCGGCGGATCTCCCGGGTCGCGGACCCGGACACCGCGCAGCGACTGCCCGAGCGGGCGTACACCACTGCCTGGCCGGGAGGCGAACGCGAGCTGTGGATGCGCATCGTCCCGCGGCGCCGAACCGGCAGCCGTCGGATAGAGGTGCGTTGACGCCAGCGCCGTTCGTCATCCGCGCTCGCCACTGCCGTACGGCGCGAACAGGTCCAAAAGCCGGGTACGTGCCGTTACCAGGCGGTGGCCGACGACAGCCGCCACGGCCAGCGCGACCGCCTGTCCCAGCTCCGGGTCCCCCACGCACAGGGCACGCACCGCCTCCGCGTCGAACTCGTCGGCGCGCACCTCGGTGAGCGCTCTCGCGCCCAAATGCCACACGTACGGCGGGAACAACCAGGACCAGCCCAGCAGGTCTTCGGACTCCAGCAGCTCCACATCGGCTGTCTGACGCCCTGGCACGTGCACGTCGAGCGCGACCCGGCCGGAGCGCAACACCCAGAAACGGTCCGCCCTGCCGCCCTCATGGAAGATTCGATGGCCAGCGGCGAAGGTCACCTCATGGCTCAACTCCATCAGAATCCTCTGCTTGGCAGCCGGGATCCCACGAAGGAACGCCGAGCCCAGACTGGGGCCTTGGCCGGTCATATGGTTGCGCCTCCTTAGGGCCACTACTCGTGCGGCACGACGGCGACCGGACAGGGCGAGTGATGCAGCATCGCGTGGTTCACCACACCGAGTTGCAGGCCGAAGGCACCCGAGCGTCGCCTGGCGCCCACCACGAGCAGTTCGGCGGAACGGGCCGCGTCCAGCAGCGTCTTGCGGGCGTGGCCCTCGACGACATCACGACGCACGGGGACGTCGGGGTACTCGGCCGTGGCGTCGCGCAGCGCATCATCCATCCACTCCTCGGCCTCGCGTTGTGCGGACTGCCCGGCATCGTCCAACTGACCCGTACCGGCCGTCGGCGCCGGGCTTCGCCACGCATGGACGGCCGCTACTCCGGTGCCTCGCAGCGCCGCCTCCGTGAAGGCGAGGTCCACGCTCGCCGCCGCGGTGCCCCGATCGCCCACGCCGAGCGCGATCCAGCGATCGCCGCTGTCGGGCTTCGCTTCGTCACCCCGTACGACGATCACCGGGCACTGGGCGCGGGCCGCGACGGACAGGCTGACAGAGCCCAGCAGCAGTGCGGCGAGTTCGCCACGGCCGCGGCTGCCCACGACGATCGCCAGAGCGTCGCGGCCTTCGCCTAGCAGTCCCTCCGCGGGGTCCTCGGCGAGGATTTCGGTGGATACGGCCACGTCGGGGTGGCGCCGCTCGCAGCGTTCGCTGGCGGATGCCACGATGTGTTGGGTGAACACCGATCCTGAGGCGCGGGCGGTACGCACAGACGGCACGGCCTCTTCGTAGTGCGCCAACAGCGACGCGTACACGATGCGAAGTGGTGCACCGCGCAGGGCCGCCTCGTCGGCCGCCCAGTCCACCGCGCGCAGTGCGCCGTCCGAGCCGTCGGTGCCCACGACCAGGGGACGGGACATGCCTCTTCACCACCTCTCGGTGAACCACGGTGGGACTCACCCAGCAGACTGTCAGCCCGCGGGCCGGGGGACGTGGGTGCAACGGCCTTCGACCGGGGAGGTTCGGCCCAATGGGCCAAGGCCAGGCCACCGGACACACGCCTCGCCGGTGCTCGCGAACCTCCAGGGCCGGACGGACAGTGATGTCCATGCCGATGCAGCCGGAACAGGTCCGCAGACGCCACACCAGGAGATACCGGTGGCCCTGCACCGCGGCCTATCTAAGCCGGGCCGTGGCTGCGGGCGGGTCAGGTCTCGACGGCGGGATACCGGCGAGCCGGTGGTTCCTGCAGCGTGCTCCAGGACACCGGCCCCAGGAGGTCCGCGAAGCGTTGGAAGACGTCGAGGAACAGGTCGTCGATGGTCAGTACGCCGACGAGTCGATGACCGTCCACCACGGGCAGGCGACGCACTCCTGACCTGCGGAAGGCACGGTACGCGGCATCGACGCTGTCGGTGACGTCCACGGTGACCGGGTGGTCGGACATCACCTCGGCGACGGTGGTGGTCTCCGTCGGCAGTCCGGCGACGACCGCGCGCACCACGATGTCACGGTCGGTCAGCACGCCGCGCAGGGTGCCGTCCTCGGCGACGAGGACAGATCCGACGGACTCCTCGTGCATGCGGAGTGCCGCGCAGCGCACCGAGGCTTGAGGGGCGACGGTGACAGGCGGCGAGATCATCAGGTCGGAGATCTTCATGTTCGGGCTTCCTGCTTCGGTTTCCGGTCTGGTCCGCGCCTCATTCCGCCTTCGGGCCGACGGTGATCAGCGGGCACACCGGACCGGCCGTCTCCTGGGGCCAACCGCCATGGCCGCGGGTATCTTCCCGCTGAGCGGAGAGCACGCCCTGGAGGTGGCGCGCCCGGCTGCCGCCGCGCAGGTCGACGTCGAGCGGGTCACGTCCATGGGCGTGCGCCACCCCGCGGGGTTTCTTACGTCGCGGCGGTCCGGGCCGCCACCGAGCCGTTGCCACGGAACACCGCTATGGCGCACGCGCAGCGGACTTACCAGGATGCGGTGCGCGCAGCCGCCGAGCACGTGGTGGCCCGCGCCGCCGCCCGCCTCGTCGGCACCGAAGCGGCCCGCACACGCCAGCGGACGCGGGCCCTGTGCCACCACTGGATCCCCCAGCTGACCGAAGTGCTCGCGGCAGCGGACCCCGCCGTGGAGCAGGCTGGACACGAGGACTTCGTCCGTCGCGGACGGGCCGCCGGAGCGCGGCGGACCGCCTGCTGGCGGGGCGACGAGCACGGGAGGCAGCCATGACCACCAGTACCTGGGCCGGAGACGTCGTGGTCGGCGTCGACGGCTCGGACGACTCCGACCGGGCCGTGGACTGGGCCGCGGCCGAGGCCGACCACCGTGGCAGCGCGCTGCACATCGTGCACGGGGTCGGCACCGCCCCGGATCCGGACAAGGAGACCGGCCCGCTCAACGGGGACCTGCTGACCGTGCAGGCGGCGCGCTCGATGCTGGACGAGGCAGGAGAACGCGCTAGGCGCGAGCATCCAGGCCTGAAGGTCACCGCCACCCTCGCCTATGAGGAGGGGCCGCAGGCGGTCCTGGCGGCCGCCGCCGGAGCGGCGCTCACCGTGCTCGGCACCCGGGGACGAGGCGGCTTCGCCGCCCTGCTGCTGGGATCCGTCGCACTGCGCGTCGCGGCGCACACCACCTGCCCGCTGGTCGTCGTACGCGGTGAGCGGACCCGGCCCCCGATCGGGACGGTTGTGGTCGGGGTGCAGGACGAGAAGGACGCGCAGACCGTGCGGTTCGCCGTCACCACCGCCGCGCGCTGGCACGCCTCGGTGCGCGCGGTGCACGCGTGGGAACCGCTCGGCGAGGTCGGGCTGATGGCCACGCAGGTCGACACGGTGCGCGAGCTGCGGGCGGCGCACACGGCGCTGCTGTCCCGCACCGTCGAGGCCGCGCATCTGACCGACCCGCAAGCGCAGCTGTCCCAGGAGGTCGTGGTGAGCAGGGCGGCTACCGCCCTGGTGGAGGCGTCGGCCGAGGCCGACCTGCTGGTGGTGGCCGCGCACCGCCCGCACGGGCCGCTGGGGCTGCGCCTCGGACCGGTCGTCCACGCCGTCCTGCACCACTCACACTGCCCCGTCGCCGTGGTACCGGACCGATGAGACCGGCGCCGTGAGGGTCCGTGTGCCTCGAAGGACGGGTCCGTTCGGCCCTGCCGCGGGCTGCTCGGAGGGCCTAGCGTGCGTAGTGGACGACCCTGGGAGGTAACGATGGTCGGGGCGAGTGTGCACGATGTGATGACGAAGGATGTCGCGGCCGTTCGCCTGCACACCCCGTACAGGGAGATCGTGCGGATCCTTCAGGAGCGGAAGATCAGCGCGCTTCCGGTCCTGGATGACGACGGCAAACTGACGGGCGTGGTCTCGGAGGCCGACCTGCTGGACAAGACATCGGGCGAAGAACGTCCCACCGGCCCGCTGAGCGGACTGCGCCGGAGGTCCCACCGCGGGCCGAAGGCAACCGGCCTCACCGCCGGTGCCATCATGACTGCTCCGGCGATCACCGTGAACGCCGCGGCGAGCGTCGCCGCGGCGGCGCGGATCATGGCGCGTCGTGGAGTGAAGCGCCTGCCGGTGGTGGACGACCAGGGGCGACTGGTGGGCATCGTCAGCCGCCGCGACCTGCTGCGGCTCTACCTCCGGTCGGACGACGAGATCCGCGAGGAGATTCAACGCGACGTGTTCATGCGGGTGTTGTGGGCTGATCCCGAGAACATCGACATCAAGGTGCACGACGGAGTCGTCACCTTGACCGGGATGCTGGAGCAGCGCAGCGCGATTCCTGTGGCGGAACGCCTCAGCCATGCCGTGGGCGGTGTGGTCGACGTCGACAACCAGCTCACTTACCGCATCGATGACACCAAGGGCAGGCCGGCGTTCCGGTCCGCCGAATAACGCGACGCTCAGGACGGTTCGAACCGCTTCTGCCGCGCTGACAGGAGATCGCATTCGACGTCCACCACGCCTTCGACCGCACGCGTCAGCCGAACCGCGATGGGCACGAGCGAAGCGTCCGGCACCTGGCCGCGCAGGACGGCGACGCCCTGGTCGACGGTGACGTCGACCGGCGGCGAGCCGCTGGGGAAGAGCAGCCCGATGATGTCGCGGCGGATCTCCTCCTCGATGTCCTGGTCACCGCGCATAAAGACCTTCAGCAGGTCACTGCGGCTGACCACGCCCGCCAGATGTCCTTCGGCGTCGATGACCGGCAGGCGTTTGACGTGCGCGTGCGCCATGGCCCGTGCGGCCTGGGCGAGCGTGGCATCGGCGTGGACCGTCACCGCCGGGGTGGACATCAGCTGCTCCGCCGTGGTCGCGCCCGCCTTCGCCAGATCGCTCAGGCGCTGGAGCTGCTCCATCCGGGCCGGGTCGCTGTCGCGGAACTCCTCCTTGGGCAGCAGATCGGCCTCCGAGACGACGCCGATCACCCGCCCCTCGCCCTCGAGGACGGGCAGTGCGCTGACCTTCCACTGCTGCATGGTCTGGACGATCTCCTTGAAGGAGGCGTTCCGACCCACGGCGACGACGGTGTGTGTCATCACGTCACTGACGATGTGCGGGCTGTGCGGCATGGCGGCCTCTCCTCCGCTGGACGGCGGGACTTCCTACTGCCAGCGTCCGCCCACGCGGTCCAAACCGCGATGGGTCTGAGGTCCTCGGATGCCCGTTGGTGGGCGCAGCGGCGCTGGCGGCCGTACGAAGGAAGGACAGGGCCACTCGGGCCACATCCCGGAAGTCGGCCTCCGCCCACCGACCATGGTCCACACATACTGGCCGAACGGGACAACCAGGAGGTCGGTGATGGCTGACGGCGGCGCCCCCGCGGTGATCGACAAGGCGGGGCTGGACGCGCTGATCGCCGTCCTGCTCGGACGCGGTCGAACGGTCATCGGGCCGACCGTCCGCGACGGGGCGATCGTGCTGGCCGAGCTGTCCGGTGGCGACGAACTCCCCTACGGCTGGGGCGTCGAGCTGGAAGCGGGTCGCTACCGGTTGCGGGGACGGGCGGACGGCGCCGGGTTCGCGCACAGCGCGGGCCCGCAGTCGTGGAAGACCTTCCTGCACCCGCCGCGGGAGCGGCAGTGGACCGCCGAGCGTGGCGCCGACGGCGAGTTGGCGTTCAGCGAGGAACGGACACCGCCTCCCGCCTTCGCCTTCCTCGGCGTGCGCCCGTGCGACCTGCGGGCCATCGAGGTGCTGGACCGGGTGCTGACCGGCGGTCCGCACGCCGACGCCCGGTACCGCGGGCGCCGCCAGCGGGCCTTCGTGGTCGCCGTGGAGTGCACGGAACCGGGCGCCACCTGCTTCTGCGTGTCCATGGGCACCGGCCCCGCCGTGGGCCCTGGTTACGACCTGGCGCTGACCGAGGTGCTCGACCACGAGGGACACCGCTTCCTGGTCCGGGCCGGTACCGAAGAGGGCGAGGCCGTACTGGCCGAACTGCCACAGCGCCCTGCCGACCCGGCCACGCGGACGGCGGCGCGTGAGCGGGTTGCCGAGGCGGCGGACCGCATGGGCCGAACGATGCCACCGGTGGACCTGCGGACGCTGATGCGCGACACGCTGGAGGCCGAGCGCTGGAACGATGCCACCGCACGCTGCCTGACCTGCGGCAACTGCACGATGGTGTGCCCCACCTGCTTCTGCACCAGCACCGAGGACATCACCGACCTCACCGGTGACCACGCCGAACGGTGGCGGCGCTGGGAGTCATGCTTCGACCTGGACTTCACACATCTGGCGGGCGGCGGCTCGGTGCGTTCCTCACCGCGCAGCCGCTACCGGCAGTGGCTCACCCACAAGATCGGCACCTGGCACGACCAGTTCGGCAGCTCAGGGTGCGTCGGCTGCGGCCGGTGCATCGTGTGGTGCCCGACCGGCATCGACATCACCGAGGAAGCGCACGCGCTCAACGCCGAGCGGGCGGCGGCAGGACAGCCACGATGACGGAAGGCTTCCTCAGCTCCCTGCCACCTACCCTGCGCGGCTGGTTGCTCGGCTTCGCCCACGACACCGCCTTCCCCGGTGACATCCGCCTGTTCGAGGAAGGCAGCGCGGCCGACCGCTTCTGGCTCGTGCGCACCGGGCTTATCGCCCTCGACGTACACATCCCGGGCCGGGGCGCGATCGTCGTCGAGACGATCGGTGACGGTGAACTGCTCGGCTGGTCCTGGCTGTTCGAGCCGTACCAGTGGCACCTGGGAGCGCTCACTCGCACCGCCGTGCAGGCGTACGAGTTCGACGCACCGCAGGTGCGCGCCGCGATGGATGAGGACCCGGCGGCCGGGCTGGCGTTGTTCCGTGCCATCGGCGACCAGGTGATCGGTCGGCGGCTCAGATCCGCCCGCACCCGCCTGCTCGACCTGTACGGGCCTGACACGTCGCGAGCCTACGAGAGCGGTCCGGCCCGATGACGATTCTCGCTCCGCAGGTGTCCGTGGCGACGGTGCCCGTCCCGTACCGGGTGGCGGGTTGCTCGACGGAGTCGGCGGACACTGCGACGATCGCTCTGGAACCGGTGGGTTCGCCGCTTCCGGCGTTCACGCCGGGCCAGTACGCGATGGTCTACGCCTTCGGGGTCGGTGACATCCCGTTGTCGGTGTGCGGCATCGACGGGGACCGCCTCACTCACACGGTCCGTTCGGTCGGCGCGACTTCCAGAGCGCTGTGGGCGCTGCGGCCCGGGACGAAGGTGGGGGTCCGCGGTCCTTTCGGTACCGCATGGGACCTGCGCTCCGCGTCCGGGCGGGACCTGCTGGTGGTGGCCGGAGGTATCGGGCTGGCGCCGCTCCGTCCCCTGGTGCACGGCGTGCTCGCCGCACCAGAACACTACGGGCAGCTGAACGTCCTGATCGGAGCCCGCACGCCCGGCGACCTGCTCTACGCCGAGGAGGTAAGGCGCTGGGGGGCCTTGGTGACCGTGGACCGGCCTGATGCCGCCTGGACCGGCGATGTCGGTGTGGTGACCGCCCTGCTTGACCGGGCCGCCTTCGATCCGCCCCGCACCACGGCGTTCGTCTGCGGCCCCGAAGTCATGATCCGGGCCGCCGCCCGCGAGTTGGCCCACCGTGGCGTGGATCCCGGCAGGATCCGGGTCTCCTTGGAGCGCACGATGCACTGTGCGACCGGCCACTGCGGCCACTGCCAGCTCGGCCCGCTGCTGCTGTGCCGCGACGGTCCCGTCGTCACCTGGACACAAGCCCAATCAGTGTTGTCCGTAAGGGAGTTGTGACATGTCAACCGACGGCGGGCGGCGGCCGAAGCTCGCCGTGTGGAAGTTCGCCTCCTGCGACGGCTGTCAACTCACCCTGCTCGACTGCGAGGACGAACTGCTCGGCATCGCCGAGGAAGTGGAGATCTCCTACTTCCTTGAGGCGTCCAGTGCCGCCGGGCCAGTCCCTTATGACCTGTCGCTGGTCGACGGGTCGATCACCACCCGCCAGGACGCCGAGCGAGTCCAGCACATCCGGTCCGTCTCCCGCAGGTTGGTGACCATCGGCGCCTGCGCCACCGCCGGAGGCGTCCAGGCGCTGCGCAACTACGCCGACGTGGCCGAGTTCCGTGCCGTCGTCTACGCCAAGCCGGAGTACATCGCCACGCTCGCCACCTCCACGCCGATCAGCGCGCACGTCCCCGTGGACCTGGAACTGCGTGGCTGCCCCATCGACCGGGGCCAGTTGGTGGAGGTCATCACCGCTTTCCTCGCCGGGCGCAAGCCGGACGTGCCGGACCACAGCGTGTGCTTCCAGTGCAAGCAGCGCGGAACCCCTTGCGTGATCGTGGCACACGGCACCCCATGCCTCGGTCCGGTCACGCACGCCGGATGCGGCGCGCTGTGCCCGGCGTACGGGCGGGGCTGCTACGGCTGCTTCGGCCCGTCGAACTCCATCAACTTCCCTGCCTTCATCCCCCTGTTGCGTCGCGACGGGATGGACACCCTGGATGTGGTGAGGGCGTTTCGCACCTTCAACACCGCCGCCCCGGAGTTCGACGCCGTCTCCCGAGAGGAAGCGAGACGGTGAACGGCGATGGAACACGGGAGGTGAAGCTCGGCGCCCTGGCCCGCGTCGAGGGAGAAGCAGCGCTGCATCTATGCGTGCGCGAGGGGGAGGTCACCGAGGCCCGACTGAAGATCTACGAACCACCGCGGTTCTTCGAGGCGTTCCTTCGCGGGCGTGCCCACACCGAGCCGCCGGACCTCACCTCCCGGGTGTGCGGGATCTGCCCGGTGGCCTACCAACTCAGCGCCTGCCGTGCGGTGGAGGACGCCTGCCAGGTGGTGGTCGACGGCCAGTTGGCGGCGCTGCGGCGGCTGCTGTACTGCGGCGAGTGGATCGAGAGCCAGACCCTGCACATCCACCTCCTACACGCACCCGACTTCTTCGGCGTCGACAACGTCATCGAACTGGCCAGGACCCAACGCGCCGAGGTCGAACGCGGTCTACGGCTCAAACAGGCCGGAAACCGCATCGTCGAGTTGCTGGGCGGCCGTTCCATCCATCCCATCAACGTCCGCGTCGGCGGCTTCCACCGCGTTCCCACCAGAGACGAACTGCGGCCACTGGCCGAGCGGTTGCGGTGGGAACGCGACGCGGCGGCGGACCTGGTGCGCTGGGTGGCGGGTTTCGACTTCCCCGAGGCGGGATGCGACCACGAACTGCTGGCCCTGGCCGAACCCGGCACCTATGCCATCGAGTGCGGCACCCCCACCGCGATGACTGCCCCGAGCGCCGCCGGGCTGCCCGCCGACACCGACCGGGCGCTGCCCACCAGGGCCTTCGACATCCATGACTTCTCCGACCACGTCGTCGAGCGCCAGGTTCCGTACTCCACCGCACTCCATTCGGTGCTGGACGGCCGCCGTCATCTGACCGGCTCGCTGGCCCGCTATGCCATCAGCGGCCGATGGCTTTCCCCCGTCGCCCTGGAGGCCGCCAGGGACGCCGGTCTCGGCGATCCCCGGCAGGGCACGGTATGCCGCAACCCGTTCCGCAGCATCATCGTCCGCGCCGTCGAGGTGCTGTACGCCATCGACGAGGCGCTGCGCATCATCGAGGCCTACGAGCCCCCGTCGCCTCCGGCTGTGGAGGTTCCGCCGCGAGCCGCCACCGGCCACGGGGCGACGGAGGCACCGCGCGGCCTGCTGTACCACCGCTACACCCTGGACGCGCGAGGCACCGTCACCGACGCCAGCCTCGTCCCGCCGACCGCCCAGAACCAGGGCGCGATCGAGGAGGATCTGCGCCGCACGGTGCGCGGTCGGTTGCGCGACGGCGAGCCCACCGACGCCGAGTTGACCGCCTTGTGCGAACGGGTCATCCGCAACCACGACCCGTGCATCTCCTGCTCGGCCCACTTCCTCGACCTCAGGGTGCGCTGACCGCGTCCGACGGGGCATGATTCGGCGTAGCGTCCAACCAGCCCGCTACCGAGGAGTGCGCCATGCCGGAGCGGTCCACCCCGGCGGGATCACCCGAACTCAGGCGGCGGCTGGGCGTGTTCGACGCCGTGGTGATCGGCCTGGGGTCGATGATCGGCGCCGGAATCTTCGCCGCCCTGGCGCCCGCCGCCAGAGCGGCCGGTTCCGGGCTGCTGCTCGGTCTGCTGGTGGCCGCGGTGGTGGCGTACTGCAACGCGACCTCCTCGGCCCGGCTCGCCGCCCGCTACCCGGCGTCCGGTGGCACGTACGTGTACGGACGCGAACGCCTGGGCGAGGTGTGGGGGTATCTCGCCGGGTGGGGCTTCGTTGTCGGGAAGACGGCGTCCTGCGCGGCGATGGCCCTGACGGTGGGCGGATACGTGTGGCCGTCCCAGGCGCACGCGGTGGCGGTGGCCGCGGTGGCGGCACTGACGGCGGTGAACTACGTCGGGGTGCACAAGGCGGCGTGGCTCACCAGGGCCATCGTCGCGGTCGTCGTAATGGTGCTGGCGGCCGTGGTCGTCGGCTGCCTCACCTCGGGTTCGGCGGACGCCGCACGGCTCGACGTCGGGGCGGACGCCACCGTCGGCGGGGTGCTGCAGGCGGCGGGCCTGCTGTTCTTCGCGTTCGCGGGGTACGCACGGATCGCGACCCTTGGTGAGGAGGTGCGCGACCCGCGGCGCACCATCCCCCGTGCGATCCCCACCGCGTTGGCCATCACGCTGGTCGTCTACGCGGCCGTGTCGGTCGCGGTTCTCACCGTGCTGGGGCCGTCGGGGCTGGCCAGCGCCACGGCGCCGTTGGCCGAGGCGGTACGCACCGCCGGGCTGGCCGGGCTGGCGCCCGTGGTGCGGGTGGGTGCGGCGGTCGCCGCTCTCGGTTCGCTGCTGGCGCTCATCTTGGGTGTCTCGCGTACCACGTTGGCCATGGCCCGCGACCGTCACCTCCCGCACGCACTGGCCGCCGTGCATCCGCGCTTCCACGTACCGCACCGCGCCGAGTTGGCCGTCGGTGCCGTGGTCGCGGTCACCGCCGCCTTCGCTGACCTGCGGGGAGTCATCGGGTTCTCCTCGTTCGGCGTCCTCGCGTACTACGCCATCGCCAACGCCGCCGCATGGACCCTGAGCCCGGAGGAGGGCCGTCCGCCGCGGCTCGTGCCGGTCACCGGACTGATCGGGTGCGCCGCGCTGGCGTTCGCGCTGCCCGCCGTCTCGGTGCTGTCCGGCGCCGCGGTCCTGACGGCCGGGGCGCTGCTGTACGCGGTGCGCCGGGCGGTGCGACGCGGCTGACGCTCAGCGCAGGCGACGCAGGTACGGGTCCTGCGCGCGGCGGGGCAGCAGCCGGACGCGGGCGTCGAGCGCCAGGACGCCGTCTGGCCGGGCGACCACGGGGTTCAGGTCGGCCTCGGCCAGTTCCGGCAGATCGCATGCCATCCGCGACAGCCGCGACAACAACTGCTCCAGTCCCTCCAGGTCGACCGGATCGCCACCCCGGTGCCCGAACAGCAACGGCGCGCAGCGCGGCGCACGGATCAGCGCGTGGACGTCACGATCCGTCAGTGGTGCCAGCCGGGCCGCGTGGTCGGCGAGCACATCGGTTGCCGTACCACCGAGACCGAACAACACCAGCGGGCCGAACACCGCGTCCTGCACGATCCCCGCAACCAACTCCACCCCCCGCGGCGCCATCGGCTGCACCACCACACCCGCCATCAAGTCCCCGAAGCGCGCCGCGAATTCGCCGTAGGCTCGCCGCACGGCGGCCTCACCGACCAGGTCAAGGGCGATCGCGCCCTTGTCGCTCTTGTGCGTCAGTCCGGGCCAATGGGCCTTGAGCGCCACAAGTCCGCCGCGACCGGCCAGCAGCGCGGCAGCCCTGACCGCCTCCTCCTCGCTCTCCGCCCAACTCCAGGGCGACTGCCGAACGCAGTAATACGAAAGCAGCTCAGCACACTGGCGCGGATGCAGCCAGCCACCGTCCGGATGCTCCGCGAGATACCCGCCCACCAGCGACGCCGCGCCAGCGCTCTCGATACCGGCCAGTTCCGGGATCGTGCCGGGCGGCTCGGCGAGCCACCCGGCGCGGGTCACCGCGCGGGCCAGCGCGCGGGCCGCGGACGTCGCGTCGGCGTAGGCGGGCACCGACCCACTGTCCCCGTCACGCAGCAACCGTACGGTTTCCGCCTGGCCGAGCAGGACCGCCGCCACCGGCCGAGGGCGGCGCCCGGTGAGCGCCAGGCGGGGGTCGTCGCCGGTGGTGGCGACCAGCGCGGTGGGTACCAGCACCACCAGGACCGCGTCGACACGGCTGTGGGTGGTGAGCCGGTCCACGCAGGCCCGCAGCGCGGCGGCGCCGACAACCGCCGTGGCGTCGATCGGGTTCCCGGCGCAGGCCCCCGCGGGCAGATCGGCCAGGAGGTCGGCGGCCAAGCGGGCAGGCAGCTCGGGGACCGTCAGACCCGCCTCGACGCAGGCGTCGGCGGCGAGCACCCCCGCCCCGGCCGCGTTGGACACCACGGCAACCGATCCGCCGGTGGGCAGCGGTTGGGAGTGCAACAAGGCCGCGGTGTCCAGGAGTTCCGCGATGGTGTGGGTGGCGGTGATGCCCGCCTGCGTGAACAACGCGCCCCGCGTCATGGTGGGAGTGGCCGCCGCAGCCGTGTGCGCGGCGGCGGCGCGACGGCCAGCGGCGGAGCGCCCGGCGTCGACGGTGAGCAGTGGCATCTGCCGGGCCACCCGCCGTGCCGTACGGGAGAAGGCACGCGGATTGCCGAAGGATTCCAGGTGCAGCAGGGCCAGTTCGGTGTGGCCGTCGCCCTCCCACCAGCACAGCAGGTCGTTGCTGGAGACATCCACCTTGTCACCGAGCGAGACGAAGGACGACACTCCGATGCCCAGCCGCGACAGCCCGTCGAGCAGCGCCATGCCGACCCCGCCCGACTGCACGCCGACCCCGGCACTACCCGGCAGCGGTCGGTGGGCGGCGAACGTCGCGTCCAACGCCACTTCCGCTTCGGTGTTGGAAAGCCCCAGGCAGTTCGGTCCCACCAGCCGCATGCCATGGCGGCGGCATGCCTCCAGGAGGGCCGACGCCCCCGCGGCGTCGACTCCCGACGTCAACACCACCAGTGCGCGGACGCCTCTGCGGCCGCACTGTTCGGCCACCTCCTGCACACCAGCAGCGGGCACCGCGACCACCGCCAGGTCGGGTGGATAGGGCAGGTCGCTCACCGAGGGGTAGACGGGGGTGTGCTCGATGGCGTGGGCGTGTGGATTCACCGCGCAGACACGGCCGGTGAACCGCCCGCCGCGTATGTTGCGCAGCACGGCTCGGCCGACCGAGCCGGGTTTGGTTCCCGCACCGACGACGACCACGGAACGTGGCCGCAGCAGTGGCGACAGGCTCACACGGTCCGCGTTCGCCGCACGCGAGTCGACCGCCGACAGGTAGGTCTCGTCCTCGTCCAGCCGTATGCGGCACCGCACTTCCGCCCCCTCGAAGTGCCGGGAGACGCCCAGCCCCAGGTCCGCGAAGACCTTCAGCACGGCCGCGTTGTGGGCGAGCGCGTCAGCGGTGAACGTCGTGATCCCAGCCTCCCGGGCGGCGTGCACCAGGTGCTCCAGCAGCAGCGAGCCCACACCCCGGTGATGCCAGGCGTCCGCGACGGCCACGGAGATCTCCGCGCATGTCGCACCGCTTCGCGGATCGTCCGACTCGTAGTCGGCGATGCCCACCACCGCGTCGTCGACGATGGCGAGCAGCGCCTGGTATCCGGGTTTGTCGCAGTGGGCGACGCGCTCGGCCGCCTGCTGCGCCGCTCGGCGGCTCACCCCAAAGAACCGGAGCCGCAGGTTCTCCTCGGACATCCCCTCGTACAACGAGCGCACGCCGTCACGGTCGTCGGCGCATGCCGAGCGGATCCGTACGGTCGTCCCGTCGGCCAGCAGCGCGTACCGCTCGGTCCCTGTCAGGGGTCCGCCTCTCCGGACTCGGGTACTCCGATGCGCCCTGGCGGGCGTGCGCCTTCGCAACGGTCACCGGCACCAACCCGTCAGCCAGCTCACCTCGATGCCCTCGGTCCTCACGTCGGTGGGCTGCGACGCCCGGTACTCGAAGCGCCCAGTTCGGCGAGTGCCCCGACGCGGTACGCCTTCACGCTCGCGCTGCTCGCACTCACCGGCGACGCGCCGGGGCATCGCGGTTCGCCTCCGCGAATCGATGGCTTTGCGGTCGCTTCCATGCTGCCCGCCACACCCCCGACCGGCGAGTCGAACGGGTGGGACGCCGGGTGGCGCCCGTTGCGCGACCGTGCCGATGCGCCCTAGATCAGGTCCAGCCACCGGGCGTGACCTGGAGCGACGCTGACTTCCCGGTGTGGCAGCACGGCGCGGATGGGTTGCTCCTCGGAGGACGGAACGCTGATGCGCAGTCGTCCGGGCTGCATGTGCAGGGCGACGCCCCAGTGGCCCCGGTAGCGGATGGAGAAGCTGAACTGCGACAGTTCGGGGATCGGCGCGGGATCGAGCCACAGCGCGTCCTCGCGGGTTTCCAGTCCGGTCAGGCCCCGCTGTACGAGATCGAGCGTTCCGGCCATGGCGCCCAGGTGGATGCCCTCGGCCGTGGTTCCGCCCTGTAGGTCGGTCACGTCCTCGGCGAGCGCGTCCTGAAGGTACTTCCACGCCCCGGCGCGCCGGGTCCGGGTGAGCACCCAGCCGTGCACGAGTTCGCTCAGGGTGGAGCCGTGGCTGGTGCGGCGCAGGTAGTAGTCGACGGTTCTTCGCCAGGTCTCGTCGTCCATGTCATAGCCGAGCAGCCGGAACAGCTGCGAGAGTTCACCGGGCGAGAACAGGTAGCCGAGCATGAGCACATCGGCCTGCTTGGACGCCTTGTACCGGTTGGTCGAATCGCCCTCGTTCTCCAGGATCCGGTCCAGGCGCTGGATGTCGCCGTAGCGGTGGCGGTATCCCTGCCAGTCGAGCTCGGCGAGGTCCGCATAGCCCTCGAACTGGCTGACCACACTCTGGTGGAACGGAACCCGCAGTTTCCGGGACACCTCCTCCCAGCGGTCCAGCTCCTCCGCGCCCAGGGCGACGCGCTCGCAGAGTTCCTGCCGCCGCGGCACCGGCAGCGAGCGGAACAGGTCCAGGGCGCGCTGCAGCACCCAGGCGGCGGTGACGTTGGTGTACGCGTTGTCGTCCACCCCCGGCTGCGCGGCGTCCGGATAGGCGTCGTGGTACTCGTCGGGCCCGACCACCCCACGGATGCGGTACCGCCCGCTCGCGGCGTCGAACTCGGCGGCGCTGGCCCAGAAGCGGGCGATCTGCAGCAGCATCTCGGCGCCCTTGGTGTGCAGGAACTCGGTGTCGCCGCTGGCCTGGCAGTACTGCCACACGTTGTAGGCGATAGCCGAGCCGACGTGATGCTGGAGCCGGGAGTGATCGGGCAGCCAACGGCCGGACCGCGGGTTGAGGTGCAGCGTCTGCGCTTCCTCCCGGCCGTCGCTGCCGCACTGCCAGGGGAACATCGCACCACTGCGCCCGGACTCCTTGGCGGCGCGGCAGGCCCGGGGAAGTCTTCGGTGGCGGTAGGTCAGGAGGGCTCGGGAGACTTCGGGGAAGTGCAGGTTGAGATAGGGCAGGACGAACAACTCGTCCCAGAAGACGTGCCCGCGGTACGCCTCACCGTGCAGTCCCCGAGCGGGCACTCCGACGTCGAGTTCGGCGGTGTGCGGGGAAAGCGTCTGCAGCACGTGGAACAGGTGAAGGCGCAGGATCCGCCCGGCCTGCCCCGGTACCCGCAGCTCTGCCCGCTGCCAGAGGTGCTCCCATGCCGTGCGGTGTGTCGCGAGCAGTTCCGGGAACGGCGGTGCGGCACCGACCCGGTCCAGCACGGCGTGCAGCGGGTCGCTGATCGCCGTGTCGCGTGAGGTGTGCAGGGCGACGGTCTTGTCGACGTACACGGTCCTGCCGCGCTTGACCGGCACGGTCAGGAACTGCGCGACGCTCCGGGCCCGCGGCTCGGTGTGTGGTCGGGCGTCCGTCGTGGCGCGGGTGCGTGCGGCCATGGCGATCGCCACGTCGGAGGCGGACGTACGGCAGTGCAACCACGCCACGTCCGGGTCGACGGCGCCGGTGCGCCAGTCGGTCAGGTGGTGTCCTTCGAGGTTGCGGTAGCGGGTGACGCCCGTGTTCGCGACGTCTGCGTCGAGCGCGGACTCAACGTCGAGTTCGCCCGACCAGTTCTGCGCGGTGAAACGGGTACGGAGGGCGGCCAGGTGGGGGTCCGCCATGTGGACCAGGCGGTGCTGGTCGACGGCCAGGCGACGGTCCTGCTCGTCCACGAACAGCATGTGCCTGGTGAGCACGCCACCGCGCAGGTCCAGGCTC
The DNA here is from genome assembly GCF_024436055.1 of Streptantibioticus rubrisoli. Lineage (GTDB taxonomy): Bacteria > Actinomycetota > Actinomycetes > Streptomycetales > Streptomycetaceae > Streptantibioticus_A > Streptantibioticus_A rubrisoli. The sequence continues at coordinate 86,617 of NZ_JANFNH010000006.1, read as the reverse complement.
TGCCGGTACTCCCGCAGACACACTCCGTCGACGAGAAACCACCCGGCGCCCGGGGTGCGGATCCGGAACCGTAGGGGCAGCCAGTTGGGGAGGTTCACCAGGTCCTCGTTCTCGACCTGTCGTCCGCCGATGGCCGAGACCAAGCGGTTGTAGCAACCCGCAGCATACGTACCGGGGTAGTGTGCCGGTCCCGCCGGGCACTCGCTGGCGGCGCCACGGGTGGCGAAGTAGCCGTTGCCCAGGGTGCACAGTGCCTCCCGCAACCGCTCCTGGGCCGGGTCGTATCCCTCGTACTCCCACGCCCAGTCGGACATGCCCGGCCGTCGGCCAGGCGCGTCAGGTGCGCGCTTCGATGCCATCAGCGCACCCGGATCAGACGACCCGTGATGTGTTCCGGTTCGATGCGGATCCACAGCTCGCGATCGCCGCCCGCCCAGGGCTTGCTACGCGCCTCGGCGACCAGTCGCTCGATGGTGTCGGGGTCGGTGACCTGCTGGGCGGGTCCGACCACCAGCACACTCCAGCCCTGGCTCAGCGCCTCCTCGATGTGGTCCACCTCGAAGGCGACCCTGGTTCCGGATGCTGACGCGGGCGCGGTGCCCGGCGCTGTTCTGAACACCACCGCGTCATCGATGACGGAGTAGTTCACCGGGATGATGGCCGGACCCGCCTCGGTCGTCACCGAGACCCGCCCCACGCCATGGGTGGCCAGCCGGGCACGGCACTGCGCCTCGTCCAACGCCACCAGCTCGGGCCGGTAAGCGGCCTCCCCCAGCCCCGGCGGCAGGTCGGCGTTGCCACCGCACAGCTCCGTCACCGTGGTGTCCAACGCCCCGGCGATCCGCAGCAACAACGCGATATCGGGCAGGGCGGGATTCTCCTCGACGTACCTGATGTAGCCCGCCGCCGCACCGGCCCGAGCGGCCACCTCGTCCCGCGTCAGCCCGAGCTCCTGACGCCGCGCGGCCACCCGGCGCCCGAAGTCACTGCGCTCCGCCCCACCGGACCGGGGCGCGGTGCTGGCTGGTTCCTGCTCTGACATCGCCGTTTACTTCCTCCGCTCCGGTCTCCACACCCCGAGTGGACCGCGAACATCAGGGGCGTCCCCGTCTGGACCACCTGTGACCTGTGCTGCTGATCGTCGCCCTACACAGGATGGAATCGGCCGCCCGGATCCGCCACCGCAGGCCCGGCGCAGGCGGTCAGCGCTGGCGGGATGCCGATGCCTCTGATCCTCTGGAGAGGGAGCGGTCGGGCGGCGGCGCCCGCCGACCAACCGGTGAACATACGGAGGAACGGGCGTGCACGACGGAGGAACGCCACCACAGGACCCAGGCGACGACACAATGGCCATCCGCGCCTCCCTGCGGCGCCGTCAGCTTGGGATGACAGTGGAGGAACTGGCCGCCCAAGCCGGCATGTCCGTCGCCTACCTGCGCCAGCTGGAGAAGGCCAGCGGTGACTTCGACCCCGCCGCCCTCATGCGGCTGGCCGCCGCTTTGGAGATGTCCTACGAGGAACTGGTGGCGGGCCGCCGCGACACACCGCCCGGTCAGCCAACGGCGGCGGCTCGTGCAGTGCTCATGCGGCTGTCAACACGCGAGTGCTGGGAGCGGCTGGGCACGCACGGCATCGGCCGCCTGGGACTCTCGTCCGGTACCGGTCCCATGGTGCTCCCGGTCAACTTCCTGGTCGACGCCCACACCATCGTCTACCGCACGGACCCTGAAGGTGCGGCCGCAGTGGCTGCCGGAGACCAACTGGCCTTCGAAGCCGACCACATCGACGAGCAGTTGAGGAACGGCTGGAGCGTCCTGGTGACCGGCACGGCCGACCACATCACCGATCCCGACACGGTGCGCGCCTTGGCGGAGCGCCCAGGAGCCCGTCCCTGGGCGGGAGGGCGACGCGAGATGTGGATCCGCATCGTGCCCGGTGAGGTGAGCGGCCGGATCATTCGCTCGGTGTGACCCGAAGGCGGCGGCACCTGACGAGGAGCGTTCCCGGACTGGCTCCGGAAGAGCCTCTGACCTGCGGCTCCGTATTTTCCGCAAGGCCTATGGAGGCGTGGAGGCGAATGGGGGCGGGAGGCGGGAGGCGGGGGGCCGGCCCCGCCCGTGGGGGCGGCTCAGGAATGGTGGGGGCACGCTGAGTGGTCGAGGGGGTTGACGTCGCTTTCTGGTTGGTTGAGTCTGATTCTTCAGTGTGCTCCAAACGTAACTGCCCAAGACCAACCATGAGTTGGAGGCGTACGGCAGCATGTGGACCCACCGGTTTCGCGGGAGAGCTCCCGCCAGGATCGCCGCCCTCGGGGCGTTTGCGCTGGTCATCGGGGTGCTCGTCGGGGGGCAGTCCTCGGCGGCGGCAGGCAGGGCGCAGACGGTCACCGCGGTGACCGTGGACGGGCGCGGCGCGGGACGTACGTTCGACGGGGTCGGGGCGATCAGCGGGGGCGGGGGCAACACCCGGCTGCTGACCGACTATCCGGCGAAACAGCGCGGACAGATACTCGACTACCTGTTCAAGCCCGGCTACGGAGCCGCGCTGCAGATACTCAAGGTGGAGATCGGCGGCGACACCAACTCCACCGACGGCGCCGAGGCCAGCCATGAGCACGCGCGCGGTGCCGTCAACTGCGGTACCGGCTACGAGTGGTGGCTGATGGAGCAGGCCAAGGCCCGCAACCCGGGGATCAGGCTGTACGGGTTAGCCTGGGGCGCGCCGGGGTGGATCGGCGGCGGCGACTTCTGGTCCCAGGACACCATCGACTACCTCGTCGCCTGGCTCGGCTGCGCCAGGCAGCACGGGCTCACGATCGACTACCTCGGCGGCTGGAACGAGCGCGGTTACAACGCCGCCTGGTACGAGAAGCTGCACTCCGCCCTCGCCGCCAGCGGCTACCGGCACACCCAGGTGGTGGGCGCCGACTCCGGGTGGGACGTGGCCACCGCGATGCGCGGTGACTCCGCCTTCGACAAGGCGGTCGACATCATCGGCACGCACTATCCGTGCAGCTATATGTCCGCGATGACCCAGTGCTCCACCACCTCCGACGCCCTCGCCACCGGCAAGCAACTGTGGGCGAGCGAGAACGGCTCCGAGGACTACAACACCGGTGGCGCCGCGCTGGCCAGGGCGGTCAACCGCGGATATATCGACGCCAAGCTGACGGCGTATATCAACTGGGCCGTAGTGGCCGCCGTATATCCCAACCTCCCTTACAACACCATGGGGTTGGTCACCGCCAACCAGCCGTGGTCGGGTGCGTACAGCGTCGGCAAGAGCACCTGGGCGACGGCACACACCACCCAGTTCACCCGGCCCGGCTGGCACTACCTCGACTCCGCCAGCGGTTACTTGGGCGGCAACCGCGCCAACGGCTCGTATGTGACGCTGCGTTCGCCGGACTCCGGCGCGTGGAGCACGGTCGTGGAGACGCTGGACGCGACCGCGGCCCAGACGATGACGCTGAAGGTGACCGGCGGGCTGACCGTCGGTGCGCTGCACGTGTGGTCCAGTGACTTCGGCTCGGCCGACCAGCGTGACTACATGGTGCGGCAGCCGGACATCACCCCGGTGAACGGTGTGTACACGCTCGCCCTCCAACCGGGTCGGGTCTACTCGGTCACCACCACCACCGGGCAGGGCGCCGGAACCGCGCGCTCCGCGGCTCGCTCCCCGCTGCCGTTGCCGTACCGCGACGACTTCGAGCACCCGGGAGTCGGCGGTGAGGCACACCTGCTCGCCGCGCAGCAGGGCAGCTTCGAGGCGGTGCGCTGCGGTGGCGGACGGTCCGGCACGTGCGTCCAGCAGATGGCACCGACCGCGCCCATCAACTGGGACAACCCGTCAGACCCGTACGCCACGCTGGGCGACCTCGGCTGGACCGACTACACGGTCGCGGTGGACACCCGGCTCACCCAGGACGGCGCGGTACGGCTGCTGGGACGGGTGGGCACCCAAAGCGGCTTCTCCCCGGCCGGAATCGACTCCTACGACCTGTCGCTGTCGCACAGCGGCGCCTGGGCCGTCGAGCGGAACAACACCGCACACCAGGTGACGGTGCTGGCCCACGGCACCGACGCCCAGGCCGCGGGCGACGGCTGGCACCGGCTGGCGCTCGGTTTCGACGGTGCGACCATCACCGCGTCCATCGACGGACACCCGCTCGGCACGGTCGACGACACCTCGTACGGCGCCGGGCAGGCGGGGATCGGGACGACCGGGTACGTCCAGGCGCAGTTCGACAACCTCAGTGTGACGCCAGGACGTACGCGGCCGTACGCGGGCACCTACCGGCTGGTCAACCGCAACAGCGGCAAGACGCTCGACGTGGTCGGCCAGGCCACCGCCGACGGCTCGGCCGTCGACCAGTGGAGCGGCAACGGCGGGGCCAACCAGCGGTGGACGGTGCGGCCCGCCGGTGGCGGCTACTACGAGGTGGTCGGCGTGCAAAGCGGCAAGGCGCTGGAGGCGCCGGGCGGCAACCCGGTCTCCGGTACCCGACTCGACATCCGCGGTGGGCGGTTGGGCGCCGCGGGGCAGTGGCGGATCGTTCCGTCCGGCGACGGCTACGTCACCCTGGAGAACCGCGCCACCGGGATGCTCGCCGACGTCGAGGGCCAGTCGACCGCCGACGGCGCGTCGGTGATCGAGTGGCCGTCCAACGGCGGGGCCAACCAGCAGTGGCAGTTGGCGCGGGTTGGCTGACCGCTGAGGGGTTCAGACGTCGAAGGTGTTCAGCTGTCGCGGGCGATGACAGATGCGGTGTGCTCGCGCACCTGTTCAGGGCTCAGGTACACGTCCCTGTACTCGAAGTCCTGCAGTTTGGCGGGCTTTTGGGACAGGAAACCGATCCGCACGAAGTCATCGCCCGCGAAGGCGTTGATCATCCAGTTGGTCAGCACCCGGACCTTGGCGACATTGGTGCGCAGCGCCGACCAGTGGTAGCCGCGGGCCACCGCCTGCGCCGGAAGGCCGTGCAGTTCGACACCGAGCGGCTTGGAGACCGCGTCCTTGCCGCCGAGGTCGACCACCAGGCCCAGGTCCTTGTGCACATAGGGCTGGAGGGGCTGGCCGCGCAGGCTCGCGATGACGTTCTCGGCCACCTTCCTGCCCTGCCGCAGCGCGTGCTGGGCGGTGGGCGGGCACACCGCGCCGTCGCCCTTGGCGAGGTCGGGCACCGCGGCCGCGTCGCCGAGCGCGAAGACTCCGTCGAACCCCGGCAGGGTCATCTCGGCGGTCACCGCCAGCCGCCCGCGCACCGTCTCCGCGCCGAGCGTGGCGACCAGCGGGTTGGCGACGACGCCCGCGGTCCAGATCAGGGTGCGGCAGGGCAGCACCCGGCCATCGGTGAACGTCACCTTGTCGGAGCCCGCCTCTGCGATCGACACCCCGAGCGACACCTCGATGCCGCGCCGACGCAGCAACTCCAGTGCGCTGCGGCCCAGTTTGTCACCGAGCTCGGGCATCAGCTTGGGCGCGATGTCGATGAGGTGCCACTTGATGAGCCGGGGGTCGAGCCGCGGATAGCGCTTGATCGCGTTCGTGGTCAGCCGTTGCAGGCAGGCCGCGGTCTCGGTGCCCGCGTAGCCGCCGCCGACCACCACGAACTGCAGCCGGGAGGCCCGCTCCTGCTCGTCGTGGCTGGCGTCGGCCAGGTCGAGCTGGGTGATCACGTGGTCGCGCATGTACGCGGCCTCGGCGAGCGTCTTCATACCGCGCCCGTGCTCGGTCAGTCCGGGGATGTCGAAGGTGCGGGTGACGCTGCCGGGGGCCACCACGATGTAGTCGTACCGCTCGTTGACGATCTCGCCGGTGATCAGGCGGATGACGCAGATCTTGGACCTGGTGTCCACCCCGATGGCGCCACCCGGGATGATCTTGGTCCGGTGCTTGGTGCTACGGCGCAGCGAGAGGGCCACGGACTGCGGGGTCAGTATTCCCGCGGCGACCTGCGGCAGCAGCGGCAGATAGAGCTGGTAGGAGTTCGGGGTGACCAGGGCGATGTCCGCCTCTGCCGGGGCGAGCCTGCGCTCCAGGCGGCGTACACAAGCGACTCCGGCGAATCCGGCGCCCACTACGAGGATCTTGGGTCGTGCCACGGTGTCCGTCCCTTCTCGCCTTCGCTTCGGGCCCGTCGCCGCGCGGGGGGCGAGCCCTTCGTACTGCTCGTCTGCCCCCTCCACGGCGGTCACCCCCCATCTTTCTGGGGTTGGCCGCGGTCCGCCTGCTGAGGCGGTGGTGCGGGCAGCGTCGGCGCACGAAAAACCGGTGGCCGGACCCCGGAGGGTCCGGCCACCGGTCAAGCGGGACGGCGATCAGATCGCGGAGTGCTTGCCGTGCACCATGTCCCATGCCTCGCTGGCGTAGCGCTCGCGCTCGCTGAGCGACAGCTCGGGGAAGTAGTTCTTCAGGCCCTCGACGACCTGCTGCTCGGGCTCGTGGCAGTCGCGCAGCAGAAATATGGCCTTGTGCAGGATGGTGTTGTCCACGGGTCGGTTCCCTCCGTGCTCTCGCCAGCCCGATGCAGGCGACGCGGCCCCAGATTACGCAGCGCGGGTGTGTGCCAAGCGCCCGGCCCCGGGCAATGTGGGCAGTCCCACAGCCAGTTCGTCGATCTTGGTCAAGGGCTGGTCAGTACGGCGCCAAGGGCGGGTTATATACGCGGCTCCAGTAGTGCCCGCGGGATGTCCACGGGGCAGGCCCGCAGCTGTTCGCCGAGGCTCTTGGCCTGTGGGTCGGGGCGGGTGGCGGCGGCCACGCCGTCGCCGAGCAGGCCGTGGATGACGAAGTTCACCGCCCTCAGGTTCGGCAGTTCGTAGCGGCTGATGGCCAGCCCGGCCGCCTCGGGCAACATCTGCCGCAGCCGCTCCACGTCCAGGTGGCCGCGCAGCCAGCCGTACGCCAGGTCATCGCGGACCCAGAGCCCCACATTGGCGTCACCGCCCTTGTCACCCGAGCGCGCCCCGGCGACCGTACCGAGCGGAACGCTGACGTACGGCCCGGGCACCGGGGGCGCCGGATCCGCCGGGACATCCTGCTCTGCCGCGTAGCCGCGTACGGGAGGGCGCGGCACGGGTATACGTGTGCCCTCGGCCAGCACCACCTCGGGGTGTACCGCGTCGCTGGAGACCAGTGCGGGCCAGTAGATGCCGTACTCGGAGGCGTGCGGTGAGGCCTGCTCCAGATAGCAGCCGGGATAGCTGGACAGCCCGGTGCCCGCGATGGCGGTGAACAGGCCGCGGCCGACCTTGCGCTGGTCGGGGTCCTTGGCGGTCACCACCAGCCGTGCGGTGCCGTTGGATGTATACGGGCCGTCCAGTCGGATGTCGAGTTCGGCGAAGGCGTCCCGGCCGCCCACCGCGTCGAGGAGTGCGTCCTCGGCGAACCGGGCCTTCGCGTCGAGGTCAAGACCGGTGAGGACGAAGGTTGCCGTGTTGCGGTAGCCGCCCTGGTAGTTGAGGCAGACCTTGAGCGTGTTTGGCGCGGGCTCGCCCCTGACACCGTCCACCCGCACCCGGTCCGGGCCTTCCTGGGCCAGCCTGGCGGTGTCGAAGCGCGCGATGACGTCGGGGTTGGCGTAGCTGGGCCGGTCTGTCTCGTACAGCAGTTGCGCGGTGACGGTGTCGACGGTGACCGCCCCACCGGTGCCCGGGTGCTTGGTGATGACGCACGAGCCGTCCGGGTACATCTCGGCGATCGGGAAGCCGGGGTGGACCGGGCGGTCTAGTTCGGTGAAGAAGGCGTAGTTGCCGCCGGTGGCCTGGGCGCCGCACTCGATGATGTGGCCCGCGGTGACGGCGCCCGCGAGCCGGTCCCAGTCGTCCGGCGCCCAGTAGAAGGCCCAGGCGGCGGGCCCGACGACCAGCGAGGCGTCGGTGACCCGCCCGCAGATGACCACGTCGGCCCCGGCGCGCAGCGCCTCGGTGATGCCCCAGGCACCCAGGTAGGCGTTGGCGGTCACCGGCCGCACCTCGGCGTCGGCGAGCGGCTGACCGGTCGCCATGTGCGCGAACTCCTCGCCAGCGGCCTGGAGTTGGGCAAGCCGCGGGAGCAGGTCGTCGCCCTCCAGATGGGCGATCTTCGGGGCCAGCCCGGCGAGGGCGGCCAGCTCGCCGAGCTTGGCCGCCAGGCCCGCCGGGTTGAGGCCGCCCGCGTTGACGACGACCTTGATGCCGCGCTCCAGGCAGCTGCCGAGCACCTCGCGCATCTGGGCGAGGAACGACACCGCGTAGCCGCCGTGTGGATCTCGCTGCCTGGCCTTCCACAGGATGAGCATGGTGAGTTCCGCGAGGTAGTCGCCGGTCAGTACGTCGATGGGCCCGCCCTCGACCATTTCCCGGGCGGCGGAGGGCCGGTCGCCGTAGAAGCCGGAGCAGTTGGCGATGCGCAGGGACGGACGGGGCTGGGTCATCGGGCGTCACTCCAGATCACGTTTTCAGGTGTCGAGTCGTCGAAGTGGGCCGTGCTCCACCCCTTCTAGCGGTAGGGGCGCGGCGCTGTCGCCCGTTTCCGCGATCTCGTTACCGGGCGGTAGCTCCCCTGGTCGGCCTAGCAGGAGCGGCGGGCCCGCGCGGCCCCGGCGAAGCTGGAGGCCCTGGTTCCGCCGCCCGCCGCCAACCCGGTTCCTCCGCCCGTCCGTCAACCGCGCGATCTTAAGGACCCGTCATGTCCCTGACGCACCGCAAGGACCTAGGACTGCTCGCGCTGCGGCTGGGTGTCGGCGGGGTGCTGTTCGCACACGGCGCGCAGAAGTTGTTCGGCTGGTTCGGCGGCCACGGCCTGAAGGCCACCGCCTCGGCCATGGAGCAGATGGGTTTCAAGCCCGGCAGGCCGAGCGCGCTGGCCGCCGGGCTCGGTGAGTCGGGCGGCGGGCTGCTGCTGGCGTTGGGGCTCGCCACGCCCGTTGCGGGAGCGGTGGCGGCCGGGGCGATGTCGGGCGCGGTCGCGGTGCACTATCCGGCCGGGTTCTTCGCGCAGTCGGGCGGCTTTGAGTATCCGCTGTTCCTCGGCTACTCGGCGGCGGGGCTCGCGGTGGCGGGGCCGGGCCGCTACTCGCTGGACGAGGTCACCGGCCATGTGCTCGACCGGCCCCGGGCGGTGCTGCTCGCCTTCACCGCGAGCGCGCTCGCGGGTACCGCGGTCATCAGGCGCCGCCGGGCGCACCAGCTCGCCGTGGCCAACAGCGCCGTTCCGGACGACTGAGCCGACTCAAGGCTGCCGCCGTTCTGGAGCGCGATCGGCCAGGCGCTGCCGACGGGGGCGGCCACCACGCTGGTGCGCAACCACGTCTACTTCCACGGCGCCGCCACCGCGCGGGCCTGGTGGGTGCTGGCCGCCTGGGCGGCGGGCGGGCTGCTGGTCTCGTACGCCGCGTCACTGCGGCGGCGACGGGCGCTTGGTGTCGTCGCGTAGCTCAAACGTGGTGCAGGTCACACGAACCCCCGAAATATCCGGGGGAGTTCTCCCCGTTTACCTCCATGGTTGGCCGAAATCCAACCATGTCCCTTCTGCGGGCTGTGGCCCGTAAACCTGCTATGCGACGGAAAGGAGCGCCATCGTGGGCAGTGTCGCCATCGAGCAGCAGCGGCCCCGACTGCGGGCGGACGCGTCCCGCAACCGGGAACGCATCGTCACCGCTGCCCGTGAGGCGTTCGTGGAGCACGGTCCCGACCTCCCGCTGGACGAGATCGCCCGGCGGGCCGGGGTCGGCAACGCCACGCTCTACCGTCACTTCGCCGACCGCGGGCAGCTGATCCGTACGGTGACGCTGTCGGTCATGGACCGCGTCGCGCAACGGGCCGAGGCCACGCTCGCCGAGGAGCCGGACGCGTTCGAGGCGCTGCGCCGGTTCATGCACGAAGCGGCCGACGAGCGCATCGGCGCGTTGTGTACGCTGCTGTCCGGCGCGTTCGAAGAGGATGACCCCGAACTCGTCGTCGCAGGTGATCACTTGACGGTGGCCGTGCAGGCCCTGATCGACAGTGCCCACCGATCCGGACAGCTCCGCACCGATGTCGCCTCGGGCGACCTGATGGTGGCGCTGTCCCAACTCACCCGGCCGCTGCCCGGCACGGCCTGCTTCAACACCGACCGATTCGCCCATCGCCATCTACAACTCTTCCTCGACGGACTACGGGCCCCCGCACGGTCCCAACTCCCGGGAAGCGCGGTGACGTTCGAGGACCTGCGGCAAAAATCCTGAGCGTTCTCCGAAACATCCGCATAGCATCAGCCTTCCTCCCTTTTCACGACTTCTTACCTTCTCCGCATCCCTAGGTGGTCCCACCCATGCCTGCTGGCGCACCCCCGCTCGACCCGAGGCGCTGGAAAGCGCTCGTATTCATCGCCATCGCCCAGTTGATGGTCGTGCTGGACGCGACCATCGTTAACATCGCGCTGCCGTCCGCCCAGCACGACCTGCACATCTCCGACGGCAACCGGCAGTGGGTGATCACCGCCTACACCCTGGCGTTCGGTGGACTGCTGCTGTTCGGCGGCCGAATAGCCGACCTCGCGGGCCGCAAGCGCGCGTTCATCATCGGTCTGCTCGGCTTCGCGGGCGCCTCCGCGCTCGGCGGCGCCGCGGTCAACACCGGCATGCTGCTCGGCGCCCGCGCGTTGCAGGGTGTGTTCGGCGCGCTGCTGGCACCCGCCGCGCTGTCGCTGCTGTCGGTGATGTTCACCGAGGCCAAGGAGCGCGCCAAGGCGTTCGGCATCTACGGCGCCATCGCGGGTGGTGGGGCGGCCATCGGCCTGATGCTCGGTGGCGTGCTGACCGAGTACCTCAACTGGCGCTGGGCGCTGTTCGTCAACATCGGCTTCGCCGTGGTCGCCGCGGCCGGTGCGATCACCGTGATCCACGAGCCCGCGGGCACCCGCAACCGGAACCGCCTGGACATCCCCGGCGTGCTGCTGGCCACCCTCGGCCTGGTCTCCCTGGTCTACGGCTTCACCCGCGCCGAGTCCGACGGCTGGGGCGCCGGGCTCACCGTCGGCCTGTTCATCGCGGCGGGCGTGCTGCTGCTCGCGTTCGTGGCGGTGGAGTCCCGGGTCGCCGCTCCGCTGCTGCCGCTGCGCGTGGTCACCGAGCGGAACCGCGGTGGTGTGTTCGCCTCGCTGGGCCTCGCCGTGATCGGCATGTTCGGGCTGTTCCTGTTCCTGACCTACTACATGCAGGTCGTCAAGGGCTACACCCCGGTGGTCAGCGGTGTGGCGTTCCTGCCGATGGTCGTCGGCATGATCACCGGCTCGACGCAGATCGGCGCCCGGCTGATGACCCGGGTGCGGCCGCGGCTGCTGATGGGTCCGGGCTTCGTGGTCGCCGCCATCGGCATGCTGATCCTGACCCAGATCAAGGTCGACAGCTCCTACCCGGCGCTGATCCTGCCCGCCCTGGTCCTGCTGGGTCTGGGCATGGGCACCGCGTTCATGCCCGCGATGAGCCTGGCCACGCACGGTGTGCAGCCGCGCGACGCCGGTGTCGCCTCCGCGATGGTCAACACCTCGCAGCAGGTGGGCGGTTCCATCGGTACCGCGCTGCTGAACACCATCGCGGCCAGCGCCACCACCTCGTACGCCACCGCGCACCTGGCGCGGGTCCGCTCGCCGCAGGCCGCGAAGCTGCTCCAACTGCAGGCCATGGTGCACGGGTACGCCACCGCGATCTGGTGGGCGGTCGGGATCCTGGCGGTCGCCGCGGTGATCGCGTTCGTCGCCATCAACACCGGCCACCAGGGCGGGACTTCGGCCGCCTCCGGTGACGGTGCGGACGAGATCGCGGACCTTCCGGTTCCGGTCGTCGCGCACTGACGGTCGCGCGCCCTGAGGCGCGGACGGTGCCCCGCTTCCTTCTCGTAAGGAGGCGGGGCATTCGTCGTTGAATGTTCAAGCAGTCGTAGGCTGGAGGTATGGCGACGACGGAACCCCGTTGGTTGGATGACGGACAGCAGAAGACCTGGCGTGCCTATCTGGCGGCGAGCCAGTTGCTCTCCGATCACATCGACCGTCAGTTGCAGCGTGACGCCGGAATGCCGCACACCTATTACGCGCTGCTGGTCTGGCTCTCCGAATCGCCGGAGCGCCGGATGCGGATGACCGATCTCGCGGAGCGCTCGAAGATCACCCGTAGTCGGCTGTCGCACGCGGTGGCCCGCCTTGAGCAGAACGGCTGGGTACGGCGCGAGGACTGCCCCACCGACCGGCGCGGCCAGATGGCGGTGCTGACCGACGAGGGGTTCGCGGCGCTGGTGGCGGCCGCGCCCGGCCATGTGGAGGCGGTGCGGGGCGCGCTGTTCGACCGGCTCACGCAGGAGCAGGTGCGGCAGCTCGGGGAGATCATGCGGATCGTGGCGGAGGGGCTCGCGCCTCGTGGGGGTGCGGACCTGCCCTGGCGGCGGTAGCGGGCCACCGCCGCCTGTGGCGTTTGCCGGGTTGCGGTGGGTTCGGTGCCGCCGGGGGTCCGCCGTGGGGGTCGCTCGCCGTCGCGGCGGAGTCTTCTTCTGGGGGCAGGCCCCAAGGCCCCCGGGCCGCCGGGTCTTGTGGGGGTGAGCCCCCAGGGCCCGGCTTGGCGGGCTGACGGATCAGAGCGGCTTCTCGAAGTGGGCCACGTCCCAGTAGCGGCCGAACTTGTGGCCGCACTCCGCGTACCGGCCGCACTCGCGGAAGCCGAACCGGGTGTGCAGCCGTACCGACGCCTCGTTGGGCAGGGCGATGGCGGCGTAGGCGCGGTGCAGCCCCTGGTCGGCCAGCGCCGCGAAGAGGGTCTGGTACAGCAGCGTGCCCGTGCCGCGACCGGCCGCGTCCGCCGCGCAGTAGACCGCCGTCTCCACCGAGGTGCGGTAGGCGGGCTTGGCGCGGAACCGGCCGCTCGTCGCGTAGCCGAGCAGTCGCCCGGCCGCCTCGGCGACGAACAGGCGGTGCGGCCCGCGGTCGGCGTAGGCGGCCAGCCACGGCCGCCGCTGTTGAGGCGTGAAGGCAACCGTGTCGAAGGTGACGTGCGTCTGAAGGACGTAGTGGTTGTAGATGGCGGTGAGCTGCTCCAGATCTGCCCGCGTGCCCGGCCTGATCTGCGCTTCCGCGTGATGCGCCACGGCGACGCTCCTCCGTCCGCCCGGGGAAATCCCGCAGGATACTGCAAGATCAGCAAAATGAGCGAGCTGCCTGGGAATTCTGTCCGGATTCCAGTCGTTGTTTCCGACTGAGTGGGCACCCGAAAGGTGTGTCCGCCCGCCTGACCCAAGAGCACGAGACACGAGATCACTGATTACGCGACCGAACCACGCAAAGGGAGCACGCATGGCAACCCGTGCCGTCGCCCGTCGCACCGATGGGCCCAGCAGTGTTCGCGCCTCTGGCGGCGAGGCGGCTGACCGCGATCTGGTCGGCATGTACCTCGACGAGATCGCGCGGACCCCGCTCCTCGACGCGGCGCAGGAGGTCGAACTTTCCAGGGTCATCGAGGCCGGGGTCTTCGCCGAGCACCTGCTCGACGAGGGGGAGACCGCCGCGGGGGCGAGCGAGGAGGAACTGCGCGCACTCGTGAAGGCCGGGGCGCGCGCCAAGGACATCTTCATTCGCTCCAACCTGCGTCTGGTCGTCGCGGTCGCCCGTCGCTATCCGCGCAGCGGACTGCCGCTGCTCGACCTGATCCAGGAGGGCAACGCCGGTCTGGTCCGGGCGGTTGAGAAGTTCGACTACGCCAAGGGCTTCAAGTTCTCGACGTACGCGACCTGGTGGATCCGGCAGGCCATCACCCGCTCGATCGCCGATCAGTCGCGCACCATCCGGCTGCCCGTCCACCTGGTGGAGGAGCTGGGCCGGATACGCAGGGTGCAGCGGGAGTTCAACCGTGAGCACGGGCGCGACCCGGAGCCCGCCGAGATCGCCGCGGAGCTGGGCGCCTCGCCCGAGCGGATAGCCGATGTGCTCGACTGGGCCCGCGACCCGGTGAGCTTGAACATGTCCGTGGACGACGAGGGCGAGACCCAGTTCGGCGACCTGGTGGAGGACACCTCGGCCACCTCGCCGGAGGACTCGGTCCTGGTCATGCTGCGCCGTGAGGAGCTCGAGGACCTGATCGGCCGTCTCGACGGCCGCACCGCCTCCATCATCCGCGCCCGCTACGGCATGGACGACGGCAAGGAGCGCACGCTGACCGAGGTCGGCAAGCAGCACGGGCTGACCCGTGAGCGCATCCGGCAGATCGAGAAGCACGCCCTCGTCGAGCTGAAGCGGATGGCCCGGGACCGCGGCTTCGACCACGAAGCGGCATGACCCGAGCCGACCGTACCCTTGACCCCATGAGCACCGACAACGCCCCCGAGCACCCGCAGACGGCACCCGGGCTGGTCTTCGACGACCCGTTCGACCGTCCCTCGGCGGATGACTCGGACGACGGCTGGGGCGAGCGGCCCAGTGGCGGTGCGGCGGATCTCGCCCGGTTCCTGGACGAGAAGCCTCCGCACCACCTGTGACCCGCTACGAGGAGCGCGCCACCAGCGCGTCGCGGATCTCCCGCAGCAGCTGCACCTCGGTCGCCTCGACCTCGGCGTGCTCCTCCTCCTGCTTGGCGCGCCTGGCCGCCCGCCGGGCCAGGTAGCGGCCCATCGGCACCACCATCAGGAAGTACACGACGGCGCCGGTGATCAGGAAGTTGAGCACCGCGCCCAGCACCGAGCCCCAAAGGACCGCCACGCCGTGCGTGACGTGCCCGGCGGAGTCATAGCCGCACGGACCCTTCAGGCACGCCTTGTAACTGGCCAGGTCCTTGGTGCCGAACGCGCCGACCACCGGGTTGATCACGCCGTTCACCACGGAGTTGACCACCCCGGTGAACGCGGCCCCGATGACTACGGCGACGGCCAGGTCGACCACGTTGCCGCGGGTCAGGAATTCCTTGAAACCGCCCAACAGACCGGGCTTGGGCTCCTGCTGCTGCTCGCTCACCACATCGTTCCCCAATCGCCCTCCCCAACCGGCGGGCGCACTACGGCAGTTCGAGGCCGGTGTCCAGACCGTCCAACGCGTGCGCGCACAGACAGTCGCGCTCGTCGTTCCGCGGCAACTCGCCGACCACATCGAACAGTACGTTCCGCAGCCGGGCGACATTGGCCGCGAAGACCTTGAAGACCTCTTCCTGGGAGACGCCGTCGCCGTGCTCGGCGCCCGCGTCCAGGTCCGTCACGAGGGTCAACGACGTGTAGCACAGGCCCAGTTCGCGCGCGAGGACCGCCTCCGGGTGCCCGGTCATGCCGACCACCGCCCAGCCCTGTGCCGCGTGCCACAGCGATTCGGCGCGGGTGGAGAACCGCGGCCCCTCGATCACCACCAGCGTGCCGCCGTCCACCGCCTCCCAGCCACCGGCCCGCGCGGTGCGCACCGCCGCGCGCCGCCCCACCGGGCAGTACGGGTCGGCGAACGCCACATGCACCACGCCCGGCACCCGGCCGTCGGGCAGCGCCTCGCCGTCGTAGTACGTCTGGACGCGCGACTTCGTACGGTCCACCAACTGGTCGGGGACGAGCAGGGTGCCGGGGCCGTACTCCTCGCGCAGGCCGCCCACCGCGCAGGGGCCCAGAACCTGGGCGACGCCCAGCGAGCGCAACGCCCACAGATTGGCGCGGTAGTTGATGCGGTGCGGCGGAAGATGGTGCTTGCGGCCGTGGCGGGGCAGGAAGGCGACCTTGCGCCCGGCCACCTCGCCGAGGAACACCGAGTCGCTCGGCGGACCGTAGGGTGTATCGACGGTGACTTCCGTCACATCGTCGAGGAAGGCATAGAAACCTGACCCTCCGATGACACCTATCTCCGCCTGGGCGCTACTGGTCTGCGTCATGCCGTCACCCTAGCCCGGCCGGGCATGGCGAGGACCCCACCGGAGTGCTTCGGTGGGGTCCGTACGCGAGACGTAAGGTGTGCGGCCCCGTCGGGTCAGGCGGCCGGGGTGCTGGAGGCGGTCGCCGTGCTGGTGGACGACTTCGACTCCGAGCCGCCGGAGGACTTGGCCTCCGAGCCGTTCGAGGACGACTTCGCCGGGCTGCTGCTGGACGAGGTGCCGCGGCTGTCGGTCCGGTAGAAGCCGGAGCCCTTGAAGACGACACCGACCGCGGAGAACACCTTGCGCAGCCTGCCCTGGCAGCTCGGGCACTCGGTGAGCGCCTCGTCGCTGAACTTCTGCACGGCCTCTAGTGGCTCGCCGCACTCGGTGCACTGGTACTGGTAGGTCGGCACTTGCTCCTCCTGGCACTCTCACTCAATGAGTGCTAACAACGCTCCATAGTGCAGCATTCCGCCGCTTCAGTCCACCGCGAGCCGTGTCACACCCGGCACCGCATGCCCCGTCCGGGCGGTCCGTCACCCGTTCTGGTGGCTGGCGGACAGCCGTCCGCGCAGCGTCAGCAGGGTGGCGAGCGCCAGCGCCGTGCCGCCCAGCGGGACGAGGAAGCCAGCGCTGGCCCCGAAGTGGTCGGCCAACTGGCCGGACACCGTGGCCGCGGCGGCCTGGCCCAGCGCCACCGCGCCGGTCAGCCAGGTGAACGCCTCGGTCCTGGCCGCCGCCGGGACCAGCGACTCCACGAGGGTGTAGCCGGTGATCAGCGAGGGCGCGATGCACAGCCCCACCAGCAGGCCCAGCGCGCCCAGCAGCGGTACCGCGTGCACCGCCCACAGCGTCGAGCAGGCCAGCGTCAGCAGCGGGTAGGCCAGCAGCAGCCGCCGCTGCGGGGTGACCTTCCAGGCGATGGCGCCGCACACGATGCCCGCGCACATGTTGCCCGCCGCGAACGTGCCGTACAGCAGGCCATTGATGCCGGGCTGGCCGATCGCCTGGGTGAAGGCGGTCATGGAGACCTGCATGCCGCCGAACACCGAGCCGATGCCCAAGAACACGGTCGCCAGCACCCGCACACCGGGCACGGCCAGCGCGGAGACGTGCCGTTCGGCGGCGCCGGCGCCCGCGCGGCTGGGCACCGGCGCGGTGCGTCGCTGCGCGGCGAACAGCAGACCGCCGACCAGGGTCAGCGCCGCCTCGGCGACCAGACCGGCCGCCGGATGCACCGAGGTGCACAGCGCGGTGGCGAGCACCGGGCCGACCACGAAGGTGAACTCGTCGGTCACCGACTCGAACGCGGCCGCCGTCGACATCAGCGGCGAGCCGTTCAGCTTGGCCGCCCACCGGGACCGCACCATCGGCCCGACCTGCGGGACCGAGGCGCCCGCGGGCACCGCGGCGGCCAGCAGCGCCCACAGGGGCGCGTGCGCCAGGGCCAGGGTGATCAGCGCGGTGATGGCGGCGGTGTGCACCAGGACGCCCGGCAGCAGTACCGCGGCCTGGCCGAAGCGGTCGGCCAGCTTGCCGCTCTGCGGGGCGAACAGCGCCATGGAGACGCCGGTGACCGCGGAGACCACGCCAGCGCTGCCGTAGGAGCCGGTGGTGTGCTGCACCAGCAGCACGATGCCGATGGTCAGCATCGCGAAGGGCTGGCGAGCGGCGAAGCCGGGGAGCAGGAACGTCCACGCGTCCGGCGTGCGCAGCAACTGCTTGTATCCGGGGCGTGCGGGCTCGGTCTTCGTCTGTGCGGGCGTACCGGTGCCGATCTCGGGACCGGTGTCCACGCGGTCGTGTTCGCGGACCGTGGTTGCCACGGCCTGGGCCTTTCTGCCGCCTGGTAGCGCACCGATGGGATTGCCACGCGATGCGCCGAGAGCTGTCCTCTCGCGCAGGGCGCCGGTAGATACCGTCGGTCCGCACCGTTGGGGTGGCAGAGGGACCGCGGCCGCCGTGCGGTCGCGCCAGCTCTGCGTCAGGCAGAGTTGGGGATTTACAACATCACCATGTTAACGGCAGGTTTCGGGTGCTTGTTCCGCCAGCCGTGGCGGGGGTGCCGCACTACGGCTGCCGCTGCGGGCCGAAGGACCCGCGTTACGGGTGGTGACGGGCGGCGGACGGGCGCCCTTCCAGCCAGCCCGCCAGCTTGCCGCCCCGGCCCACCGCGCGCAGCCGCCGCTCGGCCGCGTCCAGCACCTGGTCGGTGGCGACCACCAGCAGCTCGTCGCCGCGCCGCAGCACGGTGGACGGGCTCGGGACGAAGCTGCGGTCCTCGCGCACCACCAGGGTGACCGCGGCGCCGGGCGGCAGCCGCAGCTCGGAGACCTCCACGCCGTGCATCCGGGACCGCTCGGGTATGGAGACCGACAGCAGATGGCCGCGCAGCCGTTCCAGGGGCGCGGACTCTATGCCCAGGTCGGCGGCGGCCCCCGGGGTGCCGAGCCGCAGCCGCCCGGCGACCCACGGCAGGGTGGGGCCCTGCACCAGGGTGAAGACGATCACCAGCACGAAGACGATGTTGAACACCCGGTGGCTGTCGGCGACTTGGTGCACCATCGGGATGGTCGCCAGCACGATGGGCACGGCGCCGCGCAGTCCCGCCCAGGACAGCAGCGCCTGCTCGCGCCAGTGGGTGCGGAACGGGGTCAGCGAGGCGATCACCGACAGTGGCCTGGCCACCAGCGTCAGCACCGCCCCGATGAGCACCGCGGGCAGCAGGTCGGGGCTCAGCTCGCGCGGGTTGACCAGCAGACCGAGCAGCACGAACATGCCTATCTGCGCCAGCCAGGCGACGCCCTCGGCGAACCCGCGCGTGGCGGGCCGGTGCGGCAGCGCCGCGTTGCCCAGCACCAGGGCGGCCAGGTAGACCGCGAGGAAGCCGCTGCCGTGCGCCAGGGCGCCGCCCGCGTACGCCAGCACCGCGAGCGCCATCACGGCTATCGGGTACAGACCGGAGGCGGGCAGCGCGACGTGCTTGAGCGCGAGGGCGCCGAGCTTGCCTATGGTGATGCCGACCGCGGCGCCGATCGCCAGCTCCAACGCGATCTCACCGAGCAGTACGTACCAGTGCTCGACCGGTCCCGCGGTGGAGAAGGCGACCACGAGGATGACGACGGGGGCGTCGTTGAAGCCGGACTCGGCCTCCAGGACGCCGTTCAGCCGGGCTGGCAGCGGCACCTTGCGCAGTACGGAGAAGACCGCCGCCGCATCGGTCGAGGACACCACCGCGCCGATGATCAGCGCCTGCCGCCAGTCGAGCCCCACCAGGAAGTGCGCGGCGGCGGCCGTGACGGCCACGCTCACCGCGACGCCCGCCGTGGACAGCACCGCCGCCGCGGGCACCGCGGGCTTGATCTCCTCCCACTTGGTGCCGAGTCCGCCCTCGGCGAGGATCACCACAAGGGCCGCGTACCCCAACACCTGTGTCAAAGCGGCGTCGTTGAACTGGACGCCGATGCCGTCCTGGCCGATGGCCACGCCGATGCCGAGGTAGAGCAGAAGGCTCGGCAGTCCGCTGCGGGACGACACCCTTACCGCCGCCACCGCGACGAGCAGGACGAGGGCGGAGACCAGCAGGACTTCGTTGAGGTGCTCGACAGACAGGGCGCGGTCCTTCCATCCGAGGGGGCGGGCCGTACTGGGGTTGCCTGAACGGGAGTTCGTTTCGCTCTCTAACATTTTACCCGGTCTTGGCATTCCGGGGTCCCCCTGCCTGGCGGGCGCCCGCTGCCCATATGGTTGCTGCCAGCACTTCGGTCCCACCCTGCCCCGCGAAGGACAGCGATGCCCGCCAACACGTCCGGCCCTCCCGCGAAGAAGAAGGGCCGCCGCGCACGATTGCTCGTCATCGTGGTCGTACTGCTCCTGGTGTCGGGCATCGGCTACGGCTCGTACTGGACGGTCAGCACGGTCCGCGCCTCCTTCCCGCAGACCACCGGCACGCTCCAACTCAAGGGGCTGGCGGGTCCGGTGCGGGTGGACCGGGACGCGCAGGGCATTCCGCAGATCTACGCGGACTCCACGGCGGACCTGTTCCGCGCGCAGGGATACGTGCAGGCGCAGGACCGCTTCTACGAGATGGACGTGCGCCGCCACTTCACCGCGGGCCGACTGTCCGAGATGTTCGGCTCCAGCGACGTGGACAACGACGCGTTCATCCGCACCCTGGGCATGCGGCAGGTCGCCCAGCAGGAGTGGGACACCCAGCTGTCCGCCGAGACCAAGGCCAACGTGCGGGCGTACACCGACGGTGTCAACGCCTATCTGTCCGGCCACCACGGCGCCGCCCTGTCGATGGAGTACACCGCGCTGGACCTCAGCAACGGCTACAAGCCCGAGCCGTGGACTCCGGTGGACTCGGTCTCCTGGCTCAAGGCGATGGCCTGGGACCTGCGCGGCAACATGCAGGACGAGATCGACCGCGCCCTGATGACCAGCAGGTTGAGCACCGCGCAGATCGAGCAGCTGTATCCGGCCTACCCCTACGACCGCAATCAGCCCATCGTGGACGGCGGTACGGTCGCGGGCGGCGGCAAGGACTTCGTGCCGCAGGGCGGCACGAGCACCGCCTCGGCGCCCGGCACCAACTCCGCCAGCGGCCAACTCTCCGCGCTGGCGAAGACAGTGGACAACATGCCCGCGCTGCTCGGACCGACCGGCAACGGCATCGGCTCCAACGCCTGGGTGGTGTCCGGCAAGTACACCACCACCGGCAAGCCGCTGCTCGCCAACGATCCGCACCTGGCGCCCCAACTGCCGTCCGTCTGGTACCAGATGGGCCTGCACTGCCGCACGGTGAGCGCCTCCTGCCCGTACGACGTCACCGGATACACCTTCGCCGGAATGCCGGGGGTGGTGATCGGGCACAACCAGAACATTGCCTGGGGCCTGACCAACATGGGCGCCGACACCACTGACCTGTATCTGGAGAAGGTCACCGGGAACAGCTACCTCTTCGACGGCAAGCAGGTGCCGTTCACCACCCGCCAGGAGACCATCAAGGTCGCGGGCGGCGGCAGCCGCACCATCACGGTACGGGTCGCCAACAACGGGATGCCGGTCATCTCCGACGTCAGCGACGAGATGGCCAATGTCGGCCAGGAGGCACCGGTCACCGACCCGGCGCCGGACCGGCGCGGCGGTTACGCGGTGGCGCTGCGCTGGTCGGCGCTGACCCCCGGCAAGACCATGGACGCGGTCTTCGCGGTGGACAAGGCCGCCGACTTCGACCAGTTCAGGGCGGCCGCCGCGGACTTCTCCGCGCCCGCGCAGAACCTGGTCTACGCCGACACCAAGGGCCACATCGGCTACCAGGCGACCGGCCAGATCCCGGTCCGCGCCAAGGGCTTCGACGGCCGCTGGCCCGCCCCGGGCTGGGACTCGCGGGCCCAGTGGACCGGCTGGGTGCCGCGCACCGCGCTGCCGTACGAGGAGGACCCCAAGCGCGGCTACATCGTCACCGCCAACCAGGCGGTCGCCGCCAAGGACTACCCGTACGAGATCACCGACGACTGGGGGTACGGCACCCGAAGCCAGCGCATCAACGACCTGATCCAGTCCAAGCTGACGGGCGGCGGAAAGATCTCCATGGACGACATGCAGTCCATGCAGATGGACAACAGCAGCGAGATCGCCAAGCTGCTGGTGCCCTACCTGCTGAAGATCAATGTCACCGACCCCTACGTCCGCCAGGCGCAGCAGTTGCTGGAGGGCTGGGACTTCAGCCAGAGCTCCGACTCGGCCGCCGCCGCGTACTTCAACGCGGTGTGGCGCAACACGCTCAAGCTCGCATTCGGCAACAAGATGCCCAAGGAGCTGCGGCCCAAGGGCCAGTGCCTGTGGGTGACCCCGGTCAACGACTCCGGCCAGGCCAACAACCTGGGCAGCGGCCAGCACCTGGTCAACGAGTGCGGTCAGCGCGATCCGTCGCAGGCGCAGCCGGACGGCGGTGACCGGTGGTTCGAGGTGGTCCGCGAGGTCCTGCCGAACGCCGACAGCCCCTGGTGGACCTCCACCACCAAGGGCGAGCCCGCCCACAACCGGGACGAGCTGCTCGCCCAGGCGATGAAGGACGCGCGCTTCGAACTGACCGCCAAACTGGGCAAGAACATCGACACCTGGAGCTGGGGGCGGCTGCACAAGATGGAGCTGCGCAACCAGACGCTGGGCAGCGGTGACAACCCCGCCCTGGTCAAGTGGCTGCTCAATCGCGGCCCGTGGCAGCTCAGCGGCGGCGAGGCGGCGGTCGACGCCAGCGGCTGGAACGCGGCGGGCGGCTTTGACGTGGTCTGGGTGCCGTCGATGCGGATGATCGTCAACCTCGACGATTTCGACAGGTCCCGCTGGATCAACCTCACCGGTGCCTCGGGCCACGCCTACAGCGCCCACTACACGGACCAGACCAACATGTGGGTCAACGGGCAGCTGCTGCAGTGGTCTTACACCGGCGGCGCGGTCGACAAGGGGACCAAGGACAAACTGACCCTGACCCCGTAGCGGCGGTGGGGTCTGAGGGCTCGCCCCCAGACCCCACCGCACTCCAGACCCCACCGCACCTCAGACCCCCCGCCCCCAAGGCCGCCCGGCAGCCGCCGGAACCGGCCTACCGGAAGCGCCGGACCCCGTCCGGAGTGATCACCGCGTGCACGGGGTGGTCGTGCGCCTCCCTGGGCACGCGGGCGACCACCTCGCTCGCGTACAGCAGCGCCACCAGCGCCGGATGCGCGCCAGCGCGCGCCAGCCGGGCCAGTACCCGGTCGTAGGAGCCGCCGCCGCGGCCCAGCCGCACGCCGTGCGCGTCCACCGCCAGCCCGGGCAGCAGCACGGCATCGGCGGCCAGCACCGCGTCGCACCCCAGCCGCGGGCCGTCCGGCTCCAGCAGCCCGCGCCCGGCCCGCACCAGCGATTCCGGGCCGCCGTACACCGCCCAGTCGAGATCGTTGTCGAACCGCAGTACCGGCAGCAGCACCCGTACCCCGCGCCCGCGCAGCAGGTCGAGCAGTTCCCGGGTGCCGGGCTCGCCGCCCACCGACACATATCCGGCGACCGTGTGGGCCGCCGCCAACTCCGGCAGTTCAAGGCCGTGTTGGGCCAGCGCGCGGGCCGCCGCCGACCGTTCTTCCGGCGCCATCGCGCGGCGGGCCGCCAGGAGTTCGGCACGCAGTGTGATCTTGGCGGTGTCCCCCTGATCGGTTTGACCCATTACATCCCCTGGTGATCACGCCCGCGATTTTCACGCGGACCACATATTTCTATTCACGCACAACGGTTATCGTGCGGAACATGACTCAGGTACGCCCTCGGATCAGCAAGGCTGTCATCCCCGCGGCAGGGCTCGGCACCCGGTTCCTTCCGGCGACCAAGGCGACGCCCAAGGAGATGCTGCCGGTCGTGGACAAGCCCGCGATCCAGTACGTCGTCGAGGAGGCGGTCGCCGCCGGGCTCTCGGATGTACTGATGGTCACCGGCCGTAACAAGCGGCCACTGGAGGACCACTTCGATCGGAACTACGAGCTCGAAGAGGCCCTCAGCCGCAAGGGGGACGAGTCGCGGCTGGCCAAGGTCCAGGAGTCCAGCGACCTGGCCACCATGCACTACGTGCGCCAGGGCGACCCCAGGGGCCTCGGCCACGCCGTGCTGTGCGCCGAGCCGCACGTGGCGCGGCAGCCGTTCGCGGTGCTGCTCGGCGACGACCTGATCGACCCGCGCCATCCGTTGCTGACCCGCATGATCGAGGTCCAGGAACGGTTCGGCGGCAGCGTGGTGGCGCTCATGGAGGTCGACCCGGCGCAGATCCACCTCTACGGCTGCGCCGCGGTCAAACCGCTGGACGAGGGGGACGTGGTCCGGGTCACCGACCTGGTGGAGAAGCCAACCGCCGCCGAGGCGCCGTCCTCGTACGCCGTCATCGGCCGGTACGTGCTCGACGCCCGCGTCTTCGACGTGCTCAAGCAGACCCCGCCGGGGCGCGCGGGCGAGATCCAGCTCACCGACGCGCTGCGCGAGCTCGCCCTGGACGAGACGCGGGGCGGCCCGGTGCACGGCGTGCTGTTCTCCGGGCGGCGGTACGACACCGGTGACCGCGGTGACTATCTGCGGGCGATCGTGCGGCTGGCGTGCGAACGTGATGACCTGGGGCCGGAGTTCCGGGCCTGGCTTCGTCATTACGTTTCGGAGGAAATGCAAACGTGAGCAGTCCGAATGAGTCCGCCCGCGCGGCGGGCGGGGGTGGGGCGGACCGCGAGTGGTCGGTGGACGACCACCTCGACGACATCCTGCGGCGACTGACCCCGCTTGAGCCCATCGAGCTGCCGCTCGACGACGCGCACGGCTGCGTACTGGTCGAGGACGTCACGGTGGCGGTGGCACTGCCGCCGTTCGACAACAGCTCGATGGACGGCTACGCGGTGCGCGTCGCCGACATCGCGGGCGCCGGAGCGGACAGCGCGGTGGTCCTCAAGGTCATCGGCGACGTGGCGGCGGGCGACGCGCGGTTGCCCACCGTCGGTCCGGGGCAGGCCGCGCGGATCATGACCGGCGCGCCGCTGCCGCCCGGCGCGCAGGCCGTCGTCCCCGTCGAGTGGACCGACGCGGGGCTCGGCGCGGGCCCGGCCACCACCATGCGGGCCCACAGCGCCCACCCGGGCGGCGCCAGCGGCGAGGTCCGGGTCTACCGGCCGGCGGAGCCCGGCGCCCATGTCCGCGCCCGGGGCAGTGACGTTTCGGCGGGCGAGCCCGCCCTCGCCGCGGGGACCCGGCTCGGGCCGCCGCAGATCGCGCTGCTGGCCGCGATCGGCCGCGGTCAGGTGCTGGTCCGGCCACGGCCGCGGGTGGTGGTGCTGTCCACCGGCAGTGAACTCGTCGCGCCCGGCGAGGAGTTGGGACCTGGGCAGATCCACGACTCCAACAGCTACGCGCTGGCCGCCGCCGCCCGTGACGCGGGCGCCATCGCCTACCGGGTGGGGGCGGTCGCGGACGACGCGGCGACGCTGCGCGCCACCGTCGAGGACCAGTTGATCCGCGCCGACCTCCTCGTCACCAGCGGCGGGGTCAGCGTCGGCGCGTACGACGTGGTCAAGGAGGCGCTGTCGGAGCTGGAGTTCCGAAGGCTCGCCATGCAGCCCGGCAAGCCGCAGGGCTTCGGCCTGATCGGCGCCGACCGCACCCCGCTGCTGGCCCTGCCGGGCAACCCGGTCAGCTCGTACGTCTCCTTCGAGCTGTTCGTCCGGCCAGTGATCCGCGCCCTGATGGGCCTGGAGCCGGTGCGCCGGGAGCCTGTGCGCGCCCGGTGCGCGGCGCGGATCAGCGGTTCGCCCGAGGGCAGGCGGCAGTTCCTGCGCGGCTGGTACGAGGGCGGCGCGGTGACGCCGGTGGGGGGCGCCGGTTCGCACCTGGTCAAGGCGCTCGCGCACGCCAACGCGCTGATCGTGGTGCCGGAACAGAGCACCGAAGCCGCCGAGGGCGCCGAGGTGGACGTGATCCTGCTCGATTGACCGCCGGTGGCTGCCGGTACCGTTGCTGCCACCAGGCAGACGGACTTGACCGGCGGAGCACCGGACCGGGAGAACCATGAGCAGCCCACCTGACCACCAAGGTCATCTGACGCACCTCGACGAGGCCGGTGCGGCCCGCATGGTCGACGTCAGCGGCAAGGACGTGACCGCGCGCACCGCCCGAGCCACCGGGCGGGTACTGGTGTCCGGCCGGGTCGTGGAACTGCTGCGCGGCGAGGGCGTGCCCAAGGGCGACGCCCTCGCCACCGCCCGGATCGCGGGCATCATGGCCGCCAAGCGCACGCCCGAGCTGGTCCCGCTGTGCCACCCGCTCGCCGTCTCCGGGGTGCGGGTGGACCTCGCGGTGGCCGACGACGCGGTGGAGATCGCGGCCGAGGTGAAGACCACCGACCGCACCGGTGTGGAGATGGAGGCGCTGACCGCGGTGAGCGTCGCCGCGCTCACCGTCGTCGACATGGTCAAGGCGGTGGACAAGGCCGCTGTTATCACCGACATCAGGGTGGAGACCAAGACCGGCGGCAAGTCCGGCGACTGGTCCCGCCCGGAGGGCGCCCGGTGAGCGGGCCGTACCGGGCGCTGGTGGTGACCGCCTCCAACCGGGCCGCCGCCGGGGTCTACGAGGACCGGGGCGGGCCGCTGATCGCCGCCGCGCTGGAGGAGCTGGGGTTCGCGGTGGACGGGCCGCGGGTGGTGCCGGACGGCGATCCGGTGGAGGAGGCGCTGCGCACGGCGGTCGCCGCCGGATACGACGCGGTGGTCACCACCGGCGGTACCGGTCTTTCGCCCACCGACCGCACTCCCGAGGCCACCCGCCGGGTCATCGACTTCGAGGTGCCCGGCATCGCCGAGGCGATCCGCGCCGCGGGCCGGGAGACGGTGCCCACCGCGGTGCTCTCGCGTGGCCTCGCCGGGGTCGCGGGAGGCACTCTTGTGGTGAACATGCCCGGTTCGACGGGCGGCGTACGAGACGGCCTGGCCGTCCTCGCACCGCTCCTGGCCCACGCCGTCGACCAGATCCACGGCGGCGACCACCCCCGCACCGACCGGAGACCGAGCTGAACGGACCGTGGGTCACCGAACTGGTGGACGGCGATGTGACGCTCCGCCCGATAAGGATGCGCGACCAGCGCGCCTGGCGGGAGGTCAACCGCCGCAACCGCGAGTGGCTGCGCCCGTGGGAGGCCACCATGCCGCCCGGGCCGCCCGGCCATGTCGTCCACCGTCCGACGTACCGGCAGATGGTGCGCCACCTTCGGGCCGAGGCGCACGCCGGGCGGATGCTGCCGTTCGTCGTGGAGTACCAGGGGCGCCTGGTCGGGCAGTTGACGATCGCGGGCATCACCTGGGGGTCGATGTGCTCGGCGCACATCGGCTACTGGGTGGACGAGGCGGTGGCCGGGCGCGGTGTCATCCCGACGGCGGTCGCGCTCGCCGTCGACCACTGCTTCCGTGCCATGGGCCTGCACCGCATCGAGGTGTGCATCCGCCCGGAGAACGCGCCGAGCCGCCGGGTGGTGGAGAAACTCGGCTTCCGCGAAGAGGGGCTGCGGCCGCGCTATCTGCACATCGACGGGGCCTGGCGGGACCACCTCGTCTACGCGCTGACCGTCGACGAGGTACCGGAAGAGGGCATGCTGGCCCGCTGGCACCGGGTACGCCCTGGCGCGCCCCAGAAATAAAATACCTGTTCGAAATTGGTCGCCCAATGACCGTGTTCCTCGCAAGAGCAGCCCAACAATCACAAAAAAAGTTCGGCATATCAGCCAGATCGTGCGACACACCGCGCCGAATTGCTGTTGGGCCGTCGCTGGGGCCCCTACCGTGTTGGGCGTGAGCAGCAGCGGCCTCATCTACGCAGCCATTGTCGGGGCCTGGGCTGCCTACCTGGTGCCGATGTGGCTCCGTAGGCAGGACGAGCTCAACGAGGCCCGTCCGACGGAACGCTTCAGCACCGCGATCCGGCTGCTGTCCGGACGCGCGGGCATGGAGCGCCGGTACGCCAAGGCGCGCGAGGGCGGCGAGCCGCGCACCGAGGTCCCGGCGCCGGAGCCCGAACCGGAGGTGGACGTACGGTCGCTGGCGATGCCCGCCACCGAGGTCCAGCCGGTCGAGCACACCGCCCCACGCGGCGGACAGCCCCTGCGCACCGCGGAGCGGGCGAAGCTGGCCCGGGCCAAGGTGCTGGCCCGCCGCCGCCGTACCACCACCGTGCTGTTCCTGGCCTTCACCGCGGGCGCGATCGCCGCCGCGGTGGGCGGCGTGGCCTACCTGTGGGCGCCCGGGGTGCCCGGAGTGCTGCTCACCCTCTACATCGCGCACCTGCGCCGGGCCGAGCGCCGCCGCTTCGAGTTCACCATGGACCAGCGCAGGGCGGCCGAGGCGGCCCGGCGGCTACGGGACCGCCCCCGCGAGCGGCCCCGCCCTGAGCAGGCGGGTGCGGCCGTCCAGGAACCCGCCGCCCCCGCCGCCCCGGAGCCGCCGTCACCGCGCGCCGCCGACCGCCGCGCCCTGGTCGAGCAGACGGACCACGCCGAGTGGGTCGACCAGCAGCGCAACCAGGCCACCGCCGACGACGGCTGGGAGCCGGTCCCGGTGCCGCTGCCGACGTACGTCACCGCCCCCGTCGCCCCGCGCGGCACCGGCAGCGTCGACCTCGGCGCCCCCGACACCTGGAGCTCCGCCCGCTCCGGCACCACCGCCGAGCCCGAGCACCCCCACCCCCGCCGCCCCCGCGAGCGGGACCGCGACCGCACCCCGCTGTTCGACCAGTACGCCCCCGGCACCGCCGAGGACCGCCCCCGCGCGGCCAACGAGTGAGGTCCGCCCCTGAACAGGG
This sequence comes from Streptantibioticus rubrisoli, assembly GCF_024436055.1. Taxonomy (GTDB): domain Bacteria; phylum Actinomycetota; class Actinomycetes; order Streptomycetales; family Streptomycetaceae; genus Streptantibioticus_A; species Streptantibioticus_A rubrisoli. Next base: position 58,440 of record NZ_JANFNH010000006.1, on the reverse strand, counting down.
GGCGGGCACGAGCACCCCCGCAGGGATGCTAGAGTTTTCCTCGTTGCAAGGGCCTGTGGCGCAGTCCGGTAGCGCACCTCGTTCGCATCGAGGGGGTCAGGGGTTCAAATCCCCTCAGGTCCACAGCAGCTCAAAGCCCCTAACGGAGTGATCCGCTAGGGGCTTTGTCGCGCCGTACAGCAGCGAAGTACAGCAACTACTGTTGAGCTTGCTTCTCGGGCTTGCTTCTCGGGCTTGTCGGGTCCGCCCAGGTGCTTGCCGAGCTGCCGCAGGGCCTTGCGGGTCACCTCTGACGGTACGTGCGTGTAGATCTCCATCGTGACAGCGATCTTGCTGTGCCGAAGGATCTGCATCGCGATCCACGGGTGCACGTCGAGAGCGGCGAGCAGCGAACCGCACGTGTGGCGGGTGTCGTGCAGGCGAATCCTGCGGACTCCGGCTTTCAGGGAGCGGGCGACGAACTCCCGGTTGAAGTTGCGCGGTTCGATCGGAGTGCCGTAGCGGGTCGTGAACACGAAGTCAGAATCGGCTCACAGCTCACCAGCCGCTTGCTTTGCCCCTTCCTGTGCCTTGCGACGGAGCTGCAACGCGGTCACGCAGATGTCCGGCAGGGGGAGGGTCGCAGTCGATGCCTCGGTCTTGGTGTGGTCATGCACCAACTTGACGCCGGATGCACTGCAATTGGAGCTGCACCGTGATCTCCCCGGCATCCAGGTTCACGTTCTCCCATCTGAGGCCCAGCACTTCACCCCGGCGGAACCCGAGGAGCAGGATCAACACGTACGCCGGGTACAGCGGGTCGCCGACAGAGCGAGCGTGCTCCAGGAACATCCGCGCCTCCTCGACAGACCAGTTCCTCGGTCATGGCGTTGGTGAGCGCGGATCGTAGAACGGCGCGGGCGTCTTGGACTGTGCGCCGGGAAGGGGCCTGGCCGCAGCACGCGCCGATGGCGCAGCAACGGCGCTTGTCCTTGTCGCGTCGCGCATCCTTGCCCTGAGCACAGCACTGACATTCGTCGGTCAGCTTGTTGAGCCACGCTCGGACATCGCGCACGGTGAGCTTGTCCAGCCGCGTATCTCCCAGGCGCCCGCGTACTCGACATCGAGCCCGGCGAGGCTGTCTGTGTACGGAGTCGGCGCTTCGTACTCGACGGTAAGTCAGTACTACTTTCGACCAACGACTGGCTGAACTGGAACGGGCCACCCGCACCAGTGTTGGAGGACCTTGGACACCCGTTCCGCCTACGCTATCGCGATGCGCAGGTGGTCGGTGCTTCGGTTGTTCACGCGGATCATGTGGTCCGCTACCCAGACGCGTGCACCAGCATGATGCTTGGCGTTGACCGTGAACACGCCGGATGGCCCGATCACCAAATGGTCGATGTCGGCACCGCTCGGCCATTGGATCGCGTGCAAGACCTTCCACCCGCGAGACGTGAGCCGTGCAAGCGACTCGCCCACCATCTGTTCACCAACTAGGCCCGGCCGCCAGTCGTCAGTACCCAACGAGAGTCGGAGCATTTTTGCGACCCAGCGAACGAACGCGCTGCGCTGCCCTTCGATTTGGTGCATCTTGCGTGCCACAGCGGCGCCAGGGAGATTGGAGGCCAGATCGTTGTCCTTCAGTCAGCGGCGGCAGAGTAGGAATCGTCGAACCTGCTGTCATGCGGGCTGGCTTCGCGAAGATCGTGGCCCCACATCGGGCATTAACGGGCAGGTCCACAAGCCTGCCCGATCCGCGGTCCAGCGTAAGGGGCCATGATCACTCGCGCCAAAGCGGCTCCCGGCCAAAGTCGCTACGCCGGCCTCCGTCGCCCTGGCATGATCCCGTCCGTGGCCGAAGACACGATCAGCACCGCCAGCGGCAACGACTGGCCCGCCATACCTGGTGATTTGAGGGATCACCGACTAGTTCCCTGGCCTGAAGTTCGCGATCTCCCCGAGGCAGCTTGCAGTCGCGGTGGCTCAGGATTGCGGTGAAGCTGTCAGGGGGAGCGTGGCTAGCTGCACACGGACAGCGTGTGTCAGTGACCACGCCGTAAGAAAGGCGGCGGCCATGGCAGCGATGCCTAAAGGGGCGCAGCTAGGGCCTGAAAGCAGCGAAAGATCAATGGTGCGTCCCTGTTCGCTGGAGCAGTGCTGATGCTCAGCGGGCCGCTCAGCATTCTTATGGGCGCATCCGGCATCGCGCAGGACACCCTGTTCTCCGCCTCGTCCCCATACGAATATCGGTTCGACCTGACCACCTGGGGCGTGATTCACCTTGTGGTCGGAGTGGCGCTCGTCATTGCTGGCCTGGGAGTCCTGACAAAGCAAAGCTGGGGTCGCGGGGCTGGCGCAACGATGGCAGGGATCAGCCTGATCACCCAGTTCATGTTCGTCCCGTACTACCCAGCCTGGGCCATCCCGGTGATGACACTCGACCTCGTGATCGTGTTTGCGCTGACGAGGTTCCATGTCGGAACCAGCGGCGGTCACTGATCCGAGCCCATCACACTGCACCGGCTCGGTCCCTGAATGGACACGTCCCTCCGGGCCGTCTCTGGGCCGTCCGAGGGCGCACAACGACGACCAACGCTGACAACCATCGACATTAAGCCCCAGGTCGCAGCGTTGATCTGCCAGAGTCCGACGCTCGGGCCCCGTGGAGCCATCGATGGCGAGGTGGGAGTGGATCACTTCTCCGGCAGTCGCGCGACATCGGACACTGGTCCGAGATGGCCGAGTTTGTCGGGGTTGGACACGGAGCGGATCGCCTGGATCACGCCGTCGGCGATGTCGAGTTCGATGACGCTGGCAACGCGCCCTTCGGCGTCGTACATCACGGCGCCCGGCCTGCCGTTGATCCACGCCGACCGGACGGAGAGCCCGAGCAGCCGGGTCCGGCGGAACCCGCCGATGATCAGCTGGGCGACGCGCCGCAGGCCGGTCAGCGACTTTCCGATCGCCCGGGCCTTGCCGCCACCGTCCCCCTGGAACACCACGTCCGGCGCCAGCATGCCGAGCAGCGCGTCCAGATCGCCGCCCTCGGCGACCTCGAAGAACCTGCGGGCGAGCTCGTCCCCCTCCGTACGCCGCGCCGGGGGCGGCGCGATGTCGGCCACCTGCCCTCGGGGAGCGATGCGCTTCCTGGCGCGGGCGAAGATCTGCCGACAGTTGGCCTCGGACTTGCCGATCATCCTCGCCACGTCCGGGTAGCCGTACCCGAAGGCCTCGCGCAGCATGAACACCGCCCGTTCCACCGGGGTGAGGGCTTCGAGCAGCACGAGGAACGCCATCGACAGCGAGTCGGCCAGTTCGGCGTACTCGGCCGGTCCCGGCCGGTCGGCGGACACCACGACCGGCTCGGGCAGCCACTCGCCCACATAGGTCTCCCGCCGTACCCGCGCCGAACCCAAGTAGTTGATCCCGAGCCGGGTCACCGAGGTGGTCAGATAGGCCTTCAGGTCGTTGATCGTGGTCCCCGCCTGGTGCGCTCGGGCCAGGCCGAGAAAGGCGTCCTGGACCAAGTCCTCGGCGTCGCCCACGGAGCCGGTCATCCCGTAGGCGATGGAGAACAGCAGTGGCCGGTAACCGGCCGCGTCCGTCACATCTGCTGGTCCCGACATGGAACCCTCCCCCCGTTCGCGTACCGCGGATTCCGGCCGAGCCCACTCGCTAGCCGCCTCGTCCGACGATCCACACAGCGTCCAGCAGGGTATCCGAGGCCGGTTCCCCGCCCGCGCCGCGGTCGTCTGTGCCATCTGGCGACGGCTCGGCGGGTGACGCAGGTCATATCCGCTTCTGTCACAGCTCGCGGGGGTGCCCTGTCTCAGAGGGCACCAACGGAACACCGACACGGGAGCACATGATGGAAGCCCGCCTGAACCCCTTCGCCAGCCCGGTCATGAGCAAGGTCTTCAAGCACCTCATCGCCGCGAACCAGCTGATCGCGGACTCGACGCTGCCCCACGCGACGCAGGAGCTCGTGAAGCTGCGGGCCAGCCAGATCAACGGTTGCGGGTTCTGCGTCGACATGCACAGCAAGGACGCCGCGCACGCCGGCGAGACCGCGACGCGCCTGAACCTGGTCGCGGCATGGCGGGAGGCCACGGTGTTCACCGACGCCGAGCGCGCCGCCCTGGAGCTTGCGGAGCAGGGCACCCGCCTCGCCGACGCCGCGGGCGGGGTCACCGACGAGGTCTGGGCCAACGCCGCCAAGCACTACGACGAGGAGCAGCTCGCGGCCCTGGTGTGTCTGATCTCCGTCATCAACGCCTTCAACCGCGGCAACGTCATCACCCGCATGCCCGCTGGCGACTACCAGCCCGGCCAGCACGGGTGACGGGAGACCCTCCGTACTCCCGTTCCGCCACGAACCCTTCCGGGAGAAGCTCATGAACCTCGCACTGTGGATCGTCGCCGGACTGCTTGCCGGTGCCTACCTGTTGGGCGGCGTCTTCAAGGTGGTCATGCCGAAAGAGAAGATCGCCGCGGCCGGGTCCAGTGGCCGATGGGTCGATGACTTCAGTACGGGCGGCGTCAAGGCCATCGGAGCCGTCGAGGTCCTGGCCGCGGCCGGTCTGATCCTGCCCGCCGTGCTCCACATCGCACCGGTTCTGGTGCCATTGGCCGCCCTCGGTCTGGTGATGCTCATGCTTGGTGCGGCGGTCACCCGGTTCCGGCGACACGAACTCAAGCTCGTGGTGCTGGATCTGGCCTACGGCGCCCTGGCCGCCTTCGTGGTCTGGGGCCGCTTCGGGCCCGAGTCCTTCATCAGCTGACGGGAAGCGGCACCTTCCCTCGCAGTCGATGGGCCCAAGCCGTCATGCCATCACTGAACGGCATCCTCGCAACTGGCCGTGGTTCTGCCGGGGTTGGGGTCCCCGTGGGCTGCGGGGAAACGGGTGGTCCCGGCCGCCAAGTGGCGTGTGAGGTGGGCGGATTGGCGGCGGGGGCGCGTGATGCGTTACGCGGCCTTGGCGGCGTCGCGGTACCAAGGGGTGTGGGGCGGGAAGCGGTTGGCGAAACCGGGGCCGGGGGTGCGGTGCAGCGCGGTCCACAGTGGGTCGCTGTGGAACCAGTGGTCGACGGCGACCATGTCGAGGTCGTGGCTGGTCCTGCCCTGGGCCAGCAGATGCGCCCGGGCCGCCGGGTAGTCACGGTCGACGGTGGGCCAGGGCAGGCCGTAGACCTCGCTGAGCGCGCGCAGCAGGTCCGCCACCAGGACCGGGTGCGGGTGGTTGGCGTGGTAGACGGACGTGGTGAGGTCCTCGCGCGGGGCGAGGGCGGTGCCCAGTACCGCCTGGGCCAGGTCGTCCACGTCGATCAGCGACACGCGGGAGCGCCACCCGTCCACCGTGCTGCCGAGCGCCGCCATCAGGTCCCGTAGCCCGGGGGCCACCCAGCGGTCCCCGGCGCCGTAGACCATGTGCGGGCGTAGCACGATGCCGTCCGCCGCCAGCACCGCCAGCTCGGCGGCGGCGCGGCTGCGCGAGGTGGCTGAGGCGGGAGCCAGCGCGAGGTCCTCCGGCCGTTCGCCGCGGAACGGGCCTCGCCCGTACACCGCCGCCGTGCTCACGTAGACGATCCGGGCCACGCCCGCCCGCCGCGCCTCGGCCATCAGCGCCTCGGTGCCGTGGGCGTTGACGGTCTGGCAGGTCTCGGCGGGGCCGCCGATCTGCGAGGCGCAGTGCACCAGCACGTCGACGCCCGAGCACACACCGCGCAGTGACCGCGGGTCCGCCAGGTCGCCGGGGACCGTCTCCACGCGCGGCGAGGCGGGCGGGACCAGCGCCTTGCGGTGGACCATCAGGCGCAGTGCCCGGTCGGGCAGCAGCCGGGCGGCATGGTGGACCACTCGGCCGCCGATGAAGCCGGTGGCGCCGGTGATCATGATGGTGCCGGGCATGGGTTCCCGATCTCCCTGTCTCGCCGCGGGACGTTCCTTGGGTTCTCGCCGGTCACGGCGGGATGGAATTCCCTTTTCCGGGATTTCGCGGTTGTCAACCCCCTGTCGAAGGTTGGCCGAATTCAGCCCAGTGGCCGGGTGGTGACCGTGCAGTTGAAGACGGTCTGGTCGTTCTGGACCGCGGTGACCAGAACCGGGGTGTTGCCGTCCGCGCCGCGCTGTCCGACTTCCGCCTCGATGTGGCACGGGGTGTTGAGTTCCACGTAGTGGGCGAAGGAACTGGCCATTCCAAGGGCCTGTACCGGTACCGGGTGCGTTACCGCCTGGGCGGCCTGCCGGGCGGCTTCCAGGAGCAGCATTCCCGGAACGTGGTCGACGGGATGGTCGAAGAAGATGGGATGCGAGGTGTCCGCCCGCAGCAGCCAGCGGTGCCCGGTTCCGGAACCGGAGAGCACCACGTCGCGGGAGTCCCTGCGGCCCACCAGGTCCGGTTCGACCGCGGGCGGCAGCGCGATCTCGTTGGCGACCGGACGCTCGCCGCGGACCCGGTGGTAGACGGACGGCGACAGCGTCTTGTAGGCCGCGCTGGCCACGGCGACCCGGATTTGCCCGAGCCAGACGTGCGCCCGGTACCACATCGAGAGCTGCTTGCCGCGCTGGACGACGTCATGGCAGGTGATGTGGAGTTCGACCTCGCTCGGTACCGGCTCCACGGTGAGGGCGTCGCGCACGGAGGTGTACTCCAGGCTCGACATGAGGAAGTGATGGCCGAGCGGGACGCCGTACTCGGTGTGGGCCAGTAGCGTGCCGCCCTGGCGAACCGTTTCCGCGATCAGCAGTGGATCCTGCTGGCCGAAGCGCGGCGCGAACAGCGCATGGCCACGCGGCCATTGGCCCCGCACAATGAAACCGTCGGGATCGCCGGTTTCCCAGCCGGTGAGGAAGACTTCGCTTATGGCCGCCCGATGCACGTACTGCCGGGGCACTGTGGTGGTGAGCGTGGGTATTTCGCGCGCCGGGGTGGACTGCGGTGGGGCGGCGAGTGTGACAGCCGAACGGGAAAGCGGGATACGCGGTGCGGTGACACTCGACGATCGCATGGAAGATACCTGTCTCTGCGAGGGCAGTGGACAAATGGCGAAGCCGCGGATCCGGCGCTTCTCTTACGGATCGGCGACAGACGCTTCGGATAAGGTACAGACAAGCCGGTTTGGTTTTCAAAGGGCTCAGGAGATGAAATGGCGCAGCAGGCGCGGGCGGTGAAGACCCGGCGCACAATCCTGAAGGCGGCCGCCGAGGTTTTCGACGAGTTCGGCTACGAGGGAGCCAGCACCACCGAGATCCTCGCCAGGAGCGGGCTGACCAGGGGGGCGCTGTACTTCCACTTCCCGTCGAAGGAGGCCATCGCCGATGCCGTGGTGGACGCGCAGTCGGAGGCGTTGGTCCCGCCGGAGAACGAGGTGAAGCTGCAGGCCACCATCGACCTGGCGATGGCGTTCGCGCACCGGCTGCGCACCGATGTCGTACTGCGCGCCGGGGTGCGGCTCAGCGTGGAGCAGGCGTCGTACAAGAACCCCAACGTCGCGCCCTACCAGGGCGCCGCCGACGTCATCCTCGATCTGCTGCGGCAGGCCCGGGAACGCGGTGAGCTGCTGGCCACCGTGGACCCCGAGGAGGTCTCGCAGCTCATCATCGGCGCGTTCACCGGCATCCAGCTGCTGTCCCAGGTCTACGGGCAGCGGCGGGATCTGCCGGTGCGGGTGGCCGCGCTGTGGAAGTACCTGCTGCCCGCGCTGGCGATCCCCGGGCTGCTGCCGCACCTGGTGGTGGACCCGCAGCGGGTCGTCATGACCGGCCCGGTGCGGCCCGCGGACCAGGGCGAACCGGCCGCGGACACCAGCGGGTTCGACGCGGACGGTTTACCGGGCCGCGCCCCCGGTAGCCGCTCGGTGGCCGACGAACTGGAGGCCTCGCTGACCGAGGCGCTTCCCCAGGTCTGACCCAACCTCCCGCGTGCTCACGCCAATCGGGCGGGGCCGCGGTCAACTGGCGCGCGCGGTGCCGGAGACCCCCATCAGCTCCGTCGGGCTGGACGGCACCGGCACGCCCGGCGTCAACTCCCGCACGTCGCCGAGCCTTTTTTCCTGGGCGGCGGGCTCGGTCCGCGTGGCGTCCGCCCCCTCCTGCTGTGGCCCGGCGAACAGCATCAGCAACTGCCAGATGCCGCTGGTGACTTCGGGGTCCCACCACTTCTCGTCCTCGCGGCCCAGCGACTCCAGGCCCACGGTGACGGCCGCCAGCAGATTGGCGGTGTGCGTCGCGTCGGCGCCCTGGCGCAGCGCGCCTTCGGCGGCGTCCTTGGCGAGTCGGCCGCGAAGCGTGGACAGCCAGGTCTCGCGCAGCGACTCACCGCCGGTCACCTTGCTGATCGCGCCCTCCGACTCAAGGCGCAGTCCGGCGCGCAGTACGTGGTCCTCGCGCATCCGCCGGGACATCGCGTCGGTGAACCGGGCGGCGCCCGCGAGCGTGGAGGACTGGCCGTCGAGATGCTCGTGGGCGAGCGCGCGCACCGAGCAGCGGGCCTCGTCGGTGACGGCGGTGATCAACTCGTCCTTCGAGGCGAAGTGGAAGTACAGGGCCCCCTTGCTCACCCCGGCGGCCCGGCTGACGTCGAGAAGACCGGTGCCTTTCATACCGCGATCGTCGATCAGCTTCGCGGCGGCGTTGATGAGGGCCTGGCGAGTTCGAGCAGCACGGACCTGCATCGGCCGGTACCCGTCCTTTCGTCGTGGAGGGAGGTTACGCGTCGTCGGCGGGTCGTTACGGGGTGCTTCCTCAAGTGAACGGCGCGGTGCCCCGCCGCAACGGCCTTTGTGCGGTTTCCGTGGGCATCTTGCCACTGTCCCGAGGAAAAACAAACAATACTGTCGGGTTGATTCCGTAAAACTGACGGGCGGGTAGCTGTGCGCCAGCTGTGCGCTCCGGTGCTGGGGCGTAGGTGATAACCGCAGGTCAGTAGGTACATTGCGGGAGTGCTCAGGCCGTTGGGCGGCCCTGTGGCGCTACGTACGGCGTATGCGGGGATGGGTCGCCGGGTCTGTGAGGGGCGGTGTCGGGCCGCCACAAACAGGCAGGCCGGTTTCCCCGTACAAGACCCGGGCGAAGTAAGCGGTTTCCACGAGCGAGGGCAAGGGGACCGCACGGAACGAGCCATCCTCGGGACGGCGGAGGGGTCCAACGGCGCGGTGGTGCGTGTCAGTTGGCCGGGATCCGGTTGATGGGGTGGGTGCCGGTGGCCCACAGGTACTGCACGGCGTAGGCGCGGTAGGGGCGCCAGCGGGCGGCGTGGCGAACGAGGGCGGCGGGGGTGGTGGGCAGGCCCAACTCCCGTGCCGCCAGGCGCACTCCGAGGTCGGTGGGGAGGAAGGCGTCCGGGTCGCCGAGCGCCCGCATCGCGATCACCTCCACCGTCCACGGCCCGAAGCCCGGCAGTCGGCGCAGCCGCTCGCGGGTGCGGTCCCAGTCGCCGTCCGCGTCCAGGGCGAGCTGCCCGTCGGCCAGCGCGGCCACCAGCTCGACCAGCGTCCTGCGCCGCGCCCTGGGCATCGCCAGCGCCTCCGGGTCCAGCGCGGCCAGCGCCTCGGCGGAGGGGAACACATGCGTCAGCCGGCCCGCCGGATCGTCGACCGGCTCACCGTGCGCCCTGACCAGCCGCCCGGCCAGCGTACGGGCCGCCGCGGTCGACACCTGCTGGCCGAGCACCGCGCGCACCGCGAACTCCGCGCCGTCCACGGTGCGCGGCACCCGGCGGCCGGGGTGCCGGGCGATGTGCGGCGCGAGCAGCGGATCCCGGCGCAGCAGACCGTCCACGGCGGCCGGGTCGGCGTCCAGGTCCAGCAGGCGGCGGCAGTGGCCGATCGCCACCGCCTCGTCCCGTGCGTCGGTCAGCCGCAGCTCGGCGGCGATGCGGTCGCGCCCGGGGCGCAGCGCCACGATGCCGGGGCCGTGCGGCAGCCGCAGCGTGCGGCGGTAGGCGCCGTCCCGCCACTCCTCCACGCCGGGCACGGCGGTCGCGATCAGATGCCCGAAGAGGTTGTCCGGGCACAGTGGAGCCCGGAAGGGCAGTTCGAGCCTCACCGCTCCAGCCTCGCGGATCGGCCGCGGCGCGGCTGGCGGAAATCCGACATCGACGTGCGACCAGCACGCGTGAGAGCGTGCGACCCGCACGTGTGTGAGAGGCGCGACCCGCACCAGTGAGAGCGTGCGACCCGCACGCGTGAGAGAGCGTGCGACCGGCACGTGTGTGAGAGGCGCGACCCGCACCAGTGAGAGCGTGCGACCCGCACATGTGAAAGCGCGCGACCAGCGCACGTGACACAGCGCGCGACCCGCACGTGTGTGAGAGGCGCGACCGGCAACGCGCGAGCGACGTGCGACCGGCCACCTGTGAGAAAGGTCGCGAAGGGAACCGTGGGCCGTTCCGTCGCGTTTTCCCCCGTATGAACCTGCTAGACCTGCTGCTTTTGCTGGCGGCCGTCAGCTATGCCGTCTCCGGCTACCGCCGGGGGCTCGTGGCGAGCTGCATCCTGCTGGCCGGGTTCCTCGGCGGCGCGGTGGTCGGCGTGTGGCTGCTGCCGTTCGCGTTGCGGCCGGTGGCCGCGGGCACCGTGGCGGCGGCCGTCGTCGCGCTGCTGGTGGTGCTGGTCCCGGCCGGGCTGGGCCACGCGGCGGCCGCGCGGCTGGCGTGGAAGGTGCGGCGCGGGCTGAGCTGGGGGCCGGTCCGCTGGGTGGACGGGATCGGCGGCGCGGCGGCCGGTGCCCTGGCGCTGCTGGCGGTGGCCTGGCTGATGGCGAGCGTGCTGGCGACCGCGCCGGTTCCGGCGCTCAGCCAGCAGATCCGCAACTCGACGGTGCTCGGCGCGGTGGACCGGGCGATGCCCGCGCAGACCCCGGCGTGGTTCAGCCGGGCCACCGACGCGCTGTCCGGAGCGGGCTTCCCGCAGGTGTTCAACCCGTTCGAGAACGAGCCGACCACCAGCGTCCCGGCGCCGTCCGGCGACGCGGTCACCCCGGCGGCGACCACGGCGGCGCGGCGCAGCGTGGTCAAGGTGGTGGGCATCGCCGACGTGGACGGCGGGGAGCGCGGCCAGGAGGGCAGCGGGTTCGTCTACGCCAGCGACCATGTGATGACCAACGCCCATGTGGTCGCCGGTGTCCAGGAGCCGACCGTGCAGATCGGCGGGGTCGGCCCCAGGTACGACGCGAAGATCGTGCTGTTCGACCCGCGCGCCGACGTGGCGGTGCTGGACGTGCCGGGGCTGCCCGCGCCCGCCCTGCCGTTCGCCCCGCAGGCCCACCGCGGCGCCCCCGCGGTGGTGGCAGGCTACCCCGAGGACGGCGGCCTCGACCTGCGGGCGGCCACGGTGGCCAGCCGACTCACCGCCACGGGGCAGGACATCTACGGCGACAACACCACGACCCGTGACATCTACCAGCTCCGCGGCGACGTGCGGCACGGCAACTCCGGCGGCCCGCTGCTGACCACCGGCGGCAAGGTCTACGGGGTGGTGTTCGCCCGCTCCACCTCGGACGCGGACACCGGCTACGCGCTGACCGCACAGCAGGTCGCCGCCGACGCCAGCCGGGCCGCGACCGCCACCGAGCCGGTCAGCACCGGCACCCGCGCCGCGCTGTGACGCTCACCCGGACGGTGTCATTGACGCGCCGTCGACCGCCGTTCATCGTATGGTCATCTCAAGGTGGGCCGGTACCGACAGTCTTCCCCGCGGCGGCGGGCGGCGGAGAGGCCTGAGAGCTGTGTGGTGGCGCAGAACGAGATGGGCGGTGTTCGCCTGGGCGGTGACCCGGGCCGTGCTGCTGCTCGCGCTGTTCGGCGTCTGGCGGTACCCCGGCGATGACGTACGGCCGGACGTGGCCGTCATCTACCACGGTTGGTACGCGCACCTGCTGAGCGGCGGCTTCCCGGTGGGTGACACCACCTGGCAGTACCCGCCCGCGGCGGCGGCCGCCTTCCTCGCCCCGGCCCTGCTGCCGTTCCTGTCCTACGCGTCCGCCTTCTACCTGCTGGCCTGCGCCGCCGACGCGGTGGTCTTCGCCCTGCTGCTGCGCACCGCCCGGGCCCCCGGCGGACGGCTGGACGGGGCGTGGCTGTGGATCGCCGGGGTGGCGGTGCTCGGGCCGATCGCGCTGGCCCGCTACGACGTGATGGCGACCGCGGTCGCGGTGGCCGCGCTGCTGGCCGTCGCCCGTCATCCGCGGGTCGCCGGGGTGCTGGCCGGGATCGGCGCGATGGTCAAGGTGTGGCCGGTGCTGGTGCTGGCCGGGGTGGCGGGCGGCCGGGCCGCCCGCCGGGTGTGGCTGTCCGCGGTGGCCACGGTGGCCGCGCTCGGGGTGGTGTTCGCGGTGTTCACCCGGGACGCCTTCGCGTTCCTCACCGAGCAGCGGCAACGCGGCATCGAGATCGAGTCGTTGGGCGCGCTGCCCTTCCACCTCGCGCGCTACCTCGGGCTGTGGTCCGGCACCTCGCGGCTGCACTACGGCTCCTTCGAGTTCCTCGGCCCGTATGTGCGCACCATGAGCGAGCTGGTGCTGGCCGCGTCCGTGCTGGCGTTCGGCTGGCTGGTGTGGTGGCGGCTGAAGGCCCGCGCGTTCGACCACGCGGTGCTGTACGACGCGGCGTTCACCGCGGTGCTGGTCTTCATCGTCACCAGCCGGGTGCTCAGCCCGCAGTACCTGATCTGGCTGCTCGGCCTCGGCGGGCTGTGCCTGGCACACCGGCACACGGCACAGCGGTTGCCGATCGGGCTGGTGCTGGTGGCGTGCGTGTTCACGGTGCTGGAGTTCCCGATCGGCTTCGGGCCGGTGGTGCGCAGCAATCTGCCGGGCATCGCGGTGCTGCTGGTGAGGAACGGGCTGCTGCTGGCGGCGAGCGTGTCGGCGTGCCGCCGACTGTGGCGCAGCACCGCGCCGCCGCGGATCCCGGTGGCGGAACCCAGGCGCGCGGAGCGGGTAACCGCCTGACGGTCAGGGCCTGTTGTGCTGGCGCAGCCAGTCGTCGAGTTCGGCGCGCACCCTGCGGTCCATGGCCATCGACAGTTCGGCGTCCACCACGTTCTTCGCCAACGGCCGCAGCCGGTCCAGCGCTTCGGCCAGCCGGGCCGCCCCGCCGGGCGGCAGCCCCTCGCAGCCCTCCGCGACCGGGTCGATGACGTGTCGGCGGACCAGCACGGTGAACAGGTCGGCCAGCGCGTCGACATGCGCCCGCACCTCGCGGCCCGCCGCCAGCACCGCGGACAGCGGCACCCCTTCGCGGACCAGCGCGGCGGAGGCGTCCAGCAGTCGGCGGCTGATGTGCGTGACATGCTCGCCGTCCACGCTGACGTAGCCCAGCTCCACCGCGCTGGCGAGGTGGTCCGCGGTGACCTCGGCGCCGAAGGAGTCGGCCAGCTCGCCGGGGGTGAGCCGCACCGGGGTCTCCTGCGACCAGGGCGCGGCGATGGCGTTCTCCAGGCCGAGCAGTTCGCCCACGTCCCGGCCGTTCTCCCAGGCGGCCAGCAGTTCCGCGATGCCCCCCAGGGTGTGACCGCGCTCCAGCAGCGCGGCGATGGTGCGCAGCCGGGTCAGATGGGCCTCGGAGTACCAGGCGATCCGCCCCTCCCGGCGCGGCGGCGGCAGCAGCTTGCGCTCCCGGTAGAAGCGCAGCGTCCGCACGCTGATCCCGGCCAGCTCGGCCAGCTCCGGCATCCGGTACTCAGCTGCGGCCCGCCGCCCCGGTGACTCCTGCACGTCGGCCAGCTTACGTCCGGCCGCCCGCACGGGTTCGCGGTCTGGTTATCGGAGTGCGTGAGGGCGACGGGTTGGACAATTCACTCAGGTGGTCCAAATCCCCGCATACGCTTCCTCGTTGGTGGGTGCGTGACGACAGATTGCCTGCGGGGCACAGCGGCCAGTCGCCGCGACGAGAGGGTAGAGGCGTCTCTTCGCTACGGGGGATGGGGCCTGCCCGGCGCGGTGGACTACGAGCACAGCGCCGATCTGCTGGAGGAGTTGTTCGGGGTGCTGGACGGGCTGCAGGGCGAGTTCGTCCGCCGGTACGGCGCGGTGCCGGGTGGGCGCCCGTGAGGGGGTACCGGGCCGCCCCCGGTGAGGGTTGGGACATGGCAGAGGTGTCGTACGGGACGGCCCACGACACCACGTACGGCAACCCGTACGGTGTCTCGTACGGCGTGCCGCCCGGCTACGGCGCCGCCTCCACGTACCGGATGCCGCACGACGAACCCGTCTACCAGGCCGGTTACGAGCCGTCCTTCGAGGCACCGTACGCGGCACCCGAAACCTCCTTCGAGGCGCCGTACTTCGCCCCCGAGACACTGGACGGGCAGGACCAAGTCCTCGACGGCAACTGGGACTTCGACGCCGGTCTCGCCCAGCTCCTGGAGCAGTCCGCGGCCGACGAGGGCGGCGATCCCGAGCTGGACGACGACTACGACGAGCCGCCGCCGGTCATCCCCCGGCAGCGGGGCGCCCGTCGGCGGCCCGGTCGGCTGATCCGGCTGGTCCAGCAGCTCCGGGCCAAGTGCCCCAAACCGTTCCCCTGGCTGAGGGTGTTCAGCCTCGTCATCGCCGCGGCCACGGCCGCGATCGTCGCCATGTTGAGTGTTCTGGGAGGAGTCATCTCCTACGATCCGCTGCGCCGTCTCGCATCCCCCGACGCCCCCGAGGGGGTCGTCGCCCTGTGGCCGCTGCTGGTGTACGGGCCGTGGATGGTCGGCTCGCTGTCGATCCTGCGGGCCGCCGTGCACCGGCGCCGCGCCGGGCACTCCTGGGCGGTGGTGGTCATGTTCTCCGCCATCGCGGTGTACCTGTGCGTGGCCCATGCGCCAAGGACCGTGCTGGGCATGGCGGTTGCCGGGCTGCCGCCGGTGACCGCGCTGGTCTCGTTCCACCAGCTGGTCCGTCAGATCACCCTCACCAACCCGCCGCGGCACGCGCTGCCCCGGCAGCGGCACGGCCGTGGCTGATCCGGTGCGCACCGACCCCTACCGCCGGTAACGCGACTGCTCTACCCTCCGAACTGTGCCAGTGATTGCTGGCGCGATGCGGTGGGCGGGTGACCGGTACGGGCAGGAGGCAGCGGCATGGCCGAGCGCGAGCACACTCGGGTGGCGGTGATCGGATCCGGCTTCGGCGGGCTGGGGGCGGGGGTGCGGCTGCGCCGCGAGGGCGTCACCGACTTCGTCATCCTGGAGCGGGCCGACGCGGTCGGTGGCACCTGGCGGGACAACGACTATCCGGGGTGCGCGTGCGACGTACCGTCGCACCTGTACTCGTTCTCCTTCGCGCCCAACGCCGCCTGGCCGCGCACCTTCTCCGGGCAGCCGCACATCCGCGACTACCTGGAGCGGGTCACCGACACCTTCGGGCTCCGCCCGCACCTGCGGTTCAACTCCGAGGTGCTGCGGGCCCGTTGGAACCGCGAGGCGGCGCACTGGGAACTGCTCACCGCCAGCGGTGAGCGCACCGCCGACGTGCTGATATCCGCCACCGGGCCGCTGTCCGACCCCAAGGTCCCGGACATCCCCGGACTGCGCGACTTCCCCGGCCGGGTCTTCCACTCCGCGCGCTGGGACCACGGGTTCGAGCTCGACGGCAAGCGGGTCGCCGTGGTCGGCACCGGCGCCTCCGCCATTCAGATCGTGCCGTCCATCCAGCCCTGGGTGCGCCGGCTGACGGTCGTGCAGCGCACCCCGCCGTGGGTCCTGCCGCGCATGGACCGGGGCATCAACGCGGTGGAGAAGTGGCTGCATCACACGGTCCCGGCCACTCATCGGGCCCGCCGTGGACTGCTCTGGCTGATCAGGGAGTTCCAGGTCGGCGCGTTCGCCAAACGGCCGCAACTGATGAAGGCCACCGAGCAACTCGCCAGGGCCCATATGCGCCGCGCGATCAGGGATCCGCTGCTGCGGTCCAAGCTGACCCCCGACTACACCATCGGCTGCAAGCGCATACTGCTGTCCAACGACTACTATCCGGCGCTCGCCCGGCCCAACACCGAGGTGGTCGCCTCCGCGCTCACCGAGGTGCGCGGCTCGACCGTGGTCACCGCCGACGGTACCGAACGCGAGGTGGACGCCATCGTGTTCGGCACCGGCTTCCACGTCACGGACATGCCGATCGCGGACCGGGTGATCGGCGCGGAGGGGCGGACGCTGGCCGAGCACTGGAAGGACGGGATGGCCGCGCTGCGCGGCAGCACGGTCGACGGCTTCCCCAACCTGCTGATGATCATCGGGCCCAACACCGGCCTCGGCAACAGCTCGATGATCCTGATGATCGAGTCCACGCTCAACTACGTCGCCGACTACCTGCGCGTCCTCGACCGCACCGGCGCCGCCGCGCTGGACGCCCGGCCGCGGGCGGTGCGCTCGTGGAACGAGGCGTTGCAGCGGCGGATGGGCCGCACGGTGTGGAACAGCGGCGGCTGCGTCAGCTGGTACCTCGACTCGGCGGGCCGCAACACCACGGTCTGGCCCGGCACCACCGCCGAGTTCCGGCGCGCCACACGGCAGGTACGGCTGGCGGAGTACGAGCTGCTGCGCGTACCGACGGCTACGAAGGGAGCGGGAGTATGACGGTCAGGGGACAGGTCGTGGTGGTCACCGGTGCCGCGCGTGGCGTCGGAGCGTTGCTGGCCCGCACGTTGGCGGCGCGCGGGGCGCGGCTGGCGCTGGTCGGGCTGGAGCCCGCCGAACTGGCCAAGGTGGCGGGCGACTTGGGGCCGGACGGCGCCGCGTGGCAGGCGGACGTCACCGACGGCGAGACGATGACCCGGGTGGCGGGGGAGATCGTCGAGCGCTACGGCCGGGTGGACGTCGTGGTGGCCAACGCGGGGATCGCCACCGGAGGGCCGTTCCTGGACGCGGATCCGGTGTCGTTCGACCGGGTCATCGAGGTGAACCTGCTGGGCAGTGTCGCCACCGCACGGGCGTTCCTACCCGCGCTGGTGGCCTCGCGCGGCTACTACCTGCAGATAGCGTCGCTGGCGGCGCTGACCCCGGCGCCGATGATGGCCGCGTACTGCGCCAGCAAGGCGGGCGTCGAGGCGTTCGCGCACAGCCTGCGGGCCGAGGTGGGCCACCAGGGCGTCAAGGTGGGAGTCGGCTATCTCAGCTGGACGGACACCGACATGGTGCGCGGCGCGGACCAGGACGCGGTGCTACGGGATCTGCGGGCCAGACTGCCCTGGCCCCTCAACCGCACCTATCCGCTCGGCCCGGCCGTCGACCGCATCGCCGCTGGCGTGGAACGCCGGGCTCCGCATGTGTACGGTCAGTGGTGGCTGCGCGGAATGCAGGCGGTGCGGGGCTGTCTGCCGGGGCTGGTGGGGACGGTGGGGCAACGCGAAGTCCGCCGCGCGGCGGCGCGGTTGGCCATCTCGTCAGGCCGCAGGGGACTGGTCGGCCCCGGCGGCCAGGCGGACGAGGCGCACCGCTCACGCCGTTGAACTCCGCCCCGCGGGGCGGGTGCGCCGCCCCGGCTGCGGCCGATTCGGCGCACCCCGGTCCGTGCCGCCGGGGTTGTTCCCCGCCGCGGATTCCCTCGCACCGCTTCGACGATGCGGCTCTCTGGAACGCGGGGGATTGGAGCGCCAGTCCCAAAACCCCTCCCTGGCGGGGCCCGGAGCCACAGCATCCGTCGACCGTCGGTGAACAGACAGTAAATCCTTCGCGAAGCACGCACCAACCAGTGTAAAAATCTCCGCTCCCCCTTGGAACCGCGATGTTACGTACCGTAACTCGCCGCTGGGAGACGTGAGTTCCGGCGTCCGCTCGGCTGCCGGATCGTATACGTCGTATACGGAGAAGGGCGCGTCCCCCCACGGGCGCGCCCTTCTCCCTTTCTGATTCCGCCCTGCCGGAATCAGCCGGATCGTCGGGCCGGCGGCCGCAGGCCCGGCGCTGGTACGAGACGGAGCCGTCGCCACCACCCGCACGCGGTCGCTGACGCGGGTAGGGCGACCGCGTGCGGAGACCGTGGCTGACGCTCCGTCATATCCCGTCACGGCCGGGAGGCATGGCCGCCGCGGGAATCCGGCAACACGCACTCTGCCGCACCGCCATGACGCCCCGCTGACTGCTGGCTGACGCGACCCTGACACGCTCCGTAGTCGTCAACCCGTACCGGGACCGTGCCCCGATCCGTGCCGACACCGTGCTTGGCGGAAAAGGCGAGGTTTTCACCGCATCACCACAAGGCAGGATGGTCCGGGGGGTACCCCCATGCCCTTAAGGCCAGGGGGGAGGCGGACCTCATCGGTGGGGAATCGGATGACGACAGAAGCTGTGAACTTCGGCCTGCTCGGGCCGCTGGACATTCGGTGTGCCGCGCGGCAGATCCCGCTCGGAGCCGGGCGCCAGCGATCCGTGCTGGCGTTGTTGCTGCTGCAGACGAACCAGGAGGTGACCGTTGAGAGTTTAATCAAGCGACTCTGGGACGGGGAACCCCCTGGCGGCGCCCGCAACGCCGTACAGGCGTACGTCGCACGGCTGCGCCGGACGCTGCGCGAGGCCACCGGTACCGACCAGCTCATCCGCAGCGGGCCGGGCGGATACGCGCTCACCGCCCCCGACGACACCGTCGACCTGACCCGCTTCCGCTCCCTGACCGCCACCGCCGAGCGCGCCCTGGCCCGCGGCGAACTCGCCCTGGCCGCCCGCAACTTCACCGAGTCGCTGAGCCTGTGGCGCGGCGCGGCGCTGCAGGACGTGCCGTGCGAGACGCTGCAACGCGACGAGGCGCCCGCGCTGGAGGACGAGCGGCTGCACGTCGTGGAGCGGCTGTGCGACCTGGACCTGATGCAGGGCGCCGCCGCCAACGCGCTGTCGGTGCTGCGCGGCGTGGTCGCCGAACGCCCGCTGCGCGAACGCCCCTGGTGCCAGCTGATCACCGCGCTGTACCAGTGCGGCCGCCGGGCCGAGGCGCTCACCACGTACCACGACATCGCCCAACTCCTCTATGCGGAACTGGGCGTTGAGCCGGGCCCCGATCTACGCGCGGTGCACCAGTGCCTGCTGGACGACGTCGAGATCGAGTGGCCGCCGCCGCGCGACCGAATACCCCAGGTCCGCCCGGCCGCCCAGGCGCCCTGGGCGGAGCCCAGGCAACTGCCCTGCGGACCGGCGGAACTGGCGGGCCGCGAGGCCGCCGAGGAGCAGGCGGTCCGGCTGCTCAGCACCCCGACGGCGGCCGGAACGGTACCGGTGGTGGTACTCAGTGGCGCGCCCGGCTGCGGCAAGACCGCGCTGGCGGTACGGGTCGCGCACCGGCTGGCCGCCAGGTTCCCCGACGGGCAGGTGTTCCTGCCGCTCGCCGCGCCGGACGGCACCCCGCGCGACCCGGACGACCTGCTCGCCGACGCGCTGCACGCCACCGGGCTGCCCGCCGGGGAGGACCAGGGCTGTGTACCGCCCGGGGCGATGGCCCGCTCCTCACTGCTGCGGGCCCGGCTCGCCGGACGCCGGGTGCTGCTGGTGCTGGACGGCGCCAGCGACCCGGCGCAGGTCACCCCGCTGCTGCCGGGCGAACCGGGCTGCGCGGTGCTGGTCACCGCGCGTACCGAACTGTGCGAGCTGACCGCCTTCCACGGCGCGCACCGGATGCCGCTGGACTGCCTGGAACCGGATGCCGCGCTGGAACTGCTGGGCCAGATCGTCGGCCGCGACCGGGTCGCCGCGGAGCAGGAGGCGGCGGCCGAACTCGCCGCCGAGTGCGGGCACTTGCCGCTCGCCCTGTGCGCGGCCGCGGCGAACCTGGCGAGCCACCGCTTCGCGTCCTTCCGCGCCTACGCCAACCGGCTGCGCACCGGCGACCGGCTCGCCCTGCTCTCGCTGGGCGGCGGCATCGGCGGCTCGGCGGACGGCGGCGGCTGCGCGGTGCGCACCGCCTTCGGGCACTCCTACCGGGCCCTGCCCGCCCCCGCCAGGCGGCTGTTCCGGCTGCTGGGGGCCGCCGACCTGCCGGAGACCGGCGCGGAGGCGGCGGCCGCGCTCGCCGACCTGCCGGTGGAGGAGGCCACCGGGCACGCCCAGCGGCTGGCCGCCGCCCATCTGGTCACCAGGACCACCCACGGCCGACTGCGGCTGCCCGGACTGCTGCGCGACTACGCGGTGGAGCGGGCCAGGGCCGAGGACGACCCGGCGCAGCTACGGGCCGCCCGCGCCCGCCTGCTGTGCTGGTACGCCTCGCGCACCGCGGCCGCGGTACGCGCCTGCCTGCCCGTGCCGCGCAGTGCCGCCGCGCTGTTCACCAGCGCCCAACAGGCCGGTGAGTGGCTGGAGTCGGAGGCCGCGAACCTCTCCGCGCTGGCCCGCTGGCCGCAGGGCCAGGCCGCCGAGGGGTGCACCGAGTGGGCGTGGCACCGCTCGCCGGGCGCCGGATCCGACGGCGCGGCGTGAACTACCGCGGCGGCAGCGGCGGACGGCTGCGGTCGGGGCGCTCGGACAGGTCCGGCGGGGTGGCCGCCGGGTGCTTCTCCAGCAGGTCGAGCGCGGTGCGCACGGCCGCCGCCAGTTGCGAGGGACGGCCCTCGGCCCAATCCAGCGGGGTGCGCATCGCCTCGATGTCCGGTGCCACGCCCCCGTTCTCGATGCCCCAGCCGTACTCGTTGAACCAGGCCGCGTTCATCGGCACGGTGATCACCGTGCCGTCGATCAGCCGGTGGCGGCCGGTCATGCCCACCACTCCGCCCCAGGTGCGGGTGCCGACCACCGGTCCCAGGCCCAGCTGCTTGAAGGCCGCGATGATCATGTCGCCGTCGGAGGAGGTCGCCTCGTCGGCCAGTGCCACGATCGGGCCGCGCGGGGCGTTGCTGGTGTAGCTCACCGGCTCGGCACCGCGGGTCATGTCCCAGCCGAAGATGGTCCGGGTCAGCTTCTCGATCACCAACTCACTGATGTTGCCGCCCGCGTTGCCCCGTACGTCGACGATCAGCGCGGGCCGGGAGACCTCCATCCGCGCGTCGCGGTTGAACTGGGCCCAGCCGGAACCGCCCATGTCCGGGATGTGCAGATAGCCGCACCGGCCGCCGCTCAACTCCCGTACCACCGACCGGCGTTTGGCCACCCAGTCCTGGTAGCGCAGCGGGCGGTCGTCGATCAGCGGTGCCACCGCGACCCGGCGGGACGGCCCGTCGTGGTCCTGTGGCGGGGCGAAGGTCAGCTCCACGGTGGTGCCGCCCGCCCCCGCCAGCAGCGGATACGGCCCGGTCACCGGGTCCACCGGGCGGCCGTCGACATGGGTGAGCACCGCGCCCTCGCGCACCCCGGTACCGGCCAGCGGTGAGCGCGCCTTGGAGTCCGAGGACTCACCCGGCATGATGCGGCGCACCGACCACGTACCGTCCTTGTCATGCTGGAAGTTGGCGCCCAGCAGCCCCATCGGCCGCTGGTAGTGCGGCGGTCCCTCGTTGCGCCGGGCGGCGGTGCAGTAGGCGTGCGAGGTGCCCAGCTCGCCGAGGATCTCCCGCAGCAGATCGGCGAACTCCTCGGGGGAGGCGACCCGTTCGACCAGCGGACGGTACTGGTCGAGCACCGCGGGCCAGTCGATGCCGCACATGTCGGGCGCCCAGAAGTAGTCCCGGATGATCCGCCCGGCCTCCTCGTACGCCTGGCGCCACTCGGCGGCCGGGTTCACCTCGTGCAGGATGCGCCGCATGTCCAGGATGACCGTCGAGTCGTCGTCACCGCGCTCGTACGCCGGGACGACCGCCAGCTCCCCGTCGTCGTACACCACCAGGCGGCGGCCGTCGCCGCTGACCGCGTACCAGTCCATGTGCCGCAGCAGCTCGGTGCGCCGGGTCCTGAACAGGTCGAAGTACTCCAGTGTCGGCCGCGGCGAGGGGTCCGCGGGGTTGGCGAACGTCTCGCCCAGCGCACCGGAGATCGGCCAGCGCAGCCAGACCAGCCCGCCGCGCACCGGGGAGAGCGAGGAGTACTTCGACGCGGCGACCGGGAACGGCGTCACCCGGTTCTGCAGCCCGTCCGCCTCCACCACCACCGGCCCCTCGCTGCCGTCGACCGCGTCCAGGCCGCCGGTGATCGGCCGCCCCTCGACCGGCAGCGCGAACGGCGACGGCGTGGCGGAGTTGAGCGGCACCAGATAGGGGCGGCAGCCCAGCGGGAAGGACAGGTCGCCGGTGTGCACGTCGTAGACCGGGTCGAAGCCGCGCCAGGACAGGAACGCCAGATAGCGGCCGTCCCAGGTGAAGACCGGACGCTCGTCCTCGAAGCGGCCGTTGGTGACGTCGAGGACGGTGCCGTTGGTGAGTTTGGCGATCCTGATCTTCCGCAGTGAGCGCCCGATGCCCGGGTGCGACCAGGCCAGCCAGGCCGAGTCGGGCGAGAACGCCAGATCGCGCACCGGACCGTTGGTGGAGCGCACCAGCTCCACCACGGTTCCGGCCGGTACGGCGCGCGGCGGCTCCTCGCTCGGCAGCGTGTCGTCCACGTCGGTGCTGGTGCGTGGCGCCTCGGCGGCGCCGGTGGCCACCAGCAGCAGGCGCCCGTCGTGCGAGGCGACGGCGAGCGTCGCGCCGTCCGGCGAGGCCACCAGCTCGTGCACCCGGCCCAACTCGCCCTGCGCCAGCCGCCGTTTGTGGGTGTCCACCGGCGGCCGGACCGGTTCCTCCGCGATGGCCGCGCCCAGCGCGGTACCGCTGGTGGTCGGGTCCGGGAGGTCCGCGGTGTACTTCGCGGCGCCGTCCGTGCCGGGCGCCGCGCGCTCGCGGCTGCCCGCGCCGACGGGTTCGGGAGACGGCTCCACGCGGGACGGGACCGCGCCGGTGAGTCCGGAGACGGTGGAGGAGAAGCGGACGGTGCGGCCGGGCAGGTCGGCGATCTCGATGGCGTCCTCGCCGCCCGCGTCCGAGACGAACGCCACCCGCCCGGTGTCGCCCAGCATCACCGGCAGCCGCACCCGGGACCCCGGCTGGTCGACGATGGTGCGCGCCGGGCCGTCCCGGTGGGTGAGCCAGTACAGGCTGCCGCGTACGCACACCGCGCTGGCCCGCCCGGTGGTGTCGCACGCCAGCCCGGTGAGGTTGGCGGCGGCCGGGACCTGGTACGGGCGGCGGCCGTTGCGCGCCCCGCCGAGCCGTACGTCCAGGCGGCGCGGTACCGCGGCCGGATCCGCCAGGTCCTCCGCCAGCCACAGCCTGCCCGCGCACTGGTAGACCACCCGCTGACCGTCGGTCGAGGCGTGGCGGGCGTAGAACTCCGCGTGGTCGGTGTGCCGCCGCAGGTCGGAGCCGTCCGGCAGGCACGAGTACAGGTTTCCCACGCCCTCGTGGTCGGACAGGAACGCGATCCGCCCGGCGACGAACATCGGGCAGTCCAGGTGCCCGCGCACCTCGGGCAGCAGCCGGGCTCCCTGCAGCCACAGCCGTCCCATCGCCCCGCCCCGGTAGCGCTTCCAGGACGCCGGCTCGTGCGGGGGAGTGCCGTTGAGGATCAAGGTGAGGTGGTCACCGTCCAGGTCGGCTACCGCGATGTCGGAGACCTGGCCCCACGGCAGCCGCTTGCCGGGCGAGCCGTCCGGGGTGACCGCGTACGCCCAGGAGAAGTGCGAGAACGGCTGCCCGTGCGAGGAGACCGCCAGGATCCTCCCGTCCGGTGTCCAGGAGCACACCCGGGCGTCCGGGCTGCCCCAGTAGGTCAGTCGGCGCGCCGGTCCGCCGTCCACCGGCACCAGGTGCACCTCGGGGTCCAGGCTGCGCCAGGTGGTGAACGCGATGGCGGTGCCGTCCGGCGAGAACCGGGGGTGCCCCTGCCGGATGCGGTCGGCGGTGATCCGCCAGGCCCGTTCCGGCACGGCCCCGGCGGCGGCCAGCGGGGCCACCCACAAGTCGTCCTCGGCGACGAAGCAGAGCAGGTCGCCGTGGAGGTGGGGAAACCTGAGATATGCGTCGTCTATCGGGTCTGTCACGTTTTCCATGGTTCTGGGCTGGATTGCGGAGGGCAACTTTTGGCGCCGACGACGGGCCGTGCACCATGGGGGGAACGGTCTGACAGGAGCATGGTCGGGGGCAGGAGCGGGAGCGGCAGTGGTGGTGGTCCACGGGACGGTGGCGGACGGCTTCGAGCCGGTCCTGGAGGCGTTCCGAGAGGGGTTCGAGCGGCGCGGGGAGCGGGGGGCCGCGGTGGCCGTCCACCTTGGCGGCCGACCGGTGGTCGACCTGTGGGCCGGTGCCGCGCGGGCCGACGAGCCCGAAGGGCCGCGCTGGGAGCGGGACACCGCGCAGATCATCCGGTCCGCGGGCAAGGGCCCGGCCGCCGCCTGTCTGCTCCTGCTGCACCAGCGCGGGCAGCTTGACCTGGACGCGCCGGTGGGCAGCTACTGGCCGGAGTTCAAGGCGGCGGGCAAGGAGCGCGCCCTGGTGCGCCAACTGCTCACCCACCGCGTCGGGGTGCCCGCGCTGGACACCCCGCTCACCGTCGCCCAGGCCCTGGACGGGGTCAGCGGGCCGCGCGCGGTCGCCGCCCAGCGCCCGCAGTGGGAGCCGGGCAGCGAGCACGGCTACCACGCGCAGACGTTCAGCTGGCTGCTGGGCGAACTGGTGCTGCGCGCCACCGGCCGCACCCTCGGCCAGTGGTTCGCCCAGGAGATCGCCCGCCCGCTCGGCCTCGACCTGTGGTTCGGCCTGCCGCCGGAGCACGCCGAGCGGGTCGGCCGGATCGCCGCCGTGCCGTCCCCGCCCGAGTCCCCCGCGGCGGGCCTGCGCGCCCGGCCCAAGCGGTCCGTCACCGAGGCGTACGCCGACCCGAAGTCGCTGACCCGGCGCGCCTTCGAGGCGATATCCGCACCCGTCGACGAGAATGAACCGGCTTACCAGGCGGGCGAGTTGGCGGCCTCCAACGCGATCGCCACCGCCCGCTCGCTGTCCCGCTGCTACGGGGCGCTGGCCACCGGCGTGGACGGCGGACGGCCGTTGTTCACCCCGGCGACGCTCACCGCCGCCCGGTCCCCGGAGTCCGAAGGGCCGGACCGGGTGCTGGTGGTGGGCACCCGCTTCGGCCACGGCTTCATGCTGCACGGCCCGGCCTGCCCGCTGCTGGGCCCCGGCTCCTTCGGCCACCCCGGCCGGGGCGGCTCGCTGGGCTTCGCCGACCCCGAGTCGGGCATCGCCTTCGGCTATGTCACAGCCGGTCTGCTCAAGTCGGTGACCGCCGACCCACGGGCGCAGGCCCTGGTACGGGCGGTGCGCTCCTGCCTACGCTGAGCCCATCGCACACCCCGCACCGCGGCTGAGCCCCTCGGCTCAGCTCGCGGAGAGCAGCGCCGCCACGATCTTCCCGGCGAACTTGTAGCCCTCACCGGTGTTCGGCACCACCGCCGCCGCGGCGACATCGTCGTGGTAGGCCAGGAACCAGCTGTTCGGCTTGGCCTGACCGTCCACCTCCGCGGTGCCGGTCTTGGCGCCCACGTCACCGCTCAGCTGGCCGACGGTCGGCGCGGCGGTGCCCTGCCGGGCGGTCAGCACCATCATTGAGCGCAGCGCGGAGTCGACCGACGCGGGCAACTGCTGCGGCGCCTGCGCGATCTGCCGGTTGTCCACCGCAGCCGGGACGATCACCGGCTGGTGGAACACACCGGACTTGGCGGTGGCCGCGACCGACGCCATGTCCAGCGGGCTCACCTGTACCTGCCCCTGGCCGATCATGGTCATCGCCTTCTCCGACCCGGTACCCACCGGCACCTTGCCGTCCCAGGAGGGCACGCCCGTCGACCAGTTGAGCCCGAGGCCGAACACGTCGTGCGCCTCGTTCTCCACCGCGCCGTCCGGCAGCACGTTCGCCGTGGAGATGAACGCGGTGTTGCAGGAGGCCGCGAAGTCCTGGGCGAACGTGGCCTTGTCGATCTGCATGCCCTCCACGTTATGGAAGCTGCGGCCGCCGTAGGAGATGGTCTTCGGGCAGTCCAACGGCGTGCTGGGGGTGACCTTGCCGGTGGTCAGCAGGGTGGAGGCGGTGATCACCTTGAAGGTGGAGCCGGGCGCGTAGGTGCCCAGCATCGCCTTGTCGTAGCCGCCCGCCGGGTTGTTGGCGACGGCCAGTACGTCGCCGGTGCTCGGCTGGATCGCGACCACCGCGGCGTCCGGCCCCTGGGTGGTGACCGCCTTCTCCGCCTGCGCCTGCAGACCGGCGTCGATGGTGGTCTTCAGCGGCTTGCCCGCCTTGCCCGGGGAGAGCGGGTGCAGCGAGGCGCCCGGCTTGCCGTCGGCGGCCTTCACCCGGATGTCCATGCCCGGGGTGCCCTGCATCGTGGCGCCGTACTTCGACTGCAACTCGGTGAGGATCCCGGCCAGCGACGGGTACTTGGCGGCGGTCAGCGGTGTGCCGTCGCGGCCGACGGCGGTGAGTGGCGGCGGGGTGTCGGACGGCGCGGCCTCCAGGCCCTGGCCCGCGGTCAGCTTGGGGTTGAGCACGGCGGGCGCCCACTTGACGACCGGCTTGCCCGAGCCGTCCCGCACCACGGTCAGCGCCGAGTCGTAGGCCCAGGTGGAGTCCTGGCCGTTGTACGAGACCGCGGCGCGCACCGAGAACGGGACACGGGTGCCGGTGGCGGGCTGGCCCGTGAGCGTCAACCGGCTGACGTGCAGATCACTTCGATAGGAGGTCAGCTGGGTGGTCGCCTGCGCGCTGTCGTCGGTCAGCGCGGCGGCCTTGGCCACGTCACCGGACGCCCACGCGGCCAGGAAGTCGTGTGCGGTACCCCGCACTTCGGCCGCCGACGGGGGAGTGGTCACCTTCGGCGCGGGCTTGGCGTCGGCCGCCGGCTTGCTGGACGCGCTGTGGAACAGGCCGTACCCACCGAACCCGACCGCCGCGAGCACCACCGCGACCGCACCACCGATCACGACGCCCTTCGTCGCTCCCTGCACCTGACCCTCCCCAACTCGTCGCCTCCGCACCAACCGTCAAGGAGCGTGACGCGGGGGCACTCTATGACACAGATGTGTCCATGGGGTCAAGATTCCACATCTCGACGCAATCGCTCAGTCACGCTTGGGCCCGAACCCGATAGATCACCCGATCTCCGGCCAACCGCTTGTATGAGGAGAAGGCGCCTTCGCCAGCCCCACACCTGTACACGGCGCTTGCCGAGCCGGGCCATGAGCTGCACTTCACGGAGTACCTGCGCCCGCAATGGAAACCGGTTGGTCCCCTCGCCCCGACGGACGGTGTAGGCGGCGGAAGGCCAGGTCAACGCAGGTTCCGGCGCCTACCGGAAGGCCCAGCGGGGGCCGTACCCGGGCCGTCTGCGGGCCGTCCGAGGCTGGCCAGCGGCAGCCAAGGACGGCCAACAACGACAGGTGACGCCCCCAAGATGAGTCGCCCCAGGGGGGCGAACTCACAACTAGATCCAGGTATCCAGCCACATCCGCGCCCGCCAGGCGTCCATGGGGATCGTCATGCCCGTGTACAGCGGGAAGAAGTAGATGAAGTTCCACACGATCAGCAGCACCAGCGTGCCCGCGCCCACCGCGCCCCACATGCGGCGCCGTTCGCTCGCGCCCGCGGGGCCCAGCAGGGCGCCCACCATGATGGCCACCGCCAGGCACAGGAACGGCACGAAGACCACCGCGTAGAACAGGAAGATGGTGCGCTGCTGGTAGTTGAACCACGGCAGGTAACCGGCCGCCACCCCGCACAGCACCGCGCCCGCCCGCCAGTCGCGTCGCAGTGCCCAGCGGAACAGCAGGAAGACCAGCGCGAAGCACGCCGCCCACCACAGCAGCGGAGTACCCAGCGCCAGCACCTCGCGGGCACAACCGCCGGGCGCCGTACAGCCGTTCTGGCCGAGCTTGGGCGACTCGTAGAAGTACGACACCGGGCGGCCCAGCACCAGCCAGCTCCACGGATTGGACTGGTAGGTGTGAGGCTGCGTCAGATGGATGTTGAAGTCGTACACCTGGTGCTGGTAGTGCCACAGCGAGCGCAGCGGCGCCGGGATCCACGACCAGGTGCCGCCGCGGCCGTCCGCCCAGTGCCGGAAGTAGCCGTTGCCGGTGGCGAACCAGCCGGTCCACGAGGCGAGATAGGTGGCCAGCGCCACCGGTACCAGCGAGCAGAACGCCGGTAGCGCGTCGCGGCACAGCACCGCCCGGTACGGGTGCCGGGCGCCCGCCACCCGGCGCGCACCGGCGTCCCACAGCACCACCATGATCCCGAACGCCACCAGGTACGGCGCGCCGTTCCACTTCGTGGCGCAGGCGAGTCCCAGCAGCACGCCCGCGGCGATCCGCCACGGCCGCCAGCCGAGCCGGGTGCCGGTCGCCGCCTCGTCGTTCGCCCGGCCGTCCTCCGGCAGCGCGGCGGCCAGCCGGGCGCGGGCGGTGTCCCGGTCGATCAGCAGCGCGCCGAACGCGGCCAGCACCCAGAACATCGCGATCAGGTCGAGCAGCGAGGTGCGGCTCATCACGAACTGCAGCCCGTCCACCGCCATCAGCCCACCGGCCAGGCAGCCCAGCGCGGTGGAGCGCAGCAGCCGCCGCCCGATCCGGCACAGCATGAATACCGACAGCGTGCCGAGCACCGCCACCGAGAAGCGCCAGCCGAACGGCGTCAGCCCGAAGAGCCACTCGCCGAGCGCGATCACCCACTTGCCCATCGGCGGATGCACCACGTACGACGGGTCCAGGCCCAGCGGGATGCGCTGCGGATGGCCCAGGATCAACTGGTTGGCGTTGTCCGGCCAGGCGCCCTCGTAGCCGTGCTGGAGCAGCGCCCAGGCGTCCTTGGCGTAGTACGTCTCGTCGAATATCACCGCGCGCGGACTGCCCAGGTGCCCAAAGCGCAGGGCCCCCGCCAGCAGCGCGACGAGCAGTGGCCCGGCCCAGCCGGACCAGCAGGCCAGCCGGTCCGCGAGCGCCGGGGTGAGCCCGAGGGCTCGCCAGAGCCTGGTCCCGGGGGCGGGGAACGCGTCGACGAGTCGTTCCCGTGCGGTCCGCTGCCCGGCCCCGGCGTACCCGAACCGCCGCAGGCGTTGCGCCCACGGGCTCGGCGCGGGGCCCACGGGGCTGGCGCCCGTGGGCGGTGCGGCGTCTGTCTCGGTGTCACTGCTCACCGAGCCATCGTATGGAAGGCCCCTTGGGAATTCGCCCTCCCGCCCGCCCGTCGCCGCCACCTTTCACGCACCGCCGCGCGAGGGTGGCGGTGACGGGCGGGTGGGCGGGTGAGGAAGACTGGGCGCGTGAGCGGAACACTCGTACTGGCCGGAACCCCGATCGGCGACCCACACGACGCACCCCCGCGGCTCGCCGCGGAACTGGCCTCGGCGGACGTGATCGCCGCCGAGGACACCCGGCGGCTGCGCCGCCTGACCGCCGCGCTCGGGGTGACCCCGGCCGGGCGGATCGTGTCGTACTTCGAGGGCAACGAGACCGCCCGCACCCCCGAACTGGTCGAGGCCCTCACCGAGGGCCACCGGGTGCTGCTGGTCACCGACGCCGGAATGCCGTCCGTTTCCGACCCCGGCTACCGGCTGGTCGCCGCCGCCGTGGAGCGCGACATCCGGGTCACCGCCGTCCCCGGCCCCTCGGCCGTGCTGACCGCGCTGGCGCTGTCCGGCCTACCGGTGGACCGGTTCTGCTTCGAGGGCTTCCTGCCGCGCAAGTCGGGCGAGCGGCTCACCCGGCTGCGCGAGGTCGCCGACGAGCGTCGCACGCTGGTGTACTTCGAGGCCCCGCACCGCCTCGCCGACACCCTCACCGCGATGGCCGAGGCCTTCGGCCCGGACCGCCGCGCCGCCGTCTGCCGTGAACTGACCAAGACCTACGAGGAGGTCAGGCGCGGCCCGCTGAAGGACCTGGCCGCCTGGGCCGCCGACGGCGTACGCGGTGAGATCACCGTCGTCGTCGCGGGCGCCCCGGCCGCCCGCCCCGAGGAACTGGACGCCGCGGAGCTGGCCCGCCGGGTCGCGGTACGCGAGGTGGCGGGCGAGCCCCGAAAGGCCGCCATCGCGGCCGTCGCCACCGAGGCGGGGGTGCCGAAACGACAGGTGTTCGACGCCGTCGTGGCGGCCAAAACCGCCCGCTGACCAGTGCTCACGCCAGCGCGTCACAAGTCGCGGTAAAGGTCTAACGTGGACGGGTAAAGGGGTTGCGGCCCCACCGTCGGCGCAGCCCACAAACACCCCAAATCTGGCTCAAGAGACGGGAACCACTACTGCGGCCCGCCCGCGGTAGGCGTTCGCTGGTAGTGGGAAAGTCCCGCTCCGGACACCCTGTCCGGAGGGCAACAGGAGCTGCCATGAGCGAGGCCATAGGCACCCCGTACGGAGAACCCGCCACCGGACCGTCGTCGGCCGATACGGCACACGAGGCCTATTCGTTCGCGTGCCTGCGGTGCGGGCACGGCTGGGAGCAGTCGTACCGGATCGCGCACAAGACCGACGAGACCGGTCGCACCACCGTCACCTACTACGCGGGCGACAAGCGAGTGCCGTCACCGTTGACCCACCCGGTCTGCCAGAACTGCGGCGGCCACACGGTCCGCATCATGCGGTCCGGGCGCGTCTCCGGCGCGCGCCGCTGGGATCCGATGATCCTGCCCTTCCCCGAGCAGTACGAGCGGCACGACGCCGCCTATGAATTCGGCGACCAGGACGACGCGGCCAAGCCGCGCCACCACTGGCGCCTCGCCGACCTGCTCCACCTCTTCCACCGCGGCCACGCCCGCGACCGGGACCGCGCGGCCTGACCGGCCCGCGCGCTCCCGCGTGCCGCCCCCGGACGCCGCGTCCGTAGACTCCGGGGCATGGCGGCACAAGGAACCCCCAAGCAAGACAAGGCGGCGGCTCCGCCGCTTCCGGAGCCGTTGCGGGTTCCGGTCGCCGACTCGCACACCCATCTGGACATGCAGGACGGGACGGTCGAGGACGCGCTGGCCAAGGCCGCCTCGGTCGGCGTCAACACCGTCGTCCAGGTCGGCTGCGACCTGGCCGGATCGCGTTGGGCGGCGAACACGGCCGCCGCCCATGAGAACGTGCACGCCACCGTGGCGCTGCACCCCAACGAGGCACCGCGCATCGTGCACGGCGACCCTGATGGCTGGTCCCGACAGGGCGCCCGGCAGCCGGGCGGCCTGGCCGCGCTCGACGCCGCGCTGGAGGAGATCGCCACGCTCGCCGCGCTGCCGCAGGTCCGCGGGGTCGGTGAGACCGGCCTGGACTACTTCCGCACCGGCCCGGAAGGCGTCGAGGCGCAGACGTACTCCTTCCGCCGGCACATCGAGATCGCCAAGCGCCACGACAAGGCGCTGGTCATCCACGACCGTGACGCGCACGCGGACGTGCTGCGGGTGCTGGAGGAGGAGGGCGCGCCGCGCACCGTGGTGTTCCACTGCTTCTCCGGCGACCAGGAGATGGCCAAGGCCTGCGCCGAGGCCGGGTACTACATGTCCTTCGCGGGCAACGTCACCTTCAAGTCCGCCCAGCCCCTGCGCGACGCGCTGACCGTCGCACCGCTGGACCTGCTGCTGGTGGAGACCGACGCTCCGTTCCTCACCCCCGCGCCCTACCGGGGGCGGCCCAACGCGCCCTACCTGATCCCGGTCACGCTGCGGGCGATGGCGGAGGCCAAGGGCGTCGAGGAGGACGAGCTGGCGGCGGCGATCGCCGCCAACACCGCCCGGGCGTTCGGCTATGCGCCGTAATTTCCGCCGACCACCCCGATTTTCACTACACAGGGTGACATAGCGGCTTTGGAGAGTGGCTGCGGCGTTCGCTAGGGTCCTCCTCCCGATCAAGGGGAGCCGGACCCGTGGAGTCGTCGTGAGCAGTTCGCAGGGCAGTCACCGAGGTGGCCGAGGCACCCGCGTCGCACCCCGCCCCGCGCCGCCACCCGCCGACCCCGCGGGCGTGACGGCCACCACCGTGCTGCCCCGCCAGACCGCCTACCCCGGCCACGAGCTGTACGGGGCCGCCCCCTACCAGGGCCGCGCCGCGGCCCGGCACCACCGCAGGGCCGCCGCCCGCGCCACCACCCGCGGCACCGGACGCCGCAGACGCGCCGCACGTACCGACCCCCTGCGCCAGCTGCTGCCCCGGATGCTCGTGGTCGCCTTCCTCACCGGCGGCACATACGCCTACCTGACCGGCGAGAAGGACGTCGAGCTGACCGTCGACGGCACCCCGCGCACGTTGCACACCTTCGCCGACGACATCCCCGAGCTGCTGCGCCAGCAGCACATCCCGATCGGCGACCACGACAGCGTCGCCCCCGGCCCGAACGCCGGACTGCACGACGGCGAGGACATCGCCGTGCGCTACGGCCGCCCGCTCGCCCTCACCCTCGACGGCCAGCGACACCAGGTGTGGACCACCGCCCGCACCGTCGACGAGGCGCTGCGGCAACTCGGGGTGCCCGCCGAGGGGGCGCACCTGTCCACCCCGCCCGACGCGCCGATCGGCCGGTCGGGCATGCGGCTCGACGTGCGCACCGAGCGCACCGTGACATTCCTGGCCGACGGCCGGGCGCACACGGTGCGCACCAACGCGGCCACCGTACGGCAGGCGGCCGCCGAGGCGGGCATCGCCTTCGGGCCGCGGGACACCACCTCCGTCGCCCCCGGCAGCTTCCCGCGCGACGGCCAGACCGTCTCCGTCATGCGGATCACCGGCAGCACCGAGGTCCGCGAGGAGCCGATCCCGTACCGCACCGTGCGCCAGCCCGACCCCACCCAGTTCAAGGGCACCGAGGAGGTGGTGATCCCCGGCGAGGTCGGAGTGCGCCAGGTCAGGTACGAGCAGCGCACCGTCAACGGCGTCAAGGACCGGCCGCGGCGGACCGGCGCGCGGGTGCTGAAGGAACCCATCGACGAGGTCATCGCCGTCGGCACCAAGCCGCAGCCCACCTCGGTCGCCGGAGCCGACGGCCTCAACTGGGCGGGCCTGGCCCGCTGCGAGACGGGCGGACGGCCCAACGCCGTCGACTCGTCCGGCACCTATGGCGGCCTCTACCAGTTCGACACCCGCACCTGGCACGCCCTCGGCGGCACCGGACGCCCACAGGACGCCCCCGCCGCCGAGCAGACCTACCGCGCCAAGAAGCTCTACGTACGCCGTGGCACCACCCCCTGGCCGGTGTGCGGCCACAAGCTGATGTCTTAAGCGGCCTCGGGCACCGCACCGGACGACGCGGAAACGCACCCGGCATCCCCGAGGCCGCTTAGCGGTACCGCCTCGCACGTAAACTTCTGCGGTGAGCTCCAGCCCCCGTACCACCCACGCCGCCGACGAGCCAGGGCCGCTGCTCGGCCCCGCCGACATCCGCGAGCTGGCCGCCGCGCTGGGCGTACGCCCCACCAAGCAGCGCGGCCAGAACTTCGTCATCGACGCCAACACCGTGCGCCGCATCGTGCGCACCGCCGACGTACGGCCCGACGACGTGGTGGTCGAGGTCGGCCCAGGGCTCGGCTCGCTGACCCTGGCGCTGCTGGAGGCCGCCGACCGGGTCACCGCCGTGGAGATCGACGAGGTGCTGGCCGCCGCGCTGCCCAGCACCATCGCCGCCCGGCTGCCGCACCGCGCCGACCGCTTCGCGCTGGTGCACCGCGACGCGATGCGGGTCACCGAACTGCCCGGGCCCGCGCCGACCGCGCTGGTGGCCAACCTGCCGTACAACGTGGCCGTTCCGGTGCTGCTGCACATGCTGGAGACCTTCCCGACCATCGAACGCACCCTGGTGATGGTGCAGTCCGAGGTCGCCGACCGGCTCGCCGCCAACCCCGGCTCCAAGGTCTACGGGGTGCCCTCGGTCAAGGCCGCCTGGTACGCGGAGGTCAAGCGGGCCGGCGCCATCGGCCGCAACGTCTTCTGGCCCGCGCCCAACGTCGACTCCGGCCTGGTCTCCCTGGTGCGGCGCCCCCACCCGCCGAAGACCACGGCGAGCCGCGAGGAGGTCTTCGCGGTGGTCGACGCGGCCTTCGCCCAGCGCCGCAAGACGCTGCGCGCGGCGCTCGCCGGATGGGCCGGGTCGGCCGCCGCCGCCGAGGCGGCACTGACCGCCGCCGGGGTCTCGCCGCAGGCGCGCGGCGAGTCGCTGACCATCGAGCAGTTCGCGAGCATCGCCGAGCACAAGGGGGCAGCAGCCCAGTGACCGCACCCGTCATCGTCCGCGCGCCCGCCAAGGTCAACGTCCAACTGGCCGTCGGCGGCCTGCGCCCGGACGGCTTCCACGACCTGGCCAACGTGTTCCTCGCCGTCGGCCTGTACGACGAGGTGACGGCCACCCCCGCCGACCGGCTGCGGATCACCGCCTCCGGTCCGGACGCCGACCAAGTCCCGCTGGACGAGGGCAACTTGGCGGCCCGCGCCGCGCTCGCCCTGGCCCGGCGGTACGGCCTGGCGGCCGACGTGCACCTGCACATCGCCAAGGACATCCCCGTCGCGGGCGGCATGGCGGGCGGCAGCGCGGACGCCGCGGCGGCACTGCTCGCCTGCGACACGCTGTGGGGCACCGGCGCCTCCCGCGCCGAACTGCTGGACATCTGCGCCGAGTTGGGCAGCGATGTGCCGTTCAGCCTGGTCGGTGGCGCGGCGCTGGGCCGCGGGCGCGGTGAACTGCTGGAACCGGTGGAGACCGGCGGTACGTTCCACTGGGTCTTCGCGGTCGCCGACGGCGGGCTGGCCACCCCGGCCGTCTACCGCGAGTGCGACCGGCTGCGGGAGGCCTCCGGCCAGGGGTTCACCGCCGCCGAGCTGCCCGACCCCGAGCCGTCGGCCGCCCTGCTGGCGGCGCTGCGCACCGGCGACGCGAGCGCGCTCGCCGGTGCGGTCAGCAACGACCTGCAGGCCGCCGCCCTGTCGCTGCGCCCGGCGCTGGCCGACACCCTGCGCGCGGGCACGCAGGCGGGCGCGATGGCCGCCCTGGTCTCCGGCTCCGGTCCCACGTGCGCGTTCCTGGCCAGCGACGAGAACGCCGCCAAGGTGGTGGCCGACGCCCTGATCTCCTCCGGCACCTGCCGCACGGCCCGCACCACCTCAGCCCCCGCCCCCGGCGCGACGGTGGTGGGCTGAGCGCTCCGCTGGGGGCGCGGGCGATCTGCCGTCGATCGTCCGCGGCACCGTCGTGGCCGGTCGCGCAGTTCCCCGCGCCCCTTTCAGGGCGCCACCGAGCAACCCCCGCGGCGCGGCCCGGCGGTGCCGAACCAACCCCAGCCCCGACCCAGCCCCCCAAACGGGCGCGAGGCGGTCACGCCGCGGCGTCTCGGTACGCTGGAAGGCCGACGCAGTCGCCCCGTCGCCCCCATGGAGAGAAATGGCCGTCAACCTCATCAACGTCGAGTCCATCGGCAAGGTGTACGGAACCCGCACCCTGCTCGACGGCACCAGCCTCGGCGTCTCGGAGGGCGACCGCATCGGCGTGGTCGGCCGCAACGGTGACGGCAAGACCACCCTCATCCGCATCCTGGCCAAGCTGGAGGAGCCGGACCACGGCCGGGTCACCCACGTCAGCGATCTTCGGCTCGGCGTCCTCACCCAGCACGACTCCCTCGACCCGGCGGCCACCATCCGCCACGAGGTGCTCGGCGACCTCGCCGACCACGAGTGGGCGGGCAACGCCAAGGTCCGCGACGTACTGACCGGCCTGTTCGGCGGCCTGGACCTACCCGGTTTCGCCCAGGGCCTGGACACCGTCATCGGCCCGCTGTCCGGCGGTGAGCGCCGCCGCATCGCGCTGGCCAAACTGCTCATCGCCGAGCAGGACCTGCTGGTGCTCGACGAGCCCACCAACCACCTCGACGTCGAGGGCATCGCCTGGCTCGCCGAACACCTCCAGGCCCGCCGCTCCGCGCTGGTGTGCGTCACCCACGACCGCTGGTTCCTGGACCAGGTGTGCACCCGCATGTGGGACGTCCAGCGCGCCGAGGTCTACGAGTACGAGGGCGGTTACTCCGACTACGTCTTCGCCCGTGCGGAACGCGAGCGCCGCGCCGCCACCGAGGAGGCCAAGCGGCAGAACCTGGCCCGCAAGGAGCTGGCCTGGCTGCGCCGCGGCGCCCCGGCGCGCACCAGCAAGCCGCGCTTCCGGATCGAGGCGGCCAACGAGCTGATCGCCGACGTGCCGCCGCCGCGGGACTCAGCGGAGCTGATGCGGTTCGCGAACTCCCGGCTCGGCAAGACCGTCTTCGACCTTCAGGACGTGAGCGTCAGCGCGGGCGACAAGGTGCTGCTGAAGCATCTGACCTGGCAGCTCGGTCCGGGAGACCGGATCGGCCTGGTCGGCGTCAACGGCGCGGGCAAGACCTCGCTGCTGCGCGCGCTGGCCGACGCCGCCTACACCGAGGGCGACAAGCAGCCCGCGGGCGGCAAGGTGGTGGTCGGCAAGACGGTACGGCTCGCCTACCTCTCGCAGGAGGTCGCCGAACTCGACCCGGCCTGGCGGGTGTTGGAGGCCGTGGAGCGGGTGCGGCAGCGCGTCGACCTGGGCAAGGGCCGCGAGATGACCGCCTCGCAGCTGTGCGAGCGGTTCGGCTTCACCAAGGAGAAGCAGTGGACCCCGGTCGGCGACCTCTCCGGCGGTGAGCGGCGTCGGCTCCAGTTGCTGCGGCTGCTGATGGACGAGCCGAACGTGCTGTTCCTGGACGAGCCGACCAACGACCTGGACATCGAGACCCTCACCCAGCTTGAGGACCTTCTCGACGGCTGGCCGGGCTCACTGGTCGTCATCAGCCACGACCGCTACTTCATAGAGCGCACCACCGACCGGGTGTTCGCACTGCTCGGTGACGCGACGTTGCGGATGCTGCCGCGCGGCATCGACGAGTACCTGGAGCGGCGCCGCGCCGCCGTCGCGGCCGCCTCGGCCCCGTCGGCCGCCGCGGCCCCGGCCAAGCCCAGGTCGTCGGCGGCCGACGCGCGCGCCGCGAAGAAGGAGCTCCAGAAGATCGAGCGTCAACTGGACAAGATCGGCGAGAAGGAGGCCAAGCTGCACGCCCAAATCGCCGAGAATCCAACGGACTTCGAGAACGTCGCGAAACTGGACGCCGAGCTGCGTGGACTGCGCGACGAGCGCGAGGAGTTGGAGATGCGCTGGCTGGAGCTGGCGGACGAGGTGTAAAGGGCCTGTGGAGGCGGTGACGGGGGGATAACGGCGGTGTCACGTGAGCGGACCGCCCCGGCACTCGCTCGGGGCCGGGTGATACAAAAGGTGCCCGCTTGATACCAAGCAGGCACCTAGTACAACGATCACGGGGGAAAACCGCTCATGTCCCAGCCGCCTGACGGTACGGGGAACTCCGGCGCACCGCACGAGATGCCAACCCAACTGGCGGGAGCGGCAGTTCCGCCGCCGCCCCCGCCTCCGGGCCAGCCGCCGCAGGCCCCACCGCCCCCGCCTCCCGTGCCGGGGCAGCCGCCGCAAGCCCAGCCCCCGACCCCGGGCCAGGCCCCGCCGCCCCCGCCCCCGGCGCCGGGGCAGCCGCCCGCCCCGGGCCAGCCGCACTACGGCTATCCCGCGCCGGGCTACGGCTACCCGCAGCAGCCGCCGGTCCAGGGCGGCCCGAACCCGTACGCCCAGCAACCGCCGTACGGCTACCCGCAGCAGCCGCAGTCCGCGCAACCGCCGACCCAGCCGATGCAGCAGCAGGGTTGGAGCGGCAGCCCGTACGGCCAGCCGCAGCAGCCGCCCTACCCGGCGCCGTCCGGCGGACGCCTGTCGGGCGGCAAGCTCGCCGCGTTGATCGCGGGCGTCGTGGCGGCGGTGCTGGTGGTCGGTGGTGGCGCCTACCTGTTGACCTCCGGCGGTAACCCGAAGCCCGTGGCCAAGGGTGGCGGCTCGGGGAACGGCGGCGACAACGCCCCGCACAACGCCCAGGGCAAGGTCGCCTGGACGGTGCCCGCGCCGACGGTGACCAAGCAGCAGAACATCGCCCCCACCCCGGGCATGTGGTTCAGCGGCGACGACGTGGTCAAGCAGACCCCGACCGGCGTCACCGCGTACGACCTGGCCTCCGGCCAGCAGCACTGGACGGTGCCGTCCCCGGAGGGCGGCACCTGTGACGCGGCCAACGACATCGTCAACAACAAGGTCGCCGTGCAGTACGGGACGCACTGCGAGAACCTGATGGTCGTCGACGCCTCGACCGGCAAGCTGGCGTGGAACAAGCCGCTGGGCTTCCCCGACGGCACCTTGACCGACTACACCGACATGGCGATCAGCGGCGACGTGGTCGCGGTGACGGCCGACCAGCGCACGGTCTCGTTCCAGGCGAGCACCGGAAAGCCGCTGTGGCACTCCAACGACGGCTCCGACGCCCATGACAAGGGCTTCGCCGGTGGCTCGCAGATGGTCGAGGTGTACTACAACGGCGGCGACCAGGAGAAGAACAACCACGTCTCGCTGATCGACCCGATGACCGGCAAGCCGAAGTGGACCTGGGACGCCCCGGCCGGTACCGAGGTGGTCAGCGTCATCTCGGTCAACCCGGTGGTGGTCGGCATCGGCGCGGGCAACACGCTGATAACCGACGTGTGGGACGTCGACGGCGGCCGGCTGGCCGGCAAGGTCTCACTGGGCGGGGGCGGCTCCGAGGGCAAGTACGCGATCCACTGCCCCGCCAACCAGATGACCCCCTGCAACAACGTGGTGGTGTCCGGAAACACGCTCTACATGGCGACCAGCGAGCACTCCGGCAGCAGCGCGGGCACCACCAACAACGAGATCGCCGCGTTCGACCTGTCCAGCGGCAGTAGCAAGTGGCTGTCCAAGAGCGCTGACGCGCCGATGCAGTTGGTGAGCGCGGACGGTAACTCGGTGATCGCGTACCAGAAGTCCAGCTTCGAGAAGGCGGGCAAGGTCATCAAGGTCGACCCGTCCAGCGGTGCGCTGTCCACCTACACCACCTTCGACGACTCCACCGCGCAGCAGGAGGGCGACCTGGACTCCGCGGGCCTGGACGACTCCGACTTCGGTTGGCACAACAACATCCTGGCGATCAGCGTCTCGCAGGTCTACAGCGGCAACACCGAGAAGTACCTGGTGGGCGCCCTGCACTGACCCTCGCCCACCCCGACGGCCGCCCGGCCGCCCGCACTTCCAAGTGCGGGCGCGCGGGCGGCCGTTGGCGTTGGGTTGACGGGTAATGGCATCGCTCTGTCGACATGCGACAGAAACAAACTTTCTGTCGCATGTTCCGAACCGATCCGGACGGATTCGGGCATGAACCGGCCAGGAAGGGAGGGATTTTCGGTATGCGGGGATGCTTCTGGCGGGTATGGGGCGCGCCAGGTCGAACAAGCGTGTAGCTTCCGGGGCTATACCGGGGCCGCAGGGGGGTGTGGTGTGGGCGGGACGCCGGGAGGGGCGCGTGGGGATTGGGGGAGTGCCCACATGGGCGTACGGATCGTGGTGGTGGACGACCACCGGTTGCTCGCGGAGGCGCTGGCCTCCGCGTTGAAGCTGCGCGGGCACCGGGTGCTGGCCGCCGGTGCGCCGAGTTCGGGCGCGGCGGACCTGGCGATCGGGCGGGCGCCCGAGGTGCTGTTGATGGGTACCTCGACGCCCGCCGAGCCGGGGGTGTTCGACCCGGTGACGCGGATCAAGCGGGAGCGTCCGGCGATCGCGGTGATCGTGCTGGGGCCGGTGCCCAATCCGCGTGGCATCGCCGCCGCGTTCGCCGCCGGGGCGTCCGGGTACGTGCGCCACGACGAGCGCATCGAGGGCGTGGAGCGGGCGATGGCCAAGGCACGGGCCGGGGAGGTGGCGGTGGCGCCGCAGTTGCTTCAGGGGGCGTTCGCCGAACTGCTGCATCCGGCGGCGGAGCCGGACGACGAGGGCAGCAGGCTGCTGCAGATGCTCACCCCGCGCGAGGTGGAGGTCCTGGTACGGGTCGCCGAGGGCGAGGACACCCGGTTGATCGCGGCCGGAATGGGCATCGCCCCCAGCACGGCCCGCACCCACGTCCAACGTGTCCTGATGAAGCTGGGCGTCGGCTCCCGCCTGGAGGCGGCCGCCCTGGCCGCGCGAACGGGCCTGCTGGACCGGGCTTCGGGCCACTGAGCGCTCCGCTGGGAGTGCGGCGATGTGCGATCGGTCGCCTGCGGCGCCGTTGCGGCCTTCGTCCTTACGCCTGGGGGCTGGTTCGGCACCACCGAACCAACCCCCAGCCAGAATGCTCCGCCGGGCGGCAGCCCTACTCCCCGTCCTCCGCCTGCCGCGCGGGCGGGGACGTTGGGTTGAGCCGGAGCCAGACCAGGAAGGCCGCGCCGAGCACCAGCATGCCGACCCCGGTCCACAGGTTGATGTTGATGCCCTGCGCCTTGCGCAGGTCCGCGTCGGACGCGGTGATCCCGGCGATGGTCACGATCGCCCCGTAGACCACGAACAGTCCGCCGATGATGCCCCGTATGTCGAACAGCCGCGCCGCGGTGGCGGACCGGCGCTCCAGTTCCTCGACCTCGTGCTGGTAGTCACTCATGATGCTGCGCTCCTGGAGAACCTAGAACGAGAACGGGACGTACAGCGCCGCGGCGATGACCAGCGCGGCGGTGCCCAGTAGGGCGGGCCTGCGGTACCAGGCCTCGTCCCCGGCGGCTGGCGGCTCCTCCATGCCTGGCGAACGGGTGCCGTACACCAGCCCGGCGAGCTCCTCGACGGGCTTGGGCCTGGTGACCACGCTGACCGCCACCATGACCACCGCTCCGGCGACGAAGCCGACGATCGCGGAGACGAAGTTGGCGCCCTGGTCGCTGGGGATGGCGATGACGTGCTGCTTGTAGATGTAGAAGTAGTTGACCATCGCGGCCACGGTGCCCGCCAGCAGCCCCCAGAACCCGGCCTGCGCGGTGGTCCGCTTCCAGAACATGCCGATGATGAAGACCACGAACAGCGGCACGTTGAAGAACGAGAACAGCGTCTGCAGGTAGGCCATGATGTTGCTGAAGCTGGAGGCCAGGAACGCGGTGCCGATGCTGGCCAGCACCCCGAGCACGGTGATGATCCGGCCGAACCGCAGGTAGTAGGCGTCGGACTGACCGCGCTTGACGTACCGCGACCAGATGTCGTTGGTGAACACGGTGTTGAACGAGGAGACGTTGGCCGCCATGCCCGCCATGAACGCGGCCAGCAGTCCGGTCACCGCGATGCCCAGCACACCGTTGGGCAGCAGGTCCTGCATCAGGAGCGGGATGGCGTCGTTGTAGGTCAGCGACGAACCGGGTGTGCCGATCTTCGGCACGATGGCCGCCGCGATCAGCCCGGGTATCAGCACGCCGAAGACGATCAGCACCTTGGGGAAGGCCGCGATCAGCGGCGTGCGCTTGGCGGCGGAGAGGTTCTTGGCGGACAACGCCCGCTGCACCTCGGCGAAGTTGGTGGTCCAGTAGCCGAAGCTGAGCACGAAGCCGAGCCCCAGCACGATGGTCAGCCAGTTGGCGCCCAGGGGGTTGGCGTGGCCGATGCCGGTGCCGCCCCAGGCGGTCATGAAGTCATGGCCGCGGGTGTGGTCCAAGGTGGTGGTCAGGCCGTGCCAGCCGCCGACCCGCTTGAGGCCGACGACCACCAGCGGGATCAGCGCGGCGAGGATCACGAAGAACTGCAGCACCTCGTTGTAGATCGCCGAGGACAGCCCGCCGACGGTGATGTAGACCAGCACGAACAGCCCGGCGACCAGGATCGCCACCCAGGTCGGCCAGCCCAGCAGCGCCTGCACCACGATCGCCATGGCGTACAGGTTGACGCCCGCGATCAGCACCGCGGACAGCGCGAACAGCACCGAGCTGAGCAGGTGCGCCTTGGGGTCGAAGCGGTGCAGCAGGAACTCCGGCACCGAGCGCACCTTGGAGCCGTAGTAGAACGGCATCATCACCAGGCCGAGGAAG
The DNA here is from genome assembly GCF_024436055.1 of Streptantibioticus rubrisoli. Classification (GTDB taxonomy): domain Bacteria; phylum Actinomycetota; class Actinomycetes; order Streptomycetales; family Streptomycetaceae; genus Streptantibioticus_A; species Streptantibioticus_A rubrisoli. The sequence goes on along the minus strand of NZ_JANFNH010000006.1, from coordinate 16,652 downwards.
ACCATCGCCGGTATCGCGCCGATCCAGTACCAGTGCACGGTGTAGACGCCGTACTGCGCGCCGTTGGCGGCCATGCCCAGGATCTCGGTGGCGCCGAGGTTGGCGGCGACGAACGCCAGGCCGGTGACCCAGGCGGGCAGGGAGCGTCCGGACAGGAAGAAGTCAAGGCTGGTCTTCACGCTGCGTTTGGCAGCGAAACCGATGCCGAGGACCACGGCGAAGTAGATCACCAGGATCGCGTAGTCCAGTCCGTTGGTGGGGAGCCGAAGCCCATCGGCCAGGTATGGCAGAGGTGGTCTCGCTGGCATAGGTGGTCTCGCTTCTGGCGGGCGGGTGGATGGACGAAGTCGCCTGAACGTAACGCCGGATGTTTGGAAAATGAACAGGCCTGGTGAAGTTCTTTGTTGGATCGTGATCGAACGCCTGCCGCCGAGGGGTAGGTCAGGGGCTTCGCCGCCGGTTTCCCCGGGCTCGTTGAGCGAGCGCCTCCTTCTAGGGGTTGTGGGCCAGAGGGTCGCCGGTTTCGCTTCCCGCGTGCGCCAGGGCTGCGCCCGGCGCCGCCCGCCCTTGCGTTGACGCGGTCGGTGCTGTTGGGTGATGCTGCATTGTGTTTGATTTTGTTGATGGAGGAGTCTTCGGGTGAAGAAGACGACGACCCTGCTCGCCGACGGTCGTGAACTGGTCCACTACGACGCCCGCGACGACGTGGTGCGCGACGCCGTCGACCAGCGCCCGCTGGAGCCCACCACCACCGCCTCCGAGATCCGCCACGACCCGCTGCTGGACGAGTGGGTCGCCATCGCCTCCCACCGGCAGACCCGCACCTACCACCCGCCCGCCGACGCCTGCCCGCTGTGCCCCTCACGGGACGGACGGCACAGTGAGATCCCGGCCGCCGACTACGACGTGGTCGTCTTCGAGAACCGCTTCCCCTCACTGACCGGCGGCCCCGGCCCGCTCACCGCCGACGCCCCCGACGGCCTGCTCGCCCACCGCCCCGGCGCCGGACGCTGCGAGGTGGTCTGCTTCACCCCCGACCACGACGCCTCCTTCGCCGACCTCACCCCCGACCAGGCCCGGCTCGTCCTCGACGCCTGGACCGACCGCACCGCCGAGCTGTCCCAACTCCCGGGCGTCCAGCAGGTGTTCTGCTTCGAAAACCGCGGCCGGGAGATCGGCGTCACCCTCAGCCACCCGCACGGCCAGATCTACGCCTACCCCTTCACCACCCCCCGCACCGCCCGCACCCTGCACAGCCTGGCCGCCCACCGGGAACGCACCGGCGGCCGCAACCTCTTCGACGACGTGCTCGCCGCCGAACGCGCCGACGGCACCCGCGTGGTGCTCACCGGCGACCACTGGACCGCGTTCGTCCCGCACGCCGCGCACTGGCCGTACGAGGTGCACCTCTACCCCAACCGCCGCGTCCCCGACCTGCTCGGCCTCGACGAGGCCGCCCGCGCCGAGTTCCCGCACCTGTACCTGGAACTGCTGCGCCGCTTCGACCGGATCTTCGGCACCGGCGAGCCCCCCACCCCGTACATCTCCGCCTGGCACCAGGCGCCCGTCCAGCACGCCGACCGCCGCGACTTCGCCCTCCACCTCGAGCTTTTCACCATCCGCCGCACTTCCGGCAAGCTGAAGTTCCTGGCCGGTTCGGAGTCCGGCATGAACGTGTTCATCAACGACGTCCCCCCGGAGGCCGCCGCCGCCCGGCTGCGCGAGATCGCCACCCAGGAACACCGCGGCCACCACGGCCAGCACAAGAAGGCAGGGCAACAGCAGTGACCAGCAAGGTTCTCGTCACCGGCGGAGCGGGCTACATCGGCAGCGTGGTCGCCGCGCACCTGATCGAGGCCGGACGCCACGTCGTCGTCCTCGACGACCTGTCCACCGGCCACCGCCAGGCCGTCCCCGAGGCCGCCGAGTTCATCGAGGGCCGCGTCCAGGACGCCGCCCGCGTCCTGGACCCCACCTACGACGCCGTACTGCACTTCGCCGCCTACTCCCAGGTCGGCGAGTCCGTCGCGCACCCCGAGAAGTACTGGCGCAACAACGTCGGCGGCACCCTCGACCTGCTGGACGCCATGCGCGACGCGGGCGTGCGCACCCTCGTCTTCTCCTCCACCGCCGCCACCTACGGCGAACCCACCCGCACCCCCATCACCGAGACCGACCCGACCGTCCCCACCAGCCCCTACGGCGCCTCGAAACTCGCCGTCGACCAGATGATCGGCGCCGAATGCGCCGCCCACGGCCTGGCCGCCGTATCCCTGCGCTACTTCAACGTCGCGGGCGCCCACGGCCGGTACGGAGAGCGGCACGACCCCGAGTCACACCTGATCCCGCTGGTCCTGCGCGTCGCCCTGGGCGCACGCGAGTCCATCTCCGTCTACGGCGACGACTACCCCACCCCGGACGGCACCTGCGTGCGCGACTACATCCATGTCGCCGACCTCGCCGAAGCCCATCTGCTGGCGCTCGACGCCGCGTTGGGCGGATCGGTCCAGCGCGGTGAGCACCTCGTCTGTAACCTCGGCAACGGCAACGGCTTCTCCGTCCGCGAAGTCATCGACACCGTACGCAAGATCACCGGACACCCGATCCCCGAAGCCGTCGCGCCCCGCCGGGCGGGCGACCCGGCGGTACTCGTCGCCTCGGCCGAACGCGCCCGCACCCGGCTGGGCTGGAAACCGTCCCGCACCGACCTCGCCTCGATCGTCCGCGACGCGTGGGAGTTCGCGAAGGAGCACCAACCGTGACGCACACCGAGTTCCGCAGGGTGTACCAGACCGACCCGGAAGGGGTCTGGGCCGCCCCCGGACGCGTCAACCTCATCGGCGAACACACCGACTACAACGACGGCCTGGTGATGCCCCTCGCCCTGCCGCACACCACCACCGCCGCCGTCACCCGCCGCACCGACGGCCTGCTGCGCCTGCACACCGCCAACGAACCGTCCACACCGGTCGCCGAACTACCCGTCGCCGACCTCGAACCCGGCGCCGTCACCGGCTGGACGGCCTACCCGGCCGGTGTGGTGTGGGCGCTGCGCGGCGCGGGCCACCCGATCACCGGCGCCGACATCCACTACGACAGCACCGTCCCGGTCGGCGCCGGTCTGTCCTCCTCCGCCGCACTGGAGATCGTCACCGCACTGGCCCTGTCCGACCTGCACGAACTCAACCTGCCCGGCTGGCAGTTGGCGCGGCTGTGCCAGCGCGCCGAGAACGTGTTCGTCGGCGCCCCCACCGGCATCATGGACCAGACCGCCGCCGCCTGCTGCCAGCCGGGCCACGCCCTGTACCTGGACACCCGCGACCTGTCGCAGCGGCAGATCCCCTTCGACCTGGCCGCCGAGGGGCTGCGGCTGCTCGTCATCGACACCCGCGTCGAACACGCCCACAGCGACGGCGCCTACGGCGACCGGCGACGCGGCTGCGAGCAGGCCGCCGCGGACCTGGACGTGGTGGCGCTGCGCGACATCCCGTACGGCGAACTCCACACGGCCCTCGGACGGTTGGCCGACGAGGAACAGCGGCGCCTGGTACGGCACGTCGTCACCGAGAACCACCGCGTCGCGCAGGTCGTCGCCCACCTGGAAGCGGGCCGCACCCGCGCCATCGGGCCGCTGCTGACCGCCGGGCACGCCTCGCTGCGCGACGACTTCCGCGTCTCCTGCGCCGAGTTGGACCTGGCCGTGGACACCGCGCTGTCCTGCGGCGCGCTGGGCGCCCGGATGACCGGCGGTGGCTTCGGCGGCTCGGCGATCGCCCTGGTCGAGGAGGCCACCGCCGACAAGGTCAGCGAGGCGGTCACCGCCGCCTTCGCCGCCGCGGGCCACCTTCCGCCACGGGTGTTCACCGCCGTCCCGAGCGCGGGCGCGCGCCGCCTCGTCTGACGCCGCTCCCGAAACTCCGTCTCCCGTAAGGGAGTTGGGGCGCCCAACGCGGTGTGCGGCCACCGCCGCACGCCGCGCACCGCGTCATTGGCCGAGCGTGAATCCGCCGTACGCGCCCCTGGCGACCGCCGCACGCGCCCCGTCGCCGCGCCACAGTGCGCCCCCTCGGCGACCCGGTGGCCGAATGCCGTCACGGGCACACGCGTACGGGCGGCGACGGGCCGCGCAACATGCCCTCAAACGCTCCGTACTTCACGCCCCTTCACGCCAAAAGCAACCGTCACCCGCCCGAGTTCGGCATTCCGGCCCCGAATGTCAGTGATTCCCCCTACGCTTTTCCTGGTGCCGGTGGGGGCCGGTACCGATCAGGGGGCGAGGACCGCGGGTACGGCGCCCGCGGCCGGGGTAGGCAGCACCGCACGACGGCGGTCGCGCGGCTGCGGAACGGTGCCCGCGGCGAAGGTGCCGACCCGCGCCCGTCCGCCACCTGCCAAGGGGGAGAGTGATCGCGTGGCCCGCATTCGCGTACTGGTCGTCGACGACCACCGCATCTTCGCCGAGTCGCTCGCCGCCGCGCTCGCGGCCGAACCCGATGTGGACGTCTCCGCCGCGGGCAGCGCCCCGGCCGCCCAACGCTGCCTGGAACGCGCGGCCGCCGACGGCAGGCGGTACGACGTACTGCTGGTCGACGCCGACCTCGGCGACACCGCAGGTCCACCGGCCACCCCGGGCCACCAGACGGGCAGGCCGCCCGCCCCCCAGGTCCCGGTACAGCGCGGCCCCGAACCCCGGGACCAGCGGCCCACGCCCCCCGCCGGCGCCGACCCGCACGACGGTATCGCCCTGGTCGAAAGGGTCCGCGCCCACCACCCCGGCACCCGCACCGTGGTCCTCGCCGGGCACGACGACCCGCGCCGCGCCGCCCGCGCCCTGCAGGCGGGCGCCTGCGGCTGGGTGGCCAAGGACAGCTCCCTGTCCCGCCTGCTCACCGTGGTACGCGGCGTCCTGCGCGACGAGACCCACCTGCCCCCCGCACTGCTCACCGGCGTCCTGCGCGAGTTGACCACCGCCCGCCGCCACCGCACGGAAAGCGAACGGCTCGTGGAGTCCCTCACCCCGCGCGAACAGGAAGTCCTGCGCTGCATGGTCGCCGGGCTCGGCCGAAAAGCCGTCGCGGAACGCCTCTACCTGTCCCCCCACACCGTGCGCACCCACATGCAGAACGTGCTGGGAAAGCTCGGCGTCCACTCCACCCTGGCCGCCGTCGCCCTCGCCCGGCGCGCCGGAGTCGGCCCCGCCGACCTCGCCGTACCCGCGGGCAGCGGCAAATCCGCCTGACCCGACCAACCAGCACCACCGCAAAGCGGTCGCTTAACCGAAAAGCCCCGTCAACTGGGGAAGTTGTCGAACGGAGCCGTCAACTGCCGCAGCAGACCCGCCAGTTCACCGCGCTGCTGCGGCGACAACTCGCTCAGGATCGCCCGCTCCTGCGCCAACAACGCCGCCAGCGCCTCATCCGCCTGCCGCTGCCCGTCGACCGTCAGCCGCACCAGCACCCCACGCCGGTCACTGGGATCCGGCAGCCGCTCCACCAGGCCCTTCTTGGCCAGCCGGTCGATGCGATTGGTCATCGTCCCCGACGTCACCAACGTCTGCGTGAGCAACTGCCCAGGTGACAACTGGTACGGCGCCCCGGCCCGGCGCAGCGAGGTGAGCACGTCGAACTCCCACGGCTCCAGCCCGTGCTCGGCGAACGCCAGCCGCCGCGCCCGGTCCAGATGCCGCGCCAGCCGACTCACCCGGCTGAGTACCTCCAGCGGCTCCACGTCGAGGTCAGGGCGCTCACGACGCCACGCAGCAACCAGCCGATCGACCTCGTCCTCCATACCGATCAGTGTAGTGGTTGTGTCGACGTGAAGTCTCTTGATGTCAAGAGAATAGAAAACGGGTCGCCTGGGCAATCTCGGCCACGAGAGACACCCTGCGTCTCTCGCACCGAACACGCACCTCTCCAAAGGGGATCCGCAATGCACCAGGCGACCTGGGATCCACAGCAGTACCTACGCCACGCCGGACACCGCACCCGGCCCTTCCACGACCTCCTCAACCGCATCCCCGAACTCCCCCACAACCCCGCCCACATCGCCGACCTCGGCTGCGGCCCCGGCAACGTCACCGCCATACTCGCCGACCGCTGGCCCAACGCCCGCATCACCGGCCTCGACAGCTCACCCCACATGCTCGAAGCCGCCCAGGAATACGCCGGACCCACCCCCGGCGGCGGCAGCATCCAATTCCAACCCGCCGACGCCGCCACCTGGACCCCCGACACCACCTACGACCTCATCGTCTCCAACGCCGCCCTCCAATGGGTCCCCAACCACCCCGACATGATCCCCACCTGGATCGACGCCCTCACCCCCGGCGGCACCCTCGCACTACAAGTACCCGGCAACTTCACCTCACCCAGCCACGCACTCCTCGCCGAACTCTGCGACGCCCCCCAATGGCGCGCCAAACTCGCCGGACACGGACGCGGCTACGTACACATCTTGGAACCCGCCGGATACCTCGAACTCTTCGACACCCTCGACTGCACCGTCGACGCCTGGGAAACCACCTACGTCCAACTACTCCCCGGCGAAGACCCCGTACTCGAATGGACAAAGGGCACCGCCCTACGCCCCATCCTCACCGCACTCGAAGACGACCCGGCCACCCGCGACGAATTCATCGCCCAATACCGCGACCTACTCCGCAAGGCATACCCCACAGGACCCCGCGGAACGGCCTTCCCCTTCCGCCGCATCTTCGCCGTCGCCACTAAGAAGAGCTGAACCCCGCCACCAACAACCGCCCCCCACACCCCGCCTGGAGCCCACCCACACGGCACCGACTACGCCTTACGGTGACCTATCAACCGCGGCCTGGGCTCCAGGCCCGACAACCCGTTCCACGCCAGATTCACCAAATGCGCAGCCACGTCCGCCTTCTTCGGCCGCCGCGCATCCAGCCACCACTGACCCGTCAGCGCCACCATCCCCACCAACGCCTGCGCATACATCGGCGCCAGCTTCGAATCAAAACCGCGCTGCCTGAACTCCAACCCCAAAATATCCTCGACCTGCGTCGCAATATCACTGATCAACGACGCGAACGTACCCGTCGACTGCGCCACCGGAGAATCCCGCACCAAAATACGGAAACCATCGGTCGACTGCTCGATGTAATCCAGCAACGCAAACGCCGCCTGCTCAAGCAACTCCCGCGGATGACCACCGGTCAACGCACTCGTCACCATATCGAGCAAAACCCGCATCTCACGGTCAACCACAACCGCGTACAGGCCTTCCTTACCACCGAAATGCTCATACACCACCGGCTTGGAAACCCCCGCCTGATGCGCGATCTCCTCCACCGACGTGCCCTCGAAACCACGCTCCGCGAACAACGCCCGACCAATGTCCAAAAGCTGCTCGCGACGCTCCGCACCCGTCATCCGCACCCGACGACCACGCCGAGCCGACCCGGCCGCCGACCTACCCGCGCCCTTGACCTCGCCACCAGTGCTGCTCTCGCTCCCCACAGCACTCATCATGCCGCCTTGGCGACCTCATCCTTACGCCGGGCAGCGATCCGCTCCGAACTCGGCCACCGCACATCAGAAACCCAACCCAGCAACTCGAACCACCGGATGATCCGCGCACTCGAATCAACCTGCCCCCGCAACACACCATGCCGCGCACACGTCGGATCCGCGTGATGCAGGTTGTGCCACGACTCACCACACGACAACACCGCCAGCCACCACACGTTCCCCGACCGGTCCCGCGACCTGAACGGCCGCTTACCCACCGCATGACAGATCGAGTTGATCGACCACGTCACATGGTGCAGCAACGCCACCCGCACCAACGAACCCCAGAAGAACGCCGTGAACGCCCCCCACCACGACATCGTCACCAACCCACCGACCAACGGCGGGAACAGCAACGAAACCGTCGTCCACCACACGAACTGCCGGGAAATCGCGCGAATCACCGGATCCTTGATCAAATCCGGAGCGAACTTGTGCTGCGGCGTCTGCTCCTCATCGAACATCCACCCCATGTGCGCCCACCACAGCCCCTTCAACAAGGCCGGAACCGACTCGCCATAACGCCACGGCGAATGCGGATCCCCCTCCGCGTCCGAGAACTTGTGATGCCGACGATGGTCCGCCACCCACCGCACCACCGGCCCCTCCACCGCCAACGACCCAGCGATCGCCAACGCGATACGCAACGGCCGGTTCGCCTTGAACGAACCATGCGTGAAGTACCGGTGGAAACCCACCGTGATGCCATGACAGCCCAGGAAGTACATCCCCACCATCAGGCCCAGGTCCAGCCAGCTCATCCCCCAGCCCCAGGCGAACGGAATCGCCGCCAGCAACGCCACGAACGGCACGCCGATGAACAGCCCCAGGGCGACCTGCTCGATCGACCGCTTGCTGTCACCGCCGAGCGTGGCAAGCGGCCGTCCCTCGTCAGGCCCGGGCTCCCTGGACTCGGTGATCACGTCCGGCTGTGTGGTCATAAATGTCCCTCGGGGGTGGGAGAACGGTTACGGAGCTACGGGACCGTAACCTACGGCATCGTAAGTATGGCAGGGGTGTGCGGCACGGCACAGAACCGCGCACCCGACCACTGGGGGAATCTGCCCGCTACGGGTGGCCTTCAAGGGGCCGAACGAAAGAACTTCCCGCGAAGCGAGCGTGTGCGGGTCACGCCTGGGTGGGGGAAAACGCTCGATCGGGTGATCGAGGTTCGAACTGCTTGGGTGAATGCCGGGTTCGAATGCATGCTCGGTTCATGACCGCTGCAAAGCACGAACTACAGGTGCGAGCAAGGGAGTTGCGGCTCGCGGGAAAGACGTACGACGAGATCGTCGCGGAGTTGGGGGTGTCGAAGAGTTCGGTGTCGTTGTGGGTGCGAGATCTGCCGAAGCCGCAGCCGTCGCCGGAGCGGATGCGACGCATGCGGGAGGCGCGGTGGGAGCCGCATCGTAGGAAGATGGCGTTCCTGCGGGAGCAGACGAAGGCGGCTGCGGTGGCTGAGACGCGACAGATGACGGACCGGGATCTGTTCATCGCGGGTGTCGCGCTGTACTGGTCCGAAGGATGCAAGAGCAAGCCGCACAGTTTGCGGGAGACGGTCATCTTCTGTAATCAGGACCCGGGCGTGATCCGGGTCTTCCTCGCCTGGCTGGCTCTGCTCGGCGTTGAGCCGGATCGCATCCAGTACCGCGTGATGATCCACGAGACGGCGGATGTAGCGGGAGCTGAGGGTTACTGGGCTGACCTTGTGGGGGTGGACGTGAGCGCGCTCCAAAGGACCACGCTGAAGAAGCACAACCCCAAGACGGTCCGTAAGAACGTCGGTGAGGGCTACCACGGCTGCCTGGTGGTCCGGGTGAGACGCGGAGCTGATCTATACCGTCGCATCGAGGGCTGGTGGTACGGCATAGTATTGGGCAGCGAGCGGCGCGAGTTGAACTCGACCGCTTGACGAATATTCCGCCGTAGTGTAATGGCAGCACGGCGACCTTTGGAGTCGTTAGGTCGAGGTTCGAATCCTCGCGGCGGAGCAACCTTATGGTGACGGGTCCTGACCGCCAGGTCGGGACCCGTCCGCATGTCACAGCCCCGACCCCTCGGTATCCTGCGGGTGTCCACCCCCCAAACGCCGAGGAGCCACCCCGTGAGCCCCATCCGTCCGGCTGCCGTTGTCGTCCTCGCCGCGGGTGAGGGCACCCGTATGAAGTCGGCCACGCCCAAGGTCCTGCACGAGATCGGTGGGCGGTCCCTGGTCGGCCATGTCGTCGCCGCCGCGCGGGAGCTCGCGCCCGAGCAGCTCATCGTGGTCGTCGGCCACGCCCGCGAGCAGGTCACCGCGCACCTCGCCGAGATGGACCCGGCGATCCGCACCGCCGTGCAGGTCGAGCAGAAGGGCACCGGCAACGCGGTGCGCACCGCGCTTGAGTCGCTGGCCGAGCAGGGCGTGGTGCTCGACGGGACGGTGATCATCACCTGTGGTGACACTCCGCTGCTGACCGCGGACACGCTGCGCACCCTGGCCGCGGCGCACGAGGGTGACGGCAACGCGGTGACCGTGTTGACCGCCGAGGTGCCGGACGCCACCGGTTATGGCCGGATCGTGCGGGACGGTGGCGGCGCGGTGGCGGCGATCGTGGAGCAGAAGGACGCCTCCGAGGAGCAGCGGGCGATCCGCGAGATCAATTCGGGGGTGTTCGCGTTCGACGCGAAGCTGCTGGGTGAGGCGTTGTCGAAGGTGACGACGGACAACGCGCAGGGTGAGGAGTACCTCACGGACACGTTGGCGATTCTGCGGGCGGCTGGTCATCGGGTGGGTGCGGCTGTGGCGGCGGATCATCGGGAGATTCTGGGGATCAACAACCGGGTGCAGTTGGCTGAGGCGCGTCGGTTGTTGAACGACCGGGTGCTGACGGCGGCGATGTTGGCTGGTGTGACGGTGGTGGATCCGGCGTCGACGTGGGTGGATGTGTCGGTGGAGTTCGAGCCGGATTCGGTGGTGCTTCCGGGGACGCAGTTGCATGGTGTGACGCGGTTGGCGGCGGGTGCCGAGGTGGGTCCGGACTGCGTGTTGACGGACACGGTGGTCGGTGAGGACGCCCGGGTGGTCAAGGCGGTGTGTGAGGGTGCCGAGATCGGTGCGGGGGCGAGTGTGGGTCCGTTTGCGTATCTGCGGCCGGGGACGGTGTTGGGGTCGCGGAGCAAGGCGGGTACGTACGTGGAGATGAAGAACGCCGTGGTGGGCGAGGGTACGAAGGTGCCGCATCTTTCGTATGTGGGGGATGCCACGATCGGTGAGTACACGAACATCGGGGCGGCGAGTGTGTTCGTGAACTATGACGGGGAGCGTAAGCACCACACGACGGTCGGCAGTTACTGCCGGACGGGTGCGGACAACATGTTCGTGGCGCCGGTCACGGTGGGGGATGGGGTGTATACGGCGGCGGGGTCGGTGATCGTGAAGGATGTTCCGGCTGGTGCGTTGGCTGTTGCCCGTGGTCAGCAGCGGAACATCGAGGGCTGGGTGGTCCGTAAGCGTCCGGGGAGTGCGGCCGCGCAGGCGGCTGAGCGGGCTGCTGGGGAGTCGGATCAGGGTGCGTGATGGTGGTCTCGCCGGTGCACGGGGGTGCCGGTGGGGGCGTACCGTATGAGTGCACACAATTTCCGCCAGCTTCCCGTCGAGTGGGCGAAGCTGCGTCGAACACCAGTCGAAGTCATCAAGGAGACGGTGCAGTGACCGGGATCAAGACGACCGGTGAGAAGAAGTTGATGCTCTTCTCCGGCCGCGCCCACCCCGAGCTGGCGGAGGAGGTGGCGCACCAGCTGGGGGCTCAGTTGGTGCCGACCAAGGCCTTCGATTTTGCTAACGGTGAGATCTACGTGCGCTTCGAGGAGTCGGCGCGTGGGTCGGATGCGTTTGTGATCCAGAGCCATCCTGCTCCGATCAACAAGTGGATCATGGAACAGTTGATCATGATCGATGCGTTGAAGCGGGCGTCCGCGAAGCGCATCACGGTGGTGGTGCCGTTCTACGGGTATGCCCGTCAGGACAAGAAGCACCGTGGTCGTGAGCCGATCTCGGCGCGGTTGATGGCTGATCTGATGAAGACGGCGGGTGCTGACCGGATCTTGACGGTGGATCTGCACACCGATCAGATTCAGGGTTTCTTCGATGGTCCGGTGGACCATTTGTTCGCGTTGCCGCTGTTGGCGGACTACGTGGGTGCGAAGGTGGACCGTTCCAAGCTGACGGTGGTGTCGCCGGACGCGGGGCGGGTGCGGGTGGCTGACCGGTGGTGTGACCGGTTGGGTGCGCCGCTGGCGATCGTGCACAAGCGGCGTGATCCGGATGTGGCGAACCAGGTCACGGTGCATGAGGTGGTCGGTGATGTGAAGGGCCGGATCTGTGTTCTGGTCGATGACATGATCGACACGGGTGGCACGATCTGTGCCGCGGCGGACGCGCTGTTCGCGAACGGCGCGGAGGATGTGATCGTGACGGCGACGCATGGTGTGCTGTCGGGTCCGGCTGCCGATCGTTTGAAGAACTCGAAGGTGAGTGAGTTCGTCTTCACGGACACTTTGCCGACGCCGGGTGAGTTGGAGCTGGACAAGATCACGGTGTTGTCGATCGCGCCGATGATCGCGAGTGCGATCCGTGAGGTGTTCGAGGACGGTTCGGTGACGAGCCTGTTCAACGACGCTCACTGAGTCGCGTAGCGGCTGATTTCGTTGGCGGCCTCCCCGCCGGGTAGACTCCTCGGGTTGCTCGGCGAGGGAGGCCGTTTTGTTGGTCTCCGTTATCGACGCGCTTTCGATTTTTCGAGGCTGGTCCGTCGTGGACCGAGCGGCAGATTTCCGTATCCGTCGTCCACGAGGAGTGCCGACATGTCTGAGGTGAAGATTCCCGCGCAGCTGCGCTCGGAGTTCGGTAAGGGTTCCGCGCGCCGTGCCCGTCGTGAGGGCCGGGTTCCGGGTGTGATCTACGGTCACGGTGCCGCTCCGGTGCATGTGACGCTGCCGGGTCATGAGCTGATGCTGGCGTTGAAGACCCCGAACGTTCTGATCAGCCTGGATGTCGACGGCACGTCGGAGCTGGTGATTCCGAAGGCTGTGCAGAAGGACCCGATCAAGGGTTTCCTGGAGCACGTTGACCTGCTGCAGGTCAAGCGGGGCGAGAAGGTCTCCGTTGAGGTGCCGATTCACGTCGAGGGTGAGCTGGCGCCGGGTAACAACCTGCTGGAGCACGTGCTGAACGCGCTTCCGGTGGAGGCCGAGGCCACGCACATTCCGGAGTCGGTGTCGGTTTCGGTGGCGGGCCTGGAGGCCGGTGCGTCGGTGCTGGCGAAGGATGTCGTGCTGCCGCAGGGCGTCGTGCTGGCTGTTGACGCGGACGCCGTGGTGCTGCAGGTGCTGGCGGGCCAGGTTGAGGCCGCCGCGGATGAGGCCGCCGCTGAGGGTGCGGAGGGCTGAGCCCCGAGGGCTTTTGTGTGAACCGCCGTCCGGCTTTTGCCGGGCGGCGGTTCGCTTTGCGGTACGTTCGAGGAGAGGTGAGCATGAGCGCAGCGCAGGGTGTCCCTGAGGGGCCGTGGCTGGTGGTGGGTCTGGGTAATCCGGGGCAGGAGTACGCGGGCAATCGCCACAACATCGGTTTCATGGTGGCGGATTTGCTGGCTGATCGGATGGGGAGCCGGTTCAAGGCGCACAAGGCCCGGGCGCAGGTGGCGGAGGGGCGGATCAGCGGTCAGCGGCTGGTGTTGGCCAAGCCGATGTCGTTCATGAATCTGTCGGGTGGGCCGGTGGTGGCGCTGCGTGATTTCTACAAGGTGCCGCTGGAGCGGATCATCGTCGTTCATGACGAGTTGGACATCGACTATGCCACGTTGCGGTTGAAGCGGGGTGGCGGCGACAACGGTCACAACGGGTTGAAGTCGATCACGAAGTCGTTGGGTCCGGATTATCTGCGGGTGCGGTGTGGGATCGGTCGTCCGCCGGGCCGGATGGAGGTGGCGACTTTTGTGTTGCGGGATTTCTCCTCGGCGGAGCGCAAGGAGTTGGGCTGGTTCGTGGATCGTTCGGCGGACGCGGTGGAGGCGTTGATGGCCGAGGGGTTGGAGCGGGCGCAGAGTACGTACAACGGTTGACGGCTGGTGGCCTTCGCCCCCGGGGTGGGGGCGAAGGCCGGTGGGGTCAGCCGGTATTGCGCAGTCCGGCGGCGACGCCGTTGACGGTGAGCAGCAGGGCGCGGGCGAGGGCGGGGTCGGGTTGCTGGCCTTCGGCGGCGGCTTGGCGTTGCCGGTGCAGGAGTGCGACCTGGAGGTAGGAGATGGGGTCCAGGTAGGCATCGCGGACGCGGAAGGTCTGCTTCAACACCGGGTTGTTGTCGAGGAGTTCGGCTTCGCCGGTGAGGCGTAGGACTTCGCGTTGGGTGAGGTCGTGTTCGGCTTCGATGGTGGCGAAGACGTGCTTGAGGTGGTCGGGGACGAGGGTGTCGACGTAGTGGCGGGCGATCCGCAGGTCGGTCTTGGCCAGTGTCATTTCGACGTTGGACAGGAAGTTGCGGAAGAAGTGCCAGTGTTGCCGCATTTCGTCGAGGGTGGTGTCCAGGCCTGCTTCGCGGGCGGCCTTGAGGCCGGAGCCGACGCCGAACCAGCCGGGGACGATCTGCCGGGACTGGGTCCAGCCGAACACCCAGGGGATGGCGCGGAGTCCGTCGAGCCCCGCGCCGGAGTCGGGGCGGCGGGAGGGGCGGGAGCCGAGGTGGAGTTCGGCGAGTTGGTCGACGGGGGTGGAGGCGAAGAAGTAGGCGGGCAGGTCGGGGTCTTCGACGAGCCTGCGGTACGCGGCGTGGGCGGCGGAGGAGATGTGGTCCATCGCGGCGTCCCAGCGGGCCAGGGCGTCTTCGGACTGGCGGGGTGCGGTGTGCAGGGCGGAGGCCTGCAAGGTGGCGGCGACGGTGAGTTCGAGGTTCTCCCGGGCGAGGGAGGGGATCAGGTACTTGTCGGAGATGACTTCGCCCTGTTCGGTGACCTTGATCTCGCCTTCGAGGGTGCCCCAGGGTTGGGCGAGGATCGCTTCGTGGGTGGGGCCGCCGCCGCGGCCGACGGTGCCGCCGCGGCCGTGGAAGAGGCGCAGGCGTACGCCGTAGCGGTGGGCGACGTCGCGCAGTCGGCGTTGGGCGCGGTGGATTTCCCACTGGCTGGTGGTGATGCCGCCGAACTTCGAGGAGTCGGAGTAGCCGAGCATGACCTCCTGGACGTCTCCGCGCAGTGAGACGAGCTTGCGGTAGGAGGGGTCGGCGAGCATCTCGTCGAGGATGCGGTCGGCCTGCTGGAGTTCTTCGGTGGTCTCCAGCAGCGGCACGATGCCGATCCGGGCGATGCCGGCGTGCAGGTCGATCAGCCCTGCTTCGCGGGCGAGGACGGCGGCGGCGAACACGTCGTCGGCGCCCTGGCACATGGAGATGATGTAGGACTCGACGACTTCGGGGCCGAAGCGTTCGAAGGCTTCGCGGATGG
The DNA here is from genome assembly GCF_024436055.1 of Streptantibioticus rubrisoli. Lineage (GTDB taxonomy): Bacteria > Actinomycetota > Actinomycetes > Streptomycetales > Streptomycetaceae > Streptantibioticus_A > Streptantibioticus_A rubrisoli. The sequence goes on along the minus strand of NZ_JANFNH010000006.1, from coordinate 1,639 downwards.
TGTGGAAGACGCCGAGGGTCTTGGCGCCCGCCGGGTCCATGGGGGCGGGGGTGGGGGCGAGCGGTCGGCGGGAGCGCAGTTCCTTGGCGAGCAGCTTGCGCCGGTAGTCGCGGGGCATGTCGGCGTAGCGCCAGGATTCTTCGCCGAGGCGGTCGAAGAGTTGGCCGAGGGCGTGGTGGTGGGCGTCGGCGTGCTCGCGGATGTCCATGGTGGCCAGTTGCAGGCCGAAGGCGGCGATGGTGCGCAGGGCGCTCTCCACGCGGCCGTCGGCGATCAGGCCGCCGCGGTGGGCGCGTAGGGAGTCCTGCAACAGGGCCAGGTCGCTGAGGAGTTCGCCGGTGCCGAGGTAGTCGCGGCCGGGGGTGTGCGGTGTTCCGGCGGCGAGGCGTTCGCGGGTGTTGATGAGCTTCTGGCGGACGCAGGTGGCCTTGAGCCGGTAGGGCTCCTCGGCGTTGAGCCGCTTGTAGCGGGGGCTGATCTCGGGGAGGTTGGCGAGGTCCTGGTCGAGCGAGGCGAGCAGTTCCTCGCTGGCGCCGCAGTTGCGGATGGAGTTGGACAGGGCGGCGCGCAGTTCGTCGATGAGCGCGAGGGCGTCGTTGATGCCGTGCTCGTGCTGGAGGAGCAGGACCTCCCAGGTGACCTGGGGGGTGACGTTGGGGTTGCCGTCTCGGTCGCCGCCGATCCAGGTGCCGAAGGTGAGCGGCCGGGTGTCGGGCGGCAGTGGGGCGCCGACGCGTTGCAGTTCGGCGGCGAGGTCCTCCAGTACGTCGCTGGCGGCGCCCTGGAAGAGTTCGTCGAGGTAGTAGACGGCGTTGCGGGCCTCGTCGGCGGGTTCCGGGCGGGCCACGCGCAGTTCGTCGGTCTGCCACAGCAGGTCGATGCTCTCGGCCAGCCGCAGGTCGTGGCGGCGGTGGTCGCCGCCGGGCGTGGCGCGGGCGTCGAGGAGTTCGGCGATGCGGCGCAGCTTGTTCAGCACGCTGCGGCGGGCCGCCTCGGTGGGGTGGGCGGTGAAGACCGGGCGTACGCCGAGGTGGCGGACGGTTTCCTTCAGGTGCTCGCGGTCGGCGTCCTTGAGCTGGTCGGCGGTGCGGGCCAGCAGGCCGCCTTCGGCGGCGCGGCGGGCGCGTAGTTCACGGCCGCGGTGCACCTGCTCGGTGATGTTGGCCAGGTGGAAGTAGGTGGAGAAGGCGCGTACCAGCTTCGTGGCGGTGGGCAGGTCGGTCTCGCCCAGCAGCCGGGCGGCGGCCTCGCCGTCGCTGCGGGTCAGGGCCCGTACGCGTTCGACCAGGTCGAGCAGTTCCTGGCCTTCCTGGCGGACCAGGGTTTCGCCGAGCAGCTCTCCCAGGCGGCGGATGTCGGCGCGCAGGGCGGCGTTGTCGGCGGCGGGACCGGTGGGATCGGGCATGGTGTCGGCGCTGCTCACAGGTGCGGCTCCTTGGCAGGGAACGGCTGACGGTGCGGACCGCGCTGTCCGACGGGCACCAGGATATGCGTCGTCGCGAGAGCCGGTCGCGGTGTCCGATGGGTGGGCACCTGCGGGTGTTCGTACCGGGGGTGCGCCGAGGGGGCCGGGAGGGGAGGAGTGGGCGCGGCCGTGGGGCCTGGCGTTGCGGCGGCGGGGCGCCCCTCGGTTGAACGT
>NZ_JANFNH010000069.1 GCF_024436055.1 Streptantibioticus rubrisoli | reverse complement strand
CACCCACCGGACCGCAGCACTCGCACCCTGGCTCGACTTCTACAACACTGATCGCCGACACACCGCGCTCGGCGGCCACCCGCCCATCAGCCGACTGTCACCAACGCCATGACCGAGTACAGCTAGCGCGCGTTGAAGTACTTGGCCTCCGGGTGGTGGATCACGATCGCGTCCGTGGACTGTTCCGGGTGGAGCTGGAACTCCTCCGAGAGGCGGACGCCGATCCGTTCCGGCTCCAGGAGTTCGGCGATCTTCGCCCGGTCCTCCAGGTCGGGGCAGGCCCCGTACCCCAGGGAGAACCGCGCCCCGCGGTACTTCAGCGCGAACATGTCCTCCACGTCGGCCGGGTCCTCCCCGCCGAACCCGAGCTCCGCCCGCACCCGGGCGTGCCAGTACTCGGCGAGCGCCTCCGCGAGCTGCACGGACAGTCCGTGCAGCTCCAGGTAGTCACGGTAGGAGTCGGCGGTGAACAACTCGTTCGCCGCGTCGGAGACCTTGCTGCCGACGGTCACCACCTGCAGGCCCACGACATCCGTCTCACCGGAGTCCCGCGACCGGAAGAAGTCCGCCAGACACAGCCTGCGGCCGCGGCGCTGCCGCGGGAAGGTGAAGCGGGTCCGCTCGCTGCCGTCCTCGTGCAGGATGATCAGGTCGTCGCCCTTGGAGACGCACGGGAAGTACCCGTAGGTGACCGCTGCCTCCAGCAGCCCGTCGGTCTGCAACCGGTCCAGCAGGCCGCGCAGCCGGGGCCGCCCCTCGGTCTCCACCAGTTCCTCGTAGCTGGGGCCACCGGCGCGGGACTGCTTGAGCCCCCACTGGCCCTTGAACAGCGCGCCCTCGTCCAGCCAGGACGCGTAGTCCTTGAGCGCGATGCCCTTGACCACCCGGCTGCCCCAGAACGGCGGGGTGGGCACCGGGTTGTCGGTGGCCACGTCCGAGCGGACCTGGCCGAGGTTCTCCGCCGGTTCCTCGACCACAAGGTCGCGCTTCGGCACCCGGCGCTGCTTCAGTTCCGGAAGCGCCGCTCCCGGAACGCCGCGCTTGACGGCGATCAGCGCGTCCATCAGCCGTAGTCCCTCGAACGCGTCGCGGGCGTACCGGACTTCGCCCTCGTAGATCTCGTGCAGATCCTGTTCCACATAGGCCCGGGTGAGCGCGGCGCCGCCGAGGATGACCGGGTAACTGGCCGCCAGGCCGCGCTGGTTGAGCTCCTGCAGGTTCTCCTTCATGATCACCGTGGACTTCACCAGCAGCCCCGACATGCCGATGACATCCGCCCGGTGCTCCTCGGCCGCCTCCAGGATCGCCGAAACCGGCTGCTTGATACCGAGGTTGACCACCGTGTAGCCGTTGTTGGACAGGATGATGTCGACCAGGTTCTTGCCGATGTCGTGCACGTCGCCGCGCACGGTGGCGAGCACGATGGTGCCCTTGCCCTGATCCTCGGTCTTCTCCATGTGCGGTTCGAGGTAGGCGACCGCCGTCTTCATCACCTCGGCGGACTGGAGCACGAACGGCAGCTGCATCTGGCCGGAGCCGAACAGCTCGCCGACCACCTTCATGCCTTCCAGCAGCGTCTCGTTGACGATCTCCAGCGCCGGACGGGACCGCAACGCCTCGTCCAGATCGGCTTCCAGGCCGTTGCGCTCACCGTCGATGATGCGCCGCTGCAGCCGCTCCTCCAGCGGCAGCGCCGCCAGTTCCTCGGCCCGGCCCGCCTTGACGGACTTGGTGTCGACGCCCTCGAAGAGTTCGAGGAACTTCTGCAGCGGGTCGTAGCCCTCGCGCCTGCGGTCGTAGATCAGGTCGAGGGCGACCTCGCGCTGTTCCTCGGGGATCCGTGCGATCGGCAGGATCTTGGCCGCGTGCACGATGGCGGAGTCGAGTCCGGCCTGGACGCACTCGTTGAGGAAGACGGAGTTGAGCACCATCCGGGCGGCCGGGTTGAGGCCGAAGGAGACGTTCGACAGGCCGAGCGTGGTCTGTACGTCGGGGTGGCGGCGCTTGAGTTCGCGGATCGCCTCGATGGTGGCCATGGCGTCCTTGCGGGACTCCTCCTGGCCGGTGGCGATGGTGAAGGTCAGGCAGTCCACGATGATGTCGCACTCGCGCACACCCCAGTTGCCGGTCAGGTCGGCGATCAGCCGCTCGGCGACCGCGACCTTGTGCTCGGCGGTACGGGCCTGGCCCTGCTCGTCGATGGTGAGCGCGATCAGCGCGGCGCCGTGTTCCACCGCGAGCTTGGTGACCTTCTGGAACCGGGACTCGGGTCCGTCACCGTCCTCGTAGTTGACCGAGTTGATCACCGCGCGTCCGCCGAGCAGCTCCAGACCGGCCTGGACGACGGCCGGTTCGGTGGAGTCCAGGACGATCGGCAGAGTGGAGGCGGTGGCCAGGCGGCCCGCGATCTCCCGCATGTCGGCGACGCCGTCCCGGCCCACGTAGTCGACGCACAGGTCCAGCAGGTGCGCGCCCTCGCGGATCTGCTCGCGGGCCATCTCGACGCAGTCGTCCCAGCGGCCGTCCAGCATGGCCTCGCGGAACTTCTTGGAGCCGTTGGCGTTGGTGCGCTCACCGATCGCCAGGTACGAGGTGTCCTGCCGGAAGGGCACGCTCTGGTAGAGCGAGGCGGCGCCCGGCTCGGGGCGCGGGCGGCGCTCGGTGATCTCCCTGCCGCGTACCCGCTCCACCAGTTGGCGCAGGTGCTCCGGGGTAGTGCCGCAGCAGCCGCCGACCAGCGACAGACCGTACTCGCGGACGAACACCTCCTGGGCGTCCGCCAACTCCTGCGGGGTCAGCGGGTAGTGGGCGCCGTCCTTGCCGAGCACCGGAAGGCCCGCGTTGGGCATCGCGGACACGCCGACCCTGGCGTACCGGGACAGGTAGCGCAGGTGCTCGCTCATCTCGGCGGGCCCGGTGGCGCAGTTCAGGCCGATCATGTCGATGCCCAGCGGTTCCAGGGCGGTGAGCGCGGCGCCGATCTCGGAGCCGAGCAGCATGGTGCCGGTGGTCTCCACGGTGACCTGGCACAGCAGCGGCAGGTTGACGCCCGCGGCGCGCAGTGCCCGGCGCGCGCCGATGATGGACGCCTTGGTCTGCAGCAGGTCCTGGGTGGTCTCCACCAAGATGGCGTCCACCCCGCCGGCGATCAGTCCGTCGACCTCGCTTTCGTAGGCGTCGCGCAGCGCGGTGAACGGGGCGTGCCCGAGGGTCGGCAGCTTGGTGCCGGGGCCGACGGAGCCGAGCACCCAGCGCGGGCGGTCGGGGGTGGTGAAGCCGTCGGCCACCTCGCGGGCCAACCGGGCGCCCGCTTCGGCCAGTTCGTGGATGCGGTGGGCGATGTCGTACTCACCGAGCGCGGCGAGGTTGGCGCCGAAGGTGTTGGTCTCGACACAGTCGACGCCCGCGTCGAAGTACGCCTCGTGGACCGAGCGCACGATGTCCGGGCGGGTGACGTTGAGGACCTCGTTGCACCCTTCCAGGCCCTGGAAGTCGTCCAGGGACGGGTCCTGTGCCTGGAGCATGGTCCCCATCGCGCCGTCGGCCACCACGACTCGGGTGGCGAGCGCATGACGCAGGGCGTCGGCTCGGGACTGCTGGGCGGTCTGCGGGGACGGCGAGGCCATGGACATGCTCCCTGGGATGCGACGGCTGTCGGCTTTGCCTGCCCCGCGCAAGGGCAAGCACCCGGCCAGGGTAACCGTCGGCGGCTCGGGTTTCGCCAGGTGTTTCAAGGGGTGGACCGAATCAATCAAGCCATCTGATGGAGCGATCGGCCACCGCACCGCATCGTGCGGGCACAAGGGCTACTACGATGGGTGGTCGACATCGCCCAATGGTGTTCAGCATTGCCGACCTTGCTGAACCTGGCAGAACGCAGACGGAGGTTGCCCGATGGCAGGAAGCATCCAGTCGGTGGAGCGCGCGGCCGCCGTCCTGCGCCTCCTCGCGGGAGGCGAGCGCCGACTGGGACTGACCGACGTGGCCACCGCCCTGGGCCTGGCCAAGGGCACCACGCACGGCATCCTGCGCACCCTGCAGCAGGAGGGCTTCGTCGAGCAGGACGAGGCGTCCGGCAAGTACCAGCTGGGCGCGGAGCTGCTGCGGCTCGGCAACAGCTATCTCGATGTGCACGAACTGCGGGCCAGGGCGCTGGTGTGGACCGACGACCTGGCGCGGGCCAGCGGCGAGAGCGTCTACCTCGGCGTGCTGCACCAGCAGGGCGTGCTGATCGTGCACCACGTCTTCCGCCCGGACGACAGCCGCCAGGTGCTGGAGGTCGGCGCCATGCAGCCGCTGCACAGCACCGCGCTGGGCAAGGTGCTGACCGCGTTCGACCCGGTGGCTCACCGGGAGGCGCTGGAGCTGGAGCGGGAGCGCTTCACGCCCCGCACGGTGACGGAGCCGGCGGAGTTCGAGGGCGTGCTGGACCTCATCCGGGCTCGGGGCTGGGCCGCCGACCTGGAGGAGACCTGGGACGGCGTGGCGTCCGTGGCGGCACCGGTGCACGACCGGCGGCGGATGCCGGTGGGCGCGGTGGGCATCACCGGCGCCGTGGAGCGGGTGTGCGACGACGGGGAGATAAGGGCCCGTCTGGTGGCGGCGGTACGGGACTGCGCGCGCGCGGTGTCCCGCGATCTGGGAGGCGGGCGCTTTTAGGATCTGACCGCTTTTCCGACACCAGGGATGAACCGGACCTTCAGCGCCTTTCGGAGTCCTGGGTCACTCCTCGGTTACGAACCCTTGACGCGTTTCGTACGGGGCATAAAACTGCCGTTCGGCGGTCGACAATGTCGAACACCGGACGGGACCCGGTCCGCCACATAGAACAGAAGACAAAGGAGTCGCGATGTCCAGCGGCCACATCTTCATCGGCGAGACCATTGGCACCGCCGTTCTCATCCTCCTTGGCGGTGGCGTCTGCGCCGCCGTCACGCTCAAGAAGTCGAAGGCCAAGGACGCGGGCTGGCTCGCGATCACCTTCGGCTGGGGCTTCGCCGTTCTGGCGGGCGCCTACATAGCCAACGGCTTCTCCGGCGGGCAGCTCAACCCGGCCGTGACCATAGGCGTAGCCATCAAGACCGGCGACTGGAGCAACGTTCCGGTCTACCTCGGCGGGCAGCTGCTCGGCGCGATGATCGGCGCCTTCCTGGTCTGGGTGACCTATCTCGGCCAGTTCACCGCCCACCTCACCGACCCCGAGGTGCTCGCCGGACACGACGTCGACCCGGCGGGACCGGTCACCAAGGACGGCGCCCGCAACCCCGGCGGGCCGGTGCTCGGCATCTTCTCCACCGGCCCGGAGATCCGTAACCCGGTGCAGAACCTGCTCACCGAGATCATCGGCACCGCCGTGCTGGTGCTGTTCATCCTCACCATGGGCCTGACCAAGGGACTTGCCCTCAACCCGCTCGGCATCCTGCTGGTCTCCCTGCTCGTCGTCGGCATCGGCCTGTCGCTCGGCGGCCCCACCGGCTACGCGATCAACCCGGCGCGCGACCTCGGCCCGCGCATCGTGCACAGCCTGCTGCCGCTCCCCAACAAGGGCAGCTCGGACTGGGGCTACGCGTGGATCCCGGTAGTCGGCCCGATCGTCGGTGCCGTCATCGCTGGCGGGATCTACCACCTCGCCTTCGCGTAGTCCGTCCGCTAAGCCATTCGTATGAACCAGCCGCACGACGCCGCCGAGACCCCAGACCTCAGGAGCACCCCCGTGACCGACAACCACACCGCCGCGACCTCCTCCCACGGGGAGGGCCCGTTCATCGCCGCGATCGACCAGGGCACCACCTCCAGCCGCTGCATCGTCTTCGACCGGGACGGCCGGATCGTCTCCGTCGACCAGAAGGAGCACGAGCAGATCTTCCCCAAGCCGGGCTGGGTCGAGCACGACGCCGCCGAGATCTGGACCAACGTCCAGGAGGTGGTGTCCGGTGCGCTGGCCAAGGCTGGCATCACCAAGGGCGATGTCAAGGCGCTCGGCATCACCAACCAGCGCGAGACCACCGTGCTGTGGGACAAGAACACCGGTGAGCCGGTGCACAACGCCCTGGTCTGGCAGGACACCCGAACCGACGCCCTGTGCAAGGAACTCGGCCGCAACGTCGGCCAGGACCGGTTCCGCCGGGAGACCGGACTGCCGCTGGCCAGCTACTTCGCCGGGCCGAAGATCCGCTGGATGCTCGACAACGTCGAGGGCCTGCGGGAGCGCGCCGAGGCGGGCGAGATCCTCTTCGGCACCATGGACAGCTGGGTCATCTGGAACCTCACCGGCGGCCCCAACGGCGGCGTCCACGTCACGGACGTCACCAACGCCTCCCGCACCCTGCTGATGAACCTCCAGACCCTGGACTGGGACGAGCGGATCCTGTCCTCCATGGAGATCCCGGCCACCGTGCTGCCGCAGATCCGGTCCTCCGCCGAGGTCTACGGCTACGCCAAGGGCGCCCTGGAAGGCGTTCCGGTCGCCTCCGCGCTCGGTGACCAGCAGGCCGCGCTGTTCGGCCAGACCTGCTTCTCCAAGGGCGAGGCCAAGTCCACCTACGGCACCGGCACCTTCCTGCTGCTCAACACCGGCGACACTCCGGTCAACTCCTACAACGGCCTGCTGACGACGGTCGGTTACCGCATCGGCGACCAGGCACCGGTCTACGCGCTGGAGGGCTCCATCGCGGTCACCGGCTCCCTGGTGCAGTGGATGCGCGACCAGATGGGCCTGATCAAGAGCGCCGCGGAGATCGAGACGCTGGCCAGCTCGGTGGAGGACAACGGCGGCGCGTACTTCGTCCCCGCCTTCTCCGGACTGTTCGCGCCGTACTGGCGCTCCGACGCGCGCGGTGTCATCGCGGGCCTGACCCGCTACGTCACCAAGGCGCACATCGCCCGCGCGGTGCTGGAGGCCACCGCCTGGCAGACCCGCGAGATCGTCGACGCGATGAACAAGGACTCCGGCGTCGACCTGACCGCCCTCAAGGTCGACGGCGGTATGACCTCCAACAACCTGCTGATGCAGACCATCGCCGACGTGCTGGACGCCCCGGTCGTCCGCCCGATGGTCGCCGAGACCACCTGCCTGGGCGCCGCCTACGCGGCCGGGCTGGCGGTCGGCTTCTGGCGGGACACCGATGAGCTGCGCGCCAACTGGCGTCGCGCGGCCGAATGGACCCCCCGTATGGACGCGGCCACCCGTGACCGCGAGTACAAGAACTGGCTCAAGGCCGTCGAGCGGACCATGGGCTGGATCGAAGAGGAGCACTGAGACACATGAGCACCCCGCAGCAGAGCGTTCCGGCTCTCGGGACGCGTCCGGCCAACGGCCGCAACCCCAGCCGCAGCGAGACCCGGGACCTGCTAAGCCACGCCACGTACGACCTGCTGGTCATCGGCGGCGGGATCCTCGGCACCTCGGTGGCCTGGCACGCGGCCCAGGCCGGGCTGCGGGTCGCCATGGTGGACGCCGGCGACTTCGCCGGCGCCACCTCCTCCGCGTCCTCCAAGCTGGTCCACGGCGGCCTGCGCTACCTGCAGACCGGCGCGGTCAAGCTGGTCGCGGAGAACCACCACGAGCGGCGGGTGCTGGCCAAGGACGTGGCCCCGCACCTGGTCAACCCGCTCACCTTCTACCTGCCGGTCTACAAGGGCGGACCGGTCGGCGCGGCGAAGCTGGGCGCGGGCGTCTTCGCCTACTCGGCGTTGTCCGCCTTCGGTGACGGCGTCGGCAAGGTGATATCCCCGGCCAAGGCGCAGGCCGTCAACCCGGCGCTGCGCACCGACAACCTCAAGGCCGTGGCGATCTACTACGACCACCAGATGAACGACTCGCGGGTGGCCGTGATGACGGTCCGCGCGGCCGTGGAGTCCGGTGCCGTGGTGCTCAACCACGCCGAGGTGACCGGCCTGCGCTTCACCCAGGGCCGGGTGACCGGCGCCGAGCTCAAGGACCGCACCGACGGCACCGAGTTCGGCGTCAACGCCCGGGTCGTGCTCAACGCCACCGGCCCCTGGGTGGACCACCTGCGGGCGATGGAGGACAAGGGCGCGGCCCCCTCCATCCGGCTGTCCAAGGGCGCGCACATCGTGATGAAGCGCAAGTCGCCGTGGCGGGCCGCGATGGCCACCCCGATCGACAAGTACCGCATCACCTTCGCCCTGCCGTGGGAGGACCAGCTTCTGCTGGGCACCACCGACGAGGCGTACGAGGGTGACCCGGCGGACGTGCGGGCCACCGAGTCCGACATCCAGCAGATCCTGGACGAGGCCGCGTTCTCCATCCGGGACGCCGACCTCGACCGCTCCTTGATGACCTACGCGTTCGCGGGCCTGCGGGTGCTGCCCGGCGGTCCGGGCGACACCTCCCAGGCCAAGCGGGAGACGGTGGTCACCGAGGGCAAGGGCGGCATGCTGTCGGTGGCGGGCGGCAAGTGGACCACGTACCGGCACATCGGCCGCACGGTGATGGACAAGCTGGCCAAGCTGCCGGGCAGCCCGCTGACCGAGGACATGCAGCCGGTGGGCGACCTGGTGCGCCGGGTACCGCTGCCGGGCGTCGCCAACCCCAACGCGGTGGCGCACCGGCTGCTGGTCGACCGCGAGCCCGGCACCCGCCTGGACCCGCTGACGGCCCGTCACCTGGCCACGCACTACGGCGCGTTGTCGTTCGACATCGCCCGGCTGGCCAACGAGGACCCGTCGCTGGCCGAGCGGATCCACCCGGACGGCCCGGAGATCTGGGCGCAGGTGGTGTACGCCCGGGACAACGAGTGGGCGCAGACCGTGGACGACGTGCTGCGCCGCCGCACCACGCTGACCATCCGCGGCCTGGACACCGACGAGGTGCGGGCCAAGGTCGCGGAGCTGCTGGCGAAGCGCGGCTGACGCGTTCGACCTACGGAGCCCGGGAGCCTGCTCCCGGGCTCCGGCCTTTCCCGGCAGACTGCTGCGGTGGACGTCTACGAATCCCTTGTCGACGTGGTCGGCAACACCCCGCTGGTACGGCTGAACCGGATCACGGCGGGCCTTCGCGCGCCCGTCTACGCGAAGTTGGAGTACGTCAATCCGGGTGGCAGCGTCAAGGACCGCATCGCGCTGTCCATGGTGCGGGCCGCCGAGGACGCCGGGTGGCTTCGGCCGGGCGGCACCATCGTGGAGGCGACCTCCGGCAACACCGGGGTGGGCCTGGCCATGGTGGCGGCGCAGCGCGGCTACCGCTGTGTGTTCACGCTGCCGGAGAAGAGCAGCGCGGAGAAGGCGGCGGTGCTGCGCGCCTACGGTGCCGAGGTGGTGGTCTGCCCCGGCGACGTGCCCCGTGAGCACCCCGACCACCCGAGGACGGCGGCGGAGCGGATCGCCCGGACCACTCCCGGCGCGTGGCTGGCCGACCAGTACGACAATCCCGCCAACCCCCGCGCGCATCAGGCCAGTACCGGCCCGGAGCTGTGGCGGCAGACCGACGGCCGGATCACGCACCTGGTGGCGGGGGTGGGCACCGGCGGCACGATCAGCGGCACCGGCGGCTACCTGAAGGAGGTCAGCGGCGGCCGGGTACGGGTGATCGGCGCCGATCCCGAGGCCTCGGTCTACTCGGGCGGTCCGGGTACCGCGTACGCGGTGGAGAGCATCGGCTTGTTCCGTCACCCCGAGACGGTGGACGGCTCCTGGCCGATGTCGTTCCACACCGATGTGGTGGACCGGTTCGAGCGGATCAGCGACCGGGAGTCGCTGCTGACCGCCCGCCGACTGGCCCGCGAGGAGGGGCTGTTGGTGGGCGGCTCGGCCGGTACGGCGGTGGCCGCGGCGCTCCGGGTCGCCGCCGGGCTCGGGCCGCGGGACCTGGTGGTCGTGGTGCTGCCGGACTCCGGGCGCAACTACCTGAGCAAGGTGTACGACGACGAGTGGCTGCGTGAGCAGCTCGGCGACGACCTGACCGCCAGCGGGGCATAATGAGCCGATACATCGGAGGTCTGGGCGAGGAGGTCGCTGATGGCGGTCACCGACGAGGCGATCGAGAAGATCAAGGGCATGATCGTCTCGGGCGCACTGCGCCCCGGCGACCGGCTGCCGAAGGAGAGCGAGCTCGCGGCGGAGCTGGGCCTGTCCCGCAACTCGCTGCGCGAGGCGGTGCGCGCCCTGTCGCTGATCCGGATCCTGGACGTACGGCAGGGCGACGGTACGTATGTGACCAGTCTCGACCCCCAACTGCTGCTGGAGGCGCTGAGCTTCGTGGTGGACTTCCACCGCGACGACACGGTGCTGGAGTTCCTGGCGGTACGCCGGATCCTGGAGCCCGCCGCCACCGCCTTGGCCACCCCGCGTATCAGCGAGGCCCAACTGGACGCGCTTGAGGAGCGGTTGGACGCGCTGGGGTCGCGGCCGTCGGTGGAGCAGTTGGTCGCCTGTGATCTGGAGTTCCACCGTGGCATCGTGCGGTCATCGGGCAACTCGGTGCTGTGCTCGCTGCTGGACGGCCTGTCCGGGCCGACCACCCGGGCCCGGGTGTGGCGCGGTCTGACCCAGGAGGACGCCGTGGAGCGCACCCTGCGCGAGCACCGCGCGATCCTCGGCGCGCTGCGCGCGCGGGACGCGGAGGCGGCCCGTTCCTGGGCGACGGTGCATATCGCCAGCGTGGAGCAGTGGCTGCGCGCCGCGCTGTGACCCGGAAGCGTCAACTCCGCACTGATCGCTGCTGGTTGAGCCGGTAGACGCGGGCCGCGGTGCCGCCGAACACCATCGCCCGCTCGGCGTGGTCCAGCCCGGCGGCGCAGCGCTCGGCGAGCGCGGTGACCTGGTCGTAGCTGGCGGCCAGGGTGCACACCGGCCAGTCGGAGCCGTACATCACCCGTTGGGGGCCGAAGGCGTCCAGTACGTGCCGGGCATACGGAAGAACCTGCTCCGGCGTCCAGTTCCGCCAGTCGGCCTCGGTGACCAGGCCGGACAGTTTGCAGACGACGTTCGGCGCGGTGGCCAGCTCGCTGATCAGGTCCGCCCACGGCTGCCACTCGCCGTCTGCGACGGGCGGCTTGGCCGCGTGGTCCAGGACGAAGACCAACCGCGGCAGCTCCCGTACGGTGCTGATCGCGGCGGGCAGTTCGCGCGGGGTGACCAGCAGGTCGTAGACCAGGCCCGCCTCGGCGATCCGGGCCAGTCCGTGCCGCACGTCGGGGCGGCGCAGCCAGCGCGGATCGGGCTCGTCCTGCACCTGGTGCCGGATTCCGGCGAGGCGGTGGCCGCCTGGGGCGGTGGACAACCGGGCGAGCCGGTCGCCGAGTTGGGGATCGGTGAGGTCGGCCCAGCCCACGACGGCGGCGATTTGGTTCGACTCCCCCGCCAGCGTCAGCAGTTCCTCGGTCTCCTGCGCCGAGGAGCAGGCCTGCACCACCACGGTGGCCTGGATGTCGTGGGCGTCCAACTCCGGCGCCAGGTGGTCCAGCCGGTAGGTGCGGCGGATGGGGTCGGCCCACGGCCCGTCCATCCACGGCTGCTCGCGCACGGACAGGTCCCACAGGTGGTGGTGTGCGTCGACGCGCATCGGTCACCCTTCGGTCGGCAGCGGCACACCCTCGTCCAGTAGGCCCCGGTCCACCAGCTCGTACCAGAGCGCGTCGGGGACCGGCCAGCCGAACAGGGCGGCGTTGTCCCGGACTTCGGCGGCGCTGGCGGCGCCCACGACGGCCGCGGCCACCGCCGGGTGGCCGAATGGGAAGCGCAGTGCCGCCGCCCGCAGCGGCACCCCGTGGCGGGCGCACACCTCGCGCAGCGCCCGCGCCCTGGCCACCAGGTGCGGCGGCGCCTGACGGTAGTCGTACGGCGCTCCGGGCCTGGGGTCGGCGAGCAGACCGGAGTTGTAGACCCCGCCGACCACCACCGAGGTGCCCCGCTGTAGGCACACCGGCAGCAGGTCGGCCAACGCGCCCTGGTCCAGCAGCGTCCAACGCCCCGCGCAGAGCACCACATCCACGTCGAGATCGGCGACGAACCGGGCCAGCGGCCCGCTGTGGTTCATCCCGAATCCGATCGCGCCAACCGTCCCGTCCGCGCGCAGCCGGGCCAGCGCCGGAAAGGCCGTCTCATGGACCTGCCGTTCCCTGCCCTCCACATCGTGCAGGTAGACGATGTCGACGGCGTCCACACCCAGCCGGTCCAAGGACGCCTCCAAAGTGGCGAGGATGCCGTCTCGGCTCAGGTCCCACTCACGGGCGCGCGGCGGTGTGTCGACGAACCCCTGGCCGTCCACCGCCTCCCCGGGGGCCAGCGGGCGGAGCCTGCGGCCGACCTTGGTGGACAGCCGGTATGCGGCCCGGTCCCGACCGGCCAGCTCGCGGCCGAGCCGCTCCTCGGCCAGCCCGAGACCGTAGTGCGGCGCGGTGTCCAGGTAGTGGCATCCGGCGTCCAGCGCCGCCGCGACCACCGCCCGCGCGTCCTGCTCGGTGACCGCGCGGTAGAGGTTGCCCAGCGGGGCGGTACCCAGACCGAGCGGCGGGACGTGGACCGGTGAACTGCCCAGATTTCTCTGCCGGTTGAGGTTTGGCACGGCGGAACCCACTTAATCCTGCCGCTCGCCGCTGGCGAAGCGGGAGATCACCAGGGCGACGATGATGATGGCGCCGCCCAGGAACTGGTTCCACAGCGGTGGTACCCCGCCCAACGTCATCACGTTGACCACCAGTTGCAAGGTGAGCACACCGGTGAGCGCGCCGAACAGGGTGCCGCGGCCGCCGCTCAGGCTGATCCCGCCGATCACCGCCGCCGCGAACACCTGGAAGATCCATCCGTTGCCCTGGGTGGCGGACACCGAACCGTAGTGCCCGGTGTAGAGCACCCCGGCGAAGGCGGCGAGCAGGCTGCCCAGGCACAGGACGACGCAGGTGACCCTGTCCACCCGGATGCCCGCCGCGCGGGCCGCCTCAGGGTTGCCGCCAAGCGCGTACAGCGCCCTGCCGTGCCGCAGCCAGGCCAGCGCGCAGCCGCCGAGGGCGTACAGCGCCAGGCAGATCCACACCGCGGCGGGCACCCCGAGCCAGGCGGTGGCGCCGAGGTAGGAGAACGATCCGGGGACGGTGACGATCGACTGCCCCTGGGAGATGCCGACCTGCAGTCCGCGCAGCATGGTGAGCATGCCGAGGGTGGCGATGAACCCGTTGACCCGGAGCTTGAGGATGAGGAAGCCGTTGACCGCGCCGATCACGAGCCCCACCAGCAGGCAGAGCGGAACCGATGTCCAACCCGGCAGCAAACCAAGGCCGTTGAACCGTCCACCGTGCGCGGGCAGCACCAGCCACATGGCGATCACCGGCGCGACCCCGATGGTCGACTCCAGTGACAGGTCCATCCGGCCGCTGATCAGGATGAGCGCCTCGGCCAGCACCAGCAGACTCAGCTCGGTGGACTGCTGGACGACACCGACGAGGTTGTCCGTGGTCAAGAACGCGGGCGAGACGATGAACCCGATGACGCACAGCACCAGGATCACCGGTAGCAGGGCCAGGTTCCGCAGCCGGGCGGGGCCGGGCCGGGAGCGGCGGTTGATCAGGCGGCCGGGTGGAGCGTCGGCGGTCAGTTGTCGGGTGGTGTCGGTCATTGCCCGCCTCCCTGCTGCTCGATGGCCCCTTCCATGGCCGCGACCAACGCCTGGTCGGCCCAGCCTCGGTCGAACTCGGCGACGACGCGCCCGTGGAACAGGGCGAGCACCCGGTCGCAGACCCGCAGGTCGTCCAGTTCGTCGGAGACTATGACCGCCGCCCGGCCCGCCGCCGCCACCTCGCGCACCACGCCCAACAGGGCCTGTTTGGACCTGACGTCCACGCCCGCCGTCGGCCGGACCGCCACCAGGCAGTGCGGTTCGCTGGCCAGTGCGCGGGCGATGACGACCTTCTGCTGGTTGCCGCCGGACAGTCCGCTGACCGGCTGGTCGGGTCCGGACGTCCTGATGTCCAGCGAGGCGATCGCACGGGCCGCGAACGCCCGGGTGCGGGACGGCAGGACGGTCCCGAAGGGACCGAGCTGGTCCGCCACGGTGAGGGTGGCGTTCTCCGCGACGCTGCGGTGCGGCACCAGCCCCTGCCGGTGCCGGTCCTCGGGGACGTAGCCGATCCCGGCGGCCAGGGCGTGCGGCACGCTGCCGGGGCGCACGGTGCGGCCGCACACCGTGATCCGTCCGGCGGTGGGCCCGCGCAGGCCGACCAGGGTCTCGCCGAGCGCGGTGCCGCCGCTGGCCGCGGCACCCGCGACGCCCAGCACCTCGCCGCGCCGCACGGTGAGGTCCAGTGGCTCGAACTCGCCGTCCAGTGCGAGGCGTTCGGCCCGTAGGACGGTCTCCCCCGCGTCCGGCGCCCTGACCACCGGGGCCTGCCAGGAGGTGCGGTGGGAGGGGGCGTTGCCGGTCATGGCGGCCACCAGGTCCCGTTGGGCTAGGTCCGCGACGGGGGCGGTGAGCACATGCCTGGCGTCACGGTAGACGGTGACCGTGGTGCACAGTTCGTACACCTCCCGCAGGTGGTGCGAGATGAACAGGAAGGCGACGCCCTGCCGTCGCAGTTCCCGCAGCCGCCTGAACAGGCGCTGGATACCGCCCGCGTCCAGTTGCGCGGTGGGCTCGTCCAGGATGATCAGGCGGGCGCCGAAGGACAGCGCCCGGGCGATCTCCACGAACTGCCGCTGCTCCACGGTCAGTTCCCGAGCGCGCCGGTCCGGGTCCACCTCGACGCCGTACTCGGCGAGCAGCGCTCGGGCCCTGGAGCGCAGCCGCCCCCAGTGGATCAGGGCGCCGCGCTGGTCGAAGCGGTTCAGGAACAGGTTCTCCGCGACGGTGAGGTCGGGGACCACCATCGACTTCTGGTAGACGCAGGCCACTTCGGCCTGCCAGGCCGCGCGGTCGCCGGGCGCGGGGGCGGGTCGGCCGTGGAAGGTGACGGTGCCCGCGTCCGGGCGGTGCAGCCCGGTCAGTACCGACACCAGGGTGGACTTGCCCGCTCCGTTCCGCCCGACCAGCGCGTGCGACTCGCCCGGGCGTACGGTCAGGTGGACGCCGTCGAGGGCCACGGTGGGGCCGAAGCGTTTGACGATGCCCTGTGCGTGGACGGCGGCGGGCGCGTCCATCACGGCTGCCTCCGCAGTTGGTTGGCCCACAGTTTCGGGTCGTCCACATCGGCCTTGGTGACCAGGGGCGCGGGCAACTGGTCCTCCAGGCCGTCGGGTATGGCGACAATGGTCGACCCGTGGTCGGTGCGGCCGGGGTGGAAGGTCCTGCCAGCCAGCGCCTCCTTGGCGTAGTAGAGCGCGTACTTGGCGTACTGGTCGGCGGGTTGGGCGATGGTCGCGTCGATCTTTCCGGCCCGGATCGCGTCGAGCTCCTGGGGAATGCCGTCGTTGGAGACGATCGTGATGTGACCGGGGGTGCCCACCGGCTCCAGCAGGCCCTTCTGCTGGAGCAGGGCGAGGGTCGGCTGCAGGAAGACGCCGCCCGCCTGCAGGTAGATGCCGTTGATGTCCCGGTGTTGGGCCAGGACGCTCTGGAGCTTGGCGGAGGCCACATCGCCCTGCCAGTTGGTCGGCAGTGCGAAGACCTGGATCTTGGGGTACCTGGTCTTCATGCAGTCGCCGAACGCCTGGGAGCGGTCCCGGCCGTTGATCGAGCTGAGGTCGCCTTCGAACTCGACCACCTTGCCCTGCCCGCCCAGCCGCTGCCCGCGGAAGTCGCAGGCCCTGGTGCCGTAGGCGCGGTTGTCGGCGCGCACCACCATGTAGACCCTGCCCTTGTCGGGCCGGGTGTCCACGCTGACCACCGGGATCTTCCTGCTGGCCAGTTCCCCGAGGGTGGAGGCGATCGCTCCGGTGTCCTGTGGGGCGATCACCACGGCCTTGGCACCCTGGTCGACGAAGGCGTGCACATTGGCGACGAGTCTGCCGATGTCGTTCTGCGAGTTGGAGACCGGCAGGGCGGAGACGGTACCGCTCTTGATGCCCTGGTTGATGTACTGGGCGTACGAGTTCCAGAAGTCGCTGTCGGCGCGGGGTAGGTCAATCCCCACCTTGCCGGATACGCCCGCGGCGGCGCTGCCACGGTTGCAGCCCGCCAGGGCCGCGACGGCGAGCAGGGCGGCTGACGCCGCCGTGACGGTCGTGTGGACTCTCATGGGATTCCCTGCCTTTCGCTGGTGACGGTCACCGCGACCCCGCCGGGAGGGCGCTGAGCAGTAGCGCCCTGAAGGGGCGCGGGGAGCCGCGCGACCAGCCACAGGCGTGCCGCGGACGATCGACGACGCATCGCCGCACTCCCAGTGGAGCGCTCAGCGTGGACGTAGCCTCACCCCTTGCATGCCACCGTCGACGGCGAGCGCTGTCCCCGTCACCGCCGAGGCGGCGGGGGCGGCCAAGTACGCGATGGCGTACGCCACTTCGTCCGCGGTGACCAGCCGTCCCATCGGCTGGCGTGCCTCCAGTGCGGCCCGCTCCGCCGCCGGGTCGGCGGCCTGGTCGAGCAGACGACCCACCCAAGGGGTGTCGGCGGTACCGGGGTTGACGCAGTTGACGCGTATCCCCTCGGGTACGTGGTCGGCGGCCATCGCGAGGGTGAGCGAGTACACCGCTCCCTTGCTGGCGCTGTAGAGGGCCCGTTGCGGCAAGCCCGCGGTGGCGGCGACGGAGCAGGTGTTGGTGATGGACGCGGCGCCCGGCCGCTCCCGCGCGGCCCGCCGCAGATGCGGCAGGGCGGCGCGGGCGGCGCGGACCATCCCGAGGACGTTGACGTCGAACACCCGGTGCCATTCGCCGTCGGGATTGTCCTCCACGGTGCCGACGCTGCCGATTCCGGCGTTGTTGACCAGGATGTGCAGGCCGCCGAGCGCACGGACCGCCTCGGCGACGGCGGTGCGCACCGCGTCGTCGCGGGTGACGTCGGACTTCAGCGGCAGGCATCCGGTGGGGGCGCCGGACGGGTCACGGTCCAGCACGGCGACCCGGGCGCCGCGCGCGGTGAGCAGGGCGGCGGTGGCGGCGCCGATACCGGAGGCGCCACCGGTGACGAGGGCGGTGAGGCCGGTGAAGTCCTCGGGCTGTGCCATCAGTTGGCCTCCTGCGCGGTGGCGGACCGGGCCCGCCACACGGGCCCGTCGGGGTAGCGGTGGGCGGCCAGCGACGCGGGGCGCATCCGGGCCGAGAAGCCGGGGGCGGTGGGCGCGCGGTAGCGGCCGCCCTCGATGACCACGGGGTCGGTGAAGTGCTCGTGGAGGTGGTCGACGTACTCGATGACCCGGCCGTCGAGGCTGCCGGAGACCGCCGCGTAGTCGAACATCGCCAGGTGCTGGACGAGTTCGCACAGTCCGACCCCGCCCGCGTGCGGGCAGACCGGGACACCGAACTTCGCGGCGAGCAGCAGGACCGCGATGTTCTCGTTCACCCCGGCGACCCGGGCGGCGTCGATCTGCACGAAGTCGACGGCCCCGGCCTGCAGGAGCTGCTTGAACACCACGCGGTTGGCGACGTGTTCCCCGGTGGCGACCTTGACCGGCTGCCCGGCGCGTACGGCGGCGTGTGCCAGGATGTCGTCGGGGCTGGTGGGCTCCTCGATCCAGTACGGGTCGTAGGGCGCCAGCGCACTCATCCAGCCGAGGGCGTCGCGAACGTCCCACCTCTGGTTGGCGTCCACCGCGATGCGGATGCCGGGGCCGACGGCCTCGCGGGCCAGCCGCATCCGCCGTACGTCGTCGGCCAGGTCGGCGCCTATTTTGAGCTTGATCTGGCCGAAGCCGTCGGCGACCGCCTGCTGGGCCAGTTTCACCAGCTTCTCGTCGGAGTAGCCAAGCCAGCCGGGCGAGGTGGTGTACGCGGGATAGCCGCTGGCCTTCAACTCCGCGATGCGCGCGGCCTTTCCGGGCACCGCGGAGTGCAAAATGTCCAGCGCCTGCTCGCGGTCGAGGGCGTCGGTGAGGTACCGGAAGTCCACCAGGTCGACGATCCGCTCCGGCGACATGGTGGCGAGGAACGCCCAGACCGGCAGGCTCGCGCGCTTGGCGGCCAGGTCCCAGACCGCGTTGGTGAGGGCGCCGACCGCCATGTGCGTGACGCCCTTGTCCGGACCGAGCCAGCGCAGTTGGGAGTCATGGGTCAACTGCCGGTGGAATCCGCCCAGATCTCCCGTGACGCTGTCGACGGCGCGCCCTTCGGCATGGGGGCGCAGGGCGCGGATGGCGGCGGCGGCCACCTCGTTGCCGCGTCCGATGGTGAAGCAGAAGCCGTGGCCCTCCAGGCCGTCCGGCGCGTCGGTGCGCAGCACCACGTACGCGGCGGAGTAGTCGGGATCGGGGTGCATGGCGTCCGAGCCGTCGAGCCGTTCCGAGGTGGGGAACCTGATGTCGTGGACCGCGACCTCGGTGATGGTGGGACTCATACATCCCCCAGGAAGACATCGGATCTTTCCGTGGTCCTCCGATGTATAGCGCTGGGGCTTCCGTCGGGTCCAGGGGCGTGCGGCAAATCCAGCCGAAGACGCCCCGGTGACACCTCGGATCTCTTGTGGTAGCGGCTCTGTGTTCCTGTTGGCGGTCGCCTGACTCGGTGGGACCGGTCGGGGTTGGCTCACTAGCGCCTAGGGCTGCGGACCCGGGCGGCGAAAGCCGTAGGCTGGTGGCGCAAGAAGACCCGTACACACGCGCTCCGGGCACCGGAGCGCAGCAGGACAGCAAAGCCACGGTGGCGCTAGGCCGCCGGGGCCGGAAGGAGGCGCTGGGTGATCGAGCTCGCGGGGGTACCCGAGCTGATCGACCCGGTCATGGTGGCCGCGTTCGAAGGCTGGAACGACGCCGGAGACGCCGCGTCCGCCGCGGTCGCGCACCTGGACCGGGAGTGGAAGGGTGAGGTGTTCGCGGCACTCGACGCCGAGGACTACTACGACTTCCAGGTCAACCGGCCGACGGTATGGCTGGACGGCGGTACCCGTAAGATCACGTGGCCCACCACGCGGCTGTCCGTGGTCCGCGTCCAGGGCCCCACACCGCGCGACCTGGTCCTGGTCCGGGGCATCGAGCCCAGCATGCGCTGGCGCTCCTTCTGCAACGAACTCATGGGGTTCGCCCACGAGTTGGGCGTGGAGATGGTGGTGATCCTGGGCGCGCTGCTCGGCGACACCCCGCACACCCGCCCGGTGCCGGTCACCGGTGTCACCTCCGACCCGGACCTGGCCCGCACGCTCAACCTGGAGGAGTCCCGGTACGAGGGCCCGACGGGCATCGTCGGCATCCTGCAGGAGGCGTGCATCCACGCGGGCATCCCCACGGTGAGCCTGTGGGCGGCGGTGCCGCACTACGTGTCCCAGCCGCCGAACCCCAAGGCGACACTGGCCCTGCTCAACCGCCTTGAGGACCTGATCGACCTGCGCATTCCGCCGGGTGAGCTGCCCGAGGACGCCCGCGCCTGGCAGCTGGGCGTCGACCAGTTGGCGGCTGAGGACAGCGAGGTCGCTGAGTACGTGCAGACGCTGGAGGAGGCACGGGACACCGCTGAGCTCCCCGAGGCGTCGGGCGAGGCGATCGCCCGGGAGTTCGAACGCTATCTGCGGCGCCGGGACGGCCAGCCGGGCTCGCACGCCACCGAGAGCGGGGAGGGCGGCCCCTTCCTGCGCGGTCCGCAGCTCGCCCGGGACGACGACCGGGCCGAGCGCGACGACCGGGCCGAGCGCGACGACGGGGACCCGGAGCACCCGGGAGGCCCGGAGGAGTCCGGCCAGTAGTCCGTACCTGACGTGTAAGGGGCGCCCTCCATTGTGGGCGCCCCTTACATATTGCGGCGGACGTGCGGTCGGGCGCCCCGAGCCGGGGCACCCGAC
>NZ_JANFNH010000068.1 GCF_024436055.1 Streptantibioticus rubrisoli | reverse complement strand
GGCTGGCCTCGGGACCCCCCGCGGGAGGCGGCCAGGCGGGGGGTGGTGAGGAAACCCTCCGTCGCCGCGTTGGCGACGGCGATTCGGGGGAGCTCGGTTGCCCGCTCGTACAGAAGGAACCGCGGCTGCCAACGCGGACGGAACGCCGCGTTGATCCGCTGTACCGACTCGAACCCCCGCCGGTGCGAAAGCAGTTGGACGATGCCCCGGTGCACCCGGAAGACCAGCCCGGTCCCCGGACCGGTGTGGAACACCGTGAAGTTCAGCGACACCCGCTCAAGCCCGTCCACCGGCGCCACCCCCGCCCGAGCCCGCAGCAGCAGTTCCGCGATCATGTAGGGCACCAGCTCACCCGAGGACTCCCGGTCTCGCCGCATCAGGTCGAGCGCCAGCCCCGCGCGCCCCCAGGGCACCAGGCTCAGCAGCGCACAGGTGCGGTTGTTGGGGTCCCGGCACTCCACCAGTACGCAGTCACCGTCCGCCGCCGCGCCCAGCCGTCCCAACGCCATCGTGAACAGCCGGTCGGACGTGCCGTGCCGCCACGCGTCAGCGAGGTGCACCAGATGCGCCATCTCGGGTCCGGGAATGTCCCGGTGCCGCCGCACCACAACCGTGTACCCGGCGGCCCGGATCACCTCGTGCGCCCGCCGCAGCGGACGTATCACATCGCCGTCCAGGGTGAACCCGGCAACCCGCACCACCGCCTCGTCGCCGAACGCCAGCACCTTCAGCCCGTACCGTTCGTACGCCGCGGCAGCGGCCTCGCTCGCGCCGGTCACCGCCGGAACCCACGCATGGGTACGGGCCAACTCCAGCCACGAGGCGATCGCCTGCGGCCAGCCCCGCGGATCGCCGACCGGATCCCCGTAGGCCATGGCGACCCCGTTCGCCACCCGGTACAGCACGGCCGCGTCGTAAGTCGCCGACCAGCAGGCCGACTTGTCGTGCCGCAGCGCGAAGTAGCCGAGCGAGTCGAGGTCGCCGAACTCGTCCAGCAGTGTGCGCAGCCGTAGTTCGTCCTCCGGCAGCAGCCGCGCCCGGCCGCGCGGCGAGCGGAAGAACGCCCGCAGCACCTGCAGGAAGAACGCCACGCTGATCACGTTGATCAGCAGGTCGGTCCAGCCGGGCACGCTGATCTCCGGCAGGTCCACCAGCGTGGAGACGGTGAAGATCCGCAGTACGGCGTAGCGGAAACAGGCCGTCCAGTCCGCGGTCGGCGGTTGGTCGGTCTGGTGCACCAGCACCGTGCCGAGCCCCGCCGCCACCACCCCGCCGAGCACCAACCAGGTCAGTCCACGCGCGATGTTGCCGCGCTCGCCGCGCACTCGGCACACCGGCTCGGCGATCAGCAGGGCGAGCGGTACCGCGGTGGTCAGCCCGGCCGAGCTCCAGTTGACCGGATGCGCCCGTACCTGGGGCAGTACCCCCAACGCCAGCCAGTACAAAGCCGCGTTGCCGGCGGACAGCACCAACGTCACGATCCACGCGGCCCGTTTGCGCCGCCGCAGCATCACCGCGAGCAGCGCGGCCAGCGTCGCCGCGGTGAAGCCCGCCGTCACCAGGAACGGGGTGAAGAACTCACCGCTGTTGGCCCGGTGCACCCGGTTGCGGAACGGTGCGATCAGACCGGCCACCACATCGAAGGTGGCCGCCAGCCGCAGGTACCAGACGACCGCCGAGGCGCACGGCGAACTCAGCGGCCGTACCCAGCGCTCCAGCCTGGACGGCCCCAGATCGGTGGTGGGCGGCCGGGTCGGCAGCGCCTTGCGCACCATCTCCGCCGCCCTGGCCTGCGGCCGCTCCAGATGCGGCGCACCGGCCAGCGCGTCGTACAGCCGGGTGCGCACCGCGTCCAGCCGCCGGTGCAGCCGCTCGTCCCGCCGCTCCGCGCGGGCCAGTCGGCGCGGCCGTGAGTAGTAGCGCCAACGCGCCCACGGGCTGGTCGGCCTGGCCAGCCGGAGGGCGCCGATCACCGCCAGCGGCGGCAGCGGCACGCCCAACAGCCCGGTCCACACCTTGCCCTTGAGCAGGCAGATCACCACGAACACCAACAGCACCGCCACGGTGCTGAGGTTGCTGACGGCCTGCGGGCCGGTGAACCCGGCGAACGGCACCCAGCCCAGTAGCAGCATGATGATCATCGCCACGGTGAGGATCACCGCGTCGACCGACTTGCGGCCCTCCTCGCTCCAGTACACGTCCTCCAGGTGCAGCACCAGCGCGAACTCGTCCAGCACCAGGCCGCAGCCGACCCCGAACACCACCGCGAGCACATCGCGGGCCAGCGTGGAATCCGGCCGGATGGTGAACGCCCCGACGCCGCCGAGCAGCATCATCGCCTGGCCGAACACCACATGGTGGATGTGCAGTCCGCCCGGTTTGACGTTCCCCGGCCACCAGCGCACCCCGCGCCGGATCATCCGCACGCTGAACCGGATGAACACGAACGAGCCGACCAGACCGGTGAGCAGCAGGAACAGCGGCTGTCGCCCGGTCAGTACGATCCGGGAGGTGTAGGTGTGCACCAACCACTGCCCCATGGTCCCGTACCATCTCCCGTCCTGCCCGCGCTGTGCGAGCAGGCACCGTACGCCGGGGTGGTCCGGCGCGTCCAACCCGGACGGTCCGGGTCATTTCGTTCCGGTGAGGCGGGCGTACACCACCACGTTTCCGGTGTAGCTGTGGGTCTTCCTGGAGAAGCCGCCGCCGCAGGTGATCAGCCGGATCTCCGGGACCGGAGTGGCGCCGTACACCTTCTCGGTGGGGAAGCTCTCCTTCGCGTACACCTCGATGCCGTAGATGGTGAACACCGCGGTGCGGTGGTCGGCGCGGGCCACCTCGACGGTGTTGCCCTTGTGCAGCGAGCCGAGGTTGTAGAACACCGCGGGTCCGGCCATGGTGTCGACGTGCCCGGCCAGCACCGCCGCGCCCCTGGCGCCGGGGGTGGCGCTGCCGGTGTACCAGCCCGCCAGGTCGCGGTCGTTGTCCGGCGGCACCTGGAGTTCCTGGTCGGCGCCTTTGCCGAGGTTCATCAGCGGTGCGTCCACGTGGATGGCGGGGATGCGGACCCGGCGCGGCGCGGAGTTCGGCATCGGCGGGACGGTCGGCGTGGGGGAGACGGCGCCGTGCCGTCCGGGGGGCAGACCGTCGGACGCCTTGGGGGCGGGCGGCTGGCTCGACTGCGACCCGTCGTGCATCAGCCACGCGCCCGCCAGCAGCGCCAGCAGGGCCGCGGCGATGGCCGGTTTCGAGGGGGCGCGACGCGGCTGCCGCCCGGCGGGCGCGGGGGGGCTTGCGGGCTCGAAGTCCTGGGAGCGTTCCATGGCGACCTCCGTGAATGGCTGCCTTGTCGGAATGTTCCAGGGTCCGGTGCGGGAATCCGTCATCTGACCCGTTATCTGACAGGGGATCACACAATCTGCCGAACGGCGCGCGGCCGACCTGCCCGGAACCCGTACGGAGCACGCCGGGTCAGGACCGCCCGCGTGGCCTGCTGCTTCGATACGCGATCGCCCCGCCAGCACTCCTGACGCCCTGTCGGGTAGCGGTCGGGTGCGGCGACGGGCGCTCGGCGATCTGCCGCCGTTACGGGTATCGGCCACCTTCCGCCGTGGCGGCCTTCGGCGCGTCGCGCTACGCCATGTGGCGGTCGCCGCCGCTTCCGCCCTGCCGCTGGGCGGGGGCGCGCCCCGGTCGCGCGTTGGCGGGCCGCGCTTCCCGGCCGCTCGGCCCGATGCGGGGATGGTGTTGTGCGGATGACGTTCTTCCGTGATCCGGCGGCCATGGTGCTGGCGTCGCCCCGGGAGCTCCTTGGTGCGGCGGCGATTTCACCCGCTCCACAATCAACTGGGCGTTTTATCCTGCCGGTTGGCCGCCGTGCATAAACGGACTGGTTACGGGCAGACGGTCCTGGCAACCGCGGCCACCGGGTGTCGCGTCTGTGGTGGTGTGGCCGTATTTCCCTGGCCGCGCACAGCGAAGAGAAGAAGGCAGGACAGTACATGGGCATCGTCGGCTGGATCATCCTGGGACTGCTCGCCGGAGCGATAGCCAAGATCCTGCTGCCCGGACGGGATCCGGGCGGCCTCGTGGGCACCACGCTCACCGGTATCGCCGGTGCGTTCCTCGGCGGATGGCTGTCCGCGAAGTTCCTGCACCGTGCCATTCCGCACCAGTTCTTCGACCTCAAGACCTGGATCGCCGCGATCGCCGGTTCCCTCGTTCTCCTGATCGCCTACCGGCTCGTCTTCGGCAACTCCCGGTAGGGGGTGCCCTCCCGGCGGCGGTTCGGTGGCCGGGTGCGGCTGCCGCCGCCGCGGCGGGAGCAGGGCTCGCCGCCCCGTGACTCGCGGGCCGCTCAGGCCTCCAGGCCCAGCATCTGCCGCAGAATGTCCCGAAGGGCCATCCGCTCGGCGGTGGAAAGCCGCGCCAGCGGCTCCCGCGCGAACTGCAGCGAGGAGCGCAACTGCTCGTACGTCTCCTTGCCCGCCGCTGTCGCGGCGGCCAGCTTCACCCGCCGGTCGGCCGGGTCGGGCCGCCGCTCGACCAGGCCGCGGGCCTCCAGCCGGTCCACGATGCCGGTGATGTTCGACGGCTCGCACTTGAGGTGTTCCGCTATCCGCCGCATCGGCAGCGGTTCAAGGGTGAGCAGCCCCAGTAGCCGGGCCTGTGCGCCGGTGAGCTGGTGCTTGCCCGCCGCGGCGTCGTACTCCGCGTAGTAGCGGGAGACGACCGTGCCGATGAGGTCGACGACCTCCCGGGTGAGGGGATCGATGCGTGCTGCCATGGCACCAGCGTACCCGTTTGCTTGACAAGCTGAAATATCCAGGAGCATGGTTGTTTCAGAAGCTGAACCTTTGCCATGGCCGCCGCGCCGTGGCGGAAGGAGACCCCTCCCCATGCCCGCACTGCCCACCACCAGCCGCGAATGGCACCTGACCGCCCGCCCGGAGGGCTGGCCGAAGCCCACCGACTTCGCCCTGCGCGAGGCCGAGCTCCCCGCGCTCGCACCCGGCCAGGTGCTGGTCCGCAACCTCTACATGTCGGTCGACCCGTACATGCGCGGCCGGATGAACGACGTCAAGTCCTACGTACCGCCGTTCCAGCTCGACCAGCCGATGGAGGGCGGAGCGGTCGGCGTCGTGATCGCCTCCGAGGCCGAGGGCCTCACGGTCGGCGACCACGTACTGCACGGGCTCGGCTGGCGCGAGTACGCGGTGCTGGACGCCAAGCACGCCACCACCATCGACCCGGACGCCGCGCCGCTGCCCAAGTACCTCGGCGTGCTCGGCATGCCGGGCCTGACCGCCTACGCCGGACTGCTGCGGGTCGCCGCCTTCAAGGAGGGCGACACCGTCTTCGTCTCCGGCGCGGCCGGTGCGGTGGGCAGCATGGTCGGCCAGATCGCCAAGCTCAAGGGCGCCGCCCGGGTGATCGGCTCGGCCGGGTCGGACGAGAAGGTCAAGGCACTGGTGGAGGACTACGGCTTCGACGCGGCGTTCAACTACAAGAACGGCCCGGTCGCCGAGCAGCTCAAGCAGGCCGCTCCGGACGGCATCGACGTGTACTTCGACAACGTCGGCGGCGAGCACCTGGAGGCGGCGATCAGCTCGCTGAACGTGCACGGCCGCATCGTCGTCTGCGGCATGATCGCGCAGTACAACGCGACCGAGCCGCCCGCCGCCCCGCGCAACCTGGCGCTGGTCATCGGCAAGCGGCTGCGCATCGAGGGGATGCTGGTCAGTGACCACGGCGATCTGAAGCAGCCGTTCATCGACGAGGTCGGCGGCTGGATCCGGGACGGCAGGATGCATTCCCAGGAGACCGTGGCCAACGGGATCGACAACGCCGTGGAGGCGTTTCTCGGCCTGCTGCGCGGCGCGAACACCGGCAAGATGGTCGTCAAGCTTTAAGCCCTCCCGGCGGGTCTTCGTTTGGGGGCGAGCCCCCAGACCCCCGAGTCCGCCGGGCAGGCCTTACGCTCAGCACCAGACCGCCGTGACCGTGGGCGCGGGTCGCGGCGCACCACCAGGAGGATATTGCGCATGTCCATCCAGTCCATCGATGTGCTCTACACCGCGGTGGCGACCGCGGAGAACGGCCGGGACGGCCGGGTCTCCAGCGACGACGGCAAGCTCGACGTCGTGGTCAACCCGCCCAAGGAGATGGGTGGCAGCGGCGCCGGGACCAACCCGGAGCAGCTGTTCGCGGCCGGGTACAGCGCGTGCTTCCAGGGCGCGCTCGGCGTGGTCGCCCGCCAGGAGAAGGCGGACATCTCCGGCTCGACGGTGACCGCCAGGGTCGGCATCGGCAAGTCCGCGGCCGGTGGCTTCGGGCTCAAGGTCGACATCTCGGCGTCCATTCCGAACGTCGACGCGGAGACCGCCCAGGAACTGGTGGAGAAGGCGCACCAGGTGTGCCCGTACTCCAACGCGACCCGCGGCAACATCGAGGTGACGCTGTCCGTCGACTGACGGCCAACTCGCCGCAGCGGTAAGGGGCGTGCTCCATGGGGGCGCGCCCCTTACCCGTTCATGCGGGGGGCCTCAGCCCAGAAGTCCTTGGCCGAAATCGTCATAACGGTGGCCTTGCCGCCACTTCCGGGTGGCCGGGAGCATGGACGGGTGACACAGCGCCGCGTCGTCTTCCTCATCTATCCGGGGTTCCAGGTGTTGGACCTGACCGGGCCGCACGAGGTGTTCGGCATGGCGGGGGAGCGGGTGCCGGGGGCCTACGCGGTCGAGGTCGTCGCCGTGGGCGGCGGGGCCGTGCGGGCCAGCCACGGGGTCGAGGTCGTGCCCACCGGGAGCGTCCAGCGGTGCGGGGGACCGCTGGACACCCTGGTGGTCGTCGGCGGCCCCGGCGACCGGGAGGCGGCCGAGGACCCCGCGCTCATCGGGTGGCTGCGGGACACCGCCGCCCGCGCCCGCCGCACCGCCGCCGTGTGCACCGGCGCCTTCCTGCTCGCCCGGGCCGGGCTGCTGGACGGGCGGCGCGCCGTCACCCACTGGGCGCACTGCGAGCGGCTGGCCCGCGAGTACCCGCAAGTGACGGTCACCCCGGACCACATCTTCGCGCGCGACGGCTCCGTGTGGACCTCGGCCGGAGTGACCGCCGGAATGGACCTGGCGCTCGCCATGGTCGAGGCGGACCACGGCTGCGAGGTCTCCCGGGCCATCGCCCGGCGGCTGGTGATGTTCGTCCAACGACCGGGCGGCCAGGCCCAGTTCAGCACCCAGCTGGCCGCGCAGCGCCCGATCCGTGAACCGCTGCGCGAGCTCCAGGCCTGGGTCGCCGACCATCTCGCCGACGACCTGACGGTGCGGGTGCTGGCCGAACGGGCCGGTATGAGCGAACGCAACTTCACCCGGGTCTTCCGCGCCGAGACCGGCCGTACCCCGGCCGCGTACGTGGAGACCGTACGCGTGGAGGCGGCCCGTGCCCTGCTGGAGACGACCGACATCACCGTGGACGCGATAGCCAGGGCCTGCGGCTTCGGCACCGCCGAAACCCTGCACCGCCGCTTCAGGCACACCCTCGGCGTCACGCCGGGCCAGTACCGCCACCACTTCTCCGCCACACGCTGAACCACGCCTGCTCAACCACGCCTGCTCAACCACGCCTGCTCAACCACGCCTGCTCAACCACCCGACAAGGAGCGCCGATGCGCATCGTCATCCCCGTCTTCGACGGCTTCACCCTCCTCGACGCGATCGGCCCGTACGAGGTGCTGCACGCACTGCCGGACGCCGAGGTGGTCTTCGCCGCCGAACGGCCCGGGCCGGTGCGTCCCGACGGCGGCACCCCCGCGCTGCTCGCCGAGGCCGCGCTGGCGGAGCTGGACTCCTGCGACATCCTGGTGGTCCCCGGCGGTCCCGGCGCCCGCCGCCGGGTCGACGACGAAGCGCTGCTGGAGCAGATCCGCCGACTGCACGGCCTGGCGCGGTGGACCACCTCGGTGTGCACCGGCTCCTTGCTGCTGGCCGCCGCCGGGCTGCTGAACGGCCTTGAGGCCACCACCCACTGGAGCGCGGCGCGGATCCTGGAGTCCTACGGCGCCACGTACACCCCGCGACGCACCGTCTTCCAGGGCAGCGTCGTCACCGCCGCCGGGGTCTCCTCGGGCATCGACATGGCCCTCGCGCTGGTGGAGCGCGTCGCGGACCGCACCCACGCCGAGGCGTTGCAGCTGCTCATCGAGTACGACCCGCAGCCGCCGTTCGACGCGGGCGCGCCGCACAAGGCCCCGCAGGCCGCCAGGGACCTGCTGGCCGCCTGGCGCCCGTACACCGCTACCCGCTGAACGCCCAGCCGGTCCAGCGCTCGACCGCGACGACGATGACCGGGCCCTGCGGCAACTGGCCCTCGTACTGCGGGTACTTGGCGGCCAGCTGGCGGATCGGCTCGGTGCGGTCCTCGTCCTCGCCCTGGACGCGGGCGGTGCCGTCCGCCCGTACCCACCACAGGCGGCGCCACTCCTCCTCGTAGTGGTCCACCAGCAGCGAGACCCGCCCGGTGGCGCGGATGTTGTGCAGCCGCCGCAGCTGCTGGTGGCGCTTGGGCTTGTGGTCGACCGCCATGAACACGGTCCGCTCGACGGCCGCGAACACCGCCGGGACCAGATGCGGTTGGCCCCGCTCGTCAACCGTGGCCAGCCGCAGCACCCTGGCGGCGGCGAACCGGCGCCGCGCCTCGTGCTCGGGCAGTCGCATGCGGCGAGGCTACCCAAAAGGGCGGCTGGGCCGGGAAAGCGCGCCGCGGGCGCGGTGGACCCGCGGATCAGCTCGCGGTCACCCCGGTGTATCCGAGCCGGGCCAACCGGGCCTGCCCCCGGGCGTTGGGGTGGAACCAGTCCCAGCTGCTCAACTCGCCCGGACCGAAGCGGTATTGGAAGACGGCGCCGCCGTCGTACCGGCACAGCGGGTACCGGCCGCACACCTCGCCCAGCACGTTGTTGTAGGCGATCACCCGGTCCCGTACCGCCGCGCGCCGGGCCGTGGCCTCGGTGCCAATGTCGGCGGGGCCGACCAGCATCGACGGGCAGATGCCCAGCCCCCATATACGGCTGCCCACCGGGTCCTGCCGCCCGACGGACCACAGCCGGAGCAGATCGGGAACGCTGGAGACGTAGACCTCGGTCTTCGGCGAGGTGCGGCGCAGCTCCTCCATCGCCGCGGTGAACCGGCTCCGGAAGTCGGCGACCGGGGTCATCCCGGCCACCGAGCGGGCGCAGGCGTCATTGGCCCCCATCAGCACCGTCACCAACTGGGGCCGCCGCTGGGCCGCCTGAGCCATCTGGTCGGGCAGATCGGCCATCCGCGCGCCGCTGCGCGCGAAGTTCCAGACACTGCCGCCGGAGGACCCCCGCAGTCTTCCGGCCAGACTGTTCACATCGGCGCGGGTGCCGGTCGCCCAGGAGACCTCGGGGCAGTCGGAAAGCAGTGAACAGGCGTCGAAGCCACGGGTGATGGAGTCGCCGAGCGCGGCCACCGATTCGGGGTGCGGGTTCCACGCGGTGGTCGGGCGGTGTGTCGGCGGCGTGCCGCCGCCTGCCCGCGACGGCCCTGAGCTGCCCGTTCCGCATCCGGCGAGCAGCAGGGCGGCGGCGGTGAGCAGGGCGGTGGCGCCTCGTCCGGCCCACCGTCCGCGTGTCCTGCCGCGACCTTGGGCCTCTCGCATCGTTGTCCTCTCGGATGACCGGGTGATATCTGTCTGAGCCCGACGGTACGTCACCCTCGAAAGGACGGTGCACGGTAGCTTTTCCCTGACGGCTCGACCGGGCCGAGGTCGGCTCGGTGGCGAAGAGGTGGTCGACAGAGGTTTGGGTGCGAACGATCAGTTCTTGTCCCGTTTGCTAAAAATGGTGCAGAATGTCTGGTGCTGTCGCTATTGCGGAGCCACTGGATCGGGCGTGAGGCCGCTGGGGAAGGCGAACCTCGTCCCACACTGGAGGTCCCGGTGACGACACGTGGAGTTCTTTACGTGCACTCCGCACCCCGCGCGCTGTGCCCGCACGTTGAATGGGCCGTCGCGGGCGTGCTGGGTGTGCGCGTCAGTCTTGACTGGATCCGTCAGCCCGCCGCGCCCGGCACCTGGCGCGCCGAGTTCTCCTGGCACGGTGACCCCGGTACGGCGTCGAAGCTCGCCTCGGCGCTGCGCGGTTGGCACCTGCTGCGCTTCGAGGTGACCGCGGAACCCTCCGCCAGCGCCGAGGGCGAGCGGTACAGCAGCACGCCGGAGCTGGGCATCTTCCATGCCGTGACCGGAATGCACGGTGACATCCTCATTCCCGAGGACCGGCTGCGAGCCGCGCTGGCCAGGTCGGTGCGCGGTGAGGCGGACCTGGAGGAGGAGGTCGCCAAGCTGCTCGGCAAGCCGTGGGACGACGAGTTGGAGCCGTTCCGGTACGCGGGCGAGGGCGCGCCGGTCCGCTGGCTTCACCAGGTGGTCTAAGCACCTGGCTACGCGGTTGACCTCGGGCGGGCCCCAAGCCGTAGCGTGATCAGCATGGCTGACACGATTTCAGTGGCGGTACTGGGTACCGGCACGATGGGCGCGCCGATGGCCCGCAATCTGCTCAGGGACGGCCACACCGTACGGGTGTGGAACCGCACTCGCTCGCGCGCGGAGCCGCTCGCCGCGGACGGCGCGTACGTGGCCGATGACCCGGCGGACGCGGTGCGGGGCGTGGACGCCGTCCTGACCATACTGCTGGACGGTCCCAGCGTCCTCGACGCCATGCGGGCCGCCGCCCCCGAGCTGCGCCGCGGCACGGTGTGGTTGCAGTCGAGCACCGTGGGGCCCGCGGCGCTGGCCCCGCTGGCCGACCTGGCGGCCGAGCACGGAACGTACTTCGTCGACAGCCCGGTACTGGGCACCAAGGCCCCGGCGGAACAAGGCCAGTTGCAGGTGCTGGCGGCCGGGCCGCAGGCCGCTCGGCCCATCGCCGACCAGGTCTTCGACGCGATCGGCAGCCGTACGCTCTGGCTCGCCGAGAACGGCGCCGAGGGGGCGGCCAGCAAGCTCAAGCTCGTCTTCAACAACTGGGTGCTCGCCGTGATCAACGGCACCGCGGAGACGCTGGCGCTGGCCAAGGGGCTGGGAGTCGACCCCCAGCACTTCCTGGATTCGCTGGACGGCACCCTGCTGGACTCCGGCTACCTCCGTATGAAGGCCAAGGCCATCCTGGAGGAGGACTACGAGCCCAGCTTCACGGTCTCGGCGGCCATAAAGGACGCCCGCCTGATCGCGGAGGCCGCCGAACAGGCCGGTGTTCGGCTGGACCTGGCCCCCGCCGGGGTCGAGCGCCTACGCCGCGCGGAGTCCCAGGGGCACGGCGCCAAGGACGGCGCGGCATCGTACCTGGCAAGCTTCGAGGGCTAGTCGCGGACTCGCTCCCCGCAGGGCCTCACCGCAGCAGGCGATCGAGCGCGCGCCGCGTGCGGGCCGGGGCGTGCGGGTCGCCGAAGAGCTGAAGCGCTTGGTTCAAACCCATGTAGAGACCGATGAGTTCGAAGGCGATCTGCCGCGGGTCCGTGTCCCGCGGCAGTTCGCCAGCCCGTACCGCGATCCGTAGGTCCACCACCAGGCGGCGCCGCCACACGCTGAACAGCCGGGCGATGGCGTCCCGTACCGGCCCCTCGCGGCCGTCGAACTCCACCGCGACCGTGGTGAACAGGCAGCCGCCGGGAAACGCCGTACGCTCCCGCTCCAGATAGCCGATCCACCGCTCGCACACCGCGCGCAGCCGGGTCAGTCCCGGTCTGGCGTCGGCGGCCGGTTCCCACACCGAGGCCGTGAAGATCGCCGACGCCCTTTCCAGCGCGGCCAGTTGGAGCGCCTCCTTGCTGCCGAAGTGGCCGAGCAGCCCGGACTTGCTGAGGCCGAGGTCGGCGGCGAGCCGCCCGATGGTCAGTCCCTCCAGGCCCTCCACCGAGGCGAGCGCGACGCTGCGCTCCACGATTCGGTCCCGCGTTCTGCGGGCTTCGGCAAAGGAATTGCGCGGGCTCATGCCCCACATGGTATCCGCCGCGCCCCGGTATTTAACTTCCGATCGATCGGTCGCTGTAGTCTGCGCAAACGATCACCGAAGCAGGGGGTAGACAACGTGCCGGGAACCCGCATCGCCGCGTTGGGTCACTACCAGCCGTCCCGCGTGCTCACCAACCACGATCTGGCGGACATGGTCGAGACCAGTGACGAATGGATCCGGCAGCGCACCGGCATCGTCAGCCGCCGGATCGCGGACGGGGAATCGGTCACCGACCTCGCCGCGGCGGCCGGTGGCAAGGCGCTGGCCGCCGCGGGCCTGCGGCCGGACGAGATCGGTCTGGTCACCGTCGCCACCTGCACCGCGATCGACCGTTGCCCGAGCATCGCCGCGCAGGTCGCAGGCCGACTCGGGGTGCCGGGCGCGGTGGCGTTCGACCTCAACAACGGCTGCGCGGGCTTCGGTACGGCGCTCGCCACCGCGGACCACTCGGTACGGGCGGGGGCGGCTCGGCACGCGCTGGTGATCGGGGCCGAGAAGATGTCCGACGTCACCGACTGGACGGACCGCGGCACCTGTGTGCTGCTTGGCGACGGCGCGGGGGCGGCCGTGATCAGCCGGGCCGGGGAGGACGGCATCGGGCCGGTCGTCTGGGGCTCCGATCCGAGCCGCGCGGACGCGGTGCGGCTGGTCGGCGAGTGGCAGCCGCGGTTCCGGCAGGAGGGGCAGACGGTCTTCCGGTGGGCCACCACCGAGTTGGCGCCCATCGCCCAAGAGGCGTGCCGCCGGGCTGGCTTCAGCCCGGCGGAACTGGCGGGCGTCGTCACCCACCAGGCCAACCTGCGCATCATCGAGGCGGTGGTCCGGCAACTGGGCTTGCGGGAAGGGGCGGTTGTCGCCCGTGATGTGGTGGACTCCGGCAACACCTCCGCGGCGTCCATCCCGTTGGCGCTGTCGAAGCTCGTGGAGCGCGGCGAACTGCCGCCCGGCGGGCCGGTGCTGCTGCTCGCCTTCGGCGGGGGCCTGTCGTGGACGGCCCAGGTCGTCAGGTGCCCGTAGCCGCGCTCTGGTAGCGCCCCGAAGGGGCGCGGGGAACTGGGCGACCAGCCGCGGCGGCGCCGCGGACGAAAGACGAACGAGGGCACACCGCCGCACTCCCAGCGGAGCGCTCAGCGTCACAGGGGGATGTTGGCGTGGGCGCCCCTGCGGGACGGTGCCTGCTGGAGGGCCCGGGCGATCGCGGAGCGGGTCGCGTCGGGGGAGACCACCTCGTCGACGACGCCGAGTTCCATCGCCTTGGGCAGGCCGCCCGCCACGATCTCGTGTTCCGCGGCCAGTTCGAGCTCGATCTGTTCCTTCAGCTCCTCGGGAAGCTGGGCGAGCCGCCTGCGGTGCAGGATCCGTACCGCCGCCAGCGCGCCCATCACCGCGACCTGGGCCTGCGGCCAGGCCAGCACCCTGGTGGCACCGAGCGCGCGGGCGTTCATCGCGATGTACGCGCCCCCGTACGCCTTGCGGGTGACCAGGGTGACCCGCGGTACCACGCACTCAC
Organism: Streptantibioticus rubrisoli; assembly: GCF_024436055.1. GTDB lineage: Bacteria > Actinomycetota > Actinomycetes > Streptomycetales > Streptomycetaceae > Streptantibioticus_A > Streptantibioticus_A rubrisoli. The sequence goes on along the minus strand of NZ_JANFNH010000068.1, from coordinate 6,460 downwards.
CGAACGCGTGCAGCAGCTTCGCGCCGCGCCGCACCACACCGTCCCACTCCTGGCCGACGCCCGGCAGATAGCCCGGCACATCCACCAGCACCACCAGCGGCACCCCGAACGCGTCACACATCCGCACGAAGCGCGCCGCCTTCTCCGCGGACAGCGAGTCCAGGCAACCGCCCAGCCGCAGCGGGTTGTTGGCGACCACGCCGACCGCCTGGCCGCCCAGCCGCCCCAGGGAGGTGACGACGTTCGGCGCCCACTTCGGCTGCAGTTCCACGCCGGGGGCGTCCAACACCCCGTCCACCAGCGGCCGTACGTCATAGGCGCGCCGGTCGGACTCCGGCAGCAGCCCGCCCAGTGGCCGGTCCTCAACCAGGTCGAGCCGCAACTCGGCCTGATCGCTGAGGAGTTGGGCCAGCCAGCGGGCCTTGTCCAACGCGTCCCGCTCGGACTCGGCGAGCACGTGCACCACGCCGGAGCGGCGGCCGTGCGGCTCCGGGCCGCCCAGCCGCGCCATGTCGACGCTCTCCCCGGTGACGGTGCGCACCACATCGGGGCCGGTGACGAAGATCCGGCCGTCCGGCGCCAGTACCACCACATCGGTCAGCGCCGGACCGTACGCCGCGCCGCCCGCCGCCGGGCCCAGCACCACCGAGATCTGCGGAACCCGGCCGGAGGCGAGGATCATCGCGTGGAAGACCCGCCCGACCGCGTCCAACGAGCCGACGCCCTCCTGGAGCCGGGCGCCGCCCGAGTGGTAGAGCCCGATGATCGGGCAGTTCTCGGCCACCGCCCGGTCGTAGGCGCGGACCACCGCGTCACAGCCCTCGGCGCCCATCGCGCCGCCCTGCACGGTCGGGTCGCTGGCGAACGCCACCACCTTCGACCCGTTCACCGTGCCGATCGCGGTGAGCATGCCCGACTCGTCGTAGGCCGAGACCTCCTGGTAGCCCGCCTCGTCCAGCAAGGCCCGCAGACGCAGCCGCGGATTGCGCGGATCGCTGTCGCGGGCCTCGCTGGCCATCCGGTGGCCTCCTCGGTCAGGGGGGCAGACGCGCTGGGTCGCCGTCCGGCCCCTGCCGATCAGCTCTTGCGGAACGCCAGGACGACGTTGAGACCGCCGAAGCCGAACGAGTCATTGAGCGCGGCGATGGTGCCCTCCGGCAGGGCCCGCGGCTCACCGCGCACGATGTCGGCGTCGACCTCGGGGTCGAGGTTGTCCACATTGATCGTCGGCGGAGCGACCCGGTTGTGCAACGCGAGAACGGTGGCCACCGTCTCCACACCGCCCGCACCACCGAGCAGGTGGCCGGTCATCGACTTGGTGGCGGAGACCGCCATGTGGTCGACGTCGTCGCCGAGCACCGAGCGCAGCGCCCGCAGCTCGCCGACATCGCCCAGCGGGGTGGAGGTGGCGTGCGCGTTGACGTGCACGATCTCCGCGGGCTTCAGGTCGGAGTTGTCCAGCAGGTTGGCGAACGCGTCGGCGATACCGCGGCCGGTGGGCTCCGGCTGCGCGATGTGGTGGGCGTCGGCCGAGATGCCCTGGCCGATCGCCTCGCAGTACACCCGGGCCCCGCGCTTGGCGGCGTGCTCGGCGGACTCCAGGACGACGATGCCCGAGCCCTCGCCCAGCACGAAGCCGTCCCGGGCGACGTCGTACGGGCGGGAGGCGCCCTGCGGGTCGTCGTTGTTCTTCGACATCGCCATCATGTTGGCGAACGCGGCGATCGGCAGCGGGTGCACCGCCGCCTCGGTGCCGCCCGCCACGACCACGTCGGCGCGGCCGGTGCGGATCATCTCGATCGCGTAGCCGATCGCCTCGGCGCCCGAGGCACAGGCGCTGACCGGGGTGTGGGTACCGGCGCGGGCGTTCAGCTCGATGCTGACGTTGGCCGACGGGCTGTTCGGCATCAGCATCGGCACGGTGTGCGGGGAGACCTTGCGGAAGCCCTGCTCGCGCAGGATGTCGTACTGGCCGAGCAGGGTGGTCACGCCGCCGATACCGGAGGCCACCACGGTGCCCAGGCGGTCCGGGTCGACCGCGGGGTCGTCCCCGGCCTTGGCGGAGAACCCGGCGTCCGCCCACGCCTCGCGCGCCGCGATCAGCGCGAACTGCGCGGAGCGGTCCAGCTTGCGGGCGAGCGGCCGGGCCAGCACCTCGGACGGCTCCACGGCGATCTCCGCCGCGATGCGGACCGGCAGATCGGCCGCCCACTCCTGCTGCAGCGGCGCCACGCCGGAACGTCCGGCGAGCAGCGCCTCCCAGGTTGACGCGCTGTCGCCACCCAAGGGTGTGGTTGCGCCGATACCGGTGACGACCACGGTGCGATTGGTCGGGTTCACTGGAATTCTTGTCTCCACGTATCGAGGGTGAAGGCAACGCGGGTGCCACCCGGGACGGGTGGCGACAGACGCGTCAGCCTGCGGTCAATCAGGCCTGGTGCTTCAGGATGTAGTCGGCGGCGTCGCCAACGGTCTTGAGGTTCTTGACGTCGTCGTCCGGGATCTTGACGTCGAAGCGCTCCTCAGCCGCGACGACGACCTCGACCATGGACAGCGAGTCGACATCCAGGTCGTCGGTGAAGGACTTGTCCAGCTGGACGTCCTCGACCGGGATACCGGCGATCTCGTTCACGATCTCGGCGAGACCCTTGACGATCTCTTCCTGAGTGGCGGCCATCTGCGGCGCTCCTTCGATTTTCTACGGTGTTGATAACGCGGCTCGCGGAACTGCGACCCGCGGGGATCTTTGCCTAGGGGAGGGTAACGACAGCGGCTGCGTACACGAGACCCGCCCCGAACCCGATGACGAGCGCGGTGTCGCCGCTCTTGGCCTGGCCGGTCGCCAACAGCCGCTCCATGGCGAGCGGGATGGAGGCCGACGAGGTGTTGCCGGTGGTCTCGATGTCGCGGGCGACCGCGACGTGCTCCGGCAGCTTGAGTGCCTTGATCATCGAATCGATGATCCGCATGTTGGCCTGGTGCGGGATGAACGCGTCCAGCTCATCCGCGGTGATACCGGCGGCGTCCAGCGCCTCCTGGGCGACCTTGGCCATCTCGTAGACCGCCCAGCGGAAGACCGCCTGGCCCTCCTGGGTGATCGCCGGGAACCGGACGTCCTCCGGGTTGGCGCCCCGGTAGACGTCCCACGGCAGGGTCTGCTTGATGGTCTCGGCCTTGTCGCCCTCCGAGCCCCAGACCGTCGGGCCGATGGCGGGCACGTCCGACGGGCCGACCACGACCGCGCCCGCTCCGTCACCGAACAGGAAGGCGGTGGCCCGGTCCTCCTTGTCGGTCAGGTCGCTGAGCCGCTCGACCCCGATGACCAGGACGTACTTCGCCGAGCCCTCGGTCACCATGCCCTTGGCCAGCGTCAGCCCGTAGGTGAACCCGGCGCACCCCGCGGAGATGTCGAACGCCGGGGGCTTGCCCGCGCCGAGCCGGTGCGCGATCTCGGTGGCGATCGCCGGGGTCTGCTTGAAGTGCGACACCGTGGCGACGAGCACCGCGTCAACGTCCTCGGCGGTCAGACCGGCGTCCGCTATGGCCTTGCCCGCGGCCTCCACCGACATCTCGGCGACGGTCTCCTGCGGGCCCGCCCAGTGCCGGGTGGAGATGCCGGAGCGGGTGCGGATCCACTCGTCGGAGGAGTCGATGTACTTGAGGATCTCCTCGTTCGGCACCACGCGGGTCGGGCGGTAGCCGCCGACGCCGAGGATGCGGGCGTACGGCGCGCCCTTGCTCGGCTTGATCTTCGCGGTCATGCTCTCGGGCTCCTCATCGGTTGACCGGGGTCTGTCGGCGCGTCAGGTTCATTCGGCCGCGGGGTGGATGCGCAGCAGCGGCTGCCCCGGTGCGACCGGGTCGCCGTCCTCGACCAGCCATTCCACGACGGTGCCGCCGTGCTCGGCGGTGACCGCCTGCCGGTCGCGGTTGTTGGCGACGTGCGCCACCGTAGCGCCCGGCTCAAGCACGTCACCGGCCTTGACCGTTCCGGTGTTCACGGTGCCCTTGAACGGAGCCACCGCCAGCCGCCAGGTCGGGCCGTGCTCCAGCGGGTTGCCGTCCGGGTCACCGTGCTCGGCGATGAGCTCGCGGGCCGCCTCGATGTCGTCCGGGGTCTTCAGCGCCAGCGTCTTGACGCCCGGCAGCGCGCGCTTGGCCAGCCCGGTGAGGGTGCCCGCGGGGGAGACCTCGATCAGCGCGGTGACGCCGAGCTCCTTGAAGGTCTCCATGCACAGGTCCCAACGGACCGGTCCCGCCACCTGCTTGACCAGCCGACGGATGATCTCGGCGCCGCTGTGCACCACCTGGCCGTCGGCGTTGGAGACGTACCGGGTACGCGGGTCGCGCACCGACACCCCCGGCACCAGCGCCTCAAGCGTGGCGACCGCGGGAGCCATGTGGTGGGTGTGGAACGCGCCCGCCACCTGGAGCGGACGCACCCGGGCGCCCTCGGGCTTGTCCTCGGCGAGCGCCGCGAGCTGCTCCATGGTTCCGGCGGCGACGATCTGTCCGGCGCCGTTGATGTTGGCCGGGGTCAGTCCGTGCGACTCCAGCTTGGCGACCACGTCCTGCGGGTCGCCGCCCAGCACCGCGGACATCCCGGTCTCGGTGACCGACGCGGCCTGAGCCATCGCCAGGCCGCGCTGCCGCACCAGCACCATGGCGGACTCGGCGGTGACCACCCCGGCACCGGCGGCCGCGGTGATCTCACCGACGCTGTGCCCGGCGACCGCGCCGACCAGGCGGCGTCCGTCGGCCGGGTGCGGGAAGACCGAGAGGGCGGACACCAGTCCGGCGGCCACCAGCAGCGGCTGCGCCACGGCGGTGTCGCGGATCTCGTCCGCGGTGCCCTTGGTGCCGTAGTGCACGAGGTCGAGTCCGGCGACCGCGGACCACCAGTGCAACCGGTCGGCCACGCCCGGGAGTTCGAGCCAGGGACTGAGGAAGCCGGGCGTCTGGGCGCCCTGGCCGGGAGCTACGAGTACGAGCACCTTCACACTCTCTCTCGCGTCAGGTGGTCACCGCCGGTGAGGACAGGGACCAAGAACGGTCAGGCGATTTGTGGGTGTCCCACAAAAGCTCAATCCTGCTGATCCCCGCTGGAGAGTCGGCCGAGGATCAGGGCGATCCGTAGGGTGAACGCGGAGCGTACATCGGAAGGTGACCAACCCGTGACATCCGTCACACGTCGCAGCCGGTAGCGGACGGTATTGGGATGAACGAACAACATCCGGGCGGCGCCTTCCAGCGACGATGCCTGCTCCAGGTAGACGCTGAGCGTCTCCAGTAGCGCCGAGCCCGCTTCCTCCAGCGGTCTGTAGATCTCCTCCACCAGCTGTTCACGAGCTGCCGGATCGCCCGCCATCGCCCGCTCCGGCAGCAGGTCGTCGGCGAGCACCGGCCGGGGGGCGTCCGGCCAGGCCGCGCAGGCCTTCAGCCCGGCCGCGGCGGCCTGTGCGGAACGGGTGGCGGCCAGCAGGTCGCCCACCACGGGACCGGCCACCACCGGGCCGGGGGCGAACGGGCCGATGAGGTCCTTGGCGGTACGGATCGGGTCGTCGGAGCCACCCGCCACGACCACCAGGCGGTGGCCCAGCACCCCGGTCAGCACCTGCAGCTTGGCGTGCCGGGCGGCTCGGCGGATCGCCTCCACCGTCAACTCGCTGTCCCCGTCGGGTGCGGTGCCCAGCACCACGACCACCCGGTCGGGTGAGTTCCAGCCGAGGGCCGCGGCACGGGACAGCACTCCCTCGTCCGCCTCACCGGAGAGCACGGCGTTGACGACCAGCGACTCCAGCCGGGCGTCCCACGCGCCACGGGCCTCGGCGGCCTGCGCGTAGACCTGCGCGGTGGCGAACGCGATCTCCCGCGCGTAGACCAGCAGCGCCTCGCGCAGTACGGACTCGTCGCCGGGTGCGGCGACCTCGTCGATCGCCGCTTCCATCACCTCGATGGTGGTGCGCACCATCTCCACGGTCTGCCGCAGCGAGATCGCCCGGGTCAGCTCGCGCGGCGCGGTACCGAACACATCCGTGCTGATGGCCTGCGGTGCCTCGGGGTGCCGGAACCACTCGGTGAAGGCGGCGATACCGGCCTGGGCGACCAGACCGATCCAGGAACGGTTCTCCGGCGGCATCGCGCGGTACCAGGGCAACTGCTCGTCCATGCGCGCGATCGCCGCGGCCGACAGTCTGCCGGAGGACTGCTCCAAGCGGCGCAACGTCGCGCTGTGCGGGTGTTCGCTCCGCTGGGGCTTCGGGGATTGCGGGGAATGCGTGGACTCGGGCACGGGACAAGCCTGCCTTATCGCCTGCGGCGAGCGGAAAGGGGTACGTGATCGCCTCCGGCGCGGTGACTTTGCGGGGCGGCCCGCCCCGTTGCGCCTGCGGCGGACGACTGGTGTGGGGTGCGCTGCTTGTGGCGTTGTTCGGGTGCGCTGCCAGGTGCGGCTGTGGTG
>NZ_JANFNH010000067.1 GCF_024436055.1 Streptantibioticus rubrisoli | reverse complement strand
GGCACGCTGTTGAGTTCTCAAGGAACGGAAGCTTCCTTCGAGACCGTCTCACCGGCCCCTCCGGGCTTTCCCTTCGGTTTCTCCAGCTTATCAGACCCTTTCCGGCCCGATTCCCGCTGGCGGGATTCACCTTCCGGCTTTCGCTTTCCGGTGTTTCCGACACTATCAGATCCGCTTTTCGCCGAGCCAATCGGCGTTCGCATTTCCGGTAGTAATTCGGAGGGGTGTTGCGGTGCTCCGCGGAAGCCGTTCCGTGGAGCGGGGGTAGAGACTACCCGGACCGCCACTCGTATGTCTACTTCGTGACAACCGTTCAAATCTACCTCCCCGCTCCACCCATGTCAACGGGTTTCGCGAGGCGTAGTGGAGATTAGCAGGTCAGCGGGGCTGTTCGCACATCGCGCAGCCATCACCCGGCCTTGGCGTGGGAGCGCGCCGGTCATCGTCGAGTCATTCGAACGTGGAAGGCGGGCTCTCCAGGTCCTCCAGCTCGATGCCGGGGGCGGCGAGCACGACGTCGCCAGCGATGTGGACCGTGCTCTGCTCGCCGGTCTGTAGGTCGCTGACCTGGTATTCGTCCACGACCAGCGGGCCGTTGTCAGTGGCGTGTGCTGTCCTGTCCTTCAAAGCCCAGGACTGGTCGAGGGTCCGGGGGGCGAGGACGGGGGAGGTGAGTGCCACGAGCCGCACGCGGGTCGCGGGGGCGCCTGGGGAGAGGTGCAGCAGCCGCGCGGTGGCGACGAGGAAGGCGGGGGAGGTTCCGGTGAAGGCGTGGGCGGCGGCGTTGCCCTCTTGGGCGTGTTCGCCGGTGGGGTCGGTACGGACCCAGGTCACGCCGTCCAGTGCGGCACCGCGGACCTGCCATCCGCCCGCGTGGAGTTCCAGCCGGATGGGGCGGCCGAGTTCGTCGATGGTGAGGTCGACGGATCCGCAGTCCTGGCCGTTCGGCGTGGTGGTGCGAGCGGTGTAGCGCCAACCGGAGGTGCCAGTGGCGCAGTGGAAGTGTTCTTCGCCGAGGGGGGTGTGGTCGTGCGTGTCGTAGAACGAGTAGCGGCCGCGGGGCATGGTGGGGGCTTTCGGTTCTCCGAAGGGCGGGGCCCCCGCCGGGAGTACCGACGGGGGCCCGCGCTCAGTGCATTGGTGCTGACCGGATCAGTAGCGGTAGTGGTCCGGCTTGTACGGGCCCTCGACCGGGACGCCGATGTAGGCGGCCTGCTCGGGGCGCAGGGTGGTGAGCTTGACGCCGAGGGCGTCGAGGTGGAGGCGGGCGACCTTCTCGTCCAGGTGCTTGGGGAGCACGTAGACGCCGGTCGGGTAGGCCTGCGGCTTGGTGAAGAGCTCGATCTGGGCGATGGTCTGGTTCGCGAAGCTGTTGGACATCACGAACGAGGGGTGACCGGTGGCGTTGCCCAGGTTGAGCAGGCGGCCCTCGGACAGCACGATCAGGGTCTTGCCGTCGGGGAAGGTCCAGGTGTGGACCTGGGGCTTGACCTCGGTCTTGACGATGCCAGGGATCTTGGCGAGCCCGGCCATGTCGATCTCGTTGTCGAAGTGGCCGATGTTTCCGACGATGGCCTGGTGCTTCATCTTGGCCATGTCGCTGGCCATGATGATGTCCCGGTTGCCGGTGGTGGTGATGAAGATGTCGGCGGTCTCGACGACCTCGTCCAGCGTGGTGACCTGGTAGCCGTCCATGGCGGCCTGGAGGGCGCAGATCGGGTCGATCTCGGTGATGATGACGCGGGCGCCCTGGCCGCGCAGCGACTCGGCGCAGCCCTTGCCGACGTCGCCGTAGCCGCAGACGACCGCGACCTTGCCGCCGATGAGGACATCGGTGGCGCGGTTGATGCCGTCGATCAGGGAGTGGCGGCAGCCGTACTTGTTGTCGAACTTGGACTTGGTGACCGCGTCGTTGACGTTGATCGCCGGGAAGAGCAGCGAGCCCGCCTGCTGCATCTCGTAGAGGCGGTGGACGCCGGTGGTGGTCTCCTCGGTGACACCGCGGATCTCGGAGGCGAGCCGGGTCCACTTGTTGGGGTTCTCGGCGAGGGTGCGGTTGAGCAGCTGCAGGATGATGCGGTACTCGTCGTTGTCCGCGGTGGAGGGGTCGGGAGCCGATCCGGCCTTCTCGAACTCGACGCCCTTGTGGACGAGCAGGGTGGCGTCACCGCCGTCATCGAGGATCATGTTCGGGCCGCCGGTGGGGCTGTTCGGCCAGGTCAGGGCCTGTTCGGTGCACCACCAGTACTCCTCCAGCGTCTCGCCCTTCCAGGCGAAGACGGGGACGCCCCGGGGGTTGTCGGGGGTGCCGTCGGGGCCGACGGCGATGGCCGCGGCGGCGTGGTCCTGGGTGGAGAAGATGTTGCAGGAGGCCCAGCGGACCTCGGCGCCGAGGGCGACCAGGGTCTCGATGAGGACGGCGGTCTGCACGGTCATGTGCAGCGAGCCGGTGATGCGAGCGCCGGCGAGCGGCTGGGCTTCGGCGTACTCCTTGCGGATCGCCATGAGCCCGGGCATCTCGTGCTCGGCGAGCGTGATCTCCTTGCGGCCGAAGGGTGCCAGGGAAAGGTCGGCAACCTTGAAGTCGGGGCTGGTGGAGGTCGACGTCATGCGGTCTGCTCCTCGCGGTTCGGGTCGAGGGTGGGCATCGGTCTGTCCGCTGCGGCCGTGCGGCGGGTCCGGGTGGACGCGCCGAAAAGGACCGGGGGTGCCGGTCCTCGTACCGCAGCCCAGCCCGTCGGAGGCCCTCTCTCCCTCGGTCGGTCCGCGCGCTCGGGACCGCCCGACCGCCATCAGCAGCGACGTCTGGCTTCGCTGAAGAATCTACACCGAACGGCCCAGCGGCCCCCAGCCCATCGAAGAAGTACCGGCCACGCGCCCGGGCTCGAAGAGCGCTCGCCCCAGTGATATCGAGGACGTTCGTCGGGCTTTCGCTTCGTTCCGCGCGTGTTGCAGGATGCGACCGGCGCGAGAACACTCTTGACACTCACGTATGTACGGCTGAAGGAGATGACGTGACCAGGCCTGCCGATCCCCCTAACGGCGCGGGGAACCGCGAGGGACTGAGGCTGCTCGCGATAACCGCCTGCCCCACCGGCATCGCGCACACCTATATGGCCGCGGAGAAGTTGCAGCAGGCCGCGGAGGCGCTCGGGGTTGAGATGAAGGTCGAGACACAGGGGTCCATCGGCGCCGAGAACGTCTTGACTGACAACGATGTCAAGCAGGCTGACGGGGTCATCATCGCGGCGGACAAGAACGTCGACCTCACTCGCTTCGTCGGCAAGCGGGTGCTCAGCGTCGGGGTTTCCGAGGGCATCAGCCATCCCGGGCGGCTGATCGAGCGGGTGCGCAGCGCACCGGTCCACTCTGGGGACGGCAACGCGCCGCCAGGAGGCGGCGGCGGGGGCAGGGAACGCAGCGTCGCGTACAAGGCGCTGATGAACGGGGTCAGTTACATGATCCCGTTCGTGGTGGTCGGCGGTCTGCTGTTGGCCGTCTCGCTGGCGCTGGGCGGTCATCCGGACCCGTCGGGCGGCCTGGTCATCCCGAAGGGCAGCTTCTGGGCGCATGTGAACGACATCGGCACGATTGGTTTCACCTTGATGGTGCCGATCCTGTCCGGCTACATCGCCTACGCGATCGGTGACCGGCCCGCGCTGGTGCCGGGCATGATCGGCGGCTGGATAGCCAACACCGGTGCGCTGTACGACTCCAAGGCGGGTGCGGGCTTCATCGGGGCGATCGTCACCGGTTTCCTGGCCGGTTACCTGGTGGTGTGGATCAAGAAGGTCAGGGTCCCGAAGTTCGTCCAGCCGATCATGCCGATCATCGTGATACCGATCGTGGCCACCACGGCGCTGGGTCTGTTCTTCGTCTATGTCATCGGCAAGCCGATCTCGTGGGTGTTCGCGCATCTGACGAACTGGCTCAGCGGGATGACGGGATCCAGCGCGATCGTGCTCGGCGCGGTCCTGGGCCTGATGATCGCCTTCGACATGGGCGGTCCGGTCAACAAGACGGCGTTCCTGTTCGGGGCCGGGCTGATCGCTTCGGGGAACCAGACGGTCATGGGGATGTGCGCGGCGGCGATTCCGGTGATGCCGCTCGGCCAGGGCCTCGCGACGCTGGTGCGGCGCCGCCTTTACACCGCTCAGGAGCGCGAGACCGGCATCGCTGCCCTGTTCATGGGCTGCTTCGGCATCTCCGAGGGGGCGATCCCGTTCGCCGCGGCGCGGCCTGCGAAGGTCATTCCGGCGAACATGCTCGGTGGCGCGGTGGCCGGTGCGGTCGCGGGGATGACCGGGGTGAAGGACGCGGTGCCGCACGGCGGGCCGATCGTGGCGGTGCTGGGCGCGGTCGGCGGTGTGCCGGTGTTCTTCGTCGCCGTGGCGATCGGCACGGTGGTGACCGCACTGACCACGGTGGCACTGGTCTCGCTTGAGGGGCGCGGGGAGGTCGCGCCGTCCACCGGCCTGCCGCCGGTCCCGGTGCCGGAGCCCGCACTCGCCGACACCGCCCATCCCGCCTCCCCGCTGGCCAGCACCGCTCCCGTCACCCCGACCGCGGCCACCCCGCCCGCGCCCAAGCCCCCCACCGCGGCCGCCAAGCCCTGCGCCACCACCGAACCGGCTGCCGAAACGGAACCGGCCACCCCCACTACGACCGCATCCCCCGCACCCCCCGCCCGCCCAGCCGAGTCAAGCGCTCCTGCCGCCGTGCCCCCCGCCGTGGCGGAGGAAGCTTCCGCCGCCAGCGCCGCGACGGCCGTTGCCGCGCCGCCTCTGGGTGTGGAGGTGCTCTCCGGCTATCTGACCGAGCAGACCGTGCGCGAGGCACTGGCGGCGGCCGGCAAGGAAGCCGCCATACGCGAGATGGCCGGGCTGCTGGCCGAGACCGGCAAGGTCGCCGATGTGGACGCGCTGGTGGCCGCCGCGCTGGACCGGGAGGCGCAGGGGACCACGGGGCTGGGCGAGGAGATCGCGATACCGCATGCCAAGACGGATGCGGTGACGGCGCCGGTGGTCGGGTTCGCGCGGTCGGGCGAGGGGATCGAGTGGGGTGCGCTGGACGGGACGAAGGCCAAGCTCATCTTCATGATCTCGGTGCCGGAGGCGGCGGCCGGTGACGAGCATCTGCGAATACTGGCGCTGCTGTCCCGCAAGCTGATGGACACCGGGTTCCGCGAGCGGTTGGCGACGGCGCCGACCCGCATGGAGATCATGCGGGTGCTGGCGGAAGTCCAGTAGGACGACGCGGCACGGCCCCCGGCGAACCGCCAGGGGCCGTGGCGCCGGTCAGGCGACGACGGTGGCGCGGAAGACCGTGCCCGAGCCGTCGAGCGCGATCCGCTCGTCTGCCGGAACGAACGCCGACTCGCCGCGCGCCAGGGTGAGTTGGGCGCCGCCTGGTCCGTGCAGCGTCACCTGGCCCGCGGTGCACAGCAGGATCTGCGGGGTGCGGTCGCCGAGGGTGCGGGGGCTGCCGCCGGGGGCGAGGGTGTAGCGCGAGAGCCGGAACTCGTCGATCGGCGTGTCGTAGACCTCTTCGCCGTCGCCGCTGTCCTCCGGGCGCAGCACGCCCGCGTCGCCGGACTCGAAGCGGACGATGCGCATCAGTTCGGGGACGTCGATGTGCTTGGGGGTGAGGCCGCAGCGCAGCACGTTGTCGGAGTTGGCCATGATCTCCACGCCGAGCCCGTTGAGGTAGGCGTGCGGTACGCCGGCGCCGAGGTAGAGCGCCTCGCCGGGCTGCAGCGTCACATGGTTCAGCAGCATGGCGGCGATGACACCGGGGTCGCCGGGGAAGTGGTGGGCGGCGGAGGCGTAGGCGGCGTAGGCGTCGGCGAACCTGCCGCCTTCGGTGGCGAGTCGGGCCGCGGCCTCGGTGGCCTCCTCAACGGTCTGGGCCATCTCCTCGCGGTCGGCGCCGAGTACGGCGGCGAGGACCTCGCGCAGTGCCTCGTCCTCGGGGCGGGCACGCAGGATGTCCGCGTACGGCTTGAGGGTGTTGACGCCGAGTCCTTCGAGGAGTTCGGCGGCCTCGGCGGGGTGCCGGAAGCCGCACAGCCCGTCGAAGGGGGTCAGCGCGCAGATCATCTCCGGCTTGTGGTTGGCGTCCTTGTAGTTGCGGTGCGGTGCGTCGATGGGGACGCCGCGGGCCTCCTCGTCGGCGAAACCGACCTTGGCCTGGTCGAGGTCCGGGTGCACCTGGAGGGAGAGCGGCGCTCCGGCGGCGAGCAGCTTGAGGAGGAACGGCAGCCGGGGGCCGAAGCGTTCGACGGCGGGTTTGCCGAGTTCGCCGTATGGGTCGGCGTCGATGACCTCGTTGAGCGGCATCGGGCCGGTGCCGCGGTCGAGTCGCGAGGGTGCGCCGGGGTGTGCGCCCATCCACAGTTCGGCCTGCGGTTCACCGGTGGGTTCGGTGCCCAGCAGTTCGGGGATGGCGGTCGTGGAGCCCCAGGCGTAGGGGCGCACGGAGTTGACGAGGCGGTCCATGCGGGTCGGTGTTCCTCTTCGGTACGTGTCGGGTGCGTCGCTCGGGCGCACGGCGGCATCAGGCCGATGGTCCTTCGGCCGGGGTGAGGGCCAGGTAGACGGCGGCGAAATCGGTGAGGGCGAGCAGTTCGGCGAGAGTCTCAGCGGGGGTGCCGTCGGCGGCGTCGATCTCGCTGAGCGGTGTGCCGTGGGTGTTGGCCGCCTCAACGGCCGCGGTGGCGGGCTCGGTCTCCGGTTCGCGCAGCAGCACGATCCGTAGCCGTAGGCCGTCGGGTTCCTCGACTCGGTCGCGGAAGAAGTCGTCGAGGTCGTCGCTGCCGGAGGCCAGGGTGCCGTCGAGCAGCGCGCGGTGTTCCGCGATGGCCTCGGGCAGTGCCGCGGCGAGGGCCGGGCGGCCCGCCAGTGAGGTCAGCACCGAGGCGAAGCGGCGGGCGGCCGGGGCGACGGTTGCGCCCTCGCTCCACACCAGCGGGAGGGAGTGGGCGAGTTCGACGGCGAGGGCCTTGGCCGGGTTGCGGTAGGTCTCGGCGGCCGGGCCGAAACGTTCCGCGGCGGCGTCGAGCCGGTCGGCGACGGCTTCCACGACGTCCGGCGGGGCGGACAGCAGCCCTATCCGGTCGGCGAGGGCGAGCAGCGGGGTGAACAGCGCCCAGAACGCCCCCGGATCCGCTGGAACGGCTGGTTCCGTGCCGTGGGCGGCGTCGTAGGCCTCGGTGGCGGTCGGGCGGTACGACGGGGGCGCGAAGGGCAGCGCCAGGCCGCGCGCCTGCTGGAGCGCTCCGGCCAGCGCGGTACCGGACGGGGTGACTCCGGCGACCGTGCAGCCGCGCCGGTAGGCCTGTTCCACCAGGCTGGTCAGGCCCGGCTCGGTGCCGTCCGCGGTGGTGAGCAGCAGCAGGTCGAGCGGTCCGGCCCAGCCGGGCAGCGTCCAGCGCAGCTCCTGCGCGGTGGGTGCGCTGCCGGTCGGTGCCAGCGGCAGCACGGGGCAGGCGGCGAGCGCGCCGAGCAGGTCGGCGAGCTGGCCGGGGGCCGAGCCGGGGCCTGCGATGAGGACGGTGCGCGGGCGGCCGTCGGGCTTGAGGTCGGTGAGCCCGGCCTCGGCTGCGGCTCGGGCGGCGGTTCGCACCCGGGCGCCCGCCGCGGCCACGCTGGGCAGCAGCCCGCCGGTGTCGGCGCGGGCGAGGGCGTCGGGACTGTCGAGCAGGGCCTCGTCGAGCATCGTGTCCTCCGGCCTGGTGCCGTCGCGCCCGGTTAGGCCGGGCGACGGGCCTCGTCGATGAGGAGTACGGGGATGTCGTCCCGTACCGGGTAGGCCAGGCCGCAGGTCTCGCCGGTGCAGATCAGCTCGGGCTCGGTCGCGTCGGCGGCGCTCTGGCGGAGCGGGGCGTGGCAGGCCGGGCAGGCGAGGATCTCCAGGAGACTGGCTTCGAGCGGCATGGGCGTGTCCTCTTCGGCGGGTGGTGGTTGTTGGGCGGTACGGGTCGGCTGCGGCGACCCTGGCCACCGGTCGTGTGGTGATCGAGCCGTTGTCGTGACGGCGTGGTCAGCGTACCGCCGGGAGGCACCCGGCGGGGGTCCGGGAAGGGTTCCCGGGGCCCCCGCCAAGTGGGTGGTTCAGGCGCGGACGATCGCTAGGACCTCGTCGCGCAGCCGCTCGACGGTGGCGGTGTCCCGGGCCTCGACGTTGAGCCTGAGCAGCGGCTCGGTGTTGGACGGGCGCAGGTTGAACCACCAGTCGGAGCCGGTGACCGTCAGGCCGTCCAGTTCGTCGAAGGAGACGCCCTCGCGGCCGTCGAACGCGGCGCGCACCGCGGCGGTGCGCTCGGCCTGGTCGGCGACGGTGGAGTTGATCTCGCCGGAGGCGGCGTACCGGTCGTACTCGGCGACCAGTTCGGACAGCGGGCGCTGCTGGTCGCCGAGCGCGGCGAGCACGTGCAGCGCGGCGAGCATGCCGGTGTCGGCCTTCCAGAAGTCCCGGAAGTAGTAGTGCGCGGAGTGCTCGCCGCCGAAGATCGCACCGGTGCGGGCCATCTCCTGCTTGATGAACGAGTGGCCGACGCGGGTGCGGACCGCCTGGCCGCCCTGCTCCTTGACGACCTCGGGCACCGACCAGGAGGTGATCAGGTTGTGGATGATCGTCTCACCGGGGTGCTTGGCGAGTTCGCGGGCGGCGACCAGGGCGGTGATCGCGGACGGGGAGACCGGCTCGCCGCGCTCGTCGATGACGAAGCAGCGGTCGGCGTCGCCGTCGAAGGCCAGGCCGATGTCGGCGCCGACCTCGCGGACCTTGTGCTGGAGGTCGACCAGGTTCTTGGGGTCGAGCGGGTTGGCCTCGTGGTTGGGGAAGGTGCCGTCCAGCTCGAAGAACATCGGGGTGAGGTCGATGGGCAGGCCGTCGAAGACGGTGGGCACGGTGTGGCCGCCCATGCCGTTTCCGGCGTCGACCGCGACCTTCAGGCGGCGGATGCCGGTGAGGTCGACCAGTTCGCGCAGGTATCCGGCGTAGTCGGCGAGCACGTCGCGCTGGGTGATGGTGCCCGGCGTGGCGTCGGTGGCGGGCAGGCCGCTGGCCGACCACTGCTCGGCCAGCTCGCGGATCTCGGCGAGGCCGGTGTCCTGGCCCACGGGGGCGGCGCCGGCCTTGCACATCTTGATGCCGTTGTACTGGGCCGGGTTGTGGCTGGCGGTGAACATCGCGCCGGGCAGGTTGAGCTTGCCGGAGGCGAAGTACAGCTGGTCGGTCGAGCACAGCCCGATCTCGGTGACGTCGGCACCACGGGAGGCGGCGCCCTTGGCGAAGGCGCGGGCCAGGCCCGGGGAGGACGGGCGCATGTCGTGGCCGACGACGATCGCGTCGGCGCCCGTCACTGTGGCGAAGGCCGCACCGAACAGTTCGGCGAGCTCCTCGCCCCACTGGTCGGGGACGACACCGCGGACGTCGTACGCCTTCACGATCTGACTCAGGTCGGGCACAGCGGCTCCAGGTTCAACAGCGCCGGGCGACGCGGCACGGGGGTGGACAACTGGTCCCCCAACCTACCCGGCGAAACTGAGTGCCCTTGGCGTACGTCCGGTGAAGCGGCGGTGGCGGCCACCCCAACGGTGGGGATCGGGCCTGCGCTGACCTACGGTTCGGGCGAGCGCAGCACCCTGAGATGGCCGCGCCGGGCGACCTCCACGGGGTCCCCCTCACGGGTGGCCTGCGACCGGTCCTGGGGGCGGGCGGCCTCGCGTACGGCGTTGGCCAGGGCTTCGAGGTCGTCGCCGGTGGGGCGGGTGGGCCCGGCGTCGACGGCGAGCCGGACGACCTCCCAGCCCCGGGGGGCGGTCAGCCGGGCGGAGTGCTCGGAGCACAGGTCGTAGCAGTGCGGCTCGGCGTAGGTGGCGAGCGGACCGAGGACGGCCGTCGAGTCCGCGTAGACGTACGTCAGCGTCGCGACGGCGGGACGACCGCACGCGGTGCGCGAACAACGACGTACAGGGCTCACGACGTTGGACGGTACCGCACTCTTGAGCGGGCCGCGACGACTCTCCACGACCTCACCCGCTCGTGTCGTCCCGGTTCACCGAGATCGCCCGATCTTGTGACGTACGGTCCTACCTGCGGGGCAGGCCCAAGCGATGGCCAGAGCCACTTTCCGGGGCGGTCAGCGGGTGGGACAAACCGCGCCAATTACGGTATCCCGCACGATCAGCGATGCGGACGCGTTCGGTCTTGTTTGCGCCTCGAATGCGCATTGCCCGACATAACAGGGGTTGTAAGCCCCATCCAAGGACAGCCCGACCCCCTCCAAGGACAGCCCGACCCCCCCAAGCCCGGCCGTCCCCCAGCCCCAGGCCAAAGTCGACAAACCCCGCACCGCGCCCCACAGCACCCACGCCCCACCCACGTATCGCAGCCGTACCCAGCCGTGCCCAGCCCGGACAGAGCCCGCGAACCGCAGCCCAGCCCAGAGGCCCGAACCGCGCGCCCACACCCCCCACGTCACCCGCCCCCACGTCCTCCCGGAGGCCAGGTCCCGCCCAGGAGATCGTTGCCCCGTGCCGCCGCCATGCCCCGCATGGTGACAGCTACGCTTCGACATGATGGACACCCCTGTTCCGCCCCCCACTCAGCGGGCGGCTCGTCGGCGCGACCGCCATGGGCGCGGTATGCGCGGGCCGCTCGCGCCGCCGCAGGTGCCGCTGTCGGTGAGCCGTTCCGACGCCTTCGACGACCTGGTGCGGGACGCCGCGGAACGCCTGGAGCGGCGCTGGCCGCAGCTCGCGGAGGTCGAGTTCGCGGTACAGGACGTACCGCCGCCGAGCCCCGACATCGACAGTGTGCCGCTCGGCCAGCTGATCACCGCGGGCGCATCGGGAAGGGGGCCGCGCAACCGCATCGTGGTCTACCGGCGGCCGGTGGAGATCCGGGCGAAGGGCCGTGACGAGCGGGCGCTGCTGGTCCACGAGGTCGTGGTCGAGCAGGTCGCGGAACTGCTGGGCCTCTCGCCGGAGAACGTGGACCCGCGCTACGGCGAGGAATGAGGCGTTCCGAGCCTCCGCCGTCCCCTTGTTTCGGGATCCGCGTTTCTGGATCCGCTTGTTTCTGGATCCGCCCTCCCGCGAAAGGCCCCGGGCAACAACCGCCTACCGCTCCAGCACCTGCAGGTCCTCCCCCGCGCTCGGTACCGCGACCGTGCCGCCGTCGTCCGGCATGGGCTGGACGGTGAAGTCGGGGACGCCGTTGTTGTCCACGGCGAGCATGCGCGAGGCGTAGACCGGGCCGCCGGAGACCGGCTCGACCGTCACCGCGAAAGTGCCCTTGCCACCCGGGTCCGGCGGGGCCATGGCCGTGGTCGTACCGGCCTTGAGGGTGACCGTCTTACTGGCCGGGGAACCGCCGTCCGTCGTCGCCGAGCTGGTGATCTTGACGGTGGCGTCCGCGGTGGGCGCCACCAGCGAGAGGGTGGCCGCCTTCGAGCGGTTGTCAGCCACCGAGGCGCGCTGCCCCACCTGCCCGGTGCCGGGCAGGAACGCCATCTCCTGGGAGGCGCCCTTGCCCCGGGTGATCCGCAGCGCCGCCACGAACGGCGCGGCGCTGCCGGAGTCCGTCGGGGTGAGCCGCAGCGAACCGGCCTGGCCCTGGGTCAGTCCCGGCAGGTCGACGGCGGTCGTCATACCGCTCTTGACGTGCAACGTCTCATGCCCGGCCGGAACGATCGCGCCGGTCGGGGTGAGCAACTGCACCTTCAGGTCGGCGTCGTTGCCGCCCGTGGCGTACGCCACCAGACGCACCGAGGTCGCGTCGGCGGGAATCCCCGGCAGTACCGCGCTGGTGGCCGCGGGCGCCGAGGCGGGCAGCCAGTCGCTGCCGGACTTGCTGTCCATCGCCTGGACCGCCGCGGCCACCCGTCCGGTGCGCACCGCGACGTGCACGGTCAGGTCGGCGGTCTGCGCCGAGGTGAGGGTGGACAGCAGCACCGGCACGCTGGAGCCGCCGGGGATGGTGATGCCCTCGCCGTTGCTGGTCTTGACCAGCCCGTTGCCGTCGTACAACTCGATGTCGGCGACGGCGGCGGTGTCATCGGGGTTGGTGAGGTGGACGTAGTCCTGCCGGTCGCCGGAGGTGCTGGCGCCGGGGAACCAGAAGTCCGCACCGGGAGCGCCGCACGAGGTGCCGAGCATGCCCCGGCCGGGCCCGGCGTCGATGGTGGTGGTCTCCTGCACCGTCCACCCGGGCGCGAACCGCCCGTCGGCGGTGCCGATCAGTGGGCTGACGCTCTTACCGGCGTTGGCGGTGACCGGCTTGCCGGGATCGGTGAGCGGCGCCACCTGCTTGCCGTTGGACCCGCCGCCGGAGCCGCCGGAGCCAGCAGAGCCGCCGTTGGCGCCGTCCGAGGACTGCCCGGGCTGCAGCACCGCGCTGCCCCCGCTGCCACCGCTGCCCGGCGGGGTGAAGGAGGTGTACGTGGTGGTGGCCGCGTCCACCCCCGCCGGGGCCGGGCACAGCAGCGTGGAGCGCTCAACGGGCTTGCGCACGGCCGCTGTTGGCGCCGCCTTGCTCGGCGCGGGCGCCAGTACGGTGGCCGCACCGGTGGCGGCGGCGAGCACCGCGACGACGCCGATCAGGGACACGGTGGTGCGGTTCACTGCTGGTCGCTCCCGTCGCGGCGGTGGCCGAACTCACCGGCGTCGTGCGCCGGATCGTAGGGCGGTGCTGGCTGCTGGTAGCCGTACGGGTCGGCGTACTCGCCGCCCTGGTACGTGCCGTCCGGGTACCCGGCGTACTCGCCGTTACTGCCGTACTCGGCGCCGGAGTAGGGGGGTTGGGGCTGGTACTGGCCCGTGTACGGGTCGTACCCGGCCGGATAGGCGTACCCGTTCCACTCCTCGTAGCCCTGTTGCTGGTGCGGAACCTGCGGTGCCGCGCCGTAGGGGTCCGGCTCGGGTGCACCCGCCTGGTGCGGGACGTACGGCTCGTGCCCCGAGGGCTCCGAGTGCTCCAAGGGCTCCGCGGCGCCGAACGGCTGGAAATCGTCCGCAACGGGCTCGGCGGCAACCGGCTCGAAGTCGTCGACAACCGGCTCGGCGGCAAGGGGCTCGGCGGCCGCCCGCTCGGCCTCCGCGCGCAGGCGGCGGGCTCTGCGGCCCTCGCCCCCGGCGGCCTGCGCCGGGCTGGACGCGGCAGCGGTGGCCAGGCCCTCCTCCGGCAGGTCGTCGTCCATGTCACGGCGGCGGCCCGGCAGCGCGAGCACGACCACCACGAGCGCCAGGAAGGCCTGCCCCCACAGCCACAGGGTGTGGGTCATGGGGTCGTCGAAGGTGAGGTCCAACTTGCCGCCGTTCGCGGGGAGTTGGAAGCCCTGCGCCCATCCGTCGACCGTGGTCGGGGTCAGCGGCTTGCCGTCCAGCGTGGCCTGCCACCCGGCGTCGGCCGAGTCCGCGATGCGCAGGGTGCGGCCCGCGGGTCCGGACGGGATCGTGGTGTGCGCCTCGACCTTGCCCGCGGCCACCGAGACCGGCGCCGCCGCGGCCGCGCCGCCCTTGGGGGCGACGATGGTGATCCGCGAGACGTTGTCGTTCAGCCGCCACAGCGCCGTACCGCCGCTCTGGCTGAGCCGGGTCAGGCCCGGCGTGCTGTCCAGCACCCGGCCCATCTCAGCGGGCGCGCCCGGTTGCAGCAGCACGTAGCGCACCGCGTAGCCGCCGAGCTGGCTGGTCTGGTCACCGCCGGATCCGGCCACCAGGTTGGCGACGACGCCGTCGAGCCGCGGGTCGTGCCCGGCCTCGGCTGCGATCTCGCCGTCGCCCATGCGCGCGCCGGAGCCGCGCACCAGCACGTACCGCACATGGCCCGGGTCACCGGCGAGCACCAGTGTGCGGGCCTGGTCGGCGGTGGAGCTCTCCTCGGCGACGAACGCCGGGACCTGTGTCGCGTCGCGCCGCTGGAGCGGTCCGGCCGCGCCGTTCACCATCCAGCCGACCGCGGCGATCAGCGGCGCCGCCGCGGCGGCCAGCGCGATGAGCCCGGCGACCGGCTGCCGCCAGCCGAAACCGGCCGCGGAGATACGGGCCTTGGCGTCCTCCGCGCCGACCACGGCGGCGGCGATCAGCGCCAGGCCGTACAGCACGGTGGTGGGGCCAGGCCACCGGTAGCCGTTCTGCACCGCGGCGGCGAGCAACCCGGCCAGCGCGACCGCCCACGCGGTGAGGACGGCCAGTCGCCGCCCGTCGCGCAGCAGCGCGGCGAGCCCGGCGAGCACCAGCCCGGCCAGCAGCACACCGGTGCTGGCCTTCGGGCCGCCGGGGCTGAGCATGACCAGGTCGAGCGGGGAGGCGGCACCGTCCCGGTACGGCAGCCCCGCCTCGCGCAGGAAGAACGACGGATGCGCCAGCAGCGTCACCGACCACGGCGCGAGCAGCACCAGCGGCGTGGCCAGTACGGCGAGGAAGCGCAGCGCCTGCGGCAGCAGCAGCCCGCCGTGCCCGCGCACCACCCTCAGCACCAGCACGACGACGGCGAGCACCACCGCGATCGGCCACACCACCGGGGTGAAGGCGGTGGTGACGGTGAGCAGCAGCGCGAACGCCCAGGTGGCCCGCCAACTGGGCCTGACGCCACGGGAGATGGCGGCCCCGCCGAGTTGCAGTCCGCTGGCCGCCACGGCGGCCCGGGCCATCAACGGGAGCAGGATCGCCAGCACCGCGGTGCCCAGCCGACCCGCGGCGAGCGCACCGGTGGCGGCGGGCAGGAACGCGTAGGCGACCGCCCCCCAGGCGCGCAGCAGCCGGGAGTCGACCAGCGGACGGGAGGCGAAGTAGGCGGTGAGACCGGCGAGCGGCACCGAGCAGACCAACAGCAGCGTCAGCGCCAGACCGGTGCTGCCCAGCAGCAGGGAGGACAGCAGCGCCACGACCGCCAGGTACGGCGGCGCGGCCTGGGTGTTTCCGGTGCCGACGGCGTGCCACGCCCCGGCGTAGGCGCCCCACAGGTCGGAGGCGCCGCCGGGGGCGGGCAGCAGCGCGCCGCCGGTCAGCGCGCCGCTGCCGAGCAGCGAGCGGCAGGCGACCAGCGAGACCAGCAGCAGCACCACAAACAGCATGGGCGCGGGCTTGCGGGCGATCCGCCGCAGCCGGGCGAACTGCTCCACGTCCAGGAAGTCGGCGTCCTCGTCGCCCGGCCCGGACTCGACGGCTCCGCCGTGCCGTCCGGCCGATGAGGAGTCGGGCTCGGAGCGGCCGGAGAGGTTGCTGTAGACCTGCTCGACGCTGGCCCGCAGGGTGGCGCCGGGTGGTGGGAACAGCGGCCTGAGTTCGGCCGCGGCCACCGCCGGACGGCCTCTGCGTCTGCGACCGCCCAGGAGCCTGCCGGGCCGCAGCAGCACCCCGATCAGGCCGGTGACCTCGTCCAGCGCCTGCCCCGGCACCTTGCCGACCAGGTAGCCGAGGGTGCGCAGCAGGGTGCTGAGCACGACGCGCAGCAGCACGTAGGGCAACAGCACGCCACGGGTGTTGGCCAGCAGGGTGTAGACCGCGCCCGCCTTGTCGACCCGGTGCGGGTTGGCCGAGGAGCGTCCGGCGCAGTCGACGGTGCGGCGCTCCCGGGAGGCGGCCTCGGCGTGCCGGAGCACGGCATCGGGGGCGACGAGCACGGTGTGCCCGGCGCTGTGGACCCGCCAGCAGAAGTCGACGTCGTCGCGCATCAGCGGCAACCGCCGGTCGAATCCGCCGAGTTGTTCCCATACGTCGCGGCGGACCAGCATGCCCGCGGAGGAGACCGAGAGCACCTGGCGGACCTGGTCGTGCTGGCCCTGGTCCTGTTCGCGGCGCTCCAAACCGGTCCAACGGCGGCCGCTGCGGGCGATGCTGACGCCCACTTCGAGCAGCGCCCGCCGGTCGTACCAGCTGCGGATCTTGGGGCCGACGACGGCCGCGGACGGCGAGCTGTCGGCGACGCGCAGCAGCTCGGCGAGGGCGTCGGGGGCCGGTTCGCAGTCGTCGTGCAGCAGCCACAGCCACTGCACCGGCTCCGGCCGCGGCTGGTCCTGCTGCTCGTAGGCGTCGTCGTTCCAGGTGCGGGTCACCGGGTCCCAGGCGCTGGGCGGTTGGAGGTACGGCAGCTCCTCCGGCGGTACCGGGCCGAAGGTCTGCACGGCCTCGGCGACCGCCGCGCCGAAACCGGTGCGGCGGGCGAGATGCAGTACGCGGTCGGCGCCGACGGCCTCGGTGAGCAGCCGGTCGGTGTCGTCGGCGCTGCCGGTGTCGCAGGCGACGACGCTCTGCACCGGGCGGGTCTGGCCCAGCAGACCGGCGAGCGCGTCGGGCAGCCAGCGGGCGCCGTCGTGAGCGACGAGCACCGCGGTGACGATGTGACGCGGGAACTCAGGTTCAGGAGTGCGGGCGGAGTACGCCCCCTGTTGGCTGTGCACGGACATCGAGGTGCGGGCCCCGGTTCGCTGGACTGCGGTGGACGCGTACGGCGCCTTGCGGGCCTGACGTGTCTCGGACGGCCACCCACACTAACGGCTCACCGGTAGCCCATGGGGTGTCCGGGGGGCTCGACCCGCGGGATGCGACGGCCTGGACGGCCGCTGGGGCCGCCTCAGATGGCCGCCTTCTTCAGGCGGCGGCGCTCCCGCTCGGAAAGTCCACCCCAGATTCCGAAGCGCTCGTCATTGGCGAGTGCGTATTCAAGGCACTCGGAACGCACCTCACACGCGAGGCAGACCTTCTTGGCCTCTCGGGTGGAGCCGCCTTTCTCCGGAAAGAACGATTCGGGGTCGGTCTGCGCGCACAGTGCGCGTTCCTGCCACCCGAGCTCCTCTTCCGCCTCCTCGGACAGCAGTAGCTGGAACTGCTCGGTCATGCGCGCCCCTCGTCCGTCGTCGCTTCCCCGTGATGCTGTCGTTACCGATTGAGGCCTAACGACACGAGTGAAATTACAAGCGTGCGATCCAGGGCAGTCAAGCCGAGATCTGCTATTGGGGGCCTTATTCACTCCGAGGAACCAAGGCCATGCAGAAAGTGTTCAAATCGTCCCATTACCCGACACCGCTCGCTCGGTGACTCGATCCACCTCCCGCATATGTCGACTGAGACGCGACAGATCGGCGCACCGTTCCACCCGATCGGCGGACCGGGGTGGATCACGGTCCGATCACAGATGCGCAACGGCAGCCCGCGGTCGGCTGTCGCTCCACGTATCCGTGCGCAAGCCTGAACAAACCTTTCACCAGGCCGACTAACCGGTTCAGGTGAAACATTGGCGGCAAAACCGACATCAGGTTGACAAGTAGGCTGACCAACCGGTCTTCTTGAGTCCATGTCGTTCGTGACCCACGCGCCCGCCCGAGCTCGCCGCAGCGAGCTCCCCCGCGTCGTGCCGGTCCACGGTTGTTTCTCCTGTCGCTGTCACCACAGCTGTTGCCGCTGATCCTTCGCTGATCCAGCCGGGACGGAACCGCGATTCCGCGAGGCGTCCCCGTACTCAGCACCAGGCGAGCCCTCCGAGCTCACCCCGCGGCCAGCCGCACCTCCGCAGCGCAGTCCAAGCACACTCCACCGTCTGCTCCTCTCCGCTAGGACCATCCGTGTACCGCGCCAACCCCGCCGACCCGGCCCCCCAGCTCTCCGACATCTCCATCGCCGGTGACCCGCTCGCCCTGCCGCATCTGCTCCCGCCAGTGCGCAGACATCCGACCACCGTCGCCGAGTTCGCCCGGCTGGCCCGCAGCATCGCCGCCGACCAGGACCGCTGGCGGCCGCTCGTCGAGTACGACGCCACCACCCGCTGGTACGCGCGCCTGGAGACCGGCCCCGGGTACGAGGTGTGGCTGCTGAGCTGGGTCCCCGGGCAGGGCAGCGGGCTGCACGACCACGGCCGCTCCTCAGGCGTACTGACCGTCCTGGAGGGCGAGTTGACCGAGCGCGCGCTCACCGCCTCCGGCGAGGCGCGGCGCACACTGCACGCAGGCGGGCAAAGGGTGTTCTCCACCGGATATGTGCACGAGGTGGTCAACGACGCGCTGGAGCCCGCGATCAGCTTGCACGTTTACTTCCCGGGACTGACCGAAATGACCTCGTATGCGGCGTGCGAGGCGCTCGCCGGTACGGAACCGGCGACCGCCCGGCCCCCGTTGGGTTGACGACCGGCACAGGGCACTCAGCCGCAGGCCCCGCCCGCACCAGCCTTCGGCTGACACTCCCACCCGCCACCCGACCACCACCCCCAGAGGAGTCAGCCTTCGGCTGACACTCCCACCCGCCACCCGACCACCACCCCCAGAGGAGTCAGCCTTCGGCTGACACACTGTTCTGCATGCGCATCGTGGTTTTGGCCGGAGGTATCGGGGGCGCCCGTTTCCTGCGGGGCCTGAAGGCAGCGGCACCTGAGGCGGAGATCACCGTCATCGGGAACACCGGCGACGACATCCATCTGTTCGGGCTCAAGGTCTGCCCCGACCTCGACACCGTCATGTACACCCTCGGCGGCGGCATCCACGAGGAGCAGGGCTGGGGCCGGGCCGACGAAACCTTCGTGGTCAAGGAGGAGTTGGCCGCCTACGGTGTCGGCCCGGAGTGGTTCGGGCTCGGCGACCGGGACTTCGCCACCCACATCGTCCGCACCCAGATGATCGGCGCCGGATACCCGCTCAGCGCGGTCACCGAGGCGCTGTGCGCACGCTGGCAGCCGGGCGTACGGCTGATCCCGATGTCCGACGACCGGGTGGAGACGCATGTCGTCATCGACGCGCCGGACGACGGTGGACGCAAGGCGGTGCACTTCCAGGAGTACTGGGTACGGCTGCACGCCTCCGTACCCGCGCACGCGATCCTGCCGGTCGGCGCCGAGCAGGCCAAGCCCGCGCCCGGTGTGCTGGAGGCCATCGGCGAAGCCGATGTCATCCTCTTCCCGCCGTCCAACCCGGTCGTCAGCATCGGCACGATCCTCGCCGTACCGGGGATCCGCGAGGCGATCGCGGACGCCGGGGTTCCGGTGGTGGGCCTGTCCCCCATCGTCGGCGACGCGCCGGTGCGCGGCATGGCCGACAAGGTGCTGGCCGCGGTGGGCGTCGAGGCGACGGCGGCCGCGGTCGCCGAGCACTACGGCTCCGGGCTGCTGGACGGCTGGCTGGTCGACACGGTGGACGCCGCCGCGGTGGAGCGGGTCGAGTCCGCCGGGATCCGCTGCCGGGCGGTGCCGCTGCTGATGAGCGATGTCGACGCGGCCGCGCAAATGGCCCGTACGGCACTGGAGTTGGCACGGGAGACCGCGTCGTGAGCGCGGCGTCCTACGAGGTACGGGCGATGCCCGGGATCCCCGAGGTGCGGCCGGGAGACGACCTCGCCAAGCTGATCGCGGCGGCGGGGAGCGAACTGCGCGACGGTGACGTGCTGTTGGTCACCTCGAAGATCGTCAGCAAGGCCGAGGGCCGGATCGTCACCGCCGACGACCGCGAGGCGGCCATAGACGCCGAGACGGTACGGCTGGTGGCCCGGCGCGGTGCGCTGCGGATCGTGGAGAACCGGCAGGGCCTGGTGATGGCGGCGGCCGGGGTGGACGCCTCCAACACCCCTGCCGGAACAGTGCTGTTGCTGCCCGAGGACCCGGACGCGTCGGCCCGACGGATCCGTGCCGGGCTGCGCGAACTGCTCGGCGTCAACGTCGCCGTCGTGCTCACCGACACCTTCGGCCGACCGTGGCGCAACGGTCTGACCGACGTCGCCATCGGCGCGGCCGGACTGCGGGTACTGGACGATCTGCGCGGCGCCGCCGACGGGCACGGCAACGAGCTGAACGCGACGGTCGTCGCCGTCGCCGACGAACTCGCGGCCGCCGGTGACCTGGTCAAGGGCAAGTCCGCGGGACTGCCCGTCGCGGTGGTACGGGGTCTGGCGCAGGTGCTGCCGGTCGGCGAGGACGGGCCGGGCGCACGGGCGCTGGCGCGTGGCGCGGCCGACGACATGTTCCGCCTGGGCACCTCGGAGGCGGTACGGCAGGCGGTCACCCTGCGGCGGACGGTGCGGGAGTTCACCGACGAGCCGGTCGACGGCGGCGCCGTGCGGCGCGCCGTCGCGGCGGCGCTCACCGCCCCGGCGCCGCATCACACCACTCCGTGGCGGTTCGTACTGCTGGAGTCCGCGGCTGCGCGAACCCGGTTGCTGGACGCCATGCGGGACGCCTGGGTGGCGGACCTGGAACGGGACGGGTTCTCCCCCGAGCGGATCGAGCGCCGCGTGCGGCGCGGGGACGTGCTGCGGCGGGCGCCGTATCTGGTGGTGCCGTGTCTGGTGATGGACGGCTCGCACGACTACCCCGACGCCCGGCGGGCCGCCGCGGAACGGGAGATGTTCGTCGTCGCGGCCGGGGCCGCCGTCCAGAACTTCCTGGTCGCCCTGGCGGGCGAGCAGTTGGGCTCCGCGTGGGTGTCGTCCACGATGTTCTGCCGCGGGGTCGTCCGGGAGGTGCTGGGCCTTCCGGACGACTGGGACCCCATGGGCGCGGTCGCCGTCGGCCGCCCGGCGGGGGCGCCTCCCGCGCGGGGCGAACGCGAGGTGGAAGACTTCAGCCTCACCCTGTAGGGCCCGCCCCCGCGTTCGGGGGTTCGCGGTTCCGCTCGCGCTGAGGGTGGGCGGGCGGGCAAACCCCCAACCGCCAGCGCGAGCGCAACGGCTTAGGCTCAGGGCGATGCTTCAGGACGTCCGGACACGCCGGTGGACCCCCGAGGGCCCACTCGACCTCGCCCTCACCCTCGGCCCCCTGGGCCGCGGCCCAGGCGACCCCGCCTTCCGCATGCCGGGTGACGGCTCAGTCTGGCGTACCTCCCGCACCCCCGAGGGACCGGCAACCCTCCGCATCGCGACATCCCCAGCCGAGGTGGAGGCCACCGCCTGGGGCCCAGGCGGCGCATGGCTGCTGGAACGCCTCCCGCAACTCCTGGGTTCCTATGACGACCCAACCCAGTTCACCCCCCGGCACCGCCTGGTCCACGAGATGGCCAGGCGCAACCCAGGATTGCGCCTGACCCGCACGGGCCTGGTGCTCGAATCGCTGATCCCGTCGATCCTGGAACAGCGCGTCACCTCAGACGAGGCGTACCGCGCCTGGCGGCTGCTGCTGCACCGGTACGGCGAACCGGCCCCCGGCCCGATGCCCGGCCTGCGGGTCATGCCCGCCCCCAGGACGTGGGCCCTGATCCCGTCCTGGGAATGGCACCGCGCCGGTGTCGACGGCAAGCGCTCGGCCGCGATCCTCCGGGCCGTTCGCGCGGCACGCAGGATGGAGGAGACGGCACTGATGCCTCCGGCGCGGGCAGCGGAACGGTTGCAGGCCATACCTGGCATCGGACCGTGGACCGCGGCGGAGACCCTGCAGCGTACGCATGGCGCGCCGGACGCGATCACGGTCGGGGATCTGCACCTGCCGAACGTGATCGGCTATGCGTTGACCGGTGCGCACCGTACTGATGACGCGGGGATGCTGGAGCTTTTGGCACCCTACGCGGGACAGCGGCATCGGGCGGCACGCCTGATCTTGCTGGCGGGTCGGCGTGCGCCCCGTCGTGGTCCCCGCTTCTCCCCCAACGACATCAGCCTGATCTAGCCC
>NZ_JANFNH010000066.1 GCF_024436055.1 Streptantibioticus rubrisoli | reverse complement strand
CACCCCCCCGAAACCGACCCCGCCGGAGGCGCACCCACCCGCCGACCCGGACCCCACCCCACCCCAGCCGGAGGCGCCCCCGCGCCCCCGCGGCCCCCGGGGCGGGCGGAAAATCAGCGCCGGGCGGCGAAAGGCGCCCGGCGCCACGTACCGTGAAGCCATGACGAGCATCGGTGGTGCGGAGATGGTCGACTGGAACCTCGCGGTGGCGACCGCGACCCGGCTGGTACGCCCGGGGCCCGACGTCAGCCGCGAGGAGGCGCGGTCCGTGGTGACCGAACTGCGCCGCCACGCCAGGTCCTCCGAGGAACACGTCCGGTCCTTCACGCGGATGTACGGCCCGGGCGGCCCCGACGCGAACCAGAACGGCAGCCCGGTGCTGGTCGTGGACCGCGCGGGCTGGGTCAGGGCCAACGTCGCGGGCTTCCGCGAGATCCTCAAGCCGCTGCTGGACAAGATGCAGGCGCGCCGCGGCGCGCTCCCCGGCGGGGCCGTGCTCGGCGCGGTCGGCGGCAAGGTCACCGGCGTCGAAGTCGGCGCGCTGCTGTCGTTCCTCGCCTCCCGGGTGCTCGGCCAGTACGAGACCTTCGCCCCGGCCACCCGCGAGCTGCCCGCGGGCCCGGTGCTCCCCGAGCCCGGCGAGCCGCGCACCGGGCGGCTGCTGCTGGTCGCGCCGAACATCGTGCACGTCGAGCGCGAACTCGACGTGGACCCGCACGACTTCCGGCTGTGGGTCTGCCTGCACGAGGAGACCCACCGCACCCAGTTCACCGCCGTGCCCTGGCTGCGCGACCACATCGAGTCGGAGATCCAGGAGTTCCTGGCGCAGACCGATGTCGACCCCGCCACCTTGCTGGAGCGGATCCGCGAGGCCGCCCAGTCGTTCGTCGGCGCCCGGCCCGAGGGGGAGCAGAGCGAGGGCCGCAGCTTGGTGGAGATCGTCCAGACCCCGGGCCAGCGGGAGATCCTGGCCCGGCTGACCGCCGTGATGTCGCTGCTGGAGGGCCACGCGGACTACGTGATGGACGGCGTCGGGCCGGACGTCGTGCCCTCCGTCGCCGAGATCAGGGAGAAGTTCCAAAAGCGCCGCGCCACCGGCGCCGGGCGGCTCGACCAGGCACTGCGCAAGCTGCTCGGGCTGGACGCCAAGCTGCGCCAGTACCGGGACGGCGAACGCTTCGTGCGCTCCGTGGTCGACGAGGTCGGCATGGACGGTTTCAACCGGATCTGGACCTCGCCCAATACCCTGCCCACCAAGGCGGAGATCGCCAAACCGGCGGACTGGATCGCGAGGGTGCATCGTCGCACTGATTCATGAACCCTGAGCGCCCCACAGTTCACCCGTCCGAGGGACCATGGCCGATGGGTAGGCGTGCGATGCTCGGGTAACGCTCCATATCTGTCACCATCTAGCCACGCTCCGTCATCCCCCCGCGGCCCTCCCATAATCCTCAGGTGGGCTGTGTATTTCAGGAGGAATGGATATGGGTCCCCACCCCGCGGTCGCCGCGATACGCCTGGCGGTCCGCCGCGTACTGCACGACGTGCTCAACGACCTGGCCCGCACCCCCGCCGCACCCTCCGAGTCCACTCCCACCACCCTGGCCCTGGCCGACCGCCCGCTGGTCCTCGCGGCCTGCAGCGGCGGCGCCGACTCCATGGCGCTCGCCTCCGCCCTCGCCTTCGAGGCCCGCAAGCTCGACGTACGCGCCGGTGCCGTCACCGTCGACCACGGACTGCAGAACGGCTCCACCGCCCGCGCCCTGGACGTCGTCCACCGGCTGCGCGACCTCGGCCTCGATCCCGTGGAGGCCCTCGGCGTCACCGTAGGCCGTCAGGGCGGCCCGGAGGCCGCCGCCCGTGACGCCCGGTACGCCGCCCTGGACGCCGCCGCCACCAAGCTGGGCGCCGCCGCCGTGCTCCTCGGCCACACCCGCGACGACCAGGCGGAAACCGTCCTGCTGGCGCTCGCCCGCGGTTCCGGCACCCGCTCGTTGTCCGGCATGGCCGCCGTCTCCGGCCCCGGCGGCCGCTACCGCCGCCCGTTCCTGCTGCTCGACCGTGAGACCACCCGCAAGGCCTGTATCGCCCAGGGCATCGACGTCTGGGAGGACCCGCACAACGCCGACCCGGCGTACACCCGCGCCCGGGTCCGGCATGAGGCGCTGCCCGTCCTGGAGAAGTCGCTGGGCCGCGGGGTGGTCGCCTCACTGGCGCGTACCGCCCAGCTGTTCCGGGACGACGCCGACGCGCTCGACCAGTGGGCCGCGGCCGCCGCCCGGGAGGCCGCGGTGGACGGCGACCCGGACGAGGCGCTGGACCCCGACAAGCTCTTCCCGCTGCCCTCCGCCGTGCGCCGCCGGGTCCTGCGCCGCGCGGCCATCATGGCGGGCAGCCCGGCCGGATCACTGTTCTCCCGGCACATCGAGGAGACCGACCGGCTGATCACCGGTTGGCGCGGGCAGGGCCCGATCAACCTGCCCGGGGGCGTCGAGGCCCGTCGGTCGAATGGCAGACTGGTTTTCCGGCGGACGACCGCAGCCGAATGACGTACCGAGCCGGCAGGCCTTGCAGGAAGTAGCGCGGGTGAACGAGAAGGACATGGGCACCGACCTGGAGAAGGTGCTCATCAGCAAGGAAGAGATCGACCTCAAGCTGGCCGAGCTGGCCGCGGAGATCGACAGGGACTACGCCGGGAAGGACCTGCTGATCGTCGGTGTCCTCAAGGGCGCCGTGATGGTGATGGCGGACCTGGCCCGCGCACTGTCCAGCGATGTCACCATGGACTGGATGGCGGTGTCGTCGTACGGTGCCGGAACCAAGTCCTCCGGCGTGGTCCGCATCCTCAAGGACCTCGACACCGACATCGCCGGGCGCCATGTGCTGATCGTCGAGGACATCATCGACTCCGGTCTGACCCTGTCCTGGCTGCTGTCCAACCTCAGCTCGCGCGGCCCGGCCTCACTGCGGGTGTGCACCCTGCTGCGCAAGCCGGAGGCGGCCAAGGTCGACATCGACGTGACCTACGTCGGCTTCGACATCCCCAACGAGTTCGTGGTGGGCTACGGGCTGGACTACGCGGAGAAGTACCGCAACCTGCCGTTCGTGGGTACCCTCGCCCCGCGCGTCTACGGCGGCTGACACGCCGACCGGCTGGACGAGATTGCGGAAACCCGGTGTGGAGACCGGGGAACCGACCCCGGTTTCCTGCCGTTGGAGCAAGGGAAGAGGGGTTTGTTAACGGTCCTCGGCAGCATCAGGTGACAATGCTGAGGTACCGTCCGAAGGTCGGGTCATACACCGTCGGGTCATACACCTAGCTAGCGCACGTCGGCCGAAGGGGCCGAGGTGCTCTCACTGTGGCAGGAGGGACGGGGCACGTTTTCGCCCCGCATGGATGGACGTCAAACGCTACTTCCGTGGGCCGGTCATGTGGATCGTGCTGGCCGTCCTTGCCGTGGTCGTCTTGATGCAGGTCGTCGGCTCGACGGGCGGCTACAAGACGGTGGACACCGGCCAGGTCGTCGCCGCGGTCGACCAGGGACTCGCCCAGTCAGCCAAAATCACCACCGGTGACGAGCAGACCATCTCGGTCCAGCTGAAGCCGGGCGCCAAGGTCGACGGCAAGGACCTCGGCGACAAGATCAAGGCGAGCTACATCGGCCGCCAGGGCGCCGACCTCGCGGCGAAGCTGCAGACCCAGGTCGACGACCACCAGCGCGGCGGCACGCAGCTGCCCGACGGCTACACCATCTCGCCGTCGAAGCAGAATCCGTTCGTCGGCGTTCTGCTCTCGCTGCTGCCCTTCGTCCTGATCGTCGTCGTCTTCCTGTTCCTGATGAACCAGATGCAGGGCGGCGGCTCCCGGGTGATGAACTTCGGGAAGTCCAAGGCCAAGCTGATCACCAAGGACACGCCCAAGACCACGTTCGCCGACGTGGCGGGCGCGGACGAGGCGGTCGAGGAGCTCCAGGAGATCAAGGAGTTCCTCCAGGAGCCCGCCAAGTTCCAGGCCGTCGGCGCCAAGATCCCCAAGGGTGTGCTGCTCTACGGCCCGCCCGGCACCGGTAAGACGCTGCTGGCGCGTGCCGTGGCGGGCGAGGCCGGGGTGCCGTTCTACTCGATCTCCGGTTCCGACTTCGTCGAGATGTTCGTCGGTGTCGGTGCCTCCCGGGTCCGTGACCTGTTCGAGCAGGCCAAGGCGAACGCCCCGGCGATCGTGTTCGTCGACGAGATCGACGCCGTCGGCCGGCACCGCGGTGCGGGCCTCGGCGGCGGCCACGACGAGCGCGAGCAGACGCTCAACCAGCTGCTGGTCGAGATGGACGGCTTCGACGTCAAGGGCGGCGTCATCCTGATCGCGGCCACCAACCGGCCGGACATCCTGGACCCGGCGCTGCTGCGCCCGGGCCGCTTCGACCGACAGATCGCGGTGGACCGCCCGGACCTGCAGGGCCGTCTGGAGATCCTCAAGGTCCACCAGAAGGGCAAGCCGGTCGCCCCGGACGTCGACCTGCAGGCCGTCGCCCGCCGTACCCCCGGCTTCACCGGCGCCGACCTGAGCAACGTCCTCAACGAGGCCGCGCTGCTCACCGCCCGTAGTGACCGCAAGCTCATCGACAACAAGATGCTGGACGAGGCGATCGACCGCGTCGTCGCCGGACCGCAGAAGCGGACCCGGATCATGAGCGAGAAGGAGAAGAAGGCGACCGCGTACCACGAGGGCGGACACGCCCTGGTCGCCGCGGCCTGCCCGAACAGCGACCCGGTCCACAAGATCACGATCCTGCCGCGCGGCCGGGCCCTCGGCTACACCATGGTGCTGCCGGACGAGGACAAGTACTCCCAGTCGCGCAGCGAGATGCTCGACCAGCTCGCCTACATCATGGGCGGCCGGGCGGCGGAGGAACTGGTCTTCCACGACCCGACCACCGGCGCCGCCAACGACATCGAGAAGGCGACCGCCACCGCCCGCGCGATGGTCACCCAGTACGGCATGACCGAGCGGCTCGGCGCGATCAAGTTCGGTACCGACAACTCCGAGCCGTTCCTCGGCCGTGAGATGGGTCACCAGCGCGACTACTCGGAAGAGGTCGCGGGCCTGGTGGACGAAGAGGTCAAGAAGCTGATCGAGAACGCGCACAACGAGGCGTGGGAGATCCTGGTCGAGAACCGTGACGTGCTGGACAACCTGGTTCTGGCGCTCCTGGAGAAGGAGACGCTGAACAAGGAGGAGGTCGCGGAGATCTTCAAGCCGGTGGTCAAGCGTCCGCCGCGCCCGGCGTGGACCGGCTCCTCGCGCCGTACGCCGTCGACCCGCCCGCCGGTGCTCTCGCCGCGCGAGCTGGCGATGGCCAACGGCTCGGGCACGGCCAACGGCACCGCCCAGCCGACGGTCTCCACGGTGAAGCAGCCGCAGGCCCAGCCGACCGACACGGTCGAGTTGCCGGAGGACTCCGGCAAGCAGGAGCCCGGCGACGGCTGATCCGCCCGGAATGAACGCCGCGCCTCCCAGGTTCTAGCCTGGGAGGCGCGGCATTTCACTTTGCATTGCCCAAGTGTTACGTGTACCAGGAACGAGGCTCATATGACCGACCCGGTGACGCTGGTCGACGCGGCCCCTGTCGGCGAGTTCGACGAGAAGCGGGCCGAGAACGCCGTGCGTGAACTCCTGCTCGCGGTGGGAGAGGACCCGGACCGCGAGGGCCTCAGGGAAACCCCGGCACGCGTGGCACGCGCGTACAAGGAGATCTTCGCGGGCCTGTGGCAGTCCCCGGAGGACGTGCTCACCACCACCTTCGACCTCGGCCATGACGAGATGGTGCTGGTCAAGGACATCGAGGTGTACTCCACCTGCGAGCACCACCTGGTGCCGTTCCACGGCTTCGCGCACGTCGGCTACATCCCGGCCACCAGCGGCAAGATCACCGGACTGTCGAAGCTGGCCCGGCTGGTGGACGTGTTCGCCCGCCGCCCCCAGGTGCAGGAACGACTCACCACGCAGATCGCGGACTCCCTGATGGACATCCTGGAGCCACGCGGGGTGATCGTGGTGGTGGAGTGCGAGCACATGTGCATGTCGATGCGCGGCATCCGCAAGCCCGGAGCGAAGACCACCACCTCGGCGGTGCGGGGCCAGCTACGGGACCCGGCAACCCGCGCCGAAGCGATGAGCCTGATACTGGCCCGCTAGGGGTTGGGGGCGAAGCCCCAGATCCGCCGAGAGCAGAACGCGCCGCGGCCGGGAGGACGAACGTCCTCCCGGCCGCGTTGAACGGGTGCGCCCCCGCAGGGGATGGGTCCTACTGGCTCCTATCTGACTCCTGCCTGGCTCCTACTGGGTGAGGTGCTGGCTCAGCGCGTCGAGCGCGCTCGGCACCTCACGGTTCCAGGTGGTGAAGTTGTGCCCGCCGCTGGGCAGGATGATCGAGGCGATCTGCATCGGCGGCTTGACCGCCTTCATGAACGCCACCGTGCGGCTGTAGTCCCACTCACCCTGCTTGCTGCTGGTGACCAGCGCCCAGACCTTCGGGGCCGGCTTGTTCTTCAGCAGCCACATCAGGTCGTTCTCGTTCTGCAGCTGCTTGCTGCCACCGAACAGGTCGCCCGTGGTCGGGTCGTTGTGGGTGTTGTAGTAACCCGAGAGCGAGACGGCCGCGGAGTAGTCGTCGGGGTGCCGCATCGACATCTTCAGGGCGCAGTAGCCACCGGTGGAGTCGCCCATGACGCCCCAGTTCTGGGGGGCGTTGCCGACCCGGTAGTTGGCCGAGATGACCTGCCGCAGCTCCTTGGTGAAGAACGTCTCCACCTGCGGGCCGCCGGGGACGTCCATGCACTCCGTGTCACGCGGCGGCACCACGGTCGGGCGCATCATGACCATGATCATCGGCTGCATCTTGCCCTGCTGGATGTGCTCCGTCGCCGTCTGCGGATACTTCATCCGGGTGATCAGCGACTCGGCGGTGCCCGGGTAACCGGTGAGTATCACCGACGCCGGGAAGTTCTGCTTGCTGAAACCCTTCTGGAAGTACTGCGGCGGCAGGTAGACATATGCGGGGGTGGTGATGCCCGTCTTGGCACCCTTGATCTGGACCTTGTCGATCCGGCCCGCCTTGTCCGGCGACCCGCCGCCCGGCACTCCGACGCCCTGCGAGCCGAGGTGCTCCAGGCCGTCCTTGCCGTTGGTGGCGCCCGCCGTGTAGTCCACGACCTGGCCCGGGTCCTGGTTCGTACCGAACAGATCCGCGAACGAGGAGTAGAAGCCGAAGTACGAGTTGATCGACAGCCCCAATGCCGCAAGGATCGCCATCTGGCCACCGAAC
The DNA here is from genome assembly GCF_024436055.1 of Streptantibioticus rubrisoli. Taxonomy (GTDB): domain Bacteria; phylum Actinomycetota; class Actinomycetes; order Streptomycetales; family Streptomycetaceae; genus Streptantibioticus_A; species Streptantibioticus_A rubrisoli. Next base: position 14,917 of record NZ_JANFNH010000066.1, on the reverse strand, counting down.
AGCAGCCCGATCCGGCCCGCTATGGGTTTGACCCCTTGGCGGGACAGTCGTGGCCACAGCCAGATGGTGGCGACGAAGAAGGCCACCGCGACCACGATGACCAAGACCAGGAGTTTCTTACTAGTGAGACCCATGAGGCGCTTTCCGTTCGGTGTACCGGCCGTCCAGCCCCGCCAAGTGGAACCTCACGGCCGAAGCTCTCGTCCTAGAGGACGCACAGAACTCGCACGGCCGACGCACATCGGACCGGAAGATCCATTGATCGGGGCTGGGAGACCGATGTCTGCACACAAAGATGCCGAACGCCTTGAAAGGGTTCCGTCAGGGGGCGGCATCAATGACTGAGTCGTCCGCCACACAGGATTCACGCGCACGCCTCCCGCGGTTCACCCCGAGCAGCAAGGTGCCCGCACTCGTGGGCACGGTCGGCGCCCTGATCGGGCTGCTTGACCTGGCGACCGGGATCATCCCGCAGCTCAGGCACAGCCGGGTGCACGCCTGGGCGGGCTATCTGCCCGGTGCCGTGAGCAGCATCGCGGCAGCCGCCTCGATCATCCTGGGCCTGTTGATGCTGATGCTGGCGCACGGCCTCAAGCGCCGCAAGCGGCGGGCCTGGACGGCCGCGGTCGTACTGCTGCCCGCCGGGGTGCTCGCGGAGGTGTTGCACCACCGGGTGTCGATAGTCGACACCGCCCTGTCAGCGGGCCTGATGGTGGTGTTGCTCACACACCGCAGCCAGTTCACGGCGCTGTCCGACCCGCGTACCCGCTGGCGCGCGCTGTTCAACTTCGTGGTGCTCTCCGCCGTCAGCTTCGGCATCGGACTGCTGATCGTCAGCGCCCACCCGAACTCCGAGGTCGGCAACCCGACCTTCCTGGACCGGTTGAAGACCGTCCTGTACGGCCTGTTCGGCTTCGGCGGCCCGGTGCACTACGTGCACGACCGCACCGCGGACATCGTCGGTTACTCCCTCGGCGGCCTCGGCTTCCTGATCCTGTTCAGCACCGCGTACCTGGTGCTGCGCCCGGAGCACCCGGCGGCCGTGCTCAGCCCGGACGACGAGGAGCAGCTCCGCGGCCTGCTGGCGAAGCACGGAGGGCGCGACTCGCTCGGCCACTTCGCGCTGCGCCGGGACAAGAGCGTGATCTTCTCGCCGACCGGCAAGGCGGCCATCTCCTACCGGGTGATCTCCGGCGTGATGCTCGCCAGCGGTGACCCGATCGGTGACGTGGAGGCCTGGCCGGGCGCCATCGAGCGGTTCATGGAGGAGGCCAGGGCGCACGCCTGGATCCCGGCCGTGGTCGGCTGCTCCGAGACCGGCGGCGAGGTCTGGACCCGGGAGACCGGCCTGGACGCGCTGGAGCTGGGCGACGAGGCGATCGTCGAGACCGCCTCCTTCTCGCTGTCCGGCCGGGCGATGCGCAATGTCCGCCAGATGGTCAAGCGCGTCGAGCGCAACGGTTACAGCTGCCGGATGCGCCGGGTCAGCGACCTGGACGAGGAGGAGCGGGCCCGGATCCGCGCCGCCGCCGCCGACTGGCGCGGCACCGACACCGAGCGCGGCTTCTCCATGGCGCTGGGCCGTTTCGGTGACCCCCAGGACGGCAACTGCGTCGTGGTCACCGCGCACAAGAAGATCGAGGACGACCCGTCGCCGCACGGCGATCTCAAGGCCGTGCTGCACTTCGTCCCGTGGGGTGAGGACGGCATCTCGCTGGAGCTGATGCGCCGCGACCGCTCGGCCGACGCGGGCATGAACGAGCTGTTGATCGTGCACGCCCTGACCAACGCCCAGGAGCTGGGCATCGCCCGGGTGTCGCTGAACTTCGCGATGTTCCGCTCGGCGCTCGCCCGCGGTGAGCGGATCGGCGCCGGTCCGGTGCTGCGCTTCTGGCGCGGGCTGCTGGTGTTCCTCTCCCGCTGGTTCCAGATCGAGTCACTGTACAAGTTCAACGCCAAGTTCCAGCCGGTCTGGGAGCCGCGGTTCATGGTCTTCCCGACCCATCGCGACCTGCCCCGGATCGGCTTCGCCGTGATGCAGGCCGAGGCGTTCATCACCCTGGAGCTGCCCGCCCGGGTGCGGCGCTGGATCCCGTTCGTCAGCAAGGAGCCGCAGCGCCGGGAGTGCGCGCACCCCGAGCACAAGCGGCTGGCCGCGGCGAGCGGTCGCGCCGCCTGACGCCAGCGGCTGAAGCGGGCCGGTCCCCCTGGCGGGGACCGGCCCGTTCGCGTTGCGGCGGGACGGCGGGTGCCGCGGGGGAGCGAGCCGGGCCAAGGAGATCCCGCCGGGCAGGCCCTACGCTTTGGGCATGGTGAATGTGCGAGGCCGGGTGGCCGGTCTGCCCGAATGGGACCGGTGCGCGGTGATGGGCGTGGTCAACGTCACGCCCGATTCGTTCTCCGACGGCGGGTTGTGGTTCGACCCCGAACTCGCCGTCAAGCACGGCCTCGACCTGATCGCCTCCGGCGCCGACCTGGTCGACGTGGGCGGTGAGTCCACCCGGCCCGGCGCGCGGCGCGTCGAGGAGGCGGAGGAGATGCGCCGGGTCATCCCGGTGGTACGGGAGCTGGCCGCCGCCGGGGCGCTGGTGAGCGTGGACACCATGCGGGCCTCGGTCGCCGAACGGGCCGTCGAGGCCGGGGCGCGGCTGGTCAACGACGTCAGCGGCGGCCTGGCCGACCCGGCGATGGTGCCGATGGCCGCCGCCGCCCGGATCCCGTTCGTGGTGATGCACTGGCGCGGTGCCAGCATCGACATGAACACCCGGGCGGTCTACCAGGACGTCGTCACGGAGGTGCTGGACGAACTACGGCGGCGCCTTGACGCCGTGGTCGCGGCCGGTGTCGACCCGGAGCGCACCGTGATCGACCCGGGACTGGGCTTCGCCAAGGATGCCGAACACGACCTGGCGCTGGTGGCGCATCTGGACCGGCTGCGCGAGCTGGGCCGCCCGCTACTGGTGGCCGCCTCCCGCAAGCGGTTCCTGGGCCGGGTGCTCGCCGCGGACGCGGGCGACCCGCCGCCCGCCCGGGAGCGGGACGCGGCAACCGCGGCCGTCTCCGCGATCGCCGCCCGCGAGGGCGCCTGGGCGGTACGGGTGCACGACGTACGGCCGACCGCGGACGCGGTACGGGTTGCCCGGGCGATCGAGGGAGCCGTGTGACCATCGGGCACGACGACCAGCGGGAGGCGGTCGAGCGCGTCAACCAGGCCTTCTACGACGCGGTGGAGTCCGGCGACCTGCCCGCGCTGGAGGAGATCCTGCTCGGCGGCCCGCTGGCGGACTCGGTGAGCGTGGTGCACCCCGGCTGGCCGGTGCTGCGCGGGCGCGGGCACGTACTGCGCTCGTACGCGCTGATCATGGCGAACACCGACTACATGCAGTTCTTCCTGACGGATGTCGAAGTCGCGGTGGCGGGTGACGCCGCGCTGGTGACGTGCAGTGAGAACATCCTCAGCGGTGGGCCCGCGCAGCCGGACGGTTCCGCGGGGGAGCTGGTCGGCGGCCTGGTGGTGGCCACGAACGTGTTCCGGCTCACCTCGGAGGGGTGGAAGCTGTGGTCGCACCACGGTTCTCCGGTGATGGCCGAGGAGACCGAGGACGAGGAGGACGACGAGTACGGGGACGGCACGGCCGGCGTCTAGTGGCGGGCGAAGTCCGCTGCGGTTCGGCAGCGCCCCGAAGGGGCGCGGGGCTGTGTTCATGTGCGGCTCCGCCGCGTGGGCGCGACCAGCCACAGTGCCGCTGCGGACGATCGACGGCACATCACCGCACTCCCAGCGGAGCGCTTGGTGGTACGGGCGGTGGCCGGGAGGTGGCCGGTGGTCAGCCGGATGACGTCCAGCCACCCGTTCGAGCCAAGAACTCCCCAAGGCAGGAGTGGCGGCGCGCGGGTCGGGTAAAGGCGCCTGCATGTGGGCCGCGCCCGGCGGTCGGTGACGCCGCGCGGCACCCGTCAGCAGGGGTTGTCGGTGCTCGCAGGTAGATTCGATACGTAGCTTCGGTTCGTGGCTTCGACGGGGAGCCTCGAACCGCGCGGGCCCGCACCTGATCGGCGGGACCTGCGACCGTATGTCCGACGACCAGCAGGAGTGGTGTCTCGTGGATCGCGTCGCGCTACGCGGCTTGAAGGGCCGCGGGCACCATGGGGTCTTCCCCGAGGAGCGGGAGAACGGCCAGGACTTCCTGGTGGACCTGGTGCTCGGGCTCGACACGGCGCCCGCCGCCGCCGAGGACGACCTGACCAAGACCGTGCACTACGGCGTGGTGGCCGAGGAGGTCGTCCGGGTCGTCGAGGGCGAGCCGGTCAACCTCATCGAGACGCTCGCCGAGCGGATCGCCGCCCAGTGCCTGACCCACCCGCCGGTACGCGAGGTCGAGGTGACCGTGCACAAGCCGCACGCCCCGATCAACGTTCCGTTCGACGACGTGACCATCACCATCCATAGGAGGCGCCCGTGAGTTCCGACCCCACCGTCCAGCCGGTACCCGCCTCCGTCGAGGAGCGTGTCGATGCCGCCGACACCACCTTGCACAACCCCAAATGGGCGGTGGTCTCGCTCGGGAGCAACCTCGGCAACCGGCTGGAGACGCTCCAGGGTGCGATCGACGCGCTCGCCGACACGCCCGGCATGCGGGTCAAAGCGGTCTCCCCGGTGTACGAGACCGAGCCGTGGGGCGTCGAGCCGGGCAGCCAGCCCAACTACCTCAATGCCGTGGTGCTGGTGAAGACCACCCTCCCGCCCGGCTCGCTGCTGGAGCGCGCCCACGCGATCGAGGAGGCGTTCGTCCGGGTCCGGGACGAGCGCTGGGGCCCGCGCACCATTGACGTGGACATCGTCTCCTACCAGGACGTGGTCTCCAACGACCCGCAGCTCACCCTTCCGCATCCGCGCGCGCACGAGCGGGCCTTCGTTCTCGTACCGTGGCATGACGTGGACCCGGCGGCCGAACTGCCGGGCCGTGGACCGGTCGAGGAGCTGTTGACGCACGTCGGCCGGGAGGGCGTCACGCCGCGCTCGGACGTGGAACTGCGCCTGCCGGAGTAGACGTTGCCCTCATGCTGGAGGGCGGCGTGGTGATGAGGAGATCTTGTTGAAGCAGCTTCGGTTCCGGGTGCTGGGCGGGCTGTTCCTGGTGGCCGGAGTGCTGGGGTGGGCCGGCGCCCGGATGTGGGACGCGCTGGGCACGCTGCCGGGGGTGCCCGCCGCGGCGCCCATCGTGCTCGGGCTGATCGCCGTGGTGGTCGCGGCCGCCGCGCTGTCGTTGCGCGCGAGGCTGCGCGCCCAGCGGGAACGGCGTCCGGGAGCCAAGGGCGTGGACCCGCTGCTGGCCGCCCGCGCGGTGGTCTTCGGCCACGCCAGCGCCCTGGTCGCCGCCCTGGTGGCCGGGCTCTACGGCGGCGCCGGGATCTTCCTGCTGACCTCGCCGATCGACACCCCGGCCCGCCACGATCAGGCCATCTACGCGGGCCTGTCCGTCCTCACGGGCATCGCCGTCTGCGCGTCCGCGATGTGGCTGGAACGCATCTGCCGCCTCCCAGAAGACGAAGGCTGACGCGCACCCGGGGTTTGGCCAACCCCCCAAACCACGTCTCTTTTGGGGCTTTGCCGCAAAACGCCAGGACGTCGGGGCGGCTCCGAAGAGTCCGCCCCCGCCAACTCCCGCCGCAGCGGCGAGTAACCACGACATCGCGGCCGGGCGGTATCGCAGCGTCCCCCCCAACCGGCGTGAGGGAAAGCCCCCTCACGCCCCCGGTACCGCCTCCAACCGCACCTCCCCGCGGGAGACGTCCCGCGCCTCCGCTTCCACGGACCGCCGCAAGGCGCCGTGCAACCTCCCCGGCGTGAGCACGCCGAGGAAGTGGTCGCCGTCGAGGACGGCGATCCACCCCGCGTCATGCTGGAGCATCGCGCTGAACGCCTGCTTGAGACTGGACCCGACCGGAAGCCACGCCTCCATGCGACGCGCGTGGTCCCGCACCGCCCCCTCGCCGAGGGTGTCGGCGGCGACCCAGCCGTGCAGCGTGCCCTCGCCGTCGAGGACCACGGCCCACCGGGCCTCCTCGTCGGCCAACCGTGCGGCCGCCTCCCGCGCGGAGTCGTCCAGCCGCACCACCGGCGGCTGTTCGAGGTCACCGGACTCGATGAGGGTGACCGAGAGCCGCTTGAGTCCCCGGTCGGAGCCGACGAAGTCGGCCACGTACGGCGTCGCCGGAGCGCCCAGCACGGTCGCCGGAGTGTCGAACTGCTCGATCCGCCCGCTGCCGTAGACCGCGATACGGTCGCCGAGCCGTACCGCCTCCTCGATGTCGTGGGTGACGAACAGGACCGTCTTGCGCACCTGTTGTTGCAGCCGCAGGAACTCGGACTGCAGCCGCTCGCGGACCACCGGGTCGACGGCGCCGAACGGCTCGTCCATCAGCAGTACCGGCGGATCGGCCGCCAACGCCCTTGCCACGCCGACCCGTTGCCGCTGGCCGCCGGAGAGCTGGTCGGGATAGCGCGCACCGTGGGTGGCCGGGTCGAGCCCTACCAGGTCGAGCAGTTCGGCGGCGCGCTCGCGGGCCTTGCGGCGCGGCCAGCCGAGCAGGTGCGGAACAGTCGCGGTGTTCTCCAGCACGGTCTTGTGCGGAAAGAGGCCGACCTGCTGGATGACGTAGCCGATCCGGCGGCGCAGCACCACCGGATCGAGGGTGGATATGTCCTCACCGTCGAGGAATATCCGGCCACTGGTGGGCTCGATGAGCCGGTTGACCATCTTCATGGTGGTGGTCTTGCCGCAGCCGGAGGGGCCGACGAGCGTGACCAGTTCGCCCTCTGCGACCTCGAAGGACAGGTCGTCGACGGCGACGGTGCCGTCCGGGTATCCCTTGGTGACGTGCTCGAATCGGATCATGCGTCCTCATTGGTCGGCTCGTGGTCGCCGCGATGGCCGGTGTCCCGACCGTACCCCGCCCCGCTGACACCGCACCCGGGTTGTGAAGGCGGCGTTGCCGCCGTGTGACGACCCGGGCGGTTGTCAGTGCCTCGGGTTAGGGTCGTCAGACACCGAACGCGGTGCGTGCGCAACGGGTGTCGAGCGAAACCAGCGACTCGGACCAGGCATCGCACTCGCGTCACGGGTTAGACGGGGGAGGTGAGCGAGATGGCCGGTGCGGACTGCTTGGCGGCGAACGACTGGATCTGCGGGGAGTATGTGCGCTCCCGCGCCCAGGAGTTGACCGACGCCACGCTGCAACACGTGTGGATCACCGGCGTCTCGGTGGCGATCGGGCTGCTGCTGGCCTTTCCGCTGGCGCTGGTGGCCCGGCGCTGGCGCCCGGCGGCGGGTCCGGTACTGGGCTTCACCACGGTGCTCTACACGGTGCCGTCGCTGGCGATGTACTCGCTGCTGCTGCCGGTCTTCGGGGTCTCGGCCGCGGTGGTGGTCACCGGCCTGGTGCTGTACTCGCTGACGATCCTGGTGCGCAACATACTGGCGGGCCTCGATGCGGTGCCCGAGGACGCCCGGGAGGCGGCCCGCGGGATGGGGTACGGGCCGCTGCGGCTGCTGTTCGGCATCGAGCTTCCGTTGGCGCTGCCCGCGGTGATGGCTGGGCTGCGGATAGCCACCGTCTCCGCCGTCTCGCTCACCACGGTCGGCGCCATAGTCGGCTACGGCGGTCTGGGCAACCTCATCTACGAGGGAATGAACAGCCTGTTCAAGGCGCAGGTGCTCACCGCCTCGGCGATCTGCGTGGTGTTGGCCATCGCCGCCGATCTGCTGCTGCTCGGCGCGCAGCGGCTGCTCACCCCATGGACGCGGGGACGCCGGCCCGCGCGTGCCGGGCGCCGAATATGGATGCGCGCCGGAAGGGCGGCGGTGTGATGGGCGCGGTCACCGGAGCCTGGACCTGGCTGACCACCGGTGCCAACTGGGCAGGTACGGACGGAGTTTGGCACCGGCTGGGGGAGCACCTGTACCTCACCGTGGTGTGCCTGGCGATCAGTTGCGCCATCGCGCTGCCGGTCGGACTGCTGCTGGGTCACCTCGGCCGGGGCGGCGCGCTGGCCGTCAACGTCTCCAACGCCGGGCGGGCGGTGCCCACTTTCGCGGTGCTGGTGCTGCTGGTGCTCAGCCCGCTGGGGCGGTACGGGCAGTGGCCGACGATCATCGCGCTGGTGCTGTTCGCGGTTCCGCCGGTGCTGACCAACGCGTACGTCGGGATGCGCGAGGTCGACCGGGACGTGGTGGAGTCCGCCCGCGGGATGGGGATGACCGGCGGCCAACTGCTGCTGCGGGTGGAGCTCCCGCTGGCCTTCCCGCTGATCATGACTGGAGTGCGCACCGCCGCGGTCCAGGTGGTGGCCACCGCCACGCTCGCGGCGCTGCCGGGTGGCGGCGGTCTGGGGCGGCTGATCACGGCCGGGTTCAACCGCTATGACACCGCACAGGTGGTGGCGGGGGCGCTGCTGGTCGCGGTGCTCGCGCTGCTGGTGGAGGGCGCGTTCGCGGTCGCCTCCCGGTTCGCCGATCCGTCGCGGCGCCGGCGCGGTGCGGTGCGCCGGTCCGTCAACTCCCGTGGAACGCCTAGGAGATGGGTAACCGAATGAGCAAGGGTCTGCGCGGCATACGCGCCGTCGGCGCGGCCTCGGCCGTGGTGGTACTGGCCGCGGGACTGTCCGCCTGCGGTGGCAAGAGTCTGGAGCAGCAGGGCGGCGGCTCGTCGTCCGGTGGTTCCGGGGGCAAGGGCTCGCTGGTGATCGGCTCCGCCGGGTTCACCGAGAGCGCGGTCCTGGCGCAGCTGTACGCGAAGGTGCTCGGCGACGCCGGATATGCCACGTCGGTCCAGACGCTGAACAACCGCGAGCTGTACGAACCCGCCCTGGAGAAGGGCCAGATCGATGTGGTCCCGGAGTACGCGGCGACGCTCGCAGAGTTCCTCAACGCCAAAATGAACGGCGCGAAGGCCAAGCCGGTCGCCTCCTCCGACGTGACCGGCACCGTGGCCGCGCTGACCAAGCTGGCCGAGCCGCGCGGGCTGAAGGTGCTCGGTGTCGGCGACGCGGTGGACCAGAACGCGTTCGCGGTGACCAAGTCCTTCGCCGACCAGCACCATCTGAAGACGCTGAGCGACCTGGGCAGGTCGAAGCTGCCGGTGAAGCTGGCGGCCGGGGACGAGTGCCCGGACCGGCCGTTCTGCGAGCCGGGACTGAAGCAGACCTACGGCATCGATGTGACCGGCATCGACCCCAAGGGCGTGGGCACCCCGCAGTCCAAGCAGGCGGTCAAGGACGGCACCGACCAGGTGGTGCTGACCACCACCACCGACGCGACCCTGGACCAGTTCGGCCTCGTCCTGCTCCAGGACGACAAGAAGCTCCAGAACGCCGACAACGTGCTGCCGGTGGTGAACGCCAAGCACGCCGGATCACCGCAGATCGCCGAGGTGTTGGACAAGCTCACGAAGGTGCTCACCACCGCCGATCTGACCGCGCTCGACAAGCAGGTGGACGCGGAACGGAAGAAGCCGTCGGATGTCGCCACGGACTACCTCAAATCGAAGGGATTGATCAAGAGTTGAGCAAGATCAATCCGATATGTGACAGAACAGGACGGGACGAATCGGACAGTCCCCTCCCACTGGCCCCTTTCGCGCGCTAAGTTTCAAGCCATGCCACGTGGACGACACCGCCATTCACCGCCGCTGCACAGGCTCCTTCCTCCGTTGACCGTCGCCGGGTCGGCTACGGCCCTGGCGGTCGGTGCCTGGTTCAGTCCCAGCGGTGATCATGCGGTGGTCCTGCGTGCGCTCGTCGGCGCGGCGGCTGCCGCCGCGTGCACCGGCGCGTTTCTGCTGCGCAGTTGGGACCGCGCCGCGGGCAAGCGGGTCGCCGAGCTGACCGCCGCCCGGCTGCGCGACGAATGGCGCACCGACGAGCGGATAGCCGAGCTGGAGACCGACCTGGAGGAGTCCCGCGAAATCCGCCGCCGCCTGGAGAGCACGCTGCGCGCCAAGCGCGGCGAGCTGTCCCGCCTGCGCGGAGAGCACGCGGAACTGCTGCGCCGGTACGCCACCGCCGAGAGCGAGCGGGCCCGCGCCCTGGAATCCCGCCGCAGGCTGGCGATCGAGGCCGCCGCACCGCGCGGCGCCATCGCCTCCGCCACACCGTCTGGCGGCAGCCCGGTGTCCCCGGCCGCATACCTCAAGGCCGCCAACGCGCTGCGCAACTTCGAGCGCAACGCCGCCCGCCAGCGCGCCGCGGCCGAAGCCGCCGAAGCCGCCAAGGCGGCGGACCGCGCCCCGGCCGTGCCGCGGCGGGCCACCCCCGCCGAGGCGCACGCGCCGCTGCCCGAACAGCCGCGTCTCGTCCCGGCCTCGGCCGCCGTACTCCCGTACGCCCAGGCCCGCGGCGCCGTGGCCAAGCGCCCACAAGGCGGCTTCGACTTCTTCGGCGTGCACAAGACCCCGGCCGCCCGCGACCTCGCCGACGTGATCGGCGACGAGGCGTACGCCGAGCACAAAGCGGGCCAGCGCAAGGACGGCGACCCGGAGGTCATCGACCTGACCGCACACGACGAGACCGAGCAGATCGACGTACGCGCCCTGCGCGCCCAGTAGTCATCCGCACGCACGACGGCCCGGCGTCCGCCGGGCCGTTTCGTTGTTCGTCGACTGCTTGTCTTCGCCGACTACTTGTCGCCTACTTGTCAATGTCCCCCACCACGAAGAACATCGAGCCCAAGATCGCGACCATGTCGGCGACCAGCGTGCCCGGCAGCAGCTCGGTCAGTGCCTGGATGTTGTTGTACGAGGCCGAGCGCAGCTTCAGCCGGTAAGGGGTCTTCTCCCCCTTGGACACCAGGTAGTAGCCGTTGATGCCGAGCGGGTTCTCGGTCCAGGCGTAGGTGTGCCCCTCGGGGGCCTTGAGCACCTTCGGCAGCCGCTGGTTGATCGGCCCGGGCGGCAGCTCAGCGATCCGGTCCAGGCAGGCGTCCGCCAGGTCAAGGGAGTTGTGGGTCTGCTCCAGCAGGCACTCGAACCGCGCCAGGCAGTCGCCCTCAGACCTGGTGACCACCTTGAGGGTGTCCGTCAACTCCCCGTAGGCCAGGTACGGCTCGTCCCGCCGCAGGTCGAAGTCGACACCGGAGGCGCGGGCGAGGGGTCCGCTCACCCCGTAGGCGTGCACCGTCTGCGGGGCGAGGAAGCCGACCCCCCGGGTGCGGCCGCGGAAGATCTCGTTGCCTAGCACCAGCCGGTCGAAGACGTCCATCCGGGAGCGCACGTCGGCCACCGCCTGGCGGGCCCGGCCGAGCCAGCCGTTGGGCAGGTCCTCCTTCAGGCCGCCGACCCGGTTGAACATGTAGTGCATCCGGCCGCCGGAGACCTCCTCCATGGCGTTCTGCAACTCCTCGCGCTCACGGAACGCGTGGAAGACGGGGGTGATGCCGCCGAGTTCGAGCGGGTACGAGCCGAGGAACATCAGATGGTTGAGCACCCTGTTCAACTCGGCGAGCAGGGTGCGGGTCCACACCGCGCGCTCCGGCACCTCCATGCCCAGCATCCGCTCGACGGCCATGACCACGCCGAGTTCGTTGGAGAACGCGGACAGCCAGTCGTGCCGGTTGGCGAGCATGATGATCTGGCGGTAGTCGCGCGCCTCGAACAGTTTCTCCGCGCCGCGGTGCATGTAGCCGATGACCGGTTCGGCGTGGCTGATCCGCTCTCCCTCCAGGACCAGCCGCAGCCGTAGCACGCCGTGCGTGGAGGGGTGCTGGGGGCCGATGTTGAGCACCATGTCGGTGCCCTCCGCGGCGCCGCCGATGCCGACCGTCGTCTCCGTCATGGGGACAGTCTCCTACGAGCCCGGTGCGGCGGTGAAAACCGCCTCCACCTCGATGCCCACCGGCCGCACCAGCCAGCCGAAATCACCCAGCCCACCCGCGGCGGTCAGCTCCGCGGCCTGGCTGGCCGCGGCCAGCGCGCGCACGTAGCTCGCCGGATCGCTCGACGCCTGGGACAGCGGCGGCCGCGTGCCGCCGACCCCCAGGGCGCGCAGCGCGTCCCGCTGGGACAGCAGCAGGCACGCGGCGTCGCCCACCGCCGCCGCGCAGGCGTCCAGCGCCACGTGCGAGGTCAGGTCACAGGTGCCGTCCGGCACCGGATCCACCGCCCGTCCCGCGCGGTGGCCGGTCAGCGTGCCGAACGGCGGACGGGTGGCCCGCTGGTGCGCGTAGTCGACAGCCACCGCGAGCCCGCGGGCCAGCGAGCCGACCGCCTCCGCCCACGCCGCGTCCCGGGGGCGCCCGATCTCGGCCCGGGCGCCCGGCGCGCCCGAGATCGGCCACCAGTGGTCGAGCCACTCCGCGTCCGCCCCGGTCACCGGCTCGCCGTGCCGCTCCGCGCCGTCCTCGGCGCGCACCAGGACGTAGCGGGGCATCCCGTGCTGGTCGGTCTCGGCCACCTCGACGGGTACGTTGTCCAGCCACTCGTTGGCGAACAGCAGCCCGGTCACCCCGCGCGGCGGCTCCGTGCACCAGCGGATCCGCGGATCCAGGCCCTCCGGCCGCGCCGCGCGCTCCACCGCGTAGGGCGTCAGCCGCCCGGCCAGTCCGGCCGGTACGCGCTCCAGCACACCGGTGAGCAGTTCCCCGCGCCCGGCGCCGACGTCCACCAGGGCCAGCTCGCGCGGGCCGCCCAGCGCCCGGTCCACCCGCGCCAGCAGTTCCGCGACGGCGGCGGCGTACAGCGGTGAGGCGTGCACGGACGTGGTGAAGTGCCCCGCCGGTCCCTCGGGCCGGTGGAAGAACCCGTTCGGTCCGTACAGTGCCGTCTCCGTGGCCTGCCGCCACCCCTGCCACCGCGTCGTCACCGCTCCACCGTAGGCGGTGGCGGTGGCTTGATCGGCCATCCACCCTGCGGAGTAGCGGGTGCCGCCCAGGATCGCTCTACCGGTTGACCCCATGACGTATGACCCGTGCCTACGCTGGGTTACGTGCAGCGCCTCTACGACTTCCTACGCCGACACCCGACCATGGTCGACAGCTTCTGGGCGTTCGTCCTGTTCGGGTTCGGTGCGCTGCAGATCGTCTCGGAGTCGGGGACGCGCGGCGCGCGCATGCTGGAGCTCCCGGCCGCGGTGGCGCTGTGCCTGGTCGTGGCGCTGCGTCGGCGGGCGCCGGAGAAGATGCTGCTGCTGGCCATCATCACCGGCATCGGGCAGCTGGTCTTGAGCCTCACCCCCTCACTGGCCAACTTCGCGATGCTGGTGATCGTCTACACGGTCGCCTCGGTGGGCGCCCAGTGGGCGCGCAGGCTGGCGCTGGTCGGGTCGCTGAGCGCGGCTGGGCTGTACCAGCTGCGCTGGCCGACCAGTGCGGAGAACAACGGGCATCTGTTCAACATCGCCCTGGCCGTGGTCTTCATGACCATTCCCTTCTTCCTGGCCTGGGTGATCGGCGACAGTCTGCGCACCCGCCGCGCCTACTACGCGCAGCTGGAGGAGCGGGCCGAGCGGCTGCAACGGGAGCGCGAGGCGCAGGCGAAGGCCGCGGTCGCCGCCGAGCGGGCCCGGATAGCCCGGGAGCTGCACGACGTGGTGGCGCACAACGTCTCGGTGATGGTGGTCCAGGCCGACGGCGCCGCGTACGTGCTGGACACCTCCCCGGACCAGGCCAAGCAGGCGCTGTCCACCATCTCGCAGACCGGGCGGCTGGCACTGGCCGAGATGCGCCGCCTGCTCGGGCTGCTGCGTGCCTCGGACGACAGCGGCGGCGAGTACGTGCCGCAGCCCGGTGTGGACCAGCTCGGCGACCTCATAGACCAGGTGCGCGGCGCGGGCCTGCCGGTGGACTTCGAGGTGGACGGCACCCCGCGGCCGCTGTCCAGCGGGGTCGAGCTGACCGCGTACCGCATCGTGCAGGAGGCGCTGACCAACACCCGCAAGCACGGCGGCCCGGACGCCCGGGCAACCGTGCACATCACCTACGGTGACAGCGATTTGAAGATGCTGATCGAGGACGACGGGCGCGGCGCGCAGCACGAGCTGTACGAGGAGGGCGGCGCGGACGGCCTCGGGCAGGGCCTGATCGGCATGCGGGAGCGGATCGCCATGGTGGGTGGCACGCTGTCCGCCGGGCCGCGGCCCGGCGGCGGCTTCCGGATCAGCGCGGAGCTGCCGCTCAAACCAGCTAGCTGACGACACGTCAGTTTGGTCAACGCACAGGGATTGAGGGCTGAGGGAATGGCGATCCGGGTCATGCTCGTCGACGACCAGGTGCTGCTGCGCACCGGATTCCGCATGGTGTTGCAGGCGCAGCCGGACATGGAGGTGGTCGCCGAGGCGGGCGACGGCGCGGAGGCGCTGGACGTGCTGCGCACCACGGACGTCGACGTGGTGCTGATGGACGTGCGGATGCCGAAGCTCGACGGGGTCGAGGCGACCCGCAGGATCTGCGGCGGTCCGGACCGGCACCCGGACGTGGGCGGTCCGCGGGTGCTGATCTTGACCACCTTCGACTTGGACGAGTACGCGTTCGCCGCGCTCAAGGCCGGGGCGAGCGGGTTCATGCTCAAGGATGTGCCGCCCGCCGAACTGCTCGCCGCGATCCGCGCGGTGCACAGTGGCGACGCGGTGGTCGCGCCGTCCACCACCCGGCGGCTGCTGGACCGCTTCGCGCCGATGCTGCCGCCCAGCGGGGACCAGCCGACCAGCGCTGAGCTGTCCCGGCTCACCGAGCGCGAGCGGGAGGTGCTGCTGTTGGTGGCACAGGGGCTGTCCAACGGGGAGATCGCCCACCGGTTGGTGCTGTCGGAGGCGACGGTCAAGACGCATGTGGGGCGGATCCTGACCAAGCTGGATCTGCGGGATCGGGTGCAGGCGGTGGTGCTGGCGTACGAGACGGGGTTGGTGCGGGCGGGGGGTGCATGAGGG
>NZ_JANFNH010000065.1 GCF_024436055.1 Streptantibioticus rubrisoli | reverse complement strand
GCCCCCAAACCCCCGAGGAGCGCACGGCCAGGTGCCTGCCCGAAAGGCCCGCCGCTCCCCAATCCGCTGCAGCGGCGGGCAACGACCACGGCGCAGACCGGCGGCGCCGAACCCAGCCGCGCCACCGCCCCCCCAACCGAGCCGTGCCCCCCGCCCCCCGGCGGCCCCAACAGGCGGGGGCGTTCGAACGGCGTGACGATGGGCGAAGCCCTACGGCGATAGCGACACCGCGAGGAGGCGTCGATGGCATACGACGACGCGGCGACCGCCAACGTGGCCGCCCACCGCCCGGCCGAAGGGCCGGGCGGACAGCAGCGGCGGACCGTCCTCGTGGCGATGAGCGCCCTG
Organism: Streptantibioticus rubrisoli; assembly: GCF_024436055.1. GTDB lineage: Bacteria > Actinomycetota > Actinomycetes > Streptomycetales > Streptomycetaceae > Streptantibioticus_A > Streptantibioticus_A rubrisoli. The sequence goes on along the minus strand of NZ_JANFNH010000065.1, from coordinate 31,350 downwards.
CTCATGGGCCTGCTGCTGGCCGCGCTCGACCAGACCATCGTCTCCACCGCGCTGCCCACCATCGTCAGCGACCTGGGCGGCATGCGGCACCTGTCCTGGGTGGTCACCGCCTATCTGCTCGCCTCCACCGCCGCCACCCCGCTGTGGGGCAAACTCGGCGACCAGTACGGGCGCAAGAAGCTGTTCCAGACCGCGATCGTGATCTTCCTGGCCGGTTCCGCGCTGTGCGGACTCGCCCAGAACATCGGCCAGTTGATCGGCTTCCGGGCCCTCCAGGGCCTGGGCGGCGGCGGGTTGATCGTGCTGTCGATGGCGATCGTCGGCGACATCGTGCCGCCCCGCGACCGTGGCCGCTACCAGGGCCTGTTCGGCGCGGTGTTCGGTGCGAGCAGCGTGCTCGGACCGCTGCTCGGCGGACTGTTCGTGGACCACCTCAGCTGGCGCTGGGTCTTCTACATCAACCTGCCGATCGGCGTCGTCGCCCTCGCCGTCATCGCCGCCGTACTGCACATCCCACGGCACCGCACCAAGCACGTCATCGACTACGCGGGCACCGCCGTCATCGCCGCGGTGGCGACCTGCCTGGTCCTGGTCGCCTCACTCGGCGGCACCACCTGGGCCTGGGGATCGCCGCAGATCATCGGGCTCGCGGTACTCGGTGCCGTACTGCTCGCGGTCTTCGTCGCCATCGAACGCAAGGCGGCGGAACCCGTGCTCCCACTGAGACTGTTCCGCATCGGGACGTTCTCGCTGTGCTCGGTCATCGGTTTCGTCATCGGCTTCGCGATGTTCGGCACGATGACCTTCCTGCCGACGTTCCTGCAGGTCGTGCACGGGGTCAGCCCCACGCTCTCCGGTGTGCACATGCTGCCCATGGTCTTCGGCATGCTGCTGTCCTCCACCGCCTCCGGCCAGCTCGTCAGCCGTACCGGGCGGTACAAGGTGTTCCCGGTCGCGGGCACCGCCGTGATCATCGTCGGCCTGATCCTGCTGCACCGGCTCACCGAGTTCAGCAGCACCCTGATGATGAGCGTGGACTTCTTCGTCTTCGGCTTCGGCCTCGGCCTGGTGATGCAGGTACTGGTGCTGGTGGTGCAGAACGCGGTCGGTTACCAGGATCTGGGCGTGGCCACCTCGGGGGCGACCTTCTTCCGGTCGATCGGCGCGTCGTTCGGCGTGGCGATCTTCGGCACCATCTTCGCCAACGAGCTTGCCGACAAGATGGGTTCGGCGCTGGCCGGCAAGCCGGTGCCGCCCGGCTTCAACCCCAAGCTGCTCCAGGCCGATCCGCACAGCATCACCGCGTTGCCGTCCATCACCAGGGCGGCGGTGCTGCACGCGTACTCGGGGGCGATCACCGATGTGTTCCTGTACGCCGTGCCGGTGGCCGCGGTGGCCTTCGTACTGGCGTGGTTCCTGAGGGAGCAGCCGCTGCGCGGTTCGGTACGGGCGCCGGACGTCAGCGAGACGTACGCCTCCAACCCGGTCGAGCGGTCCTCGCGTGAGGAGGTGGCTCGCGCGCTGTCGGCGCTGGGCACCAAGGAGGGCCGCCGCGACCTGTACCAGAAGATCACCGACCTGGCCGGGATGGATCTGCATCCGGCTTCCAGCTGGCTGCTGTTGCGGATCAACCGTTACGGGTCGGCGGCGCCGCAACTGCTGGCGGAACGGACCACCGTTCCGCCGCACATCGTGTACCAGGCCGCGGCCGAGACGGAGTTGCGGCGGTTGACCCGCCGCGAGGGGCTGGTACTGGTACTCACCTCCGAGGGGCGCAGGGTCGCCGCCCGCCTGGTGGAGGCCCGTACGCAGGTGCTGGCCGAACTCCTCGGCGACTGGTGGGACCCCCGCCACACCACGGACGATCTGCACGACCTGCTGAGGAGGTTGAGCGGCCAGCTGTGCGGGGACGATCGCGATCGTCCGTCCGCTCCGGACGCCGGACGACCGGCGTCGTAACACCCCATCGTTCGCGGTTGGTTGGTACCGCCGGTCTGGACCGACGTGGTCGCTCGCCTTCGCGGCCGGAGAACCCCTGCCGTACCCCCGAAGGCGCTACCGCCCCGCGCGCAGCGCGTCCGCCTCGGCCCGGGTGGCCACCGCCGGAGGCGAGCCCGGCAGCGGCTTGCGGGCCGTCTCCGGCATGCACAGCACCGCGATCCCGCCGATCACCGCGGCGGCCATCATGTAGTACGCGGGCATCATCCCGTTACCGGTGGCGCTGATCAGCGCCGTCACGACGAGCGGCGTCGTACCGCCGAACAGCGAGACGGAGATGTTGAAGCCGATCGACAGCGCCCCGTACCGCATGCGGGTCGGGAACAGCGCGGGCAGCGCCGCGGGCATCGCACCGGTGAAGCACACCAGCAGCAGGCCGAGCGCGGTCATGCCCACGTACACGCCCAGCAGGCTGCCCTGCCGGATCAACAGCAGCGCCGGGACGGACAGTACGAGGAAGCCGAGGCAGCCCGCTCCGATCACCGGCCGCCGCCCGAAGCGGTCGGACAGCTTCCCGGCGAACGGCTGCACCGCCATCATCAGCACCATCACGACCAGCACCGCCACCAGCCCGTGGCTGGCGTCGTAGTGCAGCTGCCCGGAGAGGTAACTGGGCATGTACGACAGCAGCATGTAGTCGGTGACGTTGAACACCAGCACGAGCGCCACGCACAGCAGCATCGCGCGCCACTGCCCGACCAGGATCTCCCGCAGAGTGGAGCCCTGCTGCTCGGTCTGCTTGGCCCGGGCCTGCTGCTCCAACTGCGCGAAGGCGGGCGTCTCTTCGAGCCGCAGTCGCAGGTACAGACCGATCAGTCCCAGCGGACCGGCGATCAGGAACGGAACCCGCCAGCCCCAGGAGAGCAGTTGGCCGTGGCTGAGCAGCCCGGTCAGCACGGCCACGAGCCCCGCGCCCGCCACGTAGCCGACCAGCGTGCCGAACTCCAGCCAACTGCCGAGGAACCCGCGCCGCTTGTCGGGCGAGTACTCGGCGATGAAGGTGGACGCGCCACCGTACTCACCGCCGGTGGAGAAGCCCTGCACCAGCCGGGCGGCGAGCAGCAGGATCGGCGCGCCGACGCCGATGCTGGCGTAGGACGGGATCAGGCCGATGGCGAAGGTGCCCACGGCCATCATGATCATGGTGATGGCCAGCACCTTCTGCCGACCGATCCGGTCGCCGAGCGGGCCGAACACCATGCCGCCGATGGGGCGGACGAGGAACGCCGCGGCGAACGCGCCGAAGGTGGACAGCAGTTGGGCCGTGGAGCTGCTTGAGGGGAAGAAGACCTCGCCGAGGGTGACCGCGATGTAGCTGTAGACACCGAAGTCGAACCACTCCATGGCGTTGCCCAGCGCGGCGGCGCTGACCGCCCGCTTGACCATCCGCTGGTCGACGACGGTCACGTCGGTCACGTCCTGGGAGCCGCGGGGGCGTGTGGCCGCTTCCGTGTCGGAATGTCGATATCGGGTGGCCGTGGTCACGCTGACTGCCTGCTTCCTGTCTCGGGGTTCCGAGACCGGGTGGGACCGCGTGTCTCGGAAATGGCCGGATTCGACCTTAGACAGTGCCGACAGAGCGGCGGATGTACCGCCCTGCGCTGTGATGTTTACGGAAACACCGCTCCGAACTGCGGAAACGCCGAGCGGCCGGGCGACCGATCGATGATCTTTCGGTGAGCTTTGTCACCTCTTTATGTCGGGCATTCCGGATTTACATCGCGGTCGGTTACGTGTAGGTCACACGCAGCTCCTTGACTCCGTTGAGCCAGGCGGAGCGCAGCCGTCGTGGCTCGCCGACCAGCTGGATGCCGGGGGCGGCGTCCGCGATGGCGTTGAAGATCAGGTCGATCTCCAGCCGGGCGAGGTTGGCCCCGAGACAGAAGTGCGGCCCACCGCCGCCGAAGCCGAGGTGTGGATTGGGGTCGCGGGTGATGTCGAAGCGCTCGGGCGCGTCGAACACTTGCGGGTCGTTGTTGGCCGACGAGTAGAAGATGCCCACCCGCTGGCCGCGTTTGATCTCCTGGCCGCCGAGCGCGGTGTCGCAGGTGGCGGTGCGCTGGAACGACACCACGGGCGTGGCCCAGCGCACGATCTCGTCGGCGGCGCTCCTGGGGCGCTCGCTCTTGTAGAGCGCCCACTGCTCGGGGTGGGTGAGCAGGGCGTGCATGCCGTGGGTGATGGCGTTGCGGGTGGTCTCGTTTCCGGCCACCGCGAGCAGCAGCACGAAGAAGCCGAACTCGTCGGTGCCCAGGTTGCCCTCGTCCTCCGCGGCGACCAGCGCGCTGACGATGTCCTTGGCCGGGCACTCCTTGCGGGCGGCGGCGAGGTTCATCGAGTACGAGATCAACTCCAGTGCGGAGTCGCGGCCGATCTCCTCGGTGATGGCCAGTTCCGGATCGTCGTAGCCGATCATCTTGTTCGACCAGTCGAAGATCCTGGCGCGGTCCTCCTGGGGTATGCCGATGAGCTCGGCGATGGCCTGGAGCGGCAGCTCCACCGCGATGTCGGTGACGAAGTCGCCGCTTCCGGCCGCCTTGGCCCTGGCCACGATCCTTCGCGCCCGCTCGCGCAGCGTGTCCTCCAGGGCGCGTATCGCCCGTGGAGTGAAGCCGCGCTGGACGATCTGGCGGACCCTGGTGTGCTCCGGGGGGTCCATGTTCAGCATGATCAGCTTCTGGACGTCTATCTGGTCGCGGGTCATCGACTCGTTGAACCGGATGATCGCGGTGTTGCGGTTGGAGGAGAAGACCTCCGGGTTGGTGGAGACCTCCTTGACGTCCTGGTGCCGGGTGACGACCCAGTAGCCGTCGTCGCCGAAGCCCGCGATGTTGTGCGGCTGGGCGTTCCACCACACCGGTGCGGTGCCGCGCAGTTCGGCGAGTTCGGGCAGCGGGACCCGCTGGTGGTAGAGGTCGGGGTCGGTGAAGTCAAAGCCATCGGGCAGCGCGGGGCAGGGCATCGGCGACTCCGGGTAACTGACGGCTCGTCAGGTAGGCTGTCGAAGCTAGTGACGGTCGCGTCAACTGGCAAGGGACTCCGCGCCATCCGTTACCCGCCATGAGCACTCGTTGGCCTGCGTCACCCCTTGCGCCCCCGTACCCCCGGTAATACAACTGCGAGGAGAACTGGAACGCGTACTAGTTCCGCCGTGGGTTCCGGGCGCCGGGACGCCCGGAGCCGAGGAGAGGACGAGATTCATGGCCGCTGAACCCGTCATCGTCGAGGCAGTACGCACCCCCATAGGAAAGCGCGGCGGCGCGCTGAGCAATCTCCACCCCGCCTATCTGCTGGGCGAGACCTATCGCGAACTCCTGGCCCGCACCGGTATCCAGCCCGACTGCGTCGAGCAGATCGTCGGCGGAACCGTCACCCACGCCGGGGAGCAGTCGATGAACCCGGCCCGTACCGCATGGCTGGCGATGGGGCTGCCGTACGAGACGGCGGCCACCACCGTGGACTGCCAGTGCGGCTCCTCCCAGCAGGCCAACCACATGGTGGCCAACATGATCGCAGGCGGGGTCATCGACATCGGCATCGGCTGCGGGGTGGAGGCGATGTCCCGGGTTCCGCTCGGCAGCGCCTCCAAGCACGGGCCCGGCAGGCCGTTCCCCGACGAGTGGAACGTCGACCTGCCCAGCCAGTTCCAGGCGGCCGAACGCATCGCGAAACGGCGCGGGTTGACCCGTGAGCGGGTGGACGCGCTGGGCCTGCTGTCCCAGCGGCGGGCGGCCACCGCATGGGCGGAGGAGCGCTTCAAGCGGGAGACCTATCCCGTCCAGGTACCGACGACCGAGGAGGAGCAGCTCGCGGGCGGCGGCATGTGGCGGCTGGTCGACCGGGACGAGGGGCTGCGCGACACCAGCGCGGAGGCGCTGGCGGGCCTGAAGCCGGTCATGCCGACCGCGGTGCACACCGCGGGCAACTCCTCGCAGATCTCCGACGGCGCGGCGGCGGTGATGTGGGCGAGCAAGCGGATGGCCCGGGCACTGCGGCTCAGGCCCCGGGCCAGGATCGTGGCCCAGGCCCTGGTCGGCGCCGATCCGCACTTCCACCTCGACGGCCCGATCGACGCCACCCGGGCGGTGCTGGGCAAGGCGGGCATGACGCTGCGGGACATCGACTTGGTCGAGATCAACGAGGCCTTCGCGTCGGTGGTGTTGAGCTGGGCCCAGGTCTTCGACGCCGACATGGACAAGGTCAACGTCAACGGCGGCGCGATCGCGCTGGGCCACCCGGTGGGCGCCACGGGAGCGCGGTTGATCACCACCGCGCTCCATGAACTGGAGCGCACGGACCGGGAGTTCGCCCTGATCACCATGTGCGCGGGCGGCGCGCTGGCGACGGGGACGATCATCCAGCGACTCTGAGCCCGCCAGCCCGACCGGGGCGCGGCTAATGGCCGCGCCCCGCGCGGGCGGGGCTAGTACGCCGCGCGGCGGCAGCCGAATACGTCCGCGCGCTCCTCGATCTGGGCGATGAGAGCGAGGTTCGGGGTATCGCCGGTGACATGCTGCGCGTCCGGGAAGTACTCCCAGGCCCAGTCACTCACCGGCGACCTGTGCCCGTGCGTGGTCCATGATCTCCCGGATCTCACACATGGCGTGATCAAGTGCCTCGCGGTCCTCCGCGCCCTGAGCGGCCTGCTCCGCCGCATGGAACCGCTGGGCGATGCCTGGGAACCGTTCGATTTCGATCACGGTCGCCCATTTGAGCTGGAACATGGCGATGGGGCCGAAGCTGTTGTGCTGCGTGGCCATCGTGAAGACCGTGTCACGCTCAGCCGTCATCTCCGGCAGTCGGGACGGCGCCACCTGGGCGAGGGCGGCCCGGAGGGCTGGGAATGTCTTCTCAGGTCTGGGGATGAGCGGCCCATCAGGCTCGGCAGGGTGCGCCGTCATGCTGTTCTCCCGCTGTTCTCCCTGGGATGCCCCCGGTCACGGTACCCGCATCCCCATCTCTGGCCACGGGTATAGGTGAGGGCCGCCTTCATGGCGCGAGCCGCGGCAGGGCACCCCCGACCCGCGACCGACCGTGCGCAACGCAAGCGAACGGCCGACGGTAGTCGGGTGGGCGAAACGTTGAATCCAAGCCTGCCGCGCTACCCGCCCAGCACTGCCCGGAACGACTCGATGGTGCGGCGTCGGAACGTCATGAACGCCAGCCAGGAGCCGTCCGCGTAGTGGACCCGGAAGCGGGCCATGAGCTGGAGGCGGGGCCTGCGTTCCACGCGGGCGACCCAGTTCCGGGGAATCTCCCAGACCGGGGTGCCGTCCAGGTTGTTCACCAGCCCCACGCGTTGGGTGGTGACGCGCAGGACCAGACCGCGTGAGACGTCCGGGCAGGAGGCGGCGATGCTGCCGTGGCCGCCGCCTTGGGCGCCGACGTTGCGCATGATGGCGTTGCCGACCATGCCGCCGACGTTCACGCTCACGCCTCGCGCGTTCTTCACCGGAACGACGAGGGCGTAGGAGAGCAGTTGCTCTCCGGGCGCCAACTGGCTTCTGGCGGCGCGCTCCCGCACGGACGCTCCAGCCGCGGACATCGGATTCCCCCTGCTCGATTCGAACGACGGGGAATCATAGCGTCGGCCCATCACCCTCGGTGAACGCCACCGGAGCCTCGAACGCCGCTCGGCGGGTGGCGCGGCGTAGGGCCCTCAGGACGGCGGTGCCCAGGGTGAGTGTCAGTGCGGCGGTGACCGCCGCCCGTGGCAGGTCCCAACCCAGGGACGTGGCGAGGCAGTACGCCGCGAAGTGCGCGAGGTTCTCAGGGAGCGCGGCGCCCGGTACGTAGCCGATGCCCGACGACAGGCCGCTGATGTACGGCCAGCCCTGGAGGTTCATGATCGTGCCGTAGCCCAGCGAGGACACCACCCCGTACCCCGCCAGCATCGCCAACTCGCCCCGGCCGCCGGGGCGTTGCGGCAGCAGGCCGGAGCCCATGCCCACCCAGCCCATGCTGAGCATCTGGAACGGCAGCCACGGCCCCACCCCGCCGGTCAGCAGCGCGGAGGCGAACATCGACACCGCGCCCAGCACGAAGCCGAAGCCCGGGCCGAGCACCCGGCCCGCCAGCACGATCAGGAAGAACATCGGCTCTATGCCCGCTGTTCCCGCGCCCAGCGGTCGCAGCGCCGCGCCCGCCGCCGCGAGCACCCCGAGCATCGCGATCGCCTTCGCGTCCAGTCCGGTGTCCGCGATCGAGGCCACCACCACCGCCAGCAGCAGCGGCAGCAGCCCGGCGAACAGCAAGGGCGCGTCCGCGCTGTGCGCCAGCCCGGAGCCGGGGTCGGCCAGCAGCGGCCAGCCGAACGCGGCGAGACCGATCAGCGACAGCAAGGCGAGCGCCACCGCCGACCGCGGACCGAGCCGAACCGGCCGCACACGATCAGCGCGCCTCATGCCCGCGCCTCGTCCGCCAGCGCCGCCGCGACCTGCGGGACCGTCAGCCACGGCCCGGGCTGGAGGACCTTCGCCACCTGCGGGGCGAAGGCGGGCGAGGAGACCACCACCTCCGCGGTGCGGCCGTCGGCGACCACCTCACCGTCGGCGAGTACCACCACCCGGTGTGCCAGCTCCGCCGCCAACTCCACGTCATGCGTGGCCAGTACGATCGCATGGCCGTCCGCCGCCAGTGCCCGCAACCGGGTCACCAGCCGGGACTTGGCCGCGTAGTCCAGCCCCCGGGTCGGCTCGTCGAGCAGCAGCAGCGGCGGTCGGGCGGTCAGTACGACGGCCAGCGCCAGCGCCAGCCGCTGGCCCTCGGACAGGTCACGCGGATGCGTCTGGTCCGGTACGCCCGGCAGCAGTTCGGTGACCAGCGCCCGGCAGGCGCCCGGTGCTGCGCCCGCGTCCTGGTCGGCGGCCAGGCACTCGGCGGCGACCGTGTCCGCGTACAGCAGGTCGCGCGGCTCCTGCGGCACTAGGCCGACCCGGCGCACCAGTTCGCGCGGCGCCGTGCGGTGCGGCACCGCCCCGCCGACCCGCACGGTACCGCGGGCGGGCTCGTGCAGACCGGTGAGCGTGCCCAGCAGGGTGGACTTTCCCGCCCCGTTGCGGCCCATCAACGCCACCGTCTCGCCCGCCCGTACCGTCAGCTCCACCCCGTGCAGCGCCTCGATCCGCCCGCGCCGCACCGAAAGTCCCGACACCTCGGCGACCGGTGCCGTCTTCTGCGGCGGCACCACCGGCACCGGCCCGCGGTCCGCCAGCCGCTCCCGCAGCGGCCGCGCCGCCCGCCGGGCGTCCCGCACCGACAGCGGCAGCGGTGACCAGCCCGCCAGCCTGCCCAGGCCGACGACCGGCGGAAACACCGGCGAGACCGCCATGATCCCGGCCGGATCCCCGGCCACCGGCGGCACCCCCGGCCCGGGCAGCAGCACCACCTGATCCGCGTACTGCACCACCCGCTCCAGCCGGTGCTCGGCGAGCAGCACCGTGGTGCCCAGGTCGTGCACCAGCCGCTGCAGCACGGCCAGCACCTCCTCGGCCGCCGCGGGGTCGAGCGCGGAGGTGGGCTCGTCCAGCACCAGCACCTTCGGATGCACGGTGAGCACCGAGCCGATCGCCACCCGCTGCCGCTGGCCGCCGGAGAGCGTGGCGATGGGCCGGTCCCGCAGCTCCGCCAGGCCCAGCAGGTCCAGCGTCTCCTCCACCCGGCGCCGCATCACATCGGACGGCAGCCCCAACGACTCCATGCCGTAGGCGAGTTCGTCCTCCACGGTGTCGGTGACGAAGTGCGCGAGTGGGTCCTGGCCCACCGTGCCCACCACGTCGGCGAGTTCACGCGGCCGGTGGGTGCGGGTGTCCCGGCCCGCCACGGTGACCCGGCCGTGCAGCGTGCCGCCGGTGAAGTGCGGCACCAGACCGCTGACCGCGCCCAACAGTGTCGACTTGCCGACACCCGACGGGCCGACCAGCAGGCACAGTTCGCCCTCCGGAACGGTGAAGTCCACAGCGCGCAGCGCGGGTTCGGCCGCGTCCGGGTAGCTGACGCAGACGTGGTCGAAGCGGATCACCGCTCGGCTCCCTTCGAGTCGGATCTCGGCGGTGCCGGTGCCACGACGGCGGGCAGCAGCCCCAGCAGCACCGCCGCCGCGGGCCACAACGGCAGCGTCGGCGCGCTCAGCGGCACCACTGGCGGGTTCAGCGCGGCCGGGTCACTGGCCGCGGCATGGCTCAGCAGGGCGGCGACGGCCACCCCGGAGGCGGTGACCAGCCAGGCCCGGGCGCCCCAGCGGTCCGGCCGGTACCGGGTGCGTACGCTGCGGCGGCCGCCCAGCCACAGCCCGGCCAGCGCCGCCAGCAGGCCCAGCGCCAGCACCGGCACCCCGAAGCCCACGCCCCGCGCCGCCAGCAGCCCGTACGTCCCGGCGCACACCCCGAGCAGTCCGCCCAGCGTCAGCGCCGCGGTCAACCGACGTACCCGCGGCGGGACTTCGGCGGTACGGCCGTAGCCGCGTGCGTCCATCGCCGCTGCCAGCGCCACCGAGCGCTCCAACGCGCCCTCCAGCACCGGCAGTCCCACCTGGAGCAGCGCCCTGAAGCCCCGGTCGGCCCGACCGCGCATCCGCCGTGCGGCGCGCAGCCGCTGCACATCGGCCACCAGGTTCGGGGCGAACGTCATGGCCACCACCACCGCGACCCCCGCCTCGTACAGCGCCGCGGGCAGCGACCTCAGCAGCCGCGCCGGGTTGGCCAGCGCGTTGGCCGCGCCCACGCACACCAGCAGGGTGGCCAGCTTCAACCCGTCGCACAGCGCGAACAGCACCTGCTCGGCCCGCACCGGCCCACCGAGCCGCACCCCCTGCGCCCACTGCGGCAACGGCACCTCCGGCAGCCGGAACAGCACATGGGTGCCCGGTATCGGCGAGCCGAGCAGGACCGCGAAGACCACCCGCAACATCAGCACCAGCAGCCCGAGTTTGAGGAACGCGCCATAGGAACGGCCCCATGGCGCGTCGGTCCTACGGGCCGCCACCACATAGCCCGCCACCGCGACCAGCAGCAGGAGCAGCAGCGGATTGCTGGTGCGCGACGCGGCCGTGGCCAGACCCAGCGCCCACAGCCACCACGCGCCCGCGTGCAGCGCGTTGGAACGGGTGGCCGCCGGCTGCCGCAACCAGCCGCGCGGCCCCGTCACCCGGACCGCCGCCTACGGGACTGCCACAGCGCGCCCGCGCCCAGTGCGGCGACCACCGCGACGCCCGCGAACAGGCCGAGCGACGGACCGCCACCGGACGCCTTCGGCCGTGCGGCGGCCGACGGCGACGGGCTGCGCTCCGGGGCGGAGCCGACCTGCTCACCGCAGCCCGACTGCGGGTAGCCGGTGATCGCGCACACCAACCCGGCCGAGTTGTAACGCAGCGGCTTGGCCACCGCGGCCAACGCGTCGGCGGCGGTGGCGTCCTGAGCCACCTGGGCACACGCGGTGTGCGCGGGCGGCGGAGTGGCACCGTTCGGCGCGTCGGCCGCGGTGCCGAAGTCCAGCACCAGCGCGACCCGCTTCATCCCGGGCGTGGTCTCGGTGTTGGCGCAGATCGTGTCGAACTGCGCACCGCCACGCGGCCTTTGCGCGCTGGCAGAGTCCGCGCTGACCGCGAACCGCCAGCCCTCGACGTCGCCGTCGGACGGCTTGGTCATCGCGGGCCCGGTCCGCGCGTACGACCAGGAGTCCGCGTCGCGCTCCCAGAACGACCAGTACCGGTAGCCCTCCGCCTGGGCCGGGGGCGCGGCGAACAGCACCGTCGCCGCCAACAGCGCGGCGGCAAGCAGTCCTCGCATCAGACCTGCTTCTTGTTGCGCATGCTGAACGCCCAGCCGATGCCGATGCCCGCGACCAGCCCGGCGCCCACGATCCACCACGCCGAGCCGCCACCGTCGCCCTTGTGGTCGGCGGAAGAGGACGGAGCCGGGGACTGCTCAGGGCGCGGGCCGGTGTTGACCAACTGCTGCACCAGGTCGTTGCCCGCGAAGTCATGCGGGTTGGCGCCGGTCGCGGCGGACGCCAGGACCAGCGAACCCAGCGCGGCCGGGTCGCCCTTGGCCCACCCCGCGGCGTTCTTCGTCAGCCAGGTGTACGGCTTCTTCGCCGCCTCCAGGTGGTCGCCCGCGGCCAGCGCCAGCACCGCGTCGGCCGTGGTGCCGTAGTCCGGGGTCTTCTGGGTGGAGCCCGGCTGGGCGGTGGCGAGGTGGTCGCCGTTCGCGGAGAGGGTGGCGGCGAGGTACGCGGAGGCGGCGTCGGCGGCGGTGGCCGGGTCGTTCGCCTTCTGCGCCGCGGAGCAGTCAAACCCCTTCGGGTCGGTGTTCTTCGCGGGCGCGGCGATCACGTACCCCTTGCCGAGCGCCGCGAAGGCCGCGTCCGCGGTCGCCTTGTCGTTGGGGGTGAGCGCGCCCGTCTTGTCTGGCTGGTAGGCGAACGCTCCGCGCTGCGAGTCCTGCGCGTCCTTGGTGCCGCAGCCGATCTGCAACGAAAGCAGCGCGTCGTAGGGCGACTTGCCGCCCCTGGTCACGCTCGCCAGGTCCTCGCCGGGGGCGGCCAGCGCGCCGATCACCACGGCCGTGGAGTTGGTGTCGCTGGGCATGCCCGGCTGGTAGCCCCAGCCGCCGTCAGCGTTCTGCATCGCCTTCAGCCAGTGCACCGCCTTGCTCACGGTGGTCCCGTGCCCGCCGACGGCCGCCAGCGCCTGCACGGCGACGGCCGTCGAGTTGGTGTCCTCGTTCTTCGGGGCGCACCGCGTGTCCGGGTTGGCGCGGTAGGTGGCGAAGCCGCCGTCGGCGCACTGCTGCCCGACCAGCCAGTCCACGGCCTCCTTCGCCGGGGTGACCTTCACCGTGCTCAGCGCCAGCAGCGCGGTGGACTGCCGCCACACGCCGTTGTACGTGGGGTCCGCGGCGCCGTACAGCCCGACGGGCAGGCTGGACGACGACGGGGACGGCGCGGCCGCGCCGATGAGCGCGGTGGCGGCCAGCGCGGTGGCGGCGGCCGCACGCCAGCGTGAGGGGGCCATGAGTCGGTTGCCTTTCGGTGAGCGGAGCGCAGCCGGAGCCCGGTGCCCGCGCGGGCACCGGGCTCCGGCTCCGTACCTCGACGGTGCCGGTGATCGCGCGATCACCGGGAGCCGCTCGCGTACGCACGGGCGCTCCGGCTGAGCGGATGCATCACGGTTGCGGGTCAGCGCCGGAATCGCACCGGCTTTCCCCGTTCGTACGCGGATGAAGTTGTCCCGCCTACTTTACGCGGACCCGTGGGCGGGCCCGGGTGAGGCGGGGGGCGCGTGGGGCGGGGGTGCGTGAGGCGGCGACGCTACGCCACCGCGTACCTCACCGGGTGGGAGCCCGGGACCGGTTCCGCCAGGCCCGCTGTGACCAGCCGCCGCAGATGGGCTTCAGCCTCGGCCACCGCGATGTTGCGCGAGCGGTACGGAAGCTCGGTCCACGGCCGGTTCCACCGCATGGCCTGGGCGAGCTGCCACGGGGTCAACGGCCGCGCGGCGATGAGCGCCCGCAGATCGGCGAGCCGCGCCGCGTGGTGCGCCAGCAACTCCCGCACCCGGTGCGGCGCCCCGGCGAAGGCGTGCTGGTGTGCGGGCAGTACCTCGGCCGGGTCGAGCCGCGCGATCCGCTCCAGCGAGTCGAGGTAGTCGCCGAGGGGATCGGTGATCGTCCCGGGGTCCTCGTACAGCCCGATGTGCGGGGTGATGCCCGGCAGCAAGTGGTCACCGGAGAACAGCCGCCGCCCCTCCTCCAGGTGCAGGCACACATGCCCGGGCGTGTGCCCCGGCGTCCATACCGCCCGCAGCCGCCGCCCCGGCACGTCCGCCAACTCCCCGGGCACGATCTCCCGGTCCGGCAGCGCGGGACGGCCCCCCGGCAGCACCCGCCCCCGCCCGGCGGCCCGCGCGCCGCGCAGCGGCGCGATGTGCTCGTCGGGAGCGCCCGCCGCGGCCAGCTTGCCGATGAGGTAGTCCAGCCACAACTCCGGCGGCGCCTGACGGGTCCGCCGCACGACTTCGGCGTCCGCCGCGTGCATCGCCAGCCACGCACCCGACGCCTCCCGCACGCGGCCGGACAGCCCGTGGTGATCCGGGTGGTGATGCGTGAGCAGCACGCCGTACACCTCACCGACCGAAGTCCCGCACCCGGCAAGCCCGTTCACGAGCGTGTCCCAGGAATCCGGGTCATCCCACCCGGTGTCGATCAGTACCGGCCCACGATCGGTGTCGAGCAGGTAGACGAGCGTGTGGCCAAGCGGGTTGTCCGGTATGGGCACGCGGATGCTCCACACTCCGCCACCGTGGTCGGTCACCATGGGGTCCACTGTAACTAGAACTCGTTTCAGCGACCCCACGGCGGAACGCACTACGAGGAACGCCGCACGGACGCGTGCACCTCGTCTGCCAGGTGGTCGCAGGCATCCACCTGGCAAGCCGCCGCGCCGTGCCCCCGTCGGCCACGGCGGGAAAGCCGCCGTGGACTCCTTCGGCCGGAACTGGTAACCAAGCCTGAAACACCGTCAGGTCAGGCGCGGAGGGGTGCAGCTCATGACCGACCTCACAGAGCACGGTCAACTGTTCATCGGCGGCAAGTGGGTTGACCCGTTGGGCGCGGGAGTCATCGAAGTGGTCTCGCCGCACACCGAGCAGCCCATCGGTCGCGTTCCGCACGCCTCGCGGGGCGACGTCGACCGGGCGGTCGCCGTCGCGCGGTGGGCGTTCGACGAGGGGGAGTGGCCGCGGACGCCGTTGGCCGAGCGGATCGCCGTGGTGACCCGGATCAAGGACGCGATCGCCGCGCGGCACGAGGAGTTCGCCCGGACCATCAGCGCGCAGAACGGCTCCCCTTACTCATGGAGCGTGCTGGCGCAGGCGCTCGGCGCGGTGATGGTGTGGGACGCGGCGATCAACGTCGCCCGTGACTTCCGCTACGAGGAGCGGCGGGCGGGCGCCCTTGGCCCGCTGCTGGTGCGGCGGGAGCCGGTCGGCGTGGTGGCCGCCGTCGTGCCGTGGAACGTGCCGCAGTTCGTGGCCGCCGCCAAGCTGGCCCCGGCGCTGCTCAGCGGCTGTACGGCGATCCTCAAGCCGTCGCCCGAATCGCCGCTGGACGCCTACCTGCTGGCGGAGGTCGCCACCGAGGCGGGGCTGCCGGAGGGCGTGCTGTCCGTGCTCCCGGCCGAGCGAGAGGTCAGCGAGTACCTCGTCGGGCATCCCGGTGTCGACAAGGTCTCCTTCACCGGATCCGTCGCCGCGGGCAAGCGGGTGATGGAGGTCGCCGCCCGCCATCTCACCCGGGTCACCCTGGAGTTGGGCGGCAAGTCCGCCGCCGTCATCCTGCCCGACGCGGACCTCGCGGCGGCGGTCGCCGGGATCGTGCCCAACGCCTGGATGAACAACGGGCAGGCGTGCGTGGCGCAGACCAGGATCCTGGCGCCGCGCGAGCACTACGACGAGATCGCCGAACGCCTCGCGGCAGCGGCCGGTGCGCTCGTCGTCGGCGACCCGCTCGACCCGGCCACCCAGGTCGGCCCCCTGGTCGCCCGCCGCCAGCAGCAGCGGTCCTTCGACTACATCGCGCTGGGCCAGCGGGAAGGCGCCAAGGTACTGACCGGCGGCGGCCGTCCGGCATCCCAGGAGCACGGCTGGTACGTTGAGCCGACGCTGTTCGGCGAGGTCGGCAACACCATGCGGATCGCCCGCGAGGAGATCTTCGGGCCGGTCGTCTGCCTGCTGCCGTACGCGGACGAGGAGGAAGCGGTACGGATCGCCAACGACTCCGACTACGGGCTTTCCGGCAGTGTGTGGACCGCGGATGTGGAGCGCGGCATCGACATCGCCCGCCGGGTGCGTACCGGTACCTACTCGGTGAACACCTTCAGCCTCGACATGCTGGGTCCGTTCGGCGGCTACAAGGACTCCGGTCTTGGGCGGGAGTTCGGGCCGGAGGGGTACTCGGAGTACCTGGAGCACAAGATGATCCATCTTCCAGCCGGATGGCAGGGGTGAGCGTCGATGGGGCAGCGCTGGCAGGTGGCGGTCGACCGTTCGGTGTGCGTCGGCTCGGGGCTGTGCGTCGGGACGGCTCCCGCCGCGTTCACGCTTGACTCCGCCCGGCAGTCCCATCCGGTGGCGTCGGAGGCCGACGCGGACGCGGCGGTGCTGGCGGCAGCCGAAGGCTGCCCGGTCGAGGCGATCACCATCCGGCTCGCCGGAAGCGGTGAGCCGGTCTTTCCGCCGGAGGAGTAGCCGTACCGGGTCGCGGGGGAGCAGACCGCCGGTCCACACCATGGTGGTCGCTCGCCGCCGCGGCCGATTCTCCCTGGGGACAAGCCCCCAGCCCCCGGCAGCTTCGGCGCGAGCCTCATGCCCGCGGGGTGTCTGGGGCCGCTCCCAGCCCCCCGCGGCTTCGGGGGTGAGCGTGGAATCCCGGGGGCCTTGGGGGCTTGCCCTCAAGGCCCCGCCGGAAGGCGGTGTGCATTTCTCACGGTTGCTTCGTGACAGACGTGACTGTTCTGTCCTTGGTCCGAGTGGAAACCTCAACCCCACGCTGACCAAGGGAGAGCGATGGACAAGCGGTACGAGGTCTTCTGTCTCGCCGACAGGCACTTCTATGAGACTACCGCCCGCCTGGCCGCCCCCAGCGCCCAGGCCGCCGTACGCTTCGATCCCGCGCAGCGCCCGGTACCGTCCGGCTGGCGCGGGACGTTCCACGGCGACTGGTACCACCTCACCCCGCAGGACGCCGAACTCCCCGCGCAGGGCTGGAAGATCCACGTCTCGGCCTGCCTGGACAACGCGGAGAAGACCGCCGCCAAGGTCTGGGAGTACTGCGTCCCCAGAGCCATCCCGTTCAAGTTCATACCCAGCGGACAGCAACTGTTCCTGCGCAACTCCAAGTACGCCGCCCGCGCCACCAGCGGCAAGTTCGTCACCATCTACCCGGCCGACGAGGACCAACTCGAAGCGGTCTTAGCCGAGTTGGGGAGCCTGCTTGCGGGGGAGCCGGGCCCGTACATCCTCACCGACCTGCGGTGGCAGGACGGCCCGCTGTACGTGCGGTACGGCGGCTTCGCGCCGCGCTACTGCCCGGACGCCGACGGAGCCCTCGTACCGGCGATCGAGAACCGGGAAGGGCAGCTCGTGCCCGACCCCAAGGACCCGGTCTTCCGGGTCCCCGACTGGGTGACGCTCCCCGCCTTCCTGGAACCGCAGCTCGCCGCCCGCGCCGCGACCACCACCGGCGACCTGCCGTACCGCATCGAAAGCGCCCTCCACTTCTCCAACGGCGGCGGTGTCTACCGGGGCACCGACACCAGGACCGGCGAACAGGTGGTGCTCAAGGAGGCCCGCCCGCACGCCGGGCTCGCCGCCGACGGCGCCGACGCGGTCACCCGGCTCGAACGCGAGAAGAAGGCACTGGAACAGGTCGCGGGACTGGGCGTCGCACCCGCCGTACGCGACTGGTTCACCCTCGGCGAGCACCGCTTCCTGGTGATGGACCACCTACCGGGCCGCACCCTCAACTCCTTCTTCGCCGCCCGCCATCCACTGCTCGGCCCCCGGCCCGACCCGGCCGCGCTCGCCGACTACACCCGCTGGGCGCTGCGCGTGCACCGCCTGGTGGAGGAGGCGGTCGCCGCCGTGCACAGCCGCGGCGTGGTCTTCAACGACCTGCACATGTTCAACATCATGGTCAGCCCCGACGAACAGTCCGTGCAGCTCCTGGACTTCGAAGCCGCCGCCCACATCGACGAGCACCGGCGCCAGATCGTCGCCCACCCCGGCTTCGTCGCCCCCGCCGACCGCACCGGTTTCGCCATCGACCACTACGCCCTGGCCTGCCTGCGGCTGGCCCTGTTCATCCCGCTGACCACCCTGCTGGCCATCGACCGCGCCAAGGCCGCACACCTCGCGCGTACCGTCGCCGGTCAGTTCCCCGATCTGCCAACGGAGTTCCTCGACGAGGCGGTCACCGAGATCGTGGGCCGCGACCGGCCGTCCCCGGCCGCGCCCCATCCCGTCCCGGTGGCGGTGGCCGACTGGCCGCGCAGCCGTGAGTCGATGACTGCCGCGATCCTCTCCTCGGCCACCCCGGACCGTGACGACCGGCTCTTCCCGGGTGACATCGCCCAATTCACCAGCGGCGGCGGTCTCGGCCTGGCGCACGGCGCGGCCGGTGTGCTGTACGCGCTCGCCGAAACCGGCTGCGACCGCTACCCGGAGGGCGAGCAGTGGCTGCTGCGCCAGGCCGCGGCGCCCCCGCACGGCACCCCACCCGGCCTGTACGACGGCCTGCTCGGCGTCGCCTACGTACTCGACCGGCTCGGCCACACCGAAGCGGCGCTCGACCTCACCGAGCGGGTACTGACCGAGCAGTGGCAGCGCCTCGGCCCCGCGCTGTACGGCGGCCTGGCCGGAGTCGGCCTGGTACTCGACCACTTCGCGCACACCACCGGCGATCCGGCACTGCGTACGCATGCCGTGGACGCCGCGCGACTCGCCGCCGAAAGGGTCGGCAAGGCGCCGCGCCACCCCGGACTGCTGCACGGCCACACCGGCCCCGCGCTGCTGTTCCTGCGGCTCTACGAGCGCACCGGCGACAAGGCGCTGCTCGACCAGGCCGCCGCCGCACTCCGCGCCGACCTCGCGGGATGCGTGGAACGCGCCGACGGCACCCTGGTGGTGGCCGACGGCGTCCGCACCCTGCCGTACGTCGGCGTCGGGAGCGTGGGCATCGCCATGGTGCTGGACGACTACCTGGCGCACCGTGCCGACCCGGAGTTCGAGCGCGCCAGGGCCGCCATCCTGCCCGCCGCGTACTCCCGCTTCTACGCCCAACCCGGCCTGTTCCGCGGCCGCGCGGGCATGGTGCTACACCTGAGCCGGACCACCACACCGCAGTCCGACGCCACCGCCCAACTGGACGCGCAGATCGCCGGTCTCGACTGGTACGCGATGTCCTACCGCGGCCAACTCGCCTTTCCCGGCGAGCAGATGATGCGGCTGTCGATGGACCTCGGTACCGGCACCGCGGGCTGTCTGCTGGCGCTCGCCGCGGCCCACCACGAGCCCGTTGGGCTCCCCTTCCTGCCGCCATCGGCGCGGCCGGACCACAGTCCGACCCCTGTTCAGGGGTCGTAGCGGGACATCCCGCTAGTTCCGTTTGATCCCCGTCCCCACGAAAATCGCGGACGATTCTCCAGAAAGGACAGATCATGGCTCTCCTTGACCTGCAGAACATGGACACCCCCGAGCACGAGGGTCACGGCGGCGGCAGCGAGCTCAGCCTGCTGCTGTGCGACAGCGTGGCCAGCGTCTCGCTCTGCGTCTGACGCTACGTCAGACCTGTGGCCCCGGGGCGGCGTCGACCCGCTCCGGGGCCACCCCGTCCCGGGAGGACGTGACCGTGCGCACCGAAGACCGCCTGCTGCTGGCCGCCCTGCGGCACAGCGCGCGGCGCACCGTGTTCCTCTGTCTCACCAGCGCCGCCGGTTCCGCCGCCGCGCTACTGCTGCCCACCGCCCTCGGCCACACCCTCGACCTCCTCCTGCGGCACCGCGCGGCGCCGCATTTGATGCTGCTGTGCGCGGCGCTGGTCGGCGCCTCCGTGGCGCTCGACGCGGCGCAGACCCTGCTGTCCGGTACCACCGACGCGAAGACCACGGCATGGCTGCGCGACCGCCTGCTGCACCGCATCCTGGGCGTCGGGCCGTACGCCGCCGCCCGGTTCACCCCCGGTGACCTGGCCGCCCGCTGCACCGGCAACGCCGCCACCGCGGGTACCGCGGCCACCGCCACCGCCTCCCTGGTCACCACCTTGATCACACCGGTGGGCGCACTGGTGGCGCTCACCCTCATCGATCCCTGGCTGGCGGCCGTCTTCCTCGCCGGAGGCCCGGTACTCGTCCTGCTGCTGCGCACCTTCGCCCGCGCCTCCTCCGACTGCGTCAGCCGCTACCAGCGCGCCCAAGCGGCCATCGCCAGCAGGCTCGTCGAGGCCCTCGGCGGCGCCCGCACCATCGCCGCGGCCGGTACCGCCGGTCGAGAGGCCGCACGGGTGCTGGAACCGCTGCCCGAACTGAGCCGCGAGGGCCACCGGATGTGGCGGATACAGGGCCGGGCCACCGCGCAGGCCGCCGTGCTCGTGCCGCTGCTGCAGACCGCCGTGCTCGCCGTCGGCGGAATCCGGCTGGCCACCGGCCACCTGAGCGTCGGCGAACTGCTCGCCGCCGCACGCTACGCGGCGCTGGCCACCGGCGTCGGCGCCTTCGTCAGCCGCCTGGCCGCCCTGGTGAACGCCAGGGCCGCCGCCGCACGCGCCACCGAGGTGCTGGCCCTGCCCACCATGCTGTACGGAGACCGAAAACCGCCGTTCGGCGAAGGCCAGTTGGAACTCCGCGGGGTGACCGTGGTACGCGGGGGGCAGCCAGTGCTGGAGGGGCTCGACCTACGGGTGCCGGGCGGCAGTACCGTCGCCGTGGTGGGCCGCTCCGGCGCGGGCAAGTCCGTACTGGCCGCGGTCGCCGGGCGGTTGACCGACCCGGACGCGGGCGAGGTGCTGCTCGACGGGGTGCCGGTACCGCTGATCGACCGCGCGGAGCTGCGCCGCGAGGTGGGCCACGCCTTCGAGCGCCCGGTCCTGTTCGGCACGACCATCGAGGACGCCATCGCCTACGGGGTCGACGCGCCCACCCCGCAGCGGTGCCGGGCGGCGGCGCGGGCGGCGCGCGCCGACGGCTTCGTCAGCCTGCTGCCCGACGCCTACCGCACCGAGCGCGCCCGGGCGCCGCTGTCCGGCGGCGAGACGCAACGCCTCGGGTTGGCCCGGGCGTTCGCGCACTGCGGCCGACTGCTCATCCTGGACGACGCCACCTCAAGCCTCGACTCGGTCACGGAACTGCAGATCAGCCAGGCACTGGCGCACGACGTACCCGCGCGCACCCGGCTGCTGATCGCCCACCGGGCCTCCACCGCGGCCCGCGCGGACCTCGTCGCCTGGCTGGAGGGCGGCCGGGTACGGGCACTCGCGCCGCACCACGAACTGTGGCGACTGGCCGACTACCGGGCCGTGTTCGAAGGGGTGGCCGATGCCTGAACTGGCCGCGCACGGCCTGCGGTTCCTGCGCCGACGGTGGCGGGTACTGGTGGCGCTCACCGGATGGTCACTGCTGGAGGCGGGCCAGACGTTCCTCGGCGGCTACGCCCTCGCCCGGGCGCTGGACACCGGATTCCTCGCGCACCGTACCGCGGTCGGACTGTACTGGCTGGCCGCCGCCGCGGTCGGCATCGGCGTGGGCGCGGTCGGCACCGGGCGGTCCTTCCTGGGCGTCGCCGGACTCGCCGAGCCGCTGCGGGACGCGCTGGTCACCCGGGTGGTGACGGGCGGCCTGCGCGACGCGGTGGCCGAGCCGCACCGGGCGGACACCGCGGTGGTCTCCCGGCTCACCCAGCAGGTGGAGATCGCCAGGGACAGCTTCGCCGGACTGGTGGTGGTCGCCCGGTCCTTCGTCTTCACGGCACTCGGCGCGCTGGTCGGACTGCTCTCCCTCTCCGGCGCGCTGCTGCTCGTGGTGGCACCGCCACTGGTGCTGGGGCTGGCGGTGTTCGCGTTGGCACTGCGGCCGATGGCGCGCGCGCAGCGGGCGTTCCTCACCGCCGACGAGGCCCTCGCGGAGGCGGTGGGGCAGACCGCGGCCGGACTGCGGGACGTGGTCGCCTGCGGGGCCGAGGAGCACGCGGCCCGGTGGATCCGCTCCGGCGTCGACGCCGAGTACACGGCGGCCCGGGTATTGGCCCGCTGGGGGATGGTGCGGGTCGCGGCGCTCGGTCTGGGCGGGCGGCTGCCGGTCCTGCTGTTGCTGGTGACGGCGCCGTGGCTGCTGGACCACGGGGTGACGGCGGGAGCGCTGGTCGGCGCGATGACGTATGTGACGCAGTCGCTGCTGCCCGCGTTGCAGAGCCTGGTGCAGGGCTTCGGCGGCGCGGGCACCCGGCTGACGGTGGTACTGCGCGCGCTGGTGCGGGGCGGGGCGGCGCTTGAGGCGCCCGAGGCGCACGCGGGCGGCGAAGTCGCCGGTGCGGCCGTGGAGTTGCGCCAGGTCAGCTTCGGTTACGGGGGGACGGCACGTCTCGTCGTGCACGACCTCGACCTCGTCCTGCCCGTGGGCACCCATCTGGCCGTCGTCGGCCCGAGCGGCATCGGCAAGTCGACGCTGGCGAACCTGATCTCGGGGCTGCTGCGGCCGGACTCCGGCGAGGTACTGGTGAACGGCGAGCCCGCTGGGCGCAGCCGGTCGCGGGTCCTCATCCCGCAGGAGGCGTACGTCTTCTCCGGCACCGTGCGCGACAACCTGCGTTACCTGTGCGCGGATCCGGTGCCGGACGAGGCGCTGCGGCGGGCGGCCGAGGCGGTCGGCGCTGGCCGACTCGTGCGGCGGCTGGGCGGGTTGGACGCCGCCGTCGATCCGACCGCGCTGTCCGCTGGTGAGCGTCAACTGCTGGCGCTGGGCCGCGCATACGCCTGTCCGGTGCCCCTGGTCCTGCTGGACGAGGCGACCTGCCATCTGGATCCGGCGGCGGAGGCCCGCGCCGAGCGGGCCTTCGCCGCACGGCCGGGCGGCACGCTGGTGGTGGTCGCCCACCGCATCAGTTCGGCCCGCAGGGCGGACCTGGTGCTGGTGATGGACGGTGCGCGGGCGATGTGCGGCCGCCACGCGGAACTGCTGGCCGACTGCGGGCTCTACCGCGACCTGGTGGGCCAGTGGGACGCCGTGGGGTCCGGGTCACAGCCAGCCGGCGCCCTGGGATATCCGGATGGCGTCAACCCGGTTGCGGGCACCGGTCTTGCGGTTGATGGCCGCCATGTAGTTCCGCACCGTGCCGTGACTCAGGTGCAGCCTGCGGGCGATCTCGGGCACCGAGGCACCCTCGGCGGCGAGTGACAGCACGCTCAACTCCCGTTTGGTCAACGGGATGTCGGCGGCCTGCACCAGATCGAGGGCGAGCGTGCTGTCGACGAATCTCTCCCCCCGGGCGACCTGCCGGATCGCCCGCAGCAGGCTCTCGGGTGAGCCGTCCTTGTTGACGTACCCCAGGGCGCGGGCCTGTGACGCCCGGCGCAGCAGGCCCGGTCGGCTGGCGGCGGCTAGCACCACCAACCTGGACAGGTCCGGCAGGCCGGGCAGAATACACGAGCGGGTCGTGTGCGCGGCCGTGGTGAGCGCCGCGGAGCCGGGACACTCCACGTCGACCACGCACACATGCGGCAGCGCGGAACGGGCCACCGTTCTGAAGTCCCGCCAGCTCGTGGTGGATACGTCGAGGTCGCCGTCCCGGGCGAGCAGGGCGGCAAGCGCCGACCGCAACAGGTGGGTGTCGTGCACCAGAAGAACACGGATCATGATGTCCCCTCCCAAGCCCCCGCGTCGGTACTCGTCCTCAGCGCTTTCCCGGGGGCACTCATTAGTACCGGGGATGGCCGAGAGCTGGGGTACGGGATTCGGTCAACGCGAAGCGCCACCGGCGCACACCGCGAAGCGTGTGCGCCGCTACCGAACGGTACGCGCCCCCTGGAGAGGCAGGACTCACCCGGCAGCGGTGAGATCGATCAGTCGGCACACCATCTCGATGTCGATCTTCACCTGGGCGATGGACGCCCGCCCGGAGAGCCAGGTGACCAGGGCCGAGTGCCAGGTGTGCTCGATGACCCGTACCACGGAGAGCTGTTCGGCGGTCGGCGGCCCCGGCAGCCGCATCGCGTCGAGGATGATCGCGGTGGTGAGCCGGGAGACGGTGTCCACCTCGGCGCTGACCGAGCGGTCGGCGAAGGTCAGCGCCCTGAGCATGGCGTCGGCAAGCTGCGGTTCGCGCTGCAGCGCGCGGAACGCCCGCATCAGCGTCTCGGCGACCCGCGTGGACGGGGCCTCGGCCGCGGGCGGGCGCTTGCGCAGCGTCTCGTGCATCTGCTGCAACTGGTCCTGCATGGTGGCGACCAGTAGGTGCACCTTGGACGGGAAGTAGCGGTACAGCGTGCCCAGCGCGACCTGTGAGTTCTCGGCGACCTCCCGCATCTGCACGGCGTCGAAGCCGCCCCGGCTGGCGAGCTGGGCGCTGGCGTGCAGGATGCGGCGACGGCGGGCTTCCTGACGTTCGGTCAGGGGCGGAGAGGCCGGTTTCGGTTCTGTGGCCATTTGTCGCATTCCGTGGAGTCCGTTCGCGAGGCGCGGCGCACTGGGGCGGTGTGCGCATGATGGCAGGATGCCGAGCCGTGGCGCGAATCACCTGATGCGCCCCTGGCGGTCACACTGACGGCCGGTAGATTCGGGGTTCGTTGGACGAGCGAGTCTGAAACTTGTTCTAGATTAGCGCGACCGGTTACGCTCCGGCTGAACTGCAGTGAGAAGGGGGCCGTGAGTGACGACTGAGGCCGCTCAGGTTGTCGGGCCTGCATCGCTCGCACCCCCCGCGCGGGACGCTGACGACAGGCCGCTGCGCATCGCGCTGCTGACCTACAAGGGCAACCCGTTCTGTGGCGGCCAGGGCGTCTACGTACGCCATCTGTCCCGCGAGCTGGCCCGGCTCGGCCACCGGGTCGAGGTCATCGGCGCCCAGCCGTACCCCGTGCTCGACGAAGGCGTCACGCTCACCGAACTGCCCAGCCTGGACCTCTACCGGCAGCCCGACCCGTTCCGCACCCCCAAGCGCGAGGAGATCCGGGACTGGATCGACGCCCTTGAGGTCGGCACCATGTGGACCGGCGGATTCCCCGAGCCGCTCACCTTCTCACTGCGGGTGCGTCGTCATCTGGCCGCACGCCTCGGCGAGTTCGACGTCGTGCACGACAACCAGACGCTCGGCTACGGCCTGTTGGGTATGGAGCGCATCGGCCTGCCGCTGGTCACCACCATCCACCACCCGATCACGGTCGACCGCCGCCTCGAACTGTCCGCCGCACAGGACTGGAAGCGGCGGCTGTCGGTCCGGCGGTGGTACGGGTTCACCCAGATGCAGAAACGTGTCGCCAGGCGGCTGCCGTCGGTGCTCACCGTTTCCGGCTCGTCCCGCCGCGAGATCATCGACGACCTCGGGGTCCGCCCGGACCGCGTCCACGTGGTGCCCATCGGCGCCGACACCCGCCTGTTCTCGCCGGACCCGGCGGTACCGGAGATCCCCGGCCGGATCGTCACCACCTCAAGCGCCGACGTACCGCTCAAGGGCCTGGTCCACCTGGTCGAGGCGCTGGCCATCGTCCGCCGCGAGCACCCGCACGCCCACCTCGTCGTGGTCGGCAAGCGTCCCGAGAAGGGCCCGGTCGCCACCGCCGTCGAACAGCACGGGCTGGACGGCGCCGTGCAGTTCGTCAAGGGCATCAGCGACGCCGAACTGGTCGACCTGGTGCGCGGCGCGCAGATCTCCTGTGTGCCCTCGCTCTACGAGGGCTTCTCGCTGCCCGCCGCCGAGGCGATGGCCACCGGCACCCCGCTGGTCGCCACCACCGGCGGTGCCATCCCCGAGGTGGCCGGCCCGGACGGCGAGACCTGCCTCGCCGTACCGCCCGGCGACCCCGAGGCGCTGGCCGGTGCGCTGGCCAGGCTGCTGGGCGACGCGCGGCTGCGAGCCCGGCTCGGCGCGGCGGGGCGGGAGCGGGTGCTGGCCCGGTTCACCTGGGAACAGGCGGCGCGCGGCACCGTGGAGCGCTACCGCGCGGCGATCTGTCAAAGCAGGAGTTCTTCCGGGGCAAGCCCCCGTACGCCCAAGTGAAAGCAGAGTCCTCGTGCTGACCGTCGACTTCTCCCGCTTCCCGCTCGCCCCCGGCGACCGGGTCCTCGATCTCGGATGCGGCGCGGGCCGCCATGCTTTCGAGTGCTACCGGCGCGGCGCCGACGTCGTGGCCCTCGACCGCAACGGCGAGGAGATCCGCGAGGTCGCCAGGTGGTTCGCGGCCATGAAGGAGGCCGGAGAGGCACCGGCGGGCGCCTCGGCCGTCGCCATGGAAGGCGACGCGCTGCAACTGCCGTTCCCCGACGACAGTTTCGACGCCGTCATCATCTCCGAGGTCATGGAGCACATCCCGGACGACAAGGGCGTGCTCGCCGAGATGGTCCGGGTGCTGCGCCCCGGTGGCCGGATAGCCGTCACCGTGCCGCGCTGGCTGCCGGAGAAGATCTGCTGGGCGCTGTCGGACGCCTACCACGAGGTGGAGGGCGGCCACATCCGCATCTACCGCGGCGACGAACTGCTGGCCAGGATGCGCGAGGCGGGGCTCAAACCGTACGGCACCCACCACGCGCACGGACTGCACTCCCCGTACTGGTGGCTCAAATGCGCCTTCGGCGTGGACAACGACCAGGCGCTGCCGGTCAGGGCATACCACAAACTGCTGGTCTGGGACATCATGAAGAAGCCGCTGGCGACCCGGCTCGCCGAGCAGGCGCTCAACCCGCTGATCGGCAAGAGCTTCGTGGCGTACGCGACCAAGCCCCACGCGCCACGCGGGGCGTTGACCGACGACGGTGTGGTTCCGGCCGCCGGATCCCAGGCGGACGCGGTCGACGCGGCGGGCGACGGCGGTGCCACGACCGGCTCCCGCACCGCTGCCCGCGAGGGGCAGGCGTGACGAGTCCCGGGCGCACCGAGCACCTGGTCCTGCCGGGCGTGCTCTCCGCCGAGCAGGCGGCACAGACGGTGGCCGGGATCCTGGCGGTCCAACGGCCGGACGGCGCCATACCGTGGTTCACCGGCGGCCACCTGGACCCGTGGGACCACGTCGAGGCCGCCATGGCCCTGGACGCGGCGGGCGAACACACCGCCGCGGCGGCCGCGTACCGCTGGCTGGCCGACAATCAGAACCCCGACGGCTCCTGGTACGCCGCCTATGTGGACGGCGTTCCGACCGACCGCGGCCGGGAGACCAACTTCTGCGCCTACCTCGCGGTGGGCGTCTGGCACCACTACCTGACCACCGGGGACGAGACGTTCGTCGAGCAGATGTGGCCGCACCTGTTCGCCGCCGTGGAGTTCGTGCTGGGCCTGCAACTGCCCGGCGGCCAGATCGCGTGGCGGCGCGACGAGGACGGCAGCCATCCCAACGAGGCGCTGCTGACCGGCTGTTCGTCCATCTACCAGGCGCTGCGCTGCGCCCTGGCGGTGGCCGAACTGCGCGAGGACCCGCAGCCGGACTGGGAGTTGGCGACCGGGCGGCTGGGGCACGCGATCCAGCACCATCCCGAGCGGTTCTTGGACAAGAGCCACTACTCGATGGACTGGTACTACCCCATCCTGGGCGGCGCGTTGCGCGGTCCGGCGGCCAAGGAGCGGATAGAGGACCGCTGGAACGAGTTCGTGGTCCCCGGCCTCGGAGTGCGCTGCGTACTGCCCAACCCGTGGGTGACCGGCGGCGAGAGCGCCGAACTCGCCCTGGCGCTGTGGGCGATGGGGGAGTCCGACCGGGCGGTGGAGATCCTGCGGTCCATCCAGCACCTGCGGGCCGAGGACGGCATGTACTGGACCGGGTACGTCTTCGAGGACCGCGCGGTCTGGCCGGAGGAGAAGACCGCCTGGACCGCGGGGGCGCTGCTGCTGGCGGTGGCCGCGCTCGGCGGGGACGAGGCCACCACCGCGGTCTTCGACGGCGAGCGGCTGCCGCTCGGTTTCACCGAGCCCTCGGACGGCTGCTGCTGACGGGTCGATAGGCTGGCGCCGCAACTCGTGGACACATTCGCGATCTTCGAGAACGGGGCACAGACATGGCCGCACTGGACTTCGAAACCTACTGTTCGCACATCCTCGGCGAGACCGACCAGCTGCGGCAGGCGCTGCGCGGCGCGGATCTGGACACCAAGGTGCCCACCTGCCCGGAGTGGACCCTGCGGGAGCTGGTCGGCCACCTCAGCGGCGCGCACCGGCTCGCGGAGGAGGTAGTACGCACCCGGGCCCAGGAGATCAGCATCCAGGACGCGATCAACCGCGCGACGCCCGCGCCCGAGGACGCCGAGGAACTCGACCGCTGGCTCGCGCAGGGCGCCGAGGCGCTGGTGGCGGCGTTGCGCGAGGCGGGACCGGACGTCGAGGTGTGGACCTGGACCCCGCAGCGGCGGACTGCCTTCTTCGCCCGGCGGATGGCGCTGGAGACGCTGATCCACCGCGCGGACGTCTCGCTCGCCGTCGGCCGTCCGTACCAGGCCGATGCCGAGCTGGCGGTCGACTGCATCGACGAGTTCCTGGAGATCCTGTCCATGCCGGAACTCGTGGCCTTCCGCCCGGCGTTGGCCGAGCTGCGCGGCAAGGGCGAGTCCATCCACCTGCACGCCATTGACGCCCCGGCCGAACTGGCCGCCGAGTGGCTGGTCGAACGGCAGCCGGACGCGGTCGTCTGGCGGCGCGAGCACGGCAAGGGCGACGTGGTGCTGCGTGGCCCGCTCACCGAGCTGCTGCTGGCCTTCTACCGGCGGGTGCCGCTGGACGACGAGCGCCTCGAACTGCTCGGCGACCGTGCGCTGTTGGAGGACTGGCTGGAGCACAGCGCCCTGTGAGGCGGCAGAGCGCGCCGGTCCGGCGGAACCTTGGCCGGTCGCGGTCTTGACCGCCGTGAGCTTGCTATGAGTTCACCGTCGTTGCTATGAGTTCAGCTCCGCCAGCACCCTGAGCGTCGTGGGATCCGGCGCCGTGACCAGCAGATCGGTGACGGGTCCCCGACGCCACAACTCCAGCCGTTCGGCGATCCGTTGCCGTGGACCGACGAGCGAGATCTCGTCGGCGAACTCCTCCGGTACGGCGGCCACCGCCTCCTCGCGCCGCCCGGCCAGGAACAGCTCCTGGATCCGCCGGGCCTGCTCCTCGAACCCCATACGGGCCATCAGGTCCGCGTGGAAGTTACGGGACCTCGCGCCCATGCCGCCGATGTAGAAGCCAAGCGTCAACTTCACCGCGGCCAGTGCCTCCGCCGGATCGTCGCACACTTGCGCCCGTACCATCGGCGCGATCAGGAACCCCTTGGGCGCGTGCGCCAGCGCGGGCTCGTAGACCTCGGTGCGCAGCGGCGACCAGTACAGCGGAAGCCAACCGTCCGCTATCCGCGTGGTCTGCGCGATGTTCTTCGGCCCCTCCGCGCCGAGCAGTACGGGCAGATCGGCGCGGAGCGGGTGCGTGATCGACTTCAGCGCCCTGCCAAGGCCCGTACCGTCCGGTCCGCCGTACGGCAGGCCGTGGTAGTCACCGGACAGGTGAACGGGGGCGGTGCGGCGCAGCACCTGGCGGACCACGTCGACGTACTCGCGGGTCGCGGTCAGCGGGCTGCGCGGGAACGGGCGGCCGTACCAGCCCTCCACCACCTGCGGCCCGGACAGCCCGAGGCCCAGCAGCATCCGTCCGCCGGACAGGTGGTCCAGGGTGAGTGCGTGCATCGCGGTGGCGGTGGGGGAGCGGGCGGCCATCTGCGCCACCGCGGTGCCCAGTTGGATGTGGGAGGTGTGGGCGGCGATCCAGGTCAGCGGGGTGAAGGCATCCGAGCCCCAGGACTCGGCCGTCCACACCGAGTGGTAGCCGAGCCGTTCGGCCTCGACGGCCAGGGCGAGGTGCCCGGGGTCGGGGCCGCGCCCCCAGTAGCCGAGTGCCAGGCCCAGGCGCACTGCCCGCCTCCTTCGCTGACGTAGCGTCAGGTAACGGTAAGGGGGCGCTCGGTGCAACGCAACGGCCCCTGCCGAACCGTAAGTTCGACAGGGGCCGACTTCTCGCTGTTCGCGGAAGCGTTTCAGCCGCGCTGGATGCCCGTGGTGTCCTGGAGCACCCCGCGCCGCCCGTCCTGGGTCTGCGCGACCAGCGCGGCGCCGCGCTGGTCCACCGCGAGGTACCAGGTGCCCGGCGTCAGCTCGGCGACCGGGGTGGGTGAACCGTCCTCCGGGTAGATCGGCCGCGGTACCGGCACGGCGAACCAGAACGGCGCGAAGTCCGCGCCACCGCTGGCCGGTGCCTGCGCCGCCGCGGGCTGCCCGCCGCCGCCGAGCGGCGCGCCCGGCTGCTGCGGCTGGCCGCCGAACGACTGCCCGCCGGGGTAGCCGTAACCGGCGCCCGCCTGCTCGGTGCCGTACGGCTGGCCGCCGTACGGCTGCCCGCCGAAGGGCTGGGCCTGTGCCGGGCTGGGGGCGCTGACCAAGGCGGCCTTCAGGGCCGGGACGCGCGGGGTGAGGATGGCGACGGCGGCCATCGCCGCGGTGGCGACGAAGCCCAGGATGGCGCCGATGCCCGGGCTCACGCCCTGGCCGCCGCCCATCAGCGACCACAGCGCGCTCCACGCGGCGAACACCGCGAGCGCGGTGCCCCACTGGTCCAGGGCGAGCCCGGCGGGCTTGCGGTCCGCGGGCAGGAAACGGGCGCCGACGATCAGGGCCGCGGCGACGATACCGGCCAGGAAGATCGACGGAAGCACGGGGAACAGCGACGACTTCCACGCGCTCGGCATGGTGACCTGGCCACACAGGTTGCCGCAGTCGCTGACCGAGTAGAAGTCGAGGAACGATGCGATGAGCAGCAGCACCGCTGCACCGATCACCGCGCCGTCGCCTCGCGTGAGGGAGCGGATGTTCACGTAGTGGTCCTTTGTCAGTTCGGCGTCGTCGCTGTCACGGGGGGGCACCCATCGTACGGGTGTGGCGGTTCGCCGGTCAGCGGGGACGGTTGAAGGACCCTAGCGGCCCGTGCCGGTGCGGCGCAGCACCCGCAGCGAACCGGTTACCGAGACCTCCGTGAACGCACCGGATCCCAGGGCGCGTTGGTAGATGCGGTACGGGGCCTGCCCGCCGTCGGCCGGGTCGGGGAACACATCGTGGATGACCAGCAGTCCGCCGTGGGCGACGTGCGGGGCCCAGCCCTCGTAGTCCGCGTTGGCGTGCTCGTCGGTATGGCCGCCGTCGATGAAGACCAGGCCCAGCGGGGCCTGCCACAGCGCCGCGACGCGCGGTGACCGGCCGACCACCGCGACCACATGCTCCTCCAGGCCCGCGGTGTGCAATGTGCGGCGGAACGTCGGGAGCGTGTCCATCGCCTTGACCTCGGCGTCGACCAACTCCGCGTCGTGGTACTCCCAGCCCGGCTGCTGCTCCTCGCTGCCGCGGTGGTGGTCGACGGTCACCGCGGTGAGGCCCGCGTCGCGGGCGACGGCGGCGAGCAGGATCGTGGAACGGCCGCAGTACGTGCCGATCTCCAGCAGGGGAAGTCCGAGCGGGGCCGCCTGGGCCGCGGCGGCGTACAGGGCCAGGCCCTCGTCGAGCGGCATGAAGCCCTTGGCCGCCTCGAAGGCGGCGACTGTTTCGGGGAGCGGATGCGGGGTCGCCTGCGGCTGAGCTGGGGTCATGGGGTCATCG
>NZ_JANFNH010000064.1 GCF_024436055.1 Streptantibioticus rubrisoli | reverse complement strand
ACCCCGGCCCCCGCTCAAGACCGCGGCAGGCCGATTACCCCCGTACGCCAGCCACGGCGCCCCGTCAGCGCCGGTACGCTGGCCGCATGGTCGCTACCCGCGCAGCCCAGGTTCTGGTCGCGTCCAACCGCGGACCGGTCTCGTACAAACCCGCACCGGACGGCTCGCTCACCGCCCGCCGAGGCGGCGGCGGCCTCGTCTCCGGACTGAGCGCGATCGGCACCGACACCGACTCGGTCTGGGTGTGCGCGGCACTCTCCGACGACGACCGCGCGGCGGCCGCGGCCATGAACGGACGGCTGGACCCGGCCGACACCGGCGGTCAGCGGGTGCGGATGCTGGACATCGACCCGGCGGTCTTCGCCGGGGCTTACAACGGCATCGCCAACTCGGTGCTGTGGTTCGTCCACCACCTCCTCTACCAGACCCCGCTGGAACCCGTCTTCAACCAGGACTTCCGCGCCGAGTGGTCGCAGTACGAGAGCTACAACGCGGCCTTCGCCGACGCCCTCGCCGAAGAGGCCGCCGAGGGCTCCGCCGTCCTGGTACAGGACTACCACCTGACACTGACACCCCAACTGCTCCGCGAGCGCCGCCCCGATCTGCGCATCGGCCACTTCTCACACACCCCGTGGGCCCCGCCGGACTACTTCCGGCTGCTGCCCGACGACATCGCCACCGAGGTGCTGCGCGGCATCCTCGGCGCGGACCGGGCCGCGTTCCTCACCCGCCGCTGGGCGACCGCCTTCGCCGCGTGCTGCGCCGACCTGCTGGGCGCCGAAGTCACCACGGACGGCCCGGAGTTGGCGGTCCATCACTCGGGCCGTACCACCCGGCTCGGGGTGCACGGTCTGGGCGCCGACGCCGAGTTCCTGCGGGAGCGCGCGCACCGCCCGGACGTGGACGAGCGGTTGGCCGCGCTGCGCAAGCAGATCGGCCCGGACCGCAAGGTGATCGTGCGGGTGGACAGGACCGAGCTGTCCAAGAACATCGTGCGCGGCCTGCTGGCCTACGAGCGGCTGCTCGCCACACACCCCGAGTGGCACGGCCGCGTGGTACACGTCGCCTTCGCCTACCCCTCGCGCCATGACCTGGCCGTCTACCGCGACTACACGGCCACGGTCCAGCGGGTCGCGGAGGAGGTCAACTCCCGTTACGGAACGGCCGACTGGCAACCGCTGATCCTGCACGTCAAGGACGACTTCGCGCGCTCGCTCGCCGCGTACCGGCTGGCCGACGTGGCACTGGTCAACCCGATCAGGGACGGGATGAACCTGGTCGCCAAGGAGGTCCCGGTGGTCTCCGAGGGCGGCTGCGCGCTGGTGCTGTCACGAGAGGCGGGCGCCTTCGCGGAGTTGGGCGAGGACGCGCTGGTGGTGAACCCGTACGACGTGGAGGCGACCGCCCGGGCGCTGCACGAGGGGCTGTCGATGCCGGAGGGCGAGCGGGCCATGCGCGCCAAGCGGCTGGCCGCCGCGGCCACCGCGTTGCCGCCGCAGCGCTGGTTCACGGACCAGCTCGCCGCGCTGGGCGGCTGAGCGCTCCGCGCTGGGGGTGCGGCGGTGTGCCGTCGCTCGCCCGCAGCGCCGTTGTGGCTGGTCGCGCCCACGCGGCGGAGCCGCACATGAACACAGCCCCGCGCCCCTTCGGGGCGCTACCGAACCGCAGCGGACTTCACCCGACCTGCTCAGTCCCCCAAGCCCGACCTGCTCAGTCCTCCAAGCCCGACCTCCTCAGTCCCCCACCAACTCAACGCATGTGGCGGCGAGCTCAGTCCATCGCCTCCGCCACCGCCCCCAGCAGCCCCACCACGCCCTCCGGTCCGCCGACCACCAGGTCGGCGCGGGCGGCGAGTTCGGCGACCTCGTCGCTGCCGCTGCACACCAGCACCCCGGGCACACCTTCCGCCCGCAGCTCCTCCACCGCGTCGAAGGCGGCCAGGTCCCCGAGGTCGTCCCCGGCGTAGAGCACCGCGCTGGCGCCGGTGCTGCGTACGTACGAGGCGAGGGCGACGCCCTTGTCCATGCCCGGCGGCCGCAGCTCCAGCACCATGCGGCCCGGCTCGACGATCAGGCCGTGCTGGTGGGCGAGTTGGGTGAGCGGGCCGCGCAGCGCCTCAAGGGCGGCGTTGGGGTCGTCGGTCCTGCGGGTGTGCACGGCCACCGCGCGGCCGCCCTTGTGCTCGATGTGCGCGGTCTCCACCCAGGTGTCCCGCCAGGCGCCGAGCCGCTCCAGGAACCCGGGCAGCTCGGCCCGTACCGCCAGTACGCCCGGGTCGTCGCCGGGGCCGCGCACCTCGCCGGAGACGGCGTCCCAGCGCTCGGCGCCGTAATGGCCCAGCACGACCAGGTGTTCCAGGCCGGGTACGCCCGCGAAGCCCCCGTAGCGCACCGCCACCCCGGCCGGGCGGCCGGTGATCACCACGACCGAGGCGACCCGTGGCGCGAGCCGGGAGAGCACCGGCACCGCGCCCGGATGTGCCCGGGCCTGCTCCGGGTCGGCGACGATCGGCGCCAGCGTGCCGTCGAAGTCCAGCGCCACCACGGCCCGCTTGGGCTCGGCCAGCAGCGCGGCGAGACCGGCCTTGCCCGCTGGCGTGACGGGGGTGGGAACAGGTTGGCTGCCCATGCCCCGACCCTACCGGCACCGGGTGCGGCCGAGGTCGGATTCGCACCCGGCGCTCAGCAGGTCGGGCGAAGTCCGCCGCGACTCGTAGCCCCCGAAGGGGCGCGGGGCTGTGTTCATGTGCGGCTCCGCCGCGTGGGCGCGACCAGCCGCGACGGCGCCGCAGACGACCGACGGCACCTCGCCGCACCCCCAGCGGAGCGCCCAGCGCCCAGGGCTCAGCGGTTGGCGCGGCGCTCCTCGCGCAGTCGGCGCAGCCGGTTGACGGTGGTCGGGGCGTGGGCGAGGGCGCGTGGGTCGTCCAGCAGCGCGTTGAGGAGTTGGTAGTACAGGTGCGGCGAGATGCCCAACCGCTCCCGGATGACCCGCTCCTTGGCGCCCACGGTGGGCCAGGAGCGGCCCGCCACGTCGAGGATGCCGCGCTCGCGCTCGGACAGCCCGCTCACCGGCGCCACCTCCTCGGCTGCTCCCACGCCGCCAACGCTACTTCGCGGCGGCGCTGTTGTCCGCCGCCTCCGCGGTGCGCTGCAGGTCGCCGAGCACGCCCACCGGGTCCTGGGTGGCCGCCTTGCCGATGACCTGCTTGAGCTTGGCGTTGACCGGGCCCCAGGAGACCTTGTTGTCCGGGTAGAAGCGGGCGTTCGGCAGCTCCTTCAGGAACGGCCAGACCGGCTTGAGGGAGGAGTCGGCGAGCATCGCGTTGGACGCCGACACCGTCACCGGCTGGAGGTCGTAGGCGCGCAGGAACCTCAGCGTGTTCTGCTGGCTGTAGGCGAACTCCAGGAACTTGCCGATCTGCTGCTTGTTGCCGTTCTTCCGGAACGCCATCATCCAGTCGGCGACACCGACCGTGGAGGACAGCGGTCCGCCCTTGCCGGGGATCTTGGCGATGCCGTAGTCGACCCTGCTCCTTTCGGCCATCTGCATCAGCGTGGGGTGGCCGTTGAGGAAGCCGCAGTCACCGGCGGCGAACGCGTTGAACACGTCCTGGCGGTTGGTGGTGGCCGGGTTGCGGCCGGACAGCCCGGTGTCGGAGAGGTTGGACTTGATCCACTGGAAGGCCTCGACGTTCTGCGCCGAGTTGATGGTGTAACTGCCCACGTCGTCGGTGTAGTTGCCGCCGTTGCCGAGCATCCAGATCAGGGTCTCCGCGGCCGGTTCCTCCGGGCCGAACGGCAGGCCGAACGGCACCTTGACGCCCGCCGCCTTCAACTTCTGCGCGGCCGCCTTGATGTCGTCCCAGGTCTGCGGCGGTTGCGCGGCGCCGCTGGCGTCGACGATCCCGGCCTTCTTGAACAGCGTCTTGTTGTAGAAGAGCATGCGCGCGCTGGAGACGAAGGGCATACCGTACTGGGTCCGGTTGACGCTGCCCGCGTCCGACATCGAGCTGATGAAGTCGGCCTGCGCGGGTATGGAGAGCAGTTCGTCCACGCTGTAGAGCAGGCCCCTGGCCGCGTAGTCGGCGTACGCGCCGCACTGTGCGATGTCGGGGGCGTTCCCGGCGGCCACCATGTCGGCGACCTTCTTGTCCACCACGTCCCAGCCGTAGACCTTGATGTCGACCGTGATGTCGGGGTTCTGCTGCTTGAACTGGCCCGCGACGTCGTTCCAGTACGTCTGCGAGGTGTTGGTGGCGTTGTCACCGTAGTCCGCCGCGACCATGGTGAGCCTGGTGCCGCCGCCCGTCGCACCGCCACCGCATCCCGTCAGCGACATCGCTCCCGCGAGGCCACCCCCCGCCGCGAGCCCAAGGAACCGCCGCCGCTCCACTGTGTACCTACCGCCTTTTGTGCGTGTCCCCACCGAAAGCGCCAATATGACGTCCCGCGCCCGGGGCGACCGTTGCCCGCCCTCCCACCCGTCGCCCGGCCACCACCCCTCAAGGACGCCCTTCGGGCGGCTCGCGCCCACCCTCCCGCCGGGGCGAACGGGTGGCCGGACGGCGCACCGGCCGGGTGGACTAGACCAGTGCGGCGCGACCGGTCAGACTGGTTCCCGTGGAACACGTCATCGCCCTGGACGTCGGCGGCACCGGAATGAAGGCCGCGCTGGTCGCGGCGGACGGCACCCTCCTGTACGAGGCGCGCCGCCCCACGCACCGCGAGCGCGGCCCGCAAGCCGTGGTCACCGCCATACTCGACTTCGCCGCGGAACTGCGCGCCCACGGCGAGCGCACCCTCGGCGGACCCGCCGCCGCGGCCGGGGTCGCGGTGCCCGGAGTGGTGGACGACGCGCGCGGCGTCGCCGTCTACTCGTCCAACATCGGCTGGCGGGAGGTACCGCTGCGCTCGCTGCTCGCCGACCGGCTGGGCGGCATCCCCACCGCCCTCGGCCATGACCTGCGCTGCGGCGGACTCGCCGAGGGACGGCTGGGCGCCGGGCGCGACCAGGACCGGTTCCTGTTCCTCGCGCTGGGCACCGGGATCGCCGCAGCCATCGGCATCGACGGCCGGATCGAGCCGGGCGCGCACGGCTCGGCGGGCGAGATCGGCCACATCGTGGTGCGGCCCGGCGGGCGCCGCTGCCCCTGCGGGCAGACCGGCTGCCTGGAGACCGAGGCGTCGGCCGCCGCGGTGGCCCGCGACTGGGCCGAGGCAAGCGGCGACCCGGCGGCCACCGCCGCCGACTGCGCGCGGGCGGTCCAGAAGGACGACCCGCGCGCGCTGGCCGTCTGGCGGGGTGCGATCAGCGCCCTGGCCGACGGTCTGGTGACCGGGCTCACCCTGCTCGACCCGCGCACGCTGATCATCGGCGGCGGGCTCGCCGAGGCGGGCGAGACGCTGCTGGCGCCGCTGCGCGAGGCCGTCGCGGAGCGCCTGACGTTCCAACGGCTCCCCCTCATCGTTCCGGCGGCCCTCGGGGACGCTGCCGGGTGCCTGGGCGCGGGTCTGCTCGCCTGGGACCGACTCTCCGTGGAGGTAACCGCCTGATGGCCACACAGCACACCGATCGCCGCGAAGTCCTCACCGGGGCACGGGTGGTACTGCCGTCGGGCGTCGTCCATGCCAGCCTGACGGTCGAGGGCGGCCGGATCGTCGCCAACCGCCACGACGAGCGGGGTGGTACCGACCTCGCGGGGCACTGGATCGTGCCCGGCTTCGTCGACATCCACGTACACGGCGGCGGCGGAGCCTCGTTCTCCGCGGGCACCGCCGAGGAGGCGCTGACCGCCATCGGCACGCACCGCGCCCACGGCACCACCACCCTGCTCGCCTCCACCGTCACCGGCGACCTGGACGACCTAGCCCGCCAGGCCGCCGCGCTGTCCGAGCTGGTCGAGCAGGGCGAGTTGGCCGGAATCCACTTCGAGGGCCCGTTCATCTCCCGGCACCGCTGCGGCGCGCACCAGCCGACGCTGCTGCGCGACCCCGATCCGGCCGACGTGCGCAAACTGGTCGACGCGGCGCGGGGCACCGCCCGGATGATGACGCTCGCGCCCGAACTGCCCGGTGGCCTGGACTCGGTACGGCTGCTGGTCGAGCACGGGGTAATCGCCGCCGTCGGCCACACCGACGGCGACTACGACGCGACGCTGAAGGCGATCGACGCGGGAGCGACCGTCGCCACCCACCTGTTCAACGCCATGCCCGGGCTGGCGCACCGCGCCCCAGGACCGGTCGCCGCGTTGCTGCAGGACGAGCGGGTGACGGTGGAGCTGATCAACGACGGTGTCCATCTGCACCCGTCCGTACTGGAGTTGGCGTTCCGCAGCGCGGGCGCCCGCCGGGTGGCGTTCATCACCGACGCCATGGGCGCGGCCGGTATGAGCGACGGCCTCTATCCGCTCGGCCCGATGCGGGTCGAGGTCAAGGACGGGGTGGCCCGGCTGGTGGAGGGCGGCTCCATCGCGGGCTCCACGCTCACCCTGGACACCGCGTTCCGCCGGGCGGTGACCGTCGACCAACTGCCGGTCGAGCAGGTCGTTCAGGCCATTTCCGCCACCCCTGCCAAGCTGCTCGGGCTCTACGACTCCATCGGCTCGCTGGAGGTCGGCAAGGACGCCGACCTCGTGGTCCTGGACGACGAGTTCGCGCTCGTGGGTGTGATGCGCAAGGGCGAGTGGGTGGTGCGGCCCGCCAACGGCTGACGCTTTCGTGCGGCTTCGTGGCGAGTAGCCCGACGGCGGTCGGCCCGACTCTGGGCCGACCGCCGTTCTTTTGGCATGATCGCTCGCGAAACGGCTTCCGAGACCGAGCGAGTCCTTTTCAGACAGGGGTGCTGGCGCGATGATCCTGACGGTCACGCTCAACGCCGCCCTCGACGTGACATACCGCGTGCCACGGCTGGAACCGCACACCACCCACCGGGTGCGCGAGGTCGTCGAGCGGCCCGGCGGCAAGGGCCTGAACGTCGCGCGGGTGCTGGCCGCCCTCGGCCACGACACCACCGTCACCGGCCTGGTCGGCGGCCGGACGGGCGAAGCGCTGCGCGCCCTGTTGCGGCAGGCCGCACCAGGGGTGGCCGACGCGCTGGTCACGGTGGCGGGCGACACCCGCCGCACCGTCGCGGTGGTGGACGGCACGAGCGGCGACACCACGATGTTCAACGAGCCAGGACCGGCGATCAGTTCCGAAGAGTGGACGGCCTTCCTGGAGCGCTACCACGAACTGCTGGCGGACGCACGGGCGGTGGCGCTCTGCGGCAGCCTGCCGCCGGGCCTGCCGGTGGGCTCGTACGCCGAACTGGTGCGCGCCGCACGGTCGGTGGGGGTGCCGGTACTGCTGGACACCAGCGGTGAGGCGCTGCGCCGGGGCATCGCGGCCCGGCCGGACATGGTCAAGCCCAACTCGCAGGAGCTGACCCAACTCACCGGCCTCACCGAGCCGTTGCGCGCGGCGCGGGAGGCCCGGCGGCGCGGGGCCCGAGCGGTGGTCGCCTCCGGGGGCGCGGAGGGGATGCTGGCGGTCACCGAGCGCGGCATCTGGCGGGCCGCCCCGCCCAGGCGGCTGTCCGGCAACCCGACCGGGGCGGGCGACTCGGCCGTCGCGGGGCTGCTGTCCGCGACGGTGGAGGGGCTGACCTGGCCGGACCGGCTGGCGCGCGCGGTAGCGCTGTCCGCGGCCACGGTCACCGCGGCCGCGGCGGGCGAGTTCGACCGGGGGCGGTACGAGGCGCTGCTGCCGCAGGTGTCGGTCACGGAGCAGTAGTTCTCGGGGGCAAGCCCCCAAGCCCTCCGGCTGGGGAGCGGTAGCCCCCGTTGGGGGCCGCCCGCCCTCGTTGGGGGGCAAACCCCCCAAGTCCCTTACCAGCCTTGCGGCTTCGCGTTCTGGTTGACCGTTACGCCCACCCGGTCCAGGTTGTAGTGGCAGACGTCGCCTGCGCCACAGGTCAACGCGATGGTGTTAGCGCCCTTGTTGAGGTCGACCGAGACCCACGAGGTGTACCAGGAGTCCCAGTTGCCCACCGTGCCGTAGTTCTTGAGGTTGATCTTGTAGGTCAGCGGCTTGCCGTTGACCACGACGGTGGTCTTCGCGTCGTCCGGCTGGGCGTTGGCGTACCGCACCCACAGCGCGTAGGTGCCCGCCTTGGGCACGGTGGCGCTCCAGGTGGCGGTGGCGCCCGGGGTCTCCATGCCGTCCACGAACGCGCCGTTGGGGCCCTTGGCGCCCTGGTGGTTGTTGTCGGTCTTCGCCCCGCCGCTCAACGTCAGCGTGGCGGCGAACTCCTGCGGCAGCTTCGCGTTCGGGTCGGCGCTCGCGGACGGCGAAGGGGCCTGGGACTGCGAAGTGCCGGGCGTTGGGCTGGTGTTGGCGCCCGCCTGGCCGTCCGACTTGTCGTTGCCGGTCAGCGCGGCGATGCCGATGCCCACGGCGACGACCACGACCACCGCGATCGCCCCCAGCATCAGACCGCGCCGGTTGGAACCGGAACCCCGGCTACCACCGTGGCCGCCGCGGTGCCCGGCGGGCGCGGCGGGCGCGGCGGGCGCGGCAGGCGGGTACTGCTGCTGCGGCTGGGTCGGTTGCGGCGGCGGATAGCCGTAGCCGCCCTGCTGTGGCGCCTGGCGCCGTTCGCCGACCCGGGTGACCTGGTGGTACGAGGTGCGCGGCATCCCGCGCCGGTCGGCCGCGGGCGCGGCCTCGTCACCCTCGCCGCGGTACAGGTACGCGAACGGGTCGTCGTTCTCGGGCTCTGGCGTGCCGTTTCCCGCGGCCGTCATCCGCTGCTCACTCCCCACTGCGTCCGGCCACCGCGGACCGGATATTGCTGGACGCGCGCGAGCCTACCCCGATCCGGTGGCTCAACGCGCGTCCCCGCCCACAGCGGCCGTCAGCCCGCCCGGCGCTGCGCCTTGGCACGGGAGCGCTTCTCGACGTACATCCGCTGGTCGGCGGAGTGCAGCACTTCCTCCACCGTCATTCCGCAGCCCGCCCAGCCGATGCCGAAGCTGGCGCCGACCCGCACCGCCCGGCCGTCCACCCTGATCGGCGGGATGATCGCGTTGCGCAGCCGGACCGCGAGGTCCTGCGCGCCGTCCCGGTCCAGGCCGTCGGCGAGCACCACGAACTCGTCGCCGCCGAGTCGGGCCACGGTGTCCCCGTCCCGTACGACGCTGGACAGCCGCCTGGCGACCTCGATCAGCACCGCGTCACCGGTGTGGTGGCCGAACCTGTCGTTGATCGACTTGAAGCCGTCCAGGTCACAGAAGAGCACCGCCAGCCCCTTGCCGCTGCCCTCGCCGGCGCCCTCGTCCGGCTCGATGGCGTGCACATGGGTGTCGTAGGGGTGCGCGGACGGCGCGGGGAAGGTGTACCCGAACTCGTCCAGGTCCTCGGCGCTCGCGGTGTGGCCCTCGGCGGCGAACGGGCGGGAGCACAGCCGGGCGCTGAGCCGGGCGCGCAGTTCGGCGCTGTTCGGCAGACCGGTCAGCGAGTCATGGCTGGCCCGGTGCGCCAGCGCGAGTTCGTGCCGCTTGCGCTCCTCGATGTCCTCGACGTGGGTGAGCAGGAAGCGCGGCCCGTCGGTGGTGTCGGCCACCACCGAGTTGCGCAACGAGACCCACAGATATGTGCCGTCCCGGCGCTGCAGCCGCAGTTCGGCACGCCCGCCCTCGGCCGAGGTCCGCAGCAGCGTGCCGATGTCCTCCGGGTGCACCAGGTCGGAGAAGGAGTAACGGCGCATCTGGTTCGCCGGGCGGCCCAGCATCCGGCACAGCGCGTCATTGGCGCGCAGCAGCTTGCCGTGCTGGTCACCGCCCATCTCGGCGATCGCCATCCCGCTGGGCGCGTACTCGAACGCCTGCCGAAAGCTCTCCTCGCTGGCCCGCAGCGCCTGCTGCTCCCGCTCCAGCCGGACCAGCGCGCGCTGCATGTTGGCGCGCAGCCGGGCGTTGCTGATCGCGATGCCGGCCTGGAACGAGTACGTCTGCAGCGCCTCCCGGGCCCAGGCGCCGGGGCGGCGGCCACCGCGCGGCCGGTCCACCGAGATCACGCCGATCAGCTCGCCGCCGCCCGCCGGGGTGGCGTACATCGGGGCCAGCAGCCGGTCCTGCGGGTGCCACTCGTCGGCGGAGCGGGGCGCGGGCGCGTCCTCACGGCTCCAGCTCGGCACGTCGTCGCCGTCCAGCACCCAGCCCTCGTCATAGGGGATGAAGCGCAGCGATCCCCACCGGTGGCCCATCGCCAGCCGCCGTTCCCAGGAGGCCCGGGATCCGACCCGGCCCGCCATCAGTGCCTCCGCGCCCGCGCTCCCGGCGACCGCGGCGACCACGAGATCGCCGTCGGGCCGCACCAGGTTCACGGCGCACAGCTCGTACCCCAGCCCGCTGACCACGCCGTCGGCGACGGCCTGCAAGGTGTCGGCCAGACTGCGGGCGGTGTTCAGGTCGGCGACCACTTGGTGCAGCTGGCGCAGAGTCGCGAGGCGGACGTACGGCTCCGACTCCGTGTCCATGTCTCTCCCCCGAGCCTCGACGAGTTCCACTTCGTACTTCTTGGGTTCCTCGGTTGTTAATCCCTTGGTGTGTTCGCGATTTCTTATCGTCCGATTGCCACCGCAACTGAATCACAGCGAGCAGCCCGGCGGGTACACAGGGTCAACAATTCCCCCTCCTTGTGACTGAGGTCACAGCTCCCTGTGAGAAGTTGGGCACGGTAAGTGGTTTCGTGCGCAAGACTTTGGGTTCGAACGTTACATACCGGACGCCCGGCCGGAATCTGTGTCCGGAGCGTACGACACCCGGCCACCGAAGTCCTAGGTCTGGCCGCCGAGTCCGGATGGGCCGTCCGCCCGACGCGCCGGTCCGGACCGCCGGTTACCTTTTGGTACGTGTTGCAGGATTCCCCCGAGCAGACCGCCACAGCCGTCCCCCCGACCGGGGGGATCCCGCATGCTGGAGGCGTGCCGAACCCCGATGATCGTGTGAGCCCGGCCGAACCGCGCTCCGGCGAGCCACGGGCGACCGCCGACGAGTTCCGTGCCGCGATGTCCCGGCTCGCCGCGGGCGTCACGCTGATCACCGCGCACGACCCGGAGGACGGGGTGGCGGGCGAGGACGTCGGAATGACCGCGACCGCGTTCCTGTCGGTCTCGCTGGAGCCACCGCTGGTCCTGGTCAGCGTGCGGGTCGGGTCGCGGATGGACGAGCTGCTGGAACGGCAGCCGTACTGGGCGGTGTCGGTGCTCAGCGAGAGCCAGCGGCACGTCGCGGGCCGGTTCGCGATGCGCGGCCGGATCAGCGACCGCCTGCTGTTCGACGACATCCCGTACACCCGGGGCGCCGCCACGGGCGCACCGCTGATCGGCGGCGCGCTGTCGGTGCTGGAGTGCCGTACCACGCAGCGCGTCGCGGCGGGCGACCACACCCTGGTCATAGCGGAGGTCCTCACCGCACGCACGCCGAGCGCGGACGGCCGCCCGCTGGCGTACTTCCGGGGGCGCTACCACCAGTTGGGCTGAGCCCCGGGCCGGATCCGTCAGTCCCAGCCGCGGCCACTGCGGCCGCGCTTGATCTCGCCGCGCTCGCGCTTGCCGCGCAGTCTGCGCTCGTTGATGCCGCGCGGCACCTTGGTGGGACGGCGCGGCTTGGGCGGTGGCGCGGTGGCCTGCGCCAGCAGGGAGGCGAGGCGTACCGCCGCGGTCTCCCGGTTGCGCCACTGGGAGCGGTGCTCACTGGCCCGCACCACCAGCACGCCGTCCACCAGGCGGCCCGCCAGCCGGTCCAGGGCGCGCTCCTTCCAGGCGGCGGGCAGCGACTGGGTGGCAGCCAGGTCGAAGCGCAACTCCACCTGGCTGTCAGTGGTGTTGACGTGCTGCCCGCCCGGCCCCGAGGAGCGCGAGAAACGCCACAGCAACTCGGCCTCCGGCACGGAGACCGAACCGCGTATGACAAGGGGGCCGGACATGACTCCCATGATCCCCGGTAACGGCGCTCGCGTCACGCCGTTTTGCCCGCCCCGCAGCGGCGCCCGCGCTGGTGACGCCTAGGATTCCGGGGTGATCGAACTCGGATACGCCCTGTCGCGCCGGTTCCCCGACCCGCCGCAGACCGACTACCGGACCGCTGACGTGTACACGTTGCGGCACGACCTGTTCTGCGGCGACGTCTACCTGGCCGAGGGCGACCGGGAGCTGTCCACAGCCTGGGGATGGGTGCCGGTGCTGGACTTCGCCTGGGCGCTGTGCGACATCACCGAGCAACTCGACCAGGATCCACTGGGCAGCCGGGCCGCCCGCCCGCAGCGGGCCGAGTTGGACTTCACGCAGTCCACCGAACGGCTGCACCTCGTGCGGCGCTTCGGCTGGGTGGAGATCACCGCAGACTGGGCGAGCGAGGAGCCGCCGGTCTCGGTGCGGCACAGTGATCTGCGCCGCGAAGCACGGGACTTCCTGCACGATGTGCTGGCGGACCTGGTAGACATGCACGACGGCCTCGCCGACAACCCTGCCGTGTGGAACCTGCGGGCCCGCTTTCCCCGTGTATAGAGGGGAAGCACGAACCTCCCGTTACGGTGGAATTACATGGAGATACAAACCAGGCGCTCCGGTCGCCGAGGGTGTCTGGTGGGACTGGCCCTCGGAGCGGTCCTCGTAGTCGCCGCCGCCGTCGGCGTCGTCTGGTGGCTGACCCGGCCGCCCGCGTTGCCCACCATCCCCAAGCAGTACCTGGCGACCGTTCAGTCGGCCGCGAAGACCTGCCCGGAGCTGAGCGTCCCGATGCTGGCCGCGCAACTCGACGCGGAGAGCCACTGGAACCCGCAGGCGGACTCCGGCCAGGCCCAGGGCATCGCGCAGTTCTACCCGTCGACCTGGGCGGAGTGGGGCAAGGACTACACCGGTGACGGCAAGGCCGACGTGTGGAACCCGGCCGACGCCATCCCGGCCCAGGGCGCCTACATGTGCCACCTGTTCAAGGAGGTCAAGGGCGTCCCCGGCGACCCGACCCAGCTCGCGCTCGCCGCGTACAACGCGGGCCCCGGCGCCGTGCTCAAGGCCCAGGGCATCCCGCAGATCCCCGAGACGCAGAACTACGTCAACCGGATCGAGTCGCTGATCCCGAAGTACACGCAGACCTACGCCAAGCAGATCGGGGCCACGCCCAGCCAGTCGGCGAACTGAGCGAACTGACGGCCACACACCAGCCCGCTGGCGGCCACACACCAAAGGGTCCGCACCGTCGAGGTGCGGACCCTTTCGCTTCGCCGTGCTCCTTCTTGTCGCCGTAGCCCCTTCGCTTCGCCGTGCCCTTCGCTTCGTCGTGCTCCCGGGGCTGCCGGACGCGGGCTCGGACGCCGCGAACGGTCCGCGCCCGCCGACTTGCGCCACACGCGCGTTCGACAGCGGGAACGGTGAGCGCGGTGAACGGCGTGGCGCCCCGGAGAAAGCCCCGGGGCGCCGTACGCTGTGGTTTGTCAGCTGGGTCGGCCGGTCATTCGGACGGGCCCTGCATGTGCTGGCTGATCCAGGCGATCGTGCCCTCTTCCATGCCCCGGGTGTAGCTGCGGGC
This sequence comes from Streptantibioticus rubrisoli, assembly GCF_024436055.1. Lineage (GTDB taxonomy): Bacteria > Actinomycetota > Actinomycetes > Streptomycetales > Streptomycetaceae > Streptantibioticus_A > Streptantibioticus_A rubrisoli. The sequence goes on along the minus strand of NZ_JANFNH010000064.1, from coordinate 18,945 downwards.
GTTGTGCTCGCCGCCGTCGATTATCTGCAGCCGGGTGTGGACCGGGCCGTGCCCGTACTGCTGGATGAACTGCTTGACCTTGGGCATGTCGGAGGTCTCGGTGGTGCCGACCTGGAAGCCCAGGTAGACGTCCGGGCCGCCCTTCTTGATCAGCTCCTTGGCCAGGTACTGCGGGTTGTTGGCCTGCATCGCGGCCCTGTCGCCGTGCCACAGCGGCGAGTCCGGAACGATGTCCGGACCGCTGGGTATCGCGGTCTTGAACGTGTCCGGGTACTGCAGCACGCTCTTGAGGCCGCAGAAGCCGCCGGAGGACGAGCCCATGAAGCCCCAGCCGTCACGGGTCTTCAGGGTGCGGAAGTTCTCCCTCACCAGGTCCGGCACGTCCTGGGTGAGCCAGGTGCCCATCTTCTGCGAGCCCGGTATGTCACTGCAGTCGTGGTACTGCTTGTCCGGGTTGATCACCGGCATCACCAGGATGAAGGGCAGTGCCTTGCCCTCCTGGGACCACTTGTAGAAGTCCTCCTGGAGCTTCAGGTCGGCGCCGAACCAGTAGTTGGTCGGCCAGCCCTCACCGCCGGGCAGGGCGATGATCACCGGGAAACCCTTGTTGGCGTTCTCCTTCTGGAAGTACTGCGGCGGCGCCCAGACCCACACCTTGCCGGTGAAACCGGACTTGGGGCCGTGGTAGGTGGTCACAGCTATCTTGGTGTTGTCCGCCGCCTCGACCGTCCGCTGCACCTTGAAGTTAGCGGCCGGGCCGGTCGGCATCTGTGCCAGAGAGTTCGGGTTGTCCGGCTTGGGCGCCGCGGAGCCCGCGGCGCTCGGGTTCGTGTTGCCGAACGACACCGGGTCGCCTTCGTCGCTGCACCCGGCGACCAGGCCCAGGGATATCAGGGCCACAGCCGCGGTCAGCCAACGCTTCATCAAGGGTCGCTCCACCGAATCGTTCTTCCTAACGGGTCCATAGCGAGTCGTCTGCCCTGTGTGAGATGCAGAAAACGACCGGTCGGATCCCGTCTTCCTCCATGAATTACGTCATAGGTTCGTAACAGCCGACAAACAGGGGGGTGATAGCCGAGGGACAGCGGCCCAACCGTCACCGTCGGTGAGGATCAGTCTCCCAGCTCCGCGAGCTCGCCGCGCGAGCTGACGCCCAGTTTGGGGTACGCCTTGTAGAGGTGGTAGCCGACCGTGCGCGGGCTGAGGAACAGCTGGGCGGCGATGTCGCGATTGGACAGCCCCCGTGCCGCCAACCGGACGATCTGCAGCTCCTGCGGGGTCAGCACGGCCAGCGCCCCCGGCCGACCCGCGGCACGCGGCACCGACTCCCCGGTGGCGCCCAGCTCGGTCCGCGCCCGCTGGGCCCACGGCCCGGCGCCCAGCCGCTCGAAGGTCTCGACGGCGGCCCGCAGCGGCGCCCTGGCCTCCGCCTTGCGCCGGGCGCGACGCAGCCACTCCCCGTACAGCAGCGCGGTACGGGCCTGCTCCAACGGTCGGTCAGGCCCGCCCGGTTCCCGGTACGCGGCCAGCGCCTCGGTGTAGCAGGCCTCCTGGTCAGCGGGGTTGTCGGCGAGCAGCGCCCGGCAGCGCAGCGCCAGCGCCTCGGCCCAGGGCTGCCCGGTGCGCCCGGCCCAGCGGGCGAACCGCTGCGCGCTGGCCCGGGCCCGCTCGGGGCGGCCGAGCCGTACCGCCGCCTCGACCAGGTCGGGCACCGCCCGGGTGGCCGAGACGTGATGCCGCATCGCCCCTTCGACCAGCGGCGCCAACCGGTCCAGCGCCTCCGCCGCGCGACCGGCGCCGAGGTCGAGCAGGCCGAGCGCCCACCGGGTCCACGGCTCGCCCGGCGCCATGGCCGGGTGGCCGCCGGTGCCGGTGTCGGCGAGGGCGTCATCGGCCAGTCGGCGGCAGCCCTCCTCGTCGCCCTCGACGGCCGCCAAGTAGGCCAGGAACCCAGCCAGTTGACTGGTCCACTGGCGCTGTCCGGTGTCCCGGGCGATGCGCAGCGCCTCGGTGGCGCTGGCCAGCGCGTCGCGGTGCCGTCCGTGGAACAGTTCGGCCTCGGCCAGGAAGAACAGCACGGTGGGCAGTTGCCCGAAGCCGCCGCTCGCCCGGGCACCCGCGGCCAGTGACGCGGCGAGGCGGTACGTTTCCGCGTCCCGGCCGAGGATGAGCGAGGCCCCGCACACCTGGACCACGTCCGACGGCACCCGGGCGCCGTTCGCCTCGGCGGCGGCCACCGTCTCGGCGAGCGGCGGCAGCGGCTCGGCGCGGCGGTCGAGCACCGGCGCGGTGGCGGCGACGAGGTAGCGGACCAGCGGGGTGACCGGATCGTCCACCGGGTGGACTAAGCGGCCCAGCCCGTCGAGGACCTCGGCCAGCTCGTGTTCGCCGAGGTACCAGGCGACGTGGAAGGCCTGCATCAGCATCCGGGCGGCCTGCCGCTGGTCGCTTCCGGCGGCCAGTTCGGCGCCGTCGGCCAGCAGCCGGTAGGCGCCCGGGAAGTCTCCCTGCAGGAAGCGCGCGGTGGCCCGCACATGGGCCAGCACATCGCGCAGCCCCGGCTCGCCCGGCATGACCGGGACGGCGTACAGCGGCTCGGTGAGCCGGGCGGCGGCGCGCCGCGCGAGGGACTCGGCGCGCGCCAGGTCGCCCGCCTCGATGGCCGCCTCCGCGGAGAGCGCGAGGCGGCGGGTGGCGGTGTCGGGGTCCGGGGTGAGGCGGGCGGCGCGTTCGATCGCGGCGGCGGCGGCCGCGTGGCCGCCGCGGCCGTGTGCCCGTACGGCGGCCTGTTCCAGGGCGGCCGCGACCGTCTCGTCGGGGGCCGGGGCGGCCAGCGCCAGGTGCCAGGCGCGGCGGTCGGCGGCCTCGTCGTCCGGCGACCCGGCGAGCGCGTCGGCCAGCGCACGGTGGGCGGCGAGCCGGGTGGTCAGCGGCGCCCGGCGGTAGACGGCCGCCCGCAGCAGCGGATGGCGGAAGGCGAGCGTGCGGTCCGCCTCGGCGGTGCGCACCAGGCCCGCCTCCTCGGCCGGGCGCAGATCGGGCAGTGCGGCGCCCAGCGGTTCCGCGGCGCGGCGCAGCACCTCCAGGTCGGCGCCGGGTTCCGCGGCGGCCACCAGCAGCAGGGTCTGGGTGGCCGCGGGCAGTCTGCTGACCTGGCCGTGGAAGGCCACCTGGAGCCGGTCGGTGAGCGGGATCGCGCCGGGCACCTCGGGCGCGCCCGCCGGTTCCGCGGCCAGCGCGGCGGGCAGTTCGGTGAGCGCCAGCGGGTTGCCGCGTGCCTCGGTGAGCACCCGGTGCCGTACCGGGGCGAGGAGCTGGCCGCAGCGGGCGTCCAGCAGCCGCGCCGCGGCCTGCTCGGCCAGTCCGGTGAGCCGCAGCTCGGGCAGGCCCACGGCGGCCGGGCCGCCCTCGCCGTCGCGGGCGGCCAGCAACAGCGCGACCGGCTCGGCCTGTAGTCGCCGGGCGGCCAGCAGCAGCGCGTCGGCGGAGGCGCGGTCCAGCCACTGCGCGTCGTCCACCACGCACAGCAGGGGCCGTTCCTCGGCCAGTTCGGACAGCAGCGACAGCACGGCCAGACCGGTCAGCAGCCGGTCCGTGGCGACGGGCGGCGCCAGGCCGAAGGCGCCCTCCAGGGCCTGGCGCTGCGGCCCGGGCAAGGCCGGGAGCCGGTCGAGTCCGGTGCCGAGCAGCAGGTGCAGCGCCGCGTACGGCAGCTCGGCCTCGTACTCCACACCGGCGGCGCGGATCACCCGCATGCCCGCGGCGGCGCCGGTGGCCGCGGCGTGGTCGAGCAGCGCCGTCTTGCCGATCCCCGGTTCGCCGCGCAGCACCAGGACGCCGCTCGCGCCGTCCCTGGCCTCCGCCAGGAGACGGACGAGGACCGCCCGCTCGTGCTCCCTCCCGTACAGCGTCGTCGGCATGGACGTAGAGCCTAGCGACGCCAACTGACCTACTGGCGACGGGAATACCTAAGGGCGACGGATTCCGCCGAGCGCCGTTGTCCGTACGTTTTCGACCAGCGGGAACGTCCCGCGGTCGAACAGGAGGAGATGGCCATGAGCGACATCCAGGACCTCGTCGAGCGCTACATCGCCGTGTGGAACGAGACCGACCCGGCCGCCCGGCGCGGCCAGCTGGAGGTCCTGTGGGCCGATGACGGCAGCTATGTGGACCCGCTGGCGGTCGCCGAGGGGCGGGAGGCGTTCGACGCCACCATCGCGGCGGTGCAGGCCCAGTTCCCCGGGCTGGTGTTCCGGCTGGCCGGGCCGGTGGACGCGCACCACCATCTGGCCCGGTTCACCTGGGAGTTGGGGCCGGTGGACGGTGCGGCGCTGGCCGTCGGATTCGATGTGCTGGCGGTCGCGGCGGACGGCAGGATCCAGACCGTGCACGGCTTCCTGGACAAGGTCCCGGCCGCCTGAAGCGCCGTCACCGACGGGGCGCTGGCCCCCTGACGGGCCATCTGGGCGGAACCCCCCGGACAGCTCCGCCACCTGGCGTACGACACGGCACATCTGACGCCAAATGAGCTGATTATCGGGGTACATATCTGGCGTATCAGCCAGCCAGGGGAGGAAGCGCCCATGACCGCCAGCCTCGACCAGTTGCGCCGCTGCACCGTCGCCGTGGACCTCGGCCCGTCCAGGACCAGGGTGTACCTGAAGAACACCGGCATCATCGTGGACGAGCCCAGTGTGGCCGCGGTCGACTGCCGTACCGGTTCGCTCGTCGCCGTGGGCTGCGACGCCGCGCACATGGTGGGCCGCACCCCCGAACACATCCGGGTGGTGCGGCCCGTCGTCGGCGGCACCGTCGTCAACATCGACATGGCACAGCGCATGCTGCGGGCGCTCATCGGCGACAAGCTCAGCAAGGCGTGGCGGTTCAAGCCGGTGCTGCGCGCCGCGGTGTGCGTACCGCACGGCAGTGAACCGCTCGCCCAGCGCGCCAGCGTCGAGACGCTCGCCGGTCTGGGTGCCCGCCGGGTGGAGCTGGTCGACGCGCTGATCGCCGCCGCCGTGGGCTGCGGGCTGCCCGTGGAACTGCCCGAGGCGACGATGATCGTGATGTCCGGGGCGGCGACCACCCAGGTCGCGGTGCTGTCGCTGGGCTCCATCGTGGCGTCCGAGACGATCCCGGTGGGGCGCGACGTCATGGACCGCGCGGTCATCCAACACGTGCGCAACCACCACGCGTTGATGATCCCCAACCAGGAGGTGAACCCGCTGCAACAGATGCTGGACACCGACGGCACCGCCATCCGCAGCACCGAGGTGCACGGCATGGACGCGGCCAGTGGTCTGGCCCGCTCGGTGCTGGTCGACTCCGAGAGCGTACGGCTGGCGGTGCGCACCCCGATGAACGCGGTGCTGGACGGGCTGCGTTCGGTGCTGCGCCGCTGTCCGCCGGACCTGGTGGCCGACCTGGCCGACCGGGGCATCACGCTCACCGGCGGCAGCGCGCCGATGCCGGGTCTTGACACCATGCTGCGTACGACCACCGGGATGCCGGTGCAGATCGCGGAGCACCCGGACGACTGCGCGGTGCGCGGGCTGGGCGCGATGCTGGAGGGCCGGGTGCGGCCGGTGGCGTTCGACCCGCTGCGGTGAGATCCCTAAGCGGCCCCGGGGATGCCGGGCACGTCCCCGGGGCCGCTCAGGGATCTCACGGTGAGGAAAACCCCACTCCAAGGCCGGTTGGCCGCCCCATGGTCCCGGCGCGCCCGGACCCGGAATTCTGGCCGGGACTTCGCACCGCGACCAGGGGGAACCCCATGACCACGCCCACCACCCGCAGGCCGCTGTGGCGGCGCGCCGGGCTGCTGCTCGGCGCCGCACTGGCCGCCACCGCCCTCACCGCACCCGCCGCGACCGCCGCGCCGAACCCCCTGACGCTGCCCGCCCCCACCGGCACGCACCAGGTCGGCACGGTCTCCCTGCATCTGGTCGTCCCGGCCCGGCGGGACCCCTGGAACGCCTCCCGGCCGCACCGCGAGCTGATGGTGAGCGTCCGCTACCCGGCGCGGGACGCCGACCGGTATCCGCTGGCACCGCAGATGCTGCCCGGGGAGGCGGCCGGGTTCGACGCGCTCAACAACTTCGAGGGAATCCCCAAGGGCCAGGTCGACTGGGCGGCCACCCGCTCACACGCACACGAGGGCGCACCGGTCGACCGGCGCGGCGGCCGACTGCCGGTGGTCCTCTACGAACCCGGGACACTGGATCCGCGTTCGCTGGGCACCACCCTCGCGGACGACCTCGCCTCGCACGGCTTCGTCGTGGTCACCGTCGACCACACCTATGACGCCTCCGCCGTGCAGTTCCCCGGCGGCGGCGTCGAACGCTCCGTGCTGCCGCAGGAATTCGCCGCCACCAAGGGTGAACCGGCCGCGATCATCGCCTTGTTGAAGAAGGTGATGGCGGTGAACATCGCCGACACCCGGTTCGTACTGGACCAGGTGGACGCCCTGGCCGCCGGGCGCGATCCGGACGCCGAGCACCGCGCGCTGCCCAGGAGCCTCGCGGGCGCCCTCGATCCGCACCGCATCGGCATGTTCGGCCAGTCCTCCGGCGGCATGGCGGCGCTGGAGACGATGCACGAGGACCCGCGCATCACGGCGGGCGCGGACCTGGACGGGGTGCTCGCCTACGAGCAGGACGACCACACCCCGGGCAATCCCTTCCCGGTGGCCACGGCCGGGCTGAAGCGGCCGTTCCTGCTGATGGGCAAGGACGGCAACGACCACCACACGGTGCCGTCCTGGGGGCGGTTGTGGCACAACAGCCCCGGCTGGCACCGCGACCTGACGCTGCGCGGCGGTGAGCACGCCTCGTTCACCGACGCCGAGTCGCTGCTTCCCCAGGTCGCCGACGAGCTGGGGCTGCCCACGAGCACCGTGCGCAAGAACATCGGCACCGCGGACCCCGGCCAGGCGGTGGCGGCCGAAAGGGCCTACCTCACCGCGTTCTTCGACGAGTGGCTGCGCGGCGGCAGCGGCGGTGGCTTGTTCAACGGCCCGTCCCCGCGCTTCCCCGTGATCGATTACGTACGCTGACGGCAACGACGGGTATCGGGCAGCGTAAGGGGAGCCGCATGGCACAGCGGGTACGTGGTGTGATCGCCCCGGGCAGGGGCGAACCGGTGCGGATCGAGACGGTCGTCGTGCCGGATCCGGGCCCCGGCGAGGCGGTGGTACGGGTCCAGGCCTGCGGGGTCTGCCACACCGACCTGCACTACCGCGAGGGCGGCATCACCGACGAGTTCCCCTTCCTGCTCGGCCATGAGGCGGCGGGCGTGGTGGAGTCGGTGGGCGAGGGCGTCACCGACGTCGCGCCCGGTGACTTCGTGATCCTCAACTGGCGTGCGGTGTGCGGCCAGTGCCGGGCCTGTCGGCGCGGTCGGCCCTGGTACTGCTTCAACACCCACAACGCCCGGCAGAAGATGACCCTGGAGGACGGCACCGAGTTGTCCGCCGCGCTGGGTATCGGGGCGTTCGCCGACAAGACGCTGGTGGCGGCCGGGCAGTGCACCAAGGTCGACCCGGCCGCCTCCCCGGCCGCCGCCGGGCTGCTCGGCTGCGGGGTGATGGCCGGGCTCGGCGCGGCCGTCAACACCGGCGGGGTCACCCGGGGCGACTCGGTGGCCGTCATCGGCTGCGGCGGCGTGGGCAACGCGGCCGTCATGGGTGCCCGGCTGGCCGGTGCGGCCAAGGTGATCGCCGTCGACATCGACGACACCAAACTCGCCGCCGCCCGGCGCCTGGGCGCCACGCACACCGTCAACTCGCGCCAGCAGGACCCCGTCGAGGCCATCCGCGAACTGACCGACGGAAACGGCGCCGACGTGGTGATCGAGGCGGTCGGCCGCCCGGAGACCTACCAACAGGCCTTCTACGCCCGTGACTTGGCGGGCACCGTCGTACTGGTCGGCGTGCCCACTCCCGAGATGAAACTGGAACTTCCGCTGCTGGACGTGTTCGGCCGCGGCGGCGCGCTCAAGTCCTCCTGGTACGGCGACTGTCTGCCGTCCCGTGACTTCCCGATGCTGATCGACCTCTACCTGCAGGGGCGGCTGGATCTGGACGCGTTCGTCTCGGAGACGATCGCGCTGGACGGTGTCGAGGCGGCGTTCGACAAGATGGCGAAGGGTGAGGTGCTGCGCTCGGTCGTCCTGCTGTGAGCCCGTCCATACCCTGGCTGCTGCTCGCCTTCGCCGCACTCGTGTCGCAGACCGGGCGCTGGTGGCGCGGACGGTCACGGCGTCCCGTCCCGGACGACCCGGCGGGCTTCGCCGCGTTCCTCCGCGAGCGCGGCGAGCACGCGGGCGTCCTGCTCGCCCGCAAGGACGGCGACGGCCGGTGGACGGTGCGCGCCGAACGCAACGCGGACGCCAAGTTCCCGCTGGCCTCGGTGCGCAAGGTGCTGGTCCTGTGCGCGGTCTCGGAGGCGGTGCACGAGGGCCGGATCGATCCGGAGGAACGTGTTCCGCTTGATGCGATCCGCCGGTTCCGGCTGCCGGGCACGGACGGCGGCGCCTACCGGCACGCGTACGTCAACACCCCACCGGATGCGCTGGTCAGTCTGCGCGACTGCGCCGACGCGATGATCAGCGCCTCCTGCAACGCCTCCACCGACTACCTGCTGCGCCGGGTCGGGGGCAGCCCGGCGGTCACCGAGCTCGCCCGGCGGCACTGGATGGTCGAGCAGGACCCGGTGCCCTCCCTGTACGGGGAGTTCCTCGCCACCTCGCCGCCCTACGTCCTGCGCACGCTGCGTCTTCCGGCCGCCGAACTGGCCGCACACTACGAGAGGCTGGCCGAGCATCCGCGGCGCTGGCACCGGGTGCTGCCGTTCCTGCCCTCCGCGGGACTGGGGCCGCGGGCGCTGCGCCGCACCTGCGCCGGTACGCCCCGGGAGTGGGTCGGCCTGTTCCAGGCCGTTCTGGACAGCCCGCTCGAGGGCGCGCCGCTGTCGTTCGCCCGGTCCGTGCTGAGCTGGCCGATGCGCGAGGTTCCGGGCAACGCCGAGCTGTACCAGGACGTCCTGGTCAAGGGCGGCAGCCTGCCCGGCATCCGGAACCGGGTCTACGCCGTGCGGCCGCTCGACGGCCAGCCCGCGGTGATGGCCTGCTTCCTCAAGGACCTCAACCCCGCGCACCAGCGGTCACTGGGGGCCACACCGGTCTGGAACTCCTACATGGTGCGCGCCTTGACGCGCTCCTGACGCTACTTGCGTCGATACGCAACTAGCTGCTTATACTGCCGGTGGTTCCACAGGAGGCACCTCGTTCGGTGAGGCGTCTTCACGGACACAGGCCACTGATCCCACCCGTCGAGAGACGCTCCGGATCAGGACAGGTCTCCCCGAGTTAAGGGGTGACCCCAAGTGGCTGCCCCCACCAGGGGACTACGCCGTGAAGTGCCAAAGCTCTGACGAGTTGGGGTGAGCCGGTCGGTCGTACGGGCCGGTCCGCTCCTGCCGAGTCGATGATGACGCGTGCGATGCGCGGCCCCGGCCGGAAGGAGGCGACAGACATGGATCCCAGTAGCAGTACGTCGAACGGCGCGAGCACTCCGGGCCACAGTCAGCCGCACACCCGGCTCGCTCCGTGCGCCTACTCGCCGTGTCCGGTGTCGCGCTCCGAGCGCTCCGCCGCTGACCGCTAGCGCCCTTCGCCGACCGCCGCTGCCGCCGTCGCGGTTTCCGAACCGCCCCGCGACACCAGCACGTTGACCGACCCCCCCCCGCGTGCCGCGGGAGCGCTGTCGTGCCCCCGTGACCCCTTCCTGGAGGTGACCTCCATGCCCGTACTGACCCTTCGCCGTACCCCCACCGTCCGCCTCGCGCTGTCCGACGGCGTGGAGCGCGACTACCTGCTCGACACCCCCGCCTCCTCCCCCGCCACCGGACTCGGCGGCCCGGTCTACGACCGGCTGGTGCACGCCGCGTACGTACTCGCCCGCCAGGGCTACGACGCCCACTGGCTGACCCGGTTCGCCCAACTGCCGTTCACAGCCGCCCACCGCATCACCGAAGCGGCGGCACACGCCTCCCGCTGAACCCGCTTCCCCTCCTCTTCCAATCTCCCCGAATTCCTCGGGAGGTGTCATCAGCATGACCACGACCATCACCACCGCCCGCTTCCCGCGTTCCGCGGCGACCGCCCGCCTGCGCCGCTTCCTCTCCGACGCGATCCACCGGATCGCCGACGCCCCGCTGCACAGCCCGGTCGTCACCGCGCTCCGGCCGACCGCGCGCGCCGCCACCCTGCCGCACGGCAACTGCCAACGAGCCGTCGTCACCGTGTACTTGACGTGCGACGGCCGCCAGGAGCGCCGGGTCCGGGCGCTGTTGAGCGATGCCCTCACCACCTCGGGCCTGCGCTACGAGGGCATCAATGCCCAACGGATAGGCGACACCGTCGAGTTCGAGGCCGCGGTCACCGTGCACGGCGCGCCCTCCCGGGCCGTCAAGCCCCTGCTCTCCCGGCTGTTCCTGCAGCCTGGCGTCCACGACGTGCGCTGGACGGCGGTGGACGCCCGGCCCCCGTCGCCCCGCGGCCCGCACGCCGTAGCCGCCTGAACCATCCCGCCAGCCCCAGGGCCCCAAGGAGCACCGATGCCCGTCCGCTACCCCCGAGCCCACCGCCATGCCGTCTTCATACCGCCGCTCCGGGAGATCCCCGCGACCGAGGCGCCCAGGGCCGTCCCGTCGGCCCAGGCCGTCACCGCGCCCGAAGCCCCCAGAGCCGTCCCGTCGGCCCAGGCCGTCACCGTCCCCGAGGTGTCCTCGGCCCCCGGCCTGACCGTCGACACCGAGCGCCGGGTGGCCTCGATCGACGGCCGGGTGCTGAAGCTGACGTATCTGGAGTTCGAACTCCTCGCCCATCTGGTCGCGCACCCCCGACGGGTGCACAGCCGGGACCAGTTGATCGCCGCGGTGTGGAACCAGCCCGCGGTCGGCGGCACCCGTACCGTCGATGTGCACATCGCCCGCCTCCGCGGCAAACTCGGCGCGGCGCACCGGCAGTTGATCTCCACCGTGCGCCAGGTCGGCTACCGCTACACGCCCGCCCCCGCTTCTCCGCTTCCCCGTGCGACGATGGACGGCCGTGACCGCGCATGAGGGCGTTGGGTTTCCGGGCATCACCAAGGTGACGGGGTTTCGGGCCGGGATGGTGGTGGCCGGAATGACGCTGATGACGCTGGCCCTCCTACCGCGCCCGGAAGGCCTTCCGGCGGCCGGGGTGTTCGCGGTCGCCGCGGTGGCGTGCGCGGCCGTGGTCGCGGTCGCCCTGGTCGGCGCCGTGCGACGGCGTCGGCGCTGCACGGTCCGGGCGTTCGATCCGGCGCTGGTCGTGCCAGAGGAACCGTGGTTCCCGGCCACGGCGTTGACCGGCTTCCCCGCGGACGCCCTGGACGCCACGCTCACCGGACCCGACGCTCCGAGTCTCGACCGCCTCCATGTCGCCTGGGTGTTCGCCACCCAGGGCTACGACGCACCGTGGATCGCCCGCCACTTCGACCTGCGGTTGTCGGTCGCACGGATGCTGGAGGACGCGGCGCGCGAGGATCGGTGAGCGGTACCGGCCCTGGTGCCAGGGCCTGTTCGACGGTGCGGGTTGGCCGCCCGCGCCGGTGGCCGGGCGTGCCCGGTGGCGCCCCGGGCACGGGGTCGCCGGTGGGCGCCAGCTCCACGGGGTGGGCGGTGGGCGACGGGGGGTCGGCCGAGGTGCGGGGCTTCCAGGGCGTTCGGGGCGTCCGGGGCTATGAAGGCAACTGCGGACGGCAGGCGTCCAGGCGTGCGGCGAGCCGCTTCGGGGCGATCGTCCGGTAGCTGTCCTCGATCCACTCGCAGAGCACTTCCACCGGCGGGATGCCCTCGCGGATGGGCACGGTCACCCAACCGGACTTGCCGAGTCCGTATCCGGCGGGCTCAGCACCGGGCGCGGCCAGCGCATCGGCGTGCACATCCTGGTCCGTGAGCTTGAGCGTGAAGCGGAGTCGGTCCTCGTCCTCGTCGGGGCCGAGGAAGACGAAGACCTTCTTGTTCACCTTGGCGACCGAGCCGCCCCACGGAAACTCCTCCCGCGCCTCCGGCAACGACAGCGCGTACTCGCGCACCGCCTCCCGCACCCTGCCCGCGTCGAACACCGCACCCATCCCGACCTCCCACCACCGGATCCGTCCCGGCCGATGCTAGGCGCTCCGTTGGGGGTGCGGGGATGTGCCGTCGATCATCTGCGACGCCGTTGTGGCTGGTCGCGTCCACGCGGCGGAGCCGCACATGAACACAGTCCCGCGCCCCTTCGGGCCACCACCCGGCACCACATGACGCCACCTGGCGCCACATGACACCAGGTGGCACCGACCGGCACCACCCCACACGTCCAGAAGTGCAGCGGTGCGCACGGCACCCCGGCGATTCGAGGCCAAACCCTCGGCGTTTCCGCAGATAGAGAGGCGCGTTAGAGCTGACTTAGCCCCTGGCGCTCACACGGTGCCATCCAGCACTTGCACATGGCGCCACGATGGTGCCATGATGACGCCATGGACCTCACCCCGTATGTCGACACCCTCCGCCGTGAACTCGCGGTGGCCGCCGAAGCTGGCGGGGAAGATGCTCGCGAGCTGGCCGAGAGGCTCACCGCTCCCCTGGAGTCGGCGACCCGGCTGACCATGCTCAACGTGCTCTCCGCCGCGATGGACGAGATCACCCGCGAACTCGCCCCCGGCTCGGTCGACGTACGGCTGCGCGGGCTGGACCCCGACTTCGTGGTGACGCTTCCGCCCGCCGACGGCGGTGCCGTGGAGCCGGTCGAGCCCGCCGAACCGCTCACGACCCCGGCCCCGGCCGACGGCGAGGAGGGCGGCACCGCCCGCGTCAATCTGCGGCTACCGGCACACCTCAAGGCCCGCGCCGAGGAAGCCGCGAGCCGCGCGGGCCTGTCGGTGAACGCCTGGTTGGTACGCGCCGTGTCAGCCGCCGTCGAGGGCGGCACGCGGCCGCGTACGGCGGAGAAGACCCAGACCATCGCACAGAGCTTCACGGGCTGGGTGCGCTAAGCGCTCCGCTCGGAGTGCGGGGGCCATATGCCGTCGATCGTCTGCGGCGCCGCTGTGGCTGGTCGCGCCCACGCGGCGGAGCCGCACATGAACACAGCCCCGCGCCCCTTCACCGCCCGCACCGCTTCACCCGCACACCGCTTCACCCACACCACGTCCCACCAGCGGGGACGCCCCAAGGACTCATGAGGACGGTACAGCCATGCCTTCTTTCGACACTCCCGAACCGATCTCGGCCACGGCCCACGTGGAGGCCGGTTCCCTCCGCCTTACCGCGGGCGACCGCCTCGACACCGTCGTCGAGGTGCGGCCCCGCGACCCGAAGAAGGACCTGGACGTGCGGGCGGCCGACCAGACCGAGGTCACCTACGCGGGCGGCGCCCTGACCATCAGGACGCCCAAGCCGCGCTACCGCCTCGGGCGCACCGGCACCGTCGATGTGACGGTCGAACTGCCCACCGGCTCGCGCGTCGACATGACCGGCGCCTGGGCCCAACTGCTCGGTGAGGGGCGGCTCGGCGAGGTCCGCGTGAAGACCACGGCTGGCGACGTCCGCCTCGATGCGACCGGCCCGCTGCAGCTGACCGCCTCCCACGGCTCGATCACCGTGGACCGCGTCGAGGGCATGGCCGAGATCACCACCAGCTCCGGCAGCCTGCGCGTCGGCACCGTCGACGGCCCCGCCGTCCTGAAGAACTCGCACGGCACCACGACCGTCGGCGCCGCGACCGGCGAGCTGCGGGTGAGCGGCGCCAACGGCGACATCGACATCGCCCGCGCCGAGGACTCGGTCACCGCCACCACCGCCCACGGCACCCTGCGCGTCGGCGAAGTGGCCCGTGGCACCGTCCAGTTGGAGACCTCCTACGGCGCCATCGAGGTCGGCGTCCGCCACGGCACGGCCGCCTGGCTCGACGTCAGTTCGGGATCCGGCCAGGTACGCAACACGCTCACCGCCTCCGAGGCCCCGGAGCAGACCGAGGACACCGTCAGGATCCGCGCCCGCACCCGGTACGGAAACATCGACATCCTCCGCGCCAAGGCCTGAGCACCGGTCCCGCGAACTCACCCCACTCCCCAGTCACTTCAGCCTTCGAACGGGAGGGCTCATGCCTTCATCTGTCATGCTCACGTCCAGCCGAGCCAGCGGTCCGCAGTCGCCCGCCGCCGTCTCCACTGTCGGTCTGCGCAAGTCGTACGGCGACAAGACCGTGCTCGACGGCATCGATCTGCGCATCCCGGCCGGGTCCGTGTTCGCGCTGCTCGGCCCCAACGGCGCGGGCAAGACCACCACCGTGCAGATCCTGTCCACACTCATCACCGCCGACGGCGGGCAGGCCCAGGTCGCGGGCCACGACGTCGCCACGTCCCCGGACGGGGTGCGCGCCGCGATCGGCGTCACCGGCCAGTTCTCCGCCGTCGACGGGCTGATCACCGGCGAGGAGAACATGCTCCTCATGGCGGACCTGCACCACCTGTCCAAGCGCGAGGGGCGGCGGGTCACCGCCGAGCTGCTGGAGCGGTTCGACCTCGTCGACGCCGCCAGGAAGCCCGCCCAGAGCTACTCCGGCGGCATGAAGCGCCGCCTCGACATCGCCATGACCCTCGTCGGCAACCCGCGGATCATCTTCCTCGACGAGCCGACCACCGGCCTCGACCCGCGCAGCCGCCACAACATGTGGCAGATCATCCGCGAACTCGTCTCCGACGGCGTCACCGTCTTCCTCACCACCCAGTACCTGGAGGAGGCCGACGAACTCGCCGACCGCATCGCGGTGCTGAACAACGGCAAGATCGCCGCCGAGGGCACCGCCGATGAGCTGAAGCGGCTGATCCCCGGCGGGCACATCCGGCTGCGCTTCTCCGATCCGTCGGCGTACCAGAGCGCCGCCCTGGCGCTGCGCGAGGTCACCCGGGACGACGAGGCGCTGGCGCTGCAGATCCCCAGCGACGGCAGCCAGCGAGAGCTGCGCTCCATCCTCGACTGGCTGGACTCCGCCGGTATCGAGGCGGACGAGCTGACCGTGCACACCCCCGACCTCGACGACGTGTTCTTCGCCCTGACCGCCGCCACCGTGCCGAACCAGCCCACCCAGCCCAAGCAGACCAACCAGCCCAAGGAGACTGCGCGATGAGCTCCCCCCTGGCTCCCGCCCGCCCGACCCGGATCTCCCTCGCCGTGCGCGACTCGTCGACGATGCTGCGGCGGAACCTGCTGCACGCGCGGCGCTACCCGTCCATGACGCTCAACCTGCTGCTCACACCGGTCATGCTGCTGTTGCTCTTCGTCTACATCTTCGGCGACGTGATGAGCGCGGGCATCGGGCACGGCGGGGCGGACCGGTCCGAGTACCTCGCGTACATCGTCCCGGGCATCCTGTTGCTGACCATCGGCGGCACCACGATCGGCAGCGCGGTGTCCGTCGCCACGGACATGAACGAGGGCATCATCGCCCGCTTCCGCATGATGGCGATCCACCGCGGCTCGGTGCTCATCGGACACGTCATCGGCAGCGTGCTGCAGTGCGTGATGAGCGTGGTCCTCGTCGGGGCCGTCGCGGTGGCCATCGGGTTCCGGGCCACGCATGCCACCGCCGTGGACTGGCTCTTGGCGGTGGGGCTGTTGGCGCTCGTCGCCCTGGCGCTCACCTGGATCGCGGTCGGGATGGGCCTGTCCAGCCCGAACGCCGAGGCGGCCAGCAACAACGCGCTGCCGCTGATGGTCCTACCGCTGCTGTCCAGCGCCTTCGTGCCGGTCCACGCGATGCCGGGCTGGTTCCAGCCGATCGCCAAGTACCAGCCGTTCACCCCGGCCATCGAGACGCTGCGCGGGCTGCTGCTGGGCACCGGGATCGGCGACAACGGGTGGCTGGCAGTCGGCTGGTGCCTGGGGCTGGCCGTGCTCGGCTACTTCTGGTCCAAGTCACTGTTCACCCGCGACCCGAAGTAGCGACCAGCAACTCACGGGCCGCGGCCCGCACCTCGCCCCACTCCAGGGCGGCGCACTCCGACCCCACGTCGGCGTACGCCGCCCACCGGCGTTTCCCCATACCTGCCGCGCCCGCGCCGCCGATCTCGCCGATCTCGCTGACCTCCCGGGCCTGAACTCGCGCCGCGCCCACAGAGCGCGACGGTGTCGCCGCCGTCGCCGTCGCCGCTACGGGGCCGGAACGGCGGGCGGTGCGGGCTGGTCCGTGGTCGGCGTTTCGGGTCTGGTGTAGAGGATCTCGCGGGCCTGCTCCGCGGCGCGGATGAGGCTCTCGGAGACGAAGTCGAGGAAGCGGGCGACGTTCTCAAGGCGGGTGGCGGCCGGGGTGCCGGGACCGAGGACGCCGACGCCCTGCCGTGCGGTTTCGACGACCTGGTCGTTGGATCGGGCACTGCGGATCATCGACTGGTACCAGAGGTCGTCGTCAACGAAGTAGCGCTCGCGGCGCCGTTCGTCGCGTTCCCGGCGAACCAGGTCCATGTCCGCGAGGAACGTGATCGCTTTGGAGATGGACGCCGGGCTGACCTGGAGGCGCTGGGCGAGTTCGGAGGCGGTGAGGCTGCCCGCGTCGGTGACGTAGAGGCAGGCCAGCACTCGGGCCGTCATCTTGGGCAGGCCCGACACCATGAAGACGGTGGTGAGCCTCTCCTGGTACTCGGCCACCGCCTCGGCGTCGCGTCCGTGGGGCTGTGGGGCTGCCTCCGGTCCTCGGGATGAGGCGGCGGGCCTGCGTCGGTGAGCGCGGCGTTCGGTGGCGCGGTGGGCCAGGTCGGCACGGTAGGCGGTGGGACCGCCGTTGCGCATCACCTCGCGCGTGACCGTCGAGGTCGGCCGGTCGAGGCGTCGGGCGATCTCGGCGTACGGGAGGCCGTCGGCCAGCCCCAGCGCGATCTGCTGGCGTTCCTGCTGGGTGAGCCTGCCTCCCGGCATCGCAATCTCCTCGGTGGTCTTTTGTGGTGGCCCCTGACGCCCTCACCATAGCGTTCACCTCTCACCCATTGCAACGATCGAGAGGCTTCGTTGCGTTACTCGCCAGCCCATTGCAACAGTTTTACTACTCTCACCTGGCTTTATTCCAATTTCATGCAACAGGCGCGTTGCCGGAACCCAGAAAGCAACGTAGCGTTTCTGACGTCAGAAACGACCGACGAGCACAGGAGAGCACGATGCAGAAGTTCGACACCCCCGCCCCGATCCGCGTCGTCCTGGACATCCCGGCTGGACGCATCCAGTTGATCGCCGCCGACCGCGCCGACACCGCCGTCGAGGTCCTGCCCGCCAACCCCTCCAAGAGCCGCGACATCAAGGCCGCCGAGCAGACCGCCGTCGCCTACGCCGACGGCGTCCTGCGGATCAGCACCTCCGAGCCCAAGAACCAGATCCTCGGCCCCTCCGGATCCCTGGAGGTCACCGTCAAGCTGCCCGTCGGCTCCCGCATCGAGGCCAGGACCGCCAGTTGCGAACTCCGCGGCGTCGGCCGCCTCGGCGACATCGTCTTCGAAGGCGCGTACCGGCAGATCAAGATCGACGAGGCCGCGAGCGTCCGCCTCACCGCGGTCGACGGCGACATCGAGGTCGGCAGGCTGGGCGGCCCCGCGGAGATCAGCACCGCAAGGGGCGACATCCGGATCACCGAGGCCGTGGGCGGCATGGTCGTGCTCAGCACCCAGTCCGGCGACATCTCGATCGGCGCCGCCGCCGGAGTCTCGGCCGCCCTGGACGCCAGCACCGGCCACGGCCGCATCAGCAACGCCCTCAAGAACAACGGCACCGCCGACCTCGACATCCGCGCCACCACCTCCTACGGCGACATCACCGCCCGCAGCCTCTGAACAAGCCGAACCAGGACGGACGGCCGGGCCCACCACGACCGGTTCCACGACCGGTTCCTGCCGGGGCGTCGCCAACGACCCGGCCGTCCGTCCCCGCGGGCCCGCGATCCACGCGCGGCCCTGGAGAAGTCGTACAAGCCACCTCACGCGACCAGGGGGACCCCATGACGAAGAACAGCACTTCCTCGACCAATCCCACATGGACCGGCATGGTCCCGGTCGACGACACGGCCCTGGCCGTCACCGACACCGGCGGCCCCGGCGTTGCCGTGGTCTACCTCAACGGCCAGTTCGCCACGCAGGGCTACTGGCGGCGGGTCATCGCCGAACTGGGGCCCGGGTGGCGGCACATCACCTACGACGAGCGGGCCCGCGGCAAGAAGTCAAAGCGTTCGGCGGACTATTCCTTCGAGGCCGCCGTCCGGGACGTCGATGCCGTTCTCGCGGCCAGAGGTGTGGACCGGGCGCTCCTGGTGGGCTGGTCCTATGGCGCGGTCGTCGCCGCACACTGGGCCAACCGGAATCCGGAGCGTGCCTTGGGCGCGGTCCTGGTCGACGGCGCGTTCCCGTACGACTGGCTCGACGAGGCCATGGAGCAGCGGATCCGGAAGCTGTTCCGGCGGATGGGCTGGTTCGCGCCGCTGCTGCGCCCGACGGGCCTGACCCCGCGAATGACCCCCGAACAGCAGGCGAACAGCAACATCGAGCTCGGCAGGCTCTCCCGCGAGCGCGAGTTGGGCCCCGTGCTGGACGACATCACCGTCCCGGTGCGGTATGTGGTTGCGTCGGGGACGTCCCTCGGGAGCCGCGGCGATGAGCAGGAACGGATACGTGCCAGCCTCGACGCGGTGACCGCCCGCAACGCGAACATCCGAATCAGCGCGAAGACCGCCAGCAACCACGGTGCGATCCTGCGCAAGGACTTCCCGGCCATCGCCGAGGCCGTACGCGAAGCCGCCGCGTCCGACCACGGTCAGGAGGCCCGCTGACTACTGGCCGTTCCGATCCGCCTCACGGGCCAGACAGGCGCGGGGGGGGGGGGGGGGGGCGGGCGCCCCCCC
>NZ_JANFNH010000063.1 GCF_024436055.1 Streptantibioticus rubrisoli | reverse complement strand
GGTGGGAGAGAAACGGGAAAGGCCGGTGGTGGAGAACGGCGAGGTACGGGCGCGGGAGAACGGCGAGGTGACCGTGACGGGCTTCAGCTTCGGCTCGGGGTCCGGCTTGGCGCTGGCGGCGTTGGTCAACGACCGCAGCGCGCCCAGCATCTTCTCCTGCTGCCACGACAGCGGGCGTGCGTCGGTCGGGGTGGGCTGCGGATCGGCCGGGATCGCCATCATCCGGGTCTCCTCCGCGTCCGGGGCCTCCGGCGCGTTGACCGCCTCCTCGAGCAACTCCCTTACGCCCGGCTCGTCCAGGCGCTTGGCCGGGTCCTTGATCAGCAGGCCGTGGATGGCGTCCGCCAGCGGGCCGGTGACCTTCGGCGGGTCGACCGGCTCGGTCATCACCGCGGTGAGCGTGGCGATCGCCGAGCCCTTGTCGTACGGCGGGCGGCCCTCGACCACCGCGTACAGCA
Organism: Streptantibioticus rubrisoli; assembly: GCF_024436055.1. Lineage (GTDB taxonomy): Bacteria > Actinomycetota > Actinomycetes > Streptomycetales > Streptomycetaceae > Streptantibioticus_A > Streptantibioticus_A rubrisoli. Next base: position 33,050 of record NZ_JANFNH010000063.1, on the reverse strand, counting down.
GCGCACCCAGCGACCACAGGTCGGACGGCGGGCCCGGCTTCTGGCCGCGGGCCCGCTCCGGGGATATGTAGGACGGCGCGCCCACCAGCATGCCGGTCGAGGTGACCGACGGGTCGCCCTCGACCTGGGCGATGCCGAAGTCGGTGAGCACCACCCGGCCGTCGTCCGCGATCAGCACGTTGGACGGCTTCACGTCACGGTGCAGGATGCCCTCGCTGTGCGCGGCGCGCAGCACGTCGAGGACGGCGAGCCCCACCTCGGCCGCGCGTCTGGGCGGCAGCGGGCCGTCGGCGCGGATCGCGTCGGACAGCGAGCGGCCCTCGACCAGCTCCATCACGATCCACGGCCGCCTGTCCTCCTCGACCACGTCGAAGACGGTGACCGCGCCGTTGGCCCGGATCCGCGCGGTCGCCTTGGCCTCGCGCAGGGTGCGGGTGATCAGACGGCGCTTCTCGTCGTCGTCGACGTTGCCGGGGAACCGCAGCTCCTTGACGGCGACGGTACGGCCCAGGGTCTCGTCGACCGCCCGCCACACCGTGCCCATACCGCCTTTGCCGAGGACCTCGCCGAGGCGGTAGCGGTCGGCGAGGAGACGGCCGGTGGTGCCTTGCGCCTGGGTCATCAACGTCCTCTGCAGATCGATATGACGATGCATCGGGCGGCGCACGGGTCGACACGGGGTCGATGCGACTGCCCCATCACATCATCCCCTGTGGGTAGGACATCGGTGCGCCTGCCCCCGGTTCCGGAACCGAGTGCTCACACTTCGGCCGGTTAGTGCCCCCGCAGATGAGCGAGGGCCGCTCTCAGCCGTGCGGCTGGAAGGTCTTCACCGCGTTGTCGAAGACCGGCAGCCGCTGTTGCCACTCGGCGTCCGGTGCCGAGAGGTAGACCGCGTACTCCGTGCCGCCCTCCTTGCCGAAGCCCAGGTCGATGGCGTGGTACCAGCGGAGTTGACCCTTCCACTTCCACTCCCAGATCGCGGCCGGTACCTGCTGGCCATAGATCTGCGCCTGGGTGGGGTTCATCCGAAGGAGGCTGTAGCCGTTGTTGTCGGCCTTCAACGTGCCCTCCAGGTCGCGGAAGTGCTGCAACGGGCTCGGCCCGGCGTAGTCCTCAATGCTCACCAACAGGTCGCACTTGTTCTGGGTGTCCACATAGTGGATGTTGTGGCCGTCCTTCGTCTGACGGATCCAGCCGTTGGGCACCGCCATGGCGAAGCCCGCCGGGTCGTTGACCACATGGTAGCCGGGCGGCGCCGTCGGAGCGGCGGCTCCCGAGGGCGCCCCGGACGCGCTGCTGTCGGTCGCGGGCGTGCCGCCCGACGCGCCGCCGTACCGGGCCAGCAGCAGCCCTCCGGCCGCGACCGCGGCCACCAGGACGGCGGCGGCACACCACACGGCCGCCCGCTTGCCGCGGCGGGTGCGGGGGGCCTCCGGCCGTGCGGGGGCGGCGGGTTGGGGCGCGGGGGTGGCGGGGCGGACCTGTTCGGTGACGTCGTCGGCGGAGCGCTCGCCGTACAGGTTGCGGGTGTCGTGGGCCTCGTGCCGTTCCGGTGCCGTGCGCTGCTCCGGCACGGCGGCGTGCTGGCCGACGACGGCCGTCGGCTGGTCGTCGGCGGCGGCGGGCGCCGAGTCGTGCCCCGCGCTGTGCGCCGCATCGCCCACCGCCCAGGACGGGGTCGGGCGGGGGGTGCGGGCGGCGACCGTCTCCACGGAGGCGACCAGCAGCCGTTCGGCCTCCTCGGCGGTCATCCGCTTGTCGGGGTCCTTCTCCAGCAGCGACTCGATGACCGGGGTGAGCGCACCGGCCCGGCGCGGGGTGGGCACCGGCTCGGAGGCGATGGCGTACGCGGTCTCGATCGGGGTGTCCCGGCGGAACGGCGCCACGCCCTCCACCGCCTGGTACAGCGTCGCCCCCAGGGCCCACAGGTCGCATGCCGGGCCGCCGGTGCCGCCGGTTATCCGCTCGGGCGCCAGGTAGTCGAAGGAGCCGATCAGCTCTCCGGTGCGGGTCAGGGTGGAGGTCCCGGTCGCCGAGGCGATGCCGAAGTCGGTGAGCACCACGCGTCCGCCCGGCCAGCTCTCGCCGCCCTCCGGGCCTTCGGCACTCAACAGCACGTTGGCGGGCTTGACATCACGGTGCAGCACCCCGGCGCGGTGTGCGGCGCGCAGCGCGGCGACCATGCCGCGGCCGATCCGCGCCGCCTCACGCGGCGTCACCGGACCGTCCTTCTTCAGCACGTCACCGAGCGTTCTGGACGGCACGTACTCCATCACGATGCACGGCAGGCCCTCGTCCTCGACCACGTCGTGCACCACGACCACGTTGGGATGGGTGATCCGGGCGGCACTGCGCGCCTCCCTGCGGGTGCGCTCGTACAGGGTCTCGCGCTCGTCATCGTGCAACTGCGGTGGTACGCGCAGCTTCTTGACCGCGACCTGACGGCCGAGCAGTTCGTCCTCGGACCTCCAGACCGTGCCCATGCCCCCCCGGCCTATCAGCTCGACCAGCCGGTACCGGCCGGCCACCAACCGCCCCTGATCGGACACTCTCCACCCCTCTCACTCCCCGTCACGCCTGAGATCCCGGTGGCCGCACGGTTTTTCTAGAGGGGCACGATATCTGGCGCACCCAAGCGAGCAGCGTCCGCGGTCAGATCGTCGGGTTGGCGTTGCGATTCACGTTCTGCCTCGACCCGCTTCTCGTAGTGCGTAACCTCTTTCTCCAGATGTTCCCGGTCCCAACCCAGCACCGGTGCCAGCAAGTCGGCCGCCTCACGGGCGCTCAGCGTCCCGCGGTCGAAGGTCTCGATGGAGATCCTCGTACGGCGGGTGAGCACGTCGTCGAGATGGCGCGCACCCTCGTGCGAGGCGGCGTACACCACCTCGGCCCGCAGGTAGTCGTCGGCCGCGGCGAGCGGCTCACCCAGCGTTGGGTCCGCGGCGATCAGATCCAACAGCTCGGTAATCAACGATCCATAACGATTCAATAGATGCTCGACCCTGGCGACGTGCAGCCCGGACTGGGCGGCTATGCGCGCCCGCGCGTTCCACAGCGCGTGGTAGCCGTCCGCTCCGGCCAGCGGCACCTCCTCGGTGCAGCACTGGGCGACCCGGCGGTCCAGTCCGTGCACCGCCGCGTCCACCGCGTCCTTGGCCATCACCCGGTACGTGGTGTACTTGCCGCCCGCCACAACGACCAGGCCCGGTACGGGATGTGCCACCGTGTGCTCCCGCGACAGCTGGCTGGTCGCCTCCGACTCCCCGGCCAGCAGCGGGCGCAGCCCGGCGTACACGCCCTGCACGTCATCGCGGCCGAGCGGGACCGCGAGCACCGAGTTGACGTGCTCCAGCAGGTAGTCGATGTCGGCACTGGACGCGGCCGGGTGCGCCTTGTCCAGGTCCCAGTCGGTGTCGGTGGTGCCGACGATCCAGTGCCTCCCCCACGGGATCACGAACAGCACGCTCTTCTCCGTGCGCAGGATCAGCCCGGTCGTGGAATGGATCCGGTCCTTCGGCACGACAAGGTGGATGCCCTTGGACGCCCTGACATGGAACTGCCCCCTCTCCCCCACGAGTGCCTGTGTCTCATCCGTCCACACCCCGGTCGCGTTGACGACCTGACGGGCCCGGACCTCGTACTCCCCGCCCTGCTCCACATCCTGCACCCGGGCACCGACAACGCGTTCCCCCTCGCGCAGGAACCCCACCACCCGGGCCCGGTTGGCGGCCCACGCGCCGTACGAGGCGGCGGTGCGCACCAAGGTGGCCACGTAGCGGGCGTCGTCCATCTGGGCGTCGTAGTACTGCAGGGCGCCGATCAGCGCGTCCTTGCGCAGGCACGGCGCGATGCGCAGCGCCTTGCGCCGCGTCAGGTGACGGTGGCTCGGCAGTCCGCGGCTGTGGCCGGATGAGATGCCCATGGTGTCGTACAGCGCCACACCGGTACCGGCGTACAGCCGCTCCCAGCCGCGGCGCGTCAACGGGTAGAGGAACGGCACCGGTTTGACCAGGTGCGGCGCCAGCCGCTGGGTGAGCAGGCCGCGTTCCTTCAGCGCCTCCCGCACCAGGGCGAAGTCCAGCATCTCCAGGTACCGCAGGCCGCCGTGGATCAGCTTGCTGGAGCGGCTCGACGTGCCCGACGCCCAGTCACGCGCCTCCACCAGCCCGGTGACCAGGCCGCGGGTCGCCGCGTCCAGGGCGGTTCCGGCGCCCACCACGCCGCCTCCGATGACCAGCACGTCGAGCTCCTGCTCGGCCATCCGGGCCAACGCCTCGCCACGCTGCCGCGGCCCCAGTAGTGCGGTCTTCACTGTGCCTCCCGGTGCGGACGGTCACGCTTCCCCGTGGTTTCGATGGTGACCGGCAACCGGGGCGTCGGCCAGTCCGAAACCGTCTCGCGCCGGTCAGCACCGGTCGTGATCGCGCCACGCGCCGCCACGCACAGCACCCAATACTAAATTTCAGTCATATGTCGGCTTAACCTTAAATGCGCCATTCGGCACAGCCAGACCTCCGGGAGAGGACTGAACCACCGTGCCCGCAGACCTCGCCGTCCTCGACCTGAACCACTTCGGCCTTCCGCTCGCCCAGACCGCGGCGGCCAGCGGCATCGGCGTCATCGGCTACGACACCGACCGCGCCGTCGTCGACGGGCTGAACGCCGGGCGCTCCCCGGTCGACGGGCTGAACGCCGCCGCGGTGCGCCGGATGCTGGCCGCCGGTTTCCGCGCCACCGACGACCCCGCGGCGCTCGGCCGGGCCCGCACCGCGGTGATCTGCGCGCCGACCCCGCTGGGCGAGGACCGCGCGCTCGACCTGTCGGCGGTCGTGGAGGCCGCCCGCACACTGGCCGTCCAGTTGCGGCCGCACACCACCGTGATCCTGGAATCCACCGTCTATCCGGGCACCACCGAGGAGTTCCTGCGCGGCGTCCTCGAAGACGGCTCCGGGCTGCGCGCCGGACGCGACTTCCACCTGGCCTACTCCCCCAACCGACTGGATCCGGGCAACCGGGCGCACGGCATCGCCAACACCCCCAAGGTCATCGGAGGGCTGACCTCCGCCTGCACCGAGGCCGCCGCCGCCTTCTACGGACGGCTCACCGAACGCGTGGTGCGTGCCAGGGGACTGCGCGAGGCCGAGACGGTCAAGCTGCTGGAGACCAACTACCGGCAGGTCAACATCGCGCTCGCCAACGAGATGGCGGTCTTCTGCCATGACGCGGGCATCGACCTGTGGGACGTGATCCGCTGCGCGGAGACCAAACCGTTCGGCTTCCAGGCGTTCAGGCCGGGCCCCGGCGTCGGCGGCCACGGCGTGGCCCTGGACCCCAACTACCTTGCGTACAAGGGCCGTACGCTGGGCTATCCGCTGCGCATGGTGGAGCTCGCGCAGGAGGTCAACGGGCGCATGCCGCGCTATGTCGTACAGCGCTGCGCCACCTTGCTCAACGAGCACGGCAAGTCGGTGCGCGGCGCCCGGGTGCTGCTGCTCGGCGTCACCTACAAGGCCGACCTGGCCGACCAGGAGGCCGCGCCCGCGCGGGAGATCGGCTCCCGGTTGATCGAACTGGGCGCGGCGCTGAGCTATCACGACCCCTATGTGCCGGAGTGGCGGGTGATGGACCGGCCGGTGCCGCGCGCCGACTCGCTGTGGGAGGCCGCCGCGGACGCCGACCTGACGGTACTGCTCCAGCACCACCGCACCTACGACCTGCAAGGGCTCGCCGTCAAGGCCCAGTTGCTGCTCGACACCAGGGGCGCGACTCCGGCGGGCGCCGCGGCCCGACTGTGAAGGGCGCTCGGTCAACGGCGGTGCCAAGCGGGCACGTTCGGTCAATCGCGGCGCGCCCGGCGCATCTTGTACGCGCCCGCGAGCAGCACCAGCAGCACTCCGCCCGCGATGATCGCCACCGCTCCCAGCGAGAACTTGCGGACGGTCACCCGGAAGGTGAGCGGATCGCCCCACGGCTTTCCGTTGGCCACGGTGTAGAGCCGCGCGGTCACCTGAACAGGTCCGTTGGTGTGCGCGTCGACCTTGATCTGCTCGGTGTGGTTGGCGGCGGCGGGCGCGGTGATGGGGATCAGCGGATTGGTGACCGTCAACCGGCCCGGCATGGATGAGGTGACCTTCAACTCCAGTCCGGCAAGGCCCTGTTGCAGCCCGTTGGCGAGCGTGACGGGCACCGAGGCGGAGCCGCCCGCCACCGTGACGGCACCGACCTTGGGCAGCAGGCGCACCGAAGTGATCGAGTCGTCGACGTACGCCTCCACGCCTTCGGAGTACGACTCCGCGCCCTGGGTGTTGGTCCGCCAGCCGGTGGAGACCGCGCGCAGCATCGCCCGGTGCACCGCGTTCGTCGTACGGACCGGATCGGACAGCACCCGGGACAGGGTGTCCAGGTCCGGCTGGATGCTGTCCACCGCCTTGATGTCCTGCGCCGACAGCTCGGTGTCCCGTAGCTCCTGCGGATAGCCGCTCACCGGGCCGACCGTCGCGGACGGTGGCTTGTCGGCCACCTGTTCAGGTGCGACGAGATGGATCCAGCCCGCGCCGCTCGCCGACCGCAGCGCGTCGGCCAGTACCTGTGCCGCCTGACCGGTCAGCTGCCGCGGCGGCACCACCACCAGTCCGCCCGGGGCGTCCGACGAGCGGCGCTGCGCGTCCAGCAGGTCGCCCAGCAGTTCCTGACGGGCCGCCACCGGATCGCCCTCACCGGTCAGGTCGCGCTCCAGCACCGCGTCCGACGCCGGGTCGCCCACCAGGGCGGTGGTCGCGCCGCCCAGCGACACCCGCGGCTGCGAGGTACCGGTGGACAGCCCATCACCGGAGGAGACCACCGTGTTCAGGCCGAGCCTTCCGGTGAGCGAGACGATCGACCGGTCCACCGCGCCACCGTAGGGCCAGGCCATCTCGGTGTGCGGCGGTCCGCCCAGGGTGCTCGCCACGAGCTGGCCGCCGAGCCCTACCGCGGGCGGGAGTTGGGCGGACAGCGCATCGCGGCTGGAACCGTTGTGGGCGATGGACGCCAGGTCGGGATCGGCGTACGGCAAGGCGGCCACCATGCGGCCCTTGACCGCGTTCTTGACCGCGGTCAGCCAGGCGGTGGCCGCCTTGTCGCCGGTGCCCCTGCGGCTGTCCTGCGGGTTGCCGCTGTCCGGGGTCTTGGCGACCTGGTAGCCGGTCGCCATGGACCGCGCCTCGTCCAGCAGCCCCGGATCGGCCACCCAGGTGACGGGCAGCCCGGCGCCCGCGGCGACCACCTGGCGCAGCCTGCCGCCGGGCGCGAACTCGTCCGCCAGCGCGTCGTCCCGGAAGACGGGTTTGGCGTTCTCCCCGGCGCCGAGCGAGACCGCCTCCATGTGCGGAGTGTCGGTAAGCGGCCAGAGCACCGCGACGTTCAGTGGCGGCCCCGAGGTGTTGGGCGGGTACCACGGCAGATGGGTGCGCAGCAGCCCCAGCACCGTGCCGTCCGCGCCCGTGAACGCGAGGCTGAGCCGGTGGTCCCGGGCGCCGGACAGGTCCAGCGCGGACACCGGCACGTCGAAGGTGAACGGCAGGCTCTGGCCGGGCACCAGGGGCGCGACGTCCTCGGTGTGCCCGGTGACCTCGCCCTCCTGGTCGACCCGCACCCCGAGGTGGGCGCCGGTGATCTGCCGGGTGGTGGTGTTCACCAGGCGTCCGGTGACGGTGACCGTCGAGTCGGGCTTGGGCACGGCGGGGGTCAGCGTGTCCAGGACGACGTCGACGGGGTACGTGGCGCCCGCGTCGTCCTGGCCGCTGCGGGGCGGGCGGGGGGTGAACGCCGTGGCGTCCGCGCCGTCCGCCGTGCCGGAGGCGCCCAGCGCGAGCATCGTCAGCGGCCCCACCGCGAGCCCGCTGAGCAGGGCGGCGAGACCGACCAGCAGTACGGCGCGCAGCGCACGGCCGCGCGCCCCCGCCGCACTCCCCTGACCGTTGGCAGGGGGAACTCCAGCGCCGTACGCCACCTGGCCACGTACCCCCGTCCGTGTTCGCCGTCGTCTGCTCCACTCAACGCGCGAGGACCGCTCGCGTCACTTGCCGCGGGCACCGGGCCGCGCAGCGCCGTCAGACCCTCGCCACGGTGTGGGTGTACGAGGGCGGCGAGGCGTCCAGCACCCGCTTCAACGACCCGTAGTCCTCAACGCACTTGCCGGTGCCGATCGCCACGCAGTCCAGCGGCCGGTCGGCGATGACGACCGGCATCTGCAACTCGGTGCGCAGCCGCTCGTCCAGACCGCGCAGCAGCGCACCGCCACCGGTGAGCACGATGCCGCGGTCCATGATGTCGCCCGCCAGCTCGGGCGGGCACAGGTCGAGGGTGTGCCGCACCGCGTCCACGATGGCGTCCACCGGCTCACTGATCGCGTGCCGCACCTGCTCGGCGTCGAGTTGCAAGGTTTTCGGCAACCCGCTGACCTGGTCCCGCCCGCGCACCAGGCAGCCGTCGGCGCGGGGCACGGCCTGGGTGATCTCGGCTTCGCCTTCCGACTCGGCGCCGCGTTCGTCCTGCTCGGCGGCGCCCACCGAGGGGCCTCCGTCGAACCGCTGGGTCAGTTCCCGGTCCAACTCCCGGTCGAGTTCCCGATCGAGTTCCGGGTCCAACTGGTGGTCGAGCCGACGCACCCGGTCCGACCAGGAGGTCACCGGAGCGGCCGAGCCCATGGCCATCTTGACCTCTTCGGCGGTGCGCTCACCGATGATCAGCGAGTGCTCGCGCCGTACGTACGCCATGATCGCGGCGTCGATCGCATCGCCCGCGGTGCGCACCGAGCGGGCCGCCACGATGCCGCCCAGCGAGACCACCGCCACCTCGGTGGTTCCGCCGCCGATGTCCACCACCATGGAGCCTATGGGGTCGTTCACCGGTAGCCCGGCGCCTATGGCGGCCGCCATCGGCTCCTCGATCAGATGCACCTGACGGGCGCCCGCGTTGGTCGCGGCCTCGATGACCGCGCGCCGCTCGACACCGGTGATGCCCGACGGCACGCAGACCACCACCCGGGGGCGCGCGTAGCGCCGGTTGCCCGTCACCTTGCGGATGAAGTGGGCGAGCATCCGCTCGGCCATCTCGAAGTCGGCTATCACGCCGTCGCGCAGCGGACGCACCGCCACGATGTGGATCGGCGTTCGGCCAATGGTGGACTTCGCCTCGGTGCCAACGCTGACCACCTCGCCGCTGACCGCGTTGACGGCCACCACTGACGGTTCGTTGAGCACGACTCCCTGCCCTCGGACGTACACCAACGTGTTGGCGGTGCCGAGGTCGATACCCATGTCACGACCGGAGAACGTCTTCTTTTGCGCCATAAACACTAAGTATTGCCGTAGTCGTATTCATTTGCCCCCTGAGCGGCAGTCGGCTCAACGCCTTACCTGGCCCCTACACCAGCGCTGTTGAGCCACTGTCAGAGCTGACTGCTAGCCTCTGGCCGAAAATCTCACTCACGGGGGACAACACCATGAGCCAGCCCTGGCAGCAGCCATCCAGCAACAACCCGTACGCCCAACCGGGTTACGGACAGCAGCCGCAGCCCCAGGCCCCGGCGCCCGGCGGCTACCCGCCGCCCGCCGCCAACCCGTACGCGGCATCGCCGGTGCCGCCCGTGGCGGCCATACCGCCGCGCCCGGACAACGTCGGCGCGGGCGTGCTCGCCGGGCTCGGCACGGCACTGGGCGCCGCGCTGCTGTACGCCGCCATCATCCGGTTCACCAACCACGAGATCGGGTACGTGGCGCTCGCCGTCGGCCTCCTGATCGGCGCCGCGATGGGCAAGGCGGGCGGGCGCAACGGCGTACTGCCGGTGCTCGGCATCGTCTTCTCCCTGCTCGCGGTCTGGCTCGGCCAGCTCGTCGGGATCGCCTGGCTCGCCAGCCACATGGATCCGGAGCTGTCGTTCTTCCACCTGTTCTTCGGCCAGTTCGGTGACTTGTTGAAGGCCTGGCAGCACAGCCTGGACGCCAAGGACTTCCTGTTCTTCGGCATAGCGGGCCTCGAAGGCTGGGCCGTCACCCGCCGGGTGGGCCGCAACCGCTGAGGCCGGTGCCGCACACACGAAAGGGGCGGCCCCGGACTCCGAAGTCCGGGACCGCCCCTGTGTCCGTGGTACCAGCGGTGCGTCAGCGGTGCGCCACCGAGGGCGCGACCATGACCTCGACCCGCTGGAACTCCTTCAGCTCCGAGTAGCCGGTGGTCGCCATCGCACGGCGCAGCGCGCCGAAGAAGTTCATCGAGCCGTCCGGGGCGTGCGAGGGGCCGAGCAGGATCTCCTCGGTGGTCCCGGCCGCGCCGAGGTTCATCCGCTTGCCGCGCGGCAGCTCCTCGTGCACCGCCTCCATGCCCCAGTGGAAGCCACGCCCCGGCGCGTCGGTGGCACGCGCCAGCGGCGAGCCCATCATCACCGCGTCCGCACCGCAGGCGAACGCCTTCGGCAGGTCACCGCTGGCCCCGAAGCCGCCGTCCGCGATGACGTGCACATACCGGCCGCCGGACTCGTCCATGTAGTCCCGGCGGGCCGCCGCCACGTCGGCGACCGCGGTGGCCATCGGCACCTGAATGCCGAGTACGTTGCGCGTGGTGTGCGCGGCGCCGCCGCCGAAGCCGACCAGGACACCAGCGGCACCGGTGCGCATCAGGTGCAGCGCGGCGGTGTACGTGGCGCACCCGCCGACGATGACCGGCACGTCCAACTCGTAGATGAACTGCTTGAGGTTGAGCGGCTCGTGCGAGCTCGAGACATGTTCGGCCGACACAGTGGTGCCGCGGATCACGAACAGGTCCACGCCCGCGTCCACCACGGCCTTGGAGAACTGCGCGGTGCGCTGCGGCGAGAGCGCGGCGGCGGTGACCACGCCCGCGTCGCGCACCTCCTTGATGCGCTGGCCGATCAGGTCCTCACGGATCGGGGCCGCGTAGATCTCCTGCAACCGCCGGGTGGCGGACTTGTCGTCCAGCTCGGCGATCTCGGCCAGCAGCGGCTCGGGGTCCTCGTAGCGCGTCCACAGGCCCTCCAGGTTGAGCACCCCGAGGCCGCCGAGCTTGCCGATGCGGATCGCGGTCTCCGGGGAGACCACCGAGTCCATCGGCGCGGCCAGGAACGGCAGCTCAAAGCGGTAGGCGTCGATCTGCCAGGCGATCGAGACCTCCTTGGGGTCCCGGGTGCGCCGACTCGGGACGACGGCGATGTCGTCGAATGCGTAGGCCCTGCGGCCGCGCTTGCCCCGCCCGATCTCGATCTCAGTCACTGTTCGCCTTTCTTCGTGGCCTGCTCGTCCAGTATCCCCGAGACGGCAGGCGTGAGCCCGCGGCCCTTCACGGGACGCGGGCTCACCGTCGGTCGGACGGGGGTCAGCGCGCGTGGTAGTTCGGCGCCTCGGTGGTCATCTGGATGTCGTGCGGGTGGCTTTCCTTCAGGCCCGCCGCCGTGATGCGCACGAAGCGGCCCTTCTCCTTCAGCTCCGGGACCGTCGCCGCGCCCACGTACCCCATGGACGAGCGCAGACCGCCGACGAGTTGGTGCGCCACGGCCGACAGTGGACCGCGGTAGGGCACCTGGCCCTCGATGCCCTCGGGCACCAGCTTGTCCTCGGAGAGCACGTTGTCCTGGAAGTAGCGGTCCTTGGAGTACGACTTGGCCTGGCCACGCCCCTGCATGGCACCGAGCGAGCCCATGCCGCGGTACGACTTGAACTGCTTGCCGTTGATGAACAGCAGCTCACCCGGCGACTCCTCGCACCCGGCCAGCAGGCTGCCCAGCATCACGGTGTCGGCACCGGCCGCGATGGCCTTGGCGATGTCACCGGAGTACTGCAGGCCGCCGTCGCCGATCAGCGGGATGCCCGCGGGACCCGCGGCGAGCGACGCCTCGTAGATCGCGGTGACCTGCGGCGCGCCGACTCCGGCGACCACCCGGGTGGTGCAGATCGAGCCCGGGCCGACGCCGACCTTGATGCCGTCCGCGCCCGCGTCGATCAGCGCCTGGGCGCCGTCGCGGGTCGCGACGTTACCGGCCACGACCTCGGTCTTCAGGTTGGCCTTCACCTTGGCGACCATGTCCAGGATGCCGCGGCTGTGGCCGTGCGCGCTGTCGATCACCAGGAAGTCGACACCGGCCTCGACCAGCGCCTGCGCGCGGACGAACGCCTCGTCGCCGACGCCCACCGCGGCACCGACCAGCAGCCGGCCCTCGGCGTCCTTGGCGGCGTTGGGGTACTGCTCGGCCTTGACGAAGTCCTTGACGGTGATCAGGCCCTTGAGGCGGCCCTGCTCGTCCACCAGCGGCAGCTTCTCGATCTTGTGGCGGCGCAGCAGGTCCATGGCGTCCGTACCGGAGATGCCGACCTTGCCGGTGACCAGCGGCATCGGGGTCATGACCTCGCGCACCTGGCGGCTGCGGTCCGACTCGAAGGCCATGTCGCGGTTGGTGACGATGCCGAGCAGCTTGCCCGCCGGGTCGGTGACCGGCACACCGCTGATCCGGAACTTGGCGCACAGCGCGTCGGCCTCGGCCAGCGTGGCGTCCGGGCGCACCGTGATCGGGTCGGTGACCATGCCGGACTCGGAGCGCTTGACCAGGTCGACCTGGTTGACCTGGTCCTCGATCGACAGGTTGCGGTGCAGCACACCGGCGCCGCCCTGGCGGGCCATGGCGATGGCCATCCGGGCCTCGGTCACCTTGTCCATCGCCGCGGACAGCAGCGGGATGTTGACCTTGAGGTTCCGGGTGATCCGGGAAGCGGTGCTGACCTGGTTCGGCACCACCTCCGACGCGCCAGGCAACAGCAGCACGTCGTCGTAGGTGAGCCCGAGGTACCCGAATTTCTCGGCGACCTTCTCGGCCACTCCGTCGGCGTTCGCAGTCATGACACCTTCCCCAATGCTCTTGCCCGGCGTGGCATCCCATGCTACTGGGGTTCGCGACACTTCCCGCCCGGCCGCTTGCGACCCGGGCCCACGCCCTGTGTTGTCCCCCGAACGTGATGTTCCAGGGGCACTCAATGTGCCCGGCACTCGCCCGGAACGCGCTATGCCGTGAGCCCTCTGGCGTCATCGGCCCGCATCGCCTCCGCCTGCTCGGCGAGCGCCCGCAGTCTGCTCAACGCGCGGTGCTGGGCGACCCGCACCGCGCCCGGGGACATGCCCAGCATCTGCCCCGTCTCCTCCGCGGTCAGCCCGACGGCGACCCGCAGCAGCACCAGCTCCCGCTGGGTCGCGGGCAGGTTCGCCAGCAGCGCCTTGGCCCACTCGGCGTCGCTGCTGAGCACCGCGCGCTCCTCCGGGCCGAGCGAGTCGTCCGGGGTCTCGGGCAGGTCCTCGGACGGTACGGCGGTGGAGCCGGGACCGCGCATCGCCGACCGCTGGAGGTCGGCGACCTTGTGCGAGGCGATGGCGAAGACGAACGCCTCGAAGGGACGGCCCTGGTCGCGGTAGCGCGGCAGCGCGCACAGCACGGCCAGGCAGACCTCCTGCGCGAGGTCGTCCACGAAGTGCCGGGCGTCCCCCGGCAGCCGGGACAGCCGGGTGCGGCAGTAGCGCAACGCGAGGGGATGGACGTGCGCCAACAGGTCGTGCGTCGCCTGCTCGTCGCCCTCGGCGGCACGTCGCACCAGGGCGCCGATGCTCCCTGCGGCCACCCGGGACCCCCTGTGCTCGTCGGCCGCCTTGTCGCGCATCGGTCCATGGTGCCTTGCCGACGGAGCGTTCGGGGCACCGCATTCCGCGTCGTGCGCCGGAGCGTCCTGCGCCGGTGCGCCCGAATCGGCCGGTGGGGCGGCCGAGTTGTGCGTCGCGGCGTCGCCCTCGGCGGGCGGTGGAACGTGAGGCGGAACACCCTGGGCGCGCGGCGGGGCGCCATCGCCGCGCGGCGCCTGGTGCGGGGGCGCGTCGACGTCCTGGGGTGGTGCGCCCGCTGCCGTGATGTCGCGCACCCCGTTTCCCTCCCGCGCGCCCTTGTCCGCTGGTGCCGACGGCTCCAGTACCGTTCCCGCCGCCCGAAGCGCCGAACCCTGGCCGCTCCGATCGCCGCTGGCCGCTGGCGAGGATGCCGCCACCACAACCCCTGGCGGAACCGCCGCACACTGCCCCGCCCGTCCGTCGCCCACCACCGTCGCTGCCGGAGGCGCTGCGCGCAGCCCCGCTCGCCGGTCCCCGAGGAAGTCCATACCCTCAAGCATGCGTCCTCGCGCGGGCATCCGGAACTTCACGCCGCGGTCCGGTCCCTGACCGGTCCCCGGTGCCGCACCGGGACCCGGCCTTGCGCGGGATGGTCGGGGCGGGCGCCGCCGGGTGCCGAACGCTCGGGCGGGGTGCTCGGCGGCTCGGCGGAGGGCCGGGTTCCGGCGGGGCGGCCTCCCCCGTTGGCGGCGCACGGCGCGGACCTCAGCGCACCAGGCCCCAGCGGAATCCGAGGGCCACGGCGTGCGCCCGGTCGGACGCTCCCAGCTTCTTGAACAGGCGCCGGGCATGGGTCTTGACCGTGTCCTCGGACAGGAACAGCTCGCGGCCGATCTCCGCGTTGGAGCGGCCGTGACTCATGCCCTCCAGTACCTGGATCTCCCGCGCGGTCAGCGTGGGCGCGGCACCCATCTCGGCCGAGCGCAGCCTGCGCGGTGCGAGCCGCCAGGTGGGGTCGGCCAGCGCCTGGGTGACGGTGGCCCGCAGTTCGGCGCGCGAGGCGTCCTTGTGCAGATAGCCGCGGGCACCTGCGGCGACCGCCAGCGCCACCCCGTCGAGGTCCTCCGCGACGGTCAGCATGATGATGCGCGCGCCGGGGTCCGCGGACAGCAGCCGACGCACGGTTTCGACGCCACCGAGGCCGGGCATCCGCACATCCATAAGGATGAGGTCGGAACGGTCGGCGCCCCAGCGGCGGAGGACTTCCTCGCCGTTGGCCGCCGTCGTCACACGCTCGACGCCGGGCACGGTCGCGACCGCACGGCGAAGCGCTTCTCGGGCGAGCGGGGAGTCGTCGCAGACGAGGACGGATGTCATGACCGCCCTCCGTAGCTGATCCGCGTCACGTTGAGCCTCCAGGCTGGTACGAATCGTCACCGGTGGGCTGACGGCGTGGGGCACTTGCCCGATTGCCTCGCCGTCCAACCACCTCCGCACTCTCAACGACGCTCACTCGAAAGAGTTACGGAGTCTGGCAGCCGTCCTCGACACTCTACGTGATCGGCACAACACGGAGCGGCGCAGTGGCCCACCAACCGTTGCACCACACCAACCGGCGGAGCGCTACGGGCGCGTGCCCCGAACGCGTCCACGCCGGCTCCGCCGACCACACCCGCCACCCGGACACTCCCGGGCGCCTCGGGCCTCACACACCCCGGACGGCGGAACGGTCCAGAGGCCGACGTCGAGCCCGACACCTGGGCTAGTGCCCGATTTTGAACTATTTGGCGGCTTTTTTTACCAGATGGGGATGTTGAGACTAGATTGGCAATCAGTCATATTTACATCCAGTTACACGGTGAATGTGTCCGGATGAGCACGGCCGCGGGCCGCACGTCCCGTAGGCAGACCTTCCGAGGGGATGAGCGATGGCAGATTTCTCCCGACTCCCTGGCCCCAACGCCGACCTTTGGGACTGGCAACTGGTGGCTGCCTGCCGCGGCGTCGACAGTTCGCTGTTCTTCCACCCGGAGGGCGAACGGGGCGCTGCCCGCAGCTCCCGCGAGGCCGCCGCCAAGGAGGTGTGCATGCGCTGCCCGGTGCGGGCGGCGTGTGCGGCTCACGCGCTGGCGGTGCGTGAGCCGTACGGCGTCTGGGGCGGACTCACCGAGGACGAGCGCGAGGAGATGATGGGCCGTTCGCGGAACCGGCTGATCAGTAGTCCCAGCAACTGAAGGAACGCTTCTGCGTCCCGCCGCGGACCCGCCCCGTGGGACGGGGCCTCGTGGGACCAGCCGAACCAGGCGCGCCACACGGCGCGTTGAGGTGCCCCGTGCGTCCGGGGGCACCGCGCGAGAGATGACCGCCACGCCGGCTCGAGTGATCGGGACGAGATTTTGTGCGCCCTTTGGCCTAACGCGTCCGACGGAGCCGATTCACCCGTGCGGCAGCCTCGAATCACCCATCCGGGGTAACCGGCCGGAGTCCATCGCTCCCGCCGGTCAGACAGTGGCCAGGGCGCGGGCGGCGACGGTCTCCAGATGCGTGAGCATCGCGTTCACAGCGGGCACCTGCTCCAGGTCGGGCAGCGTCAGGGCGACGACCTCACGACGCACCGCCGGTGCCGTCTCGACGACGGCGACCCCCTTGGGGCGTACCGACTGCAACGCCAGCTCCGGCAGCATCGCGACGCCGAGCCCGGCGCCGACCAGGCCCGCCACGGCCGGATAGTCGTCGGTGGCGAAGTCGATCCGCGGGGTGAAGCCCGCGTCCTCACACACCTCCACCAGATGGCGACGGCAGCGCGGGCAGCCCGCGATCCACTGCTCGTCGGCGAGCTCGGCGATCTCCACCGGGCCGCTCGTGGTGGCCGCCCGAGCCAGCCGGTGTCCGGCCGGCACCAGGCCGACCAGGCGGTCGGTGAGCAACGGCCGCACCACCAGGTCAGCCCATTCCGTCTCGGCGGCCTCGGCGGGCACGTCGAGATAGCGGAAGGCGAGCGCCACCTCGCAGTCGCCACCGCGCACCATCTCTATGGACTGCGGCGGCTCGGCCTCCTCCAGCGAGACCTGCGTTCCCGGGTGGGCGGCGCGCATCTCCGCGACCGCGCCGGGCACGATCGTCGAACTGCCCGAGGGGAAGGAGACCATCCGCACCCGCCCGGCACGCAGCCCGGCGATGGCGGCGACCTCCTCCTCGGCCGCGGTCAGCCCGGCGAGGATCCCGGCGGCGTGCCGGGTGAGCGCCTCGCCCGCCTCCGTCAGCCGCATCTCCCGCCCGGCACGGATCAGCAGCGGTGTGCCCGCGGACTGCTCCAGCGCCTTCATCTGCTGGCTCACCGCGGGCTGGGTGCAGCCGAGTTCACGTGCGGCGGCGGAGAAGGAGCCGCTTCGGGACACCGCGCGGAGTACCCGGAGATGGCGTGCTTCGATCACCCTCCAACCATAAGCCATCCTTAGGAGTGAATGTCAATCATCAGCATGGACTTTGAGGTTCGGCGCGGGCAGTCTGGTGTTCGAGGGAGGGTAATGCGGTCGCCGCCCGGGGGCTTCGACCGTAGCGTCGAAGCATGAGGTTGCTGTCGGTGAACATCGGGGTGGAGCGTTCCAACCCGTGGAAGAAGAACGTGACCGGCACCGGGATCGACAAGCGACCGGTAGAGGCGGCCGTCCAGGTCCGGGCGCCCGGAGCCAAGGGCACCGGCGCGGTCGGGCTGGTGGGCGACCGGGTGCACGATGTGCAACACCACGGCGGGGAAGACCAGGCCGTGTACGCCTATGCGAGGGAGGATCTGGATGACTGGGAGGCGATAGTCGGCCGGCGACTGCCCAACGGTGTCTTCGGGGAGAACCTGACCACCACTGGCCTGGACGTCAACGAGGCGCTGATCGGGGAGTGTTGGCGGATCGGCCCGGACGTGCTGCTGGAAGTCTGCTGCCCACGCATTCCGTGTGCGACGTTCCAGGGCTGGATGGGCCGTCCCGGCTGGCTCAGGCAGTTCACCGTGGCCGGGCTGCCCGGACCGTATCTGCGGGTGGTCGAGCCCGGCGAGATCCGCGCCGGTGACCCGATCGTGGTCGAGTCCCGGCCGCACCACCGAGTGACCGTCTCGCTCACCTTTCGGGCGATGACCGGTCAACCGCACCTGCTTGCCCGGCTGTTGGAGGCGGACGCGCTTCCCGAGGAGATCAGGGAGATCGCCCGAAGGAGAGTGGGCTGAAGCGGTGGCGAAGGCCCTAGCCTCGCTTCATGACCACTTCACTGATCACGGGAGCGACAGCGGGTATCGGCGCCGCCTTCGCGCGGCGGCTGGCGGACGACGGGCACGACCTGGTCCTGGTGGCACGCGACGGCAAGCGGCTGGAGGAGAGCGCGCGGGAGCTGCGCAAGCGGCATGGCGTGCGGGTACAGGTGCTGGTCGCCGACCTGTCCACCGAGGAAGGCATCACGGCGGTGGAGGCACGGCTCGCCGACCGGGCCGAGCCGGTGGACGTGCTGGTGAACAACGCGGGCTTCGGCAACCGCGCCGCGTTCCTGGACGCGCCGGTGGCCGAGGAGCTGACCATGCTCAAGGTGCACTGTGAGGCGGTGCTGCGGCTCACCTACGCGGCGGCGAAGGCGATGCGGGAGCGCGGCCGGGGCTTCGTCATCAATGTGGCGTCGGTGGCGGCGTTCCTGCCACGCGGTACCTACTCGGCGAGCAAGGCGTGGGTGGTGCGGTTCACCCAGGGCGCGGCCCGTGAACTCGCGGGCAGCGGTGTGCGGTTGATGGCGCTGTGTCCGGGGTTCGTGCACACCGAGTTCCACCAGCGGGCCGGGATGGACGCCAGCGGCCTTCCCGACTGGGTCTGGCTGGACGCCGACAAGGTGGTGGCGGCGGCGATTCGCGATCTCGCGGTGGGCAAGGCGGTGAGCGTGCCCGACGTGCGGTACAAGGCGGTCGTCGGGCTGGCGAAGGTCATGCCGATCGGTGTGTTCGCCCGGGTCTCCTCGAAGGCGGGGCGCCGCTTCGGTCCCCGTTGACCGTCGGCTCGACCGGCGGCGCACAAGGCCCCGGGTCCACCGCTCAGCGGCAAGACCCGGGGCCTTCGTACAGCTGTGCGCTACCCGGCTCAGTGGGCGTGGCCGTGACCGTGGCCGTGACCGGCCTCGGCCTTCTCCTCTTCCTTCTTCTCCACGACCAGGGTCTCGGTCGTGAGCAGCAGGGAGGCGATGGACGCGGCGTTCTCCAGCGCGGAACGGGTCACCTTCACCGGGTCGATGACACCGGCCTTGACCAGGTCGCCGTACTCACCGGTGGCGGCGTTGAAGCCGTTGCCCTTCTCCAGCTCGGCCACCTTGGAGGTGATCACGTAGCCCTCGAGACCGGCGTTCTCGGCGATCCAGCGCAGCGGCTCGACCACGGCCTTGCGGACGACCGCCACACCGGTGGCCTCGTCGCCCTCCTTGCCCAGCGAGTCGACGAGCACCTTGGAGGCGTGCACCAGCGCGGAGCCACCACCGGAGACGATGCCCTCCTCGACCGCGGCGCGGGTCGCGGAGATGGCGTCCTCCAGACGGTGCTTGCGCTCCTTGAGCTCGACCTCGGTGGCCGCGCCGACCCGGATCACGCAGACGCCACCGGCCAGCTTGGCCAGGCGCTCCTGGAGCTTCTCGCGGTCCCAGTCGGAGTCGGTGGTGGCGATCTCGGCCTTGATCTGGTTGACCCGGCCCTCCAGCTCGGCCTTGTCACCGGCACCGTCGACGATGGTGGTGTCGTCCTTGGTGACGGTCACCCGGCGGGCGGTACCGAGCACGTCCAGGCCGACCTGGTCGAGCTTGAGGCCGACCTCCTCGGCGACCACGGTGGCGCCGGTGAGCACCGCCATGTCGCCGAGCATCGCCTTGCGGCGGTCGCCGAAGCCAGGGGCCTTGACCGCGACCGCGTTGAAGGTGCCGCGGATCTTGTTGACGACCAGGGTGGACAGCGCCTCGCCCTCGACATCCTCGGCGATGATCAGCAGCGGCTTGCTGCTGCCCGCCTGGATGACCTTCTCCAGCAGCGGCAGCAGGTCCTGGATCGAGGAGATCTTGCCCTGGTGGATCAGGATGTACGGGTCGTCGAGGACCGCTTCCATCCGCTCCTGGTCGGTGACGAAGTACGGCGACAGGTAGCCCTTGTCGAAGGCCATGCCCTCGGTGAAGTCCAGCTCCAGACCGAAGGTGTTGGACTCCTCGACGGTGATGACGCCGTCCTTGCCGACCTTGTCCATGGCCTCGGCGATCAGCTCGCCGACCTGCTTGTCCTGCGCGGACAGCGCGGCCACGGCGGCGATGTCGGCCTTGGAGTCGATCGGGCGGGCGGTGGCCAGCAGCTCGTCGGAGACGGCCTTGACCGCGGCGTCGATGCCGCGCTTCAGGGCGGCCGGGGAGGCGCCGGCGGCGACGTTCCGCAGACCCTCGCGGACCAGCGCCTGGGCCAGCACGGTGGCGGTGGTGGTGCCGTCACCCGCGATGTCGTTGGTCTTGGTCGCCACCTCCTTGACCAACTGGGCGCCCAGGTTCTCGTACGCGTCCTCGATCTCGACCTCACGGGCGATGGTGACGCCGTCGTTGGTGATGGTCGGAGCGCCGAACTTCTTGTCGATGACGACGTTGCGGCCCTTGGGGCCGATGGTCACCTTGACAGTGTCGGCAAGCTTGTTGACGCCGCGCTCAAGGGCGCGACGGGCGTCCTCGTCGAACTTCAGGATCTTGGCCATAACCTGCGTCCTACCTCGTCTGTTCCTCGTCAGAGACCGCGCCCCGGGCCCCGGTCCAACGGACGCGGAAAACCCGGGGCGTGATCACGGCTGCGTGTAGTGGAGCCGGAGGGTGCGCCCGAGCGGGCGCACCGTGGTTACTTCTCGATGACCGCGAGGACGTCGCGGGCCGAGAGGACGAGGTACTCGTCGCCGTTGTACTTGACCTCGGTGCCGCCGTACTTGCTGTAGAGCACGACGTCGCCGACCTTCACGTCGAGCGGCAGGCGCTCGCCGTTCTCGAAGCGGCCCGGGCCGACGGCGAGGACAGCGCCCTCCTGGGGCTTCTCCTTCGCGGTGTCCGGAATGACCAGGCCCGAGGCCGTGGTCTGCTCGGCGTCAAGCGGCTGGACCACGATGCGGTCCTCGAGCGGCTTGATGGCAACCTTGCTGCTGGTGGTCGTCACGATCCGACCTCCCCCTTCGGAGAGTTCACAGAGAGTGTCTTGGGGTGGCGACCCTGGTAGATCCGTCGTCGCGGGTGCCGGACCTGCCTCGTCGCTGTTGGCACTCTGCAGTGCGGAGTGCCAGGGCCGAGCCTAGAACTCCGTTAGCACTCGGTCAAGCGGAGTGCCAACGCGCCGGAGGCGCGTTGGCACCAGCTCGTGTTGTTCCGGGGGCTCCGCCCCCGGCCCCCTCCGGGGCTGCGCCCCAGACCCCGCTTGCGGCCCCCGCCCCGGGGCGCCGCCTTGACCTCGCCCCAGACCCCACCTCGCGCCGTCCCGCGCGCTCCAGACCCGCCCCGCGCGTCGCCCGGTGCGCCGCGGTGCTGAGAATGGTCGGGTGGACCTTGATGCCTTCTCCTCGCTCCTCGGGCCCGACGGGCAGGACCTGCTCGGTCGGCTGCGGGGGTTTGATCCGGCCGATGAGATCGGGATCGTGACCCGGTTGCGGAAGGAGTACCCGGCGCAGGTCGTCGCCGCCGCGGTGACGCAGGCGCGGTTGCGGGGGCGGGCGGAGGCCAAGTTCGGGGCGGACGCGCAGCGGATGTACTTCACGCCCGACGGAGTCGAACAGGCCACCCGCACCGTGGTGGCCGAGCACCGGGCGGCGCGGTTGGCGGCGCTCGGGGTGCGGCGGGTGGCCGATCTGTGCTGCGGGATCGGAGGTGACGCGATCGCCCTCGCCCGCAACGGGATCGAGGTGCTCGCGGTCGACCGCGCGCCGCTGACCTGCGCGGTCGCCGAGGCCAACGCCCGCGCCCTGGGCCTCGACGGGCTGATCGAGGTGCGCCAGGCGGACGTCACCGAGGTGGCCGTGGACGGGTACGACGCGGTCTTCGTCGACCCGGCCCGGCGCGGCGGCCGGGGCCGGATCTTCGACCCCGAGGCGTACTCGCCCCCGCTGTCCTGGGCGGTGGCCGCCGCCCGCAGAGCCCCGTACGCCGCGCTCAAGGTCGCCCCCGGGATCCCGCACGAGGCGGTGCCCGAGGACGCCGAAGCGGAATGGGTCTCGGACCGGGGGGACGTGAAGGAAGCCGTGCTGTGGTTCGGCACCGAACCCGGCGCCCGGCGCGCCACCCTGCTGCCCGGCGGCGCCACGCTGACCGGCGGCGGCCTGCCGGTACCGCCGGTGGGCCCGGTCGGCCGGTACCTGTACGAGCCGGACGGCGCCGTGATCCGCGCCCATCTCGTGGCGGAGGTCGCGGCGGAACTCGGCGGCCGTCTCATCGACGAGACGATCGCCTACGTCACAGCGGACGAGCTGCGCCGCACCCCGTACGCCACCGCCCACGAGATCACCGACACGCTGCCGTTCAACCTCAAGAAGCTCAAGGCACTGCTGCGGGAGCGCGAGGTCGGCACGCTCACCGTCAAGAAGCGCGGCTCGGCCGTGGAACCGGAGGAGTTGCGCAGGCGGCTGAAGCCCCAGGGCCCCAACTCGGCGACAATCCTGCTGACCAGGGTGGCCGGAGCACCCACCATGCTCATCGGCGCGCCCGCCTGACAACCATCACCGCCTGACGGCCGTCACCGCCTGACAACCATCACCGCCTGACGACACCAACCGCCTGACGACGTCAGCCGCCTGACAACCGGCCCCGCCTGACGGCCGTCAACCGTCCTGGTCGGTGAGCCGGTCCAGTTCCCTGCGCATCCGGTTGGCCGCCTGTTCCGCCGCGTCGGCGAGCGAGGCGAGGATGTCGCCGTTGACCGCGTAGGAGATGGTCTCAAGACCGGACTCGGAGGGGCCGCCGGTGGGGCCGAGGTGCGCGGAGCGCAGATGGTACGCGGTCTGACCGGCGGCGGTGATCATGGCGGTGAGGAACTCCCGGGTGACGACCAGCAGTTCGTGCTGCGGGCGCCCGTCGCCCTCCGCGCCGAACAGCGCCCGTACGTACTCCGCGGCCAGCCCGAGGTGGGTGATCAGGTGCTCGTGGACCGGAAGATGGCGGTGCTCGGGGTAGCCGTGCACGTTCTGCACACCGCGCGCCAGCACCGCCGGGCCACCGTAGACCAGTTGCGGGTCGGCGGCGCCCTCGCGGTACGGAGCGACGGCTGCGGCCAGTAACGTGGCGTGCTGGAAGGCGAGGTCGGCCACCGCATCGTCGGCGCGCTCGGGACTGCGGCCGAGGACGACCAGGGCCGCGGCCACGGAGTCCGCACGCTGCCGCAGTCTGTCGCGGCCGCTCTCCGGCTCCTCCAACGGGCACCCCCTCGCATCGACGACGCCCGTCAGACTACGAACCGGCGCCCCACCCAAGGGATATGGTCGCGGCCAATCCCACCTATACGAGGGAACCTGCCGAAGGCCGCCCGCTCAGCCGCCGACCGACTCGAACCGCCAGCGGTGCACCGCGCGGCGCACCAACTCCCCTGGTGGATCGGGGAGTTCCGGCACCACCGTGTCGTACTCGCCCTCCCACCAGGTGATCACCAGCACCCGGTCCTCGGGCGCGGCGAAAACCTCGCGGCGCAGCGGTTGACGCTCACCGTGCGGCTCGCGCTCCCGTACCCACTCCAGGAGTTCGGCGCCGCGGCCCGGCACGGCGCGCGCCTCCCACATCAACGCGACGGTCGGCATCAGGCGGCGCGGTGCTGACCGGGGACATGCGGTTCGGTCACCGGGAGCGAGGAGTCGGCGGGCAGCTCCCAGTCCGAGGCGGCCCGGCCGCGCGCCACCATCTCGGCGCCCAGCGCGGCAACCATCGCACCGTTGTCGGTGCACAACTTGGGCCGCGGCACCCGCAGTTCGATCCCGGCCGCGGCGCACCGCTCCTCGGCCATCGCCCGCAACCGGGAGTTGGCCGCGACGCCGCCGCCCATCATCAGGTGGTCCACACCGTGGTCCTTGCAGGCCCGGATCGCCTTGCGGGTCAGTACGTCGGTCACCGCCTCCTGGAACGAGGCCGCCACGTCCGCCACCGGCACCGTCTCGCCCGCGGCCCGCTTGGCCTCGATCCACCGGGCCACCGCGGTCTTCAGCCCGGAGAAGGAGAAGTCGTACAGCGGGTCGCGCGGCCCGGTCAGCCCGCGCGGGAAGCGGATCGCGTCCGGATCGCCCTCGCGCGCGTAGCGGTCGATCACCGGTCCGCCGGGGAAGCCGAGCCCCAGCACCCGGGCGACCTTGTCGAACGCCTCGCCCGCCGCGTCGTCGATGGTCGAGCCGAGCGGCCGCACGTCGGAGGTGATGTCGGGCGCCAGCAGCAGCGAGGAGTGGCCGCCGGAGACCAGCAGCGCCATCGTCGGCTCGGGCAGCGCGCCGTGCTCCAACTGGTCCACGCACACGTGCGAGGCCAGGTGGTTGACGCCGTACAACGGCTTGCCCAGCGCGTACGCATAAGCCTTCGCCGCCGAGACGCCGACCAGCAGCGCACCGGCCAGCCCGGGACCGGCGGTCACCGCGATGCCGTCCAGGTCGCGGGGGGTGACACCGGCGTCCTTGAGCGCCCGCTGGATGGTCGGAACCATCGCCTCCAGGTGAGCCCGGCTGGCTACCTCCGGCACCACGCCGCCGAACCTGGCGTGCTCGTCCACGCTGGACGCGACCGCGTCGGCCAGCAGCGTGTGGCCGCGGACCACGCCCACGCCGGTCTCGTCACAGGAGGTCTCGATGCCCAGGACGAGGGGTTCGTCAGCCATGGATCAATCCTTGCAGGGGAACGGTTGAGGGGTCGGTCAGTCTCATGACGAGGGCGTCCACGTTGCCCGGCTGGTAGTAGCCGCGCCTGAAGCCGATCGGCTCGAAGCCGAAGCGCTCGTAGAGGCGTTGGGCGCGGGCGTTGTCGACCCGCACCTCCAGGAGCACCTCGCGGCACTCCATGGCGGTGGCCCGGCGCAGCAGTTCGCCGAGCAGCCGGGAGCCGAGTCCGGTGCCCCACTGGTCGGTGGCGACCGCGATGGTCTGCACGTCGCCGGTCCCGGCCACCGCCGCGAGCCCGGCATAGCCGACGATCCGGCCGCCGTTCTCGGCCACCACGTAGTAGCGGGTCGCCTCCTGGTGGCGGGTACCGGCCAGTTCGGACCAGAACATGCCGCGCGACCAGGCGTCGTCCGGGAACAGCGCCTCCTCCAGCGCCATCACCGGCTCGATGTCCCACCAGCGCATCTCGCGCAGGGCGGCGGTCATTTGGGCATGACCGCCTTGTATCCGGCGGGCACCTGGGCGTCGGGACGCCGCAGGTAGAGCGGCAGTGGCGGCAGGAACCGCGCGCCGCTCTCCAGCCGCTCGGCGGCGAGGGCGGCCAGCGCGGCGGCCGACTGGTGCTGCGGGGCGTGCGCGCGGACCCCGGTGAAGACCTGCGGGTAGAGCGCGGCGCCCGCGCCGACGGCCGGGAGCCCGGCCACCTCGTCGGCGATGTCCGCCGGGCGGTCCACGGCGGGGTCGGTGGCCCGGGTACGGGGGTCGGTGTACCGCGCCCAGTAGACCTCCTTGCGGCGGGCGTCGGTCGCCACGACGAACGGCCCGTCCATCTCGCCCGCCCGTCCGGCGGCGTACGCGATGCCGTCGAGCGTGCAGACGCCGTACACCGGCACGCCCAGGGCGTCGCCGAAGGCGGCGGCGGTCACCAGTCCGACCCGCAGTCCGGTGTACGGGCCGGGGCCGACGCCGACCACGATGCCGGTCACCGCGTCCAGCTTCACGCCCGCGGCGCGCAGGGCCTCGTCCACTGCGGGGAGCAGCAGCTCGCCGTGCCGACGGGCGTCGACCTGCGTGGACTCGGCGAGCACGGCTGTGCCGTCGTGCACGGCGGCGGTGATGGCGGGAGTGGCGGTGTCGAAGGCGAGTAGCACGGTAGACAGCCTACGGCGCCGGTGCGCTCGCGCTGGCGTTCGACCGAACGGCAAGCAGAGGCCGGGGCAACGAGGTGGGCCGGTGGGAGAGAAGCCCAACCGCCGAACGCGTAGTGACCCGGTGCTAACGTCTCCCCATGGCAAGGATTGCCTCCGGCACGATCGTCACCGGCCTCACCGCCGCCGCGCTAGCGGCCATCGGCGTGCTGGCCTGGCAGGCGTCCGCCGCCCCCGACCACACCGGCAAGTCGCACACCGCGCCCAGCCCCGCCACGTCGGCCCAGCCGAGCACCGTCGCGTCCATGCCGCCCTCCCCCCAGCCGGTCGCACTGCCCGCCGACTCCGGGCACGGCAAGCGCGTCGTCTACTCGCTGGCGCAGCGCCGGGTGTGGCTGGTGTCCGCCGAGGACCAGGTCGAGCGCGGCTTCACCGTCACCCCCGGCTCGGTCTCCCCGACCCCGGGCACGTACACGGTGACCTCCCGCTCCGAGCGGGTCACCGGGACGGACGGGGTGCCGGTGGAGCATGTGGTGCGGTTCGCCGTGGTGCACGGCACGACGATCGGCTTCTCCGCCGCCGTGAACGGCTCCGCGCAGACCCCGCAGACCGCCAGGAAGACCGGTGGGGTGCGCGAGCAGCCCGCCGACGGCACCGCGATGTGGCAGTTCGCCCTCATCGGCGCGAAGGTGATCGTCGTTCCGTGATCGTGCGGGACCACCCGGACGAGCGACAAGTCGTTCGCGGGCTCGCGCCCCGGAACCAACCGCCGCCGGGGGCCTACGCGGCGTCAGGCTCCCGCTTGGTGTCGTCCGGGTCGTCCTCCGGCGCCCGGGGCGGAGTGCAGACCGCCTGCGCCGCCGCGCCAGCGGCCAGCAGCTCGCTCATCGGCGGCATCGGTGTCTCATCCCGGGAATCGCGCGATTCCCGGGAAACCTCGGCACGGCCGTCGGCCGACATGTCGCCTCCCGGGCCAGAACTTAGGCAGGCCTAACCAACCTCTGACCTCAAGCACACCATGCACGGCGGGCCCGGCGCAACATCTTCCCGACGCCCTGTCGGAATACTGTCGCAGAAGATCACACAAACGGACAGCAGTGCGGGCGGACAGGATAGTCGCGGACAGCGGTACAGGCGGCAGCGGAAGACGCGAAGAGCGGGAAAGAAGGGCCCACTTACCCGAGCTCGTCCAGCGCGGCGTCCGCCCAGCGCTCCCCGACCCCGGTGATCACGACCTCCCGCACATCGTGCGCCTCGTCCCCGGTGCCGCGGTGGATGGCGACGTGCAGCCGGTCCTCGGACAGGTCCTCGACCTTGCCCTCGCCCCACTCCACCACCACCACCGACTCGGTCAGCGAGACATCGAGGTCGAGGTCCTCCATCTCGTCCAGCCCACCGCCCAGCCGGTACGCGTCCACGTGGACCAGCGCCGGACCACCGGTCAACGACGGGTGCACCCGGGCGATCACGAACGTCGGCGAGGTCACCGCACCGCGCACCCCCAGGCCCTCGCCCAGGCCACGGGTCAGCGTGGTCTTCCCGGCGCCCAGCTCACCGCTGAGCAGCACCAGATCACCCGGCCGCAGCAGCGCGGCCAGCCGATGGCCCAGCTCCCGCATGCGGTCGGCGGTCTCGACGGTGATCCGCGTCCGTACGTCCAAGTCCTGCGTCGTACCCATGGTTGTCGATGCTACGCAACACCGGCGGGTCCCCGCGGCGCTACGCCCGCGCTGCCTGTGAGACCTCGTGGCTCAGCGCCAGCTCGCGCACCGCGTCCGGCAGCGGCGCCCGCACCGCGTCCGCGGCACGCGCCAGCAGGGCGGCGAGATGGGCGTTGACCACGTCCGGATGCTCCAGCATCACCAGGTGGCCCGCGGCCGGGACGATGACGAGTTCGGCGTTCGGCAGCCGTTCGGCGATCGCCGCGCTGTGGTCGCTGGGCGTCAACAGGTCCTTGTCGCCCGCCATCACCAGCGCCGGACGCCCGTCGAGGAAGGCCAGCGACTCCGCCTTGTCGTGCTCGGTGAACGCCGGATAGAACTCCGCGACCACGTCGATCGGCGTCGACTCGATCATCCGCTCGGCGAGCCGGGCGACCCCGGGGTCGACCTCGGAGCCGAACGAGTAGCGCTTGACGATCCCGGCGAACAGGTCGGCGGTGGCCCGCCTGCCCCGCTCGACCAGGGCCGCCTGGCTGCCCAGCGCCCGCAGCACGCCCGGCGCCAGCGCGCGGAACGCCCGTGCACCCACCGCGGGCAGCCCGAGCGCCACCGCCGACAGCTTGCCCGAGGAGGTGCCGACCAGGAACACGCCCGCCACCCGCTCCCGCACCAGCTCGGGGAACTGCGCGGCGAACGCCATCACCGTCATACCGCCCATCGAGTGCCCGGCCAGCACCAGCGGCCCCTCCGGCGCCGCGGCGTCGATGATCGCCTTGAGGTCACGGCCGAGCTGGTCGATGGTGGCCGACTGGCCGTCGATCTGGGCGTGCCCGCGCCCCGAGCGGCCGTGGCTGCGCTGGTCCCAGTAGACCGCCCGCACCTGGCCGCGCAGCGCCAGCCGCTGGAAGTGCCAGGAGTCCTGGTTCAGGCAGTAGCCGTGGCTGAAGACGATGGTCAGCGGAGCGGTCCCGTTGCGCCGGAAGAGGCCCGGCCGCCCCCGGCCGTCCGGCTCGAACTCCTCGACCTCGTAGCGCAGCGCGGTGCCGTCCTCGGCGTACGCCACGCCCGGCGTGCCGCGCAGCGTGCCGAACGGGCCGGTCGCGTCCAGCGCGAGCCGGGCCTTACTGCGTATGGCCCGGCCAACGGTCATCCGCTCTATCGCGACGCCCGCGGCGGCGCCCGCCGCGAGCACACCGATCGCCGCGCCGACCAGCCCCGCGGACCTGCCCGCGGACTTCAGCGCACCACCACTGCCGCTGGTGTCTGTCATCGTGGATCAGATACCCCCCGTGACGGTCTGGCTCCCAATTCCGTCGTCGTCCGCGTGCAGATGGACCCGCGGCACCCGGGCGCCGATCCTGGTGACGATCTCGTACGCGATGGTGCCGCAGGCCCGCGCCCAGTCCTCGGCCGTCGGCTCGCCCTGGTCGCCGGGCCCGAACAGCACCGCCGGGTCGCCCACCCGGGCGCTGTCGCCGCCGAGGTCCACCACGAACTGGTCCATCGCGACCCGTCCGGCCACCGTCCGCCACTTGCCCGCGACCAGCACCGGCCCGGTGTTCGAGGCGTGCCGTGGAATGCCGTCCGCGTAACCGGCCGGAACCAGCGCCAAGGTGGTCTCGCCCGGCGTGGTGTACAGGTGGCCGTAGGAGACGCCATGGCCGCCCGGCACCCGCTTGACCTGGGCCAGCCGGGCCCGCAGCGTCATCACCGGACGCAGCCCGAAGTCCGCCGCCGCGCCGATCTGCGGCACCGGCGATACGCCGTAGACGGCGATACCGGCACGCACCAGGTCGAAGTGGGCCTCCGGAAGGGTCAGCGTGGCGGGCGAGTTGGCGATGTGCCGTACCTCGGGCTCAAGGCCCGCCGCCCGCGCGGCGTCCAACGCCTCGTGGAACGCGGCGAGTTGGGCGGCGATCGACGGATGCCCCAGCTCGTCGGCGCACGCGAAGTGCGACCAGACACCGGTGACCTTGGCCAGCCCGGCGACCTCCGCGGCGCGGGCGGCGGCCACCAACTCCGGCCAGTCCGCGGGCTGGCAGCCGTTGCGGCCCAACCCGGTGTCCGACTTCAACTGGATACGGGCCGGCCGTCCGGCGGCGCGGGCGGCGGCGGTCGCCTCGCGCAGCGCCCACATGCCGCTCACC
The DNA here is from genome assembly GCF_024436055.1 of Streptantibioticus rubrisoli. GTDB lineage: Bacteria > Actinomycetota > Actinomycetes > Streptomycetales > Streptomycetaceae > Streptantibioticus_A > Streptantibioticus_A rubrisoli. The sequence continues at coordinate 3,594 of NZ_JANFNH010000063.1, read as the reverse complement.
GACACGTCGATGTCCGCCTCGATCGCCTCCCGCCATGGCCCGCCCGGGGTCCACAGCCAGCACAGCATCCGCCCGTCCACCCCGGCGGCGCGCAGCTGCAGCGCCTCCTGCGGGGTGGCGGTGCCGATCCAGGCCGCACCGGCGGCGCGGGCGGCCCGGGCGCAGGCGAGCGCGCCGTGCCCGTAGCCGTCGGCCTTCACCACGGCCATCAGCGCGGCCCCGCCGATGCGGGCGCGCAGCGCCGCCACGTTGGCCCGCAACGCGGCGAGGTCGATCTCGGCCCACACCCGCAGGGCTGTGTCGGGCGCCGGGCGCTCGTCCTCATCAAGTGCAGCGTTCATCCCCGTCAGTGTCTCAGGCGGGACGCCGCTCGTGCCTATGGCATTCGCCTCACACGGCACCGGGAACCGCTCGCCGCCTCGTCTGCGGCTCCACGGTGGCTGGCCGCGCGGTTCCCCGCGCCCCCTCAGGCCGCTGCCGAACCGCAGCGGACCTCGCCCGACCTGCTTAGTCGTCGTCGTCATTGTTCATTTGCCTGACCCCCCACACATAGACCCGGTCGTTCAGCTGAAGGATGTTCCACGCGTCCTGCGCGTCCCGCATCCGCAGGTTGACACAGCCGTAACTGCCGCCCGGACCGTACGGTTCGCCGATGATTCCGTGCAGCGCCTGGCCACCGGCGAAGAACTGGGCGAACGGCATCGGGGTGTGGTAGATCGTCGACACGTGGTCGAGGTGCCGCCAGTAAATGGTGTGCATGCCGTTACGGGTGCGGTAGCCGGGCAGTCCGGTACGCACCGGGACCGGGCCGAACACGATCTCGTCGCCGTTCTGGATCCACAGCTCCTGGTTGTTCTGGTCCACACAGGCGATCCGCCATGGACCGACCGGGCAGGCCCAGCGCTCGCTCGACTTGATCAGCGCCTTCCGGTCCATCGCCCGGGTGCGCACCGAGTCGCGCATCATCCCCCAGGTGACCGGACCGGCGAAGCCGATCGCCGGGCGGATGCCGTGTGCCCGCTGGTAGGCGCGGATCGCCCGGCAGGTGGCCCGGGTCTGCCGCTTGCGGCCCAGCAGCCGCAGGAAGCGGGTGACCCGTCGCTGGTACGGACCGGCGTGCGGCGAGCAGTAGTGTCGCGCACCCTTGGCCCGCACCACGGCCGCGTCGTCGCGCGGTACGTACTCGGTGAGCCGGACCGCCCGCATCTGCGCGGCGGTCAGCGCGGGCACGCGGTGCCGGGCCGGGGTGCGGCCGTAGGTGATCCGCTGCGCGTACGTCTCGTCCGGCGTCGCCCCGGCGCCGCGGGGCAGCGGTACGCCCGGCACCAGCCGGTACAGAGGCACCCGTGGGTCCGTCGATCCACCACCCGCCACGGCGGTTCCGCCGCCCAGCAGCAGCGGCAGCACCGTGACCACCGTCAGCAGCCCCGCCCAGGCTCGCAACCTCACCACACCAGCCATCGCACCGGCCTTTCGTCAACCGCGGCGGACCCGCCGCCACCGGAGTAGGACGGCATCAGTCGTACGACAATCGCACTTCACTCTCCGGGACCCTCGCCGTACTCTCCGGCGTGGTCCACTCGGGTGGCCGACGCCGCAGTCCACCCGCTCACCCGGCCCCCCTAAGCTGACCCCCATGTGCGGAATCGTGGGATACGTGGGCGCCCAGAACGCCCTCGACGTTGTCATCACCGGGCTCAAGCGGCTGGAGTACCGCGGCTATGACTCGGCCGGGGTGGCGGTGCTGGCCGACGGCGGGCTGGCCGCCGCCAAGAAGGCGGGCAAGCTGGCCAACCTGGAGAAGGAGCTGGCCGACCGGCCGCTGCCCGCGGGCACCACCGGAATCGGCCACACCCGCTGGGCCACCCACGGCGCCCCCAACGACGCCAACGCCCACCCGCACCTGGACAACGCCGGACGGGTCGCCGTCGTACACAACGGCATCATCGAGAACTTCGCCGAGCTGCGCGCCGAACTCATCGAGCGCGGCCATGAGCTGCTCTCCGAGACCGACACCGAGGTGGTCTCCCACCTGCTCGCCGAGGCGTACTCCTCGGCCGGTGACCTCGCCGAGGCGATGCGCCAGGTCTGCCGCCGCCTGGAGGGCGCGTTCACCCTGGTGTCGGTGAGCGCGGACGCGCCCGACGTGGTGGTCGCGGCGCGCCGCAACTCCCCGCTGGTGGTGGGCCTCGGCGACGGCGAGAACTTCCTCGCCTCCGATGTGGCCGCGTTCATCGCGTACACCCGGGACGCCATGGAACTCGGCCAGGACCAGGTGGTCGAGCTGCGCCGGGACGGCGTCACCGTCACCGACTTCGACGGCAACCCCGGCACCTACCGCGAGTACCACGTGGACTGGGACGCCTCGGCCGCCGAGAAAGCTGGCTACGACTACTTCATGCTCAAGGAGATCGCCGAGCAGCCCAAGGCGGTCGCCGACACCCTGCTCGGCCGCATCGACGCCAGCGGCCGCCTCACCCTCGACGAAGTCCGCATCGACGCCCACACCCTGCGCGAGATCGACAAGATCGTGATCGTGGCGTGCGGGACGGCGTTCCACGCCGGGATGATCGCCAAGTACGCGATCGAGCACTGGACCCGCATCCCCTGCGAGACGGAACTCGCCAGCGAGTTCCGCTACCGCGACCCCATCCTCGACCCACGCACCCTGGTCGTCGCCATCAGCCAGTCCGGCGAGACGATGGACACCCTCATGGCCCTTCGGCACGCCCGCGAACAGGGCTCGAAGGTCCTGGCCATCTGCAACACCAACGGCTCGACGATTCCCCGGGAGTCGGACGCCGTCCTCTACACGCACGCGGGCCCGGAAGTGGCCGTCGCCTCCACTAAGGCGTTCCTGACCCAACTCGTGGCCTGCTACCTGGTCGCCCTCTACCTGGGCCAGGTGCGCGGCACCAAGTGGGGCGACGAGATCCTGACCGTCATCCGCGAACTGTCCGACATCGCCAAGCAGGTTGACCAGGTCCTGGAGACCATGGAGCCGGTACGGGAACTGGCGCGCTCCCTCAAGGACAAGAACACGGTTCTGTTCCTTGGCCGCCACGTCGGCTACCCGGTCGCACTCGAAGGCGCGCTGAAGCTCAAGGAACTCGCCTACATGCACGCGGAGGGCTTCGCGGCGGGCGAGTTGAAGCACGGCCCGATCGCGCTGATCGAGGAGGACCTGCCGGTCGTCGTGATCGTGCCCTCGCCGCGCGGGCGGTCGGTGCTGCACGACAAGATCGTCTCCAACATCCAGGAGATCCGGGCCCGTGGCGCGCGGACCATCGTCATCGCGGAGGAGGGCGACGAGACGGTCGTCCCGTACGCGGACCACCTGATCCGCATCCCGCAGACCCCGACGCTCCTCCAACCGCTGGTCGCCACCGTCCCGTTGCAGGTCTTCGCCTGCGAGTTGGCGACCGCCCGTGGCAACGAGGTCGACCAGCCAAGGAACTTGGCGAAGTCGGTCACGGTGGAGTGATCGGACAGTGATCATCGGGGTCGGTATCGACGTCGCCGAAATCTCCCGGTTCGAGGCCGCGTTGGAGCGGACGCCGAGCATGGTGGAGCGGCTGTTCAACGACGACGAGC
>NZ_JANFNH010000062.1 GCF_024436055.1 Streptantibioticus rubrisoli | reverse complement strand
GTACCGCAGCCTCCGCCACCTCCGGCGCCCCCGGTGCGCCACGACGACCCGCCACCGGCCGGGCCGCCCGGTGGGCAATCGGCTGGGCGCGGTGGTGTCTGCGGGCTCGGCGAGACCTACGGCCGCTGGGCACCGGGCAGCCCCGCGGACCGGATCTGCCACCAGACCTACGGGAGGTGACCGGGCTGGCCCGGCTGGTCCGATCCGGTGCTCTCGGTCAGCCGTAGCGCCATGCGGTCGAGCGCGGCGCGGATTCCGTCCCCGTAGGCGTCGTCAGCCAGTGCGTCGGCGTTCTCCCGCGCTTTGCTGAGGTACTGCCGCGCTATGTCGTGCTGGCCCAGCTTGTGGTAGTCCGACGCCAGGTTGAGGTACAGCGAGGGGTAGAAGCCGCGCATGGACAGTGGGTGCCCGCCCCACTCGGCCTCATTGTGCTGGATCTCGTCGGCGGCGCCCAACGCCCTTAGGTCCCAGGCGAGTTCGTCCTGCGGGTCGTCCTGGGTGTCCGCCATGTAGTGCGCCAGGGTGCAGCGGTGCAGTGGTGGTCCGTGCTCGGCGATCTCCCGCCACAGCGCGGTGAAGCGGGTGCGTGCCTCCTCGCGGTCGCCACCGTGCAGCAGCATGATCACTTGGCCGATGCGGGTGGTCATCTCGCTCATCTCCTCGGACATCGTCGCCTCCGTAGTTGAGTGGTTGCGGTGCGTTGTGGTTACGACGCTAGCGGGAGGGTCTGACAATCACCGGGAAGGACGAGACCGCTGAGGTGGTGAACGGGGGATCGTGGAATTGCGCGGTCGCACGGAGCGCGCGATTCCCATGGCGCCGACAGCGAGGAGCGCAGCCATGAAGCGGCATGTGACCGGCACCTTCACCTTCTCCGGTTGGGCGGAGAACACCTCGGCACAGGCCGAGGGAGGTGCGCGGCTCGGCCGGGCCTCGGTGTCCAACACGTTCACCGGTGCGTTGGACGCGGCCGGAGTGGTGGAGTACGCGCTCGTCTACACCAGTGCGACCGAGGGGGTGTTCTGCGGCTACGAGCATCTGACCGGCTCGGTGGAGGGCCGCCGGGGCTCCTTCGTGATCGAGCACCGGGGCCGCTTCACGGGCGACACGGTGCACTGCGCCCTGACGGTGGTGCCGGGTTCCGGCAGCGGGGAGCTGACCGGGATCACCGGGGGCGGTAGCTTCATCGCCCGGCACGGTGAGCCCAGCACCACCTATGCCCTCGACTACAGCCTGGGCTGACGCGGGGCGTCAGCCCAGGCGCGGGGACGTTACCTGGCGGGGATCGCGAGGTCGGGGATCCGCCAGTCGATCGGCGGGTGCCCCTGGGCCGCCACCGCCTCGTTGATCTGAGTGAACGGGCGGCTGCCGAAGAACTTCTTGGCGGACAGCGGCGACGGATGGGCGCCCTGCACCACAGCGTGCCGCTCGGTGTCGATCAACGGCAGCTTCTTCTTGGCGTAGTTGCCCCACAGCACGAACACCGCCGGGTCGGGACGGTCGGCGACGGCCTTGATCACGGCGTCGGTGAACTTCTCCCAGCCCTTGCCCTTGTGCGCGTTGGCCTCGCCCTCGCGGACCGTCAGCACCGCGTTGAGCAGCAGGACGCCCTGCCGTGCCCAGGGCATCAAGTAGCCGTTGTCCGGGATCGGATGGCCAAGCTCCGCCTGCATCTCCTTGAAGATGTTGCGCAGCGACGGCGGGGTCTTCACCCCGGGCCGCACCGAGAAGCACATGCCGTGGGCCTGGCCCGCCCCGTGGTACGGGTCCTGTCCCAGGACCAGCACCTTGACCCGGTCGTAGGGTGTCGCCTCCAGGGCGGCGAACACCTCGTCGCGGGGCGGGAACACGTTGTGCTGGGCGCGCTCCTTCTCGACGTACTCGGTGAGCTCCTGGAAGTAGGGCTTGTCCAACTCCTCGCCGAGGACGGCCTGCCAGGACTCGGGCAGCATGCTGGGCACGTCAAGAACCTCCGGTACGTGTTCCGTTACTCACCACAGAACGTACCGGCCCCCACTGACAATCGCTCCGCCGCGCCCCACGGTGAGGGGGCGGTGCCCGGCGCACCGCCCCCTCACCCGCCTGTGGTGGCCGCTCAGGCCACTCCGGACTGCAGGAACAGGCCGCCGTCGACCACCAGTGTCTGGCCGGTGACCCAGCCGGCCTGGTCGGAGAGCAGGAAGGCGGCGGCGCCCGCGATGTCCTGCGGTACGCCGAGCCGCCTCAGCGGGTATCCGGCGGCCGCCTCCTCCTCGCGCCCCTCGTAGAGGGTGGCGGCGAACTTGGTCTTGACGACGGCCGGTGCGATGGCGTTGACCCGTACGCCCGGCGCCAGTTCGGAGGCGAGTTGCAGGGTGAGGTTGATCATCGCCGCCTTGCTCATGCCGTAGGCGCCTATGAAGGGCGAGGGGGCGAGTCCGGCGACCGAGGCGATGTTGACGATGGCGCCGCCGTGCTCCTTCTGCCAGGCCTTCCAGGTCTGCTGGGCGAAGCCGAGCGCGGAGATGACGTTGGTCTCGTAGACCTTGCGGGCCACCGCCAGGTCGAGTTCGGTGATGGGCCCGAAGACCGGGTTGGTTCCGGCGTTGTTGACCAGGAAGTCGACCCGGCCGAAGGCCTCCATGGTGCGGGCCACGGTCTCCGCCTGGTGGGCCTCGTCGTGGGCCTTGCCCGCGACGCCGATCGCCCGGTCGGCGCCGAGCCGGTCGACTGCCTCCTTCAGCGCGTCCTCGTTCCGTCCGGTGACGCACACCCGGTCGCCGCGGGCGACGAGCGCTTCGGCGACGCCGTAGCCGATGCCGCGGCTGGCGCCGGTGATGATCGCGACCCGGCCGCTGTCTGGCTGAGTGGTCATGGTGCTGGGTGCCTTTCCCTCGCGTGTGCTGTGTGCGCCGTGGTCAGTCGAGCGGTCCGCCGGCGACGTACAGCACCTGGCCGGAGACGAATCCGGCCTGGTCGCTGGTGAAGAAGGCGATGGCGCCCGCGATGTCCTCGGGCTGGCCGACCCGCTGGACGGGGATCTGGCTGGCGGCGGCCTTCTGGAAGGCCTCGAAGTCCATGCCGACGCGGGCGGCGGTGGCGGCGGTCATGTCGGTGGCGATGAATCCGGGCGCCACGGCGTTGGCGGTCACCCCGAACTTGCCGAGTTCGATGGCCAGGGTCTTGGTGAAGCCCTGCAGTCCGGCCTTGGCGGTCGAGTAGTTGGCCTGGCCGCGGTTGCCCAGCGCGGAGCTGGACGAGAGGTTGACGACGCGGCCGAACTTGGCGTCCACCATGTGCTTCTGCACGGCGCGCGTCATCAGGAACGCGCCGCGCAGGTGCACGTTCATCACGGTGTCCCAGTCCGACGCGCTCATCTTGAACAGGAGGTTGTCGCGCAGGACGCCCGCGTTGTTCACCAGGATCGTGGGCGCGCCGAGTTCCTCGGCGACCTTGGCGACGGCGGCCGCCACCTGGGCTTCGTCGGAAACGTCGGCGCCGACGGCGATGGCCTTGCCGCCCGCCGAGGTGATCTTCTCGACGGTGCCCTTGCAGGCCGCCTCGTCCAGGTCCAGCACCGCGACCGCGCGGCCCTCGGCGGCCAGCCGTACGGCGGTGGCCGCGCCGATGCCGCGGGCGGCACCGGTGACGATGGCGACGCGTGCTTCGGCGGACAGGGGCTGCTCGCTGGTGGACATCTGCTCTCCTCGCCCTTAAGGGTGCGGCGCACATATGTGAGCGACCGCTTAGTACGTCCCGTGCACGAAACCGTAGGAGCGCGGTGACCCAGTGTCAACGGCGCGGCGCCAGATGTGGCTCAGGGCACGGGCTCAGGGCACGGGCTCAGCGCACCAGGAGGTCGAGCAGCCGGTCGGCGTCGGCGGCCGGATCCGCGGTCAGACCGGTGTGGATGGGACCGGGCTGGACGACCGTGCTGCGCGGCGCGGTCAGCCAGCGGAACCGGCGGCCGGGGTCGTCGCCAGCCGCCTGCCCGGCCAGCTCCCCGCCCGCGCAGACGCACTCCACGGCGCGCAGCGCGGAGCGGACGGCGGCCACATCGACGTTCGGATCCAGGCAGCGCAACCGCGCCTCGTCCAGGTGGATGCGGGCGGCGACGAAGGACCGGGCCCGGCAGTAGACCAGGACACCCGCGTTGATCTGCTCCCCGCGCTCGACCCGTGGAACGACGCGGATCAGCGCGTACTCGAAGACGTCGCGCGCGGTCACCGGCCGCCCTCCCGCCCGGTGGCCTTGCCCTCGACCCAGGTGCGCAGCCACTCCGGTGGCGCGTCGGGTTTCTTCGGCGGTGCGGACAGTTGGATCCGGTCGGCGATGGTGGCGGCCCGGCCGCCCAGTACGTCGGCGTAGGCGTGGCGCACCGCGTCGGGGGTGTCGAATCCGGGCTCGTCCACCAGCCACTCTGACGGGATCAGTGCGGTGACCTCAGCCAGCAGCGCCTCGGTGATCCGCGGGGCGAGTTCGGCGGCGGCCGCGGCCAGGTCGGCGGGGCTGACGAAGCGGGCGAGGGCGTGGTCGGTGGCGTCGTACGGCTTGGCGGCGGAGGCCTGTGCGCCCTTCCAGTTGTGGTGCCAGATCAGGGCGGCGCCGTGGTCGATCAGCCACAACTCGCGGTGCCAGATGAGCATGTTGGGGTTGCGCCAGGAGCGGTCGACGTTGTTCACCAGCGCGTCGAACCAGATGACGCGCGCCGCCTGGGCCGCGTCCACCTCGAAGGCGAGCGGGTCGAAGCCGACCGAGCCGGGCAGGAAGTCCATGCCGAGGTTCAGTCCGCCGCTGGCCTTGAGCAGGTCCTGTACTTCGGTGTCGGGTTCGCCCAGGGCGATGACCGGGTCGAAGTTCAGCCGTACCAGTTCTGGGACGCGCAGTTCCAGCCGCCGGGCGAGTTCGCCGCAGACGACCTCGGCGACCAGCGCCTTGCGGCCCTGCGCGGCGCCGATGAACTTCGCCACATATGTGCCCAGATCGTCCGCCTCGACGATGCCGGGCACCGATCCGCCCTCACGCAGGGGCGTGACATAGCGGATCGCGGTCACTTCAGGAAGCATTCGCCCAGGCTACTGGGCATAAGGGCATGCCTTCGACGGATATATGGAGTGTGCGGCGACGGCCACTGGTGTCATGGTCCGCTCATGAACGACATCGACTCAGCGGAGTTTCCCCGCCAGTTGGCCCGTACCGGGCGCTTCACCCATGGCGCGCCCCGCGCGTTCACCGTGTCACCGGACGGTGAACGGGTGCTGTTTCTGCGCAGCCGGGCGGGAGACGACCCGGTGTGCTGTCTGTGGATGTACCAGGACGGCACCGAGCGCCTGCTGGCCGATCCGGCAGCGCTGGCCGCGGGCGACACGCGGCTTCCGCCCGAGGAGCTGACCCGCCGCGAGCGGGCACGGGAGCGGGCCGAGGGCATCGTCGGCTACGCCGCCGACGCGGATGTGCGCACCGTCGCCTTCGCGCTGGGCGGACGGCTGTGGACGGTGGACACCGCGCACGGCACACCGCGTCCGGTGCGCACCGCGGGCCCGGTGGTCGATCCGCGGCCGGATCCGACGGGCGCGCGTATCGCCTACGTCAGCGGCGGCGGGTTGTACGTCGTGGAGCTGCGCGGCGATACGAACCGGGCGTTGGCGCTGGCCGAGGGACCGCACATCCGCTATGGGCTCGCCGAGCACGCCGCGGCCGAGTCCATGGGACGGTCACGCGGCTACTGGTGGGCGCCGGACGGCTCCCGGCTGCTGGTCGCCCGGGTCGATGAGTCCGCGGTGCACCGGTGGTGGATATCCGACCCGGCCCACCCGGACCGCCCGCCCCGCTCCATCGCCTATCCGGTGGCGGGCACCGCCAATGCCGAAGTGACGCTGGAGGTCCTGGACTTGACCGGCGGCCGTACCGAAGTGGCGTGGGACCGTGACGCGTTCGAGTACCTCGCCGCCGCGCTGTGGGACGCGCACGGTCCGCTGGTCACCGTACAGAGCCGGGACCAGCGCACGGTACGGGTGCTGGCGGTGGATCCGGCGACCGGTGCGACCACGCTGGCGCACGAGCAACGGGACGCCGCCTGGGTGCAGTTGGTTCCCGGCCTGGCGGCGCGCACCGCCAGCGGCCGCCTGCTGCGCCCGCGTGAACAGGACGGCACCCGGCGGCTGTGGGTCGGTGACGGCGCAGCCACCCCGGTGGGACGGCAACTGCGCGCGGTGCTGGGCGTCAGCGGTGAACAGGTGCTGTTCACCGCGAGTGAGGAGCCCACCGAGGTGCACGTGTGGTGCCATGACCCCGACGCGGGCCTGACGCGGCTCAGCGCCCAACCCGGCGTGCACACCGGCGCGTTGGGCGGCCCGACCGTCGTGCTGGACAGCCGCACCGCCGACGGCCGCACGTTCACCGTGCTGCGCGACGGCCGACCGGTCGGCCGTATCGCCTCCCTCGCCGAGCAACCGGTGGTCACCCCCCGGATCACCTGGCTGCGCGCCGGAGAGCGGCGGATCCGCACCGCGCTGCTGCTGCCGTCCTGGTACACGCCGGGCGCCCGGCTTCCCGTGCTGCTCTGCCCGTACGGCGGACACGGCATGCAACTCGCCGTGGCCACCCGGGACTGGTGGCTGTGCGAGGCGCAGTGGTTCGCCGAGTCCGGCTTCGCGGTGGTCATCGCGGACGGACGCGGCACGCCCGGGCGCGGGCCGCGCTGGGAGAAGGCGTTCCACGGCGACAAGCTCAGCGCGGCCCTGGAGGACCAGGTCGCCGCGGTGCACGGCGCGGCCGAGCACTGCCCCGACCTCGACCTGGCGCGCACCGCGATCCGCGGCTGGTCGTACGGCGGCTACCTCGCCGCGGCGGCCGTACTGCGGCGGCCGGACGTCTTCCACGCCGCGGTGGCCGGAGCCGCCCCGTTCGACCAGCGGCTGTACGACACCCACTGGCAGGAACGGTTCCTGGGCCACCCGGACGAGCACCCGGAGAACTACGACCGCTGCTCGCTGATCGCCGACGCGCCGGGCCTGCGCCGTCCGCTGCTGCTGGTGCACGGGCTCGCCGACGACAACGTGACCGCCGCCCACACCCTGCGGATGTCCGCCGCGCTGCTGGCGGCCGGGCGCCCGCACAGCGTGCTGCCGCTGCCCGGGGTGACGCATGCGATGCTGAGCGCGCGGACCGTCGAGCGGATGTTGTTCTTCCAACGGGACTTCCTGCGCGACGCCCTCGCCCGGACCTCTCGCGCGGACGGTTGAACGCGAGTGGCCCGTGAGCCGTATGGGAAGGGGCGGCGAGCGGGCGCGCCGCTCGCCGCACTTGCCGACAACCTCATCGAAGGATGTGACCCATGGACGACCTGACTTCCGGCTCCCCGGTAAGCACCTCCCGCCGCACCGTGGTCGCGGCGGCCGGAGCCGTCGGTCTCGGCGCGGCGCTGGCGGCGTGCGGCGGGTCCAACAACTCGGCCTCCTCCGCACCCTCCCAGGACAGCAGCACCCCGGCGTCCGGCTCCTCGTCGGCCGCGGGCTCGTCAGCACCGGCGGGCGGCAGCGGCGGCGGCACCGTACTGGCGAAGACGTCGGAGATCCCGCCGGGCGGTGGGAAGGTGTTCCCGGACAAGCAGGTGGTGGTGACCCAGCCGACGGCCGGTACGTTCAAGGCGTTCACGGCGGTCTGCACCCACCAGGGGTGCACGGTCAACCAGGTGAAGAACGGCACCATCGACTGCCCGTGCCACGGCAGCCAGTTCCACATCGCGGACGGCAGCGTGGCGAGCGGCCCGGCCACTCAGCCGCTGGCGCCTGCCAAGATCAACGTCGAGGGTGGGTCAGTGAAGCTGGCCTGACCGGCGCCAACTGGCCAGCAGCGCGTCGGTCGTGGTGACCGTCGCCACCAGCGCCAGGGTGTGCCGGAGCACGGCGGCCGCGTAGTGCGCGGGCACCCCGGCGACGGCGTCGGCGGGTACCACGGCCGTGTAGCCGTGGTTGACGGCGTCGAACACGGCGCCCGGCACCGCGATGTTGAGCGAGACGCCGGTGACGACCAGGGTACGGACGCCGAGGTTGCGCAGCAGCGCGTCGACCTCGGTTCCGGCCAGCGGCGACAGGCCGTGCAGCCTGCGTACGACGAGGTCGCAGGCGGCGACGGTGATCTCGTCGGCCACTTCGGTGGCGGGTGTTCCGGTCACCTGCCGTACCGGGAGGCGCTCGACCGCGCGGAACAGCGGTGCGTTGCGGTTCGCGCCGCGGCCGTCCGGGCGGCGCTCGGCGATGGCGTGCAGCACAGTGGCTCCGGCGGCCCGGGCGGCCGCGACCAGGGCGGCGACACGGGTCAGCGTGCCGTCGGCGCGTACCGCGGCGGCCAGTTCCGGCAGTGCGCTGCCGGGTCCCACGACGCCGCGCTGGCATTCGACGGTGAGCAGCGCGGTGTGCGCGGGGTCGACCAGCGCGGCCAGTGGTTGCCGTTCCGCCATGGCGCTCCTCCCGCTATTCTGACGGTACGTCAGGTTGCGGGCTGAGGGGAAGGCGCCGATGAGCACCGTACAGCGGCGCGGCCGCAAGATCATGATGTCGCCGCGGGAGCTGGACACCTACCTCGCCGAGCAGCGCACCTGCAGGGTGGCCACCGTCTCGGCCCACGGTACGCCGCACCTGAGCGCGCTGTGGTTCGCGTGGGACGGCGCGGCGTTGTGGCTGTACTCCCTGGTACGCAGCCGGCGTTGGGCGCAGCTGCGGGCTGATCCCCGGGTCGCGGTGCTGGTGGACGACGGTGAGGCGTACGGCGAGCTGCGCGGAGTGGAACTGTCCGGTTCCGTGGAGTTCATTGGCGAGGCGCCGCGCACGGGGGCGCCGTGTGCGGAACTCATCGAGCCGGAGCGGTTGTTCGCCGCCAAGCACTTCGGCCTCGCGCGCATGCCGCACGACGGCCGCCATGGGTGGCTGCGGCTGGCGCCGGGACGTGTCGTCTCATGGGACTTCCGCAAGCGGTAGGCCGTTCCGGCGGATTGGCTCGGTCCCGAGTGCGGGTGGTTTCGGCGCCGCCGGTCCGCGCTGTCGTGGCTGCTCGCCGTCGCGGCGGATCACTCTCTGGGCGCAGTCCCCCCAGAACGCCAGGGTGTGCAGCCGCCTCGGCTGCGGGCGCCCCGGACGCATCGCCCGCAGCCTTGAACCGATCCGGCCGGAGGCTACCCGGCTGCCCGGCGAAGGGCGTCCACCGCCGCCCTGATGGAGGGCCGACGGTCGGCGTCCGTGCGCCAGGCGGCATAGACGTGCCGCCGCATCGTGTGCCGGACCGGCACGATGCTGACGCCCTCGGGGACCGGGCCACGGCCCAGGCGCGGGGTGATCGCCACCCCCAGACCGGCCGCCACCAGGGCCAGTTGGGTGTGGTGCTCCTCCGCCGCGTGCGCGATCCGCGGCTCAAGCCCCTTGCCCCGCAAGGTGAACACCAGCCACTCGTGGCAGAACTCACCGGGCGGCCAGCCGATCCAGTCCTCACCGGCGAAGTCCTCCAGGTCGCACCACTGCCGCCCGGCCAGCGGATGCCCACTGGGCACCGCCACATCGGCCACGTCGTCCAGCAACTCGGCCTTGGCCAGTCCGTCGGGCAGCGGAAGCGGCTTGTTGTACCAGTCGAGCACCACCGCGAGGTCGATGTCGCCGCGCACCAGCCGGGGCACCGCCTCCTGGGGTTCCATCTCCTCCAGATAGGGCCGCAGTTGCGGATGCTCGTCCCGCAACCCGGCCAGTACCCGCGGGAACAGCCCGCGCGCGGCGGTCGGGAAGGCGCCGATGGCCAACGCCCCGACGGGCGCCCCGCGGTGCGCCTCCAGGTCGGAGTGGGCCAGCTCGACCATGGACAGGATGCGGTCCGCGTGGCCGGACAGCAGCCGCCCGGCATCGGTCAGCCGTACCCCGCGGCCGTTCTTGGCCAGCAGTTGCTGACCGGTCTCCCGCTCCAGCTTGCCCATCTGCTGGGAGATGGCGGAGGTGGTCACATGCAGCACGTCGGCGGCGGCGCTGACCGATCCGTAGGTGTCTATGGCGTGCAGGATGCGCAGGCGCTCCAAGCTCAACATGTAAGCAAGACTACGCCATAGCCGTCATGAAAACTCACTTGTCCTAAGAGATGCCCTCCCGGCATCCTGCTACCCATGAGCGCCACCACAAGATCCGCCGCCGCGTCCGCTTCCCCTGCCACCGCCTCCCCCGCCACCGCCTCCCCCACCGGCGGCCCCGCACCCGGCCGCCGCACGGTCGACTGGCGGCTGCGGTTCCTGGCGCTGTCGCTGATCTGGGGATTCAGCTTCCTGTTCATCAAGGTGGGCACCGAGGCGTTCGCCCCGCTCCAGGTCACCTTGGGCCGGATGGTCTTCGGTACCGCGGTGCTCGGCACCGTGCTGGCCGTCAAGCGCCAGCGGCTGCCGCGCGCTGGGCGGGTGTGGGCGCGCCTGCTGGTGGCCGCCTTCCTGCTCAACGCCTTGCCGTTCTCCCTGTTCGCCTACGCGGAGTTGACCATTCCGTCGACTCTGGCGGGCATCTGCAACGCCACGACCCCGCTGTTCAGCATGGTGCTGTCGGTGGTCGCGCTCGCCGAGGACCGGCCGAGTCGGCGCCGCCTGGCCGGGGTCGGCCTGGGCTTCGCGGGCGTGCTGGTGGTGCTCGGCGCGTGGCAGGGCTTCTCCGGGCAGGACCCGCTAGGCACCGGCCTCGCGCTGATCGCCTCGGCGAGCTACGCGGTCGGCTGGATCTATGTGCGCCGTACGCTCAGCGACACCGGTGAGTCCAGCCTGTCGCTGTCCGCCGGGCAGTTGGCCCTGGGCACGCTTCAACTGGCCGTCGTCACCCCGCTGTTCACCTCGGCGCCCACCTCGTTCCCGATCCTCCCGGTGCTCTCGGTGGTGGCGCTGGGCGCGCTGGGCACGGGACTTGCGTTCCTGGTGCAGTACGGGCTGGTGCGGGAGGCCGGGCCGACCATCGCGACCATGGTCACCTATCTGGTTCCGGTGGTCGCCACGGCGGCCGGGGTGTTCCTGCTGGGCGAGCACCTGACGTGGAACGAGCCGGTGGGCGCGGTGGTCGTCCTGCTCGGCGCCGCCCTGACCCAGACCCGGTCGCGTTGACCGGCGCTCCCTCACCCGTATCGCAGCCCCCCGTCCGGCCGCGCCGCGAGCGCCACCGCGTCGGCCACCGCGGCCGCCTCGTGCACCGCCAGCGGCGAGACGGTCACCCGTACCCCCGGCCGGGAGGCCACCCGGTAGCGGGCGCCCGGGGCGGCCACCCAGCCGCTCTGCTGTAGCCGCAGCATCGCCCCGGTCTCATCCGGCACCGGCACCCAGACGTTCATCCCGCTGCGGCCATGGCTGGCGATGCCGCGTTCGGTGAGCGCGGCGACCAGCGCGTCGCGCCGCCGCCCGTAGGAGGCGGCGACCGCCGCCGGGTCGACCGCGGCGGTGCGCCACAGATGGAGCAGGGCGCTTTGCAGCAGGTGGCTGACCCAGCCCGCGGCCAGCCGGTATCTGCCCTGCACCCGGTCGACGGTGGTCGAGTCGCCGGTGAGCACGGCGATCCGCAGGTCGGGGCCGTACGCCTTGGCGGCGGAACGGACGACGACCCAGTGCCGGGTGGTGCCGCCCAGCGGGTGCAGCGGCAGGTCGACGATGGCGTGGCCGTGGTCGTCCTCGATGAGCAGGACGTCCGAATGGGCCGCGAGCACTTCCCGCAGCGCGTGGGCGCGGGTCTCGGTGATGGCCGCGCCGGTCGGGTTCTGCGCCCGGTCGGTGACGATCAGCGCCCGCGCGCCGGAGCGCAACGCCCGCTCCACCTCCCCCGGCAGCGGTCCGTCGTCGTCCACGGCGACCGGAACCGTACGCAGACCGAGCGCCGGGACCAGGTCGAGCAGGCTGCCCCAGCCGGGGTCCTCGACCGCCACCGCGTCACCGGGCCGCAGGTGGGCCCCCAGTACCCGCTCGATGGCGTCGAGGGATCCGGAGGTGACGGTGACCGGCCCGTCCGGCACGCCGTCCGCGTCGAACCCGGCGCGGGCCAGTGCGGCCAACTCGGCGTTGACGCCCGGCATTCCGTACAGCATGGGGTGCTCGGCGTTGGCCTTCGCGGCGGCGGCGAGCGCGTCGCCGAGCGGGGGCAGCAGCGCCGGGTCGGGGTTGCCGCTGGACAGGTCGCGGGCGCCGGGCGGCACCACCACGCCGAGCAACTCGCGCGGTGTGCTGGCCGGACGGTGCCGCACCCGGCTGCCGCGCCGCCCCGCGGTCTCGATGACCCCACGGTCGCGCAGCAGCCGGTACGCGGCGGCGACCGTGTTGGGGTTCACGCCCAGTCGCGTGGCGAGCTCCCGTAGCGGCGGCAGCGACTGGCCGGGCTGCAGCGCGCCGTCGGCGATGGCGCGTTCGACGTCGGCGGCGATCTCCGTAGCGCGCCGACCAGTGATCCGATACTCTCCTAGCACAAACAACATTATGCACTAGTGCAAAGGAGAGGCATAATGGCGTCCACCATCTCGTACCAGCGGACCGACCGCACGGTGCCCACCCGCAGTCCGGAGCGCGCTTCGTGGGACCGGGAGACGGTGCACGCGATACTGGACGAGGGGTACGTCTGCCATCTGGGCTTCGTGCGCGACGGCGCGCCGGTGGTGCTGCCCACCCTCTACGCCCGGGTCGGCGAGCGCCTGTACGCGCACGGTTCCACCGGTTCTCCCGCGCTGCGCGGTGCCCGGCAGGACGAGGGGCTGCCGGTCTGCCTCACGGTCACGCATGTGGACGGGATCGTGCTGGCCCGCTCGGCGTTCCACCACTCGATCAACTACCGCTCGGTGGTGGTGCACGGCACGGCCCGCCAGGTGACCGACCCGGCCGAGCGCGCCGAGGCACTGGACGCGCTGGTCAACCACATCGTGCCGGGGCGCGCCGACGACTCGCGGCGCGCCAACGCCAAGGAGCTGGCCGCCACCGCCGTGCTCCGCCTCGACCTGGCCGAGGTGTCGGCCAAGGTCCGCACCGGCGGTCCCAACGACGACCCCGAGGACCTGGAACTGCCCCACTGGAGCGGTGTGCTGCCGGTCACCCGCGGCTACGGCGCGCCGATTCCGGCCGAGGACCTGGACCCGTCGATCCCCGTACCCGGCTACCTCGCCACCCGGTAGGAGGGCCGATGCTCATCCACCCGTGGGACGCGGCCCTCGACGACGGCGAGTGGCAACGCTGGCTCGGCGACCATGACTTCGGCCAGCTCGCCGTCAACGGCCGCGACGGCGAACCGCCGTTCGTCCAGCCGCTGCACTTCGCGTACGACCCCGAGCGCGCCGAGGCGGTGACGCATCTCGCCCGGCCCAATCCGATCTGGTCGGCCCTCACAGCCAACCCGCGCGTGACGCTCAGCGTGGTCGACGACTACACCTTCATCCCCGGCCCGTGGCAGGCACCGGACGGCACCCCGCCCGAGCACGGTGTGCCGACCAGCTACTACGCGGCCGTCCAACTGGTGTGCGCCGCCCACATCGTGGACGACCCGCGGCAGAAGGCCGAACTGCTGCACCGGCAGTTGGCGCACTTCCAGCCGAACGGCGACCACGCCGAGGTCGCGCCCGACCAGCCGCCGTTCGGCCGGATGCTCCCCGCGATCCGCGGGCTACGGCTGGAAGTCACCGAGGTGCGGGCCAAGTTCAAGTACGGCGGCAACAAACCGCGGTCCGTGCGGCGGCGGATCAGCGGTCTGCTGGTGGAGCGCTCCGGCGGCCACGACGCGGCCGCCCGAGCACACCTGTTGCGCCGTCTCGCCGCCAACGATGACGCCACGTGATCGTGAACGCGTCGCGGGTCGGCTGCCGTTGCCCCGGCGCCGCTACGAGCTGACGCGCCGCTCCTGGTGGCTGCCCCGGTGCACCACCCGGTCGGTGCGGCTGCCGCGGGTTTCGGATACCGCCAGGGCGGCCACCGCGCCGATCAGGATGACGGTGCCCAACACCGTCGGCACCGTGAGGTGTTCACCGAGCAGTACGACGGCGATCACCCCGGCTGCCACCGGTTCGATCAGGGTGATGACCGAGGCGGTGGCCGCCCGTATGACCGCGGCGCCGGCGAAGTACAGCGCGTAGGCGAGCGCCGTGGGCACCGTGGCCAGGTAGCCGAGCAGCAGCAGCGCGCCGCCGAGATCCGCTACCCGCGGCCAGAGGCCCTGCATGGCGGCGAACGGCAGCAGGCAGACGGCGCCGACGGCGAACGCCCACATCGTGGTGGTCAGCGGATCAGTGGCACCGCCCCGCCGGCCGGTCCAGCGGGTGTGCAGGGTGATGCAGGCATAGCCCGCGGCCGACAGCAGCGCCCAGCCGACGCCCACCGGGCGCACCGCGCCGCCTTCGCGGCCCGCGCCGCCGAGCAGCAGTACGGCGAGACCGGCGAAGGCGCCGAGCACCGCCAACGCCCCGGCCCCGCCGAGGCGTTCACCCAGGGTCACGCGCGCGCCGAGGGCGATCAGCACCGGGCTGGCGCCGAGCGTGACCACGGTGCCGACCGCGAGGCCGGTGGACTGCACCGCGGCGAAGTACGCGGTCTGGAAGACGGTCAGCCCGATGCCGGTGACCAGGATGCGGCGGATGGCCGGTCGAGGATGCCGGGCCGCCGTACGGCGTTGGCGGCCGATCGCCCGTACCGGCAGCAGCATCGCCAGGCCGCCGACGTAGCGCCAGAAGGACAAGGTGACGGGGCCGAAGCCGCCGGTCCGGTAGAGCAGGGCGGCCGCGGCGCCCGCGGTTCCCCAGGCGATCGCGGCGCAGGCCACGTAGAGCAGTCCGCGCCCGACGGGCAGCGGACGGGAAGTGCGTGACACGGGTGTTCTCCAACGGAAGAGTCAGGGTGGTCGCGTGGTCCGGTGCGGACGGCGACGACCCGCTCGGTCAGGTCCATGACCTGCGAGCCGGTCTTCCGTGGCCTCGCCGCCCGCGCTAGGCGGCGGGAGGCGGGAGAACTGTCTGGTGCATGATCGTCACCTTAGGCGCGGTTCGCGCTGTCGGACAACCCCTGGTCACGGGTCGGATCCGGCGATGATCCGGCGACGGCGTCGGTCGCGGCCTTCGGTGTGGCGGTCTGCGCGATGAACGCCCCGGCCAACACCGCGGCGCCGCCGGCGAGTTGCCAGCCGCCCAGCTTCTCGCCGAGCAGGAACCACGCCAGTACGGTGGCGACCACCGCCTCCAGGCAGGCCACCACGCCCGCCACCTGCGGGGACAACCGGCGGATGGACAGCACCCCGGTCAGGTAGGCGACCACGGTCGCCACCAGCACCAGCCATGCCAGCAGCAGGATCGCGGGCACCGACTTGTCACCGAGCGCGGCCTGGCGGGTCAGCACGTGCCAGTCCATCTGCCAGGGCCGGGACAGCGCGGTGAGCAGCGCCGCGCCGATCAGCAGCCCGAAGGCGATGACCGCCAGCGGATCGACGGGGTCGTCGCCGTCGCTGCCGTGGTCGGACAGGACGAAGTAGCCGACCTGGCAGCACGCGGCGCCCAGCGCGAGCAACAGTCCGAGCGGGTCGAAGCTGAGTCCGTGCCACACCTCGACCACCGCGCCCAGGCCCAGCACCGCGAGCACCACGCCGACCGCCGCCGACCGGCTCACCGACCGCCGCTGCACGAACCGCACCCAGCCCAGCACCAGCGCGGGCGCCAGGTACTCCACGAGCAGCGCGACGCCTACCGGGATCCGGGACAGCGCGGCGAAGTAGCAGGCCTGTACGCCCGCGACGGCCAACAGGCCGAAACCGAACAGCACTCCGGGGCGGCGGCGCAGCGCGTGGCGGTGGCGCAGCGCCACCGGGAGCATGACGAGCGCGGCACCGGCGGCCCTGAGCCACACCACGTGCAGCGGGGCGAGCCCGGCCTCGATCAACGGCTTGGCCGCGACGCCCGACCCGCCGAAGGCGAGGGCCGAGGTCAACGCGGGCAGCAGGCCGGATCTTCGCGTCGGCGTCCCCGATATCCCTTGCATCGGGTCATCATGTCAGCACGCGACGGTCGGCCCGTCATCCAGGTGCCCCCGCGCGGTGCCGCGCCCGGGCAAGGCGGCGGCCAGCCGTGCGGCGTCGAACCCGGCGGCCCGCAGCACCTCCACGGCCCGGCACTCGGGGTCGGCGGCGAGGGCGGCCAGCAGGTCGACCCCGTCGGCGGCGGCAGCGCCGCGGGCCATCGCGCGGTGCGCCGCCTCGTCCAGCACGGCGGCGGCGGACGGACTGCAGCCCGGTGCGGCGTCCTTGGCCAGCACCGGCAGGGCGCCGGAGTCCTCGACGGTGCCGCGCCACTGCATGCCGTAGCCGATGGTGCGTTGCACCAGGTACGCCAGCACCCGGGCGACCCGCGCGGATCCGTCGGCGCTGCCCGCGGCGAGCGCCTCGCGCGCCCTGGGGTCGGACTCCAGCAGCGAGTGCAGCAGATGGGCGGTGTCGATCTGGCGGTCCCCGTCCCGCGAGGCGCGCCGACGCGCGCTGGAGACCACCGACAGCAGTTCCACGCTCAACTGCGGTCCGCTTCTGGCGCTTGTGGGGTCTCCGGGACGGGTGTCGCTTTGCACGACTCCCACCCCATCAGGACATAGCGCCCCAAGCATCCACGTCGGGAGGCATTTGCCCATCCGTCCGAAGAAGGGTGTGAGTGACCGCCACCTCCTCCTCAGGGAGGAGATTTCCGTCGTCCGGGCGCGCATGAGGCGAGTCGGGCTGTGGCGGTGGTCACGGCCACAGCATGCCGCGCGTCCACCGCTCACCGTCGCGCGCGTACCGCAGCCTGCGGTGGAACCGGTCGGGGCCGCTGTCGCCCTGGAAGAACTCGGCCTCGTCGGCGCGCAGCGCGTAGACCGTGTGCCCCTCCGGTACGGCCTGCGGGTCCGCGGCGATGATCTCGCGGGCGCGGACCCGGGCCCGCTGGTACTCCGGGTACGGGTCGGTGCCGGGGAGTTGGGCGCTCATCAGGCCGGTGAACCCGGCGATCCGGGACGGTTCGCCGCGCCCGAGGAAGTCCTCGCGCGCGGCGCGCCGGTCGAGTGCCGTGACCCGTCCGGTGGCCCGGATCTGGCGGCCGTGCCGTGGCCAGTACCAGTTGAGCGCCGCGTACGGGTTGGCGCCCAGTTCCCGGCCCTTGCGGCTGGCGGCCTCGCTGGCGAAGACGAAGTCCAGTCGGCCCGCGTCGAGTTGGAAGCCGCGCAGCATCAACACCCGGGAGGACGGGCGTCCGGCCGGGTCAGCCGTGCTGAGCGTCATCACATGCGGTTCCGGTACGCCGTCGTCCAGGGCGTCGGCGAGCCAGTGGGCGAAGAGCGGGCCGGGCTCCGGCGGCGCGTTCCGCGGGTCGAACCCGGGCAGCGGTCCGGCCAGCGCCGGCGTGCGGCACAACCGTTCGCGCAACACTTGGTACTCCACCCTCGTCCTCCTGAACGCCGGTGCGACTCCCTGATCCTGTCACACCGCGAAACGAGCGTTCCTGACGCTTCATCAGTATTGAGTATTCGCAGCCGAGCGGCTACGTTCCGCGACACCGCTGCCGCGATCCGCCGCGGCACCCCAGGGACGCAGGGTGGTCACCATGGCCGAGGTCACCGCGGAGGCCCGCATCGCGGCTCCGGCAGCACGCGTTTGGCGGCAGCTCACCGACTTCGCCGCGTACGGGCGGTGGAACGCCACGCACAACGGCTTCCCCAAGGGCGGGCCGGACCCGTTGGCGGTCGGCGCGGTGTACGTGGAGAACATGAAACTGATGGGCTTCCCCGCCGAAGTCACCTGGACGGTGGCCGAGTTGGCGCCCGAACGCGCCCTGTCCACCACCGGCACCGGGCCGATGGGCGTGGGCCTCGCCATGCGCTACGAGCTGGTGCCCGACGGCGACGAGACGACGGTGCGCGTCGTGGGCGGTTTCACCGGCGCCGCGGTGACGTTGATGGCGGGCAGGCTCAAGGACTCGGCGACCACCGCCTTGAACGAGAGCCTGCGCGAACTTGCGGTCCTGGTGGAGTAGTCCACCAGGACCGCGGTTTCGGCTACTCGCCTACTCGTCGGAGGGCTCGTCCGCAAGGATCAGGTACAGCTTCTTGCGGGCCTCGTTGACGACCGCCATCGCCTTCTCGCGTTGGGCGGGGGTGCCGGTCGCCCAGACCTGGCGGAAGGCCTCGACCAGGCCGAAGCCCGCCTGCCTGATCTCGTTCATCGCCTCCCAGTCGATGCCGCGTCCGGCCTCCTCCCAGGGTGCCTCCGGGCCGCCCTCGGCCTCGGCGCGGCCCGCCTCGGTGAGCGTGAACAGCTTCTTGCCGCCCTCACTGGCGCTGGCGATCAAGCCCTCGTCCTCTAGGAGCTGCAGCGTCGGGTAGACCGAGCCGGGGCTCGGCTTCCAGGCGCCGCCGCTGCGCTCGCCGATCTCCTGGATCATCTCGTAGCCGTGCATCGGGCGGTCCTTGAGCAGCGCCAGGATCGACGCCCGTACGTCACCGCGCCGCGCCCTGCCGCGCGGGCCGCCGCGCCCTCGGCCATGACCCCATGGCCCACCGCCGAACGGCGGCCCGAAGGGGCCGAACGCCGCCCGCCGCTGCTCGTAGCCCTCGGCGCCGTGCGGCCAGTCCTGGCCGCCCGGGCCGCGGCGCTCTCGTCCGTGTCCGTGTCCGTATCCGTGGGAACGCATGGTCGCGCTCCTTTCCGTGTCGATTTCCATATCGATGGGTGTGCTGACGTGCGCGGTTCGCGCACGCGGAGCGCAGATCGTTCGTTGATCTGTCGCGATGCTTCAACGATATATCGGTGACTGTCGCACGGCAAGGCCCCGGTGCCAGGTTCCGCGAATTGGCCGTGTCCAGCGGGCATGCTCGCCGGATACCGTCGCGATCATGAAGATCCGCATCGTTGACGCCTTCACCGCCCGCCCGTTCGCGGGCAACCCCGCCGGTGTCGTACTGCTGGGCGCCGAGGGCTTCCCGGACGAGGACCGCATGCGGCGGGTGGCCGCCGAGGTCAACCTGTCGGAGACCGCCTTCGCCCATCCGCTGCCGCCCGGCGCACCGGCCGACTGGGCGCTGCGCTGGTTCACCCCGGCGACCGAGGTCGACATGTGCGGTCACGCCACCCTCGCGACGGCGCACGTCCTGCTCGGCACCGGCGGCGCGACCGGCACCATCAGCTTCACCACCCGCAGCGGTGTGCTGCGCGCCGCGCCCGCCGACGACGGGGCGATCACGTTGGACTTCCCCACCGCCCAGCTCACCGAGGTGGCGCCGCCCAGCGCACTGCCGCAGGCCCTGGGCGCGCCGGTGCTCGGCGCGTACGACACCGGACGGAACACCGGAGACCTGCTGGTCGAGTTGCCCGACGAACAGGCGGTGCGCGAGCTGGCCCCGGACCTCGCGGCCATCGGGCGGCTCGACCACCGCGGCGTGATCGTCACCGCCGCCGCGCGGGAACCAAGCGGCGGCTACGACTTCGTCTCCCGGTTCTTCGGCCCGGCCGTGGGCATCCCCGAGGACCCGGTCACCGGCAGCGCGCACACCGCGCTCGCCCCGTTCTGGTCCGCCCGGCTCGGCCGCACCGAACTGACCGGCCTGCAGGCGTCCGCCCGTACCGGCCTGGTGCGCACCGCACTCCACGGTGACCGCACCCTGCTCACCGGCCACGCCGTCACCGTCATCGAGGGCGAACTGCTGGCCTGACGCGTCCCGGGGGCCGCGCGCCCCCCGGTCCGCTCACTTCGTCGGCAGCCAGCCCACCTTGCCCGCCAGCAGCACATAGCCGACGAAGGCCACGGTGTCGATCAGCGCGTGCGCCGCCACCAGCGGCCCGACCCGGCCCCAACGCCGGTACAGCAGCACGAAGATGACGCCCATCGCCAGATTACCGACGAACCCGCCGATGCCCTGGTAGAGGTGGTACGAACCGCGCAGCACCGCGCTCACCGCCAGCGCCGCGCCGGACCGCCAGCCCAACTGGTCCAGCCTGCGCAGCAGATAGCCGACGACGATGACCTCCTCGACCACCGCGTTCTGCACCGCCGCCGCGACCAGTACCGGAATCCGCCACCGCACATCGGGCAGCGACTCCGGCACCACGGTGAGGTTGAACCCGGCCACCCGCGCGCCCAGGTAGAACGCGAGCCCGGTGCCACCGATGCCCGCCGCGATCAGCGCGCCCCACGCCAGGTCGAAGCGCGGGCGGCGCAGGTCGAAACCGATCGACCGCATGCCGACGCCCTCCCTGACCAGCAGGTGCGCGACCAGTGCAACCGGCACCAGTGCGGTGCCCACCGAGAACAGCTGCCACGCCAGGTCAAGCCAGGGCCGCCCGGGCGCCTGGGTGCCGACCAGGGTGGCCGCCTGGTTCTTCAGCGCTCCCGGCTTGGTGACCGAGCCGATGAAGCTGATCAGCGCGCTGACCGCGCTGGCACCCAGCGACAGGGCGAGTACCAGCAGCGTCTCGCCGCGCAGGGTGCGCGGGGCGAGCGCGGATCCGTCGGTTCGGTGTGGCGTGGAGGGGGTCACAGCACTCCCAACGCGCACGGGCCCCGTCGAGGTGCCGCCGGTCGTCTCGGAATACCGTCCGTGCACGCCTGCCTCCGTGTGTGCGATCCGCGGACACCTCAGCGCTTCCGCCGGGAGTACGGCGATGTGCCGCCGCTCGTCCGCGGCACCAATTGTGGCTGGTCGCGCGGTCCCCGCGCCCCTTCGGGTCGCTGCCGAACTCAGCGGAGTTCGTCCGACCCGCTTGGTGGCTCGCACACGACAGGCGCTCAGCTCAGCGGCAGCCCCGCGGGCCAGCTGTGCACCGGGTCGCCGGAACGCATCAGCTCGCAGTAGCGGCGGGTCATGGCGGCCAGCGCCTTGTGCCGGTCGAGGCCGCGTTCCAGCGCGCGGTGGTAGGCGGCGGCCTGCCATGAGGCGCCGTTGACCCGGCAGCGGCAGCGCTCCTCGATCACCCCGAGGTACCGGTCGCGGTCGGCGGGCGCCACGCCCCAGGCGTCCAGGCCCGCCGAGGCGAGCGGCAGCAGCTCGTCCTGTACCAGCCGTACCGCCGGGACGCAGGTGAGGCCACCGCGGCCGGGGCGCGGCCAGGTCAGCTCCGCCTGGATGCCCAGGCGGCAGGCGGTCTCGAAGTTCTCGGCGGCCGCGGAGAACGGCAGCCGGGTCCACACCGGGCGCGAGGACTCCGCCAAGGCGCGGATCAGCCCGTAGTAGAAGGCCGCGTTGGCCACCACGTCGGTCACCGTGGGGCCGGCGGGCATCACCCGGTTCTCCACCCGTAGGTGCGGTACGCCGTCGACGACCGCGTACACCGGGCGGTTCCAGCGGTAGATGGTGCCGTTGTGCAGTTGCAGCTCCTTCAGCCGCGGTACGCCGCCCTCGTCCAGCACCCGTAGCGGATCCTCGTCGTCACAGATGGGCAGCAGGGACGGGAAGTAGCGCACGTTCTCCTCGAACAGGTCGTAGGCGCTGCTGATCCACCGTTCGCCGAACCAGGTCAGCGGCCGCACGCCCTGCGCGGTCAGCTCCTGCGGGCGGGTGTCGGTGGCCTGCTGGAAGAGCACCGGCCGGGTCTCCCGCCACAGTTCGCGGCCGAACAGGAAGGGCGAGTTGGCGCCCAGGGCGATCTGCGGGCCGACCGCGGCCTGCGCCGCGTTCCACACGGCGGCGAAGCGGCCGGGGGTGACCTGCAGGTGCATCTGCATCGAGGTGGCCGCGGCCTCCGGGGCGATGGAGCCGGAGGTGCAGGTGAGGTGCTCGACGCCTTCGATGTCCAAGGTGAGGTCCTCGCCGCGGGCCGCCAGGATGCGGTCGTTGAGCAGCCGGTACCGGTCCACCCGGGAAAGGTTGGCCTGCACCAGATCCTGTGCGCTCAGGGTCGGCAGAATTCCGATCATGACGATACTTGCGCCGACCTCCGCGGCTTTGCGGTCGGCATATCCGAGACCTATTCGCAGTTCTTCCGCAAGTTGATCGAGCACCCGCCCGGAGAGCCGGTGCGGGGCGATGTTCACTTCGATGTTGAACTGCGCGAGTTCCGTCTGGAAATCCCGACTCGCGATGCGTTCCAGTACCTCTTCGTTCATCATGCGGGGCATGCCTTCGGAATCCGCGAGATTCAATTCGATCTCCAGCCCCATCAGGTTGCGCGGCCGATCGAATCGCCTGCCCTCCAGGAGTCGCTCCAGGCCCGTCAGACACTGTTGCAGCTTGCGCCGGTACCGCTGCCGATCGGACAGGTCGAACCCGCTGGCCACGACCTTTTCTCCCATCGCAGGGTCCCTCCTCGTGTGGGCCGTGCACCGATGATGCCCAGCACAGCGGATCCATAACGCCCAGCGTGCGCCCGGTGGGCCACGGGTGCACGGTTCAGCCGTTCCGGCACATTCCTTTGGCATAGCAAGCCGTCCAGCCCAACGGGCACAACCGGCTCCAGAAATCACGTGCGATAACCAGCCATCCGCGCAGCCGTTGTTGTGCCAGCGTATCGCCGGTATGCTGCTCGAGAATGGCTCTCAATAGCGCGAACGAACGGCTTGATACCGCCTTGTCCCTACTACCGCAACCCGGTAGCCGAATCGCCGGGCGAACACGTTTCGTATAAACTTCGCGCACAGGCAGAGACTCCGCGACCCGCCGGTTGCGCCCCCGCGCACACCCAGTCCCGGGACCGACTCTGCATGCCACCGCCGGATCCGGACACCCCCCACCGCAGGGGCGGGTGCCCGGTCAGCAATGCCCCGTAACACCCTGTAGTACGCCAGCCCCGCACCGTACACAGCGCCGTCCGTACCGCGTCCTGCACCACCCTGTCTCCAGCGAGAGGCGACCCACCATGCCGCTGCATGTCCCCCCGGCCCCCGCGCCCGCTCTGCGCAGTATCCTCGCGGCCCTTGCTTCCCCGGTGGCGGTCCGCGCCGCCAGCACACCCTCCCTGCGCACCGCCACCGGTCCGCTGGTGCCCGAGCATCCGCTCCCGGTCCATCTGCTCAACCCGGTGGCGGCGAGCGGCGGCGGAATGCCACGGGCCCGGTTGACCGGGTGGCGGTTCCTGGTCCGCGGCGGCGACCGGGTGGTGGCGGCGGCCGAGACCATGATCACCCCGGACGGCTGGGCGTTCTCGCACTTCTGCGAGGGGCCCTATCTCGCCTCCACCGAGCACGCGCTGCGGCAGGCCGAGCCGCTACCGTCCGCGTACCAGCCGCGGCTGCTGTCCATCCCCGGGCTGTACATGCTCTGCCTGTGGCTGCACGGCGACGTGACGGCCGGCGACGACGCCCAGCCCGCCCCGGCGGACGTGCTGATTCCGCTGGCTCCGGCGCCGCCGGGCATCGCGGCGCACCGGCCGTACCGGGCCGGGGACCTGGTACCGGTGCTCACCCACCGGCTCGGTCCGGCGCCGCTGCTCGGCAGCGCGGTGTAGCGGAACACGCGGCGCAGACCCGTGGGCCCCCGGCCAGGTGCCGGGGGCGCACTGTCGGTTGTCGGGCGCGGTCGCGAGGGCGCGGTGAACCGGAACGCGCGCCGTTGCGTACCACTGATGCGGACCGTCCCGGTGATGGCGGGTCGAGCGGCAACCGCCCGGGCGGGTGACGCGTCCCCACCTGTTGAGGAGAGCTGACCCGAAATCCCTGCGGACTCAGGCCCGTAGGGCAAGACTGGACCCGACCAAACCGAAACGGGGGGCGGCCATGAGCACGGTAGACCACCGATCCAGCCGCACAGCACACCAATCGCAGCGAAAGACCACATCCATGTGCCAGCACCAGCCTCAGTGCCCATCTGCAGACTCCGCCGACCGGGAGGCCGCACGCCTGGTGGCCTACCACCCGGAACAAGGCTGGAGCCTGCTGTGCAACGGCGTCCTGCTCTTCGAGGACACCGGCGAGCTGCTGCCGGACGGACAGATCATCGCCCCGCACCGTCCACTGGACGCCGGGAACATCGCCACCGCGGCCTGACCGCGACGCTACGCGAGCCGGAGTGGCGGCTGCCCGCCGCTCCGGCTCCACGGTCGCCGATCAGGCCTCGTACTCGTCCAGCGGCGGGCACGAGCAGACCAGGTTGCGGTCGCCGTACGCGCCGTCGATCCGCCGTACCGGCGGCCAGTACTTGTCCGCCGCCGACACCCCGGCCGGGAAGACGGCCTCCTCGCGGGTGTACGGGTGGTCCCAGGTACCGGTGAGCGTGGCCGCGGTGTGCGGCGCGTTGCGCAGCGGGTTGTCCTCCGCGGGCCACTGGCCGGCGGCAACCCGGTCGATCTCGCCGCGAATTGCGATCATCGCCGCGCAGAACCGGTCGAGTTCCGCCAGGTCCTCGCTCTCGGTCGGCTCGATCATCAGCGTCCCCGCCACCGGGAACGACATGGTCGGCGCGTGGAACCCGTAGTCGATCAGCCGCTTGGCGATGTCGTCCACGGTCACCCCGGTCGCCTTGGTGATCTGCCGCAGGTCGATGATGCACTCATGGGCGACCAGCCCAGCCGGGCCGGTGTAGAGCACCGGGAAGTACGGGGCCAGCCGCTTGGCAACGTAGTTGGCGCTCAGCACCGCCACCTGGGTGGCCCTGCGCAGCCCCGCGCCGCCCATCAGCCGCACGTACGCCCAGGAGATCGGCAGGATGCCCGCCGAGCCCCACGGCGCCGCCGAGATCGGCCCCACTCCGGTGGCCGGACCGGCGGTCGGCTGCAGCGGGTGGTTCGGCAGGTACGGGGCCAGATGCGCGCGCACCGCCACCGGGCCGACGCCGGGGCCGCCACCGCCGTGCGGGATGCAGAAGGTCTTGTGCAGGTTCAGGTGCGAGACGTCGGCGCCGAACTTGCCCGGCTGGGCCAGTCCGACGAGCGCGTTGAGGTTGGCGCCGTCCACGTAGACCTGACCGCCCGCCTCGTGCACGGCGGCGCAGATGTCGGTGATGTTGTCCTCGAAGACCCCGTGCGTGGAGGGGTAGGTGACCATCAGAACGGCCAGTTCCGAACGGTACTGGTCGATCTTGGCGTGCAGGTCGTCCAGGTCCACATCGCCGTCGGCGCTGGTCTTGACCACGACCACCTTCATCCCGGCCATCACGGCGCTGGCCGCGTTGGTTCCGTGGGCGGAGGACGGGATCAGACAGACCGTGCGCTGGGTGTCGCCGTTGGCGCGGTGGTACGCGCGCACCGCGAGCAGACCGGCGAGCTCGCCCTGCGAACCGGCGTTGGGCTGGATGCTCACCTTGTCGTAGCCGGTGATCTCGGCCAGCCGCTCCTCCAGCTCGCGGATGAGCGTGACGTAACCCTCCGCCTGCTCGATCGGGGCGAACGGGTGCAGCGCGCCGAACTGAGGCCAGGTGACCGGCTCCATCTCGGTGGTCGCGTTGAGCTTCATGGTGCACGAGCCCAGCGGGATCATGCCGCGGTCCAGCGCGTAGTCCCGGTCGGCGAGACGGCGCAGGTAGCGCAGCATCGCGGTCTCGGAGCGGTGCTGGTGGAAGACCGGGTGGGTCAGGTAGTCGGCCTCGCGCAGCAGGCCGGACGGCAGCGCGTCCTCCGCCGTCCCGTCCAGCGTGTCGACGTCGTTGCCCGAGATGCCGAACGCGCCCCAGACAGCGGCCAGTTGGGCCCGGTCGGTGGTCTCGTCGCAGGCGATACCGACCAGGTCGGCGTCCACCTGCCGCAGGTTGACCCCGGCCCGGCGGGCGGCGGCCACCACGTCGGCGGCGCGGCCGGGGACCCGGGCGATGACGGTGTCGAAGAACGCGCCGTGCAGCACCTCGACGCCGCCCGCGCGCAGCCCCTCGGCGAGCACCGCGGCCTGGCGGTGCACCCGGCGGGCGATCGCCGCCAGGCCCTCCGGACCGTGGTAGACCGCGTACATCCCGGCCATCACGGCGAGCAGCACCTGCGCGGTGCAGATGTTGCTGGTCGCCTTCTCCCGGCGGATGTGCTGCTCACGGGTCTGCAGTGCCAGCCGGTACGCCTTGTTGCCGTCCGCGTCCACCGAGACGCCGACCAGGCGGCCGGGCAGGCTGCGGGCGTAGCTGTCGCGCACCGCCATGTATCCGGCGTGCGGGCCGCCGAAGCCCATGGGCACGCCGAAGCGCTGGCTGGTGCCGACCGCGATGTCGGCGCCCAGCTCGCCGGGCGGGGTGAGCAGGGTGAGCGCCAGCAGATCGGCGGCCATGGTGACGATCGCGCCGAGTTCGTGCGCCCGCTCGATGACCGGCCGCGGATCGCGCACCGCGCCGGAGGCGCCCGGGTACTGCAGCAGCACGCCGAACACCCCGCGCTCGGCGATCTCGTCGGGGATCCCGTCCGACAGGTCGGCGACAACCACCTCGACCCCGGTCGGCTCCGCGCGGGTCTCGAGCACCGCGATGGTCTGCGGGAAGCAGTCGGCGTCCACCAGGAAGACGCCGCCCTTGACCTTGCCGACCCGGCGGGCCAGCGCCATCGCCTCGGCGGCGGCGGTGCCCTCGTCCAGCAGCGAGGCACCGGAGGTGGGCAGTCCGGTCAGATCGGCGACGACGGTCTGGAAGTTGAGCAGCGCCTCCAGACGGCCCTGGGAGATCTCCGGCTGGTACGGGGTGTACGCGGTGTACCAGGCCGGGTTCTCCAGCACGTTGCGCAGGATCACCGGCGGGGTGAAGGTGCCGTAGTAGCCCAGGCCGATCATCGGGGCGAGCACCTGGTTGCGGTTGGCGAGGGAGCGCAGCTCGGCCAGCACCTCGGCCTCGGAACGGGCGTCCGGCAGGCGCAGCGCCTCAAGGCTCTTGATGGTGTCCGGCACGGCTGCCGCGGTCAGCTCGTCCAGCGAGCCGTAGCCGACCTGGGCGAGCATCTTGGCCTGGGCACCGGCGTCGGGGCCGACATGGCGCTGCTCGAACGGGGTGCCGCGCTCCAGCTCGGCGAGGGGGATGCGGTGGGCGGTCATCTTAGGGAGGCCTCCTGGTCGGTGTGCGACCTGTGAGGGGCACCTCGGAGCGGGTGCCCTGTCGGCCTCCCCCTCTGTCATCGACCTGAGAGCTTCACCGCGCCCGCCGAGGCGACGCGGCTTTCACCGTCGGTGAGGACGGAAACCGCCCCGGCCCGATCACGCGCCGAGTCAGCCCGTCCTGCTTTCCAGAGTGACCTCGTCCGCGCGGTACGGATGCCTGAGAGATTCCGGGGAGGGTTTGCTCCTTCGGCGCCTGACGACGGTTTCCGTTGTCGCCAGGACTCTCCCGCACAGGGTCAGCGGCCACTTGCCACCCTACCAGCGCACTCGTCGCAAACCGATGGTCCTCGAATGGTCCTTCGACCCGACGTGACCGTCCTCTCGATTCGACATGCCCCGGAAAGTGGCTTTTCGTGAAGGTGTTGGACCTCCCCCACTGACCCAAGGGCTGGGAGGGCCCCCTTCGACCGCATGGAGGGATCGTGCAGACCGAAATCGATCCGCGGAGCCTGATCGGCCGCAAGGCGTATGACCGCAACGGCGTGAAGATCGGCACGGTGGACGAGGTGTACCTCGACGACGCGACGGGCGAACCGGAGTGGGCCGCGGTGCGCACCGGGCTCTTCGGGCGCGACGCGTTCGTCCCGTTGGAACCCAGCGAACTGGAGGGCGAGTCGCTGCTGGTGCCGTTCGACAAGTCCCTGGTCAAGGACGCCCCGGACTTCGGCGTCGGCCGCCATCTCTCCCCCGAACAGGAACTGCAGCTCTACCACCACTACGGCCTGGAAGTACCCCCTCCGGGTCCCGAGGCCAGGCCGCCGGGCGACACCGACTTCGGCCGTGTCGCGGGCGAGGACGCCCAGGACTGACCCGCCGGGCCGCACCGGTCACGGCGGTTCGGCGGGCCGCCCCGGCACCAGCGGCAGCGGCTCGGAGGGTGCCAGCAGCGGATCGTCCACCGCGAAGGTGCGCACCCGGCCCGGCTCGCCGCCCGGTACCTCGAAGCGGACGGTGACCCGGCCGACCCCGCTGCCCTGCACCCATCCGGGCCCGTACTCGGCGTGCGTCACGTCCTGGCCCGGTCTCCACAGGTGCGCTACCGGCTGTGGGCCCGGCTCTGAGCGCACGGGGGCGGTGTCGGGGGATTCCGCCTCGCCCCGGGCGTCCTCGTGGACCTGGGCGAAGAGGTCCTCCTGGGTGAAGTCGGCGAGGCCGGCCACTCCGACGCCGAGCAGCCGCACCCCTCCCGTGGTGTCCACCGCCTCGATCAGCCGCCCGGCGGTCTCCTTGACCACCACCGGGTCGTCGGTGGGCGCGCGCAGTGTCTCGGAGCGGGTGAGCGTGGTGAAGTCATAGCGGCGCACCTTGAGCACGACGGTACGGCCGGAGCGGCCCGCCGAGCGCAGCCGCTGCGCACAGCGGTCCGCCAGCCGCCCGACCTCGGCGCGCACCCGGACCCGGTCGGTGAGGTCGACGTCGAAGGTGTCCTCCACGGAGATCGACTTCACATCGCGGTCGGCCACCACCGGCCGGTCGTCCTGGCCGGTGGCCATGGCGTACAGCGAAGCGCCGTGTGCCTTGCCGAGCAGCCGGACCAGCTCGGCCTCGCCCGCCTCCGCCACCTCGGCGACCGTGCTGATCCCGGCCCGCCGCAGCTGCTCGGCGGTGGCCGGGCCCACGCCCCACAGGGTGCGTACCGTCTTCGGGCCGAGGAAGTCCTGTTCCGTGCCCGGCTCGATCAGCACCAGGCCGTCGGGCTTGGCGGCGTCGGAACCGATCTTGGCCAGCAGCTTGGAGCTGGCGAGACCGACGGAGGCGGTCAGCCCGGTGGCCGCCGTGATGTCCGCCCGCAGCCGCTCGGCGACCTGGCGCACTCCGGCCAGCAGTTCGGACTCCGGCAGGGCGCGCAGCCGCTCACCGCACTCGCCGGCGTCCAGGTCGACGAACGCCTCGTCCAGGCTGAGCGGCTCCACCAGCGGCGACAGCTCGTGCAGCAGGGCCATGACCGTGTCACTCACCTGGCGGTACAGCCCGAATCTGGGTGTCAGATAGGCCGCGTTCGGGCACAGCCGTCTGGCCAGCGCCATCGCCATCGCGGAGTGCACCCCGTACACCCGCGCCTCGTAGGAGGCCGTGGAGACCACACCGCGTGGCCCCAGACCGCCGACCACCACCGGCTTTCCGCGCAGGCTCGGCTTGGCTGCCTGCTCCACCGCGGCGAAGAAGGCGTCCATGTCGAGATGCAGGATCGTCGGTGTGTTCCTCACAGCACCTGATGCTGCCGTATGGCACCGACAACTGCCGTACACCTGTACGGCGGGCTGGAACGCCGCGGGACCGGTCAGCCCGCGCGGTTGCGGCGGCGGGCCAGCTCGTCCTCGGGGTTGTGGCCGACCAGGGTCTCTCCGGTGTCCACCCGCTCGCCGTGCAGCTGGGCCAGGCTGTTCTCCACGTCCCGCCAGACCACGCCCACCGCGATCCCGAAGACGCCCTGGCCGCCCTGGAGCAGGCTCACCACCTCGTCGGGCGAGGTGCACTCGTAGACCGTGGCGCCGTCGCACATCAGCGTGGTGCGGACCGCGTCCGCCTCGGCCCAGGTGCTCAGGTAGCGCACCGCGGTACGGATGTTCTGCAACGCGACGCCGGTGTCCAACAGCCGCTTGACGATTTTGAGGACGACAACGTCACGGAAGCTGTAAAGTCGCTGGGTTCCGGACCCGTACGCGGGCCGGATGCTGGGCTCGACCAGGCCGGTGCGGGCCCAGTAGTCCAGCTGCCGGTAGGTGATCCCGGCCGCCGCACAGGCCGTGGGGCCCCGGTAGCCGACGCTCTCGATCTCGCGCTCCGCCCCCGTGGCGCCCTCGTCCGTCCTGCGGTGCGGGGTGCGGGACGCAGCCCCGTGGACCGGAAACGCACCGCCCGCGGCCGCCCCGTCGCCGGTGCTTCTCACGCCGACCTCCGTCCCTTCACATCCCGGAGCACACAGGTACGCGGCCCTGCCCGCCACCGGATGCGCGGGAGACACGGCGTTGCACCCTCCAGGACTTTCCCACTCGACGGTAGGGAGTCACTCGGAGTGCGTCAACGATCGCCACACTCGGCACGCCGAGTGATTTCCACCCCAAGAGTGGTTTCGCGTGCCCGTTCCGCGGGAAAGGCTAGCCGAATGCCCTGAACTGCCTCGGGCTGGTCACTGGTTGCTGGTGCCGAAGTCCTCCGGCGAGATCTGGTCGAGGAACTCGCGGAACTTCTCGACCTCGTCCTCCTGCTCGTCGGGGATGGCGATCCCCGCGTCGTCCAGGACACCGTCGCTACCGAAGATCGGCGTTCCGGTGCGCAGTGCGAGCGCTATGGCGTCGGACGGCCGTGCGCTCACCTCGACCCCGCTGGCGAACACCAGCTCCGCGTAGAACACGCCCTCCCTCAGGTCCGTGATCCGCACCTCGGTGAGCTGCTGGCCCACCGCGTCGAGAACGTCCTTGAAGAGGTCGTGGGTCAACGGGCGCGCGGGCGTCATGCCCTGCTGGGCGAAGGCGATCGCGGTCGCCTCACCCGGTCCGATCCAGATGGGCAGGTACCGGTCGCCGCCCACTTCACGCAGCAGCACGATCGGCTGGTTGGAGGGCATTTCCACCCGTACACCCACGACGTCGAGCTCATTCACACAGCAACCCTAGGCCGTTACCGAAGACTTTGGGTAGTCGGGCATTCCGCCCTCGGGACGCGTCGGCCGCCCACTGGCCGAAACGGTTCGCCGGTGACCAGGCCATACGCCGTTACCAACAGGTAAGCCATGCGCCGCCAGATCCCGGTCAGATCTGCCGGACCCGCAGCGCCGACTGGACGAGTGCGGCGTGCAGCCGCACCGACAAGGCGGCCAGCTCCCGCGCCGTCGCCTCGGCATGCGCCCTGGTCTGGGGGTTGCGGTGCCTACGCAACGGCGCGACCACCTGCTCCACCAGGCTGACCTGCCGCTCGGCGGCGGCCTTGACGGCCCGCAGATGCCGCGGTTCGAGCCCGTAGTTGCCCAGGTCCCGGATGAGCTTGGCGATGGCGACCGCCTCGGCGTCGTACGCACCGTCCGCGTCCGCCTCGATCAGGCCGTACGACTCCCAGCCGCCCAGCGCCTCCTCGCCGACGCCGGAGGCGGCCAGCAACTCCTCCCGGCCGATCCGCGACCCGCCGCCGGGCTGCTCCGCACCCGCCTCCAGCAGGTCCACCGGCTCGGCCGGGCCCGGCAGGGCGACCTGCTCCCCGGCGTCCAGCGCGTCAAGGTACTCCCTGATCACCTTCAGCGGCAGGTAGTGGTCGCGTTGCAACCGCAGCACCTGAGCCAGCCGTTCCACATCGCGCACCGCGAACTTGCGGTACCCGGACGGGGTGCGCTGCGGCTCCACCAGGCCCTCCGCCTCCAGGAAGCGGATCTTGGAGATGGTGACCTCGGGAAACTCGTCGCGCAGCAGCGCGAGCACCGCGCCGATGCTCATCAGCCGTCCGTCCGTGGCGGCGGTGCCGTTTCCGGCACCGCCCGGCGGTGTACGAAGCATGAACCTTCCCCTTGCGGGTGTGCGGGTCAGTAGCTCCGCTGGCTCGTGTAGAAGACCAGCCGGTACTTGCCGATCTGCACTTCGTCCCCGTTGTTGAGCACGACGGAGTCGATCGGCTCACGGTTCACATACGTCCCGTTGAGGCTGCCGACATCGGCCACGCCGAAGCTGCCGTCGGGGCCCCTGCGGAACTCGACGTGCCGCCGCGAGACCGTCACGTCGTCCAGGAAGATGTCGCTCTGCGGGTGCCGGCCGGCCGTGGTGACCTCGCTGTCCAGCAGGAACCGGCTGCCGGAGTTGGGGCCGCGCTTGACCACCAGCAGCGCCGAGCCGAGCGGCAGCGCCTCCACCGCGGACTGCACCTCCGGGGACAGCCACGGCAGCGCGGTCTGGCCGGTCGCCTCCGCCTCGTAGGCCTCCAGGCCGGAGATCGAGATGGTGGACGTGGTCTCGGAGGAGCGCTCCGCCGCGGCACCGCCGCGCAGCGGCGCACCGCAGTTGGAGCAGAAGCGGCTCGCCTCCGCGTTCTGGTGTCCACACCTCGTACACACCGGCAAGGACGCCATGGGCTGAGCCTCCTGCCGCGGCTGGCCCGCGGGAACGTTCGACGCGTACGGATCGGAGGAAAACCCTCCACCCATACCTGAGGTCGATGGTTCCTGGAAACCTATGCGGCCCGAGGCGGCAGGGTCAACAGATACCGGCCCATGGCCGCCCGAAATGTCGCCACCCGGAGCAACCGACTCATCCCGGAAAAGCGGGCGCTCCTGGCCCGTCCCCTCACCCTGCGCCTGGCGGGGCGCCCGGTGACGCGCCGTAGCCGGGTCACCAGCCTGCCGTGCGCGCCTGCCGAACAACTTCTCAAACAACTTCACGGGCGATTCCCCTTGAACGAAACAGACCCGCCCGTGGGGCAGGACGAACCCTCGCAACACCGACCGGCCGTTCCGGTCATCCAGACAACGAACCAGGTCACTCCACAGTTTCCACCACGCACCACCCCATTGGTGCGCCGACCCCTCGCGCTGTCCACCCCTCCCCAGCTGCGCTCCATGTCCCCCCGCCTCACTGGCCCGACGACCGAGCGTAGTCAGGCTGTTTCACGGATCGCAAGGCGTCCACGACGATCTTCTGCGACGGTACAACGGATACCGTAGCCTGCTCCTTCTGCAAGGTCTGGACCACGCCGCCGGGGATGTTCAACGCCGGTTGCAGGTCAGGCGGATTGCCGATGACCTTGAACACATACGGTGGCGACAGTTGGTGCCCGTCGACCGACACCCCGCCCCCGGCGTCCGTGAAGTACGTACCCGCCACCGCCCGTACGTCGTTGATCTGCACCGCCTCCGCCCCCGCGGCGCGCAGTTCCTGGAGCGTGTCCAGCAGTTCGTCCGCCGAGACCGCGCCGGCGGACGGGCGGATGGTCAGCGTGATCCCGGGGCCCTGGACGGCCACCGTGCCCGCCAGTACGCCGAGTTGCTGGGCTTTCTGCTGGGTCTGCTTCTGCGCCTCGGCGGCCTGGTTCGAGCTGCTCTGCAACTCGGTGCGCTGGTTGTCCAGTCCGCGCTTTTCGTCCTCCAGCCGCTGCGTCCTGGCGTCGAGTTCGGACAGGATCCGCACCAGGTCCTCCTGGCGGGCGCCGCGCAGCACACCGTTGTCGCTGGCGGTGCGCACCTGGATGGCCAGGCCCAGGCCGAGCGCGAACAGCAGCACGGCGAAGATGAGTTGGGCACGGGTGAAGCGCGGCGGCCACAGTCCCCTCATCAGCCGCTGCAGACCGGTGGGTTGGACGGCCCCCTCATCACCTGACGTGGCTTCAGCTTCCGGCGGCGGGCTCTGCGTGTTCCCGGACGCCGACTCCGCCGGCAGCGGCTGGCGCTTCGGTTCTTCCTCCGGCTGCTCGTTGTCGCTCATCGCCGCCTCACGCCCGGAACACATGGCGGCGAATGGCCGCGGCGTTGGAGAAGATACGGATACCGAGCACCACGACCACACCGGTGGACAACTGGGCACCGACGCCGAGCTTGTCACCGAGGAACACGATCAACGCGGCGACCACGACGTTCGACAGGAACGACACCACGAAGACCTTGTCGTCGAAGATCCCGTCGAGCATCGCGCGCACCCCGCCGAACACCGCGTCCAGCGCCGCGACCACGGCGATCGGCAGATAGGGCTCCACCGCCGACGGCACAACGGGCCGCAGCACCAGCCCCACCACCACTCCGACGACGAGCCCCAAAACCGCGATCACTGCTTGCCCTTCCCTGTCTGCGCGGCACCCGCGACCGGCGTCGCGATGCGCACCGCCACGCTCGGGGCGGCGGGCAGCCGCACCTCGTCCTTGACCGAAATGCTGGTACGGATGCCGTAGTTCTGCTGCAACACTCGCAGGTACTGACCGTCCGGGCCGCCCTGGAAGGACGTGCTCAGCCGCGGCCCGTCGCCGATCGCGAGCACGGTGTACGGGGGCACCAGCGGCTTGTTGTCGACCAGTATCGCCTCACCCGCCGCGCGGATCGCGGACAACGCGGTCAGCCGCTGCCCGTTGACGGCCACCGCCTCGGCACCGGACTGCCACAGTCCGTTGACCACCCGCTGCAGGTCACGGTCGCGAACCCGTCCGGTGTCCGAGAAGCCGCTGGTCTCCCGCGGCCCGGAACCGCTCCCACCAGAGGCCTCCTTGGCGTCGTCCACAACAAGTTGGACACCGGGTCCGGTGACCGCCGTCGCACCGGAGAGCAGGCTCATCAGATCCGCGTCGTCCCCGCCGTGCTGCGGCAGCGCGTCCCGCTGTTCCGCCTCGACCTGGCCGCGCAGGGAGTTCACGTCCTTCTGCAACTGGTCGGTGTCACGGCTCTCGCTGCCGATCCTGTCGATCAGCTCCTGGCGCTCCTTGGCCACCGTGGGCGCGGAGTACCGCGCCTGGGCGGCGCCGAGGGTGATCACCAGGGCGACGACCACCAGCCCCGCCGCGAACACGGCCCGGCCACGGGTGGTACGCGGCAACCGGGAGCGCCCGGTCTCACCACGGCGGGCCGCGGCCTGCGCGTAACCGTCGTCCAGGCTGTGTTCCATGATGTTGGTCAGCAGCGACATGGAGGCATCACGGCGCGGGGACGGCGTGGAGGTGCTCCGAACGGGGGGCTGCTGCGGCATGCCGCACATCGTCGCACGTCGCACCGACACTTCTCGAACGGCCCCCGTACGACGCGCCGTTCGACTCCCCGTCAGCCCGGCCGCGCACACGCGCGGCGACGATCCCCACACGTACCGGTACCGCACGCCTCGCCGCCCAGGTGCAGCGGCGACCGCGTGCGGTACCCCGCGGATCAGCGTCCGGCGCTGTCCACCACGGCGGACCACTCGTCCAGCAGCGCTTGCGCGGAGGTGTCGTCCGGCCCTTCCGCCCACAGCCGGGTCACCGCCTCGGCCGGGTCGGGCAACACCAGCACCCAGCGGCCGTCCGGCTCCACCACCCGCACACCGTCGGTGGTGTCGACGAAGCGGTCGCCCGCCTCCTCCACGACCCGTCGCATGACCATGCCCTTGACCGCCCACGGCGTGGCCAGATCCCGTTTGAGCACGTGCGCCCGCGGAATCCGCGCGTCGATCTGGCTGAGCGTGAGCTGGGTGCGGGCGACCAGGCCGACCAATCGCACGAAGGCGGCGGCGCCGTCGAAGACGCTGCTGAACTCCGGGATGATCAGACCCCCGCGCCCATCACCGCCGAAGATCGTGGACTCCGCCCGGCAGACCCGGGTCAGGTCGTCCGGCGAGGTGGTGGTCCACTCCACCTGCGTGCCGTGGTACGCGGCGACCTGTTCGGCGATCCTGGTCGTGGTCACTGGCAGGGCCACCCGACCGCTGCGCCGCTCGGCCGCGACCAGGTCCAGCATGACCAGCAGCGCGCGGTCGTCCTCCACGATCCTGCCGCGCTCGTCCACCAGCGAGATCCGCTCACCGACCGGGTCGAAGCGCACCCCGAAGGCGGCCCTGGCCGAAGCCACGATCTCGCCCAGCCGGATCAGCCCCGACCTGCGCTCGTCCGCGGTCTCGGTCGGCCGGGCTTCGTCCAGGCCGGGGTTGATGGTCAGTGAGTCGACGCCGAGGCGGCCGAGCAGGTTCGGCAGCACGATCCCGGCGCTGCCATGCGCGGCGTCCACCACGACCTTCAGCCCCGCCTCGCGCACCCCGGTGGTGTCCACCGCCCTCAGCAGCGCGCCGGTGTACGAGTCGAAGACGCTGGACGGGAAGGTCAGATCGCCAATCTCACCCGGGAACGCCCGACGGTACTCCTGGCGCGCGAACACCCGGTCGAGCTTGCGCTGCCCGGCCTGCGAGAGGTCCGCGCCCCGCTCGTCAAAGAACATGATGTCGACGGAGTCCGGCACGCCCGGTGTGGTTCGGATCATCACCCCGCCCGCGCTTCCGCGCGCTGTCTGCTGCCGGGCCACCGGCATCGGCACGTTCTCCAAGTCGCGCACGTCGATGGCGCTGGCCTGCAACGCGGAGATGACGGCACGTTTCAGCGCCCGTGCGCCACGGGAGTGGTCGCGGGCCGTGGTGACCGTGGACCCCTTCTTCAGAGTGGTGGCATAGGCACCCGCCAGCCGTACCGCGAGCTCCGGAGTGATCTCCACGTTCAGGATCCCGGAGACACCACGCGCGCCGAACAGGTGCGCCTGGCCGCGGGACTCCCAGATGACCGAGGTGTTGACGAACGCGCCCGCCTCGATGGTCTTGAACGGGTAGACCCGAACGTTGCCTGCGATGATCGACTCCTCGCCGATCAGGCACTCGTCACCGATGACCGCACCGTCGTCGATGCGCGCCGCACGCATCACATCGGTGTTCTTGCCGACGACACAGCCGCGCAGATTCGTCTGCGGGCCGATGTAGACGTTGTCCTGCACCACCGCCTTGTGCAGGAACGCGCCGCTCTTCACCACGACGTTCGAGCCGATGACCGTGTGCTCGCGGATTTCCGCACCGGCCTCCACCTTGGCGTAGTCACCGATGTAGAGCGGTCCGCGCAATACGGCGTCGGGATGCACTTCCGCGCCTTCGGCTGCCCATACACCGGGAGAGATCTCGAACCCTTCGATCTCCACGTCGACCCGGCCTTCGAGAACGTCCGCCTGGGCCTTGACGTAGCTCTCGTGGGTACCGACGTCCTCCCAGTAGCCCTCGGCGATGAAGCCGTAAATGGGCTTGCCTTCCTTCATCAGCTGCGGGAAGACATCCCCTGACCAGTCCACCGGTACGTCCGGCTCGACGTAGTCGAACACTTCCGGTTCCATCACGTAGATGCCGGTGTTCACGGTGTCCGAGAAGACCTGGCCCCAGGTCGGCTTCTCCAGGAAGCGCTCGACCTTGCCCTCGTCGTCAACAATCGTGATGCCGAATTCCAGCGGATTCGGCACCCGGGTCAGACACACGGTGACGAGCGCGCCCTTTTCCCGATGGAAGTTGATGAGTTCGGTCAGGTCGAAATCGGTCAGGGCGTCTCCTGAGATGACCAGGAACGCATCGTCTCTGAGCGCCTCCTCCGCGTTCTTGACGCTCCCCGCGGTGCCGAGTGGCTTCTCCTCATGGGCATAGGTCAGATCCATGCCCAGTTCCTCGCCGTCGCCGAAGTAGTTCTTGACCAGCGACGCCAGGAATTGCACCGTCACCACGGTCTCGTTCAGACCATGCCGCTTGAGCAGCCGCAGCACATGCTCCATGATCGGCCGGTTCACCACCGGCAGGAGCGGCTTGGGCATGCTGGAGGTCATCGGGCGAAGGCGCGTACCTTCGCCACCGGCCATCACGACGGCCTTCATGTCGGAAGCGTCCTCCTCGAAGAGACGACATTCTCACCGACTTCACCCGTCCAGATGACCCGTGGATCCATCGCTTTCTCGGCGTTGAACCCGCGCTCGGTCACCCGGCCTCGTGTGCGCCTGCCGGGTACGCGGGCTCAGTCGGCCGTGGCGTCCGCCCTGACGAGTCGGCGGACCTGAACCACGTAGAGGATTCCTGCCCACCAGTACAGCGTTGTACCCCATCCGGCGAACGCCCATCCGAAAATAGCAGCGACTGTGTGCAACCACCCGTTGCCCTCGCTCAGCAGCAGCAGCGGGAAGGCGTACATGAGGTTGAAAGTTGCCGCTTTACCCAGAAAGTTCACCTGCGGTGGGCCGTAGCCGTGCTTGCGCAGGACCAGCACCGCCACGCCCAACATCAACTCTCGGGCGACCAGCACACCGGTCAGCCACCAGGGCAGGATCTCCCGCCACGTCAGACCGACAAGGGTGGACAGAACGTAGAGCCGGTCGGCCGCCGGGTCGAGGATGCGGCCGAGGCTGCTGATCTGGTTCCACCGCCGGGCGAGTTTGCCGTCCAGGTAGTCGCTGACCCCACTCAGCGCCAGGACCAGCAGGGCCCAGCCGTCACAGTTCGGTCCGCCGAACGTCGGCCAGAGAATCAGCCACAGGAAGACCGGCACACCTACCAGACGCGCCATGCTGAGGATGTTGGGGATGGTGAGGACCCGGTCAGTCTGCACCCGTGTCTCCTGGACCTCCACCCGCAGTGCCTCCTGTTGTAAGTCCGGTACCGGTCAGTAGCGGTAAGTGGCGCTCGCCGTCTGGTCCATGCGGGTGACGCAGGCCGTGGGAACGAACGTAGCGACGATGTGTCTTGACCTTACCGGGGCGCGGGCGCGCCCAGCGCATAGGGGGCGCGGTCAGCGGCATGCCGGGAGGCTCCGGGAACACAAAAAGGGGCCTCTTCCCGGACGAACGGTCCGGGAAGAGGCCCCTTTTACAAGAATTGTTCGGCGGTGTCCTACTCTCCCACAGGGTCCCCCCTGCAGTACCATCGGCGCTGAAAGGCTTAGCTTCCGGGTTCGGAATGTAACCGGGCGTTTCCCTAACGCTATGACCACCGAAACA
>NZ_JANFNH010000061.1 GCF_024436055.1 Streptantibioticus rubrisoli | reverse complement strand
AGCCAGCCCCGCCACCACATCCGCCGAAGCCCCCACCTCCGGCACCACAACCAACCACTCACCCGACAACCGCGACGCCGCAGAAACCCCACCCAACGCACGCCACGACACCCGATAACGCCAACCGTCAACCGACTCGTCCTGCGACCCCGTGGAGATCTCCGGCCAGTAGCGCTGGCGTTGGAAGGCATACGTCGGCAGGTCCACGCGGCGTGCGCCGGTACCGGCGAAGAGCGCCTCCCAGTCCACGGCCACGCCACGCACATGCGCCCGGGCAACCGCAGCCGTCAGCGTCTCCGCCTCACCACGCCCACCCCGAAGCACCGGCACGAACACCGCACCCTCGGCCGTGACACACTCCTGTGCCATCGCCGACAACACACCATCCGGGCCGAGTTCGACGTAGGTTGTCACACCCTGGTCTTCCAGGGCGCGGATGCCGTCGAGGAATCGGACGGCCTCGCGGACGTGCCGGACCCAGAAGTCGGGGTCGCAGATCTCCTCGGCGGTGACCAGGGCGCCGGTGAGGTTGGAGACGACCGGGATACGCGGCGCGTCGAACGCCAGCCCCGACACCACCTCACGGAACGCCTCCAACATGCCGTCCATATGCGGCGAATGGAACGCATGGCTGACGGTCAGACGCTTGGTCTTACGACCCTGCGCCTCGAAACCGGAAGCGATCTCCAACACGGCGGACTCGTCACCCGCGATCACCACCGACGACGGCCCATTGATCGCAGCAATGCTCACGCCCTCAACCAGCAGCGGCGCAACCTCGTCCTCGGACGCCTGCACCGCCACCATCGCCCCACCGCTGCACGGCAGCTCCTGCATCAAACGACCACGCGCCGCCACCAACGCAC
This sequence comes from Streptantibioticus rubrisoli, assembly GCF_024436055.1. GTDB lineage: Bacteria > Actinomycetota > Actinomycetes > Streptomycetales > Streptomycetaceae > Streptantibioticus_A > Streptantibioticus_A rubrisoli. Next base: position 38,583 of record NZ_JANFNH010000061.1, on the reverse strand, counting down.
ACGCATCATCCAGCGACAACACACCCGCCACATGCGCGGCGACCAACTCACCGATCGAATGCCCAGCCAGGAAGTCAGGCCGCAGCCCCCACGACTCCACCAACCGGAACAACGCCACCTCAACCGCGAACAACGCAGGCTGCGTATAAGCCGTCTGATCCAGCAGGCCACCATCAGCCCCGAAGATCACATCCCGCAGCGGCCCACCAAACCGCTCACACACCTCGTCCAACGCCTCGGCGAAGACGGGATACGTGTCATACAGCTCCCGTCCCATCCCCAGCCGCTGACTGCCCTGACCGGTGAACAGGAACGCCACCTTGCCGCCGATCGGCGAACCCTGAATCAGCCCAGCCGCGTCACGCCCATCAGCCAGAGCCTCCAGACCAGCCAGCAACTCGTCGCGGTCATGAGCGACGACCACCGCGCGGTCCTCAAAGGCCGAGCGGCCAACCGCCAACGAGAAACCGACATCAGCCAGACCTGCATCGCCGTCAGTCAGCACGTGGCCGCGAAGTCGCCGTGCCTGATCGCGCAGGGCATCCGATCCCTTGGCCGACAGGGCCACCGGCACCACCGGTACCACCGGCATCGCGACATCCACGTCTGCCGTAGGAACATCCGCCTCGGGAGCCTGCTCGATGATCGTGTGTGCGTTGGTGCCACTGAAGCCGAACGACGAGATGCCAGCCCGCCGTGGGCCTTGCGTCTCCGGCCACGGCACGGCCTCGGTCAGTAGCGCGATCTCACCGGCCGCCCAGTCCACGTGCGGCGTCGGCTCATCCACGTGCAGCGTCTGCGGCAGCAGACCGTGCCGCATCGCCAGCACCATCTTCATGACCCCGGCCACACCAGCCGCCGCCTGCGTATGACCGATGTTCGACTTGATCGAACCCAGGTAGAGCGGCCGACCCTCCGGCCGGTCCTGCCCGTACGTGGCCAGCAACGCCTGCGCCTCGATCGGGTCACCCAACGTGGTACCCGTACCGTGCGCCTCCACCGCGTCCACATCCACAGCCGAAAGACCAGCGGACGCCAACGCCTGCCGAATCACCCGCTGCTGCGAGGGACCATTGGGCGCCGTCAGCCCATTGCTCGCACCGTCCTGGTTCACCGCACTTCCGCGCACGATCGCCAGCACAGGGTGACCGTTCCTACCGGCGTCGGACAGCCGCTCCACCAGCAGCATGCCCACACCCTCACCCCAACCGGTGCCATCGGCGCCAGCCGCGAACGCCTTGACCCGGCCATCCGCCGCCAAACCACGCTGACGGCTGAAGTCAATGAAGGTGCCGGGAGTGGACATCACCGTCACACCGCCCGCCAGTGCCAGGTCACACTCGCCGTTGCGCAGCGCCTGGATCGCCCAGTGCAGCGCGACCAGCGACGACGAGCACGCGGTGTCCACGGTCACCGCCGGGCCTTCGAGACCGAAGACGTAGGAAAGCCGACCGGAGACCACGCTCGCGGCGTTGCCCGTGCCCAAGTGTCCTTCGAGGCCCTCGGGTTCCTGCAGCAGCAGGGAGAGGTAGTCCTGGCCGTTGGTGCCGACGAAGACACCGGCCTGACTGCCGCGCAAGGTCACCGGGTCGATCCCGGCCCGCTCGAACGCCTCCCACGAGGTTTCCAGCAGCAGCCGCTGCTGCGGATCCATCGCCAGCGCCTCACGCGGCGAGATACCGAAGAAGGCCGGGTCGAAGTCGGCCGCGTCATAGAGGAAGCCGCCCTCGCGCGTGTACATCGTGCCCTGGGCGTTCGGGTCGGGGTCGTAGAGCGATTCGACATCCCAGCCACGGTCCATGGGCAGCCCGGAAATCGCGTCGCCGCCGGAGGCCAGCAGCTCCCACAGGTCTTCCGGCGACCGCACGCCGCCGGGGAACCGGCAGCTCATCGCCACGATCGCGATGGGATCGTCGTCCACTGCCCTGACAACGGGACCGGTGACCGCGGCCTGCGCGCCGCCCAGGAGTTCGGTACGCAGGTACTCGGCCAGCGCGGCCGGGGTCGGATAGTCGAAGATCAACGTGGCGGGCAAACGCAGTTCGGTGGCCGCGCCAAGACGGTTGCGCAACTCCACCGCCGTCAGCGAATCGAAACCGAGTTCCTTGAAGGCCTGCCGGGCTTCGACCTCCTCCACGTCGGAGTGCCCCAGCACCTCCGCCACATACGTACGGACAAGTTCCAGGGTGACGCGTTCCCGTTCCGCTTCCGGCAGCCCGATGAGCCGTTGGACCAACGACGACCGTGCACCACCTTCGGGCAGGGCGGCAGCGGTGCTGCGTGCTTCGGGGATTTCGGCCAGCAGCGGGCTGGGGCGTACGGCGGTGAAGCCCGGTGTGAACCGCTCCCAGTCGATGTCGGCGACGGCCAGCACCGTCTCGTCCTGGTCGAGGGCGTGTTGCAGCTCGTCGATCGCCAGGTCAACGGCCATCGGCGGCACACCGCCCAACCGCATCCGACGGTCCAGTTCCCCATCGGCCGCCATGCCGCCGTCCGCCCACGGTCCCCAGGCCACCGATGTGGCGGGCAGGCCGTCGGCGCGACGCTGCTCGGCCAGCGCGTCCAAGTAGGCATTCGCGGCGGCATAGTTGGCCTGGCCGGTGCTGCCGAGCGTGCCGCTGATCGAGGAGAACAGCACGAAGGCCGAGAGGTCGAGGTCGCGGGTCAGCTCGTGCAGGTTGAGCGCGGAGACTGCCTTCGCCCGCCACACGTACTCGAAACGCTCGGGCGTCAGGGCGTCCAGCACTCCGTCGTCCAGCACGCCTGCCGCATGAACGACGGCAGTGAGCGGGTGCTCGGCCGGGATGGTGGTGAGCACTTCGGCGAGGGCATCGCGATCGGCCGCGTCGCAGGCCGTGATGGTCACCCGGGCTCCGGTGGCGGTCAACTCCGCGTGGAGTTCGGCCGCTCCGGGGGCGTCCATGCCACGGCGGCTGGTCAACACAACATGCTCGGCACCGTTGTCCACCAGCCAGCGGGCGACCTCGGCACCCAACGCGCCCGTGCCACCGGTGACCAGCACGGTGCCGCTCGGCACCCACCGCTCACCGACAGACGCAGCCTCCACCGCCCGCACCAGCCGACGCCCGAAGACCCCAGCCGAACGCACCGCGACCTGGTCCTCCCCACCAGCCGCACCCGCCAGCACCCCCACCAACCGGGACAACGCCCGCCCATCCACCGTCTCCGGCAGATCAACCAACCCACCCCAACGCTCAGGATGCTCCAACCCCACAACCCGACCCAGACCCCACACCCCAGCCTGAGCCACATCCCCCAACCGGTCCGACGCCGCAACCGACACCGCACCCCGCGTCACACACCACAACGGCGCCACCACACCGGCATCACCCAACGCCTGCACCAAACAAGCCGTCGACACCACACCCGGCAACACCGACACCACACCAACAAGCCCACCACCCACACCGGCAAGCCGCTCCGCCAACACCCCACGATCCGCCGCGAACACCACCTCACGGACACCAGCCCCACGCTCAGCCAGCCCCGCCACCACATCCGCCGAAGCCCCCACCTCCGGCACCACAACCAACCACTCACCCGACAACCGCGACGCCGCAGAAACCCCACCCAACGCACGCCACGACACCCGATAACGCCAACCGGCCACACCCGAAGGACGACCAGCCGCAAGCGTGAGCTCGGGCCAGTAGCGGCGCCGCTGGAAGGCATACGTCGGCAGCGCGACCCGGGCCGCTCCCGTGCCCGCGAAGAACGCCTCCCAGTCCACGGCCACCCCACGCACATGCGCCCGGGCAACCGCAGCCGTCAGCGTCTCCGCCTCACCACGCCCACCCCGAAGCACCGGCACGAACACCGCACCCTCGGCCGTGACACACTCCTGCGCCATCGCCGACAACACACCATCCGGGCCCAACTCGACGTAGGTCGTGACTGCCTCCGCCTCCAACGCCCGCACGCCGTCCAGGAAGCGCACGGCCTCCCGAACATGCCGCACCCAGAACTCCGGCGAGCAGATCTCATCCGCGGACACCACGGCGCCGGTGAGGTTGGAGACGATCGGGATGCGGGGCGCGTCGAACGCCAGCCCCGACGCCACCTCGCGGAACGCCTCCACCATGCCGTCCATGTGCGGCGAATGGAACGCATGGCTGACGGTCAACCGCTTGGTCTTACGCCCCTGCGCCTCAAAACCGGCAGCGATCTCCAACACGGCCGACTCGTCACCCGCGATCACCACCGACGACGGCCCATTGATCGCAGCAATGCTCACGCCCTCAACCAGCAGCGGCGCAACCTCGTCCTCCGAGGCCTGCACCGCCACCATCGCCCCACCGCTGCACGGCAGCTCCTGCATCAAACGACCACGCGCCGCCACCAACGCACACGCATCATCCAGCGACAACACACCCGCCACATGCGCGGCGACCAACTCACCGATCGAATGCCCAGCCAGGAAGTCAGGCCGCAGCCCCCACGACTCCACCAACCGGAACAACGCCACCTCAACCGCGAACAACGCAGGCTGCGTATAAGCCGTCTGATCCAGCAGGCCACCATCAGCCCCGAAGATCACATCCCGCAGCGGCCCACCAAACCGCTCACACACCGCATCCAACGCCTCAGCGAACACCGGATACGTCTCATACAGCTTCCGTCCCATCCCCAGCCGCTGACTGCCCTGACCGGTGAACAAGAACGCCACCTTGCCTTCGGTGGCGGTTCCCTCCACCAGCGTGGCGGATGTACGGTCCGCTGCGAGATCGGCCAGGCCGGAGAGCAGTTCGTCCCGCCCGGGGGCCACGATCACCGCACGACGGTCCAGCGCGGCGCGTGTTACCGCCTGGGAGTATGCGACGTCCAGCAGTCCCAGGGCGGGCTCGGCCGCAAGGTGGCTGTGCAGTCGCTCGGCTTGCGCGCGCAGTGCGGCCGTCGACTTGCCGGACAGTGCGACCGGAACGTACGGCAGGTGCGTCGACGGCTCCGCGCCGGGGGCGGTGTCAACGGGCGGTGCCTGCTCGATGATGGCGTGTGCGTTGGTGCCGCTGTAGCCGAACGAGGAGATACCGGCGCGGCGCGGCTGGCCCGTCCGCGGCCACTCAACGGACTCGGTCAGCAGGGTGATGTCACCCGCTGACCAGTCGACGTGCGGTGTGGGCTCGTCCACGTGCAGTGTTTGCGGCAGCACACCGTGCCGGATCGCCATCACCATCTTGATGACTCCGGCGGCACCGGCCACGGCCTGGGTGTGGCCGATGTTGGACTTCACCGAGCCGAGGTACAGCGGGCGTCCCTCGGGCCGGTCCTTGCCGTAGGTGGCCAGCAGTGCCTGCGCCTCGATGGGGTCGCCGAGGGTGGTGCCGGTGCCGTGTGCCTCCACGGCGTCCACGTCACGTGCCGACAGTCCGGCTGCGGCCAGCGCCTGCCGGATGACGCGCTGCTGCGACGGACCGTTCGGCGCGGTAAGGCCGTTGCTCGCACCGTCCTGATTGATGGCACTGCCGCGCAGTACGGCCAGTACCGGGTGGCCGTTCCTGCGCGCGTCGGACAGCCGCTCCACCAGCAGCATCGCGACGCCTTCCGACCAGCTCGTGCCGTCGGCGCCAGCGGCGAAGGCCTTGATGCGGCCGTCCTCGGCCAGTCCGCGCTGGCGGCTGAACTCGGTGAACGCACCGGGTGTGGACATCACCGTGACCGCTCCGGCCAGCGCCAGCGTGCACTCGCCGTTGCGCAGTGCCTGGGCGGCCAGGTGCAGCGTCACGATCGAGGAGGAGCAGGCGGTGTCGACGGTGAGGGCCGGACCCTCAAGGCCGAACGTGTAGGAGATGCGTCCGGAGGCGACGCTCGCCGCGTTGCCGGTGCCCAGGTGTCCTTCGAGGCCGTCGGGGTCCTGCAGCCAAAGCGTCAGGTAGTCCTGGTCGTTGGAGCCGACGAACACTCCGGTGCGGCTGCCGCGCAGCGTCGTCGGGTCGATACCCGCACGCTCGAACGCCTCCCACGAGGTTTCCAGCAGCAGCCGCTGCTGCGGGTCCATCGCCAGCGCCTCACGCGGCGAGATGCCGAAGAACGCCGAGTCGAAGTCGGCCACGTCGTGCAGGAAGCCGCCCTCGCGCGCATAGCTGGTGCCTTCGCGGTCCGGGTCGGCGCTGTAGAGCGCGTCCAGGTCCCAGCCGCGGTCGGTGGGGAACCCGGAGATGCCGTCGCCGCCGGATGCCACCAGCTGCCAGAGGTCTTCGGGTGACTGCACGCCGCCGGGGAAGCGGCAGCTCATCGCCACGATCACGATCGGATCGTCATCGTCGACCCGCGCGATCTGTGCGGCCAACTCGCCTTGGTCGCCGAGCAGTTCGGTGCGCAGGAATTCCGCGAGCGCCGCGGAGGTCGGATAGTCGAAGACCAGCGTGGCGGGCAGCCGTAGCCCTGTGGCGTCGCCGAGGAGGTTGCGCAGTTCGACGGCGGTGAGCGAGTCGAAGCCCAACTCCTTGAAGGCTCGGCCGGATTCAACCATGGCCGGTCCCGGGTAGCCGAGCACCGCGGCGACCTGGGTACGTACCAGGTCCAGCAGCAGCCGGTCCTGTTCCGGCCCGGTCAGGGCCGCCAGTTGCCCGGCCAGTGCGGACTCGCCGCCGAGCCCGGCCGCTGCGCCACCCGCCGCGCGCCGCATCGGGGTGCGGACGAGTCCGCGCAGCAACGGCGACATGGCGCCCGCGGCGGCCTGGGTACGCAGCGCGGAGATGTCGACCCGCATCAGCGTCAGTTGCGGCTGGTCTGTGTGGGCCCGCGCGAGGTCGAACAGTTCCAGGCCCTCGGCGGTGGACAGCGGGGGCAGTCCCGAGCGGCGCAGTCGCCGGATGTCGGTCTCGTCCAACGCGGCCGCCATACCGCCCGATTCGCCCCACAGGCCCCAGGCCAGCGAGGTGGCGGGCAGGCCGAGGGCACGGCGGTGCTGGGCGAGGGCGTCGAGGAACGCGTTCGCCGCCGCGTAGTTGGCCTGGCCGGGGCCGCCGAACACGCCGGAGGTGCTGGAGAACAGCACGAACGAGGAGAGGTCCAGGTCACGGGTGAGCTCATGCAGATGCCAGGCACCGTCGACCTTGGGCCGGAACACCCGGTCGACGCCCTCGGGCGACTGGGACGCGAGGATGCCGTCGGCCAACACGCCCGCCGTGTGCACCACAGCGGTCAACGGGTGCTCGGCGGGTATCGCGGCCAGCACCTCGGCCAGCGCCTCCCGGTCGGCCACATCGCAGGCAGCCGAGGTGACCTGAGCGCCCAACTCGCCTAGTTCGGCGAGCAGTTCGGGGGCGGGGCCGCGACGGCTGAGCAGCAGCAGATGCCGTACGCCGTGCTCGGCCACCAGGTGCCGGGCAAACAGTCCGCCCAGCATGCCCGATGCGCCGGTGATCAACACCGTGCCGTCCGAGTCGTACGGGCGCGGCGCCACGTCGGCCTCGGCGGCGACCCGGGCCAGTCGCGGCGCCCGCGGCACGCCGCCGCGCACCGCCAACTGGAGTTCGTCCACGGCCAGTACGGCGGGAAGTGCCTGCCGTGACTCGGGCCGGTCGTCCAGGTCGAGCAGGACGAAGCGGTCCGGGTTCTCCGACTCGGCGGACCGGATCAGGCCCCAGACCGCGGCCAGTACCGGATCAACGGTCTCGTCCGCACCGGCCGCCACCGCGCCCTGGGTCACGATGACGAGCCGCGATCCGGCGTACCGTGCGTCGTTCAGCCACGCCTGCGCCAGCTCCAGCGCACCGCCGACCGCCGCGCGTACCTCCTGCGTGGGCGGCAGGCAGACGAGCACCCGGTCGGGCACAGAAGCCGCGTCCGCCAGCGCGGCCAGGTCCGGGTAGGTGTCCGCGCCCAGGCCCAGGGTGTCATCCCCAAGCACCGCCAGCGACAGGTGAGCTGGCTGCTGCGCCGTCGGCTGTTCCAGCCAGTCGAGGCGGAACACCGACTCGTGGTACGCGGCGCGCGCCGCCTGTACCTGCTCCGCGGACACCGCGCGCAGCACCAGCGACTCGACCGTCGCGACCGGGGCGCCGGTCACGTCGGCGATCTCCAGCCGCACGCCCTGCGCACCGGTCGGCACCAGCCGCACCCGCAGCTCGGAGGCGCCACTGGCGTGCAGCGACACGCCACTCCAGGCGAACGGCAGCCGTCCGCCGTCGGCGTCACCCAGCACGCCCAGCCCGAGCCCGTGCAGCGCGGCGTCGAGGAGCGCGGGGTGCAGCGCGAACTCGGCGGCCTGCGACTCGGCCGCCTCGGGCAGCCGCACTTCGACGAAGACCTCGGCGCCGCGCCGCCAGGCCGCCCGCAGGCCCTGGAAGGTCGGGCCGTACCGCAGCCCGGTTGCGGACAGCTCCTCGTACAGGCCCGCCACGTCCAGTTCCTCGGCGCCCTTCGGCGGCCACTCGGCGAGCACGTCGCCACTGGGCTGCTCGGCTCCGGAGGCCAGTACGCCGGTGGCGTGCCGGGTCCAGGGCTCCTCCACGGGGGCGTCCTGGAGCCGGGAGGAAAGGCTGAAGGAACGGAAACCGGCGCCGTCCGCCGCACCGACCACGAGTTGGAAGCGGACACCACCGCGCTCCGGCAGCACCAGGGGCGCCTCCAGGGTGAGTTCCGCCAGCCGATCGCAACCGACCTGGTCGCCCGCGCGTATCGCCAGCTCCACGAAGGCGGTTCCGGGGAGCAGGACGGTGTCCATGACCGCGTGGTCGGCAAGCCAGGGGTGGGTGTCGAGACCGAGGCGTCCGGTGAACAGGAACCCGTCGGAGTCGGCGAGCGGCACGGCCGCGCCCAGCAGCGGGTGATCGGCCGCCTCAAGCCCGGCGGAGGTCACATCACCGACGCGGGAACCCGGCTCCAGCCAGTAGCGCTGGCGCTGGAAGGCATAGGTGGGCAGCTCTACCCGGCGGGCTCCCGCGAAGTACGTCTTCCAGTCAATGGGGAAGCCGCTGATGTGAGCTTGGGCGAGGGCGGTGGTGACGGTTTCGGGTTCGAAGCGGTTGCGCCGCAGTACGGGGACGAAGTTTGCGCCGCCCGACGTTACGCAGTCCTGCGCCATGGCGGACAGCACACCGTCCGGGCCGAGTTCGACGTATGTGGTGATGCCCTCGGCCTCCAGGGCGCGGATGCCGTCAAGGAACCGGACGGCCTCGCGGACGTGCCGGACCCAGAAGTCGGGGTCGCAGATCTCCTCGGCGGTGGCCAGGGCGCCGGTGAGGTTGGAGACGATCGGGATACAGGGTGCGTTGAACGTCAGCCCCGACGCCACCTCGCGGAACGCCTCCAACATGCCGTCCATGTGCGGCGAGTGGAACGCGTGGCTGACGGTCAGGCGCTTGGTCTTACGACCCTGCGCCTCGAAGCCCGCAGCGATCTCCAACACGGCCGACTCGTCACCCGCGATCACCACCGACGTAGGACCGTTGATCGCAGCGATGTCGACCCGATCGGTCAATACGGCAGACACCTCGTCCTCGGACGCCTGCACCGCCACCATCGCGCCGCCACCCGGCAGCTCCTGCATCAAACGACCACGAGCCGCAACCAACGCACACGCATCATCCAGCGACAACACACCCGCCACATGCGCCGCCACCAACTCACCAATCGAGTGCCCAGCCAGGAAGTCAGGCCGCAGCCCCCACGACTCAACAAGCCGGAACAACGCCACCTCAACCGCGAACAACGCAGGCTGCGTGTAAACCGTCTGATCCAACAGGCCACCATCAGCCCCGAAGATCACATCCCGCAGCGGCAGTTCGAAATGCCCGCACACCTCGTCCAACACCTGCGCGAAGACGGGGTAGGCCTCGTACAGCTCCCGGCCCATCCCCAGCCGCTGACTGCCCTGACCGGTGAACAGGAACGCCAACTTACCGCCGCCCGGCGTGCCCTCGATGACTCCGGCCGCGCCACGGCCCTCGGCCAGTGCCTCAAGGCCCGCGACAAGCCGGTCACGGTCCGGTGCGACGACCGCAGCCCGACGCTCGAACGTTGACCGGCCAACCGCCAGCGAGTAGCCGACACCCGCCAGGCTTGCGTCGCCATCCGCCAGCACGTGGTCACGGAGCCGACGTGCCTGCTCACGCAACGCGTCCATGCCCTTGGCCGACAAGACCACCGGCACAACCGGCAGCGCGGCGGCCTCCCCGTCCGTGGTGTCCGCCTCTGGGGCCTGCTCGATGATCGTGTGGGCGTTGGTGCCGCTGACCCCGAAGGCCGAGACGCCCGCGCGGCGCGGCTGGCCGGTCTCCGGCCACGGCATCGACTCCGTCAGCAGCGAAACCGCGCCCGCCGACCAGTCGACGTCCGGTGTCGGCTCATCGATGTGCAGGGTCTTCGGCAGCACGCCGTGCCGGATGGCCATCACCATCTTGATGATTCCGGCGACGCCCGCGGCGTTCTGGGTGTGGCCGAGGTTGGACTTCAACGAGCCCAGCCAGAGCGGTCGTTCGGCCGACTTCTCCTGGCCGTAGGTGGCGATCAGCGCCTGTGCCTCGATGGGGTCGCCCAACCGAGTGCCGGTGCCATGGGCCTCGACGGCGTCGATCTGGTCGGCGGTGAGCCGGGCGTTCTCCAGCGCCTGCCGGATGACTCGCTGCTGCGAGGGGCCGTTCGGCGCGGTCAATCCGTTGGAGGCGCCGTCCTGGTTGACGGCCGAGCCGCTCACCACCGCCAGTACCGGGTGCCCGTTGCGTCGGGCGTCGGACAGCCGCTCCACCAGCAGCACACCGACGCCCTCTGACCATCCCGTACCGTCCGCGCCCGCCGCGAAGGACTTGCAGCGGCCGTCGGGCGACAGGCCGCGCTGGCGGCTGAACTCCACGAAGACATCGGGCGTGGCCAGTACCGTCACACCTGCTGCCAGGGCGAGCGAGCACTCGCCCTGGCGCAGTGCCTGTACGGCGAGGTGGAGCGCGACGGAGGAGGACGAGCAGGCGGTGTCGATGGTGGCCGCGGGGCCTTCGAGTCCGAAGACGTAGGCGAGCCGCCCTGACACCACACTGGACGCGGTGCCTGTGAGCAGATGCCCCTCGACGCCCTCCGGCAGGTCGTACTGACCGGCGCCGTAGGCTTGGGAGGAGGCGCCGACGAAGACACCGGCCCGGCTGCCGCGCAACGCCGCCGCGTCGATCCCGGCCCGCTCGAACGCCTCCCACGAGGTTTCCAGCAACAGCCGCTGCTGCGGGTCCATCGCCAGCGCCTCACGCGGCGAGATGCCGAAGAACGCCGGGTCGAAGTCGGCGGCGTCGTGCAGGAAGCCGCCCTCGCGCGCGTAGAACGTGCCTTCCCGTTCCGGGTCCGGGTCATACAGCGAATCGATGTCCCACCCACGGTCGGTCGGGAAGCCGGAGATCGCGTCCCCGCCGTCGGCGACCAGCCGCCACAGGTCCTCGGGCGACCGCACTCCGCCGGGGAACCGGCAGCTCATGCCGATGATCGCGATGGGTTCCCGCGATGCCTCGGTGAGCTGCTGGTTCTGTCGGCGCAGCCGCTCGGTTTCCTTGAGCGAGGCCCGTAGCGCTTCAACGATCTTTTCGTTGGGGGTGGTCATGATGTTCTCCGCACTTCGGGCACGTCAGGGCTGATTGCTGTCGAGCGCCATATCGATCAGATGCTGCACGTCCATCCCGTCGATGTCGTCGGGGGACGCCCCCTCAACGTCCATGCCGTGGGCAGGGGTTTGCTGGGGGTTGGCGAGTTCCAGCAGGGTCTCCAGCAGTCCCGCCTCCCTGATGCGGCCCAGCGGGATGGCCATCAGCTGTCGGCGCAGCTCGGCTTCCTGCGGGTCGGTGTCCTGCGGCTGGTCCGGGGTGCTGTCCGGGAGCAGCTCGCCCAGCAGGTGCCGGGCCAGGACGGTGGGGTTGGGGTAGTCGAAGACCAGGCTGGTCGGCAGCCGCAGTCCGGTGGCGGTGCCCAGCCGGTTGCGCAGCTCGACGGCGGTGAGCGAGTCGAAGCCCAACTCCTTGAATGCGCGGCCCGGTTCGATGGCGTCCGGGGAATCATGCCCCAGTGCCGCGGCCACCTGGGTACGGACCAGGTCGAGCATGGTCGGCAGCCGGTCGGCGGCGGCCAGTTCCGCGAGCCGGTCGCGCAGCCCGAAGGGCCGTTGCGATGTGGTCTCGGTGTCGGCCGCCAACGCGTCGCGGACCTCGGGCAGGTCGGCGATGAGCGGGCGGGGACGGGCGGCGGTGAACGCCGGGGCGAACCGGGACCAGTCGACATGGGCGACGGTCACCGTGGTGTCCCCGCCGACGACCGCCTCGGACAGTGCCGCGAGGTTGAACTGGGGTGCCATGGGCGGCAGTCCACGGCGCCGTAGCTGCTCTTCGGCGTCTCCCTCGGCCGCCATGCCGCCGTCCGCCCAAGGGCCCCAGGCGATCGCGGTCGCCTTGAGCCCTCGGGCCCGGCGCTGCTCGGCGAGCGCGTCGAGGAACGCGTTCGCCGCAGCGTAGGCGCCCTGGCCGCCGCTGCCCCAGACTCCGGCGATGGACGAGAACAGCACGAACGCGTCCAGCGAGTCGTCCGCGAACAGGGCGTCCAGGTGGATCGCGCCCGCCGTCTTCGCGGCGACGATGTTCGCGAAGTCCGGCAGTTCACCGCCGGTACCGGGCGGCTGGGAGATGCCTGCCGCGTGCACCACGGCGCGCACCGGGGTGCCGTCCGTCGCCAGTTGCTCGACCAGCGCCCGCAGCGCTTCGCGGTCGGCGACATCGCAGGCCGCGAACGTCGCCGTGACGCCGAACTCGGCCAGCTCCGCGCCCAGTTCCGGCGCACCCGGGGCGTCCTGGCCGCGACGGCTGACCAGGACGATCCGCTCGGCACCGTGCCGGGCCAGCCAGCGGGCGACGTGCTGCCCCAGGGCGCCGGTGCCGCCGGTGACCAGTACCGTTCCGCGCGGCGACCAGTCGGATGTCGCGGCGCTGCGCGGTGCGTGGGCCAGCCGCCGCACGAAGCGTCCGGCGGGTCGGATGGCCCATTGGTCCTCGTCGCCGCCGTCCGCCAGGGCGCCCACGAGCCGGTCGGCGGCCCGCGCGTCCAGGGCCTCCGGCAGGTCGACCAGACCGCCCCAACGCTCCGGCTGCTCCAGGGCGATGACCCGGCCGAGCCCGGCGACCTGCGCCTGGGCCGGGCTGAGCAGCCGGTCGGTGGCGCCCACCGACTCCGCGCCGCGCGTCACACACCACAGCGGTGCGTCGAGCGCTCCGGCCTCCAGTGCCTGCGCCAGCTCCGCCGTCAGCGCCAGGCCGACCGGCACCGAGGGCTGCTCGGCGTGCGGCTGCTCGTCCAGCGCCAGCAGCGACAGCACCCCGGCGACCGGCTCTCCGTCCGCCGCCGTACGCAACTGCTCGGCCGTCAGCGTCTGTTGCACGTGCACGGGTACGATCCGCGCCCCGCGCTCACCCAACGCCTCGGTGACGGTGGTGATCCACGGGTCGTTCGCCAGGGCGGACGGGATCAGCGCCAGCCAGTTACCGGACAGCCGCTGCGGAGTGGTGTCGGGCGTCGGCTTCCAGATGACGCGGTAGCGGTGGCTGTCGTCGGTGGCCGCGGTGACCATGGGTTCCGGCCAGAAGCGACGGCGTTGGAAGGCGTAGGTGGGCAGGTCGACGCGCCGGGCGCCGGTTCCGGTGAAGTACGACTCCCAGTCGACGGGCACACCGTTGACGTGCAGGGTGGCCACGGCGGTGGTCACGGTCTCGGGTTCCGGGCGTCCAGCGCGCAGTACGGGGACGAACACGGCACCGTCTTGCGTCACGCACTCTTGCGCCATGGCGGAGAGCACGCCGTCCGGGCCGAGTTCGACATACGTCGTCACGCCCTCGGCCTCCAGCGCGCGAATGCCGTCAAGGAACCGTACGGCCTCGCGCACGTGCCGGACCCAGAAATCAGGCAGGCAGATCTCCTCGGCGGTGACCAACGTGCCGGTCAGGTTGGACACGATCGGGATGCGCGGGGCCTGGTAGGTCAGACCCTCGGCCACCTTGCGGAAGTCGGCCAGCATGCCGTCCATGTGAACCGAGTGGAAGGCATGGCTGACAGTCAGGCGCTTGGTCTTACGACCCCGCTCCTCAAAACCCGCGGCGATCTCCAACACCGTCGGCTCATCACCCGCGATCACCACCGACGTAGGACCGTTGACCGCCGCGATGTCGACCCGATCGCCCAGCAGCTCAGCGACCTCATCCTGCGCCGCCTGCACCGCCACCATCGCACCGCCACCCGGCAGCTCCTGCATCAAACGACCACGCGCCGCCACCAACGCACACGCATCATCCAGCGACAACACACCCGCCACATGCGCCGCCACCAACTCACCGATCGAATGCCCAGCCAGGAGGTCAGGCCGCAGCCCCCACGACTCAACGAGCCGGAACAACGCCACCTCAACCGCGAACAACGCAGGCTGCGTGTAAGCCGTCTGATCCAACAGGCCGCCATCAGCCCCGAAGATCACATCCCGCAGCGGCAGTTCGAAATGCCCGCACACCTCGTCCAACACCTCGGCGAAGACGGGATACGTGTCATACAACTCCCGTCCCATCCCCAGCCGCTGACTGCCCTGACCGGTGAACAGGAACGCCAGCTTGGCGTCTGCTGCCCTGCCCTGGACCACGCCCGCCGCCGACCGTCCCTCGGCCAACGCCTCCAGTCCGGCGAGCAGCGTCGTGCGCTCCCCCGCCACCAGCGCCGCGCGGTGCTCGAATGCCGCGCGGCCGGTGGCCAGCGAGAACGCCACGTCGGTGAGGTGCGGCTCGGGGTCCGTGTCGAGATGTGACCGCAGCCGCTCGGCCTGGGCGCGTAGCCCGGCTTCCTCCTTGCTGGAGAGCACGACGGGCACACAAGGCAGTTCAACCGCCTTCGTCCGCGCGTCGGCGTCGGCGGGTGCCTGTTCGAGGATGGTGTGCGCGTTGGTGCCGCTGATGCCGAAGGAGGAGACGCCCGCCCGGCGCGGGCGCCCGCTCTCCGGCCAGTGCCGGGCCTCGGTCAGCAGGTCGATGTCACCGGCTGACCAGTCCACGTGCGGCGTGGGCTCATCGACGTGCAGGGTCTGCGGCAGCGTGCCGTGCCGCATCGCCAGCACCATCTTGATGACTCCGGCGACACCGGCGGCTGCCTGCGTATGACCGATGTTGGACTTGATCGAACCCAGGTACAGCGGCCGACCTTCCGGCCGGCCCTGCCCATACGTGGCCAGCAGCGCCTGCGCCTCGATCGGGTCGCCTAGCGTCGTACCCGTACCGTGCGCCTCCACCACATCAACATCCGCCGCCGAAAGACCAGCGGACGCCAACGCCTGCCGGATCACCCGCTGCTGCGAGGGACCATTGGGCGCCGTCAGCCCATTGCTCGCACCGTCCTGGTTCACCGCACTTCCGCGCACGATCGCCAGCACAGGGTGACCGTTCCTACGGGCGTCGGACAGCCGCTCCACCAGCAGCATGCCCACACCCTCACCCCAGCCAGTACCGTCCGCCGCCGCCGCGAACGCCTTGCAGCGGGCGTCACCGGACAGTCCGCCTTGGTGGCTGAACTCGGTGAAGTTGCCGGGCGTCGACATCACCGTCACGCCACCGGCCAACGCCATCGTGCACTCGCCGTTGCGCAGCGCCTGGATCGCCCAGTGCAGCGCGACCAGCGACGACGAGCACGCGGTGTCCACGGTCACCGCCGGGCCTTCCAGGCCGAAGGCGTAGGCGACCCGGCCGGACATGATGCTGGCCGCGTTGCCGGTCATCACATGGCCAGCGACGCCCTCCGTCTGGTCGAGCCCCGCGTCGTAACCGCCGTACGCGGCGCCGACGAAGACACCGGCCCGGCTGCCGCGCAGCGTCACCGGGTCGATGCCCGCCCGCTCGAACGCCTCCCACGAGGTTTCCAGCAGCAGCCGCTGCTGCGGGTCCATCGCCAGCGCCTCACGCGGCGAGATGCCGAAGAAGGCGGCGTCGAACTGGTCGGCGTCATGCAGGAAACCGCCCGCGAAGGCGGTCGCGTCCAGCTGCCAGCCGCGGTTGGGCGGGGACGCGGTGATGGCGTCCGCCCCGGAGGCGAGCAACTGCCATAGTTCCTCGGGGGATCCAACGCCGCCGGGGTAGCGGCAACTCATGGCCACGATCGCGATCGGCTCGTCGGCGCCAGCGGCCGGTGTGGTCGTGGCGGCCACTTCGGGCTCGGTGCCCAGGAGTTCGCCGAGCAGGTGGTCGGCGAGCACGGTGGGGTTCGGGTAGTCGAAGACCAGCGAGGTGGGCAGCCGCAGGTCGGTGGCGGTGTTCAGGCGGTTGCGCAGTTCCACCGCGGTGAGCGAGTCGAAGCCCAACTCCTTGAACGCCCGGGTGGCTTCGACCGCCTCGGGTCCGGTGTGTCCGAGGACAGCGGCCACCCGCGAGCGCACCAACTCCAGCAGCGTCCGGCCCCGTTCGGCGGCGGACAGCGGACGCAGCCGCTCGGCGAGCGGGGATCCGCCGCCCAGCCGCACGGTGCGTCGACCCCGGGTGCGGACCAGGGCGCGGAACATCGCCGGTACGGGTGCGGTGCCAGCGGCGGCCCGCACCGCGTCCAGGTCGATCCGGGCCGGAACCAGCACCGGGCGGTCCGTGCGCAGGGCGGTGTCGAACAGGGCCATGCCCTCCGTTGAGGACAGCGCGCCCATTCCGCCGCGGGCCAGCCGCCGTAGGTCGGCCTCGGTCAGGTCGCCGGTGATGCCGCTGGCCTCGGCCCACAGTCCCCAGGCCAGCGAAGTCGCCGGGAGTCCGTGTGCCGTGCGGTACTGGGCGAGGGCGTCCAGGTAGGCGTTGGCGGCGGCGTAGTTGGCCTGGCCCGCGCTGCCGAGCACTCCGGCGACGGCGGAGAACAGCACGAACGCCGACAGGTCCGACTCACGGGTCAGCTCGTGCAGATGCCATGCGGCGTCGGCCTTCGGCCGCAGCACCCGGTCGACCCGGTCGGGCGTCAGCGACTCGATGACGCCGTCGTCCAGCACGCCGGCGGTGTGGATCACGGCGGTCAGCGGGTGCTCGGCCGGGATGTCGGCGAGCACGGCGGCGAGCGCTTCCCGGTCGGCGGCGTCGCAGGCGGCGACGGTCGCCTCGGCGCCCAATTCTGCGAGTTCCGTGGTGAGTTGGGCGGCGTCTTGTGCGGCGGCGCCTCGGCGGCTCAGCAGGAGCAGTCGGCGTGCGCCGTGTTCGGTGACCAGGTGCCGGGCGACCAGGGCGCCCAGGGTTCCGGTGCCGCCGGTGATGAGGACGGTGCCGTCCGGGTCGAGGGGGCGCGCGGTGTTCCCGGTGTTGGGGGTGTGCCTGGCGAGGCGGGGTGCGAACACGGTCGTGTCGCGGACTGCCAGTTCCGGTTCGGAGTGGGTCAGGGCGTGGTGCGGGACGTGCGGTCCCGTCACGTCCAGCAGGACGAACCGTCCCGGGTTCTCGGTCTCCGCTGACCGCACCAGCCCCCACACGGCGGCCTGCGCCGGGTCGACCGCCTCGTCCCCGGCCACGGTCACGGCTGCGCGCGTCACGAACACCAGCCGCGAGCCGGTGAACCGCTCGTCCGCCAGCCATGCCTGGGCCAACGCAAGCGCCCGGTGCACGGCGCCGTGCACATCGTCGGCCCGGCCCGGCACGAGGACGAGTTCCGGCACCGTCGCGCCCTCGTCAACGGCCAGGCGCAGCGCGTCGAAGTCCGGGTACGCGACGGCGGATTCGAGTGCGAGCGAGTCAGACTCGCCCAGTACCGCAGCGGTCGGCAGCTCGACGGCGGTCGGTAGCGGAAGTCGCGTCCATTCGAGTTCGAACAGCGACCGCGTGGCGCGTGCCTGCGGGTTGGTGGGCAGCGGCCGTAGCCGGAGCCGTTCGACGGAGGCCACCGGTGCGCCGGTCGCGTCGGCCAGCTGCAGTGAGACGGCGCCGTCCGCCTCGGGCGCGAGCCGGACCCGCAGTTCGGTCGCGCCGGTCGCGTACAGCGAGACGCCGTGCCAGGTCGCCGGGGCGAGCGGGCCGGTGGCAGTGTGGTCGAGCAGCGCGGCGTGTGCGGCGGCTTCCAGCAGGGCCGGGTGCAGTCCGAAGGCCTGCGGGTCGGCGTCCTGCGGCAACCGCACGTCGGCGAACACCTCGTCGCCACGCCGCCACGCTGCCGCGAGCCCTTGGAACAGCGGCCCGCAGTCAAGTCCGGACGACCGCAACCGGCCGTGGAGTTCGGTGACTTCGAGTGGTTCGGCGCCCGTTGGCGGCCACTGCGTCAGGGTGAAGGACGGCTGGGGCGCGGTGGGTGCGAGAGTGCCGGTGGCGTGGCGGGTCCAGGCAAGGTCGCCCTCGGGGCGCGACGCCACGGTGATCGGGCGATGCCCATCGGCGTCGGCGGCGCCCACCACGACCTGGAGCCGTACCGCGGCGCCCTCGGCGAAGGCCAGCGGGGCGTCCAGGGCGAACTCCGTCAGCCGCTCGCAGCCGACGTGGTCTCCGGCGCGTACCGCCAACTCCACCAAGGCGGCACCGGGCAGCAGCGGTGTGCCGGACACCGCGTACTGCGCCAGCCACGGGTGCGTCGTACGGGAGAGCCGCCCGGTGAACACCACACCGTCGGAGTCGGCGAGCGGCACCGCCGCACCCAGCAGCGGATGGTCGGCCGCCTCCAGACCAACCGACGTGACGTCCCCCAGCCGCGCGCCGGGCTCCAGCCAGTAGCGCTGGTGCTGGAAGGCATACGTGGGCAGCTCGACCCGGCGCGCCCCGGTACCGGCGAAGTACGCCGCCCAGTCCACGGACACGCCCCGCACATGGGCCTCGGCGAGTGCAGTGGTCAGGGTCTCCGCTTCGGGACGGCCACCGCGCAGGACGGGGATGAATCCCGCGTCTTCCGGCCGTGCGACGCACTCCTGGGCCATGGCGGTCAGGACGCCGTCCGGGCCGAGTTCAACGTATGTCGTTACGCCCTCGGCCTCCAGTGTCCGTGTGCCGTCGAGGAATCGGACCGGCTGGCGGACGTGGCGGACCCAGAAGTCCGGCGCGGTGATCTCCTCGGCGGTGACCAGCTTGCCGGTGAGGTTGGAGACGATGGGGATGCGGGGGGCGTGGTAGGTGAGGCTGGCGGCAACCTCGCGGAAGGCGTCCAGCATGCCGTCCATGTGCGGGGAGTGGAAGGCGTGGCTGACGGTCAGGCGCTTGGTCTTACGACCCTGCTCCTCGAAGCCCGTAGCGATCCGCAGGACCTTGGGCTCGTCACCCGCGATGACGACCGACGTGGGCCCGTTGATCGCGGCGATGCCCACGCCCTCGACCAGCAGCGGCAGCACCTCGTCCTCCGCCGCCTGCACCGCCACCATCGCACCGCCGCCCGGCAGTTTCTGCATCAGGCGACCGCGAGCGGCCACCAACGTGCAGGCGTCCGCCAGCGACAGCACACCGGCGACATGCGCCGCCGCCAACTCACCGATCGAGTGCCCGGCCAGGAAGTCAGGCTTCAGCCCCCATGACTCAACGAGCCGGAACAACGCCACCTCAACGGCGAACAGCGCGGGCTGGGTGTAGGCGGTCTGGTTCAGCAGTCCAGCGTCGGCACCGAACAACGCCTCCTTCAAAGGCATTTCGAAGTGCCCGCATATCTCATCCAGCGCCGCGGCGAAGACGGGATAGGTCGCGTACAGCTCCCGTCCCGTCCCCAGGCGCTGGCTGCCCTGCCCGGTGAACAGGAACGCCGCCTTGCCCTCGGCGGCCGTGCCCAGCGCCACCTGCGCAGCGCTGTCACCCTCCGCCAACGCATCCAGGCCGCGCAGCAGCTCATCGCGGTTGGCCGCGACGACCACCGCACGCCGCTCCAGGGCGGAACGGGTCAGCGCCAAGGAGTAGGCGGCGTCGAGCGGTTCGAGGTCGGTCGCCTTGAGGTGGCTGGTGAGCCGTTCCGCCTGGGCGCGCAGCGCGTCCGGTGTCCTGGCGGACAGCGCCAGCGGCAGCACCGGGTGGCGCTGTGACCGAGGGTCGGGCTCGGTGGCTTCCGCTTCCGGTGCCTGCTCGATGATGGTGTGCGCGTTGGTGCCGCTCACACCGAACGCGGAGACGCCCGCCCGGCGCGGGTGGCCGGTCTGCGGCCAGGGCCGCGCCTCGGTGAGCAGGCAGACGGCGCCCGTCGACCAGTCAACGTTGGGCGTCGGCTCATCGATGTGCAGGGTCTTGGGCAGCACACCGTGCCGGATGGCCATCACCATCTTGATGACGCCGCCGACGCCCGCCGCCGCCTGTGCGTGGCCGAGGTTGGACTTCAACGACCCCAGCCACAACGGCCGTTCGGCGGACCTGTCCTGCCCGTAGGTGGCGATCAGAGCCTGCGCCTCGATCGGGTCGCCGAGCGTCGTGCCCGTGCCGTGCGCCTCGACGGCATCGACTTCGGCGGCCGACAACTGGGCGTTGGCCAGCGCCTGGCGGATGACTCGCTGCTGCGACGGGCCGTTGGGCGCCGTAAGGCCGTTGCTCGCGCCGTCCTGGTTGACGGCGCTGCCACGCACGACCGCCAGCACCTGGTGGCCGTTCTTCCGGGCGTCCGACAGCCGCTCCGCCAACAGCACGCCGACGCCCTCGGACCAGCCCGTGCCGTCCGCACCGGCCGCGAACGAACGGCAGCGGCCGTCGGGCGACAGGCCGCGCTGGCGGCTGAACTCCACGAAGACATCGGGGCTCGGCATCACCGTCACACCACCGACCAGCGCCAGTGAGCACTCGCGCTGCCGAAGTGCCTGCGCCGCCCAGTGCAGGGCCACCAGCGACGAGGAGCAGGCGGTGTCGATGGTGGCGGCCGGGCCTTCGAGGCCGAAGCTGTAGGCGATCCGGCCGGACAGCACGCTGGTGGCGCTGCCGGTCAGCAACAGCCCTTCCAGGTCCTCCGGAGCCTCCTTCAGGTCGGCTCCATAGCCCATGGAGCTGGCGCCCACGAAGACACCGGTGTGACTGCCGCGCAG
Organism: Streptantibioticus rubrisoli; assembly: GCF_024436055.1. Lineage (GTDB taxonomy): Bacteria > Actinomycetota > Actinomycetes > Streptomycetales > Streptomycetaceae > Streptantibioticus_A > Streptantibioticus_A rubrisoli. The sequence continues at coordinate 17,651 of NZ_JANFNH010000061.1, read as the reverse complement.
GCTGGCCGGGTCGATACCCGCGCGCTCGAAGGCCTCCCAGGAGGTCTCCAGCAGAATCCGCTGCTGCGGGTCCATCGCCAGCGCCTCGCGCGGGCTGATACCGAAGAAGCCCGGGTCGAACTCGGTCGCGCCGGTGAGGAATCCACCGCCGGTGTTGTAGAAGGTGCCCTTCTTCTCCGGATCGGGGTCGGCCAGTCCCTCGAGGTCCCAGCCGCGGTCCGTCGGGAAGCCGGAGATCGCGTCCCCGCCCTCCGCGACCAGCCGCCACAGGTCCTCCGGCGAGCCGATGCCACCGGGGTACCGGCAGCTCATCCCGACGATCGCGATCGGCTCCTGTGCGTCCGCCTCCACCTCCTGGAGGCGGCGACGGGCACGGCGCAGCTCAGTGGTGACCCACTTGAGGTTGTCGAGGAGCTTCTCTTCATTTGCAGTAGCCACGTCAGGAACGTCCGAATTCGTTGTTGATGATGTCGAAGATGTCTTCGGCGGAGGCCGATTCCAGTTCGCTGTCGTCGCCGTCGCCCGCGGCCGCGCTCTCCACCTCGTGCCAGGTCCGGAGCAGCTTCTCCAGGCGCGCGGTGACGCTGGCGCGTGCCGCGGGGTCGTCGGTCGAGACGGAGGACAGGACGAATTCCAGCTTGTCGATCTCGGCGAGCGCGGGAAGCGTCTGCGGTGTCTCGTCGCCGACGATCTCGGCCCGCAGGTGCTCGGCGAGGGCGTTGGGCGTCGGGTAGTCGAAAACCAGGCTGGCGGGCAGTCGCAGTCCGGTCGCCGCGTTCAGCCGGTTGCGCAGTTCGACGGCGGTGAGCGAGTCGAATCCCAACTCCTTGAACGCCCGGCCCGCTTCGACCTCCGCGGTGCCGCTGTGGCCGAGCACGGCGGAGGCTTCCGTCCGTACCAGGTCCAGCAGCAGACGTTCCGCTTCGGCACCGGAGAGCCCGGACAGCCGGTCGGACAGCGACTCGGTCCGCTGCGGTACGGAGTCGGTGCCGGCCGTCAACGCGTCGCGGACCTCGGGCAGGTCGGCGATCAGCGGACGCGGCCGGGCGGCCGTGAACGCCGGGGCGAACCGGGACCAGTCGACATCGGCGACGGTCAGCGTCGTCTCGTCGCGGTCAAGTGCCCGCTGCAGCGCAGTGATCGACAACTCGGGGGCCATCACGGGCAGGCCACGGCGGCGCAGTTGCTCCGCCGCCTCCTCGTCGGCCACCAGCCCACCGTCCGCCCACGGACCCCAGGCAATGGAGGTCGCCTTGAGCCCACGCGCCCGGCGCTGCTCGGCGAGCGCGTCGAGGTAGGCGTTGCCCGCCGCGTAGGCGGCCTGGCCGCCGCTGCCCCAGACTCCGGCGATGGACGAGAACAGCACGAACGCGTCCAGCGAGTCGTCCGGGAACAACGCGTCGAGGTGCGCCGCACCCGCGACCTTGGCCGCCACCACCTCGGCGACCTCGGCCGGGCCGGTCTGCGTGAGCGGCGCGAACTGCCCGGCACCGGCGGCGTGTACCACGGCCGTGACGGGCGGCACCCGGTCGAGCAGCCCGGCGAGCGCGTCCCGGTCGGTGACATCGCACGCGGCGATCGTGACTTCGACGCCCAACGCGGTCAGCTCGGCCGCCAGCGCTTCGGCGCCCGGCGCCCGCGTACCGCGACGGCTGGTGAGCACCAGGTGCTCGGCGCCGTTTCCGGCCAGCCAGCGGGCCACATGTGCGCCCAGCGCGCCGGTGCCCCCGGTCACCAACACCGTGCCGCGCGGCCGCCACCCGCTGGTGGTGTCCGTCCCGGCCCGCTCGGCGTGCACGACACGCCGGGCGAGCACGCCCGGGGTACGCACCGCCAGTTGGTCCTCGTCGCCAAGTCCACCCAGTACGGCGGCGAACCGTGCGGCGTCCCGTCCGTCGAGGGCCTCCGGCAGGTCGACCAGACCACCCCAGCGCTCGGGATGCTCCAACGCCACCACCCGGCCGAGTCCCCACACCTGCGCCTGCGCGGCGTTGCGCAGCCGATCCGAGGCCGCCGTCGCGACCGCGCCCGTCGTCACGCACCACAACGGCGCGTTGACGCCCGCCTCGCCCAACCCCCGCACCAAACCGGTGGTGAGCAGCAGCCCGGTGGGCACCTGCGCGTACTCCGGATGCGGCCGCTCGTCCAGCGCCAGCAGGGACAGCACGCCGTTCGCCGACTGTCCGGCGAGCGCCTCACCCAGCCGTTGCGGAAGCGTGTCGGCGGCCACGTCGGCGGCGGTCAAGGTGATCTGCCGTACGTCCGCGCCGCGTTCGGCCAACGCGGCCAGCGTGTCGCGCACCAGCGCGTCGTCGGTGTGCTCGGCGGGTACGACCGCCAGCCACACTCCGGAGAGCTGGGTGACCGTGGGATCGGACAGCCGCTTCCACGCCACGCGGTAACGCCAGCCGTCAACGGTCGACTGTTCGCGCCGCTGCCGACGCCACGCGGACAGCGCGGGGAGCACCGTGCTCAACGGCTGATCCGAATCGATCGCCAACTCGCTGGTGAGGGTGGCGAGATCGGAGTTCTCGACGGCCTCCCAGAAGCGAGCATCCTCGGTGTCGTCCGACGTGACGTGCTCCGTCGGCCGGATGTCGTCCAGCCAGTAGCGCTGGTGCTGGAAGGCGTAGGTGGGCAGGTCGACGCGCCGGGCGCCGGTTCCGGCGTAGTACGCCTGCCAGTCCGGGCTCACACCGTTGACGTGCAGGGTGGCCACGGCGGTGGTCACGGCCTCGGGTTCCGGGCGTCCAGCGCGCAGTACGGGGACGAACACGGCACCGTCTTCCGTAACGCACTCTTGCGCCATGGCGGACAGCACGCCGTCCGGGCCGAGCTCGACATACGTCGTCACGCCTTCGGCCTCCAGCGCGCGGATGCCGTCAAGGAACCGCACGGCCTCGCGCACGTGCCGGACCCAGAAATCAGGCAGGCACATCTCCTCGGCGGTCACCAACGTGCCAGTCAGGTTGGACACGATCGGGATGCGCGGGGCCTGGTAGGACAGGCCCTCGGCCACCTTGCGGAAGTCGGCCAGCATGCCGTCCATGTGAGCCGAGTGGAAGGCATGGCTGACAGTCAGGCGCTTGGTCTTACGCCCCCGCTCCTCAAAACCCGCGGCGATCTCCAACACCGTCGGCTCATCACCCGCGATCACCACCGACGTAGGACCGTTGACCGCCGCGATGTCAACCCGATCGGTCAACACGGCAGCCACCTCGTCCTCCGTCGCCTGCACGGCCACCATCGCGCCGCCACCGGGAAGCTCCTGCATCAGACGACCACGAGCCGCAACCAACGCGCATGCGTCCGCCAGCGACAACACTCCAGAAACGTGTGCCGCCACCAACTCACCAATCGAGTGCCCGGCCAAGAAGTCAGGCTTCAGGCCCCACGACTCCAGCAGCCGGAACAGCGCCACTTCGATGGCGAACAACGCAGGCTGCGTGTAGGCCGTCTGGTTCAGCAAGGCACTGTCGTCACCGAACAGCACGTCGTACAACGGCCGTTCAAGGCGCGCGGCCAACTCGGCGACCACCGCGTCCAACGCATCCGCGAACACCGGATACGCCGCATACAACTCCCGACCCATACCGAGCCGCTGACTGCCCTGCCCCGTGAACAGGAACGCGGTGCGTCCGTCGTTGGCCACGCCCTGGATCAGTGCTGGGGCGGACTCGCTCCGTGTCAACGCTTCCAGGCCGCTGAGGAGTTCGGTACGGTCCCGGCCCACCACGACCGCCCGCTGTTCCAGGGCGGTACGTGCTGTGGCCAGCGAGTACCCGATGTCGGTGGCGGCCACACCCGGGTTGGCAACCAGGTGTGCCCGCAGCCGCTCGGCCTGGGCGCGTAGTGCGTCGGCGCCCTTGGCGGACAGGGTCCAGGACTGCACGGCGGGCGGTGCCGTGGGCTGCTCTTGGGCCGTGTCGTCCGCGGGGGCCTGTTCCAGGACGGTGTGCGCGTTGGTGCCGCTGAAGCCGAAGGAGGAGACGGCTGCCCTACGCGGTCCCTGCGTCTCCGGCCACGGCACGGCCTCGGTCAGTAGCGCGATCTCACCGGCCGCCCAGTCCACGTGCGGCGTCGGCTCATCCACGTGCAGCGTCTGCGGCAGCAGACCGTGCCGCATCGCCAGCACCATCTTGATGACCCCGGCCACACCAGCCGCCGCCTGCGTATGACCGATGTTCGACTTGATCGAACCCAGGTACAGCGGCCGACCCTCAGGCCGGTCCTGCCCGTACGTGGCCAGCAACGCCTGCGCCTCGATCGGGTCACCCAACGTGGTACCCGTACCGTGCGCCTCCACCGCGTCCACATCCACAGCCGAAAGACCTGCGGACGCCAACGCCTGCCGAATCACCCGCTGCTGCGACGGACCATTAGGCGCCGTAAGGCCGTTACTCGCACCATCCTGGTTGATCGCACTACCCCGCACCACCGCCAACACCGGGTGACCATTGCGCCGGGCGTCCGACAGCCGCTCCACCAGCAGCATGCCGACGCCTTCGCCCCACCCCGTGCCATCCGCACCCGCGGCGAACGCCTTGACTCGCCCGTCCTCCGCCAAACCACGCTGGCGGCTGAACTCGATGAAGGCACCCGGTGAGGACATCACCGTCACACCACCGGCCAACGCCAGCTCACACTCACCGTTGCGCAGCGCCTGGATCGCCCAGTGCAGCGCCACCAGCGAGGACGAGCAAGCGGTGTCGACCGTGACCGCCGGGCCTTCCAGGCCGAAGACATACGCGAGGCGACCGGAGACGACGCTGGCCGCGTTGCCGGTGCCGAGATATCCCTCGATGCCATCCGGTACGGCCTGCAGGAACGAGTCGTAGTCCTGGCCGTTCGAGCCGACGAAGACACCGGCCTGACTACCGCGCAACGCCACCGGATCGATCCCGGCCCGCTCGAAGACCTCCCACGAGGTTTCCAGCAGCAGCCGCTGCTGCGGGTCCATCGCCAACGCCTCACGCGGCGAGATACCGAAGAAGGCCGGGTCGAAGTCGGCCACGTCGTAGAGGAATCCGCCGCCGCGCGCATAGAACGTGCCCTGCTTCTCCGGGTCGGAGTCGTAGAGCCGTGCGAGGTCCCAGCCACGGTCGGTCGGGAAGTCCCCGATCGCGTCGCCGCCGGAGACCAGCAGCTGCCACAGTTCTTCTGGGCTGCGCACACCCCCGGGGAAACGGCAGCTCATCGCCACGATCGCGATCGGATCGTCATCCACTGCCTGCGAGACCGGACCTGCGACGGCGGTCTGCGCGCCCACCAGTTCTGACCGCAGGAAGCCCGCGAGCGCGGAGGCGGTCGGGTAGTCGAAGACCAGCGTCGCCGGGAGGTCCACACCCGTGGCGGCGCCAAGGCGGTTGCGCAGTTCCACGGCGGTGAGCGAGTCGAAGCCCAACTCCTTGAACGCCCGGTCCGCCTCGATCGACGCGGAGCCGCTGTGCCCGAGCACCGCGGAGACATGGGTACGCACCAGGTCCAGCAGCATGCGGTCCTGTTCCGTACCGGACAGCCCAGCTAGCCGTTCCGCCACCGACGACCCGGCATTCGCGGGCGTTGTGGCTTCCTTGCTGGCCAACGCACGCTGGGCTTCCGGAAGTTCGCCGATCAGCGGGCTCGGACGGACGGCGCCAAGACCGGGGGCCAGTCGCTCCCAGTCGAAGTCCGAGACGGTCAGCGTCGGCTCGCCCAGTTCGACGGCCTGGCGCAGTGCGCGGATCGCCAACTCCGGTGCCATCGGCGGCACACCGCCGCGCCGCATCCGCTGTTCGATCTCGCCGTCCGCCGCCATGCCCGCTGCCCAGGCGCCCCAGGCGATGGAGGTCGCGGGCAGCCCGTCGGCGCGGCGCTGTTCGGCCAGCGCGTCCAAGTAGGCGTTAGCAGCGGCGTAGTTGGCCTGGCCGGTGCTGCCGAGCGTGCCGCTGATCGACGAGAAGAGCACGAAGGCGGAGAGGTCGTGGTCGCGGGTGAGTTCGTGCAGGTTGTGGGCGGAGACTGCCTTGGCGCGCAGCACGGTGGCGAAGCGCTCGGGGGTGAGCGCGTCGAGGACGCCGTCGTCCAGGACGCCTGCGGTGTGCAGTACGGCGGTCAGTGGGTGCTCGGTCGGGATGGTGGTGAGGAGTTCGGCGAGGGCGTGGCGGTCGGCCGCGTCGCAGGCCGCGATCGTGACCCGGGCTCCGGTGGCGGTCAACTCGGCGTGGAGTTCGGCCGCTCCGGGGGCGTCCATGCCTCGTCGGCTGGTGAGCAGGACGTGCTCGGCACCGTTGGCCACCAGCCAGCGGGCGACCTCGGCACCCAACGCACCTGTGCCGCCGGTGACCAGCACCGTACCGGTCGGCGTCCACGGGTTGCCCTCGGCGCCGTCCTGCGAGGCGCGGACGAGCCTGCGGCCAAAGGTTCCGGCCGGGCGTACCGCGACCTGGTCCTCGTCGCCAATCCCCGCCAGCACGGAGGCCAGACGGCCCGCGGTCCGTTCGTCCAGGGTTTCGGGCAGGTCCACCAGACCACCCCACCGCCCCGGCAACTCCATCGCGGCAACCCTGCCGAGCCCCCAGACGGCGGCCTGATCAGCGCTGGCCAACCGATCGGAGCGACCCACGCACACCGCGCCCCGCGTCACACACCACAGCGGTGCGTCGACTCCGGCGTCGCCCAGCGCCTGCGTCAGCAACGCGGTGGCCACGACGGCTGTCGGCTCGTCCAGGGCGAGCAGTGACAGCACGCCGTTCGCTTCTGCGGTTTCGGTTTCGGCTTCGGTGACGTGTGTTGCCAGTTCGGAGCGGGTGGTGTTGGCGGCGTCGATGGTGATGTGTTGGACGTCGACGCCCTTGGTGGACAGGGCCTGGGTGATGGTGGTGACCAGTTCGTCGTCGGCCTTGCTCGTGGGGACGACGAGCAGCCAGGTTCCGGTCAGTGCCTGCGTGGGGCGCTCGGTGAGCGGCTTCCACGTCACCCGGTACCGCCAGCCGTCCACCGCCGACCGCTCACGCTGCTGTCGACGCCACGCCGACAGCGCCGGTAGCACGGCTTCCAGTGCGCTGTCTTCTGCGGTGTCCACGTCGAGAGTGGCAGCCAGAGACGCCAGGTCCTCGCGCTCGATGGCTTCCCAGAAGCGGGCGTCCACCGAGTCGGCGATGGCCGGGGTGGCCTGGGCCGGTGAGGTGGGGCTCTCCAGCCAGTAGCGCTGACGCTGGAAGGCATACGTGGGTAGGTCAACGCGGCGGGCACCGGTGCCGGTGAAGTACGACTTCCAGTGCACGGACACGCCGTTGACGTGCGCCTGAGCCAGGGCGGCAGTCACGGTTTCGGGCTCGGAGCGGTCCCGTCGCAGTGCGGCGGTGAAGGTCGCGGCACCGGATTGCGTGACGCAGTCCTGTGCCATTGCCGACAGCACGCCGTCCGGGCCCAGTTCGATGTACGTCGTGACGCCCTCGGCCTCCAGGGCGCGGATGCCGTCGAGGAACCGGACGGCCTGGCGCACGTGGCGGGTCCAGTAGTCGGGGGTGCGGATCTCCTCGGGGGCGACCAGGGCGCCGGTGAGGGTGGAGACGATCGGGATGCGGGGGTCGTCAAACGACAATCCCGCCGCCACCTCATGGAAGGCGTCCAGCATGCCGTCCATGTGCGGGGAATGGAACGCGTGGCTGACGGTCAGGCGCTTGGCCTTACGGCCCTGCGCCTCAAAACCAGAAGCGATCTCCATAACTGCGGACTCATCGCCCGCGATGACGACAGATGTGGGGCCGTTGATCGCGGCGATGCTCACGCCCTCGACCAGCAGCGGCGTAACCTCCTCCTCCGAGGCCTGGATGGCTACCATCGCGCCGCCGCCGGGGAGTTCCTGCATCAGGCGGCCACGCGCCGCCACCAACGCACACGCGTCATCCAGCGACAACACACCCGCCACATGCGCAGCGGCCAACTCGCCAATGGAATGCCCGGCCAGGAAGTCCGGCCGCAGCCCCCACGACTCAACGAGCCGGAAAAGCGCCACCTCAACCGCGAACAGCGCGGGCTGGGTGTAGGCGGTCTGATCCAGCAGGCCACCATCAACCCCGAAAATCACATCCCGCAGCGGCATCTCAAACCGCTCACACACCGCGTCCAGCGCCTCAGCGAAGACGGGGTAGGCCTCGTAGAGTTCGCGGCCCATTCCGATGCGCTGGCTGCCCTGCCCGGTGAACAGGAACGCCACCTTGCCACCGACCGGCGAACCCTGGACCACACCAGCCGTCTCACGGCCCTGGGCCACAGCCTCCAGCCCGGCCAGCAACTCCTCCCGGCCGTGGGCGACGACCACCGCACGGTCCTCAAAGACCGCACGACCGACCGCCAACGAGAAACCCACATCAACCAGCCCAGCACCACCATCAGCCAGCACATGAACGCGAAGCCGCCGGGCCTGCTCCCGCAACGCCTCCCCACCCTTGGCCGACAGAACCACCGGCACCACCGGCGGAGTGACCGCCTGCGTGGCCGGAATGTCCGTCTCGGGGGCCTGTTCGATGATCGTGTGCGCGTTGGTACCACTGATACCGAACGAGGACACACCCGCCCGGCGCGGCCGGTTGGCCTGCGGCCAGGGCCGGGACTGCGTCAACAGTGACACAGCCCCCTGGGACCACTCGATCTTCCGCGACGGCTCGTCCACATGCAGGGTCTGCGGCAGCACACCATGCCGCATCGCCATCACCATCTTGATCACACCGGCCACCCCCGCGGCCGCCTGGGTATGGCCGATGTTCGACTTGATCGAACCCAGGTAGAGCGGCTGGCCCTCGGGACGGTCCTGCCCGTAGGTGGCGATCAGCGCCTGCGCCTCGATCGGATCACCCAGCGTGGTACCGGTACCGTGCGCCTCCACGGCGTCAACCTCGGACGCCGAAAGGCCAGCGGACGCCAACGCCTGCCGGATCACCCGCTGCTGCGACGGGCCATTAGGCGCGGTCAGCCCGTTGCTCGCACCGTCCTGGTTGATCGCACTACCCCGCACCACCGCCAACACCGGGTGACCATTCCTGCGGGCATCGGACAGCCGCTCCACCAGCAGCATGCCAACACCCTCACCCCACCCCGTACCATCCGCCGCCTCGGCGAACGACTTGCACCGGCCGTCCACCGACAACCCACGCTGACGGCTGAAGTCAATGAACGTCTCCGGCGTGGCCATCACCGCCACACCACCAGCCAACGCCATCGAACACTCGCCCTGGCGAAGGGCTTGGATCGCCCAGTGCAGCGCGACCAACGAGGACGAGCACGCCGTGTCGACGGTCACGGCCGGGCCTTCGAGGCCGAGGGTGTAGGCGACGCGGCCGGAGGCGATACTGCCCGCGTTACCGGTACCGATATAGCCCTCAACGCCTTCGGGGAACTCCGCCAGGCCCGCGAGGTAGTCGTGGTACATCACCCCCGCGAACACACCCGTGCGGCTACCCCGCATCGACACCGGGTCGATACCCGCCCGCTCGAACGCCTCCCACGAGGTTTCCAGCAGCAACCGCTGCTGCGGATCCATCGCCAACGCCTCACGCGGCGAAATCCCGAAGAACCCCGGATCGAACTCGCCCGCACCATGCAAGAACCCACCCTCACGCGTGTACGACGTACCCGCATGATCCGGATCCGGGTGATACAACCGCTCCAGATCCCAGCCACGATCCACCGGGAACCCGGAAACCCCATCCCCACCCGACAGCACCAACTGCCACAAATCCTCAGGCGACTGCACACCACCAGGGAACCGACAACTCATCCCCACAATCGCAATGAGGTCATCCTCGACCGACGCCGACACATCACGACGCGTCGCGACAACGGCCTGCGGCTCGTCCGCGCCCACCAGCTCATCGCGCAGGAACCGGGCCAGGTCCGCAGGAGTCGGATAATCGAAGACCAACGTAGCCGGAAGCCGCAGCCCCGTGACCGTCTTCAGATCGTTGCGCAGCTCCACCGCCGTCAGCGAGTCAAAACCCAACTCCTTGAAGGCGCGGCCTGCTTCGACTGCCTCCGGTCCGGCGTAACCCAACACTGCCGCGACCCGGACGCAGACCAGTTCCACCAGGGTGCGGTCCCGCTCGTCCTGGTCCATGCTGACGAGTCGCTGCGCCAGCGAGTTGCCATCTGCCGCGCCATCTGCGGCAACGGCACGGCGTATCGGCGTCCGCACCAGGCCACGCAACAGCGCCGGTACGACACCGGTCGCCGCGGCCTCCGCGCGCAACGCGGCGAGGTCGAGCCGCATCGGTAGCAGGACGGCCTGGTCCACCGCGCCAGCGGCATCGAAGAGCGCCAAGCCTTCGTCGGAGGACAAGGGGGCGACACCACCGCGTGTGATGCGGCGCAGATCCACCTCGTCCAGGCTGCCGGTCATGCCGCTGGCCTGCGCCCACAGGCCCCACGCCAACGCGGTGGCAGGCAGACCTTCCGCACGCCGCCGCTGCGCCAACGCCTCCAAGAACGCGTTCGCCGCCGCGTAACTCCCCTGCCCTGCAGCACCGAACGCCGCAGCCGCACCAGAGAACAACACAAACGCCCGCAGACCAGCATCCCGCGTCAACTCATGCAGATGCAGCGCCGCATCCACCTTCGGACGCAACACCCCGTCCACCCGCTCCGGCGTCAACGACGAAACCACACCGTCATCCAACACACCCGCGGCATGCACCACGCCCACCAACGGACGCTCCACCGGCACCGAACCCAGCAGACCCGCCAACGCCTCCCGGTCAGCCACATCACACGCCACCAACTCAGCCCGGGCACCCAACTCGCGCAGCTCCGCCAGCAGTTCTGCTGCACCATCAGCGTCCAGCCCACGCCGACTGGTCAGCAGCAGGTGCCGAACGCCGTGCTCGACCACCAGGTGCCGGGCGACCAGACCACCCAGCGTGCCCGTGGCACCGGTGACCAGCACCGTGCCCTCACCATCGAAGACACCCGGCGCGTCCGCGTCCCCGCTCACCGGCACACGTACAAGACGTGGCGCACGCACCACACCACCGCGCACCGCCAACTCCGGCTCGTCCAGCGACAGGAGGTTCAGGGCATCCTGCGGTACCGCGTTCTCGTCGATGTCGAGCAGTACCAGGCGGCCGGGGTTCTCCGACTGCGCCGAGCGGAACAGCCCCCTCGCAGCCGCAAACGCCAGATCCCGAACCCCTTCACCCGGAACCGCCTCCACAGCACCCCGAGTGACCAACACCAAACGCGAATCAGCGAACCGCTCATCCGCCAACCACGCCTGGAGCAAACCCAACACACGATGCGTAGCACCCCGGACCGCGTCAGCGGAGGCCTCGGACGTCTGCGAGCCGCAGTCGATCAGTACGTTGTCGGGAACGGGCGACGCCCCGGAGGCAACGGCCTTGGCCAGGTCCGCCCACTCCTCCAGACCGCCCACGACGGCCCACTGGTCGCGTGTCGTCTCCCGAGCAGCGGGCGCCGGGACCGGGGTCCACTCCAACTGGAAGAGTGACTCATGATGTCCGGCACCGGCGGCGGCTCGTACCTGCTCAGCCGAAGCCGCACGCAACGCCACCGAGTCAACGGACGCCACCAACTGACCGGAACCATCAGCCACCAGCAGCGACACCGCACCCGGCCGCAGCTCGGAAAGCCGCACCCGAAGCGTCGAGGCCCCCACCGCGTACAGCGAGACACCACTCCACGCGAACGGCAACAGTGCTTCGGAGGTCGACTGCGCCGAGTCCTGGGCCAGACCAAGCGAGTGGAGCGCGGCGTCGAGCAGTGCGGGGTGCAGCCCGTACTCGCCCGCCTCCTCCCGCGCCTCCTGCGGCAACGCGACCTCGGCGAACAGATCACCATCCCGCCGCCACACCGCACGAAGCCCACGAAAGACCGGCCCATACGCCAGACCAGCCTCCGCCAACTCCCCATACAACCCATCAACCGCAACCGGCACCGCACCCTGCGGCGGCCACACCGCCAAATCCCCGCCAACCGGCACCACACCAGGAGCCAACACACCCGTGGCATGCCGCACCCACGGCTCACCCGCCACCGCATCACGCCGCCGCGAATGCACCGCAAAACCCCGACGCCCCGACGCGTCCGCAGCCTCCACCACCAACTGCAACCGCACACCCACACCGGAAGGAAGCACCAACGGCGCCTCCAACGTCAGCTCCTCAAGCCGCTCCACCCCCACCGCAGCACCCGCATGAACCGCCAACTCCACAAACGCCGTACCCGGCAACAACACCGAGCCCAACACCACATGATCCGCAACCCACCCACGCGAACCAGCAGACAACACACCCGTAAACAGGAAACCACCACTACCAGCCAACCCCACCGCAGCACCCAGCAACGGATGACCAGCAACACCCAAACCGATCGACTCCGGGTCACCGCTCGTCACAGCAGCAACGTCCGGCCAAAAGCGCTGCCGCTGGAAGGCATACGTGGGCAGATCCACCCGGCGTGCCGTGGTTCCGGCGAAGAAGGAGGCCCAGTCAACGGCTATGCCACGCACGAAGGAATGGGCCAGGGCAGCGGTCAGCGACTCCGCCTCGGACCGGTCGCGACGCAGCACGGGAACGAACACCGCGTCCTCGACCGTGACGCACTCCTGCGCCATGGCCGACAACACACCATCCGGGCCGAGCTCGACGAACGTCGCCACACCCTCGGCCTCCAACACCCGCATACCATCGAGGAACCGGACCGCCTCACGCACATGGCGCACCCAGAACTCCGGGGCACAGATCTCCTCGGCGCAGACCACAGCACCGGTGAGGTTCGAGACGATCGGAATCCGCGGCGCCTCATACGACAAGCCCGCGGCCACCTCGCGGAACGCCTCCAACATGCCGTCCATACGCGGCGAATGGAACGCATGGCTGACGGTCAGACGCTTGGTCTTACGACCCCGCGCCTCGAAACCGGAAGCGATCTCCAACACGGCGGACTCGTCACCCGCGATCACCACCGACGACGGCCCATTGATCGCAGCAATGCTCACGCCCCCAACCAGCAGCGGGACGACCTCGTCCTCGGACGCCTGCACCGCCACCATCGCCCCACCGCTGCACGGCAGCTCCTGCATCAAACGGCCACGAGCCGCCACCAACGCACACGCATCATCCAGCGACAACACACCCGCCACATGCGCCGCAGCCAGCTCACCGATCGAGTGCCCAGCCAGGAAGTCAGGCCGCAGCCCCCACGACTCCACCAACCGGAACAACGCCACCTCAACCGCGAACAACGCAGGCTGCGTGTAAACCGTCTGATCCAACAACCCGGCATCCGACCCGAACACCACGTCATACAACGGCCGCTCAAGATGCCCATCCAGCACCGCGCACACCGCATCCAACGCATCCGCGAACACCGGATACGCCGCATACAACTCACGACCCATACCCAGCCGCTGACTGCCCTGACCAGTGAACAGGAACGCCAACTTCCCACCCACCAGCGAACCCTCAACCACACCAGAGGCACTACGACCCTCAGCCAGCGCCTCCAGCCCACCCAGCAACCCATCCCGGTCACCAGCGACCACAGCCGCACGCCGATCCAGCCCGGCGCGGCCGGCGGCTAGCGAGTACGCGATGTCGACCGACGCCAGTTCAGGCTGCGCGGAGATGTGCAGGTGGAGGCGCTCAGCCTGCTCCCGTAGTCCTGCCTCGCTCTTTGCCGAGAGCACATACGGCAGTACGGGGAACTCAACACCGTCATCCGCCGTGATGTCGTCGTCCGGTTCCGGGGCCTGCTCGATGATCGTGTGTGCGTTGGTACCGCTGATACCGAACGAGGACACACCGGCTCGGCGCGGTTGTCCGGTCTCCGGCCACGGCACCGACTCCGTCAGCAGCGAGACCGCACCCGTCGACCAGTCCACATGCGGCGTCGGCTCATCCACATGCAGGGTGCGCGGCAACACACCATGCCGCATCGCCAACACCATCTTGATCACACCGGCCACACCAGCCGCCGCCTGCGTATGACCGATGTTCGACTTGATCGAACCAAGCCACAGCGGCCGCTCCCCGACCCGATCCTGCCCATACGTGGCCAGCAACGCCTGCGCCTCGATCGGATCACCCAACGTGGTACCCGTACCGTGCGCCTCCACCGCGTCCACATCCACAGCCGAAAGACCAGCAGACGCCAACGCCTGCCGAATCACCCGCTGCTGCGACGGACCATTAGGCGCCGTAAGGCCGTTACTCGCACCATCCTGGTTGATGGCACTACCACGCACCACCGCCAGCACCGGGTGGCCATTGCGACGAGCGTCCGACAGCCGCTCCACCAGCAGCATGCCAACACCCTCACCCCACCCCGTACCATCCGCACCCGCAGCGAAGGCTTTGATGCGCCCGTCCGCCGCAAGGCCGCGCTGACGGCTGAAGTCAACGAAGTTCTCGGGTGTGGTCATGACGGTCACACCGCCGACCAGGGCGAGGGAGCATTCGCCGTTACGGATGGCCTGTGCCGCCCAGTGCAGCGCGACCAGCGAGGACGAGCACGCGGTGTCGACGGTGACAGCCGGGCCTTCGAGGCCGAAGACGTAAGCGATGCGCCCGGAGACCACGCTGGCCGCGTTGCCCGTGCCGAGGTGGCCCTCAAGGCCCTCGGGGGCCTTCATCAGCAGTGAGAGGTAGTCCTGGCCGTTGGTGCCGATGAAGACACCGGCCTGGCTGCCGCGCAGGGTGTCGGGGTCGATGCCCGCGCGCTCGAAGGCCTCCCATGAGGTTTCCAGCAGCAGCCGCTGCTGCGGGTCCATCGCCAGCGCCTCACGCGGGCTGATCCCGAAGAACGACGCGTCGAACTGGGCAGCGTCGCCAAGGAAACCGCCTTCACGGGTGTATGTCTTACCGGCCTGGCCGGGGTCCGAGTCGTAGAGCGACTCGACGTCCCAGCCACGGTCGGTCGGAAACTCGGAAATGGCGTCTTCGCCGGAGACGAGCAGTCGCCACAGTTCCTCGGGCGACCGTACGCCGCCGGGGAAGCGGCAGCTCATCGACACGATCACGATCGGATCGTCATCGGCCGTCGTGGCAACGGCGCCCGACAGCGCGCCGCTCGCAGCGGTGTCCGCGCCCAGCAACTCTCCACGCAGGTAGGCCGCGAGAGCCGAAGCCGTCGGGTAGTCGTAGATCAATGTCGCCGGGAGCCGCAGGTCTGTCGCAGCACCGAGCCGGTTACGGAGTTCGACTGCGGTCAGCGAGTCGAAGCCGAGTTCCCGGAACGCACGACCCGCCTCGACATCGTTCGCGCCGTCGTGTCCGAGCACCGCCGCGACCTGCGTGCGGACCAAGTCCAGCAATTCCTTGTCGCGTTCCGCCTCGGTCAGTCCGGCCAACCGCTCGACCAGCGAGGTGGATTCGGTGGCCGAGCTGCGGAGGCTGACTGCCGCAGCCGCCGATTCCGGAAGAGATCCGGTGTTGCGTAGTTCCGCGAACAGGTTGCTGCGCCGTGCCGCCGTGATCGCGGGAACGAAGAGGTCCCAGTCGATGTCGGCGACGGTGACTGTCGCGTCGCCGTGCTCGATGGCCTGAGTCAGGGCGCGGATGGCCAACGCCGGTGCCATCGGCGGCATGCCTTCACGCCGTAGCCGCCGCTGGAGCACACCGTCGGCAGCCATGCCGCCGTCGGCCCAAGGCCCCCAGGCGATGGAGGTCGCGGGCAGCCCGTCGGCGCGGCGCTGTTCGGCCAGCGCGTCCAAGTAGGCGTTGGCAGCGGCGTAGTTGGTCTGCCCGGCGCCACCGACGGTGCCGCTCATGGACGAGAAGAGCACGAAGGCGGAGAGGTCGTGGTCGCGGGTGAGTTCGTGCAGGTTGTGGGCGGAGACTGCCTTGGCGCGCAGCACGGTGGCGAAGCGCTCGGGGGTGAGCGCGTCGAGGACGCCGTCGTCCAGGACGCCTGCGGTGTGCAGTACGGCGGTCAGTGGGTGCTCGGTCGGGATGGTGGTGAGGAGTTCGGCGAGGGCGTGGCGGTCGGCCGCGTCGCAGGCCGCGATCGTGACCCGGGCTCCGGTGGCGGTCAACTCGGCGTGGAGTTCGGCCGCTCCGGGGGCGTCCATGCCTCGTCGGCTGGTGAGCAGGACGTGCTCGGCACCGTTGGCCACCAGCCAGCGGGCGACCTCGGCACCCAACGCACCTGTGCCGCCGGTGACCAGCACCGTACCCTGCGGTTGCCATGTGGCAGTGCTGCACACCGCGCCAACTCCGGCGCGTACCAACCTGCGGCCGAAGACACCAGAGGCACGCACCGCCACCTGGTCCTCGCCGCCCAGGCCCGCCAGTACGTCCACCAGCCGCCCGGCAGCCCGCGCGTCCAGCACCTCGGGCAGGTCGACCAGGCCACCCCAGCGTTCCGGATACTCCAGTGCGACACCCCGGCCGAAGCCCCAGACCGCCGCCTGATTGACATCACGCAGCCGGTCGGACGCCAGAGTGGACACCGCACCCGACGTCACACACCACAGGGCCCCGGAGACACCCGCGTCATCCAGTGCCTGCACCAAAGTGGCGGAAGCGGTCAGGCCGTTCGGCTCGTCCAGGGCGAGCAGTGACAGCACGCCGTTCGCTTCTGCGGTTTCGGTTTCGGCTTCGGTGAGGTGTGTTGCCAGTTCGAAGCGGGTGGTGTTGGCGGCGTCGATGGTGATGTGTTGGACGTCGACGCCCTTGGTGGACAGCGTCTGGGTGATGGTGGTGACCAGTTCGTCGTCGGCCTTGCTCGCAGGGACCACGAGCAGCCAGGTTCCGGTCAGTGCCTGCGTGGGGCGCTCGGTGAGCGGCTTCCACGTCACCCGGTACCGCCAGCCGTCCACCGCCGACCGCTCACGCTGCTGTCGACGCCACGCCGACAGCGCGGGCGCCACGGCACTCATCGGCTGATCCGCATCCACGGCCAACTCGGCCGCGAGGGAGGACCAGTCGTCGCGCTCGATGGCTTCCCAGAAGCGGGCGTCCACCGAGTCGGCGATGGCCGGGGTGCCCTGGGCCGGTGAGGTGGGGCTCTCCAGCCAGTAGCGCTGACGCTGGAAGGCATACGTGGGCAGGTCGACGCGGCGGGCACCGGTGCCGGTGAAGTACGGCTTCCAGTCCACGGGCACGCCGTTGACGTGCGCCCGGGCCAGCGCGGCAGTCACGGTTTCGGGCTCGGAGCGGTCCCGTCGCAGTGCGGCGGTGAAGGTCGCGGCACCGGATTGCGTGACGCAGTCCTGCGCCATCGCCGACAGCACACCGTCCGGGCCCAGTTCGATGTACGTCGTGACGCCCTCGGCCTCCAGGGCGCGGATGCCGTCGAGGAACCGAACGGCCTGGCGCACGTGGCGGGTCCAGTAGTCGGGGGTGCGGATCTCCTCGGGGGCGACCAGGGCGCCGGTGAGGGTGGAGACGATCGGGATGCGGGGGGCCTGGTAGGTGAGGCTGGCGGCCACCTCGTGGAAGGCGTCCAGCATGCCGTCCATGTGCGGGGAATGGAACGCGTGGCTGACGGTCAGGCGCTTGGCCTTACGGCCCTGCGACTCAAAGCCCGCAGCGATCTCCATAACTGCGGACTCATCGCCCGCGATGACGACAGATGTGGGGCCGTTGATCGCGGCGATGCTCACGCCCTCGACCAGCAGCGGCGTAACCTCCTCCTCCGAGGCCTGGATGGCTACC